>NZ_NOZR01000010.1 GCF_002250655.1 Mycolicibacterium sphagni
CCCCCTCGCGAGCCTCTTTCCGCCGCCGGCTCCCGCGGATCCCGTCGCGCCGCACTGACGCCGGGCTCGTATTGTGGCCCCATGTTCATCGTCGGCATGGTGTGCCTCTGTATGGCCGTCCTGGTCGGCGGCTCGGGCATCTGGACGCTGACCCGGCCGCCAGCTGCCGACGTCACCGGCCAGGTGTTGCGGTCGGTCGCCCCGACGCAACTGGCCGCGGCCGTGATGCTGATGGCCGGCGGCTCGGCCGCGTTGGCGGCGCCCGCACACACCGGGCTGCTGGTGCTGATCGTCTGCGTGGTCGGCGCCGTGGGAACCGTCGCCGCCGGTTCATGGCAGGGTGCGCGTTACGCCGCGCGCCGGGAAGCCCAAGCCAGCTGCTCCACCGGCAGCTGCGCCGGCTGCACGCTGTCGTGCAAGTGAGGCCCGCGACGTCCTGATGAAGGCAGTACTGTCACGGATTCCCGTCGACACGTTCCTACTTTTGCTTGTCGGCGTCGTCGTACTGGCCTCGCTGGTGCCCGCCCGCGGCAGCGCCGCCGACGTGCTGTCGGTGGCCACCAAAATCGTCATTGCGCTGCTCTTCCTGCTCTACGGCGCGCGGCTGTCGCCGCAGCAGGCGTGGCACGGAGTTCGGCAATGGAAGCTGCACCTGCTCGTACTGGCCACCACGTTCGTGGCGTTCCCGCTGCTCGGGCTGGCGGCCCGGGCACTCGTGCCGTCGGTGCTGACCCCCGACCTCTACACCGGACTGCTGTTCCTGTGCCTGGTGCCCTCCACCGTGCAGTCCTCGATCGCCTTCACCTCCATGGCGCGCGGGCACGTGTCGGCGGCGATCGTCAGCGCCTCGCTGTCCAACATCGTCGGCGTGTTCCTCACCCCGCTTCTGGTCCTGGTGCTGATGCCGCTCGGCGGGAGTCCGAGGGTCGACGGGTCGGCGGTGCTCGACATCGTGCTGCAGCTGCTGGCGCCGTTCGCCCTCGGCCAGCTGCTGCGGCCATGGCTGGCTCCGGTGGTCACCCGGCACGCGGTGCTGACCAAGGTCGTCGACCGCGGCTCCGTCCTCCTGGTCGTCTACGCCGCGTTCTCGGCAGGGATGGCCGAGCACATCTGGAGCAGCGTGCAGCCCTGGCGGGTAGCGGCTGTCGCGGCGGTCAGCAGCGTGCTGCTGGCCATCGTGCTGGGCTTGACGCGGATCACCGGCAGACTGGCCCGGCTGGACCGCGGAGACGCGATCGTCCTGCTGTTCTGCGGGTCGAAGAAAAGTCTGGCCTCCGGGCTACCGATGGCCCTGGTGTTGTTCCCGGCCAGCAGCGTCGGCCTGATCATGTTGCCGCTGATGCTGTTTCACCAGATTCAGCTCTTCGCCTGCGCGGTAATCGCCACCCGGATGGGCCGGGATGCGCAGCCGATCAGTTCCGGCTGACGTCGATCGGGTGGGTAGCCAGCAGCGACAGCGGCAGTGGCTGGCGACGCAACACCCGTGACCACAGATCCACCCGCTGCTCCACCAGCACATCAGAAGGCAACGCGGACAACACAATCCAGTCGTCGCGTTCGATCTCGCCCTCCAGCTGGCCGATGGTCCAGCCAGAGTAGCCTGCGAAAACCCGCACGCCTTCGACGGCCGGTGCGATCAGATCGGGGTCGGCGTCGAGATCCACCATCACCATGCGGCCGGCCACATGGCGCAGCCCGGGCATGCCCTGTGGATCGGTGCCCACCCGCAGCGTGCCCAGGCACAATGCGGAATCCCGCTTGACGGGTCCGCCGATGAACATCGTCTTGGGCTTGGAGGCGAGTTTGGCCCACTGGGGCAACACGTTGTAGACGGCAGTCTCGCTGGGTCGGTTGAGCACCACACCCAGGGTGCCGCCGTCGTTGTGCTCGACGACGTAGATCACACTGCGCCGAAACGTGGGTTCCAACAGGTCGGTGTTGGCCAGCAACAACGTGCCGGGCCGCACCCGGTTCGCCGCGCGCGCGACAAAGTCTTCGGGGTCCTCGGACTGCGACACCACACCATCATGGCATCAGGTAGGTGTTGCTGCGGTAACAGGCGCGTATGGATATTTGTACTGTTGGTCGGATGGCCGACAGCCGCGCACCCGGTTCGCTCTGGCGATCGGTGCGCAGCCTGCCCGAGTTCTGGCGACTGCTGGAGCTTCGGACCGCAAGCCAATTCGGTGACGGCCTCTTTCAGGCCGGTCTTGCCGGTGGGTTGCTGTTCAATCCGGAGCGGGCGGCGACCCCGTGGTCGGTGGCCGGCTCATTCGCTGTGCTGTTTCTGCCGTACTCGATTCTCGGCCCATTCGCAGGCGCACTGCTGGACCGCTGGGACCGCCGCGCCGTACTGGTCGCGGCGAACCTGGCGCGGCTGGTGTTGGTGATCGGGGTCGCGGTGCTGCTCGCCGTGAGCGCCGAGGACCAAGCCGTGCTCTGTGGCGCGCTGATCATCAACGGGTTCAGCCGGTTCGTCACCTCCGGACTCTCGGCGGCGCTGCCTCACGTCGTCCCGCGCGAGCGGGTCGTCACCATGAATTCCGTCGCCACCGCGACGGGGGCCACTGCCACCTTCCTCGGCGCGAACTTCATGCTGTTGCCCCGCTGGATCTTCGGCTCCGGAGATACCGGCGCCGCCACCGTCATGCTGCTGGTCGCGATTCCCGTCGCGATCGCACTCGTGCTGTCGTTGCGCTTCCCCCGACACGAACTGGGGCCCGACCACACCGCGCGCGCCGTTCACGGATCGGCGTTCTACGCGGTGGCCACCGGGTGGGTGTACGGCGCCCGCACCGTGCTGAGCACCCCGACGGTCGCGGCCACACTGGCCGGCTTGGCCAGCCACCGCATGGTGTTCGGGATCAACACCCTGCTGGTACTTGTGATCGTGCGGCACAGCGACACTCAGGCCGTGGGCGGGCTCGGTACCGCCGTGGTGTTCGTCGCCGCCACCGGCGGCGGCTCGTTCCTGGCGAACGTGCTCACCCCCGCCTCGATCAAACGCTGGGGCCGGTATGCGACGGCCAACGGGGCACTGTTGTGCGCGGCGGTCATCCAGTTGGCGGGTGCCACACTGCAACTCGCGGTGATGGTCGTGTGCGGATTTCTGCTGGGGCTGGCCGGCCAGATGGTCAAGCTGTGCGCCGACACCGCCATGCAGATCGACGTCGACGACGCACTGCGCGGCCACGTCTTCGCCGTTCAGGACTCGCTGTTCTGGGTGTCGTTCATCGCGGCGACCATCCTGTCGGCGGCGGTGCTGCCGGCCGACGGCCACTCGCCGGGCCTCGCCCTGGCCGGCACGGCTATTTATCTGGCCGGGCTGGCGCTGCACGCGATTGTGGGGCGCGGCCGGCTCCCTGCGTCCTAGGTTGGGCTCATGACAGCCGCGGACCCGATCGTCGACGACCTGCGCGACGAAAGCGATGCCCTCGACGCCCTGGTCGCACCGCTGGACCCGCTCGGCTGGGCGCAGCCCACGCCCGCACCCGGCTGGACCGTCGCCCACCAGATCGCCCATCTGCTCTGGACGGACCGGGTGGCGTGGCTCTCGATCACCGACGAACCCGCGTTCGGCGAACAGCTCACCGCCGCGCACGAGGACCCCCTCGGCTTCGTCGACAAGGCCGCCGAAGAATTGGCGCTCACCCCACCCGATCGACTGCTGGCGCAATGGCGCGACACTCGGACACAACTGCACACCGCACTGCGCGGCGTGGCCGAGGGGCGCAAGCTGCTGTGGTTCGGGCCCCCGATGAGTGCGGCATCCATGGCGACCGCGCGTTTGATGGAAACCTGGGCGCACGGTCTGGACGTGGCCGACGCGCTCGGTGCGGCGGTCGCGCCGTCGAGCCGGTTGAAGTCGATCGCCCATCTGGGTGTGCGCACCCGCGACTTCGCGTTCAGCGTGCACGGATTGACCCCGCCCGCCGAGCCGTTCCACGTCGACCTGACCGCACCCGACGGCACGCACTGGACGTGGGGACCGCACGACGCCGGGCAGCGGGTCACCGGCTCAGCGGTGGACTTCTGTTGTCTGGTCACCCAGCGTCGTCCACGCGCCGAGCTCGACGTGATCGCCGACGGCACCGACGCCGCACGGTGGCTCGAAATCGCCCAAGCTTTCGCCGGGCCGCCCGGCAAAGGTAGATAGTGCACCACACTGCCAACGCATAGCTTGACTTAATTGTTTGCTACATCCTTGGATGGTCGACAATCGCGCCTGCCCAACGCGATTTCACCTACAGGGCAATTGGTTGCTTAGGGCAGTATCATCGGCCGTCATGCGCACCCGCCTGCTCGCTGCCATCGCAGCGGGGGCAGTGAGCATCCCGGGATTGGCCGCGTGCGCGAGCACTCCCGCCCCTGGGGAGCCGACCCAGTCGTCCCCCGCTGGCGCGGCGTCGACGCCGACGCCGACGCCGACGCCGACGCAAAACCCTTACGGCATCGGCACGATCGACCCTCCCCCGCCAGGACAGCCCGTCCTGACAGTGAGCGGAGGCAACACCCCGCTGGCCCTGACCCTCGACCAGCTCAACGAGCTCGGCCGCACGACCGTCGCGCTGGACGAACCCTTCGTCAAGAGACGGGAAACCTACAGCGGCGTCCCGCTGGCCGTCGTCCTCGGCAAGGCCGGGATCCCCGATTCCGCCACCGTCGACACCGTCGGGCTCGACGACTACCACTACGTCAGCGCCGCCAAGCCCATGATCGAGTCGCGGGCCCTGATCGCCACCCAGCGCGACGGCACACCGATCCCCTATGACCAGGGCGGCCCGATCCGCATCGTGTTTCCCGACGGGACGCCGCTGTCGTCAGTGCTAGACGCGTGGAACTGGAGCCTGGCCGCCATCAAGGTCAAAACCCCCGGCGGGCCCGCGTCATGATCACCGACCAGTGGCTGCGGGCCCCCGGCCCACGACTCACCCTCAACCGCGGCCAACAGGTCGTGGCGGCCATCCTGGTGCTACTGCTGGTCACCCTGGTCGTGGTGAGCATCCAATCCTCAGCTGACCAGCGGGCCTACACCCACCACACCGCCCGCACCGAACCCGTCAGCAACAACACGTTTTTCACCGTCCGCGACTCGCTCACCTACATCGAAAAAGCCGAGCAATACCTACTCGGCGTCGTGCCGCGCCGAGACGTGCAGCTGGCCCGAGCCCTCCTCGCCCAGCGCCTACGGGTAATCGCCGCGAACGGCGTGAGCGCCGCCGACGCCGCCTCACCCGAATACCGCTGGGCCCTCAACGCATTGGACAGCGTCATCGCCGAGGCACCGGCCGGTATCCTGCCCGCCGATCAGCGCACCAAATGGGCCGGCACCATCCTGCCCCGAGCAGAAGTGCTCTCCGAGGCGACGCATGCGCTGGTCGCCGGTAACCCGAACGGTCTGCACCGCTTCGACCGCTCCGCCGAGGAGGGGCTACTGCGCGGCCGGGTGGTCCAGCTGGCGATGCTGATCGCCGCGCTGGTACTCGCCGCGGCGCTGGTGTGGTGGATCGCCGCCAACGTCGTGCGCCAATACCGCGACACCCGAAGGGCTTTCGACGACGAGCGGGATACGCTGCGCAAGACCGAAGACCGCCTCGACCGGGTGTCGGCGCTGGAACGCGGACAGGCCCGCATCCTCGAACGGATCGCCACCGCCGACCCGGTGTCGTCAGTCCTGCGCCAGATCGTGCAGCTGGCCGCCGAAGTCTCCGGCGCGACGGCCGTCCGCATCGCGATGGGCCCGCGCTCGGTGGTCTACCCGATCGGCTCCGACGTATCCGAGGCCCCAGCCTGGACCGGGACGGTCACCGACACCGCCGACACCGCCGGCACCTTGGAGGTCTACGGCGACCCGGAGTCCTTCGACGACCTCGCCCACACCACCCTGGTCCGCTGTCGGGACCTGGTGACGCTGGCGCTCGAACGCGACGCGTCCGCACGCCGGCTGTCCTACCAGGCCAGCCACGACGCGCTCACCGGACTGGCCAACCGCAGCCTGCTGCTGAGCCGGCTGTCGCAGAGCCTGATGCTCGCTCGCCACCGCGGCACCCCGCTGGCCGTGCTGTTCTGCGACCTGGACCGCTTCAAGATGGTCAACGACTCCATCGGGCACGCCGGCGGTGACGAGCTGCTCATCGAGGCGGCGCGGCGGCTCTCGACGACGGTCCGTGAAACCGACACCGTGGCCCGCCTCGGCGGCGACGAGTTTGTGGTGCTGTGTCCCGAATTACCCGACCGGGCCCAAGCCATCACGCTGGCCGAACGCATCCGAACCACCCTCAGCGCGCCGTACACGATCGACGGCAAGGAGGCGTTCGTCGACGCCAGCATCGGGATCACGTTCGCCGATGAATCCACCGTGTCGGGTGCCGAGCTGATGCGCGAAGCCGACGTGGCGATGTACCGGGCCAAGCTGACTGACGGCAGTCACATCAACGTCTTCGATTCCCATCTCGAGGCCGAGGTCGCCCAGCGCCTCGACCTCGACACCGCGCTGCGGCACGCGGTGGGCCGAAATCAGTTGCGGCTCAGCGCCCAACCGATCGTCACGCTCGACACCGGCGTCATCACCGGATTCGAAGTGCTGCTGCAGTGGCACCGGCCCGGGATGCCCGTGCTTTACCCCGGCGCGTTCATTCCACTGGCCGAGGACAACGGCATGATCGTCGAGATCGGTCGCTGGGTATTGCGGGAGACCATCGAGACACTGGCCCGCTGGCGAGCCGACGGACTGGCCCTCGACCTGACGATGTCGGTCAACGTCTCGCCCCGCCAGGTGCGCGAGCCGGGCTTCGCCGAGGAGGTGCTGCAGTTGCTCGACAAGGCCGGGCTGCCGCCCGAATCACTGATCATCGAACTCACCGAGCACGCCCTGGTCGACCTACGGGTGGCCCACCCCGTCCTGGCGCGGCTGCGCGACGCCGGCGTCAGCGTCTCGCTCGACGACTTCGGGACGGGCTATTCGTCCCTGACCCAGCTGCGCACCCTGCCGGTCGACCAGATCAAGCTCGATCGCTCGTTCGCCGCCGCGCTCGACCACGGCGACGCCAAGCAGCGGGCCGTGGTGCAGTCGGTGGTGTCGCTGGCCAGCGCGCTGGCGCTCGACCTGGTCGTGGAAGGCATCGAGACGGTCGCCGAACGCGACACCCTCCTGGATCTCGGCGCCCGCAAGGGGCAAGGCTTCCTCTATCACCAGCCGGTGCTGTGCGACCTCGCTCGCGCGCTGCTCGAGACGGGCGGGGTGTGCGCGGTGCCCGCCGAGGGCAGCTACAGCGCGCTCGCGGCGTCGGCGGTGCCGTCACCGTCGCTGTCGGTCAACGTCAGATCCCAGCTCCCGTCGCCGTCGGTGTCGACGTAACCGGTGTCGAAACCACCGTCGCCGGCCCGCAAAACGCGGTCGGCCAATCCGTCACGGTTGACGTCCAGTAACCGATCGGGTCGCCCGTCGGCATCGAAATCGATTGGGCCACTTGCCGTGTGCTCGACACCGTCGAGACCGAACCAGCGCAGCGGCCCGCCCGCCCCTGTCGGCGTCATGGCCCAGGTGCCGGACCCGTCGTCGGTGTAGAGGCTCGCTGGGATACCGTCGGCGCCGTCCAGGTCGAACGCGGCATGATCGGCCAGGCCGTTGCCGTCGAGATCGGCCAGCGCATCGTCGTAGATCCCGTCACCGTCGATATCGAGGCGCACACCGTCGGGCTCGCCGTCGCCGTCGATATCGACATCCGGGTGAGCGCTGAACATCGCGGCCGTGCCATCGCCAGATCCCAGGCAGTAGTCCATACCGACTCAGACGCTGGGTTGACCGTTCTCGTTCCACCAAGCCCGCAACTCTGCGACGGCTTCGTCGTGGTCCAGCGGGCCGCGATCCAGGCGCAGCTCCTTGAGGAAATTCCAGGCCTGCCCTACCTGCGGGCCAGGCGGAATGCCAAGCAGCTTCATGATCTCGTTGCCGTCCAGATCCGGGCGCACCCGCGCCAGGTCCTCCTTGGCGGCCAGTTCGGTGATCCGTTGCTCGAGCTGGTCGTAGTTGGCCTGCAGCCGAGCCGCCCGCCGCTTGTTGCGGGTGGTGCAATCGGCGCGAACCAGCTTGTGCAACCTGGGAAGTAGCGGTCCGGCGTCGGCGACGTAGCGGCGCACTGCCGAGTCTGTCCACTTGCCGTCGCCGTATCCGTGAAACCGCAGATGCAGGTACACCAGCTGCGAGACGTCGTCGACCATCTGTTTGGAGTACTTCAGCGCCCGCATCCGCTTGCGGACCATCTTCGCCCCGACCACCTCGTGGTGATGAAAACTCACCCCGCCGTCGGACTCGTGCCGGCGGGTGGCCGGCTTGCCGATGTCGTGCAGCAGCGCAGCCCACCGCAAGACGAGGTCAGGACCTCCCTGGCCGTCCCCCGAGTCGCTGTGCTCCTGCCCCCTGGGACCCTCCAACTCCATGGCCTGGCGGAGCACCGTCAACGAATGCTGATAGACGTCCTTGTGCTGATGGTGTTCGTCGATGGCCATCTGCATGCCGCCGATCTCGGGCAGCACCACCTCACCCATCCCGGTCTGGACCATCAGGTCGAGGCCCGCGACCGGGTCGGCGCCCAGCAGCATCTTGTCCAGCTCGACGGCCACCCGCTCGACGGTGATCCGGCCCAATTGCGGCGCCATCTCGACGATCGCGGCCCGCACCCGGTCCGACACGTCGAACTGCAGCTGCGAGACGAAGCGGGCCGCGCGCAGCATCCGCAGCGGGTCGTCGCCGAACGACACTTCCGGCGCCGCCGGGGTGTCGAGGATCCGCTGGCGCAGCGCCGTCAGGCCACCGAGTGGGTCGATGAAGTCGCCGGGGCCGTCGGCGGTGATGCGCACTGCCATCGCGTTGACGGTGAAGTCGCGACGCACGAGGTCGTCCTCGAGCCGGTCGCCGTAGCGCACCTGCGGGTTGCGTGACACCTGGTCATAGCTGTCGGCGCGGAACGTGGTGATCTCCAGCCGGTCGCGGCCCTTACCGACGCCGACGGTGCCGAATTCGATACCGGTATCCCAAAGCGCATCCGCCCAGGGACGCACGAGGCGCTGAACGGCTTCGGGCCGCGCGTCCGTGGTGAAGTCGAGGTCTGTGGTCAGCCGGCCCAAGAAGGCGTCGCGCACGCTGCCGCCGACCAAATAGAGCTCGTGGCCCGCGGCAGCGAACAGGCCGCCGATTTCGCGCAGCAGTCCACCCTGCCGATTGAGCGCGACGAGCGCCCGGGCGAGCAGCTCGACGTCCTGGGTGGCTTCAGACACGTGGCATGAGCCTACTGGTCTACCGGCGAGTGTGGTCGGGACGTCATCCCGTGCCAGCTACTATCGCTTGGGTGTCGGACGGCGAACAGGCCAAACCACGACGGCGCCGGGGTCGGCGCCGCGGCCGACGCGCGGCCGGTCCGGCAAATCCCCTCCCCGCCGACTCCGCCGCCACGGAAGTCTCCGACGCCCCAGCCGCATCCCCCGCCACCAACGGCGGCAACGGCGAGCCCCCGCCGGGCAAACCCGGCCGGCCGCGATCGTCGCGGCGCGCCCCGGCCCGGCTGCGCACCGTGCACGAGACCTCGGCGGGCGGGCTGGTCATCGACGGCATCGACGGGCCGCCCGAAACTCAGGTGGCCGCCCTGATCGGCCGGGTCGACCGGCGCGGCCGGATGCTGTGGTCACTGCCGAAGGGCCACATCGAACAAGGCGAGACCGCCGAAGAGACCGCGATCCGCGAAGTCGCCGAGGAAACCGGCATCCGCGGCCAGGTCCTGGCCGCCCTCGGCAGCATCGACTACTGGTTCGTCACCGAAGGCCGCCGCGTCCACAAAACCGTGCACCACTACCTCATGCAATTCTCGGGCGGTGAGCTCTGCGACGAAGACGTCGAAGTCACCGAGGTGGCCTGGGTGCCGGTCGGTGAATTGCCCAAGCGCCTGGCCTATGCCGACGAACGCAAGCTCGCCGAGATCGCCGGGGAGCTGATCCAGCTGCTGCAGTCCGACGGCGTCGCCGCGCTGCCGCCGCTGCCGCGCACCACACCTCGCCGGCGCCCACAGACGCATTCGCACACCCGCAACCGTCGCTCCGACGACGCCGGGCCACGTCAATCCGGCCCGCGGACGAACGGCTGCGGACCGGGAACGTGACCATGCCGAGACGGGTCGGCAAGCTGCCCCGGATCCCCGCGATCCTCGGTGTGCTTGCCCTGCTCGCGATGCCAACTATCGCGCCGGCCGCCGCCGGTGAACCCGGGTCGACGCCGTTCCTGCAGGTCCGCATTGACAGTGTCGCGCCGGACCTGATCACCACCACCAGTGAGCCGACCATCACCGTCACTGGCACCGTCACCAATGTCGGCGATCGGCCGGTGCACGACGTCGTCGCCCGCCTCGAACACGCCGCCGCGGTGAACTCGTCAGCAGGTCTGCGCACCAACCTCGACGGCAACAACGACCAATTTCAGCCCGTCGGCGAGTTCACCACCGTCGCCGACGAGATGCAGCGCGGCCAAGCGGTCGGATTCACCTTTCGTTATCCGATCCGGTCGCGGACTGAACCGTCGCTGGGCATCGACAACCCCGGCGTGTACCCGCTGCTGGTGAACATCAACGGCACCCCGGATTACGGCGACGCCGCCCGCCTCGACGACGCCCGGTTCCTGTTGCCGGTTCTGGGTGTGCCGGCCGATGCGGCCGACGCCGCGCCCGAAACCCTTACCGACGTGGTGCCCCCGGACACCACCAAGCCCGTCGCGGTGACGATGCTGTGGCCGCTGGCCGACAAACCGCGACTGGCACCCGGTGTGCCGGGCGGCACCACGCCCGTCCGGCTGATGAACGATGACCTCGCCGTGTCACTGGCTCCCGGCGGGCGCCTCGACACCCTGCTGTCGGCGGTGGACTTCGCCACCAGCCCGGCCGTCGACCCAGGCGGGGAAACCACCCGCGCACTGTGCCTCGCGGTCGACCCCGACCTGCTGGTGACCGTCAACGCGATGACCGTCGGTTATGTCGTCTCCGACGCCCCCGACGGGCTGGGCGCCGCCTCCCACCCCGGTACCGGCCAGGCCGCAGCGGCCGCCTGGCTGGACAAGCTGCGCGCCCTGGCCAAGCGGATGTGCGTCGCGCCCACCCCGTACGCGCAGGCCGACCTCGGCGCACTGCAGCGGGTCGGCGACGCCGGTCTGAATTCCGCAGCGGTTGCCAGCGCGGGCGACATCATCGATCAGATCCTGGGCATCACTTCGGTGCGCGGCGCCACGATCCTCGGCGATGGCCCACTGACCCCGCCTGCCGTCGACCTGCTGGGTAGCCAGGGGTCAACGGTGGCGATCGCCGCCGCCGACTGCTCTGCGCAGGACTCCTCGACCGGTGAGCCGATGATCGCCGACCTAGCACCGCGCAGGCTCTCCCCCCAGGTGGTGATGGCGCCGTTCGACCCGGCCGTCGGCGCCGCGCTGGCCGCCGTCGGCACCGACCCCGATCTGCCGACGTATCTGGACTCGTCGCTGGATGTTCCGCTGAACCACGACTCGACAGTCGCCCGGCGCCAGGACGCCATCGGCTCGATTCTGTGGCGGGCGCTGCAGCCGGGCGCCGAACCGCGCGACCAGATCCTGCTGCCGCCGCTGAAGTGGAGCCCGCAGCCCAGCGACGCGCAGTCGATGCTGACCGCGCTGGCCACCACGATCCACTCCGGGCTGGCCGTTCCGCGCCCGCTGGATGTGGTCATCACGCAGTCGACCGCGGAGGCCGGCGCCGCCAGCCCCGGCGCCAACCTGCCGGCCGACAACCGCGGCCGATTCGACGACGACGTCGTCTCGACGATCGCCGGCCAGGTCGGCCGGCTGTGGGGGCTGACGGCGGCGCTGACCACCGACCAACGCACCGGGCTGACCGGCCCGCAGTACACCGCGCCGCTGCGCGAGGACATGCTGCGGGCGCTGAGTCAGACCGAGCCGGCTGACGAGCGCAACGACCTGGCCCGGCAACGCCTGGCGGTGGTCGGCACCACGATCGGGGATCTGTTCGGCGCGGTCACGATCGTCAATCCGGGTGGCTCCTACACGCTGGCCACCGAGCACAGCCCGCTGCCCCTGGCGGTCCGCAACGACCTGGCGGTCCCGATCCGGGTACGCCTGCAGGTCGACGCCCCGCCGGGCATGACGGTCACCGATCTCGGCGTACAAGAGGTGCCGCCGGGCTATCTGCCGCTGCGGGTGCCCATCGAGGTGCACTTCACCCAGCGCGTCGCCGTCGACGTCACCCTGCGCACCCCCGACGGGCTGCAACTAGGCGAACCCGTGCGCCTGTCGGTGCACTCCAACGCCTACGGCAAGGTGCTGTTCGCGATCACCCTGATCGGCGGCACGGTCCTGGCACTGCTCGTCGGGCGCCGGCTCTACCACCGCTTCCGTGGCCAGCCCGACCCCGCCGACCTGGACCGCCCGCGGCGGGCTAGCGCCGAGGGCCGCGAATGAAGCCGCCGACCCGCCGACCCGCCGCCTACGTGCGGCCCGATCCCCGCACCCGCGCGGTGCGCGCCGAGCTCTCCGACTCCGCGGTGGTATCGCGCTCCTGGGGGATGGCGCTGGCCACTCTGATCAGCCGCATCACCGGGTTCATCCGCATCGTGCTGCTGGCCGCGATCCTCGGTGCGGCCCTGTCCAGTGCGTTCACCGTGGCCAACCAGCTGCCGAACCTGATCGCGGCGCTGGTGCTGGAAGCCACCTTCACCGCGATCTTCGTGCCGGTCCTGGCCCGCGCCGAACGCGACGACGCCGACGGCGGTGAAGCGTTCGTACGGCGGCTGGTCACCCTGGCCACCGCGCTGCTGCTGGTGGCCACCGTGCTGTCGGTGGCCGCGGCCCCGTTGCTGGTGCGGCTGATGCTCGGCCATGACCCGCAAGTGAACCAGCCCCTGACCACAGCATTCGCGTATCTGCTTCTGCCACAGGTGATCTTCTACGGACTGTCATCGGTGTTCATGGCAATCCTGAACAACCGCAACGTGTTCGGACCACCGGCGTGGGCGCCGGTGATCAACAACGTCGTGGCGATCGCCACCCTCGGCCTGTATCTCATTGTCCCGGGCCCGCTCTCGGTCGACCCGGTTCAGATGGGCAACGCCAAGTTGCTGGTACTGGGCCTCGGAACCACCCTCGGCGTGGTAGCCCAGACCGCAGTGCTGCTAGTCGCGATCCGCGCCGAACGGATCAGCCTGCGCCCACTGTGGGGAATCGACGATCGGCTCAAGCGGTTCGGCACCATGGCCGGGGCCATGGTGCTTTACGTACTGATCAGCCAGCTCGGCCTGGTGGTCGTCAACCAGATCGCCAGCACCGCGGCCGCGTCGGGCCCGGCGATCTACAACTACACCTGGCTGGTGCTGATGCTGCCGTTCGGCATCATCGGGGTCACCGTGCTGACGGTGGTGATGCCGCGGCTGAGCCGCAACGCGGCCGCCGACAACAACTCCGCCGTGTTGGCCGACCTGTCGCTGGCCGCCCGGCTGACGATGGTGACGCTGATTCCGATCGTGGCGTTCATGACCGTCGGCGGTACCGCGATGGGCAGCGCACTGTTCGCGTACGGCAAGTTCGGTGAGGTCGATGCGAACTACCTCGGCATGGCGATCAGCCTGTCCGCGTTCACGCTGATCCCCTACGCGCTGGTGCTGCTGCAACTGCGGGTCTTCTACGCCCGCGAGCAACCGTGGACACCAATCCTGATCATCGTCGCGATCACCGTCGTGAAGATCGCGATCTCACTCCTGGCGCCACACATGACCGCGGATAAGGAACTCGTCGCCGGCTACCTGGGCCTGGCCAACGGCATCGGCTTCCTGGCCGGTGCCGTGCTGGGCTATGTGCTGCTGCACCGCGCCCTCAAACCGCCGCGGGGCAAGCTGCTGAACCTCGAGGTCATCCGCACGATCCTGGTCACCACCGCAGCATCGCTGCTGGCCGGGCTGGTCGCCTACGTCGTCGACCGACTGCTGGGCCTGCAGGCGCTGACCGAGCACGCCGGGGGTATCGGATCGCTGCTGCGGCTCCTGGTGCTCGGCGTGATCATGCTGCCGATCCTGGCCGCAGTGATGCTGACCGCGCGAGTGCCCGACGCCGTCGCCGCGTGGGGCGCGATCAAGCGCCGCATCTCCCGGACCCCGCCTATGGCCGTCACTGCGATCGCCGCGCTCGACCGGCCGCAGGTCCCGGCCCCGGTCACGTACCCTGTGCACAGCAATTCGTCCGGAGCCGGGCACCGGCCCCTGCGGTATGACACACCGGACGGAACGACGGGGAAAGGACCGGAGGTGACCGACCAAACCTCAGGCATGCCCTCCGCCGATTCCACGGGCGACGCGACGACGAAGATCCCGCTCCAGGCCGCCGGCGACTTCCAGCCCGACGTCCCCGACGAGGCGCACGTGGGCACGGTGCCGGCGATGGAATCCACCGCTTCGCCTGGGGAAGATGCCCACCTGATGCCGGGGGCGAGTATCGCCGACGGCCGCTACCGGCTGCTGGTATCCCACGGCGGCCCACCGGGATTGCAGTTCTGGCAGGCGCTGGACACCGCGCTGGACCGACAGGTCGCGCTGACATTCGTCGACCCCGACCGCACCATGTCCGACGAGCAGGTGCAGGAAATCCTTTCCCGCACACTCAAACTCAGCCGTATTGAGCGGCCGGGAATAGCGCGGGTGCTCGACGTCGCCAACACCGGGGCCGGCGGCCTCGTGGTCGCGGAATGGATCCGCGGCGGGTCGCTGAAAGAAGTGGCCGACACCTCGCCCTCCCCCATCGGTGGAGCGCGGGCCGTGCAGGCGCTGGCCGCCGCCGCCGATGCCGCCCACGGGCAGGGTGTCGCGTTGTCCATCGACCATCCCAGCCGGGTGCGGGTCAGCATCGAAGGCGATGTGGCCCTGGCGTTTCCCGCCACGATGCCCGGTGCCAGCCCGGAGGACGACATCCGCGGCATCGGCGCCGCGCTGTATGCCCTGTTGGTGGACCGCTGGCCACTGCCGGAAAAAGGCGCGCCCAGTGGTCTACAGCCGGCCGAGACCGACCCCACCGGTGAACCACTCGAACCCCGCGCGATCGACGGCGCCATCCCCTTCCAGATTTCGGCGGCGGCGGCGCACGCAGTTCAGGCCGACGGCGGCATCCGTTCGGCCCCAACGCTTTTGAACCTGCTTCAGCAAGCCACCGCGGTGGCCGACCGCACCGATCTCATCGAACCGGTCGAGCCGGTGGGCGGCCCGGCCGCCCCACAGCCGGCTGCCGGCGCCGGCGCCGGCGCCGATTCCGATGCCGAGGCGCAGGCCCGGCGCAAGCGCAATCTGCTCATCGGTGTCGGGGTGGGTGGGGCCATCCTTGTGATCGCCCTGATCGTGATGGCCTCTGTGCTCACCAGCATCTTCGGCGACGTCGGCGGCGGCCTCAAAGGCGACCAGCTCGGCCTGAACCCGTCCACCTCCCAGAGTCAGAACAACTCCGCGAGCGGCAGTACCGTCAAACCCGTTAAGGTGACGGTCTTTTCACCGGGCGGCGGCGCGGATAACCCGGACAAGGCCGACCTGGCGGTCACTGGCGGCCCCGGCACCGGCTGGCCGACCGATACCTACACCGATCCGAATCCGTTCCCCAACTTCAAGAACGGCGTCGGGCTGCTGTTGCAACTGCCCCAGCCGACGACCGTCGGCAGTGTCTCGCTGACCGTACCCAGCACCGGCACGCAGGTGCAGATCCGGTCGGCCTCGACAGCCAACCCCACCACCCTCGATGACACCACCGTGTTGACCCAGCCGACCGCACTGCAACCCGGCGCCAACACCATCCAAGTCAACGCGAAAGCACCGACGACGTACCTGGTGGTGTGGATCTCCACCATGGGCACCACTGACGGCAAGAACAAAACCGAGATCTCCGGCCTGACCGTCACGGCCGCTTCCTAGCCTGTTCACAACCCCCGGCTCGGGTGAAGTGCCCGGTCTCGCCGGTTTCAATACTGTCCGGCCATGCTCAGCTCTCCCGGCCCGACCGCCGTTCGCAGCGACGCCGAACTGCTGGCCGCCCACGTCGCCGGGGACCGTTACGCCTTCGAAGAGCTCTTCGGTCGCCACCACAGCCGGCTGTACCGCGTGGCCCGGCGGACCATCCGAAGCCCCGAGGACGCCGCTGACGCGGTCCAGGACGCCATGCTGGCCGCCCACCGCGGCGCCGCCTCCTTCCGGCACGACGCCGCCGTCAGCAGCTGGCTGCACCGCATCGTCATCAACGCCTGCCTGGACCGATTGCGCCGGGCGCAGCCCACTGCCCCGCTCACCGACCAGCGGGCCGTCGGCGATCGCACCGCCGAGGTGGACACCGTCCTGCTGGTGCGCCACGCGCTGATGTGCCTGCCCACCGAACAGCGGGCGGCCGTGCTGGCCGTCGACATGCACGGCTACTCCGTGGCCGACGCCGCCGCGCTGCTGGGTGTCGCTGAGGGCACCGTGAAGAGCCGCCGCGCCCGGGCCCGAGCACGGCTCACCGGCCTACTGCGCAGCTGACATTTCCCGGGTCGCTTCGCTCCTGCCCTCCGGAACACCCGGCACACTGGTCGGGTGGAGCCACCACACACCGTCGCGCCGGCGTCTACGACCGCGGCCACACACGCCAGCCGCCCGGCGCCCCGAACCGGGCGGCTCGTCGCGGCCGGTGTCGGCGTCGCGGCCGTGCTGGCCGCCATCGGCCTGGGAACGGCAGCCCTGCTGCAGTCGGCCGGCCCCACCCACAGCACGCTGACCAGCGCCAGCATGATCACCGTCACCCCCACGATGCCCATTTCCAGCCGTGAGCTGAACGCCCTGATCGCCCGCAGCCCGGACTTCGGCCCGTTGACCGATCCCAAACGGCGGGCGGCGTGCTTGAGCGCGCTGGGCTACCCCAGTTCGGTGCAGGTACTCGGCGCCGAGACGCTGCAGGTCGACGACAAGCAAGCGATCGTGCTGGTGCTGCCCGGCGAACAGCCTGACGTCATCATCGGAGTCACCGTCACGGCGACGTGCAGCTCGGTGGATACCGGACTGATCGCCGACACCACCGTGCGGCGCCCATAGTGCACGGCAGGGAACAGCGCGGCCTACCCTGTTGTTTGACCAGGTGCCCTAGGGGCACCCGACGAACAGGCTCCTCGCCTGCAGACCGGGATCCGGCAGAAAGGCTGGTATGAGCGCCAACGATGTTCATGACGTGATCGTCATCGGATCAGGGCCCGCCGGCTACACCGCGGCGATTTACACTGCCCGCGCGCAGCTGAAGCCCCTGGTTTTCGAAGGCACTTCCTTCGGCGGCGCACTGATGACCACCACCGAGGTGGAGAACTTCCCCGGCTTCCGCTCCGGCATCACCGGACCCGAGTTGATGGACGAGATGCGCGAGCAGGCCCTGCACTTCGGTGCCGACCTGCGGATGGAAGACGTCGAGTCGGTCGACCTGGACGGCCCGGTCAAGAAGGTCGTGACCGGCGACGGCGAGACCCATCTCGCACGTTCGGTCATCCTCGCGATGGGCGCCGCGGCCCGCTACCTGGGAGTCCCCGGTGAGCAGGAACTGCTCGGCCGCGGCGTCAGCGCGTGCGCGACCTGTGACGGGTTCTTCTTCAAGGAGCAGGACATCGCCGTCATCGGCGGTGGCGACTCCGCGATGGAAGAGGCCACATTTCTCACCCGCTTCGCGCGCAGTGTCACCCTGGTGCACCGCCGCGACGAGTTCCGGGCCTCCAAGATCATGCTCGAGCGCGCCCGCGAGAACGAGAAGATCACCTTCCTGACCAACACCGCCGTCGACGCCGTCGAAGGTGACACCACCGTGACCGGCCTGCGTGTTCACAACGTGATCACCGGTGAGGAGTCCATCCTTCCGGTGACGGGCGTGTTCGTCGCCATCGGCCACGACCCCCGCTCGGAGCTGGTGCGCGGCACTGTTGACCTCGACCCGGAGGGCTACGTGCTGGTCCGCGATCACACCACCGCCACCTCGGTTGACGGCGTGTTCGCCGCCGGCGACCTGGTGGACCACACCTACCGGCAGGCCATCACTGCTGCGGGAATGGGCTGTTCGGCCGCGATCGACGCCGAACGCTGGCTGGCCGATGCCGACGACACTGCACACACCGAGATGATTGGAGCACACCAATGAGCGAGGGCGGCGCGACCGTAGCTGTTTCCGACGATTCCTTCAAGGAAGATGTCCTGTCCAGCAATACCCCTGTCCTCGTTGACTTTTGGGCCACCTGGTGCGGCCCATGCCGCATGGTCGCGCCGGTTCTTGAGGAGATCGCCACTGAGAAGGCCGGTTCGCTGAAGGTCGTCAAGCTCGATGTCGACGCCAATCCGGCGACCGCTCGCGACTTCCAGGTTGTCTCGATTCCGACGCTGATTCTGTTCAAGGATGGTCAGCCGGTGAAGCGGATCGTCGGCGCGAAGGGTAAGGCTGCCCTGCTGCGCGAGATCGCCGACATCGTCTAGAACTTCTGGACCGAGACGATTCCGTTACTGACGGCTTCGCCTGCCGTTTTCCGAAATATGGCGGGCTTCTGAGACAATGCTCCCTAGCCTGTGTGAATGGTCAGTGCTTGAAATAGCCAGCTGACAACGGTGACCGAAGGGCCCTGTATGTCGAGTCTTCGCCACGGTGCTGGGGGCGACGCCTCCTGGCACCGGAGCGGCCGCGATGATGTGTTGCGCCGTGGTGACCGCAGCAGCGCCGTCGTGGAAATCCGCGCGGCGTTGGCTGCGCTGGGTTTGGTCGACAACCCCGACGAGAACCTCACCACCGGGAAACATGTGGTGGCCGAGGCGTTCGACGACGATCTCGACCATGCCGTGCGCGCGTTTCAGCAGCGCCGCGGTCTGATCGTGGACGGGATCGTCGGCGAGGCCACCTACCGCGCCCTCAAGGAAGCCTCCTACCGGCTCGGGGCGCGCACCCTGGTCCACCAGTTCGGTGCCCCGATGTACGGCGACGACGTCGCCACGCTGCAGTCCAAGCTGCAGGAACTCGGTTTCTACACCGCGTTGGTGGACGGCTATTTCGGGTTGCAGACCCACAACGCGCTGATGTCCTACCAGCGCGAGTACGGCATGTCCGCCGACGGCATCTGCGGTCCAGAAACGTTGCGCTCCTTGTACTTTCTGGGTTCACGCGTCACCGGCGGCTCGCTGCACGCCATCCGGGAAGAGGAACTGGTCCGCCGCTCGGGGCCGCGGCTGTCGGGCAAGCGGATCATCATCGACCCGGGCCGCGGCGGCAACGACCACGGTCTGATCACTCACGGCCCGGACGGGCCGATCAGTGAGGCAGATATCTTGTGGGACTTGGCAAGTCGGTTGGAAGGCCGGATGACGGCGATCGGCATGGAGACGTTCCTGTCCCGGCCGGCCAGTCGCAGTCCGCTGGACGCCGAGCGTGCCGCGACCGCCAACACCGTCGGCGCCGACCTGATGATCAGCCTGCGCTGCGAAACTCAGCCGAGTCCATCGGCCAACGGTGTCGCGTCGTTCTACTTCGGTAGCTCTCACGGTTCGGTGTCGACCATCGGCCGCAACCTGGCCGACTTCATACAGCGAGAAGTTGTGGCGCGCACCGGATTACGTGATTGCCGGACACACGGACGCACCTGGGATCTGCTGCGGCTGACCCGCATGCCCACTGTCCAGGTCGACGTCGGCTACATCACGAACCCGCGGGACCGCTCGATGCTGGTGACCAACCAGGCTCGCGACTCGATCGCCGAAGGCATTCTGGCCGCGGTCAAGCGGCTCTATCTGCTGGGCAAGAACGACCGGCCGACAGGAACTTTCACGTTCGCCGAGCTACTCGCCCACGAGCTGTCGGTCGAACAGGCCCGGCCCGTACTCTAGCTAGCCGCGAATCTCCGCGCCGGCTCCCACCGGCTGCTCGAGTTGTGCGCGTTGCAGCAGCCGCTCCAACGCCGCCTCGACTTCGGCCTTCCAGCCCAGCCCCTTGTCGAGCTCCAGCCGCAGCCGCGGGAAGTACCGATGCGGGGCGACGACGGTGAACCCCGCGTCGAGGAGAAAGTCTGCCCCGATCATGCACTGCTCGAAGGAGCAGTCCCCCAGCACTTCGACGGCCGGACGCAGATCCGGGTCGACGGCGTCGGGGTCGAGAAGATCGGTGGCGTCTTCGGTGCGTCCGAACGCCTCCAACGCGCGCACGCCACGTCGAACGAGCTCGTTGACCACCTGGCTGATCAAGGACTGCATCAGCCCCTCGGTCTGCCCGGGCTCGATACCCATCGATGTCAGCAAGACGGCGTCCGCGCTGACCGGTCCGGTCGGGAAGCGGTGCGCCCGCGGTACCGCACGCGGCGGCGCGTACAACACGTAGCCGAGGCACGGCTGCTCGTCATCGGACTCCGCTCCCTCGGTTGCCACCGTGGTGGCGATCTGACCGCAGGAGCCCCACTCGAGCATGACCATCGACAGCCACGCTTCCTTCTCGAACTCGGGGTCGGGCAGGTACTCACCACCACCAAGCGTCGCAGGGTCGACTTCCCAGAACACACATCGGCGGGCGTGCTTGGGTAATTGCTCGAACGCTTCGAGCCGCAGCGGCATGATGCGAACGGACACTAGCCTCCCCGGCTTTCACGCGGCGTAAATGCGCACAACAGCACCTTCAGGATAGGAGAGCAGGCGCCGAACGTGCCAGTGGGCGTTGGGCAACTACCAGCGTGACGCGATCGACTCGAAAACGGTTGGCGCACTGCGCGATTCCTCGCTCGACGGGGTCGGCAGCGAACGCTGTCCGACATTGGCGTCACTGTGACGGAATTAGCCGGTATGGCGTTACCTGGATTTTCAGCCTCCAGACCGGTTCATCATGTCCACGATGCGCTGCAAATCGTCGACCGAGCCGAACTCGACGACGATCTTGCCCTTGCGCTTCCCGAGGCTCACCGTCACCCGGGTGTCGAAGGTGCTCGACAGCCGTTCGGCGACCTCTTGGAGGCCGGGCATCTGGATGGGCTTGCGCCGGGGCGCGGTAGGCGTCTTGGTCTCTGACCGGTTGGCGAGAGTGACGGCCTCCTCGGTAGCCCGCACCGACAAGCCCTCGGCGATGATGCGAGCGGCGAGCTCTTCCTGAGCCTCCGGGCCGGCTTCGAGGGAGAGCAACGCGCGCGCGTGCCCGGCCGAGAGCACGCCGGCCGCCACCCGCCGCTGGACGGCGATCGGCAACCGTAGCAAGCGGATCATGTTGGTGATGACCGGACGCGACCGGCCGATGCGGGTGGCAAGTTCTTCGTGGGTGACGTCGAACTCCTCGAGCAATTGCTGGTAGGCCGCCGCCTCTTCCAATGGGTTGAGCTGAACGCGGTGGATGTTCTCGAGTAGTGCGTCGCGCAGCAGGTTGTCTTCGGCGGTCTCCCGCACGATCGCCGGGATGGTCGCCAGCCCGGCTTCCTGGGCCGCGCGCCATCGCCGCTCCCCCATCACGAGTTGGTAGCGGACGGGCGCTCCGGGGGCGGGGTCCGCGACCTCCCGCACCACGATCGGCTGCATGAGACCGAACTCGCGGATGGAGTGCACCAGTTCGGCGAGAGCTTCCTCGTCGAAGACCTGGCGCGGCTGGCGCGGGTTGGGCTCAATGGCCGTGGGATCGATCTCGCGGTAGACCGCCCCGACAGTGTCGACGGCCAGCGGAGGCCCGCCACCGATCACCACATCGGCTGCCGCATCCCCAAGGCGCGGGCCACCGTCAGCGGGTCCGGTTGGAATCAGCGAGGCGAGACCGCGGCCAAGACCGCCCTTTTTCCTCGACGACGGCTGGGTCATTACTATGCCTCCACTTATGCCGGGGTAGCGCGTTGTGCGAGTTCTTTACTCGCGTCGAGATAGCTCATCGCACCACGTGAGCCCGGATCGTAATCGATGATCGTCATGCTGTAGCCCGGCGCCTCGGATACTTTGACGCTCCGTGGAATCACGGTCCGGAGCACCTTGTCGCCGAAGTAGCGGCGGACCTCGTTTGCGACCTGGTCGGCCAGCTTGGTGCGGCCGTCGTACATCGTGAGGATGACAGTCGAGACGGACAGTTGCGGGTTGAGGTGGGCCCGGACCATCTCGATGTTGTTCATCAGCTGCGAGACGCCCTCGAGGGCGTAGTACTCGCATTGGATCGGGATCAACACCTCGGGTGCGGCGACGAGCGCGTTGATGGTGAGCAGTCCGAGCGACGGCGGGCAATCGATGAAGACGTAGTCGAAGTCCGAGCCGTCGAGCGCGGCCAACGCGGTGCGCAAGCGGTTCTCCCGCGCCACCATGCTGACGAGTTCGATCTCCGCGCCGGCCAGGTCGATCGTCGCAGGCACGCAGAACAGCCGCGTGCTGTGCGGGCTCTGCTGAATCGCGTCCTGCAGCGAGAGCTCCCCCAGCAGTACTTCGTACGACGACGGTGTGCCCGAACGGCGCTCGGAAATCCCCAGCGCAGTGCTGGCATTGCCTTGTGGATCGAGGTCGATCACCAGAGTCTTCAGTCCTTGGACGGCAAGCGCGGCAGCCATGTTGACCGCCGTCGTCGTCTTCCCCACGCCACCCTTCTGGTTGGCGACAGTGAAGACCCGGCAGTGCCGAGGCCGCGGCAGCTGGCCGGCAACCGTATGCAGAACCTTCATCGCGCGTTCCGCAGCGGCACCGATTGGCGTCTCGAAGTTCTCGGGCGGGTTCCATGTTTCACGTGAAACATCGCCGGCGGCCGTCCCCGATAGATCGGGGTTGGGTGGGACAGTCATCATCCTCTTCTCTCGGAGGTTCGCGTTGGACGCTTCGCGCCCCCCGCTCGCTCCCCTCGCACCGCGATCACCACGGTGACGGGAGGACTCGAATAGCTCTCGCCACATCTCACCACCCGGACATCGGTTGCGCCTAACGACGCCATTCCGCGCCGGCCCTCGACCACTTCTTCCTCGGCCCGCTCGCCCTTCATCGCGAGCATCCGTCCGCCCGGTCGCAGCAGCGGGAGGCTCCACCGGGTCAACTTGTCCAGGGAAGCAACCGCGCGGGAGACCACGACATCAGCGCCCCCGGCGCGAGTCCGGACGGCGGGTTCTTCGGCCCGGCCGCGGATGATCTCGATGGGTAGACCCAACGCGGCAACGGTCTCTTCGAGGAACTCGGTACGCCGCAGCATGGGCTCGATCAAAGCGACGCGGACATCGGGGCGCACGATCGCGATCGGCAGGCCCGGCAGGCCCGCCCCGCTGCCGATGTCCAGCACCCGGGCATCCTGCTCGACGAGTTCAGCCACGGCCGCACTGTTGAGGATGTGCCGTTCCCATAGCCGGTCGACCTCACGAGGACCGATCAGTCCGCGTTCGACCCCGGGTCCGGCGAGGAGGTCGGCGTAGCGCTGGGCGAGCCCAACGCGGTCGCCGAAGACGATTTCGGCAGCCGTCGGAGGCGGGGGCGCAACGCCATGTTTCACGTGAAACATCCTCCGGTCATCTCGGCGACTACCGAACTACACCGATGTAACTCTCAGTCCTTTAAAACGACGACGCGGCGCGAAGGCTCCACGCCCTCGCTCTCGCTGTGTACACCGTCGACACCCGCCACGGCGTCGTGCACGATCTTGCGCTCGAACGGTGTCATCGGTGCCAACTCTTCACGCTCACCGGTCTCGAGCACGCGGCGGGCCACCTTATCGCCCAACGCGCTGAGTTCCTCGCGGCGGCGGCGGCGCCAGTTCGCGATGTCCAGCATCAGCCGGCTGCGCTCCCCGGTCTTCTGGTGCACGGCCAGTCGAGTCAGCTCCTGCAGCGCGTCGAGAACTTCGCCCTTCCGGCCGACCAGCTTCGCCAGGTCTTCGCCGCCGTCGATGCTCACGATCGCGCGGTTGCCTTCGACATCGAGATCGATATCGCCGTCAAAGTCCAGCAGGTCGAGCAGCTCCTCCAAATAGTCGCCCGCAATCTCTCCCTCGGCGACGAGGCGCTCTTCCAGATCCTCACCCTTCACCACCGCGACGTCGGATTCGGTCGCGTCCGTGATTTCGGCATCCGTCATATGTCTCTCCCTCTTCTACCGGAGCGATCTCCGGGCTCAACGCTTACGTTTTTTGGGACGCGCACCTGGGCGCGGTGTGGAGCCGGTCGCTCCGTCGCCGGTCGGTTTCTCCGGCGCAGCCGCAGTGTCGGCCTCGGCAACATCGTCGGTATCGGCGGCGGGCTCGACGGCGGATCCGTTGGTGGCCGCCGGTGCGGGCTTCTTCGGCTTGGTCGGCTTAACACCCGGCGCCGGTGCGTTGGCCGCGCGGCGAGCTAGTGCCTCTTCCTTCTTCGCTTCTTCTTCTTTTTCGATCCTGCCGAACACGTAGTGCTGCTGACCGAAGGTCCAGATGTTGTTGGACACCCAGTAGATGATGATCGCGATCGGCAGGAACGGTCCACCGACCACCACACCGAGCGGGAAGACGTAGAGCGCGAGCTTGTTCATCATCGCGGTCTGCGGGTTGGCCGCCGCCTCAGGACTCTGCCGCGCGACCGAGGCCCGGCTGTTGAAGTACGTGGCGATGCCGGCCAGCAGCATCAGCGGCAGCGAGACACCGATGACGGCGGCCCGGCTGAATTCGGTGAACGCATCCAGACCCGTGTGCTGGGTCATGAAGGAACCGATAGGGGCCCCGAACAAGTTCGCGTCCAGGAAGTGCGCGACGTCGTCGGGGCTGAAGATGTAGTTGCCGGTGGCCCGGTTCTCGGCGACGGTCAGGTGCGGCTGACCCCAGCCGCCAGTGGTCCGGTTAAACGAACGCAGCACGTGATACAGACCGATGAACACCGGGATCTGCGCCAACATCGGCAGGCAGCCCAGGATCGGGTTGAACCCGTGTTCGCGCTGCAGCTTCTGCATCTCCAGCGCCATCCGCTGGCGGTCCTTGCCGTACTTCTTCTGCAGCGCCTTGATCTGTGGCTGCAGCTCCTGCATCTGCCGGGTGGTGCGGATCTGGCGGACGAACGGCTTGTAGAGCAGCGCGCGGAGGCTGAACACCAGGAACATCACCGACAGTCCCCAGGCGAAGAAGTTGGTGGGGCCCAGGATCGCGCCGAACAGCTTGTACCAGAGCCACATGATGCCGGACACCGGGTAATAGATGACGTCCAGGCTGAACCAATTAAACATGCGTGCTCCTGTTGTCATATTCGAGACGGGACCCGGGCGCCGGTGGGCGCCGCTCGGGTATTGGATCCCATCCTCCCCGATGCCACGGTCCGCACTTCCCCAGCCGGATCAGGGTCAGCCAACTCCCCCGGATCAAGCCGTATTCGGTCAGCGCATCCACGGCGTACTGACTGCATGTCGGCGTGAATCGGCATGTCGGCAGTCGCAGCGGTGAGATGGTGTGGCGGTACAACTCGACGAGGAAGATCAGCACCCGGACCGGAAGGTGGGTCACCGCGTCTTCTCCATCAGATCGTGGGTCCGCCGAAGGCCGGCTCGCAGCTGCTGCTCGAGCCGGGACGAGACCGCGTACCGGCTCGTTGGCAGCGCACGGATCACGATGCGTTCGTCGGCGGGGAGGTCGGGGAGAACCGTCTGGGCGACATGGCGGAGCCGGCGCGACACCTGATGCCGCTGCACCGCATTGCCGACGGACTTCGCGACCACCAGACCGATCCGTGGTCCCCCAGCGGTCTCGGTCTCACGTCGTGCGTGCACGACGATGTCCGGCTGCGCCGCTCGCACACCGTGCTTGATGGTGGCGCCGAACTCCGCAGACCGTGTCATCCGGAACTGAGCCGGGAGCACGCCGCGTGATCTCGTGGATCAGGCAGTCAGTGAACGACGACCCTTGCGGCGCCGGCCCGTCACGATGGCGCGCCCGGCACGGGTGCGCATACGCAGACGGAAGCCGTGGACTCGCGCCCGGCGCCGGTTGTTCGGCTGGAAGGTCCGCTTGCCCTTGGCCACGGCTATATCTCCTCGTCGTATGGCAGTCGCTGTCCGGTATACACACGCTTGTATGTACCCGGACGAACGCGACTGCCGTTGGTAAGCTCTGGTCTCGCTCGTAACCGGCGCTGTCCCGGAAACCGGTCGCAGCCGTATCGCCAACGTTCGGGCGACTGTTCGAGGGTACTGACGTCACTTCGCCTGGTCAAACCGCCTTGTCGTGCCGTCCGTCACCGCACTGATCCCGCAGGGTAAGGCACGACCAGGGCACTGCCGTCACAACCGTCACCACCAGCCCGCGCGCCTTTATACCGCCGTGATCTGAATGTTGCAGAAATGTTGGCACCCGGGCCGAAAACTGTTAGCTTCTGCCAAAGCCGTTGAGCATGAAGCGGTACGCCAATCACGAAGCGGGGGCAGAGGCCGGCGGACAGTCCAGACGACACCGATGCTCGGATTACCTGCCAGCTCGAGACCCCGCGCCGATATGCTGCGAGACGAGGACGACTGTCCTGTCCACACCTGTGGATAACTATGTGGACAAATTCGCCGTCGTCTCAATTTGTTTCCTGCCCGACTTTCTGACCAGGGGGATCTGTCGTTGACCGAAGATCCCGGTTCAGCGTTCGCAACAGTGTGGAGCTCGGTCGTCGCCGAGCTCAACGGCGACGGAACGGCGGACTCGCGCCTCGGTAACGGCACGGGCGGCGATGCGCCGCTGACTCCGCAACAACGGGCCTGGCTCAAGCTGGTCCAACCGCTCACCATCGCCGAGGGTTTCGCCCTGCTGTCCGTTCCGAGCAGCTTCGTCCAGAACGAGATCGAACGGCATCTGCGAACCCAGATCGTCGACGCACTCAGCCGCAGGCTCGGGCAGCGAGTCGAACTCGGCGTGCGGATCGCGCCGCCCGAGCTGGAAAAGGATGAGGACACCGCCGTCCCCGAGCCGTCCACGATCGACCTCGACCTCGATGAGGTTGACGAGGACCGCGAGGCATTGGCCAGTGCTCACGAAACCTGGCCCAGTTACTTCATCGAGCGCCCGCGCAGCAATCCGTCCGCCGAGTCGCCCGGCACAAGTCTCAACCGCCGCTACACCTTCGACACGTTCGTCATCGGCGCCTCCAACCGGTTCGCCCACGCGGCTGCCCTAGCCATCGCCGAGGCACCCGCCCGCGCGTACAACCCGTTGTTCATCTGGGGTGAATCCGGTCTGGGTAAGACGCACCTGTTGCACGCCGCCGGCAATTACGCGCAGCGTCTGTTCCCCGGGATGCGGGTCAAGTACGTCTCGACCGAAGAGTTCACCAACGACTTCATCAACTCACTGCGCGACGACCGCAAGGTCGCGTTCAAGCGCAGTTATCGCGATATCGACGTGTTGCTGGTCGACGACATCCAGTTCATCGAGGGCAAGGAAGGTATCCAGGAGGAGTTCTTCCATACCTTCAACACGTTGCACAACGCCAACAAGCAGATCGTCATCTCCTCCGACCGGCCGCCGAAACAGCTGGCCACCCTCGAGGATCGGTTGCGGACCAGGTTCGAGTGGGGACTGATCACCGACGTTCAGCCGCCGGAGTTGGAAACCCGCATCGCCATCTTGCGCAAAAAGGCACAGATGGAACGCCTCGACGTGCCCGACGACGTTCTGGAGCTGATCGCCAGCAGCATCGAGCGCAACATCCGTGAGCTCGAGGGCGCACTGATCCGTGTCACGGCATTCGCCTCGCTGAACAAGACGCCGATCGACAAGGCGCTCGCCGAGATCGTGCTGCGGGATCTCATCGCCGATGCCGGCACCATGCAGATCAGTACCGCAGCGATCATGGCGGCCACCGCCGAGTACTTCGACACCAGCGTCGAGGAATTGCGCGGGCCCGGCAAGACCAGGGCGCTGGCTCAATCCCGCCAGATCGCCATGTATCTCTGCCGTGAGCTCACCGACCTGTCGTTGCCAAAGATCGGGCAGGCGTTCGGCCGCGACCACACCACAGTCATGTACGCGGAGAAGAAGATTCGCGGTGAAATGGCGCATCGGCGTGAGGTCTTCGATCACGTCAAGGAACTCACCACACGGATTCGTCAGCGTTCCAAGCGCTGAAAATCCCAAATCTCCTGTCATTCGGCCAAAAACTTTGGTCACTGTCGTAACACCGGTCACACTCTGAGCTTGTGTACATCGCTGTGGATAACAGCTCACAACTAGGCCACGGCACCCGAATGACAATGAACAACCCGCGCCTGTGCACACCAGTCCTGTCATTCGTCCACCGTCATACACAACCCATCCACATCGCCTCACCGCTTGCGAGCAGGACATCGGCTATTCGGTCCACAGGTTGCACAGGCCCTATTACTACTGCCGTTATCTATCCTTCAATTTCTTCTTTGAAGATAGGTCTGGGGAGCAACCGGTTCACAGGCTCTCCGGCATGGTCTGACGGTGCTCTTGTCACCCCGATCGATTAGCTTTCAAGATGGCGTCCGACGCTCTACGGTTGTTCTTCTGACTGCCGTTCTGCGGCTGTCGCTCACAGATCACGCTCGCCGGTGCTTCAGCATGCGGTGAGTGCTGGTCGGGGTTATTGGGTGATGAAGGGACTGTGTGCACGTGGCAACTACGACGGTTGGCTCCGACTTGAAGTTCCGCCTGGTGCGGGAGGACTTCGCCGATGCGGTGGCCTGGGTTGCGCGCAATCTTCCGAGCCGCCCGACGGTCCCAGTGCTGGCCGGAGTGTTGCTCACCGGCACCGATGAGGGCCTGACCATCTCCGGCTTCGACTACGAAGTCTCCGCCGAGGTGCGAGTTCCAGCCGAAATAGCTTCTACCGGAAGCGCTTTGGTCTCAGGCCGGTTGTTGTCCGACATCACTCGAGCGTTACCCGCCAAGCCTGTTGACGTCTCCGTCGAAGGCACCCGGGTGTTGCTGACGTGCGGCAGTGCTCGATTCTCGCTGCCGACCATGGCGGTGGAAGACTATCCGGCACTGCCGAGCCTGCCCGAGGAAACCGGTGTCGTCTCGGCGGACCTCTTCGGCGAGGCGATCGGCCAGGTCGCGGTTGCGGCGGGCCGCGACGACACCCTGCCGATGCTGACCGGTATCCGAGTGGAGATTTCCGGTGAGACAGTCGTTTTGGCGGCCACCGACCGGTTCCGGCTCGCCGTGCGCGAATTGACGTGGGCAACATCCTCCCCCAGCTTGGAGGCCGCGGTGCTGGTACCGGCCAAGACATTGGCCGAGGCCGCCAAGGCAGGGACGTCTGGTGCCGAAGTTCACTTGGCGCTGGGTGCCGGCTCTGCGGTGGGTAAGGAAGGTCTGCTGGGTATTCGCAGTGGCGGCAAGCGCAGCACCACCCGCCTGCTGGACGCGGAATTCCCCAAATTCCGTCAGCTGCTGCCGGCCGAACACACCGCGATCGCGACCATCGGGGTGGGTGAGCTCACAGATGCGATCAAGCGCGTGGCGCTGGTCGCCGACCGGGGCGCGCAAGTGCGGATGGAGTTCAGCGACGGGGTGCTGCATCTGTCGGCCGGCGCCGACGATGTCGGTCGTGCCGAGGAAGACTTGCCAGTCGAATTCGCGGGTGAGCCGTTGACCATCGCGTTCAATCCCACCTATTTGACCGACGGTTTGGGCTCCCTGCACTCGGATCGGGTGACGTTCGGTTTCACCACCCCCAGTCGTCCCGCGGTGCTGCGGCCGGCGAATGGTGAAGAACAGGTGGAAGGCACCGGACCGTTCCCTGCCGTTCAGACCGACTACGTATACCTGTTGATGCCGGTCCGTCTTCCTGGTTGATCGGACCCCTGAGGTAGAGAGGCACAACATGCAGTTGGGTTTGGTCGGCCTGGGCAAGATGGGTTTCAACATGCGCCAGCGCTTGCGCGAGGGCGGTCATGAAGTCATCGGATATGACCCCAGACCTGATGTGACAGATGTGCCGAGCCTGGCAGGTTTGGCCGAGGCACTCGCTACCCCCCGCGTCGTGTGGGTCATGGTGCCGTCCGGTCCGATCACCGATGACACGATCACGGAGCTGGCCAAGGTTCTCAACCCCGGCGATCTCGTCGTCGACGGCGGCAACTCCAAGTACACCGAAGACGGTAAACACGCGGAACTGCTTGGTGAAAAAGGCATTTCATTCGTCGACGCCGGTGTTTCCGGCGGTATCTGGGGCCTGACCGAGGGTTATGGCCTGATGGTCGGCGGCAGCGACGAGGATGTCGCCCGCGCCATGCCGATTTTCGACACGCTGCGCCCGCCCGGTGATCTGGCCGACGGTTTCGTCCATGCCGGTCCGGTTGGTGCCGGTCACTACGCCAAGATGGTGCACAACGGTATCGAATATGGGCTGATGATGGCTTACGCCGAGGGTTACGAACTACTGGCGGCCGAGCCGTTGATCAAGGACACCCAAGCCGTCATCCAGGCCTGGACCAACGGCACTGTCGTCCGGTCGTGGTTGCAGCAGCTGCTGGCCAAGGCGCTGAAGGAAGATCCATCATTCGACGCGATTTCGGGCTACACCGAGGATTCCGGCGAAGGCCGGTGGACCATCGAAGAGGCGATCCGGCACCGGGTTCCGATGCCGGTGATCGCCGCTGCGCTGTTCGCGCGATTCGCGTCGCGACAAGAAGATTCGCCGACGATGAAAGCAGTCTCGGCGCTACGAAACCAGTTTGGTGGACACGCGGTCAAGCGGGTCTCGGTGTCGGGTTAACGAGGTTCGATGTACGTCCGGCACCTGGCGCTGCGCGATTTCCGGTCGTGGGAACACGTCGAAATCGAGTTAGCGCCGGGCCGGACGGTCTTCGTCGGACCGAATGGTTTCGGCAAGACCAATCTTGTTGAGGCACTGTGGTATTGCTCCACTCTGGGGTCACACCGGGTCGCCACCGACGCCCCATTGATCCGCGCCGGAGCCGAGCGCGCCGTGGTGTCGGCGATCGTCGTCAACGAGGGTCGAGAGCTTGCGGTCGATCTGGAGATCGCCGCGGGCCGGGCCAACAAGGCGCGGCTGAACCGTTCTCCGGTGCGCAGTACCCGCGAAATTCTCGGGGCCGTGCGCGCCGTGTTGTTCGCACCGGAGGATCTGGCGCTGGTGCGGGGTGATCCCGGCGAACGGCGCAGGTATCTCGACGAACTGGCTTCGGTGCGACGGCCGCGGGTCGCTGCGATACGCGCCGATTACGAGAAGGTCCTCAAACAGCGCACCGCGTTGCTGAAATCGGCTGCGGGAGCACGGTTTCGGGGCGATCTCGGCGCCTTGGAAACCCTCGATGTGTGGGACGGCCACCTCGCGGCGCACGGTGCGCAACTGATGGCCGCTCGCATCGAACTGACGAATCTGCTGGCACCGGAAGTCGAGAAGGCCTACCAATTACTGGCGCCGGCGTCGCGGCCGGCTGCGATCTGTTACCGCAGCAGCGTCGAGGTGGAAGACGGCGGCCAGGACGTCGAGTACCTCGAGGCGGCGCTGCTTGCCGGACTGGCGGCGCGGCGCGGGGCGGAACTGGAACGCGGTGTATGTCTGGTCGGTCCGCACCGAGATGATCTGGAGCTGCGCTTGGGTGATCAGCTGGCCAAGGGCTTCGCCAGTCACGGTGAATCCTGGTCCATGGCATTGGCTTTGAGGCTGGCCTCGTATGAGTTGCTACGCACCGAAGGCAGCGAACCGGTCTTGCTCCTCGATGACGTGTTCGCCGAGTTGGACACCTCGCGCCGCCGGGCGCTGGCCGGCGTCGCCGCCGACGCCGAGCAGGTGCTGATTACCGCTGCCGTCGCTGAGGACATCCCGACCGACTGGGACGCCACCCGAATTGGGATCACACTGCGCGACGGCGACGGCGGCCGGATGTCGGAGGTGACGACGTGACAGAACCCGACGACGATGCCGCCGAGGTGGTGAGTCCCCCCGAGCACCTCGCCGGTCTGGCCGGTATGGATCTGGTGCGGCGCGCGCTGGAGGAGGCGCGCGGTGCGGCCCGCAGCCAAGGCAAGGAGGTTGGCCGCGGGCGCCGTTCCCCCGGCGCACGCCGCAGCGCCGAGCGGGATGGCCGCCGCCGCTGGTCCGGGCCGGGGCCCGATGCGCGCGACCCGCAGCCGCTCGGGACCGTGGCTAACGACCTGGCAAAGTCGCGTGGCTGGACGCCGAAGGTCGCCGAGGGTGCGGTGTTCGCGCAGTGGGCGACTGTTGTCGGCGAACAGATCGCTGGGCATGCCCAGCCGACGGCGCTGCGCGAGGGTGTGCTGAGCGTGGCGGCCGAGTCGACGGCCTGGGCCACCCAGCTGCGGATGGTGCAGGCACAGTTGTTGGCCAAGATCGCCGCCGCGGTCGGCGACGGGGTGGTGACGGCATTGAAGATCACCGGCCCGGTGGCTCCGTCGTGGCGAAAGGGACCGCTGCATATCTCCGGGCGCGGGCCCCGCGACACCTACGGCTAAAGCTCCCTACCACAGTCGGCTGACGGCCACGACACGCTCGCCTCCTGCCGTGCCAAGGGTCGAGACGTATGCCAATCCGAGAAATTCCGTGCACGGCGCAACTAGGTGTGTAGAAACGCCGCCGCAGCATCAGTCCGAAGAGGACTAACCGGTAGACTCGAACGTGAATCGCGCGCGGTCGTGAATCGCGCGCTTGCGAACCCCAAGGAGAGCGTTCCGCTAGTGGCTGCCAAAGAACAGTACGGTGCCGACTCGATCAAAGTCCTCGAAGGGCTGGAGGCGGTCCGCAAGCGCCCGGGTATGTATATCGGATCCACCGGTGAGCGAGGGCTACACCACCTCGTCTGGGAAGTCGTCGACAACTCGGTCGACGAGGCGATGGCGGGGTTCGCCACCAAGGTCTCGGTGCGCATCCTCGAAGATGGCGGCGTCGAGGTCACCGACGACGGTCGCGGTATCCCGGTCGCGATGCATTCCACCGGAATTCCGACCATCGACGTGGTCATGACGGTTCTGCACGCCGGCGGCAAGTTCGAAGAAGGCGCCTATCAGGTGTCCGGCGGTCTGCACGGTGTGGGTGTCTCGGTGGTCAACGCGCTGTCGAGTCGCCTCGAGGCCGACGTCCGCACCGACGGCTACGAGTGGTTCCAGACCTACGATCATTCGGTGCCGGGCACTCTTCGCCAGGGTGAGAAGACGCGCAAGACCGGCACCACCATCAGGTTCTGGGCCGACCCGAACATCTTCGAGACCACGACCTATGACTTCGAGACCATCGCTCGCCGGCTGCAGGAAATGGCGTTCCTCAACAAAGGCCTCACGATCGAGCTGACCGACGAACGCGTCACCCCTGAGCAGGTCGTCGACGAGGTCGTCAGTGACACCGCCGAGGCACCGAAGTCCGCGGTAGAGAAGGCCGCCGAGGCCGCTTCCGGTCAGCACAAGGTGAAACACCGGGTGTTCCAATACCCCGGCGGACTGGTCGATTTCGTCAAGCACATCAACCGCACCAAGAACTCGATCCAGCCCAGCGTTATCGACTTCGACGGCAAGGGCGTGGGCCACGAGGTCGAGATCGCGATGCAGTGGAACGCCGGCTACTCGGAGTCGGTCCACACGTTCGCCAACACGATCAACACTCACGAGGGCGGTACTCACGAAGAGGGTTTCCGTGCCGCGCTGACCACGGTGGTCAACAAGTACGCCAAGGACAAGAAGCTGCTCAAGGAAAAGGATGCGAACCTCACCGGCGACGACATCCGCGAGGGCCTGGCCGCGGTGATCTCGGTGAAGGTGCAGCAGCCGCAGTTCGAGGGGCAGACCAAGACCAAGCTCGGCAACACCGAGGTCAAGTCGTTCGTGCAGAAGATCTGCAACGAACAGCTGACGCACTGGTTCGAGTCCAATCCGACCGAAGCCAAGACCGTCGTCAACAAGGCGGTGTCCTCGGCGCAAGCCCGGATCGCCGCCCGCAAGGCTCGAGAACTGGTGCGCCGCAAGAGCGCCACCGATATCGGCGGCTTGCCCGGCAAGCTGGCCGATTGCCGCTCGACCGACCCTAGCAAGTCCGAACTGTATGTGGTGGAGGGTGATTCGGCCGGCGGTTCGGCGAAGAGCGGCCGCGACTCGATGTTCCAGGCGATCCTGCCGCTGCGCGGCAAGATCATCAACGTCGAGAAGGCCCGTATCGACCGCGTGCTGAAAAACACTGAAGTCCAGGCGATCATCACCGCGCTGGGCACCGGCATCCACGACGAATTCGACCTGTCCAAGCTGCGCTATCACAAGATCGTGCTGATGGCCGACGCCGACGTTGACGGACAACACATTTCGACGTTGCTGCTGACGCTGTTGTTCCGGTTCATGAAGCCACTGGTGGAGAACGGCCACATCTTCCTGGCGCAGCCGCCGCTGTACAAGCTGAAGTGGCAGCGCTCCGAGCCGGAATTCGCGTATTCCGACCGAGAGCGCGACGGTCTGCTCGAAGCGGGCAAGGCGGCCGGCAAGCGGATCAACGTCGACGACGGTATCCAGCGCTACAAGGGTCTGGGCGAGATGGACGCCAAGGAATTGTGGGAGACCACCATGGATCCGTCGGTGCGGGTGCTGCGTCAGGTCACGCTCGATGACGCCGCTGCGGCCGACGAGTTGTTCTCCATTCTGATGGGCGAGGACGTCGAAGCCCGTCGAAGCTTCATCACGCGTAACGCCAAAGACGTTCGCTTCCTGGATGTTTAGCGAAGTCCACCCGGTCCTAGGGACTAAAGAGGAATCACATGACTGACACCACGTTGCCCCCGGGCGGCGAAGCCGGCGACCGCATCGAGCCGGTCGACATCCAGCAGGAGATGCAGCGCAGCTACATCGACTACGCGATGAGCGTCATCGTCGGGCGTGCGTTGCCGGAAGTGCGCGACGGTCTCAAGCCGGTGCATCGCCGCGTGCTCTACGCGATGTTCGACTCCGGTTTCCGTCCGGACCGCGGACACGCGAAATCCGCACGCTCCGTTGCCGAGACGATGGGTAACTATCACCCGCACGGTGACTCGTCGATCTACGACACCCTGGTGCGCATGGCCCAGCCGTGGTCGCTGCGCTACCCGCTGGTCGACGGCCAGGGTAACTTCGGCTCGCCGGGCAACGATCCGGCGGCCGCCATGCGTTACACCGAGGCCCGGCTCACCCCGCTGGCCATGGAGATGCTGCGTGAAATCGACGAGGAGACAGTCGATTTCATCCCGAACTACGACGGGCGCGTGCAGGAGCCGACGGTTCTGCCCAGCCGGTTCCCGAACCTGCTGGCCAACGGCTCCGGCGGTATCGCCGTCGGCATGGCCACCAATATCCCGCCGCACAACCTGCGCGAGCTCGCCGAAGCCGTCTACTGGTGCCTGGAGAACCACGAAGCTGACGAAGAGGCGACGCTGGAGGCATGCCGCGAGCGGGTCAAGGGTCCCGACTTCCCCACCCACGGTCTGATCGTCGGATCCTCGGGCATCAACGACGCGTACACCACGGGCCGCGGCTCGATCCGGATGCGCGGCGTGGTGGAGATCGAGGAGGACTCCCGCGGCCGCACCTCGATCGTCATCACCGAGTTGCCGTATCAGGTCAACCACGACAACTTCATCACCTCGATCGCCGAGCAGGTTCGCGACGGCAAGCTCGGCGGCATCTCCAATATCGAGGACCAGTCCAGTGACCGGGTGGGCTTGCGCATCGTCGTCGAGATCAAGCGCGACGCCGTGGCCAAGGTGGTGCTGAACAACCTCTACAAGCACACCCAGCTGCAGACCAGCTTCGGTGCCAACATGCTGTCGATCGTCGATGGCGTGCCCAGGACACTGCGCCTGGACCAGATGATCCGCTACTACGTCGAGCACCAACTCGACGTGATCATCCGGCGCACCACCTACCGGTTGCGGAAGGCCAACGAGCGCGCCCACATCCTGCGCGGTCTGGTCAAGGCGCTCGACGCCCTCGATGAGGTCATCGCCCTGATCCGGGCTTCGGAGAGCGCCGACGTCGCCCGGGTCGGCTTGATCGAACTGCTCGACGTCGACGAGATCCAGGCGCAGGCGATCCTCGATATGCAGCTGCGCCGCCTGGCGGCCCTGGAGCGCCAGCGCATCGTCGACGATCTGGCCAAGATCGAGGCCGAAATCGCGGACCTGGAAGACATTCTGGCCAAGCCGGAACGGCAGCGCGCGATCGTGCGCGATGAGCTCGCCGAGCTTGCCGAGAAGTACGGCGACGACCGGCGCACCCGGATCATCGCGTCCGATGGCGAGGTGTCGGACGAGGATCTGATCGCCCGCGAAGACGTCGTCGTCACCATCACCGAGACCGGTTACGCCAAGCGGACCAAGACTGACCTGTACCGCAGCCAGAAGCGCGGCGGCAAGGGTGTGCAGGGCGCCGGCCTCAAGCAGGACGACATCGTCGCGCACTTCTTTGTGTCGTCGACGCATGACTGGATCCTGTTCTTCACCACGCAGGGCCGGGTGTATCGGGCGAAGGCCTACGAGCTGCCGGAGGCGTCGCGAACGGCGCGCGGCCAGCACGTGGCCAACCTGCTGGCGTTCCAGCCCGAGGAGCGCATCGCCCAGGTCATCCAGATCAAGAGCTACGAGGACGCGCCCTATCTGGTGCTGGCCACCCGCAATGGCCTGGTGAAGAAGTCGAAGCTGACCGACTTCGACTCCAACCGCTCAGGCGGCATCGTCGCGGTCAACCTGCGCGAAGGCGACGAGCTGGTCGGTGCGGTGCTGTGCTCGGCCGACGACGACCTGTTGCTCGTCAGTGCCAACGGCCAGTCGATCCGCTTCTCGGCGACAGACGAGGCGCTGCGGCCGATGGGCCGGGCCACCTCGGGTGTGCAGGGCATGCGGTTCAACGAGGACGACCGCCTGCTCTCGCTGAACGTGGTGATCGAAGGCACATACCTACTGGTCGCGACGGCCGGCGGCTACGCCAAGCGGACCGCCATCGATGAGTACACCGTGCAGGGCCGTGGCGGTAAAGGCATCCTGACCATTCAATACGACCGGCGGCGTGGCAGTCTGGTGGGCGCATTGGTGGTCGACGAAGACAGTGAGTTGTACGCCATCACCTCGGGTGGCGGCGTTATCCGCACCGCAGCTCGACAGGTCCGCAAGGCCGGGCGCCAGACGAAGGGCGTTCGCTTGATGAACCTGGGTGAGGGCGACACACTGTTAGCGATCGCCCGCAATGCGGAGGAGCAGGACAGTGCGGACGAAGAAGTGGCCGAACTGGACCCCGAAGCCGACGCAACATAGCCGTCGGGGCGACAGCTAAGGAGTGGCGGTGAGCGCACCGAACGACCCGGGCCAACCCGGACCGGGCCAAGGCCCGGGCACCGGGAACGGCTCGCCCGAGCGGGCCGACGCCCGACCGGGTGCCAATGGTGGGTCCAACGAGGTCCCGCCGTGGCAGCGCGGTGCGACACGGGCGCGCCAGGGCGGTGGGCCCCAGCGGCCACCCGCCGAGGGGCAGGGGCAGCCTCGTCCGCCGGCCCCGCCGTCGAGCATCGAGGCCAGGGTGAACCGGTTCATCACCGGATCGGCTGCGCCCGATCTGTCGGGGCAGCCCGGCCCGCCGCAGAGGTCCGAGGGTGAGGGTCCGGTGAGTCGTCCGGAGCCGCGTCCTGAGCCCAGGCCCGAACCGCGGGCCGAGCGCACCGAGGTAGTCCGTCCAGAGGCCTACAGCAGTGAATTGCCCGACTTGTCGGGACCGACCCCGCCTAAGCCGGTGGCCCAGCAACAGCGCAAACCCGCCCCTGAGCAGCCGGCCCGGCCGGCCGGCGCGGCGGCTGCGGCCACGCGGGTTGCGGTGGGCGCCAATCGATCACGCGGCCCGGTGCGGGCCAGCATGCAGATCCGGCATATCGATCCGTGGAGCGCGTTGAAGGTGTCGCTACTTCTGTCGGTGGCGCTGTTCTTCGTGTGGATGGTTGCCGTCGCGTTCCTCTATCTGGTGCTCGGCGGTATGGGCGTGTGGAGCAAGCTCAACAGCAACGTGGGCGACCTGCTGACGGCCACCAGCGGTGGCGGTGGAGAGCTGGTGTCCAGCGGGACGATCTTCGGTGGCGCGGCGCTCATCGGTCTGGTGAACATCGTGCTGCTGACGGCGATGGCGACGGTCGGTGCGTTCATCTACAACCTCAGCACCGACATCGTCGGCGGCATCGAGGTCACGCTGGCCGACCGCGACTAACGCTCGCGGTTTGGGCGCAGCACCACGGGTGCGGTAATCTCGTCGCTCGGTCGTATGCGTAATACGGGCCTATAGCTCAGGCGGTTAGAGCGCTTCGCTGATAACGAAGAGGTCGGAGGTTCGAGTCCTCCTAGGCCCACGATGTCCTGGTCGACGGGAAGGGCGCCCGTGCGGATAGCACTGCTGCTGGCGGTGGCCGTCGCGGGCGCCGCGTTCATTCGTAGCCGCCGCGGCGAAGTTTGGCACTCCCTCGACGACTGAGACACCCGTAAGGGGCCTTAGCTCAGTTGGTAGAGCGCTGCCTTTGCAAGGCAGATGTCAGGAGTTCGAATCTCCTAGGCTCCACAAGGAAACGTACAGGTCAGACTGCAATTGGTCTGGCCTGTTCTGCGTTCACGCGGCATCTGTGCCCACATTTTGCCCACACTCTCGAGTTAAAAGGGCGTTGATCGCCACCCCGACCGCCTCGACATCCGACCCATAAAGGTGGCCGTAGCGGTCCAGTGTTAGGGCCGCAGACTCGTGGCCCAACATATTCTGCAGGCTCTTGATGTTGGCGCCTGCCTGGATGGCCAGCGACGCCGCGGTGTGCCGCAGCTCGTGGAGCTTGAAGTCGTACACCGTGACGTCCTCCCCGGCGGTGTCCTTCTCCGTGCGGGGGAACAGCTGCGCTGCCGCCACCGCGTCGGACCACCACCGTCGCCGAACATTCGTGCCCCGCATGTGACGACCCTGGCTGTCGGGGAACACCAGTGCGTCGGGCTCCCCTGCCGCCAAGAGGTCGGCGACGAACACCGGCAGGCTCACCGTTCGGCCCTTGCCATTTTTCGGGGTGCCGATCTCGAACTTCCCGTCAACGAGAGTCACTGACCGCGCAACCCTGATGGCCAGGCGGTCCAGGTCGATATCCCGCCACCGCAGCTCCGCCACTTCGCCGAACCGCAGGCCACATGTGCCCAGCACGTACACCAGGGGGCGGTTGTCCCCTGCCGCGTCGGCCAGGGTGTGCAGCTGCTCCAGGGTCAGGAAACGCTGCTCGACGGACTCCACGGAAGGCAGCTCCACCCCGTCGACCGGGTTCAGCACCAAGCGGTTCTCGGCCACCGCCATCGCGAGGACCTGGCGCAGGACGCCGATCGTCTTATGCACCGACGCTGGCGCGTGGGTCCGACTCAGGTCCGCGACCCACTCCCGCACCAACTGCCGACTCACATCGCCGATCGCCACCGCCGCGTGATCGGCGATGAACGTGTCCAGCACCACCTGATAGCGGGCCCTGGTCGACGGCTTCAGCTTGTGTTTCGAGCCCAGCCATTCCCGCGCGTATTCCCCGAGCTGCACCCTGCCGGCCGCTGGGGCTACGTATGCCCCGCGCCGCTTGTCCACCTCGAGCTGATTGGCCCACGCTTCGGCGTCGCGCTTCGTCCGGAACCCGCGTTTGTCGGTCTGGCGACGATCGGGTGTCCGGTACCGGACGCGGTAACGCGTTGTACCCGAGGTGGTTTCGTATTTCTCAATCGTCGCCAAGGCTCTTCACCGTCTGCCGACGAACATCATCCACTAGAGACTCAAACTCGTCCAGGAGCCACTGAGGCCAAGTGTTATCGCGGAACGCGCCAGGCCCAATTTGCATTGCCCGTAGTGGTTGGTCCGACGTGAGCCAAGCCCATAGCTCCTCCGCCTGGACCGGCTGGTTAACACCGGTAACTTCGACGGATTCTGACCTCTCCGTCGCCGGTGGCATCAATAGCTTCGCGGGCGAAACTTTAAGCGCAATAGCCAAGGCCACCAGGTCATCTGGAGTGACTCTCCGCTCGCCAGATTCGATGCGTCGAATTCCCACGGCGTTGATGGACCAGTCGGTAGCGGCCTTAAGCCGTTCCGATAACTGGCTGTAGTTCATGTTCTGCGCGACGCGCAGCCGGTTCACGTTGGCAGCGACGGTCTGCGCCGTCGTGCCGACGTCTGGTTCTTTTCCGACCACGGCGACTATGGTGCCATAGTTTGTCAATTTATTCACGAGTCTTGACAGGCGATAACCGCACGTGCTTGTCTGATGACTGCCAAGGTATGGCAATCAACTGACAGGAGATGTCAATGACGGATCTGGTCACGCCGGAGCACCTACCGGCTGTGGCGAAAGCCGAGCAAGTTGCAGTTGTTGTTCAAACCACGGTTGACGCCCTCGCACAAGATCGATACCGGCGCCGGGGAATCCCGTACGTCAAAATCGGCGGCCGAGTCAGGTACCTCCGCGAGGACGTCCTCGCTTACCTCGAAGCGAATCGGATTGGCGGTGACGCCGCCTGATGCGGATCTACCCGCAGGAGCTGTACCCCGATCTCGGCCTGGTCGACGACGACGAGACCGAGGATTTACGCAGAACGGCCCCCGTGAACCCGGTGTTACCAGCACCGGCGGGGACCGATCCGACATCACAACACCCACAAGAAAGCAGGTAGACGACATGTTACAGACCAAGACTTACCGGCACACCGTTTGGTGCAGCTCGCGGCCCGACGAACGGCACGACGACGAAACGCCTTACTGCGAATCGCCACGTCTCGGGGCCCGGCTGATCCCCGACGTCGGCGATCTCAAGGCGCAGGTGTGGGTGTCCCCCATCTCGGCGGCAACCGAAGGCATGAGCCGCAAGGAAGCCGACGAGGCCGGAGCACGCTACGACGGCGTCCAAATCGCCCACGAGGCATGGGACGGCACCGGTTGGCGTGAGCAATACCTGCGGATGGCTGCCAGTGAAGCCCGTGGCCTCGCCGCCGCGTTGATCCGCGCCGCTGATATCGAGCAGGGGCTGACGCGATGACCACCGCCGAAGCCATGCCCTCCGAAGCGCCGTTCCCTGCGATACGACCGATCGAGTGCACCCCCTGGTGCACTGACGGCGACGGTCACGCCACGTGCGTCTCTCGCCGCGATCAGGTGTGCTGGGGCACTTCAAATTACGTCGAGCTGTCGCTCGAAGAGTGCGAGGTCAATAAAGGAGAGAAGCCCGGCTCCTACCTGTTTTGGCCGTCAATCATCGGGCCCTGCGCCTACCGCGGCTTCAACCAGCAGCCAGTCGTGTACTTACACTTCACCCTCGCCAATCGGCGTCACGACCACGTGCTCGATGAGTCATGCAAACTCACCGCCGCCGAGGCTCGGGAACTCGCCGCTCACCTAATCGCCGTCGCCGAGATGATCGGCGGTGCGCCGGCCCAATGACCGCCGAACCAATCGCGGAGGAGGCCGCCCCCGCTGGGGGCGGCACCCCTCGCCACCTCCTTCCCGTCGGAAAACCCGCCACCATCGCAGAACTCGCGATCGGCGCGCTGATGTACTCCTCGGCGACCGAGGCCACGGCGATCACCCAGCACCTGCGGGCCGACGACTTCACCGAACCTGCCGCTAGCACCGTGTTCACAGCTTTGAAGTTGATCGCCGATCTCGGCGTACCTCCGGGCCCCGAGCTGGTCGCGGATGATCTCCGGCGCCGCGGACGCTGGGACCGGCCGGTGGCCACCTGGTTGAGCACCGCCACCGTGTCCGGGGCCTGCCCACCGGCAGCTCGGCAATACGCAGCCGCGGTTGTCGCCGACAGGCTGCGCCGGCAAGTCGAATCACTGGGCACCGCACTACGATCCGCCGCCACCTCGGCCAGTGAACCGGAGCTGAACCACCTCGTGGTCACCGGCACCCAGCGGATCCAGAACACCACTGAACGGCTCACCAATCTGCGAGGAGAACCCCTTGACGACTAACGTCAACCACCTGCTCGACGACGTCGATCGCATCGTGACCAAGTACGTCGCCTTTCAGTCCGAGCACCACAGTGTCGTTGTCACACTGTGGATCCTGCACACGTGGGTTGTGAACGCCTTCTATGTGACACCGCGGCTGATCCTCGACAGCGCCGAACCCGGCAGCGGAAAAACCCGGGTCCTGGAACTCCTGGCTCTCCTGTGTCGATCAGCCAAGCTCACCTTGTCAACAACCACAGCTGCTCTGTACCGCCGTATCGCTGCTGCCGCGGACGAAGGTCTACCGCCGCCAACGGTTCTCCAGGACGAGGCCGACGCGATCTTCGGGAAGAACTCCACACCACAAGCTGAAGACCTCCGCGCGTTGTTCAACGCCGGCTACCGCAAGGGCGCCACAGTCGACCGCTGCGAAGGAGACGCCAAGAACATGCGCGTCCGCGAGTTCCCGGTTCACGCGCCGGTCGCGCTGGCGGGACTAGCCGGCCGGATGCCTGCCACGATCCTCACGCGAGGCATCCCGCTCCACATGCGCCGCCGACGACCGGATCAGAAGGTGGCGGACTTTCGGGAGCGCGATGTGCGGGTGGAGGCCGACCCGATCCGGGACACGCTCGAAGCGTGGGCCTCCGAGCATGAGGACAGTCTGGCGGATGCCCGTCCCACGATGCCGTCCCGTGTGACTGATCGCTCGGCCGAGATCTGGGAGCCACTCCTGGCGATAGCGGACCTTGCCGGCGGGGCGTGGTCGGTCAAGGCCCGTAGAGCGTGCACGTTCTTTGTCGTCACCTCGGCCGCCGACGACGAGAAGCTGTCACTGGGACAGCGACTGCTGCGGGACATCAAGGCGTTGATGGATACCGAGGCAAGTGGCGTCACGGCGATGTGGTCCGCGGACATCATCTCGAAGCTCGTCGCGGACCCCGAATCCGAATGGCGTGACTTGTGGGGAAAATCGTTAGATCAGCGGCGGCTAGCAAAGGAATTGAACAAGTACGGGGTGAAGTCGAAAGACATCCGCATCGGGGTTGGAGTCGCCAAGGGCTACGACGTCGACGGGCCTACGGGATTGCGTCAAGCCTGGGATCACTGGCTTGTTCCATCTGAAAGCGCTACATCCGCAACATGCGCTACACCGCAGCTCACCGCGTTGCGCTCTGTAGCGGACACAGATCAATCCGCTACATCCGCGACAGAAGCGCTACACGAATTTACATTGCCTGAACTGGGGGAACGCGGAACTGTAGCGGATGTTGCGGATGTAGCGGACACAAGCAGAGTGACGGAATCCCGCACGCGGACCGGCCCCCCGGCTATGCCCTCAATGTGAGCGCGCCCCAGCACGATCCGACAGCGGACTGTGCGACTTCTGCACCGCAAAGCAACGCCGCCAGCAAACGATGAACGGCAGAGAAAAACTGTCGGGATCGAAATGGTTCACCCGTCACATCCAACAGCTACTCGCTGACGGCATTCAGTACATCTCCGCCGGCGCCGTGTACGAAGCGGGTTTCGCCGCGGGCTACTCCAAGAGCGACGTCGGCAACGCCGCTCACAACCAGCCCATCCGCATTGCCGCCGTCAAGAACGGCATCACATGGTGGTGCATCGACCCCAACGAGACGGTCACCTACAAACCGGTACGCGAGTTCATCGGCGACTACCTCGACGCCCTCGGCCGTGACGTGGCAGAGGTTGATCCAACTCACTTCTACGGCGCTGCCGACGCCGCCGGCATCGATCGCCATACCGCCCGCAAGGTCTTGGTCCGCGACTCTGGGCGGGTCGAATCCGTGCCCGCGCACGGCCAATCGAAGGTCGACCGCATCTGGCTCCTCAAACGCGAAGAGGCGTCGTGATCGGCCCCGGTGACATGTTGCAGCTGACGGGCGACCAGGTCGCCGCAGTGCGGTATGCCGTCAGCGACCTGATTGCGCTACGGCTACTAGGTAACAGACCGATACCGCCGGCCCTTCTCGCATTGCAGAAGTTTCTAGCCGCTTCCCCACGCGGAAGTCAAACCGACTGCAATGAACAACAATTGGAGCACGAAGGCTTGATCGACACCGCGGCCGCCGCCGAGATCCTCGGACGCACACCCAGACGGGTAAGGCAGATCCGCACTGATCTCGACGGGGTCCAGATCAGCGGCCGTTGGGTCTTCCGCCGCAAGAACGTCGTCGAGTACGCCGAAGCGAAAGGCATTGGTAATGCCCCCAATCGAGATGTTGAAGCTCGGCGTGGAGGCATATCTCAGGGAGCTGCCTGACGACGAATTCGACAGCTTGGTCAAGTCCGTGCGCCCACCGAAAGCGGTCCGCTACCCGGCCAAGCGGCGCACGAAGTCCAACAGTTCCGGCATCCCAACGAAAGGAACCACACCATGACGAACCCGTACGACGAACACCACCGGCGCATCGCCAGCATCCAGTCCCGCCTCGACAACACCATCGAAAGCCTCCGAAACAACTCCAGCCTCAGTGACCGAGGACGCCGAGCTGAGATGGCCCGCGCCACCGTCAACGCCAAGCAGATGGTCGACCGCTTGAAAACCGAAGTGGTGACTGCACGCAATCAGGAACGCGAACGACTGGAAATGCATCTGTTCGGCCTGGCCTCGGACCAAGGCGGCATCGCCGCGGCCCGCGATGCAGCGGACCGCGCCGACAAAATCGAAGGCCCCGACGTCGCCGCAGCAGCCCTCAAGCGTGCACAACTGATGAGCGACAAGAGCATGCAGCGGGCCATCGCATACCGCGCCACCACTAAGGGCTGGAACAACGTTGTCGACCAGTACGTTGACGGGCTAGGCGCCGAAGGCATTCCGACGGCCTTGTCGCTGCAGAAGCTGGCGGAGATCCCCGGCGGCCCAGGCACCAACCTCGCAGACGCGGCCGTCTTCCGGGTCCGCGAACCGCGCGAACTGTTGGGCGCGGACATCGAGCACCTCGCCTCCGACGCAGCGCCCGAACAACAGCAACAGGCCTCAGCTGGCCCAGTCGGCGGAAGCTACTTCTAGCCCCAAGAACGTGGGTTCCGGCGCCCAGTGGCTAAACGTCATGGCGGACTGGCGCAGCCGCGCACCCGCAACGTCCACCGGCCCCGATGCTTGGGCCGATCACCGGGGCCGGTGGACAACACGACAGACAGGACACCTCGAGCATGACCGATCACGACAACCAGGCGGCAGCTACAGAAGCGCTCGGCGACCATCGCCGCACAGGCACTTCCGGTGCAGGGCCTACTAACGTCCTCACACCCAAACAGACCACAGCCGAAGGCCTACGAGGAGCCGACCCAGATCAACCGGTGCAGCAATGGTGGGAGATTCCCGATGACTGAGGCCCAGGAAGCAATGCCCTCACGGAAAGAAAAAAATCGAATGGGGGGCGTCGCCTATGCATCGCGGTGCGAGTGGGTCCCCTGGGGGGATGACCCCCCCGACGCTGGGAAGGGCCCCGAGACCCATAGCGTCTGTCGGTGCGTGAAGAATTCGAAGCCGCGGGCGTTTCGAGTTCCGTACGCCAATTCGGTGGTGTCTTATGCCGGTTAGGGGTCGGTCGCCGCAGCCGCATGGGGTGTCGAAGAACCGTCACGCACCTGTTCATGGGTGGGTTGAAGTGGTCGACGAGCCTTTCGCGGATGGTATGGAGTTGCCGGAGTTTCGTGCGAATACAGGGGTTTGGCCGGAGGCGACGAAGGCGAAGTGGGACGCCTGGCGGTCGATGCCGCATGCGAGGTTGTGGACTGCGTCGGAGTGGTCGTTTGCGTTGGATTCGTTGGAGTTGGCTGCGGAGTATCACCGGACGGGTGAGACGCGGTTTGCGACGGAGTTGCGGAACCGGGAGAAGGTGTTGGGGACGACGCTGGATTACCGCCGGGCCCTTCGTATCCGGTACATCAAGCCCGCGGCCGTGACTCCCTCTGGTGTGGCCGACATGATGGATTATCGGGATCTGTGATGGCGCAGCGCGTGAATGTACTTGCACCCGCACCGGTTCGACTGGCGGTTCGTAGGGGAGTTTCGATGACTAACCGTCCACGCGAGATTGCTTTCGACTTGATTCCATTGCACTCGGGTGATCGCCGTAAGTGGGGCGCTTTGGGCCGGATTGGGCCGGTGGTGTTTGCCGATGTCTACGGGCAGCCAGCGTATTTCATTGTCGGACGGGACGAAGCCCTCGCCATCCTCCGTGATCCGGAGACCTACGAACGACACCTCGCTTCGGAGACCCTTCCGTTCCCTGCCAGTTATCGGGCCATGGTCCTGAAGGCGTTGAGCGCCCGGGCAGTAAAGCAGGAGATGGAGCGCGAGTTGCGTACGCGGTCGCCGCAGATCCTTATGTCCTTCGACTGGACTGCCCAGACACGCACGGGGGCCATCGGGCATGAGTTCGCCAGTGAGATCTTCAGGATTTTGGCGGGAGTGCCAGCAGGAGGCGGCCAAGTGAGAATCGACTATCAGGCGGATCGTCGCGGCTTCGTTCATGGCGTATTGTCGGCGCGGCGGCGGAGCCAATTTCTTTCGCACCTCCCGGATGACGCGGACGCGGCCGATGTCTTCACCAGGATCGTTACGCTCGGTTTTCCACCAGCCCGGGATGCCGTCACGCGCGCGATGCTGAAATTGATGCAGGTGGGGACCGCGGCCCGGCTGCGTTCGCACCCCGAGTTGATCCCGCAGTTTGTCGATGAGCTGCTGATGCCGGTAGTTCCCTTAATCGAGCGAAAGTGCACCAAGCCGGTCACGATTGCCGGGTTCGATATCCCCGAAGGCAGCTGGATCGCATTGTGCGCGGAAGCTGTTTCGGTTGAGGCGTTTCATGCTGGTAAACCCAAGGAAGCCTTGACGTTTGGCTTGGGTCAGCATCGATGTGTCGGTGCACTCCTCACCAAGCAAGCGCTGACGGTCTTCATCGAAGAATCCTTGAAACTCTGGGCATGACCATCATAGAGAAGCATCCAGATTTTTTACCGCTCAACATAACTGGGCTTACGGCAGAAGCGTTTCGCTGACGTGCCGGCATCCCCGCTGCGGTTCCGATTAACCCTTCCGCCCATTTCCACGAAGGCGTAGCCTGCGTTCCGTGGCAGACATCAACGATCTCAGAAGCGCGCTTGCCGGGAACAGCGGGGCGTCGGTCGGCATCCCGTTCGTGCTGGCGATTCGTAGTTTCATCAACTGGCCACCGGACGCCTTCTCGATAGAGGTCGAGGACCGATACATCCAGACGTTGTACTGGGTGCAGGGCGACGGTGTCGGATACCTGATTTCAGAAGGTAACCATGACGACCCGTCTCTGAAGGGCGAGTTCCGATCTGTGGCGGACATCGAGAACGTGACGCTCAGCGCGAAGATTGTCGACAGCGGCCTTGGCCCTGGGGAGGTCCGCCGCGCGGTTGAAGTGCAATTCAAGTCGGGCGAGGTGATCAAGATCGACGTAGCGGCCTGTACAAATCAGCATCAACGAGATTTGGCTAACACCTTCATTAATACGGTTCTGAGCGCTGTTGCTGGTGAAGACCTGGAGGCCGTAGTCGAATGACCGGACCAGAACAGAAGAGAACCGAAAGCGAGCCATCGCCACCCGCGGAGCCGAGTCCGCCGGCCGAGCCGGCACCCGACGTAGATTGGGTCAAGTTCGATCATAGGTTGGCACACAAGGATCCAGATGGCCCTTCACCTGGGCGTCGGAAGTAGCGTCGGTTCGATGACCCCACCAGATCCCGAATCGACCGAAGGCCAGCCGGACCCGCCTCCGCGCGAAGATGCGCCAGACGTGTCGTGGGTCGAATTTGATACGGGCCTGCGCGAACAATCCAGGCTTAATCGCGAAGACCGCTGAGCCGGATCGCACCGCCACACAAGGATGAGTGATCAAGGCGAGCAGTACGCCTCGTATGTTGAGGCCGAACTCAAAGCTGAGCTGGCCCGGCGCGACTCAGTTAACAGTCGCTCCGCTGCGGCGCTGACGGGTGCTGCCGGAATCGTAACGCTCGTACTGGCCGTCTTCGCTGTGCTAGTCGGAAAAGACTTCGTCCTAACCGGTTTGGCTAAGGCCCTCCTAGTGCTCGCGCTGCTCGCGCTGCTCGTGTCTGCCGTCTGTGCGGTCGTCGCGGGGTTTCCTTGGAGAATCAAACTCACGTCGCCATCGACACTCAAGATGATGGTTCGTGATCGTTGGGCCGATACCGAAGTGACTGCTCGTGGAGTGGCCGCCTACGCCAATTATCAAGTGATTCAGTCACTTCGACCCGGCACGAGCACCAAGTTCCAATTCCTGCTGGCTTCGGGAATTTGTCAAATCGTGGCAGTCGCGATGCTCGCCGCCTGCACGATCACTGTCGTCTTTACGCCACGACAGGAAGCGCAACCTACTCCGGCCCCCACCATCAATGTGACGGTTTCTGCGCCTCCGCCCCCCAGTGGGGCACCAGCGCCTGTCGGGCCAGGGTTGACGCTGCACACGCCAGAAGTCATGGCCCCCACATCGGTTGTGCCGCCCAAATGAGCCTAAATCCTTTGAAAGTGGAGAGGTGATTCAGTGGCACAACCCGAGGATGACGACGACCACGGCAGTGAGGTCGCGGCTTTCATACAGGGCCAACTTGCCTTCGAGCAGGCCCGCCAAGATTCACTGACGAGCCGCGCCGGAGCGGCGTTAACCGGCACCACCGGTGTCGTCACCCTCGTGCTTGCTGTCGGCGCGTACTTTGTGGGCAACAAGGCAAGTGGAATCGCCTTGGTGGTGCTGTCTCTTGCCGTGGGAGCACTGCTGGCATCGGCCGTTTGCGCAGTTGTAGCCAACTTGCCTTGGCGGGCCGCGGTGATCGACACCCACTCGATGCGAGAAATCTTGACAGAGCGTTGGCCCGCACAGGAATTCACGGCCCAAGTCTCGGCAGCAAATGTGGAGTCAATTGAGCGACTTAGGGTGGGCTCGGATAATAAGGCAAGGTGGCTCCTCTTCGCGGTCGTATGGCAGGCAATCGCGTTGGGCGCACTGTTGCTATGTGCGCTCATCGTTTTCACGGGGCCAGCGAAGCGGTCTGACCCTCCCGCCCAGATTGTGCAACAGCTGTTTGGGCCGGGCTGCCCGGGCTCTTGTTCAGTGGCGACAACCGTGGTGCCGCAACCCCCGCTAACGCAGGTTCCACTGCCGCCCGAAACGACTGGCGTCGTGCCCCGACACCCTCAACCGACGAGCGATGAGCCTCCTGTGGTTAACGGCAAGGGCTAGAGGGGTGGGTTCCCTCACTCGAATTCCGCGCCATCGCCGACCCATTGAACTTCGTGCGGTGCGCTGTTTCAGGATGTGGCTCAGTTCTGGGGGTGCGGCGGCATCCGTGTCACACTCGGCCTGGCGCAGCGCCCGAGCTTGCCGAGCACCCCGTCTTGTCGGTTAGCGGGTCCATGATTGGGGCTGTGTCGAAACTATCCGCGATCATCGAGGCGGCTTCCTCGGATGACGTGACTACTCCGAACCTGCTGCGCAAGCTGAAAGTTGTCGCATCACGGCTAGAAACACCACCACTCATTGACTGGGTGGACAACGAACTCAGCGGCTACCCCAGCGATGCGGCCATCCCCGACTACCGCGGACCATTCCCGTGCCAGGTATTGAGCGACTGGTCGGGCCCGTTCCAATCAGGCGCGCAAAACGTACCGCTGCCGTCTGTCTCTGTGCCTAAGGGCATGAGAGAAGCGGGCGCATTCGAAGTCAGATTTCACGAGTCTGTGAGCCAGCTCGAACAGTTCGCGTCGGCGGGCGATACAGTTGTGTATAGCTGGGGCGCAGACGCTGTCGCGATTCTCAACACCCTGATGAATAACGGTACGATCCCCCAGATTATGGAGGGTTACGGGTTGTTGGTCGCGCGGAAGCATGTACCCGCGCCACTGATCGTCGAGGTTCTCGACAACGTTCGCACGCGCGTTCTCAATCTCGCACTGGAGTTGGAGAAGGTAACCCCTGACGCGGGAGAGCCCGGAACGGTGCCCGCTGATCAAAGCACCGTCAATAACATCGTGAACATCATCTATGGGCACGGGAACACGCTGGCGGTTGACAGTCCGTCCGCCGTGCAGGTGGGTGGAGTCAGAGTCAATGATCTTGACAGCCTCCTGAATTCGGTCGCAGGACTGGGCCTAGCTCCTGAGGACGTGTCGGAGCTTCAGCAGGCTGTAGAGGGCGATGAGGCCGACGACGAGACACCGGCAGGCGAGCCAGGATCGCGCGTAACTCGATTCTTGGGCAAGCTCACAGTGGGTGCGCTTAAGAGCGCCGGCCAAGCCGGAGTTCAAGAGGGGGCCAAGGCAATTAGTAAGGCGATTCTGACCTACTACGGGATCAACTGACAGAGGCGAGAAAGATTAGAGGGAGCACTAGCTGATGGCTACCAGAGAGCTCGACGAATCGACCGCTACTCTCTTGCAAAGCGCAATCGGTCCCATCGAGCACCTGCGGCTGACGCACGCGGAATACACAGAGTTGCTGTACACGCTGGCATGGTTTGTGGGCGGTTCATTCGAGACGGTCGCCTTCGTTGCCGAGCAACCCGAAGCGTCCACAGGTGAACATCGCGTGTACTGGTTGCGCGGGAAGACGTTCGGGTGCTTGATCATAGGCGCCCACCAAGGCCCCGAAGGCGACAAGAACGCAAAGCTGTTGGTAAGCGGGTATGTTCGGCCGATATCGGACATACGGAATATTGAACTTCAGGATGTCCAGATCGACTGGCCCCGGTGGGGCACCACGCGCGTTCCGGAACTTCTGCCCACGGTGCAGGTTCACTTCAACGACATGACGCTGACTGTTGACGCCACGAGTAGGACCAACGAATTTGCACGCAGCCAGGCAACAGCTTTCATCGAGCGTCTTCAGTCAGCTCTGGCCGGCAGCGGATAAGGCCGGGGGCGCCTGGGGCCTTTCGTGCATTCAATCCGGGCGTTGTCGGACCCTCTCACTACCGTCACCCGGTGCCTTCGTACGTCACCCGCGTGGGGTGTGGAGGATTGCCGGCGTCACATCGACGGACTGTTGGCTGCCGCGGTCGGAGTAACCGTCCCTTTGGGCAAGCCCTAAATGCGACACTCCGCGGGTGACAGATAACGCCCTCACACTTGCGCTCGGGCTCTTCGCGCTCGGCACCGGTGTCGGAAAGTTCCTCAAGGAATGGAATGTGGAGTTCATCCGCATGTTTGGCCGAGCGTTGGAGGTAGGCGCGGCGATTACCGCAGGCGCCTGGGCCGTTTTTGCCGCGGTCACCCACTCAAACCCCGGCATCGGGCTCTGGGAGCAGGCCGTGTTCGCTGCAGTCGTGCTCTTCTTCTGGGTCCTGTTTGTCCTCTACGGCGAAGTTTCGGGGTACTTGAAGCCTCCCAGCTGATCGTCTGCAATCGTGCCGGCCACTATCCGCACCTGATTACACGGTTTAGTCGCGGCGCGATTTACCGGCCGCGTTGAGGTACTCGCCGCGGTGAGGATGTGACATAGGCGCCCGCGCGGGGGATGTGGTTAGTGTCTGAGTCCATCGAAAATCCGACGAAGCCGTGTAGGCGCGTCGCGTTCTCGGATGTCGCCGCAGTGTTCGAGTAGCCGACGATTCGTGCGAACTCCCACCGTGTCGATTCTGTACTGCCTTGGCCGCGACGAAGGTCGCAGGCTAACCCGGAGGTCGACTCCCTTGCCGGTACCAGACCATGCCCGCAATTCATCGCCGTCCACTGCAGCTGGTGTGAACTTGCGCGCGTCGACCGGAATAGCGAGCGCGTTGTCAAACTCTCCCGCACTCGCGTAGCGGCTGTGCGGATCGACCGACATGCCCTTGCGAACCTTATCGGCTAGTGCCCTGCCAACATGCGGAGCAATATCTCGAAGATGTGGGTATTGCCCTGCTTGGACAGCTGCTATGAGGTCGGCTTCGTATTGCTGTCCAAATGGCATTCGCCCAGCCAGCAGTGCATAAAGTGTTACCGACATCGAATAAATGTCCGATCGGATGCTCGTACCGCCACCACCGTGCAGTTCTGGTGCCCGGATGCGGATATCACCGCCCGCTTCTGCGAAACCGTTGGAATCCATCACAGAGGCGATTCCGAAATCTCCCAACAGCGCGTCTCCACCGATCGAGAGGAATAGGTTTGCGGGCTTGATGTCGCGGTGTAGCAGCTGGGACCGGTGGCATAATTCCAGGCCTCGAAGCGCGCGACGCACATAATCTACTGCTCTGGTTGGTTCAATTCCGTATGGCGCCATCACAGCGTCGAGGGAACACGCTGCCAATGCGGTGTCGAGATACGGTACGTCGAACTCGGCATCCGCGTTGTGCACCTCCAGAATGTGCTCGCTTCGCAGAGCGGTTAGTAAGTGTGCCTCGCGCCAGGTGGTCGATTTGTCCTGGTGATGCATCAGCTTAAGCGCGACATCGTGCCCAAGGTGTGTATCGCGTGCCTCCCAGACTTCGCCGTAAGTACCCGTCCCTAGGGGGCGTCGTAGATGGTATCTATTCGCAACAAGTTCGCCCGGACGACGTCTCATGAGCTTGTATTCTGCAGGTGTGCAGGTCCTTGGGCTACAAGTTCGAACAAGGGGAACCAAACGCGTCGTCGTAGGGGTAGTTGTGGACTCGGCTACCTCGGAATATGTGACGCGAATTGAGCACATTTTGAACCCCGGCCATGATCGGGCGACGCGGACACGCGAGGCGCACGACTGGCTGTCAAGTACATTGGTGGGCTTGCCCGGCATCCGTGTGGCGGTGTTATTGGAGGCTGACTATGACCGCCGCGCTCGGATAAGGGACGGCACGAAGGACCGTTTGCGAATCGAAGGCGCAATTCTTAGCGCTTGCCGTGAACGTGACGAAATCAACGATGTTCAGATCATGGACGGGCCGCAAATGGGCCGAGCCTGCGGTAGCGATAAGGCCGGCGCTATCGCTGCCGCAGCGAGCCGTTTCGACCTGCCCGCCGATTTCACCGAGCCAGCCGCAGTTGCGCTGGCTGCGATCGGGATCCTAAATGGGCCCGATTGAGACGATTCGATCGAACAACGGATTCTGATCGAGACCGTCTAAATCGGGACGGGTCCTTTGGTACACGACCAGCCCGACCCACTTTGCCCCGGCAGCCCGCAGGGCCGCTGCCTCCTGAGTGCAGAGGCTTCCCGTCACTGTCACCGCGGCGACCACCAACGCGCGGTGTACCGCCGCGGATGAACCTCCAAAGGGGAGGTCATGATCATGATCCGAGAGCAGCTGGGCCGACGTCGTTATGGACTGGGCGAGCATATCCACGGGAACTATGGCGTCGCAGCGAAGTCTTTCGGCCTCGACCAGCAGGCGCTTTCCGACGTCCCGGAGGGTATCGATGCTGCGGAGTTCGGCTTCCCCCGCGCGCGCACGGCACAGAGAGTCCGCTAGGTATTCGTCCTGATAGTCCGGTTCGCTTAGATGAGCAGTCGTCACGCGCGCCTACCTTTGCCCCAGACAGGTATCCTGTCACATAATTCTTGTTACATGTTCCATGTTACTGATCCGGCGGGCTGCCCATGGATGCGACACGTATCAGCGAGCTTCTCTTCGGACGTGCGTGCCGACTGCCGATTGCCTTGTGGATCCTCGGATCCCAGAAGGATCGCTTCTACCAATCGGAACCGCCCGAATCACTTGCCGCGCGCACGGCCATCCGCCAAGAGCTCGAACGACTGGCCGAAGTCGGTCTGGTCTACAAAGAGACCCCGGACCACGAGAACCGTGTGTACTACGTCAGGACCACGAGTCCCCTTTGGGAAGTGATTCGCGTGGCCGCAGAGGTTATAGAGCAACTAGATAGATGAGGCTGCCGCACACTTTGTGCCCACAATCCGCCCACAGTTACAGATAACTACTGTTAACTAAAGTTGTGTGTTTCCACACCATAAGTGCACCGTAACGGCCTGAACTGCAGGGTGATTCGCCTTTGCAAGGCAGATGTCAGGAGTTCGAATCTCCTAGGCTCCACAACGATTCGCACAGGTCAGGCCGTACTCGGACTGGCCGGTTTTGCATTCAGGCGGATCTTCGGGCGGATCTTCGGTAGGCTCGCGCTACCAAAGAGGGCCGTTTTCCCCTACGGGGCCGCCCTTTTTGTATCCAGTCTCCAGGCTGCACCCATGGCCGGTCACGACCGTGATAATCCTGCTCGACTTCGCTACGCGGAGTTCTTCATTAGGAATCGCGCCATGCACACTTCCCGCCGCTTGCTATCCCGCAAGCTCGATGTCTGGTCCCGCCGCATCTGGGAAGTCTGGAACCAAGTCGTATTCGCGTCCGCGGGCGGAGAGCGCGTCCACTGCTACGACGACTTCGCCTGGCACTACGACGGTGGGCCGGCTGAGTGGCTCGGGCCGGTGCCGAGCATTGTTCGCAGCTCGGATACCCCGTGTTGAAGGTTAGCCACCGTTGTGTGCTTCAGCACTTCACCGGGCACGAAACCGCTTGAACTGCAGTGCGATTCGCCCTTGCAAGGCATAGACTCCACGAGGATTCGGGCGGGTCGGATCCCCACCCGGCGGGCGCACGAGGTTCAGTTCGTGTTTTTATCCACGGGTCTGCTGCCATGGCGCCCAGACCACTCCGCGATGGGGACTGCCATGCGCTGCGGCAACGTCTTCTTGCATCCCCGACAGGTGAATGTCTCCCTGCCGGCGAAGACCGTCTGTTCGTGCTTGCAGGTTCTGCATTTCACCCTGTGACGAGACAGGCTCCCCCAACCCATGTCAATGATCATGCACCATTGCGCCGTAATTGGCCGCCTGAATGCGGGGGTACGGCCGTTAGCTAGTTGCGATTCAGCAATCGACAGCCCATCACACGTGGCCGAAGTGTTCACGCACGCGCACTGACCATTGAGAAGGCAGGACTGCTGCAGCCGCGGCCCGACCGGCTCGGAGCGTCAGATCTTCGGTGCGACATCCACACTGGGCGGCAGGGCCGACGGCTCGGGAGTGGCTGACCGTCGCGCGATCGAGAACGCGACCGCGCCACCGGCCACGACCGCCAGCCCCAGGAGGCCGAACACGAAGAATCGCCGCCGGCGACGGTGCTTCGACTTGCGGGCGTCGGCCAGTACCTGGGGCAGCTCGGCCACGGCCTGCCGGACCGCCTCGGCCTCCTTGGCGAGTTCGTCTTTCACAGCGCGCGCCTCACGGGCACGGCGCCTGATGGCACCCGCTGCTGACTCGGCCGAATGCACGCTGACGCCGACCACGCCGCGGGTGATGTCCACGGGACCGACGGCGGTGTAATGCAGTCCCCGGTTCAGCCGCTCGCGCGACGTGAGTTGGGGTTCAGTCCTGCGTCCCATTACGAACCTCCCGGCACTGGCACCTGTCGATGACGTCAACACTGCCACAGCGCCGTGGGGGTGGCCGCGAGTTGGGGCAGCCGACGCTAATGGCAGACTGAGATCCCGTGACGAGCCCCATTGCGACAGCGACCGCGACCCTGCACACCAACCGCGGTGACATCAAGATCGCCCTCTTCGGTAATCACGCCCCCAAGACAGTCGCCAACTTCGTTGGTCTGGCGCAGGGCACCAAGGAGTACTCGACGCAGAACGCATCGGGCAGCACCGCCGGACCGTTCTACGACGGCGCCGTCTTCCACCGCGTCATCGACGGCTTCATGATCCAGGGCGGCGACCCGACCGGTACCGGTCGCGGCGGCCCCGGCTACAAGTTCGCCGATGAGTTCCATCCCGAGCTGCAGTTCGACAAGCCCTACCTGCTGGCCATGGCCAACGCCGGTCCGGGCACCAACGGCTCGCAGTTCTTCATCACCGTCGGCAAGACCCCGCACCTCAACCGCCGGCACACCATCTTCGGCGAGGTCGTTGACCCGGAGTCGCAGAAGGTCGTCGACGCGATCGCGACCACGGCCACCGATCGCAACGACCGGCCCGCTGACGACGTGGTGATCGAGTCGATCACCATCTCCTGAGCCGGCCGCGTTAGCGACCCGCGAATCCCGCGTCGGTCAGCGCGTCCAGAACCGTCAGCGGCTCGGTCCCAAGGTCCCACCGGCTGAGCACGATCAGGCGGTCGGCGCCCGTTTCGATCTCCAAAAGCCGGGTCTTGCGACCGATCCTGCGGAACTCGGTGATACGGATCAGCGTGATGTCGGGACGGCGCAGTGTCTGCGTCCGGAACCACCCGCGGTACACCAGTGCATCACCGGTGATTGCCAGCCGGGGTCTGGCTCGCCATGATCCGAATCCGAACGCGATCAGGCCGATCGCAGCAATCCCGGTGAGGATCCTGCCGGGCGGGTCTGTGACAACGGTCACACAACCGATAGCCATCAAAATGCCCGCGATGGCAAGACCTGCGACGGCCCCAATTTTCGGGGCCCATTCAGTTTGCTGCACGGGGTCCTCGGGTGCATCTACCGTGGCCGATGGAGTTATCCACAGGCGCTATCAACAATGGGGATGAATCACATGCGTGTGATTGGGTGACCAGAAGGTTGCCAGCCCCAAAACGGCGAACGCACAGGGTGAATCCTCTAAGGTGTCGGCCGCGCTCAGCGCCACCGCATTGTCAGCAACAATCCGGTGATCATGAACCCGAACGCGATCGCGTAGTTCCAGGGACCAAGTTTCGCCATCCACTGCAGTGCGCTGGGCACATCCAGACCGGAGGCGGCGAGCTGGAACACCAACAGCCAGGCCAGCCCGATCAGCATCAGGCTGATGAACAGCACAACGAACCACACGCTCGACGGTCCGGCTTTGACCTTGACCGGAGTACGGCTCACCGAATTGATCGTGAAGTCGTTCTTCTTGCGAACCTTGGACTTGGGCATGGGTACCTTCGGGCCGGGATCTTCTGCGACGATGGTGCGCAGATCGACTATGAGATTAACGCAGCGGCGCCGCCACCCGAAAACTCCGGCACCAGCGACGACGGGCACCACGCGCTCGCCGTGGCGGTTCGGCGTGCCGGTGGTGTGCCTTCTGGCCGGAGTGCTGCTGGCCGCCACCCACGGCGTATCCGGTGGCAGTGAGATCCGCCGTGCCGATTCGCCCCGCCTCGTCGACCTGGTTCACGAGACCCAGAATTCGGTCGACCGGCTCAGCGCGCAGCGCGACGGGCTGGCCGCTCAGGTCGACTCCACCCACGGTGCCTCGGCCGGCACCGCGCTGGCGGCGATGCTGGCCCGTGCCGATGAACTCGCCGGCGACGCTGGATTGGATCCGGTGCACGGCGCAGGCCTGATCGTCACGCTGTCCGACGCCCAGCGTGACGCCAACGGGCGGTTCCCGCGCGATGCCTCCCCCGACGACCTGGTGGTCCACCAGCAGGACATCCAGGCGGTGCTCAACGCTCTGTGGAGCGCCGGCGCCGAGGCGATCCAAATGCAGGATCAGCGCATCATCGGTACCTCAGCCCCGCGCTGCGTGGGCAACACTCTGCTGCTGAACGGGCGCACCTACAGCCCGCCGTACACGGTCACCGCGGTCGGGGACGCGAATGCGATGCGGGCGGCGCTGGCAGCCGCTCCCCTGGTCACCTTGTACAAGCAGTACGTCGTGCGGTTCGGGCTGGGCTACACCGAGCAGGTCCGCGACGATCTCACCGTCGCCGGGTACACCGGACCGGTGCGAATGCGCTACGCCCAGCCGGTCGGTCCGGTCGGTTATTGAGTGGATCCGCCCAGGTAACCTGACCTGGTGCAGGTCTTGGTCGTCGACAATTACGACAGCTTCGTGTTCAACCTGGTCCAGTATCTGGGCCAGCTCGGAGTCGACGCCCAGGTCTGGCGCAACGACGACGACCGGCTGGCGGACGCGGCGCAGATCGCGACGGAATTCGACGGCGTGCTGTTGAGCCCGGGACCGGGCACACCGGAACGCGCGGGCGCCTCGATCCCCCTGGTTCGTGCGTGCGCCGCGGCGGGCACCCCGTTGCTGGGCGTATGCCTGGGTCACCAGGCGATCGGAGTCGCCTTCGGCGGCACGGTGGACCGCGCGCCGGAGCTGCTGCACGGTAAGACCAGCACCGTCTTCCACACCAATAGCGGTGTGCTGCAAGGACTTCCGAACCCATTCACCGCGACGCGCTACCACTCACTGACCATCCTGCCCGAGACGGTGCCGGCCGAGCTGCAGGCGATAGCTCATACGGCCCCGGGCGAGCGTGGCGACGGGATGGGCGGGGGCGGGGTCATCATGGCGGTGCGTCACGTCGAGCTGCCGATCCACGGCGTGCAATTCCACCCGGAGTCGATCCTGACCGAGGGCGGGCACCGGATGCTGGCCAACTGGCTGGGTTACTGCGGGCAGGCTCCCGACGAAACCCTGGTGCGCCGCCTCGAGCAGGAGGTGGCCGACACCGTCCGGCACGCCCTCGGCGGCGAGGCTCCGTTAGCCGCTACGACGCAAAGCTGAGGGTGATCGTCGCCCCGAAGTTCACGCCGGTACCCGGCGCGGGGCTTTGGGTCACCACGGCATTGGACCGCTGACCGCTGTTCTGGACGTCGCCGCCCTTGTCCAGACCGCCGGTCCAGCCCAGGCCACGCAGTCGCGGCTCGGCGTCGGTCCAGAACATTCCGCGCAAATCCGGCATGACGAACTGGTTGGCGCGCGACACCTTGATCTGGATCACGGTGTCCTGGGGAACCACCTGCCCGTTCGGCGGATCGGTGCCGACTACCTGGCCGGACGGCTCGGTGCTATCGGTCGGCACAGGCAGCGTCTTCAAGAATCCGGACGCGGTAAGAATCTGCTGGGCCACGTCGATGGTCTGCCCCGCGACCACCGGAACTTCAGCGGTCTGTGGCCCATTGCCGACGACGATCGTGATTTCGTTGGTGATCGCCGAAAGCTGATTGGCCGGTGGAACGGTGGACAGCACCCTGTCCTTCTGGTCCGGCGTAGACGCCGAAGTTGTCTGTTTGAACTTGCTGAACCCGGCGTCTTTGAGTTTTTGGACGCAGTCGGCGTAGCTGATGCCTCCGCCACTGCCGCCATTGCTGCAGTCGGGTACCTCGCGCTGCTCAGGGCCGGTCGACAGATTGATCGTGATCTCGTCACCGGCGCCGGCCGAGGAGTTTGCAGTGGGATCCGTGCTGACAACTTTTTCGGGCGGCACCGTGTTGTCCGGGGTCGTCTGGGTCCGGATCTTGAAACCCTTGTTCTGCAACGTGGCGATCGCGTCGTCTTTGGCCTGGCCGCGCACATCGGGTACCTGCACATTGCGCGGGTTACCGCTGACCATGTTGATCCCGATGGTCACCACCACGGTGAGGACGGCCAACACCGCGACGACGATGAGCCAGCGGGCGATCGATCCGCCGGCCCGATCAGTCTCGACGAACGTGGCCGTCCGCGGGATTTCGTCCGTCTCGTCACCGCGGGACGGCGCCGCCGGTGCGTTGAGCATGGAGGTCCGCTCCGCGGCGCTGAATACCTTGGGCGCTTCGGGGGCTTCGCCGTTGTGCACGCGGACGAGGTCGGTGCGCATCTCGGCCGCCGTCTGGTAGCGGTTGTCCGGGTTCTTGGCCAGGGCCTTGAGCACGACGGCATCCAGCTCCGGGGAGATGCCGGGATACCGCTGTGACGGCGGCACCGGATCCTCGCGGACATGCTGATAGGCCACGGCAACCGGTGAATCGCCGACGAACGGCGGCTCCCCGGTGAGGATCTCGTAGAGCACACAGCCCAGCGAGTAGACGTCGGAGCGGGCGTCGACCGGTTCGCCGCGGGCCTGCTCGGGTGACAGGTATTGGGCGGTGCCGATCACCGCGGCGGTCTGGGTGACGCTGTTGCCGGTGTCGGCCAGCGCCCGGGCGATGCCGAAGTCCATCACCTTTACCGCGCCGGTCTTGGAGATCATGATGTTCGCCGGCTTGACGTCGCGGTGGATGATGCCGTGCTGGTGGCTGAAGTTCAGCGCCTGGCAGGCATCGGCGATGATCTCGATGGCCCGCCGGAACGGGATCGGGCCGTCGGTGTGGACGATGTCGCGCAGAGTCACCCCGTCGACGTACTCCATCACGATGTAGGGCAGCGGGCCGTTGCCGGTGTCGGCCTCGCCGGTGTCGTAGACGGCCACGATCGCGGGATGGTTCAGCGCGGCGGCGTTCTGCGCCTCCCGGCGAAACCGCAGGTAGAAGCTAGGATCACGAGCCAGGTCAGCACGCAGCACCTTGACCGCCACATCCCGGTGCAGCCGGGTGTCACGGGCCATGTGCACCTCGGACATGCCACCGAAGCCGAGGATCTCGCCCAGCTCGTAGCGGTCGGACAGGTGCTGTGGGGTGGTCATTGCGGCTTCTCGTCGTGTCGATCGGGCTCGGTCAGAGCAGCAATAGCCACGCTGGCGGACGTGATTCGGATTACCCCGTGCCCGCCAGAATTACCGGTGAGTGGATCTTGCGTCCAACCGCTGGGAGCTGCCTGGCTGGTGGGCGTGACCGTGTCGGTGACGGTCTGCTCGACGGGCTTATTCTCCTTGCGGTCGCGATCGGCCAGCACGATCAGGATGGCGCTGATGATGGCCAGGGCACCGAGCACACCCGCGGCCCACAACAGGGCCCGCTGTCCCGAGGAGAACGTGCGCCGCGGTGGCGCCGGACGGTGGCTGCCGGTGTTGACCCGCGGGCGCATCCCGGTAGCCGGCGGCGCCGGCAGGCGGGGCGAACTACCGGGGATCGAGGCCGGGGTCGCGCGGATGGTCGGTGACGAGTTGGGCCGCGGCGGCCGGCGGCCGGCGCGTACCGCTGCCACGGCGTCGGCGAACTGCCCTCCGTTGCGATACCGCATGCCCGGGTTCTTCACCAGGGTGATTTCGATCAGTTCGCGCACGTTGGGCGGCAGGTCGGCCGGCAGCGGGGCGGGCGTCTCCTTGATGTGTTTCATCGCCACGGTAAGCGCGCCGTCACCGACGAACGGCCGCTTACCCGAAACCGCTTCGTAGCCAACAACTCCCAGGGCGTAGACATCACTGGCCGCGGTGGCGTCGTGGCCGAGGGCCTGCTCGGGCGCGATGTACTGGGCGGTGCCCATCACCATCCCCGTCTGGGTGACAGGGGCGGCGTCGACGGCTTTGGCGATACCGAAGTCGGTGAGTTTCACCTGACCGGTCGGTGTGATGAGGATGTTGCCGGGCTTGACGTCGCGGTGCACCAGGCCGGCGGCGTGGGCCACCTGCAGGGCGCGGCCGGTCTGCTCGAGCATGTCCAAGGAGTGCCGCAGCGACAGGCGCCCGGTGCGTTTGATCACGGAGTTCAGCGGTTCGCCGTTGATCAGTTCCATCACCAGGTAGGCGGTGCGACCCTCACCGTCCATATCGGTCTCGCCGTAGTCGTGCACGGCGGCGATGCCGGGGTGGTTGAGCATGGCGACGGTGCGGGCCTCGGCGCGGAACCGTTCGACGAATTCGGGGTCGGAGGAGAACTCCTGCTTGAGCACCTTGACCGCTACCCGGCGTCCGAGCCGACTGTCGACGGCCTCCCATACCTGGCCCATACCGCCGGTGGCGATCAGCCGCTGCAGGCGATACCGGCCTGACAGCGTCACTCCCACGCGCGGGCTCATTGCTCGCCTCGCTTCGCTCGACTTCGGAGGCTCATTGCTCGCCTCGCTTCGCTCGACTTCGGAGGCTCATTGCTCGCCTCGCTTCGCTCGACTTCGGGTGGCTCACGAGGCCCCCTGTAATGCCGCGGCAATCGTGGCCCGCCCGACCGGTGCGGCCACCGATCCGCCAGTGGCCGACAGGCGGTCACCACCATTTTCGATCAGCACAGCAACCGCCACCTTGGGGCTCTGAGCCGGCGCGAAGGCGATGTACCAGGCGTGCGGCGGGGTGTTGCGGGGGTCGGTACCGTGCTCGGCGGTGCCGGTCTTGGATGCGATCTGCACGCCGGGGATCGCCCCTTTCTGCTGGGTCATCTGCTCGGCGCCGATCATCAAATCTGTTAGCTTAGCCGCCACCTGTGGCGAAACGGCCCGTCGCTGCTCCTGCGCCGACGCGGTACTGATGTTGGACAAGTCGGGTCCCTTGAGACTGTCCACCAGGTAGGGCTGCATCATCACACCGGAATTGGCGATCGTCGCCGCCACCAACGCGTTCTGCAAGGGTGTCACCGCCACGTCTTTCTGACCCATGCTCGACATCCCCAGTGCGGCGGCGTCGGTCATGGGACCGATGGTCGATTCCGCCACCTCCAACGGGATCGGTGCTGGTGGGCTGTCGAACCCGAAAGCCTGCGCCGTGCTTCGCAGGGCATCGGCACCCACCCGGATACCCAGTTCGACGAAGGCTGTATTGCAGGATCGGGCGAAAGCCTCCCGCAGAGATGCTGTGGGTCCGCTGCCACACGGTGTTCCGCCGTAGTTCTCCAAGGTGGCGGTGCTGTTTGGCAGCTGAATCTGCGGCGCGCTGGTGAGCTGGTCGTTATCGGTCACCCCGGACTGCAGTGCCGCCGCGGTGGTGATCACCTTGAAGGTCGATCCCGGCGGGAACGTCTCGGAGATGGCGCGGTTGGTCAGCGGGGAGGCCGGGTCGTCGCGCAGCTGCTGCCAGGCGGTGCCCTGTTCCTCCGTGTCGTGGGTGGCCAGCAGATTCGGGTCGTACGACGGTGACGACACCATCGCCAGGATCTTGCCGGTGGACGGCTCGATGGCTACCACCGAGCCACGGCAGCCGCCGGTGCAGCCCTGTTGCAGCGCCTCCCAGGCGGCCTGCTGAATGCGCGGCACGATGGTGGTATCGACGTTGCCGCCGCGCGGGTCGCGGCCGGTGAAGAAGTCAGCCAGTCGTCGCCCGAACAACCTCTGGTCGGAGCCGTTGAGGATGCCGTCCTCGGCCCGCTCCAATCCGGTGCTGGAGTAGCGCAGCGAGTAGAACCCGGTAATCGGCGCGTACACATAGGGATTCGGGTACACCCGCAGGAACCGGTAGTGCCCGCTGGTGGACACCGAATACGCCAGCAGCTGGCCGCCTGCGGTGATCTGGCCGCGCTGGCGCGAATATTCGTCGAGCAGCACGCGCTGATTGCGCGGATCGGCACGCAGACCGTCGGCGCGGAAGACCTGGGTGATGGTCGCGTTGAACAACAGCAGCACGATCAACGCCATGATCATCACCGATATGCGACGCAGTGAAGTGTTCATACCCGCTCGATCACCTCGGTACTAGAGGCCGCGATGGACGCGTGCGGGTTGGTCATGATCGGGCGCCGGGCGGCGTGGGAGATCTTCACCAGGATCGCCAGCAGCAGGTAGTTGGCCACCAGTGACGAGCCGCCGTAGGACATCCACGGTGTGGTGAGTCCGGTCAGTGGGATCAAACCGGTGACGCCGCCGACGACGATGAACAGCTGGATCGCCAGGGTGGACGCCAGGCCGGCGGCCAGCAGTTTCCCGAAGCTGTCTCGCACGGCGATCGCGGTGCGCAACCCCCGCACGATCACGATCGTGTACAGCATCAGCACCCCGGCGAGGCCGACCAGGCCCAGCTCCTCGCCGATCGCGGCGGTGATGAAGTCCGTCGACGCGGCCGGCACGGTGCCCGGTTGCCCGTTGCCCAGCCCGGTGCCGAAGATGCCGCCGGTGGCGAAGCTGAACTGCGACTGCACCATTTGATAGCCGGCGCCCTCCGGGTCGCCGAAGGGGTCCATCCAGGTCTGAACCCGGACGCGGACGTGGCCGAACAGGTAGTAGGCCACCACACTGCCCGCGGCGAACAGGGTCAGGCCGATCACCACCCAGCTGAACCGCTCGGTGGCGATGTAGACCATCACCAGGAACGAGGCATACAGCAACAGCGAGGTGCCCAGGTCCTTCTCGAAGACCATGACGCCGACGGAGACGATCCAGGCCACTAGAAGCGGAGCCAGATCACGCGGCCGCGGCAGGTCGGCGCCCAGGAAATGTTTACCTGCACTGGTGAACACGTCACGCTTGGCCACCAGCACGGCGGCAAAGAAGGTCAACAGCAGAATCTTCGAGAATTCAGCTGGCTGAATGCTGAAGCCCGGCAACCGAATCCAGATCTTGGCGCCGTTGGTCTCCGAGTATTGGGCGGGCAGCAGTGCCGGAATCGCCAGCAGCACAAGGCCGGCCAACCCGAACGTGTAGCCGTAGCGGGCCAGGATGCGGTGGTCCTTGAGGAAGACGACCACCAGGGAGAACCCCACGACGCCGAGGAGTGTCCACAGCATCTGCTGTTCCTCGCTGGGACCGCGGTGGGTGTTCAGTGGGCCGCCGATCAGGTCCAGGCGGTGGATCATCACCAGGCCCAGACCATTCAGCAGAGCCACCACCGGCAGTAGCACCGGATCGGCATAGGGCGCGAAGCGCCGGATCGCCAGGTGCGCGCAGACGAACAAGGTGAGGAACGCGAGCGTGGAACTGGCCAGATCCCAGCTGATGCCCTGCTCCTGGTTGGCCTCCACGATCAGCAGTGCCACGACGGTGATCAGGGTGGCGAAACACAGCAACAACAGCTCGGCATTGCGCCGGGTCGGGGTTGCCGTAGCCAGCGTCACGGGTGCCTGCGGTTGGGTGCTCATGCCGCCGCCCGGCAGTCGGTACCCGGTTTTTGCGGTGCTGCGGGTAGTTGCGTCACCGTGGGCGGCGGAGTCGTGGGCGGTGCAGGAACAGCGGAACCTGTTGTGGCGGCGCCACTTTCACTCGTTGCGGGGACTGGGATCGGCGCGGGTGACGGCGCAACTGTAGAGCTGGGAGCCGGTGCCACAGGGGTGATTACGGGTACCGGCGTGGAGGCTGGTGCCGGTGCCAGAGTTGACGCGCTCGGCGCCGAGGTGGGCACCGGCCCCGGCGCGGGGGGTGCGCTCGGAGCCGGAGACGACGCGGGAGTCGGGGTGGGCGTGGGGGTGGGTGTGCTGGTCGGCGGCGGAGCGCACGGCGGCAGCAGCGAGCTGTGCGCCAGCTCGCGCAGCTGCCCGATCGCGTCGTCGAGGGATCCGGCGGGCAGCCCGGCCGATACCTGGGCCCGCTCGGACGGGCGCAGATCCTGTAGGCGCATCAGCTGGCAGCCCAGTGAGTCGGTGGACTGGCCGTAGCTGATCTGGGACAGCTCATTTCGGTCGTTGAGGCAGCCCAACAGGTAGGGCTCCTGTAGCGGGTAGCCCAGTATCGAACCCTCGATACCGCGCATGATCGCCACCGTGCCGTCGTGGGCGCTGACGTAATAGTTACTGCGGATGACCTGGCGGCCGACCGCGAGCCCGGCCAGCGCCAGCAGCAGGATCACTGCGACGGCGATGATCATCCGCCGGCGTGAACGCGGCTTGGCCGGCGGTTCAGGTTCGGCCACCACCCGCTTGGCGGCGGGGGGCCGCGGCGCGATGGCCGACGCGCGCCCGGCGGCGGTGTTCGGTGGCGCGACGTCGTCGTCATGGCCAGAGACCGCCCCGGCCAGGATCGGCTGGGTTTGCCCGCCGTAGTCGTGGTCTACGACATCGGCCACTACCACGGTGACGTTGTCCGGGCCGCCGCCACGCAGGGCGAGCTCGATGAGCCGGTCCGCGCTCTCGGTGACGTCGGGAATCTGCAGGGCCTCCAGGATGGTCTCCTGGCTGACCGGGTCGGACAGGCCGTCGGAGCACAGCAGGTAGCGGTCGCCTTCCTTGGCTTCCCGCATGATCAGCGTCGGCTCGACCTCGTGGCCGGTGAGGGCCCTCATGATCAGCGAGCGTTGCGGGTGACTGTGCGCCTCCTCGGCGGTGATGCGGCCCTCGTCGACGAGGGTCTGCACAAAAGTGTCGTCCTTGGTGATCTGTGCCAGCTCGCCGTCGCGCAACAGGTAGCCGCGTGAGTCGCCGATGTGGACGAGCCCAAGTCTGTTGCCCGCGAACAGGATTGCGGTCAAGGTGGTGCCCATGCCCTCGAGTTCGGGCTCCAGCTCGACGTGCGCGGCGATGGCCGAGTTGCCCTCGTGCACCGCCTCGTCGAGCTTGCTCAGCAAGTCGCCACCGGGCTCGTCATCGTCGAGGTGGGCCAGCGCGGCGATCACCAGCTGCGAGGCCACCTCACCGGCGGCGTGCCCGCCCATGCCGTCGGCCAGTGCGAGCAGCCGGGCGCCGGCGTACACGGAGTCTTCGTTGTTGGCGCGAACTAGGCCGCGGTCGCTGCGGGCGGCATAGCGAAGGACGAGGGTCACGGGCGCAGCTCGATTACCGTCTTGCCGATGTGTACCGGCGTGCCAATCGGAACGCGTACTGCCGTCGTCACCTTCGCCCTGTCGAGGTATGTGCCGTTGGTCGATCCTAGGTCTTCGACGTACCAGTCGGAACCGCGCTGCGACAGCCGGGCGTGGCGGGTGGAGGCGTAATCGTCGGTGAGCACCAGGGTGGAGTCATCGGCGCGGCCGATTAACACCGGCTGGCTGCCGAGGGTGATCCGGGTGCCGACTAGCGCGCCTTCGATCACCACGAGGTAGCGGGCGGCGTGGCGCTGTTGGCGCGACGGCAGCAGCGTGCCGCGCAACGCCAGGCCCCGACGCACCATCACCGCACCGGTGGGCGCGTAGATGTCATTGCGCAGTATCCGCAACACCGACCAGATGAACAGCCAGAGCAACAGCAGGAAGCCGGCGCGCGTCAGCTGCAGAACTAGTCCCTGCATCCGGCGTCCTCTCCGTCCTCGTGCCCCGCTCGCCGTTCCCGCGATACCAGCAGGCCCGGGCCGACTTCGGCACCGTCACGATACTTGGACGCCGGTGGGTGCGCGGGTGAAGGCGCTCCCGCATCAACCAAGCCGCAGTCCCGCCTACCTCAGTGGACGCGGACGATGATCTCGGAATGGCCGAGCCGGATGACATCGCCGTCGGCCAGCTGCCACTCTTGCACGGGCGCGTTGTTCACCGTGGTTCCGTTGGTGGAGTTGAGGTCGGACAGCAGGGCGACCTGGCCGTCCCACCGGATCTCCAGATGCCGGCGGGAGACCCCGGTATCCGGCAAGCGGAACTGCGCGTCCTGGCCGCGGCCGATGACGTTGGCGCCTTCGCGCAACTGGTAGGTGCGGCCGCTGCCGTCATCGAGTTGCAGGGTGACTGCGTGCCCGGCGGACGGGTACTCGCCCTGGGCGGGCGGCTGCGCGTAGCCGCCGTAGCCGCCACCAGCGGGCTGCTGACCGTAGTCGTAGTCACGGCCAGCGGGCTCGGCGTAGCCGGCCTGCTCGTAGCGGCCGTAGTCCGGCTGGCCGTACTCAGGGCGCCCGTAGCCGCCGCCATAGCCCTGGTCGTAGCCGCCCTGGTCGGGGTAGGCGGGCCGAGGCTCGGGCCGGCCGTAGCCGGCGTCTTCGTGCCGGCCCGGTGCGCGGCCGTAGTCGTAGTCGCTGGCCGGCCCGGCCGGCGGTGCCTGAGAGGGGTAGCCACCACCCTGCGGCGGGCCGTAGCCGCCGCCGTATCCGGGGGGCGGGCCCTGGCGGTAGTCGTAACCCTGGCCGCCGCCATAGCCGCCGCCGGCGGGGGGACGCTGCTCATAGCCCTGGCCGTAGCCCGGGGCGCCGCCGTAGCCGCCCTGCTCGGGGTAGCCGCCCGGACGCTGGCCGTAGCCCTGCTCGCCGGGAGGGGGTGCATAGCCGCCCTGCTCGGGCGGATACGGGCCACGCTGCTCGGGGGCGGCGGGTCGCTGTTCTTCCGGACGCGGGTAGCGCTCGTCGTAATAGTCGTCGCCGGGCCGCCCCTGACCCTGGTCGCCGCGGTAGGTGGGGTTGTCGCTCATCGCTGGTACTCCTGGTTCTGCGGTGTACGCCTGGTTCGATTGTGCTGGGGCGGTGCTGGCTCGGGGCGGGTGGGGGTCGACGTCAGGATTGACGACGCCGCGCGCACGGTATTGGCCGGTATGCAGGCTCGGCGACTGCTCAAACCTGACAACCACATCACCATACGTTTGCCACCCCTGATCTCGGATGTATCCGCCCAAGTGTTTGGCAAAAGTGTCCGTGGTGAGATCGCGATCGGCGCTGACCTTCTCGAAGTCAGATCCACTGAGAGTAATGACGTATTCATTGGGGGCCAAAAATCGGTCGCCCGGCAGGGTCCGCACACCAGCGGAGGCTTCTTGCCGCAGCGCTGCTTCTACCTCCGCAGGTGCGATTGATCCGCCGAATACCCGGGCGAACGCATCGCCCAGGGTGTTCTCGAGTCGGCGCTCGATGCGTTGAACCAGACCTCTCTGGTTACTCATCTCACCGCCTGCCTCGAGTCGCCGCATGTCGCGGCGGTGCTTGCCTTCCTCTTGATGGTATCGGCCCAGGTCGACGCCCCGTCACCATGAGAATTCTGAGAATCCCATTACACCAGGTCAGCGGCTCGGAGCGCAGGTGTGACGGCGGTCGCTAGGCTGGTCGGAGCCGCGGGCGCGAGTTGAGGTCCACCCCCTCAACCGTGATACGCTCCCCCGGTTGTTTCGGGCGAGTGGCGGAATGGCAGACGCGCTGGCTTCAGGTGCCAGTGTCCTTCGGGACGTGGGGGTTCAAGTCCCCCTTCGCCCACAATTGTCATGAGTCGGGTCATCGGTTACAGGTGAGTCGAGTCATGGGTTACAGATTCCCCGGCCTTTGGCCGGGGTTTTTGTGTTTGTTGGGCCAGTATTTTTGTCGGGATTGATCTCATGGCTGGCTAGGACGTGGCCGGTTTTGCTGATCACGGTCTGGTCGACCACGCTCAACATCGCGGTCCAGCAGTGCGCCCCAGAACGCGGCGCGCCTGTCGGGGTCCACGCAGTCGATTGTTAGACCGTTCCACCGAGTTCGCATTCCCAAGTGAATCAGTTCGAGGACTCAAGTGTCAGGAGGAACAGTCTCCATCTCCATCAGGTCGCCGACGCCCCCGACCACCTGGCGGCGCTTCGCCGATCTTCGCCCCTGGATCCACCCGAGTGAAAGAGCGTCCGTGCAAGGTCCCGTCGATTACAGCCCCGCGCGTGACCGCAAGGTCACCGCCCTCATTGATGACGTCGCCTCGGCAATATCCGCGATAAGTGGCCTTGCCCCCCGGCTCAACAACCAGGCGTTCCGTCATGCCGATAATGAAGGCGTAACCGCCTGATGCGATGGTGAGCGTGCCTCCGACATAGCCAACCAGCAGGAGCTTCCCGCCGCTGGTCACGCGGACGTCACCATGTGTCGCGCCCAGCTTCACACGAAGACCTGAAATTACCGTGGTCATAGTGCCGACGATACGGTGCGCTTCCGTCCACGAGGAGCCGTAAAGGCACCCGCGCTGGCGAGTACGGAGGCTAGGGGACGTCGTCGGCGCAGTGGTCCTCACCGAACTTGTTGAGGACAGGCTCTGATCGACCTCATTTCCCAACAAACGAGACGGCGGCCTCGTCGTGGCGGCATGTCGTGGTGACTGGACGTTGCGCGCGCTCCTCCTAGACTGGCGGTGTGGCGACTTTGGATGTTTGCGGCGCAGGCTTGCGCACACTTGCTGGTCAGTGTTCAGCCGATGCGTCGGGGTTAGCCACCGAGACTCTGAGCGCGGCGGTGACACCACCCGCGCAGGCAACCGGCACGGCGGTCAGCGGTCTGTACGCCGCGGTCGGAGCAACGGTGACGGTGCTGGCAGGCAAAGTCGAGGCCACGGGCCTGGCGTTGACCATCGCGTCGGCCCAGTATGTGAACAGCGACGAGAGCTCCGCGCAGCGCCTCTCCGCCCTTGATGCCCCGGTGCAGCCGTAGATGCCTGCCGCTGTCGGTGCAGGCATACCCAGCCTCTCGCAAATCCTGTCCTGGGACACCACCCACCTGTCGCAGGCAGCGACCGACTGGGTGAGCACCGCCAAACACTGGGAAGACACGTTCACCCGCATGCACCGTGGCACCCTGTCACCGGGTAGCACCGGATGGGAGGGTGTTGCCGCTGAGGCCGCCCAGAAGCGCACGTTCAGTGATCTGGTCAAGGTCCGCGGCTTGGCAGACACGTTGAACGATGCCGCGGCCGTTGCTCGCCGAGGGGCCGATCAACTGGCCTATCTCAAGCGTCACGCCATCGACGCCATCAACGACGCCCAGGAGGCGGGCTTCTGCGTAGGAGAAGACCTCTCGGTCACCGACACCAGCAAGTACAGCGGACTTCGGGTCGCCGCAGCGCAGCAGTTCGCGGCAACGATCGCCACCCGCGCCGTCGCACTCAGCACGGCCGACAACGAGGTCGCCACAAAAATCACCGCCGCAACAACGGAACTGAACGGCCGGGGCTTCTCTGAATCACCCGAAACCATCCGAGCACTGGATTTTCCGCTCGCACCGGCACCGCCACAAGAAGACGAGCGACGCCACAATCAGATCGAGGCATTCCGCAAGGTATTCGGGCGCGACCCGGTCTCGCCAGGGGATTGGACCACCGCCGCCGGGCTTGATCCGCACACCTACGACCCGAAGTTTCGCGGCACCAACTCCGATGTCGAGGTGGTCCGCATCAAGCCCGTGTCGGGGCAGGGTGTGGTGCGGTCGTCACAGTGGATCCCCGATCGCGAGGTCCGCGGGGCGCCCCCCTGGTCGCACGACCTCGGCAACAACCGGGGCCCCAACCCGAACTTCGACCCTGAGGACACCAAAGTCACCGCCATCATCGACTACGACAACGGCATCGTCATCCTGCGTCAGAATCCGTCGGTGCTGGAAAACTCCGACGGATCGCCCGGTGAGGTCCGAGTCGGACGCCCCTCCGGGACGGTGACCCAACTCCCAGACGGCTCGGTGCGGATCAAGTACGACTCCGGCAACCCCTTCGCACCTGAGATCAGCCGCAACCCAAGTATCACCGACGGCCACCCTTGGACCGTCAACGGCGACCTCGTGTTCACCCCAGGTGCCAACGGTGTCACCATCGACGGCACTCGCACGGACTACCCGTCGATGGAGGTTTACCAGGACATGCCCGACGGGATGACGCGCACCGTGCTAATCGACAACGCCGCCGCCGGCGGACAGCAGGGACCAATGAGCAATCTGCCCTTCCACCACGATGTCGGCAGCGGTGGAAAAGCGTTCGCCCCGTTCAACACTGGCGGTTGGAACCCCCGTTACGACGTGCCGACACCACTGCCCGGCACCCCCTTAGGCCCGGTCGCCAAGCCACCGTCCGCAGCGCCACCGGCCATCGGGGTACCGATGTGAGCAGCGAACATGAAACCCCCACGACAGCGCCGACATCGTCCGAACGGATGTGGCGCGCGGCGATATGGTCCACGGTGCTGCTGTTCCAGGCGGTCTGCGGATTGTTCCTAGCCGCCATGTGGACCCTGACCAAATTCGGATTCCGCGACAACGATGCGGTCGTCGCCGGTCACAAGACCCTCACCGCGACGGCCGCTGCGACCGCCATCGCACTGGCCCTATCCGCCCCGCTCTTCATGAACCGCCGCTCCCTACCTCGCGGCATAGGCCTCGGGCTGGCCACATCCGCCCTCATCTTCGCGACGGGAGCAGGGACCTATGTCCTCTGGCTTCACTGAACTGCCCCGCTACAGCCGCACCACCTTCGCAGCGTTCGCGATCAACGTGTTGCTGCTGGAATTCACCACCTGGGTGTTGCTCACTACGGCGCCGTATTTCGTACCGGTCATCGCCCTGCCCGTGATCATCCTCGACGCACTCATCGCCTGGGCACTCAGTCGCCGGGAAGGCCGGACCGCTCAAATTGGCCGCGGACTCGCCATCGCCTGCCTCACACCACTGCTGACGCTGCTGATCTTCATCCCGGGATGGATCATCACTCGTAACATCGGGCACTGACGTCTCGTGCCTTGCGCCACTGGACGCTGCTGTACTGGCTCTTCTGGACGTGGCAGTGAGCCGTTGAGGGGGGTCGGATTTAGGACACGATTTAGACGACTAGGTAGCCGAGTCGTTGCGCGGCCCTCGCGATCCGTAACACCAGGCCGGGGTGAGCCAAGGGCAGGGAGAGCAGAGGCCTGGGGGGCATCGCCTCGGCAGCGGGCATGAACAACGCGATGCACGGTTCGCCGGCGAACCGGCTGTTGTAACGCAGGCCGTCCAGGTCGGGGAAGGCACCGGTGATGCGCCGCGCCCAGCGCTGCGTAATCGAGTGCGGCCCGGTCGACAACGCGAACGTGCCTCCTGCTCGGGTTGGCCACGCACCGATGCTGTCAGCGGCCAGGTCGAGCAACCGAAGCTCGCGGGTGAACTGCAACCCGGTCACGTACGGATCACCACGAAACCGGTCGATGGTGCGCGCGGCCTTGAAGGCCTCGCCCAGCGCAGAAGTGGGGCCGGAAGCGCCGTACCAGACACCAACACCGTCATGATGCCGCGCTGGAGGCGGGTGCGGGTCGAACCGCAAATGTGGACCGTGCTCCCGAAAAGCGTTCCACGCCAGCACGTGTTCACCGGCGGTGCGGTGAACTCGCCACCACGACTCATCGGTCGAGATGACCCGGTACTCGTCATTGCGGATGCCGAGGGCACGTAGCTGGTCTATCGGTGGAGGATCGGGCAGGCGCGCCGTCACGCGGTGTACCAGTCGGTGCTGGCGGCGGCTGCGAGCGCTTGATCTACACCACCGCCGTCGCGCAGCCACTCCACCGGAGTCATCGCCCGACCCTGAAACAAATTGGGTTGCGGGGTCTGCAGGAATCCGGCCACCGCCAACGGATGAAGCTCGGGAGGCAAAGCCTTGAACACCTGATCGAGGCCACGGACTTGCCGGGTAGGTCCTCCGCCGTCGCCTGTCTCGAATTGCAGCACGGGAAACACCCACGTATGCCCGTCTGGAATGGCCCATAACTCACGAGCAAGCCGCTTCTGCCGCACTCGCGAAGCGCTGACGCCGAGTCCGGCGGCAACCTCATCGGCGGTGAAGGCAGTGACGGCAAGATGTGCGCGGCGGCCGGCGGCTTCGGTCCCAGTGGCCACGAACGCGTCATGGTCCTCGATGAAGTCCGCGTCGTCGAGCAGACGGGCCTCGTCTTCGGTGAGGGGGGCGGCCCACGGCCGGGAGGCGGGGAGGAACTTCAGTACGGCGACGAACTCGCTGGTCGTGATGCCAAAACGGTCCTGGAGCAGTTGTTCCAGTTCGCGGTCCGTAGACATGCGATACTCCGTCTAACGATGATTAACAGAAGTATATCGCCGTTAATCGGGTACGTCGAGGCCGGCGATTGCCCGCCAGACCCGCGACGGCGTCATCGGCAGCTCATGCAACCGCGCCCCGCACGCGTCCGCAATGGCATTGGCCAGCGCTGGTGCCACCGGGTTGTACGGCGATTCGCTCATCGACTTCGCGCCCAGGGGCCCGAGTTCGTCGTAGGTGTCGGCGAAGAGAACATCTGTGACAGGGAGGTCGGCCAGCTGTGGGATGTGGTAGTCGCGTAGCGCGGGGTTGACGACGGCCCCATCGGGCCCGATCTGCATCTCCTCGTAGAGCGAGGAACCGATCGCCTGCGCCACGCCCCCTTCCACCTGCCCACGGCACTGCTCGACGTTGATCACCACGCCCGCGTCGACGGCCTGGACCGAGCGCAAGATCTCCACCTGACCCGTCTCGACGTTCACCGCCACCCGAAATGCCTGAACGTTGAACGCCACCGAGCGGCGGTTTCCATCGTGCCGTCCCCGCCCCACCAGGCCGGTCGGCAAGCGTGCGAAGTCGACCAACTCATCGCCGCACTGGACGCCGTGCCGGGCCAAGGTGCACGACCCCGGTGCGGCGCCGGTCAGCTCCGCCGCTGATCGGATCATGAGGGCACGCAGGTCCTCGCAGGCGCCCAGAACGGCCCGGCCGGCGACCACGGTGCCGGCCGATCCGAACGCGCCGGTGTCGTAACCGACTGCGTCCGTGTCGGATTGGCGAATCACCACCCGGTCAGCAGTGGTGTTCAGTACGGTCGCCGCCAGTTGGGCGTGCACGGTGGTCGTGCCGTTCCCGAACTCGGCGGTTCCCACGGCCAGCGTGTAGAGGCCCTCTGGGTCGACCGAGATCCAGGCCTCAGCGAAGTGCCCGCGAGGCGGGAGCGTCGCTATCATGGCCAGCGCCATCCCCTCACCGACGTGCCATTGCGCGCCGTCCGGGGGCGCCGGGCCGGCGCTGTCCGACAAGGCGGCCTGCGCCAGGTCCAGGCACTCGTCGAGCCCGTAGCTGCCGAAGACCAGATCGTCCTGTCCGACATGCGCATCGACAAAGGCGTCGCCGGGCACGATCACGTTTCGCCGACGAAATTCGAAGGCGTCGATGCCCAATCGCCGGGCCAATATGTCGAGTGCTGACTCCACCGCGAAGATGACTTGGCCGAGTCCATATCCGCGGAACGCGCCCGACGGAAGGTTGTTGGTATACACCGAGCGCGCGTCGACGCGCTTGTTCGCGCACCGGTAGACCGACACCGATTCACTGCAACCGTGAAACATCACGCCGGGACTGTGGTTGCCGTACGCTCCGGCGTCGGTCAGCACGTCGATCGCCAGTGCGGTCAGTCGCCCCGCCGGGTCGGCAGCGGCGGTCACGTCCACCCGGAAAGGATGTCGGCACGGTGCCAGGGTGAACTGGTCGGCCCGGCTGAACTCATAGCGCACGGGACGGCCCAGTCGCAGCACTGCCAACGTGACGATGTCCTCACACAACATTTCCTGCTTGGCGCCGAAGCCACCCCCGACCCGCTTGGTCAGGACCTGAATCGCGTCCCGGTCCAAGCCGAATATGTGGCACAGCTCGTCGCGAACCAGAAACGGGACCTGAGAGCTGGTGCGAATCACCAGGCGGCCCTGGCCATCCCGCCAAGCCGTGCAGCCGTGGGTTTCCAGGTGCGCGTGCTGCACGCGCTGGGTGCGCCACCGACCCCGTACGACCGAGCCGCCAGAAGCAACGGCCTCCGAGACCCCGCCATCGACGTCGCCGATGCCACCGTGCAACTCAGCGACGACATTGCGTAGCGGGTCGGCGATGCCCGCCCGGGTCTCCTTGTCACCATGCAACAGCGGCGCCCCCGGCGTGAGTGCCTCTTCGGGATCGAAAACCGCGGGCAGCTCCGCATAGTCGACACTTATTGCACAGCAGGCCTTTTCAGCCAGGGTCGGGCTCTCGGCGACCACCGCGGCCACCCGCTGACCGACGAATCGGACGACATCGTCGAGAATGTAGGTGTCCTCAGGATCGTCGGTGCGCAGTTCGTGACGAGCCACCGAGAATGCCACCGCCGGACTGTCCCGATGAGTGAGCACCAGGTGCACGCCGGCCATGGCCTCCGCCGCAGTGGTGTCGATCGCCACAATCCGGGCGTGCGCCACAGGGCTTCCCAGAACGGCGATGTGCAGCAGTCCTTCTGGCGTCCAGTCCATGGTGTACTGCTCGGTGCCGGTCACCACACGCGGCCCGGCGGGGGCGCCGAGGGAGCGGCACGCCTCACCTGAGGCGGGCTTGTCGATGTTGACTTTGCCCGCCAACGCATCAGTGATTGCGCGGTACCCCGTACATCGGCACAGATTGCCCTTGAGATTGGGCGGCAAGTCGGCCAGCTGCTCGGCACTGAGTGACGCCGCAGTGGTGACCATGCCGGCCGTGCAGAATCCGCATTGGAATCCGGCGGCCTCGACGAAAGCTCGTTGCATCGGATGCAGGTCGTCCGGTGTGCCCAACCCGGCCACTGTGGTGATCGTCCGTCCAGCCGCGCGGAAGGCGGGATAGACGCACGAGTGCACCGCCTGTCCGTCGAGAAGCACTGTGCAGGCGCCGCAGTCCCCGGCGTCGCAGCCTTTCTTGACCTCGAAATGTCCATGGTCACGCAGGAAGGTCCGTAGGCACTGTCCGGGAGCCGGGTCGTCGGAGTATTCGCGGTCGTTGACGGTGAACGTCATGTCAGCTCGTCTCGAACCTGCTCGGCAAGTAAGGCGGTGACAGCGGCGCGCCAGTCTGGGTCGCCATGTACGTCGTTCGTCCACGCGTCGGTGGGGATCGCTGACAGCGCCTCGCGAAGCGTCGAGGCGTCGGGAATGGCGGGGAATTGGAACACGAAGGGACGTAGGGTCGCCGCCGTCACCGATAGCACGAACCCGCCGCCGTCATGCTCACTGTCGCGGCGGCCGATCACCACAGCACTGGACCGGCCCAACGCCGAGGGTGCAATCTTGCGAAACGCGGTGCGCCCCCGCAACGCCGATGCGGGCAAGTGGACTGCGCGCAGCACCTCACCGCGAGCGAGCACGTTCTCAGCGTCTCCGACGACGAATTCGCCTGCCTTGAGGGTGTAATCGCTTCCGTCCGGACGCCACACGGTCAGCGTTCCGTCCAGCGCCGACACGAGCGAGATCATGGCGCCGGCCGGAAACGACAGACAGATGTTCCCGCCGATGGTCGCGGTTCGGCAGATCTTGAACGAGGCCAGCAGAGCAGAACAGCACTGGCGCAGCAGGGGCGCCGCCAGCCAGGAGGGCCGGCTGCTCACAAGCCGATCAGTCAGGGCTGAGATGTCGGACAGCGTGCATGTGGCGGCGAGCTCGATCCCATTGTCCCTCAGGATGATTGGATCCCAGCCGAGGCGCGTGATATCGATGAGCCGGCGGACCTGCGGCTGCGGTTGGGAAAAGAGCCACGTCCCGCCGGCAAGGACGGTATCGCCACGCTCCACGATCGACAGGTCGTCACGGCAAGCGGGAAAGCTCACCGTTTCGACGCCGATCAGGTCCATCTACCGACCGTAATGTCCCCGCCTGCGTCCCGCACGTTCACGGACTGCAGGCCACGGCTACAGCTGTGACAATTTGCTGATGTACGCCTACCGGGGACACCTGCTGCATATCAGCGGTGCACCGCGGCTGGCCCAGGCACGTGAGAATCTGGTCAGTCACGCCGACGGTGTGCTGGTGGTGGACGGCGGCGGCCGGATCGTCTACAGCGGCGAGTTCACCGGTATGCCTGCGGGAGCCGAAGTGGTGGATTGCCGGCCGGCGTTCTTGCTGCCGGGATTCGTCGACACCCATATCCACTTCCCCCAGACCTACTGCACCAATGCGCACGGCGGCGGCCAACTGCTCGACTGGCTTGAGCGATGTATCTTCCCCGCCGAAAGTCAGCTCGCCGAGCCTGACCATGCGCGGATGGCAGCCCGTGACTTCTGTCGCCGCAGAATCGATGTCGGTACCACCGCCGCGATGGTCTTCGGCTCGGCCTTTCCCCACGCTCAGGACGCACTCTTCGAGGAATCGTTGCGGCTGGGACTGCGTACCATCTCCGGACGCGGAATACAGACTGTGGGGCCCGATTCGGCGAGTGAGCTGATCACTGACGAGCACAGCGCGATCGCTCTCACCGAGGCAGAGATTGCCCGCTGGCACGCCGGCGACACCGGCGACCCGTCGACCGCGCTGCTACACGTCGCCGTGGTTCCCCGGTTTGCACTGTCGGTGACGGCCGAGACGTTGCACGCGCTCGGTGAGCTCTACGATTCGGTGCGATCGCGTGGCGTCTACTTCCACAGCCACATTTCGGAGAATCTCGACGAAGTCGCCGCGGTGCGAAGCGCATACGGCGTGCGTTCGTACCTGGACACCTACGACGGCCGTTTCGGGCCGGGGTCGACGCCGGCGGGCAAGTCGCTGCTCGGCCCGCGTAGCCTGCTTGCCCACGCGGTGCACTGCACCGATGACGAGCTGGCACGTTTGGCGGAAAGCGAGACCTCGATCTCCCACTGCCCGACATCCCAGTTGTTCCTCGGGTCGGGCACCATGCCGTGGCGGCGCACCACCGCCAGCGGGGTGACCGTTGCGCTGGGCACCGACGTGTCCGCGGGTGACGAATGGCTGATCTCCCGTGTCGCCAACGACTGCTACAAGGTGCACATCTCCGAGCCCGGTGAGGCCGGGTTGTCGGTGCCAGCCGCGGACCTGCTGTTCTCCGCAACTCTCGCCGGGGCGCAGGCGCTGGGCTTGGCGGACCGCACCGGGAACCTTGACGTCGGCAAGGAAGCCGACTTCCTGGTGGTCGATCCACAGCAGCAAGGGCTGCTGCCGGAAGTGCTGGCCGCCATCGAACCCCAAGACGTCGAGCGACTGGTCTTCACCCTGCTGACCGGCATGCGCGAGTCAGCGATCACCGATGTCTATGTCCGCGGGCGGCGGCTCAGCTCTGTGGGGTGAGCGGGCCACCCAGGATATTGCCGACGATTCCGCGAATCACGTTGGTGCCGTCTTCGTTTCGCAGGTCGGCATACCAGGCCTCGGTCGCCGCAGGATTTTTGGCATGCATCAGATCGCAGCGCTTGCGCGCCCGCAATACCAGATCGCCGGCCCGGTCGACCCGGGCCTGCTCATAGGCTGCCAGCGCGGCGTGGACGTCGTCGGGATTGTCTCGCAGCGCCCACTGAAGGGCGATCGCGTCCTCCATGGCCGAACAACCACCCTGGCCGATATCAGGAGTCGTGTTGTGGGCGGCGTCGCCGAGCACCGCGACGCGGCCTTTGACCCAGGTATCGAATGGGTCGAGATCCAGGATCTCCACCCGGTTGGTGGTCAACGGGTCGAGCTGGTCGATCAGTACCTGTACACCCGGAGCCCAATCCGCGAAATGTGAGCGCAGAACCTCACGCGCACTGCCTTTTTCGTACGACACACCTTGGGGCTCGACGACATCGAAGAAGAAATAGAACCGTCCGTCGGCGACCGGCATCGCCGAAACACGTTTTCCGTCAGCAACATAGACGGTCCACTCGGTGGCCGGGCTGATCCGTTCGTCGACGTCGACAAGCCCGTTGTAGTTCACGTAACCGGCATAGCGCCGCGTGACAGGCCCGCCCAGCACGTATTCCCGGGTCATCGAACTGGCGCCGTCGGCGCCGATGATGATGTCGGCGGCGACCGTCGTCCCATCGGCGAAGGTGGCCGTCGCAGCGTCTGCGCCGTCGGCGACGGCGACCATCTTCATGCCGAAGTTGATCTCGTCGATCCCGTAGGCTTCCATCAACATCGACTGGAGTTCCGCGCGGGCGATCGGGTAGGGCCGCTGGCCCACCTGGTCGATCAGCGGTTGCATCGAGAAGCGGCACATGGTGTCACCGGTACGGGCCTCGACATAACTCATCGTCTCGACGATTCCACCGAGCTGGGCCGTCTCCTGTTCCAGCCCAAGATAGTTGAGACATTTGACGCCGTTGGACCACACCGAGATGGCCGCACCCACCGGTTTGTTCTCGGTTACGCGTTCGTAGACCTCGGTCTCGATTCCGATCTGGCGCAATGCGATCGCCGCACTCATGCCGCCCATACCGGCCCCGATGATGGCCACCTTCACTGTTCAGCTCCCTCGATACGTGGAGTAGGAGTAGGGCGACAGCAGCAGGGGGACGTGATAGTGCGCTGCGGGATCGGTGATCTCGAAGGCGACGGTAACTTCTGGGTAGAACGTGGGTATCCCGGCGGCCGCGAAGTAGCCGCCGGTATCGAAGCTGATGCGGTACAGGCCTTCACCCAATTCACCTCCGAGCGAAGCGATCCGGCCGTCATCGTCGGTACGGCCCGATGCCAGCACGGCGCCATCGGCATCGGTGAGGGTCACGGCGACGGCGAGTGCGGGTTTTCCGGTGACCGCGTCGAGGACGTGCGTGGAAAGGCTCATGGGCTCATTATTCGGCAGGCTCGGTCAACAGCCGCTCCAGGCGCAGCCGGTTGATTTTGGCGAGTTCGTTGCGCATCACCCGGCGTTCGGTTTCCGGGTCGTTCTCGAGCCGTTCGGTGAGAATGGCCAGTAACTCCTGCGCCGACTTACCGCTGGCGCAGACAAGGTAGACGTAGCCGAACCGATCTTCGTATTCGGCGTTCCGGGTGGCCAATTCGGCGCGGATGCTGTCGGTGGCGGTTGAGACCCCGGCCTGTTCACGTGCCGACGACGGGTTGTCTGGGCGCGCCCCGATGCGGGGGTGGCCGTCGAGGGCGGCATCGATCTCGGTGTCGGGCAGCTCGGCCAGCGCTCGGTCGGCCCGGTCGTAGAGCGCCTCGGCGTCGCGAAAAGGTGCACCGGCCAGGACCCGCCTGGCCCAGATCGTCGAGGAGCACACCTCGAACAGCTGGTGCATGCGCTGCCGCTCGGTCAGCGCATTGAACCCCTTCAGGCCAAGGGCTTTCACGTCAGCTCGTTGAACCTGCTGAAGCGGGCGGCAGCAACAGGGTTGGCGTCGGCGACCAGATCGCTGAAGCGGTAGTTGACGATCTTGGCTATCTCGATGAGCGCGAAGGCCTTCTCGGCGCCAGGCGAGTTGTCCATGCGTGACCAGCCGTTCTTCAGCACCCGTTCGAACCGCTCAGTTTCCCTGGCGCAGATCACCAACGGAAAGCCAAAATGTTCGAGGTATGCCGTGGCCAATTCGACGACATCGTTGTGGTCGCCTTCGTCGAGGTTGGACAGGGCCACATGATCGACAGCCAGGGCATGCCCCGTCGCGTCTTCGGCTCCCAGGTTCGGGAAGGCCCGGATCAGTTCCAGCTGCTGCTCCGACGAACCGGTCAGCGCGGCGTCCTGGAACGCCTCGCGCAACGCCTTGGTGTCGGCGAACGGCCGCTGCTCGAAGGCGCGCTCGATTGCCCAGGGCACATCCTGGACGACATGACCGAACACTTCGGTGAAGCGTTCTCTTGTCATGGCATTGACCTCGTCGAGGGTGATGGCTCCCCCACCGGCGACCCGCGGCCCGCGCGATCCGATGTGGAAGAACACGATGTTGAGCAGAATCGCGGCGACCCCTCCGATGCTGATGCCGCTTCCGAACAAGAGGTCTATGCCTGTCGGCATTGCCTTGGCAACATCGGGATATGCCGTCACCCACAATGCCAGCGCGAGGCTCGTGGTCACGACGATGAGGTTCCGGTGGTCGGTGAAATCGACCTTGCCGAGGGTCTGGATGCCCACCACGGCGACGGTGGCGAACAGGGTCAGCGCCGCGCCGCCCAGCACCGGGTTGGGGATCGAGGACACGATCGCGGCGACCTTCGGCAGGAATCCCAGGATGATCATGATGACACCGGCCGCGGCAACCACCCAGCGGCTTTTGACGCCGGTCAGCCTGACGAGGCCGACATTCTCCGAAAAGGCAGTGTAGGGAAAGGAATTGAAGATCCCGCCGATCACGGTGGCCACGCCGTCAGCGCGAAGCACGTTGCCGATGTCGGATGCCTTGATCCGTTTGCCGACGATCTCGCCGGTGGCGATCGTCGAACCGGTGGATTCGACGGCGGTGATGAGTAGCACGATGATCATCGTCAGGCACGCGACGATGTCGAACTTGGGCATCCCGAACAGGAATGGCTGGGTGAAGCCGACGACGCCGGCCTGGCCGACTTTGTCGAAGTGCATATCGCCGAGCGCGTACGCCACTGTGCAGCCGATGACGAGTCCGAGCAGGACTGCGATGGTCGCGACGAATCCGCGGAAGAGACGCTGGATCGCCACGATGATCGCGATCGTGCCCAGCGCGTAGAGGAACCACCGGATGTTGGTGGGGTCGTGTTGGCCGGTGTGCGGGTTGGTCACCGCGTCACCGGCACCGACGGGAACCAGACACAGCCCGATGATGGTGATGAGCGTCCCTGTGACTACCGGAGGAAAGAAGCGCAGCAGCTTGATGAAGACCGGCGCGATGAGAAACGTGAAGATGCCGGCCACGATTACTGCTCCGTAGACGTAGAGCAGGCTCGCTGAGCCCCCGCCGTGAGCCAGAGCAATGGCGATGATGGGCGACACGCCGGCGAAGGTGACCCCCTGCAGCAGGGGCAGCCGTACACCGATCTTCCACACCCCGACGGCTTGGATGATCGATGCGATGCCGCAGGTGAAGAGGTCCGCGGTGATGAGTTTGACCAGATCCTGCTGGGGCAGATTGATGGCACCGGCGATGATGATCGGCACCAGTACAGCGCCGGCGTAGAAAGCCACGACGTGCTGGAAACCGTACGTCACCAGCTTCGGGAGAGGCAGCACCTCGTCGACAGCGTGTGCGCGACGGTGTTGGTGGCTCGTGGTCGGGGCCGACATGCTTACCAACAATCAAGCATCTTCACCGAATCCGCATGTCGAGACGGTCTGCGTACCGGCGTCGGGGTGTACGCCGGAATCAGTGCTCGACCCGAGCAGGGCGGCAGATGCGAGTCCGGTTGCCGCCGGCGCGCTTGGCGGAGTACATGGCGGTGTCGGCGGACCGGATCAATTCGTCCATGGCCGAGTTGCTGCCCCATCGCACGATGGCCGCGCCCACGCTCGCGGTGACTGGCTGTGGCAACGCGGCGATGGCACTACACAGTTCTGCCGGCAGCCGCTCGGCGGCCTCGGTGGGCAAGGCGTCGATGACGATGAACTCTTCGCCGCCGAAGCGGCCGATGATGGCCGAACTGTTACTGGCCTCGCGCAGCGCCCAGCCGACCGCGGTGAGCGCCTGGTCGCCGGCCAGATGTCCGTAGGCGTCGTTCAGCTTCTTGAACTCATCGAGATCGATCATCACGACGATGAGGTGCAGATCGTCGCCGGGTGAGGTCAACAGTGTGGTCGCGCGCTCATAGAACGCGCGCCGGTTCAAAACGCCGGTGAGCGGATCCTGGTCGGAGCGCACGACGTCGGCGCCCAAGGTGCGCACCACGGTCTGGATCGCCAGCGGCACCGCGAGGTTGAGTTCGACGACCAACCACAACCCCGCGGTGGCTACCGCCCACCCGTTCTCCGGTGCCACCCGTGCCGCACAGAGGAGGCCAGCGGCGATGCCGAGGCAGATGTTGACGGCGATCGCCTTGGTGTTGTGGAAGAACGCGGCATATCCGCCAAGAATCGCCATGCCGGTACAGCCCATCAACGCGATCATCGGCTGGGGCTGCATCACGCACCCCGCCGCGATGAGGGCCCCGCCGATCCAGGCCATCGCCAGCGACTGCCGCCTGGTCGGCCAGCCCCGCAGCCACAACGCTGCGTAACCGCCACCGACGACCACCGAGACGACGCTGAAGCCCACCGCGACCACGAACGGCACGTTGTTCGAGGCCAGTGCCGCCACCGCCATGAGCATGAGCGCCCCGGAGATGATGGCCATCAGCACTCTGGTCGGCAACGCCAAACCGCGCGCGGAAAGGTACCCGGTGAGCCAGTCGAATTGGTCGGGTTGCCGCCACCAGCGCGCAAAGGACCCACCGGTCTGGCTACCTTGCCACGAAGCCCGCTCGTCGTTCACCGTGGTGTACCTCCCCGCACTCAGTCCACGGTAGACCAGGGAAATCGTGAGCGCGGCGGAATATCATCGGCGGCATCGACGTAAGCCAGCTTATGGGGTGAGCAAATGTCGTGGCGGTCGTAGCCAGGGGCCGGCGAGTTCTGCGCGCGCTGAATCCATGGGTTGTCATGTCACCGCGGCTTGGAAACCATCCGGAGAATGACGGCGACGAGCACGATCCCAGATGTCGAGTTGGGCAAGGGATTGCGCCGACGGCACATGAATCTGATCGCGCTCGGCGGGGTCATTGGCGCGGGGCTGTTCGTCGGCAGCGGTGTGGTGATCTCCAGCGCTGGGCCGGCAGCCGTGCTGTCGTTCTTCATCGCCGGCCTGATCACCGTCCTCATCATGCGGATGTTGGCCGAGATGGCAGTCGCACAACCGGTCGTCGGGTCGTTCTACGTCTATGCCAGCCAGGCGTTGGGCCCGCGTGGCGGGTTCGTGACGGGATGGATGTACTGGTACTTCTTCGTGGTCGTCGTCGCGGTCGAGGCGGTGGCCGGCGGACGCATCTTGCAACTCTGGTTGCCCGCGATTCCGCTGTGGGTGCTCAGTCTGGTGCTGTTGCTGGTACTTACCGGCACGAATCTGGTGTCGGCACGATCATTCGGCGAGTCCGAGTACTGGTTCTCCTCGATCAAGGTCGTCGCCATCGTCGTCTTCCTCGGACTCGGCCTGTTGTGGATCACCGGCTTCTGGCCCCACTCGACACCGGGACTGGCCAATCTCGTCGACCACGGCGGCTTCGCCCCGGTGGGATGGGCGGCGGTGCTCGCCGCAGTGGTGCCCTGCGTCGCGTTCTATACCGGCGCCGAGATCGTCACCATCGCGGCCGCCGAATCCGCTGAGCCCGAGCACGCGGTATCCCGCGCGATGAAGTCGATCGTCGCCAGGGTCATCCTTTTCTACGTCGGCTCGATCTTCGTGGTCGTGACCGTTCAGCCCTGGAACGCAGAAGGCGTCGGCGTGAGTCCCTACGCCTCGGTGCTGTCTGTGCTCGGTATTCCGGCGGTGTCCACAGTGATGAATGCCATCGTGCTGACCGCGGTGCTGTCGTGCCTCAACTCTGGGCTCTACACCACATCACGCATGTTGTTCGCCCTGACGGTGCAAGGAGATGCACCGAAGTTCTTCAGCAGACTTTCGCGCAGCGGGGTACCGCGCCGGGCGATCCTCGCCGGCACGACGGTCGGTTATGTGTCGGTCGCCGCCACCTACATCTGGGGCGACGTGGTGTTCAACTTCCTGATCAACTCCTACGGCGCGGTCGCGCTCTTCGTCTACTTGATCATCGCGATATCGCAAGTGGTGCTGCGCCGCCGTGCCGAACGGGACAACCCCGCCGCTCTGAAGCTCAAGATGTGGCTGTTCCCGTGGCTGAGCTACGCCACGGTCGCGCTGATGGCCGCCGTGGTCCTCGCGATGGCCTTCTTGCCGAGTACCCGCTCGCAGTTCGTCATGAGCCTGGTGACGCTGGCGGTTGTGTTGGTGTCCTTCGAAGTCCGCCGCTTGCGCTCGCGACGTTCCGCAGAGCCGGTGATCACGGGATAGCCGGTTAACCTGGCTTGGTGAGCAGCCAGGTGCCGGGCGGGGTAGTGCACAAGCTTCCAGCCGACCTGCGGACCGCCCTGCTGGGCAACGACACCGCGCTGGCCGCCTGGCGCGACATCACTCCCCTGGCGCGCAACGAGTTCATCTGCTGGGTCGAAGACGCCAAGCAGGATGCGACCCGTGCGCGGCGTATCCGCCGCACGCAAGAAGAGCTGGAAGAGGGTATGCGCCGGCCCTGCTGCTGGCCGGGCTGCAAGCACCGCGAGCGCAACGGCAAGGTCTCTTAACCCGGCGACAGCCCGCGCAGCAGTACCGCCAATCCGAACTCGAAGGCGTCGTCGGCCCGATCGGGATTCCCGACGCCGGTGGCCAGGGCCTCGGCGAACTCCGGGTTGACTTCAGCGCCGGACTTCCACGGCTCCTCCGGGGCGGCCACGTCCAAGGCGGAGCCGAGGACGAAGCAGTCCATCAACGTGATCGCGCGCAGCGAGTCGGCAGCGTCGAAACCTGCTCGGCGCAGGGTCACCGCCAAGATGTTGTACATCCGGATGGCGTCGTTGCTGCTCACCGGGTAGGCGGTCAGCAAGGGAATCAGCCGCGGATAACGGGCGAAGCTGAGCCGGTAGGAGCCCAGTACCTCGGCAACCACCGCGGTCCACGGGCGGTCGGGCTGGTCGTCGGGCAGCCGAACCTCCGACATTGCCCGCTCGCGCAGTAGTTCGACGATCTGATCACGCCCCGAGACGTGGTTGTACAGCGAGGATGGGCTGACCTGCAGCTTTCGGGCCAGATCGGGCATGGTGAAGCCGCCCGTGGCGTTCACCAACTCCATGGCGGCCGATGCGATGCGGTCGGTGGACAGCAACGGTGTCGGTGGCCGCCCCATAATTTCTCCTTTCTCTTGCGAAGAATTATGAGCCAGTTCACACTAAACGAATCTGATTCGTTTAGGAGTTGAATGATCACCGTGACCGCGCCTGCGCTCGAGCCGCTCTCCCGCTCGGGCCCGTCGCAGCGCCCGCCGCTGCGGGTGGGATTGGTCCAGCATCGATGGCGCCCGGAGCGCGACGAGCTCGTGTCGGTGCTGCGGGCCGGTATCGATGCCGCCGCCGGCGAGGGCGCCGCGGTCGTCTTCCTGCCCGAGATCACCCTTCTGCGTTATCCGGCCGATACTCCCGCGGGGGCCAACCCCGCCGCGCTTGCCGAGGACCTGGAGGAAGGCCCTACCTTCGAGCTGGCCGCAACCGCCGCCAGGGCCAACGGGATCTTCGTGCACGCCTCGCTTTACGAGAAGACCCCTGACGTGCAGGACGGTAAGGGTTACAACACCGCAATTCTGGTCTCTCCCAACGGTGAACTCGTCGGCCGTACGCGCAAGCTGCACATCCCGATCTCGGCCGGCTACTACGAGGACACCTACTTTCGGCCCGGCCCCGACACCGACCCCTATCCCGTCTACGCCCCCGCCGGACTGGCCGCCCGCGTCGGCATGCCGACCTGCTGGGACGAATGGTTCCCCGAGGTCGCCCGCAACTACTCCCTGGCCGGTGCCGAAATCGTCGTCTACCCCACGGCAATCGGATCCGAACCGGTGTTCCCCGACTTCGACACCCGGCCGCTCTGGCAGCAGGTCATCGTTGCCAACGGCATCAGCAGCGGCCTGTTCATGGTGGTGCCCAACAGAGTCGGCGACGAAGGCAAGGTCACGTTCTACGGCTCCTCTTTCATCTCCGACCCGTATGGACGGGTGCTGGTGCAGGCGCCCCGCGACGAGGAGGCCGTGCTGGTCACCGACCTCGATCTCGACCAGCGCCGCGACTGGCTGGAGCTGTTCCCGTTCCTCTTGACCCGCCGCCCCGATACCTATGCCGCGCTGACTCGCCCGGTTGTCGCCGACGAGCCCTACGGCGCCGGCCACGCCGCCACCGCGGTGGTCAAATGAGCTCGACACTGTTCACCGGCGGGGTGGTCTGGACCGGTGACGGCGTCGAATCCGACGCGCTGCTGGTCACCGACGGGATCGTGCGGGCACTGGGCGCGCAGGCCCGTCACCTGGCGGACGGAATCGACTGCGAGCACGTCGATCTCGACGGCGGATTCCTGATGCCGTCCTTCGGGGACGGCCACGCGCACCCCCTCTATGGCGGCCTGGAATCCGTCGGACCACGAGTCCGCGGCTGCGGGAGTGTCGACGAGATCGTCGCTGCCGTCAAGGTTTACGCGGAAGAACATCCTGACGAGGAGTGGATCGTCGGCGCCTCCTACGACGGCAGCCTGGCGCCGGGCGGGCTGTTCGACGCCCGCTGGCTCGACGCCGCGGTGCCCGATCGGCCCGTGGTGCTGCGTGCCTGGGACTACCACACACTCTGGTGCAACACCGCGGCCATCGAACGCGCCGGGATCACCCCGGACACCCCGGACCCGGTACTCGGCGAGATCCCGCACCGGCCCGACGGCTCCGTGCTGGGCACGCTGCGTGAGTGGGGTGCAACGGATCTGGTGATGAACGTGATGCCGCCCCGTGACGAGGCTCAGCGCATCGCCGCGCTCGGCACCGCGGCGGACTACTACCTCGCGCGGGGTGTCACGTGGGTGCAGGACGCGTGGGTCGAGCCCGGTGACGTCGCCACGTATGTCGAGGCGGCACGCCAAGGCGCGCTGCGCATGCGGTTCAACCTCGCCCTGTACGCCGATCCGCGCCACTTCGACTCGCAGATCGAACAATTCGCGGCATCGCGCAGCGCCGTCGAGGACGCGGGATCGCCGCTGCTGACCGCGCAGACGGTGAAGTTCTTCGCCGATGGTGTCGTCGAGAACGAGACGGGTGCGCTGCTGGCGCCCTATTGCTCGGGGCTGCATAGCCATTCCGGCGGGGCAGAGCGACGCGACTCGGGGGAGAACCTGGGCATGCAGAACTGGGAAGGCGACTCGCTGGCCGAGGCGGCTCGCCGGGTCGACGAGCTCGGGCTGCAGATCCACATCCACGCCATCGGCGACGCCGCCGTGCGGCAAGCGCTCGATGCCATCGAATATGTGTTGTCCTGCAACGGCAGTCGCGACCGTAGGCCGGTGATCGCCCACGTGCAGCTGGTGGACGAAACCGACATCGGGCGGTTCGCCGCACTCGGCGTCATCCCCAACATGCAACCGCTGTGGGCTCAGATGGACGCACTGATGACCGTGCTCACCATTCCCCGCCTCGGCGAGGAACGGGCCGACCGCCAGTACCAGATGCACAGTCTGAACAGCTCAGGAGCGGCGCTGGCCTTCGGCTCGGATTGGCCGGTGTCCTCCGGCGCTCCACTGGACGGCATCGCGGTGGCGACGTCGCGGCGCACCACTGATGGACAGCCCGAAGGCGGGTGGACGCCGCACGAGATCGTACCGATCGACCGCGCGCTGTCCTCCTACACAAGCGCCGTCGCATACCAGGCATTCGCCGAGAACGCCTGGGGCCGAATCACTCTTGGATCCGACGCCGATTTCGTATGGCTCGGCCGTGATCCGCGTGCCGTTCCGGCACTAGAACTGCCCGCTCTGCCGATCCGGGCGACCTACCTTCGCGGCGAACCCGCCTACACCGCCACCACCTAGAGGAAGTACCGATGTCCACCCCTACAAACTCTTCCGCGGCCGGCCCGTTCATCGGAGAACACGAAGGCCACCTGCAGCGGGCCCTGGGCTTGCCGTCGCTGGTTCTGTTCGGCCTGGTCTACATGGTCCCGCTGACTGTGTTCACCACCTACGGCATCGTCACCGAAACCACCGGCGGGCGGCTCCCGGTCGCCTATGTCGTCACCCTGGTCGCGATGGTGTTCACGGCGGTGTCCTACGCTCGGATGTCCGTCGCCTACCCGGTCGCGGGATCGGCATACACCTACTCGCAGAAGAGCTTTGGTGCCCCGGTCGGCTTCCTCACCGGGTGGTCGCTGCTCCTGGATTACTTGTTCCTCCCGATGATCAACTACCTCGTCATCGGCATCTATCTGGCGGCGGCCTTCCCGGCCGTGCCCGCCTGGGTGTTCATTGTCGCGGCGATCGCGATCGTCACTGTGCTCAACATCGTGGGCATCGTGTCGGTGGCACGCGCCAACTTCCTCATCATCGCGATCCAGACCATCTTCATCGTCGCGTTCGTGGTGCTGGCCGTCGGCAAGCTGTTCGGCCACGGCACCATCGACGTCGCTGCCCCGTTCACCGGCGACGGCAGCGTCGGCGGCGCGTCGCCGATCTTCGCCGGTGCGGCAGTACTGTGTCTGTCCTTCCTCGGTTTCGATGCGGTGTCGACCCTGTCCGAGGAAGCCAAGGCGCCCCAACGGGATGTACCGCGCGCGATCCTGATCGCCACTGCCCTGTCCGGCCTGATCTTCATCGGGTTGTCCTACATCTCGCAATTGGTCTACCCCTCCAACAAGTTCGCCGACGTGGACTCCGGTTCGCTGGACGTGATGACGGCGGCAGGCGGACAGTTCCTGTCGACGTTCTTCACCGCTGCGTATGTCGCCGGCGCGCTCGGCTCGGCGCTGACATCGCAGGCATCGGTCGCCCGGATCCTCTATGCCATGGGCCGCGACGGCATTCTGCCCCGGCGGGTGTTCGGACACGTCTCGGCGCGCTACAGCACACCCGTCTACGTCATCCTGGTGGTCAGCGCCGTCTCTCTGCTGGCCGTCGTCATCGACCTCACCACCCTGGCGTCGTTGATCAGCTTCGGCGCGCTGGTGGCCTTTTCGGCGGTCAACCTCTCGGTGATCAAGCATTACTTCATCGATGGGCGTGAACGCCACGGCAGCAAGGTGCTGGCAAGCCTGATCATCCCCGTCGTCGGCTTCATCCTGACGGTGTGGCTCTGGACTAGCCTGTCCGGGTTGACGCTGGTCATCGGATTGTGCTGGCTGGCAATAGGTTTCATCTGGCTACTTGGCGTCACCCGTGGATTCAGCCGTCCGACCCCGGTGCTTGACATCGAACACGAATAATCGTTCCGGTGGTCGCCTGACCCCAACGCTCGCAGTAAGCTCACAGCATGTCCGTCCGGGTGGGGATCTCGAGAGCGCTGCTGGCCGTCGCGTGCGGCGGGCTGTTCGTGGCCGGGCCAGTCGTCGCCGCCGCTCCGGCCGGCGCCTGCCCGATCGGGCATTCGTCCGACCCGATGACCGGTCAGTGTTTCGTGACCAACGGCGGTGTGCCATCCGTCGGCGGCATCCCGTGCATCCCGGGTAAATCGGTGGGCACCTGCCTGGGCATTCTGCAGAATCAGTCGCCCCCGGGCGGCGGCCCGCCCGTCGGCGGCCCCTGGCCGTAGTCAGTCGTCGAAGATCGCGACCGCGCGGGTCCATCCCGCCGATGCGGCGTGCACCTTCACCGGGAAACACGCCACCTGAAATCCGTTGGCGGGCAACGTCTCCAGGTTGCGCAGCTTCTCGATATGTGAGTAGCCGATGGTGCGCCCGGCACGGTGGCCTTCCCAGATGATCGACGGGTCGTGGTCCTCGGCGTACCGCTGTGCGGTGTAGGAGAACGGCGCATCCCAGCTCCAGGCGTCGGTTCCGGTAAGCCGGACACCGCGCTCGAGCAGGTACAGGGTGGCCTCGCGCCCCACCCCGCAGCCCGTCCCCACATAGTCGGGCTGCCCGTAGCGGGTGCCGGCACTGGTGTTGATCAGCACGATCTCCAGCGGGGACAGAGTGTGGCCGATGCGGTCGAGTTCGGATTCGACGTCGGCGGCGGTCACCACGTAGCCGTTCGGGAATTGGCGGAAGTCCAGTTTGACCGCGGGCTGCAGGCACCACTCCAGGGGCACTTCGTCGATGGTGATGGCGCGCTTACCGCCGTCCATGGTCGACGCGTAGTGGTAGGGCGCGTCGAGGTGGGTGCCGTTGTGGGTGGTGATCCGGACCCGCTCGATCGCCCAGCCTTCGCCATCGGGCAGGTCATCCACGGTCGCTCCGGGGAAGAACGACACCACCTCGGCGGCGGTCTGCTTGTGGTCGTAGTAGTCGATCTCCGGCAGATGCCCGGGTGGATCGGAGGCGATGCCGGCCTCCAGCGGCACCGAGATGTCGACGAACCTGCGCATCTGACTGTTCTACGCCCTTGGGTGAAACGACTCCGCCGGATTGACCAAGCCCACCGTGGTCGCGTTGCCGATCGGACCCTGCGCGTCGAAGACTGTCGCCGCGCCGGCGGCCACACCGTCGTGGCTGTTGTGCGACATGGCCGCCAGGCCGATGTCGTCCCCGACCGGGAGCCGGGCCAGGGTCAGGGTGTAGTCGGCGTTGATATAACGCATCCCGCCTGTGCCCCAATGGGATAGTGCACTGGTCGCGTCGCTGGCCATGGCCACGTGGACGAATGGGCTGGTCTCCTCGCCGGCGACCAAGGGGCGAACCTGACGGATCCAGGCGTATTTGGGGCCTGCCTCATGCCATTTGGTGAAGCCAACCGCGCCGGACTTACCATCTCCCCCGTATCCCCAGACGAACATCATCATGTCGTCGGGCAGCGGGCCGGGGTCGGGCGGCAGTGGCGGCATCGACACCGGCGAGGACCAGACGTCGCCTTCCGGATGTTCCCCGCGTCGGAGGAACACCGCACTGGCGCGCGACACCACCACATCGTTCTGGACAAGTTCGGCGTCCACCAGCCGGATCCGACGACCGTCGCGCCGAACAGTGGTCCGCACCTCGAGCGGCGCGATCGCCGTCGGCCGCAGCAGGTCGACGGTCAGCCGGGCGGGTTGCAGCCCGGGTTCGCTGCCCGCCTGCTCCAGCGACCGCGCGAGGATGCCGCCGACGACATGGCCGCTGATCGTCTGACCCCACGGTCCCCTGGTCACCGGATTCGGTAACAGCACATCGCCATCAGGGACGAGATACGCCAGATTTGCCACGAGGTCACACGATAGCCACGCTCCCGGAGTCACCCGCCTTGCAGGCGTTGCAGGAAGCGCTTCGTGTCGTGGGTGAGCGGATCGACGAGGTCGTCGAAGTCGCGGTGCCTATCGAGGTAATCGGCGACCATCGGGCACACCGCGACGATGCGCAGCCCGGCCTCGCGGGTCGCCGCCAACGCCTCGGACACCAGGATGCTGGCCAGCCCGCGCCCTTCGAATTCATCCTTGACCTCGGTGTGCAGAAAGATCCGCTGCCCGCCGTGATCGACGAAGGCGACCAGACCGACCTTCTGTCCGTCGACGGCGATCGTGAACGTGTCCTCGCCCGCGGTGACGGTGGTCGGTGCGCCGGTCTTATCGGTGGCCATGGAACTCCTTCAGGTTCGGCGGCGGGGCCGCAGGCGGGTGGCAGGCAGTGTGGGTGCGGACAGCCGCGGGACGGAACCCCTATACCCGCTGACGGCGCCGAACCGGTCGTCGCCGTCCTGCCACAGCTGGCGGTAGCGGACGATCTCATCGTGGCTGCGTCCGACGAAGTTCCACCACATCAGCAGTTCCTCGGTGAACGGCGCCCCGCCCAGCAGCAGCGCGCGGGCGGTCGTCCCGGCGCGGTTGTGCAGCCGGACGGTCGTCGACCCGGGTCCCAGATAGGCCAGCTGCCCGGACTCCAGCGTTCGGCCGGCCACCTCGAGGCGACCGAGATCCAGCAGCACCCCGTGCTCGAAGCCGGGATCGATGTCGAGCTCGAGGGTGCACCCGGCGGCCAGGTCGAGCTGAGCACCAAGCAGCGGGGTGAACGTATGCACCGGTGAGCGGTCGCCGGCCAGCTCGCCGAGAAAGAGGCGAATGGTGGCATCGCCACGCGAAACTGGCTCGGGCACATGGTGATTGAAATCGCGGGCGGTGTTGCGGTCGGAATCCGGTAGCGCCACCCACAGCTGTACACCGTGCAGGATGGTGGTCTTTCGCGTCGAGACCTCCGAATGGCAGATGCCGGCTCCGGCGGTCATCAGGTTCAGCTCGCCGGGGTGGACGAGTTGGTGCACGCCGGCGCTGTCGCGGTGCTCGATCTCGCCGCGGAACAACCAGCTCACCGTCTGCAGGCCGGTGTGCGGGTGCGGGGGCACGTCCATCCCGGCGGACTCGCGCACATCATGCGGGCCGTAGTGGTCGGCGAAACACCAGGCGCCGATCAGCGAGCGCTGACGCTGCGGCAGGGTGCGTCGGACCGGGAGGGCGCGCGGACCACCCAGCGGCACCTCTCTGGGCTCGAGGATTCCGACACCGTCGAACCCTGTTGCCCCGCAGGCAACTTCGCGCGGAGCAGGTTCGAGGTTGCTCATCACCCCGAGACTACTCCCGCAACGTCCGCTCAGGCCGCCCGCGGCTGGGTCATCGCCGAGCGGATGAGCAGGAAGTCCGGCTCCTCGATGCGGAACACTCCGAACCGGAACTTGTAGCCCCACCGCTGCGGGTCGACGATGAACTCCAGCCGGTCCAGCAAGGGCCGGATGGGTGTCGCGGTACAGGGCAGGAATTCCATCCTGCGCCGCCACGGGCCGGACAGCTCGTCCTGGTAGGGCTCGTCGTCGGCGACTCGCCCGATCGCGGTGAACGCCTGCAGCGACTCTCCTTGTTCAACTGCGGTTTTCGGCGAGTAGAAGATGATCCAGTCGCCGCGTTCCATCTTGCGCAACATGTGCGGTTTGCCATGGTTGGCCTGAGTGAAGCCGCCGGCGACGCCGCGCTGTACGTGATCGGCGCTGACGGTATTGATCCAGTACGTCATGGACCCACGCTAGGCCGGGGCTCCGACAAGACCTGGTCCTTTGGCCGCAGCTCCCCGGCTAGTCGGCGCGGGCGTCCGACGACGGGCCGGGACCCTCAGTGGAGATGTCCGGGGCGAACATCTCCGCGCTCATCGCGGCGTCGACGGGTTGCTCAGTGGGCGGCTCGTCGATGGCCGGCTCCGCGGGGCCAGGATGCCGCCGGTCGCTGCGCCAATCGCGCGCCAGCAGCAGGATGCCCACGACCGCCAGCGCGATCACACCTACGGAGACGAACGTATTGTCGGTCAGGACCGCCGCCAGGAGCGTGATCAGAGCCGCCAGCGCCACCACCACCACAATCCGCACGGACACAGTTCTATCTGCCTGCCCACTCCCCCGGCGGGAATTGGCCAAGTCAGCGAGTCATCGTGGCGGCCACCGGCGCGGCGGTCAGCATCGCGGCCAGCATCGTCACGAGCTCCTCGACGCTGTCCGCGCCACCCTCATCCCCCGAGTCGCTCCGCTCCTGCCCCCGGGGATCGTCACCGGCCTCGACCCGCCGCTCGTGATCGGCCAGCAGGGCGAACATCGCGGTGGCGACGGCGCCGACCCGGCTCTCCCTGGCGGTGCGGTCCCGCAGCGGGACCAACCGAGCCAGCGCATCGAGGATGCGCGGCCACGCGGACTCCGCGGGGCTCTGCGGCTCCTTGTTCAGACGGATTCGCACCACCTCGAGGAAGCGGGCGTAGTGGGTGCCCTCGCTGTGGAAGAACGGTTCGACCAGGATCCGCAGCACCGCGTGCGCGTCGGCCATCTGCTCGTCGGACATGCGGTCCAGCAGCGCCTGCCGCTCGCCTTCCATCGGGACCAGCCGGCGGGCCACCACCGCGTCGATCAGGTCCTGCCTGCTGCGGAAGTAGTAGTTGACCGCCGAATTGTTGCGCTGCCCGGCGGCCTTGGCGATTTCGCGCAGCGGCACTTCGAAGCCATGTTCGGCGATCAGCCGTTCGGCGGCGTCGAGCAGCTCTTCACGAGATCGAGCGCCGCGGTCCACGCCAGCAGTCTAAATGCCTGCTAGGCAGATTTAAGCACCCGTGCTTAAATTAGTGCTCGGGTGCCCCTCAGCCAGAGTGAAAAGGATGCGCCACATGGACCAGATCCGGGAGATCGACCTCGGCACGCCGATGACGCGGTTCGCCCGCGGTTGGCACTGCCTGGGCCTGGCCGATGATTTCCGCGACGGCAAGCCGCACGGCATCGATGCTTTCGACACCAAGCTTGTGGTGTACGCCGACTCGAGCGGCGACATCCAGGTGCTCGACGGCTACTGTCGGCACCTCGGCGCCGACCTTGCGATGGGCACCGTCAAGGGTGACAACCTGGCCTGCGCATTCCACGACTGGCGCTGGAACGGCGCGACGGGACGCTGCGTCGAGATTCCTTACGCCAAACGGGTTCCCAAACTGGCGCGTACCCGCAAATGGCAGACCACCGAGGTCAATGGGCAGCTGCTGGTATGGCACGACCCTGAGCGGGGCACGCCGGCACCAGAACTCACGCCGCCGACGATCGAAGGCTATGAGGAGGGCCAGTGGTCGAAGTGGGCGTGGAACTCGATGATCATCGAAGGGGCGCACTGTCGCGAGATCGTCGACAACAACGTCGACATGGCGCACTTCTTCTACATCCATTACGCATACCCCACCTTCTTCAAGAACGTCTTCGAAGGCCACACCGCCAGCCAGTTCATGGAATCGAAAGGCCGCCAAGACTTCACCGAGAATCCCGAGCGGTTGTGGGAGGGCACCAAGCTGCGCTCCGAGGCCACTTATTTCGGGCCGTCTTACATGATCAACTGGCTGCACAACGACCTCGGACCGGAGTTCACGGTTGAGTCGGTACTGATCAACTGCCACTACCCCATCAGCCAGAACTCGTTCATGCTCCAGTTCGGGGTGTCGGTCCAGAACATGCCGGGTTTGTCCGAAGCGAAGGCGGCCAAGCTCGCCGAGTCGTATTCGAAGATCTACGAAGTCGGCTTCCTGCAGGACGTCGAGATCTGGAAGCACAAGACGCGGATCGAAAACCCGCTGCTGTGCGAGGAAGACGGCGCGCTCTACCAGTATCGGCGTTGGTACGAACAGTTCTACGTCGACGTCGCCGATGTCACCCCGGATATGACGGACCGGTTCGAGCTCGAGGTCGATACCACTCACGCCTACGGCGTCTGGCAGCGCGAGGTGGACGAGAACCTCCAAAAGCGTGCTGAGGCAGCAACTTCCGGCTAGCTCAGGCTGCGGTACGAGTCCGGCCCAGGGGCAGGTGCACGACGGTGGCCGCCTGGGGCGGCAGCCCTTCGGAACGGGCCAGCAGCTCGGCGCTCTCGGGTAGCTCGCGCGGGTTGAGTTCGCCGTTGGCAATGCGTTTCAGAACATCGTGCGCATGGGCGAGCTGGGCTCGTTTGCGGTACTGCCCACCGGGCAGCTTCACCCCGGCCCACACCCCGTACTCCTCGCCGCCCTCGACGGCGGCGCGGGCGCAGGCGCGTTGCTGGGCCAGTGGGCAGCGGCGCAGGCAGATCGTCCTGGCGCGGGTCGCCGACTGCTCGTAGACGCGGGCTTTGGCCGCGCCGTCGCTGGCGTCGTCGTCGGCGTAGCCGAACCAGAGATCAGGCTCGATCGAGCACGGGCGGTGGTTCATCGGGGCCTCCTTGTCGAGATTCGATGACGAAAGCGTATAGGCACCGATGATGAATGGCAAGAGGAACGTAGAAAAAAACGTATACAAAGATAGCGCTGTGTACGATCCGTATATGGCTGGAGCACCCCGTTGAGCCGAGAGGCGGCGGGTGCGGCCATTCGGACACTGCGTGAGGCTCGAGACTGGTCGCTGGCTGACCTGGCCGCAGCCACCGGGGTCAGCATCATGGGGCTCAGCTTCCTCGAGCGCGGTGTGCGTAAGCCTCACAAAGGCACAGTTCAGAAGGTTGAAAACGGCTTAGGTCTGCCGCCGGGTACCTATTCGCGCCTCGTCGTCGCGGACGATCCCGACGCCGAAATAGCCCAATTGCTCGCCGGGACGCCGGAGGAATCTTCTCAGCCGCGGGCGGCCGCCGGCATCGTCGTCAACCGTCACAGCGACGCCGACGTCCTCGAAGCACATGCCGAGGCGCACCTGGATTCGCTGAACTCGTTGATAACCCGGCTGCCAGCGGAGACGTCAAACGAATACGAAACATATATTCAATCCGTGATCGAGCAATGCGTGAAGGCGGAACTGTTGGCCGCCAACTCGTGGCGCGTCGCGGTCAACGCGGGCGCCCAATCGGCCGACCGCCTGATGGCCCAGCTCAAATCGCTGGAGGCTATCCGCACCGGCCTGCTGGCCCGCATGCCGGGCAGCATCAGCGCCCGGTTCGACCAGGCGTGCGCACGCTCGGAGCTCCCGGAGTCGGTGATCGCGACTCTGCTCGGGGTGGGCGTCGAGCAGGTGTGGGACATCCGCAACCGGGGTGCGGTCCCACCGGGTGCATTGCCGCGGGTACGGGCATTCCTTGAGGAGCAGCCGTGACCGCGCCGGACCTCGACGTCCTGACCCGGGCGCATGCGCTGTTCGCCGGCCGTCGCGAAATACCCTCGCTAGAAACAGGACCCAGCCCTGCCCTGGTCCGGGCCGAGGGGCTGCCCGCGGCCTACCGCCATGCCGCAGAACGGCGCAGCGACGAACTCACAGCAGCCCGCCGGGTCGACGCCGAGGTGTCTGCGATCCTGGTGCGCGCGCAGCGTGACCAACGGGAGGCACATCAGCAGACCCGCGCCGTGCTCGACGCCGCTCGCGCCGACGCCGTGTCGACGCCCGACAACCCGGTCGCCCAGCGTGAGTTGCTTCGGCGCCGCGCCGCCCGGCTGCGGGCCCAGCATGCTCACGTTCTGGCTGCCCGGCGACGGGCACGGCGGCGGCTCGCGCTGTTGCGTGCGTTGGCGTATCGGCGGCGCCATCGGCTGCCGGCGCCGAATTCGCGCGCCGCATTGGCCGTGCGCGCGGCGCTGTCGCGGCTGGGTTGTCCCTATGTCTGGGGTGCGACCGGTCCGGATCGTTTCGACTGTTCCGGCCTGGTCAAGTGGGCCTACGCCCAGGCGGGTGTACCCCTGGATCGCACCACGTATGACCAGATCAACGACGGTGTGCCGGTTTCGCGATCCCAGGTTCAACCCGGCGACCTGGTGTTCCCGCACGCCGGACATGTCCAGATGGCGATCGGCAACGGGCTGGTGGTGGAGGCGCCGCATGCCGGGGCCAACGTGCAGATCAGCCGGCTGGGGGAGAACATCGCGATCCGCCGACCGCTCTAGGCCAGGTGAGTTGTTCCGCGAAATTCCGCTGAGTACCGTCGACACATGGCTGAGTACGCCGGGGCGTCGGGGGAGGCCCTCGAGTCCGCTCGATCGGTCCTCGCCGCCCGCGATCGCGATCTCGCCGACGCGGACGCCGAACTGGCCGCCATCGTGTCCAACGCCCATGCCGCCGCGACCGAAGCCATCCGCAGGCTCGACGCCGTCAGCGTCGAGATCGAGGCCGCCGTCGCCCAGCGCACTCTGGCCGCGCCGACCGAAGGGCGAGAATTCGCCCGATTCCTGATCGCCAAACAACGCGAGATCAGCGACATTCTCATCACGGCCCGGGCCGATGCCAATGCCAAAGCTGTTGTACTCCAGCAACTTATCGACCGATACCGGGTGCCATCCACAGCCCAGTGAGCGGGTGAATTGTCACCGTTCGGCCGGCTGGATACAGTCGCCGGCATGAGAGGTCACCGGTGGCGAGCTACCAAGATCTGCTCGACGCGATAGCCCGCGTCGGTGCCGCCACCGGCGATAGCAAGGCCTGGCTGAGCGGCTTGTCGGACGCGGATCTGGCGGTGGTCACCAGCCCGGCCAGTGTCGTCGCACCGAGCGCAATCGATAACGTGCTGACCAAGATTCGCGCCGGTCACCGCCAAGCGTTCGATCCGTCGGCTTCCGTTGCGGCGGAGGGTCGCGCGGCCGAAGCCATCCGGACAGCGGAAACCTCGTTGGCCCAGCAGAATTCGGTGAGCGCCCATCTCGACCTGCAGGTCATCACCGCGGTGCTGAACGCGCACGCAACTCACGCCGCGGGTTGGGAGGCGCTCGACCGTCTGCAGAATGAGATCGAGTCCGCGGTGGCTACCCGCACCGACCTCGACACTCCGGCGGGTGCCAGGGCATTTCAGCGCTACCTCATCGACAAGCTGCGAGATATCAAGACGGTGGTGGAAACCGCGGGTTTGGATGACACGTCGAAAGCCTCGCTGGCCGCGGCGCTGGCGTCGCTGTACGCCGGTGCCACCCCGGCGACCGCCGACGAGCACCCACCCGAGTCGAAGCCGACCGAGTCCGCGAAACCACCGGGGCCGGCCGAAGCCCAGCTGCCAGTGACGGATATCCCCGCCGACCTCGGGACCGACCCGTTCGCCGACGAGCTGCTGCCCGACGGCCTTGCGCCGCCGCCGGATCCGAGCACGGCCGGCCAACCGATGGCCGCACCGATGATCCCGCCGATGGCCGGCATCCCCGCCCTCGGCGGCAGCAGCCCGGCAACCGGGCCGGCACCGATCTCGTCGCCACTAGGCGACCCGGCACCGATGCGGCTGCCGACGCAAGACAGCCTGCTCGACGACCCGATGCTGGACGAACCGGTCGATGAGGAGCCCGGCGACCCAGATGCCGGCGAGGACGACGACGCGGTGGGGGAGGACGTAGCCGAGCCGCCGCCGCCCGACGACTCGACCGTCGTGCACCTGCCCAACGGCGAAACGGTCACTGCGTCGAGCTCGCAGCTGGCAGCCGCGATCACGGCGGCGGTCGCGGGCACTCCCATCCCCGAGGCCTTCAGGCAGCAGGGCATCACGATTCCGGCGCCGGGCACCGCTGTCGCTCATCCGGTCGATCCCGCCGGGCTGATCCCCGGCGACATCGGGATGCTGATGGACCGGCACGCACTCGCCCTGGGCAACGGCAAGGCCGTGTTCAACAATCAGATCCAACCCATTGCCAGCGTTACCGGCCCGAGCTTCCTAGGGTGGGAGCATCCGCCGGAACCGGGCGACAAGACGACCCCACGATCTGCTCAACAAACACAGGCGAACCAACCGACCCCGACCCGGCCCGCGGTGACGGCCGGCCCGCCGGCGATAGGAGAGTGACATGGCAGAACGCATTCATGTGGTGCCCGACGAACTGCGCCGGGCGGCTCGCGACCACCAGGACACCGCTGAGCAACTCGGCACGGTGCCGTCCGGGCATGCCGACATCCTGGCCAGCTTGGAGTCGCTCGGGCCGATTTTCGGCGAGCTGCGGGACGCCGGCCGCGAGCTGCTCGACCAGCGCCGGGCCTGCTACGAGCAGCAGGCCGCCGCCCACGCCGAACTCGCCACCAACCTGCGCCACGCCGCCGACGTGTGGGAACACCAGGACAGCGCCGCTGCCGCCGAACTCGGCCGGATCATCGAGGACGGTCGGTGACCGCGCCCGATCCCGAGTTTGACGCCGTCCATCCCAGCGGGCACGTCTTGTTCCGGTCGTGCCGCGGCGGGTATCTGCACAGTGTTGCCCTGGCCGAACAGGCGATGGGCACCGATGCGCACAGCCTGGCGCAGGCCATTCTGCTGACCGCCGACGTCTCCTACCTGAAGGCCTTGATGCAGGTTCGCGCTGAAATCGTGGCAGCAGGTCACACCCCGTCGGACGACGTGCCGGGCAGCCGCGATCTGAAACTCGCCACCGAGGCGCTGGCGGAGCACCAGCTGCGGCCGTAGGCGCGCCGAGCTGCCTACCTCGGGGATTCGCCGTCCGGGCGCAATGCCTGCGGCGGCGCAACAGGATTGGCGCCGAACAGCTCCCGAGCCCGCTGCAGCAGGGCACGCACCTCGTCGAGTTGCTGCTGCAACAGCGAGTCACCCATGGCCGGTACGTTATCGGCCCCAACCGGCGGGCACAATTCACCCGCCGGCGCGGGGGATCTCAACGTTGATGCGGTCAAGAACCGCGGTGTAACGGCCGGCTTCCCGGTGTTGTCCGGGCTTGCCGCTGCTGATCAGCCCGACCGAAAGCCGGCGCTCCGGGTCCGCCCAGATCGCTACATTGGTCAGCCCGGTGTGGCCGAACGCGGCGGGCGCGTTGCGCCCGAAGGGCCCAAACCGCTTGGACCCCAGCATGTAACCGGTGCCCCAGCGGATCGGGGCCAGTCCCGTCGCGATGTCGGGCCGCAGTCGGCGGGCCGGCGCCGTCGCGGCCCGCAGCGTCTCGGGCCGCATGATCCGTACCCCCTCCAGTTCGCCACCGCGGCGGAGGATCTCGGCGAATCGGGACAGTTCGTCGGCGGTCGAGATGGTGCTGGACGACGGGATGACGCCGGTAAGAAACAGCGGGGTGTTGGAGAACGGGATGATCTGTTGTGGAGTGCCGCCGACCGCGGTGCGAAATGCCGCGGCCAGCGGGCCCGCCAGTGGCTTTCCGGTCACGTGACTCGGGGCGACCAGCGGGACATCCTGTTCGGCCACACCGTAATTCGTCCACCGAAAGCCCAGCGGATCCAGGATCTCGTCGGCCAGGATGTCGCGGATGTTGCGCCCGGTGGCCGCCGAGACGATCTCGCGGACCAGCGGTCCCCATGTCAATCCGTGGTAAATGTGCATCAAACCCGGTTTGTGGATGGGCTTGAGCTCGCCGAGTTTCTCGCGGGCGTAGTCACTCTCGTTCATCCGCTTGAGGTTGGGTCGCGGACCGGTCGCAAAAGGCACGCCGGCGCTGTGGGTGATCACATGGCGGATGGTGGTGCGGTCCTTGCCGTGGCTGGTGTAGTTGGGCAGGTAGTCGCAAACCCGGTCGTCGAGGGAGAAGTGGCCCTGCTCGACGAGCATGTGCACCACCGTCGTGCTGATGGCCTTGGCCGCGGAGTAGACACAGAACGGGGTCTCGATGCTGACCGGCACCTTCTCGGCATCGGGCGGGTCGGCCGGCCCGTTGCCCCAGCCGTGCCCGATCGCCCGGTTGAGCACCACTTTCCCGTTGTGCCGCAGGCACAGCTGTATGGCGGGATGCATACCCGCGGCGTACCAGTGCCGCACCGATTGCCAGATCCGATCGGCGGTGGCCGTCGCGAACTCCCCGTGGTCCTCGTCGCCGACGTCGGTGACGGCGTCCAGGTTGGTCGGGACGCGGATGCGTCCGTCGCGGGCCGGCGAGTCGCTCACCCGAGCTGCCTGCGCAGTGTCGCGGCGAGATGGTGGGTGAGCGGAACGCCGACGGCGGCCATTCGCACGGTGTAGGTCAGCTCATCACCGGTCAGGCGGAAAGAACGGCTCAGGGCCGTAACGCTCTTCGCTGACCCGCTCAGTCCGATGGAGGTCGAGTCCACCTCGATGGCCAGCCCGCCGCGGTCCACGAACAGCGTGCCTTCGTCGATCTCGGTGACGCCGGTCGGGTGCACCACGACCAGTTCGATGCGATCGGGCGCGGGCAACCGGATGTAGCCGGTTTCGGCGTGCAACGGACGCCCGTCGTCGGTGGCTCGGGTGCGCTGCGAGTAGGTCAGGAAGGGCTTGCCGATATGCCCGACGGTGACTTCCTCGCGGTAGCCGAACGGTTCGATCGTCGGGTACTCACCGGCACCCGCCCCGGCCCAGGTGCCCAGCAGGGGAGCGAGGACCGCGAGGTCGGGATGCAGGTCGGGCACGGTCCCCAGGGTACGGCGCAAAGATCAGAGCGGGCCGACGAGTTCGACCCAGTTGCCGTCCGGGTCGGCGACGAACATCCAGCCCATGCCGGGGACCGGGGCGAACTCGGCCAGTTCCTGGGCGATTTCGTATCCAGCGGCCTTCACCTGCTCGGCGGCCTTGGTCGCGCTGGCCACCACCACGGTGTAGTAGCGGATACCGGCCGCGGCGGGACCGCCGCCCGGCGTTGCCGGTGCGGCCGGCGGCTGGTCGAGGGTGATCAGCTTGAGCACGTTGTCGCCGATGGCGTAGCGCTTCATCGTGCCACCGGGGAAATCGAGGTCACCGGTGTAGGGCAGGCCGAGGAAGTTCTCGTAGAACTCGACCATGGCATCGAGGTTGGTGGTGACCAATCCGACTTCGATGTTCTTGACGAGTAGATCGATGGCCATGGGGCTCCTCTACGCTGAGTTCGGCTGACGACCGAAGAATAAACACCTCAAAGTTGACCGGCGAGTTCGACCCAGTTGCCGTCGGGGTCGGCGACGAAAAACCAGCCGATGCCAGGGATCGCGGTGAATTCACTGAGCGGTTCCACGATTTCGTATCCGGCGGCCGTGACCTGCTCGGCGGCCTCCGTCACGTTCTTGACCACAAGGGACAGGTAACGGACCCCGGTCTGGGCGCGCCCGCCCCCGGGCGTCAGCTGGGCGGCCGGCGGCTCGTCGTAGGTCACCAGCTTGAGTGTGTTGTCGCCGATCAGGTAGCGCTTCATCGTGCCACCGGGGAAATCGAGGTCGAGCTGGAATGGGAGGCCGAGGAACGTCTCGTAGAACTCGACCATCGGCGCGAGGTTGGTGGTGACCAGCCCGATTTCGACACTTGGGGCGAGCAGCTCGATGGCCATGGTGCTCAAGACTATCGGCGCGCCCGCGACCGGCTAGGGCTTTGTCCCGATGGTGATCAGGTCCCACACGCCCCTGGTCCACAGCGGGCGGTCGACCCGGCGCTGGTCGGTCAGGATGAATCCGGCGTCGGCGAACAGGGTGCGCATCTCCTGCGGTGAGGGATTGTGCGCGGCGCTGGACGGCGAATTCGTCAACCGGCTCAGCAATGGGAGCTGAGGTGGGCTGATCGTCGCGACCGCGGCCAGGCCACCCGGCCGCAGCACCCGGTAGAAGTCGCTCATCGCCTTCGGCTGGTCGAAGAAGTGAAACGCCGAGGTCGAGACGACGGCATCCAGCGTCTCGTCGTCGAAGGGCAAGTGTTCGGCCGGGCCCTTGCGCCAGTCCACCTGCGGTGAGCGCGCCTTGGCCTGCCGGAGCATGCCGTCGGACATGTCCACGCCGTAGATCTCGTCGGGCTCCAGCTCCTCGGCAATGCGCGCAGCAAGAATGCCTGTGCCACAAGCGATATCGGCGATCCGGCGGGCGCCGTGCGCGCGCAGTTCGTCGATCACTTCGTCCTGGGCTGGGCGGTAGACCCATTGCTGAAGGGCTGGATGGTCGTAGAGCGGAGCGGCGATGGTCCAGAACCGCGTGACGTAGTCATTGAGATTGCGGCCGTGTGTCGCCATGGCTGCCCGCTTCCGATTGGACTGAACCGACGCCGGCCAGTCTAGGGAAGCGGTCGGCGCGACTACTTCACCGCCCGCGCCAATTGCAGGTGGGTGTGCGGACCGCGAGCGAGTGCGGCCACCGCTGAGACGATGTTGCCGGCGGTATTCAGCAAACCTTCTGGATCACAGACGCGGAGCACCCTCATGACTTCGGCACCGGGAACCACCACCCAGTCGATTCCGCGCCGCTTGCAACGGGTGTCGATGGAGTGCAGCGCCGAATAGCCGTCGGTGGCGAAGAACCCCAACTGCGACAGATCCAGGACCAGCTGGTCGTAATCCGCGAGGAGTTTCTCGACGAAGCGGAGCAGTTCGCCAGAGTTCGCTGCGTCGATCTCACCGACGGCGGTGATGAGGACGGTGGTTGCGCTCAGTTCTCTGGCCCGGAACTGCCCGCGTTCGGTGCTGTCGCGGCCAAGGTCGGTACCGGGCAAGAGCGCCGCTCGGGTAGCAACAGACATCGCACCTCCAAGTGTGTGTGTTCCGCAACGCTGCCGGGAGCAAGTCCGAGGGCGGGTCGGGACTTCGCTACGAGAGTTCGCTGGCCCTCGCGCATCGGCATCTCCGGGCGGCTGTGAACTCAACCTGAGGGAAATGTACTACGGATTTCGTTGCACAGCCACAAAATGTTTCTGGTGGCTATAAGCGCACTTCAAGCCCGGTTCATGTGTCCCGAAAATGGGACATGGATGTGCAGGTTTGGCAAATATTGACGGCATCTGCAATTGAATCCGTAGGCCGACTTTCGACCGATCTTGATGACAGTTTTTCGAATGTGTCTACCGTTAGCCGGTGGCCGGGATTACGCTGAGCCTCGACGCACCGTCGAGGAGGCACAGATGTATGACCTGACGATCACTGGCGGCACTGTCGTAGACGGGACGGGCGACAAACCCTTCCGGGCCGACATCGGCGTGAAGGACGGTCGAATCGTCGAGATCCGGCGACGCGACGGCGACGACAGCGGTTTGCAGGGCGAGGCCGCCGCCAGCATCGACGCGACCGGCAAGGTCGTCACTCCCGGTTTCGTCGATATCCACACCCACTACGACGGGCAGATCAGCTGGGACGGCCTGCTCGAACCCAGTAGCCAGCACGGCGTGACCACTGTCGTCAGCGGTAACTGCGGTGTGGGCTTCGCCCCGGTGCGACCTGGTCGCGAGCAGTGGCTCATCGAGCTGATGGAGGGTGTCGAGGACATCCCGGGCACGGCCCTGACCGAGGGCATCAAGTGGGGCTGGGAGAGCTTCCCGGAGTACCTGGATGCCGTCGAAAAGCAAGCGCTTGCGGTTGATTTCGGAACCCAGATCGCCCACGGCGCGGTCCGCGGATACGCGATGGGAGACCGTGGCGCCCGCAACGAAGCTGCCAACGCGGACGACATCGCCGCCATGGCGCGCATCGTCCAGGAGGCCATCGAGGCTGGGGCACTGGGCTTTTCGACGTCTCGGACCGAGGCCCACCGCGCCATCGACGGCGAACCGGTGCCCGGCACCTATGCCGCGGAGGACGAACTCTTCGCCCTCGGGCGGGCGATGGCCGCCGGCGGGCAAGCAGTATTCGAGGTGGCCCCGGCAGGCACGGCTGGCGAGAACCTCGATGGCCCGATGCGAGAGCTGGACTGGATGGTCCGCCTGGCCGCCGAGATCGACCGGCCGCTGTCGTTCGCGATGGTGCAGACGCAATCCGCACCGGACCTGTGGCGCAAGCAGCTCGACATCGCCGGCCAAGCTCTTGACGACGGAATCCGGGTGCACCCGCAGTTCGCCGCCCGTCCGTTCGGCATGCTGTTCGGGTTCTCCGGGTACCACGCGTTCACCCACCGACCGACGTTCCGGAAGTTGAAGGCCGAGTTGAGTCCGGCCGAATTGCTTGCCCGCCTCGCCGATCCCGCGGTGCGGGCCGCGATCTTGGCCGACGTCGATCTGCCGCCTCAGCCCGTGCCGCTGTTCGACGCGCTGTACGCGATGATCCAGCACAGTGCCGACGCCATCTACGCCATCGGCGACCCGCCGGACTACGAGCCCACCCCGGATCAGACCGTCGGCGCGATCGCGCGGGCCCGCGGCGAGGATCCGCTGGCCACGATGTATGACCTGATGCTGGAGTCGAACGGCACCGCGATGCTCATGATGCCGTTCTTCAACTACGTCGAGGGCAACCACGACGCCATTCACGAGATGATGACGCACCGCGCCGCGATCTCCGGCCTGTCCGACGGCGGCGCGCACTGCGGCCTGATCTGCGACGCGTCCTACCCGACATTCATGCTCACGCACTGGGCCCGTGACCGCAGGCGCGGTCCGCGCTTCCCCCTGGAATACGTGGTGCGCAAGCAGACACTGGACACCGCCAACCTGTTCGGGCTCACCGACAGGGGAGTGCTGGCGGTCGGTAAGAAGGCCGACGTCAACGTCATCGATCTGGATGCGCTGGCGTTGGAGGTGCCGCTGATGGCCTACGACCTGCCCGCCGGCGGGAACCGGTTGATGCAGGGTGCCCGCGGGTATGACGCGACTGTCGTCAGCGGCGTCATCACCCGGCGCAACGGCGCCGACACCGGAGCCCGGCCCGGCAAAGTCCTGCGCGGCGTGCGCTGAGATACTGTGCCGCGTGCGCGGCACAGTATCTTCGGTGGCAGGACTATGAGCACCCCCTACATACCGCAAACTCCGGCGGATACCCCGACCTGTTACCGCCATCCCGACCGCCCGACCTACGTGCGGTGCGCTCGCTGTCAGCGGCCCGTCTGTCCGGACTGCATGCGCAGCGCCGCCGTCGGCCATCAGTGCGTCGACTGTGTGGCCGCGAGCGCACAGAGCGTGCCGCAGGCGCGGACCGCAGCCGGTGGCGTGTTGCGCCGCGGACGGCCGTTGGTCTCCTATGCGCTGATCGCGGTCAACGTGTTGATGTACGTGCTGCAGATGACCTCACGCGACCTGCAACGCGAGCTCGTGCTGTGGGCCCCCGGCGTCGCCGGCGGCGAGTACTACCGCCTGATCACCTCGGCGTTCATGCACTACGGCATCATGCATCTGCTGTTCAACATGTGGGCGCTGTATGTGATCGGACCGCCGCTGGAGGCTTGGCTCGGGCGGTTGCGGTTCGGAGCGCTATACGGGCTCAGCGCCCTGGGCGGATCGGTCCTGGTGTACCTGTTGGCCCCGATCGGCGCGGCCACCGCGGGTGCGTCGGGGGCGATTTTCGGTCTATTCGGAGCGACGTTCGTCGTCGCCAAACGGCTCAATCTCGACATGAAGTGGCTTGTGGCGATCATCGCCGCCAACCTGATCCTCACGTTCACCGTGCCGACGATCAGCTGGCAGGGCCATATCGGCGGCCTGGTCATCGGGGCGCTGGTCGCTGCGGTCTTCGCCTACGCACCCCGCGAACAGCGCAATCTGATCCAAGGCGGCGCCTGCGCCGTGCTGCTGGTGGTGTTCGGGGTGCTGATCTACTGGCGCACAGCCGAATTGATCGCTCAGTATGGGGCACTCATAACGGGTTGAGCTCACTGGCTGAGCGGGCAATAGCTACAGGCGGGTCAGCCAGAACGGGTAGGTGAACGTACCGCCCGGGGCCCCGTCACAACCGACGTCGAACGTCGACTGCAGCGTGCCCGACAGCGTCTTGGCATCCCAGGTGTAGACGTCGTGGGTGGGGATGACCGGGCCGTAATAGATGTCGTCGCAACGCAGCCCGTCGGGGACGTCGACGGTCATGTTGTACTGCCCGTTCACCAGCCGCGCGATGCCGTAGAAGCCGTATGCCTTGGCGATCGGCATGGGGTTCGCCGAGACGTAGACGCAGTCCGGCGAGAACGACATCGCCGGCGGGCATGGATTTGCGGCCCAGGCCCAGGTGTGGAAGTCCCGCCGGTCCGGGATGTTGACGTTGTAGTTGCCCGGCCACAGCTCCGCCGAGGCGGGCGGAGCCAGCGTCACCGCCGCCGCCGTGAGTGCAACGCCTATCGCCAACGTCCGCACGGTCGGGCTCCCTTCGTCGGTGGTCCGATCAAAAATCTAAGCGGTTCGGTCACCTGAATCGACCGGAATCCACAATGTCAGCCAGTGACCAGCAGCACGTCGAGGGTCCGCGGGCCGTGGACGCCCTCGACGCGGCTGAGTTCGATGTCACTGGTCGCGCTCGGGCCCGAGATGAAAGTCAGCGGGCGGCTGGGGTCCAGGGCGGCGAATGCCTGCGGCACGGTATCGACGATCTGGTCGGTGAACACCACGCAGATGTGGTGGTCGGGGACCAGGGTCAGCGCGCGCCGGCCCTGTGTGGGTCCGGCGTCGAGGACGATCGTGCCGGTGGCCGCGATGCCCAGTGCGCAGCCGGTGACGACGGCGTCGGTGCCGTCGAGTTCGGTTACCGTCAATGGGTTTTCGGTGTCGTCGGCGACGATGCGGATTCCGCCGACCCACTCCGGGGGCAACCCGGACGGTATGGCGACCGTGGCCTCGGGGCCGACGAGGGTGGCGATGGTGGCCGCGATCGACGCGGCGTCGACGCGCAGCACCTGGGCGCGGTATTCGGCCACCATCTCGGCGAAACGCTCGGAGTCGGCAGGTCCGCACGCGGGCGCCCGCTCGTAGTCGCGGGGGACGCGCACCGGCTCGGCTGGGGCGGCGGCGAGCGCGCCGCGGATCCGGTCCAGGACTAGGCGTCGAGTCTCAGTCATCGAGACGCCTGGCCATGGGTGCGCGCCCACCATTGCCGAAACGTCTCGGCGGGCGGGGCGGGAACGTCGCGGCTGGTGGTCCAGCGGGACGCGGGCCAGGGCAGCGCGGTGATCTGGTGATCGGCGCCGGCCGCCAGCCGCCCGGCCGCCAGCAGTTTCTCGGCGGCGGCGAACCGCTTCGGCGACGCCATCGCCCACGCTGCGGCCCGCATCGCCAGGTCCTGGCCCGGTGCCCGGTGATCCTCGACCTCGGCGGCGCGCAGATGTACCAGGATCGACGGGATGTCGATGCGCACCGGGCAGGCGTCGAAGCACGCACCGCACAGCGTCGACGCGTACGGCAGCGAGGCATTGGGATCGTCGTGCCCATATGTCCCGGTCAGCTGCGGGCTCAGGATCGCCCCGATCGGGCCGGGGTAGATCGAGCCGTAGGCGTGGCCACCGGTGCGTTCGTAGACCGGGCACACGTTGAGGCAGGCGCTGCAGCGGATGCAGTGCAGGGCGGGCCGGCCCACCGGATCGCCGAGCACCGCGGTGCGGCCGTTGTCCAGCAGCACCAGATGGAATTCCTGCGGGCCGTCGCCGGGGTGCACCCCGGACCACATCGAGGTGTACGGATTCATTCGCTCCGCGGTCGACGAGCGCGGCAACAGCTGCATGAAGACCTCGAGATCGGTGAAGGCCGGCACCACCTTCTCGATACCCATGACGGTGATCAGCGTCTGCGGCAGCGTCAGGCACATCCGGCCGTTGCCCTCGGACTCGACGACGGCCAGCGTGCCGGTCTCGGCGATGCCGAAGTTGGCGCCACTGACAGCAACCTTGGCGGACAGGAACTTTCGGCGAAGATGCGCCCTGGCCGCCATCGCCAGTGCCCGCGGCTCGTCGGTCAGCTCACCGGCACCGGGCATCTCCCTGGCAAAGATCTCCCTGATCTCGGCACGGTTGCGGTGGATGGCCGGGACCAGGATGTGGCTGGGTGTGTCATGCCCGAGTTGGACGATCAACTCGGCGAGGTCCGTCTCGATCGCCGTGATGCCCTCGGCCTCGAGATGTTCGTTGAGGCCGATCTCCTGGGTGGCCATCGATTTGACCTTGACCACCTCGTCGGCGCCGGTGGCCCGGACCAGATCGGTCACGATGCGGTTGGCCTCTCCCGCGTCGCGTGCCCAGTGCACCACTCCGCCGCGGGCCACCACGTTGGCTTCCAGCTGCTCGAGCAGCTCAGGCAGCCGGGCCAGCACGTCTTGCTTCAGCGCGCTGCCCGCCGCGCGCAGCTGCTCCCAGTCCGCGCACTCGGCAACGGCAGCCAGGCGTTTGGTGCGGATCGTGCGGGTGGCGTGCCCGACGTTGCGCCGCATCTGTGTATTGGTCAGTTCGCGACGAGCTGCTTCCGGAAAAGGTTCGCTCCCACGAAGATTGCCGGTGCCGGGCACGCCGAGGAAGCGGCGGGCAGGAGCGAAGCGACCCGGGGGTGGATCCGAGGTGGCCATCACACCGCCTCGGTCGACGCGAGGATCTCGGCGAGATGCACGGTGCGCACTGCCGAGCGCAGTCGGCTCAACCCGCCGCCGATGTGCATCAGGCACGAACTGTCGCCGGCGGTGCACACTTCGGCGCGCGAGGCGATGACCGCCGACATCTTGTCGGCCAGCATCGCAGTCGATGTGTCAGCGTTCTTGATCGCGAACGTGCCGCCGAAACCGCAGCAGGTCTCGGTGTCCACCAGCTCCACCAGCGTCAGCCCGCGCACGTGGCGCAGCAGCTGCAGAGGTTTGTCGCCGACCCGCAGCAGCCGCAGCGAATGGCAGGTGGGGTGATAGGTCACCCGGTGTGGGTAGTACGCCCCCACGTCGCTGACGCCGAGCACGTCCACCAACAGTTCGGACAATTCGTAGGTGCGTGCGGCCATCGCCTCGGCACGCTGCGCCAGCGCATCGTCACCGGCGCGACGGGCGACCATCGCGTGCTGGTGACGAACCGAACCGACACACGAACCCGACGGCGCCACCACCACGTCGCAGCCGCTGTCTTCGAATACCTCGACAAAATGGCGGACCAAGGGGGCTGCCTGCCCGAGATAGCCGGTGTTCACATGCATCTGGCCGCAGCAGGTCTGCCCCACCGGGAAGACCACCTCATGGCCCAACCGCTCAAGAAGTTCGACAGTCGCGATCGCGGCCTTCGGGAACATCGCGTCGGCCAGACAGGTCGCGAACAGGGCTATGCGCATCGCATCCACCGTACGTCGGGACACGGTGTCGGCAGCTACGATTGGCGCCACGTCGCCGGGGACCCGACGCCGGGCGGACCGATCAAGAGGACTGACCTGTGAGCACAGATTTCGCGGTTCCGGTTCACTCGGTCGCGGGCAAGGCCCGTACCGGCATGATCATCGGTGCGCTCGGAGTGGTGTTCGGTGACATCGGAACCAGCCCGATCTACACGATCCAAACGGTGTTCAACCCCGACGACCCTCACCCGGTCCCCATCGACGCCGACAGCATCTACGGTGTGGTGTCACTGATCTTCTGGTCGGTGATGATCATCGTTACCCTCACCTATGTCGTCCTCGTGATGCACGCCGACAATGATGGTGAGGGCGGCGTCATGGCGCTCATCACACTGGTGCGACGGCTCGGGAGCAGGTCCAGTCCGCGCATTATCGGCGCATTGTCTGCACTCGGAATCCTCGGCGCGGCACTGTTCTTCGGCGACAGCATGATCACACCCGCGATCTCGGTGCTGTCTGCGGTGGAGGGCCTGAAGGTCGTCGATCCGCGGCTCGGAGAGTGGGTTGTAGCGATCACTGCGGTGATCATCGTTGGCCTGTTCGCCGTGCAGCGGCAGGGTACCGGCGTGGTGGGCCGGTACTTCGGCCCGGTGATGGTCGTGTGGTTCAGCGCGATCGGCGCCTGCGGGGTCTGGGGTATTACCTCCCACCCGCAGATTCTCAAGGCCTTGTCACCCATGTATGCGCTGGGTTTCATGGCCGGTCACTTCCACATCGCGTTCTTCGCATTGGCCGCGATCGTTCTCTCGGTGACGGGCGCCGAAGCGCTATACGCCGACATGGGCCACTTCGGGCGGCCCTCGATCACTGTGGCGTGGGTGGCTCTGGTACTGCCAGCCTGCGTGCTGAACTACTTCGGGCAGGGCGCGCTGCTGCTGGGCGATGAGCAGGCGCGCAGCGCGCCGTTCTTCCTGCTCACCCCTGGGTGGGCCCAAGTGCCGATGATCGTATTGGCCACAGCGGCAACGGTCATCGCCTCACAGGCCGTCATCACCGGGGCGTACTCGGTGGCCTCGCAGGCCGCGCAGCTCGGCTACCTGCCAAGGCTGCGCGTGGCCCATACATCGGAATCGACCATCGGCCAGATCTATGTGCCGTGGATCAACGGCTTCCTGATGGTGGCGGTCCTCATCTTGGTGTTCGCGTTCCGCAGCTCGGAAGCGCTGGCGTACGCATTCGGCATGGCGGTCACCGGAACGATCACCATCACCACCCTGCTGTTCCTCTACATCGCACACACCCGCTGGCGGTGGCCACTGTGGGCGGTGATCATCGGCGGCGGCGCACTGCTGACCGTGGACCTGATGTTTTTGGCCGCCAATCTGACCAAGCTCGTCCACGGCGCGTGGTTGCCGCTGCTGATCGGGCTGGTGACCTTCACCGTGCTGATCACCTGGCAGCGGGGGAGCGCGGTCATCTCGCTGGCTCGGGAAAAGGCCGAGGGACCGCTGCCGCCGTTCATCGAGGAGATCGCCGACCGCAGGCCGCCGCTGCCGCGGGTCCCCGGAACCGCGGTGTTCCTCAACCGCGAGAGCGAGACGGCCCCGTTGTCGATGCGGGCCAACGTCAACCACAACCACGTCGTCCATGAGCGGGTGATCATCCTCTCGATCGTCGTTCCGCCGGTGCCCCGGGTGCCCGACGAGGAACGCATCACCGTCGACGACCTGGGCATCCCCGACGATGGCATCTGGTACGTCGCAGCCCGATTCGGTTACATGGAACGCCCGAACGTCCCAGCGGCGCTGCGGATGATCGACCCGGCGCTGATCGGCGGTCCGGTCGACTGCGGAGACGCGTCGTACTTCTTGTCGAAGATCGAGGTGGTTCCGGGGGACCAGCCGACGATGGCCCCCTGGCGCAAGCGGATCTTCATCGCGACGTCGTTCATGGCCGCCGACTCCGTCGGGTACTTCGGCCTCCCGAGTGATCAGACCGTGTTGATCGGATCCCGAATCGAGGTCTAGTTTGACGCGTACTGTCGCCCCATGACCGACTCCACCACAGTGGCGATCGTCGGCGGTGGCCCCGCCGGGATGGTGCTCGGATTGATTCTGGCCAGGGCCGGCATCGAGGTCACGGTGCTGGAGAAGCACGCCGACTTCCTGCGTGACTTCCGCGGGGACACAGTGCATCCCACGACACTGCGGCTGCTGGATGAGTTGGGGCTGGGCGCGCGGTTCGCCGCGCTGCCGCAAAGCAAGGTCGACCACGCCGAGCTGACTGTCGGCGGCCGGTCGGTGACCATGGTGGACTTTCGCCGGCTGCGCCTCACGCATCCTTATGTGGCGATGGTGCCGCAGTGGGATCTGCTGAACCTGCTGGCCGATGCCGGCGCAGTCGAGCCGACCTACACCCTGCGGATGTGCCACGAGGTGACCGGTCTGTTGCGCAGCGGTGCGCGGACGACCGGGGTCACCTACACCTCGCCGGAAGGGGACGGCGAATTGCGGGCGGACTTGACGGTGGCGTGCGACGGGCGGTGGTCGACCGTGCGGCAGAGCGCCGGCCTGACCGCGCGGGATTTCCCGGTGCCGTTCGACGTGTGGTGGTTCCGGCTTCCGCGCGAAGCCGGTGGGCAGTACACCCTGATACCCCGCTTCGGGCCGGGACGGGTGTTGATCATGATCCCGCGGGAAGGGTATTTCCAGATCGCCTACCTGATCGCGAAGGGTAGTGATCAGCAGCTACGAGCGCGTGGTCTAGACGCCTTCAAAGCCGAACTCGCCGAATTGGTTCCGGAGGCTGACGTCGATGCCGTCACGTCGTTCGATGATGTGAAGTTCCTCGATGTGCGTCTCAACCGGCTCAAGCGCTGGCACGCCGACGGGGTGCTGTGCATCGGCGACGCGGCGCACGCGATGTCACCAATCGGCGGCGTCGGCATCAACGTCGCCGTGCAGGACGCGGTAGGCGCCGCGACGCTACTGGCCGAGCCGCTGCGACGGCGTGCGGTCACCGAGCGCGACTTGGCGGCGGTGCGCAAGCGCAGGCTGCCGCCGGCTGCGGTCACCCAGGCGATGCAGCGGGTGATGCACCGCCAGTTGGTGGCGCCGATCTTGGCCGGCGGCACTCCCGACCCGCCGGCACTGCTCGGGACGGTGTTTCAGCGGCTGCCGTTCCTCTCGGCCATACCCGCCTACCTCGTCGGAGTCGGTATCCGGCCCGAACACGCGCCGGACTTCGCCAGGCGCTAGGCCGGCTTCTCCTCCAGCAACTCCATCGCGCCGAGGACGGCCGGTGCTGCCGCGGCCGCGTTAGCCGCCGACCATGATGAGCCCGCCATCCACGGCGAGCAGCTGGCCGGTAATGAAGTGCGAACCTTCGCCGGCCAGGAACACCAGCATCGGTCCGAGATCGCGGTCGGGATCGCCGAGCGCGCCACCCAACGGGATGGTGGCCTTGATCTGCTCGTCGATGAACGGCGCCGCATCGGGGCCGAGGAATTCGCGCAAACGGTCCGCGCCCCGGGTCTGCATGGCAGGCGCCAGCGCGTTGACCGTCACCTTGTCGGCCGCCCAGGCCTTGGCCGCCGACCGGGTCCAGGCCTGCACCGCGCCTTTGGTCGCGGCGTACACCGCGGAGATCGGACTGCCCATCACCGCCTCGGCCGAGCCGAAGTTGATGATGCGGCCACCGGACGCACGCATCGCCTTGTACGCGGCCTGGTTGGTCAGCACCGTCGTCTTCACGTTGGTGGCCAGCAGGAAGTCGATATCGTCGGCGGTGATACTGCCCGGGATGCCCTGCTGCCAGAGCCCCGCCGCGTTGATCAGCACATCAAGTCCGCCCAGCGTCGCGACCGCGGCATCGATCATCGCGTCGACGGCGTCGGGATCCCTGGCGTCGCACTGCAGCCAGGTCGCCTGCGACTCGTCGGTCGGCTTGGTCTGGTGGTAGGTCGCGACGATCTGCGCTCCGGCGGCGGACAGCGCCCGGACCGCCGCGGCACCCAGGCCGCTGGCCGCACCGGTGACCACCGCACGGCGGCCTTCCAGCGGACGGCTCATCGGAAGAACGGGGGCGACCCGGCGGACGCGTGCCTTACCATAGCGGTCACGGTAGGACGCGGCACCGCGGGTGTCAACCGTCGAATATTCGAAAAGCGTTGTGCGAGTTGCATGTTGCACGAATCGGCACTGTGAGGACCCCATGAGAGCAGCCATCATCACTGGACCCGGCACAACCCAGGTCGTCGAGGTCCCCGATCCGGTGGCCGGGCCCTGCGACGTCGTGGTCAAGATCAAGGCCTGCGGCATTTGCGGATCCGATGCGCTCTACATCTCGATGGGCGGCCTGCCGCCGCACCAGGGCCGCATGCCGCTTGGGCACGAGCCGGCTGGCGAAGTCGTCGAAGTCGGCCGCGACGTCATCGGCGTCAAGGTCGGCGATCATGTGGTCATCAATCCGATCGGCGCACCGAGCGGGATCATCGGAAACGGCGGCGCCACCGGCGCGCTGGCCGAGTACCTGCTCGTCGAGAGCGCCGTGCGTGGGCAGAGTTTCGAGGTAATCCCCGCCGAGATCCCCTTCGACGTGGCCGCCCTGAACGAACCGATGGCTGTCGCCAGGCACGGCGTGAACCAGACCAGGCCGACGCCGGCGGACAAGGTCGCGGTGTTCGGCGCCGGGCCGATCGGACTCGGCGCGACCATGGCCTACAAGTCGTTGGGTGTGGAGCACGTGACGGTGGTGGACCTGATCGGGTCGCGGCTGGACAAGGCGCTCGCGATCGGCGCCGACGCGGTGATCAACGCCGGCGACGAAGATGTCTCCGGGCGGCTGATCGAGTTGCACGGCGCCGGCGAGGCACTCTGGCCCGGCAAGTCCGGCACCACGATCTACCTCGACGCCGCGGGCGCACCCTCGGTGATCAGCACCGCATTGGGCGCCGCGCAGCGCGGGGCGCGTCTCGGGGTGGTGGCCGTGCACAAGGAACCGGTACCGGTGGACTTCATCAACATCATGGCCAACGAGATCACGGTCGTCGGATCGATGGGATACCCCACCGAAATCTTCGAGGTGACAAAGGATCTCGCCGCCAACTGGGAGAAGTACGCGGTGATCGTCAGCCACACCTTCGGCTTCGACGAGGTGCAGGGCGCACTGCGGACGGCGTCGACACCGGGCGCCGCCGACAAGGTCGTCGTCACCTTCGACTGAGACTCACAGCCGGGGCAGCACCTCGCCGGCCAGCAGCTCCAGCGTGCCGTCGGAGGCCCGGTCATGGGTGAACAGCACCACCTGGCCGAAGCCCAGCTCGCGCAGCTGGCCGAGCCGGTCGACGATCGCCGCGGGCGTGCCGATCAGGCCACCGTCGTGCAGGCCGAATCCTGGTCCACCGAACCGCTTTTCGGCGAGCTGCCGGACGCCGTCCAAGGCGGCGTCGTCAGGGGCGATGGCCAATACGGCTTCCACCGACATCACGATGGTCGACGGATCCCGGCCGATGTCGTCGCACAGCGAGCGCAGCACCGCCAGCTTGTGTTCCATCTCGCCCAGCGCGTAGGTGGGGACGTTCCAGACGTCGGCATAGCGGGCCACCAGCGGAAGCGTGTACTTCTCCCCGGCGCCACCGACCACGATGGGCGGGCGCGGCTGCTGAACGGGACCGGGTTTGATCGGCATGTCCTGAACCGTGTAATGCGCTCCGCTGAAGTCGATCCGCTGCCCGGCGAATGCCTGGGTCAAGATCTCGAGGGTCTCGCCCAGACGCTCGGAGCGTTGCGCAAACGATCCCCACTCCAGCCCGAGTCGTTGATGTTCGTCTTCGATGGAACCGCTGCCGATGCCGAGCTCCAGCCGGCCGGCCGAGATCTGGTCCAGCGTGGTGGCCATCTTGGCCAGCACGGCAGGGTGCCGAAATTGGTTGCACAGCACCATGTGTCCGACGCGAAGACGCTCCGTCTGGCTCAGCAGCGCGGTGGCCAGGGTCCATGCCTCCAGCGAATCGATGCCGGGGACGCCAGGGCCGTACATGTGGTCGTAGAGCCACAGCGAGCCGATTCCGAGCTCTTCGCAGCGTTGCGCGCGGTGCAGCACGTCGGCATAGCTGAAGCCCATCTGCGGGACGTAGATCCCGATGTCCAGGGCAGTGCTCACTGCTTGATGCCGACGGCGTGGCGCAGCTGGGCCAGGAACTGGTCGGCATCGTCACTGCGGACCACATAGTGCGACACCGCGATACGAATTGCGGTGGCGGCCTTGAGCGCTGCGTTCGGGCCGCTCAGCAGCCGCTCCAGGCGGGACCGCATGAGCGGCAGGATCCGCGATAGCTGGGCGACCACCACCTCGGGCTCGACGTCGATGAGCCGCACCCCGGAGTACGTCTGCTGGTAAGCGACGATGAACTGCAGCGCCGCATCGAGCTTGTCGGTGCCGCGAAGCCCGGCGGTAGCCCGGCTGATACCGGTGTCGAACATCTCGCGCTCGTAAGCGCCGAACGCGTCGAGCAGCTCGGACTTGGAGGCGAACCAGCGATACAGGGTCGGACGGGAGACGCCGGCTTGCAGCGCGACCTCGGACAGGCTGAGCTTCGTCTGGCCGCTCCGGGCGAGCACCTCGGCGGTGGCGTTGAGGATGCGGCGCCGCGAGGAGGACTCGTCCTCGTCGGGTATCGCGGCGGTGCTTCCGGCCTGGCTCACGTGTACAGGATTACAGGTCGAGGCCCCAGTGTCACGCCTGTCGGCACATCCGAGACTGAAAACACTGTCTTTACAAATTCTGGGCAAAGTGTCACGCTGGGCACGTGTCCGGGGACCAACGTGAGTACAGCCCTCACGACATCACGTCGCGCCGATTCTGGGGCCAGCCTTTCGACGTCCGCGAGCAGACCTTCGCCGCTCTGCGCGCAACCGACGGCCTCACGTGGCACGAGCCTTTTCCCTCGCTGTTTCCCATGGAAGAGCCGGGTTACTGGGCGCTGACCCGGCGGGCGGACATCGCCCACGCCAGCCTGCACCCGGAGCTGTTCAGCTCGGCACAGGGCATCGCGCTGGACCCGATGCCCGCCGACATCCAGCGGATCGCGACTTTCTTCCTGATGATGGACCCGCCGCAGCACACCACGTACCGACGCCTGATCAGCTCGGCGTTCACGCCGCGAAACGTCGCTCAAATCGACGAGCAGGTTCGCAAGAATGCCGCCACCGTGGTCGACGAACTCGTCGGCGCCGGTGCCGTGGACTTTGTCGCCGCGTGTTCGGCGCGGCTGCCGATGATGACGATCTCCGAGATGCTCGGGGTGCCCAACTCCGATCGGGAGGCCGTGGCCAAGGCCGCGGAGAAGCTCTTCAGCATGAGCGACGACGAGTACTCCACCATCGAGGAGCGGGCCGAGGCCACGGTCAACGAGATGTTCCTGCTGGCCGGCACCGGCATTGAGCTGGCTAAGTTCCGCCGCCGTCACCCCGGCGACGACCTGATGACCAGTATCGTCAACGCCGAGATCGATGGTCACCGGCTCACCGACGAGGAGATCGGGGCCTTCCTGGTCCTGCTGGCGTCAGCCGGTAACGACACCACCAAGCAGACGACGTCGCACGCGATGCTGGCGTTGGCGGCCAATCCCGAGCAGCGAGCTTGGCTGATGGCCGACTTCGACGCCAGGATCGGCCCGGCCGTCGAAGAGTTCATCCGATGGGCGACGCCGGTGCTGCAGTTCGCCCGGGTCGTCACCGAGGACACCGAATTGGCAGGCCAGCAGCTGGCGGCCGGCGACAAGGTGGGACTGTTCTATTGCTCGGCCAACCGGGACGAAGAGGCCTTTGAGGCGCCGGAGGCGTTCAACCTGCGGCGCTGGCCCAACCCACATCTCGGGTTCGGCGGCGGCGGTCCGCACTTCTGCCTCGGCAACCAGCTCGCTCGCACCGAACTGCGAAACCTGTTCCGGGAGCTGATGTTCCGAGTCGACGTCGAGTTAGGTGAGCCCGACTATCTGCTGAGTAGTTTCGTGCACGGGATCAAACGGCTCCCGGCATTCGTCCGCTGAGTATGGGGCAGTTCATGCGTATTGAAGTAGATCTCGGCAAGTGCACCGGGCACGGCATCTGCGAGAGCATCGCCGATGACGTGTTCGAGGTTGACGACGACGGCAGCGTCCGCATCCACGGTGACCGCCGTCCCGAATCGGACCGGGACAGGATGAAGCAGGCGGTCACGCAATGCCCCGCCGCGGCGCTGATTCTGGTCGAGGACTGATCGGTGAAGAAGTTCTTCGGCCACACCCTGCTGTACTTGCACGAGACGATCGCGCTGGGTTCTGAGCGCAGCGACCGCTTCGTCGAGCAGTTCGTCAGTGTCTACCAACCGATGATGGAATCGCTTGGGGCGCGGCTGTTCTCCATATGGGAGACCACCCCGTACAACGGCCATTGGCCGCAGGTGACGATCGTCTGGGAGATCGACGCGTTCGCCGACTACGCCCGTATCGGCAAGGCACAGGCCCCAGGGGGCAGTCACCGCGAGGCGGCCGCGGCATGGTCGGACTACCTGGCCGGGGTGGGAGCATCGGGGGAGGGCCGGATCATGTACGCCGGCCGCAGCAACCGGACGCTGGCCGAGCTGACGGAGGCGAAATTCGGCGCAGGACTGGTGATCCAGGAGATCATGCAGACCAAACCCGGCCGGCAGGACGACTACATCCGCGAGCTCGAGCGCCTGTACGTCCCCTGGTCGGAGAGCACCGGCAAACGCTGGCTCGGCTCCTTCATCACCACGTTTCGCTTCAACGAGGTGATCCACTACTGGGCGCTCGACGGTGACTGGGACTGCTTCGAGAACCACTACCCGTCCTGGAAGGACAGCCCGCCGGCTGAAATCGTCACCTGGATGAGTGTCGCACCCGCGCTGCGCGACGGCTGGGAGGACTCCATCTTGCAGGCTCTGCCGCCGTCCCCGCTCCGATAATGGCTGTGATGCAGGACTTCTCGTATAGTCCGTTCGATCCGGCGGTGATGTCCGATCCGCGGCCTTTCTACCAGACGCTGCGCGACGAACACCCGGTGTACTACATCGAGGACCTCGACACGTTCGCGCTCTCCCGGTTCGCCGACATCTGGGACGTCCTGGCGATCAACGACGGCACGTTCGTCGCCTCCGAGGGGACCCTGCCCGCCGCGGCGGTATTGGGCAGACGCAACGACGGACCCGTCGCCGATCCGGCGTTGCACCCCTTGCCATTTCATGCCAACTTCGACGCACCGCTGTACGACGACGTTCGGCGCTGCACCGCCGCGCAGTTTCGGCCGAAGTCGGTCGCGGGCTGGCGTGACCGCATTCGCGAGCTGGCCAACCAACGCCTCGACGAACTGCTGCCCCGCGGTACATTCGACCTCACCCAGGAGTACGGTGGTATCGTCGCGGCGTCGGTGGTGTGCGAACTCGTCGGCCTGCCAATCGATTCGGCCGAGGATGTGCTGGCCACGGTCAATGCGGGCAGCCTGGCCGAACCCGGCAGTGGTGTCGAGGTAGCCAACGCCAGACCGGGATATCTCGAATACCTGATCCCGATCGTCCAGCAGGTCCGGGCCGGCGCCTTCGGCGGTCCGCTGCCCATCGTCGAGAACCTGCTGGCCTACCGGTTACCCGACGGCTCGGCGCTGTCCGACAGCGAAGTGGCGGTTCAGATGCTGGGCGTGTTCATTGGCGGAACCGAGACCGTGCCGAAGATCGTCGCGCACGGATTATGGGAGCTGAGCCGCAACCCTGATCAGCTGGCCGCGGTGCGGGCCGAGCCGGAGGGCAACGTGCCGGTCGCCCGCGAGGAGATCATCCGCTACTGCGCGCCGGCCCAGTGGTTCGCCCGAACGGTGCGGCGGCCCTTCACTATCCACGACACGACGATCCAGCCCGGGCAGCGGATCATCACGCTTCTGGCTTCGGCCAACCGCGATGAGCGGGAGTTTCCCGAGCCGGAGACGTTCATCTGGAACCGGCCGATCCAACGACAACTGGCGTTCGGTCGCGGTCAGCACTTCTGTTTGGGCTATCACATGGCCCGGCTGGAGATCGCAATCATGTTGCAGGAGTGGCTGCGCCGTGTCGGTGACTATCGCATCCTCGACGACGCCGCACATCGGCCGCCGTCGAGCTTCCAGTGGGGCTGGAACAGCATCCCGGTTCAGGTGTGAACGGTCGGCTGATCCTGCAGCAATGGGTCGGATAAACTCCTTGATTTACTTCGGCCCGTGGTGTGCACTATGAACGGTGAGCGCAGCCAAAGACCAGCGAACTGACCGGTCGTCTGTCACGCGCGACGCGCTTCTGGTGGCCGCCGAGCAACTCTTTGCCGAACATGGCATGCATGGGGTCTCTAATCGGCAGATCAGTGAGGCTGCAGGGCAGGGCAACAACGCCGCGGCTTGTTACCATTTCGGTTCGCGAGCCGATCTGTTGCGCGCGATCGAGGCGCGGCATCGTGCCGCGATTGACGAGATCCGCCGGCGCAAGCTAGGCGATATTCCGTCGACGCCGCAGTTACGGGACTGGATCGGCGTACTGGTTTATCCGCTGACCGAGCATCTGGAGGCACTCGGAACAGCCACGTCTTACGCACGTTTCGCGGCCCAGGTGATGGCCGACCCCACCTCTCGGGATCTGGTGGGCTCCGACGCAATGACGTCCGAACTCATGCTGAAAACCGTCCGCGGGATCAACCGAAGCCTCCCCGAACGCCCGAGACGCGTTCGGGTGGCCCGCTGGATGATGGCGAGGAATCTGTTGATGCACACCTGCGCCGAGGTCGAGGGTGAACTTGCCGATGGTCGCCCCTCGGTGAGTTCGAGCTGGTCGGTGGTCGCCGAGGAGTTGATCACCGCACTAGCTGGACTCTGGGAGGCGCCCGCCGCGAAGATGTCGGCGGTTACGGCTTCTTCCGTCCAGAGTGGCTCAGTCGCCATTCCGGCGGGAAGTTGAGGTCGTTGTCCTTGACGACGTTGTTGAGGCCCTTCTCGAACGTGCCCTCGGTCAGGTCCGGGTAGTTGTCGCGGTCGTTGGTCATCATCGGCAGCATGCCCTCGACCACGCCAGTCAGCAGACTGCCGAAGTATTCACCCTTGTGCTGTTTGTACAGCTCGAGGAATGTCTTCTGTACCACCACGGTGTCGGTTGGGCGTGACTTGGAGCAGGCCATCGCGTACTTCAGGGTCTCGGCTTCGAGCTGTTCGCGGGGGACCACGCTATTGATGAACCCGCACTCGTACATCTCCTTGGCGGTGAATGGCCTTCCAGTGAAAAGCATTTCGGAGAATTTGCGCAAGCCCATGGTCTCCGCCCACCACCACAGTCGTGGGCCCCAGCCGACGTAGCGGAAGGCCGGGTGGCCGAACAGCGCGTCGTCGGAGGACACCACGAGGTCCGCGTCGCCGGCTTGGTAGAAGTGCCAGCCGTAGCAGTATCCCTTCGCCTCCACGATCGTGACCTTCTTGCACTCTTGGAGTGGGCGGTTGCCGGCGCGGGCCTTGGCGTAGTGATCGGTGAGGGTGTACAGGTAACGGTAGGAATCGCCGGGTGGGTACTTAACGCTCTCGTCGTTGATCGAAAGCTCGTGCAGCAGAGAAACTCCGGGGTTCTCGAGCATCTCCCGCTGTTCGGGCAGGTCGCCGCCGCTGCCGAAGTCGTTGCCTTCACCTCGGATCACCACAACCTTGACGTCATCATCGACATTGCACTTGTGGATCATGTCGGCGAAGTTCTGCCGCATCCCCATGGTGGTCGAGTTCAGCTCATCGGGTCGGTCGAATGTTATGTAAGCGATCCGATTCGCGACGTCCTTCTCAAATTTGATGAATGGTTCGGCGTCCTTCTTCATCTCCTCGTAGTCGTGGTTCATTGTGGCCATGCTCCCGTCGTCGAGGTAGTGATGCTGCCTGCAACATAACGAGATTCAGCCACCTACAAGAGTAAATCAACCAATTTATTTGATTGAGTGGCGCGCCGTTCGCCGCTTAGCCGGCGGCGACAAGCCCGGCCGTGACCGCTTCGATGCGCGCAGGGACGTGCTTATGCCACGGTGTCCCGGCGTAGGGATCGCGCCAATCGGACGAGGTCAGCGAGTTCGGTGCGACGCCGGGGACGCGGCGTTGCCCGTCGGCGTCGACGAAGTCCAGCCCGAAACCGTTGGGCAGGGCGGCATGCCCCGGCAGCATGGTCTCGCTGACCTCGACGACGGCTTCGGCGCTGCCCGCGGCAGTGGTGATGCGCGCGCGACCGCCGTCGACCAGGCCGAGCGCGTCGGCATCCTCGACGCTGACCCGCAGCGCGCCGTCGGCATCGCGCTTGCGCCATGACGGATCCCGCAGGATGTCGTTGGCGGTGAACGCGCGGCGCTCGCCGGCGGACAACACGATCGGGAACTCCGCGCTGGTCAGCTCCGTGCCGGCGTTGGCCAGCGCGCGTATGTCGTCGAGCATCTCTGGAATCACCAGTCGGATCTTGTGATCGGCGTGGCCCATCAGGGCCCAGTCGTCGGCATACTCGTGCACGCTGAATGTCACTCCGGACTTGCCGGTCAGGATCGCGTCGAAGAGCGCATTGCCGTCGGCATGCCCCGCCCGCCGCACCGCGTCGGGGTACGCGACGGCCGCCTTCTGGGCCAGTCCCCACAGCGCGGCCGCGCCGGCCAGCCCGTCCGGCAGGGTTGGACCCAGCGTTTCGTAGAGCACATACGGCAGCACCTTGCCCAGGGCCGGATTGGCGGCGAGCTCGGTGAAGAACGCCTGGGTGTACGCGTCTCGCCCGTGCTGGGCGGCCTCGCGTAACGGCCGCAGGTCGTCATCGCTGACCATCCCAAGGGCGCGTACCAGCCGTGCCCAGATCTCGGGCTCGGGCAGGGTGCCGGGCACCGGCTCGAACAGCGGGTGGCGCAGGTGGAATTCGTTGCGCGGGAACTCGAAATTGAAGAACGTGGCCTCGGGCTTCTCGAACTGGCTGGCCGCTGGCAACACGTAGTGGGCCAGCCGCGCGGTCTCCGTCATCGCCACGTCGACCACCACCAGCAGCTCCAGGGACTCGAACGCGGCGCGGCAGTTCTCGGAGTCGGCGATCGAGTGGGCCGGGTTGGCGCTCTCGACGAGCATGGCCCGGAACCGGTCGGGATGGTCGGTCAAGATCTCTTGGGGCACAACGTTGGACGGCATCAGTCCGGCGATGATGGGCGCGCCGGTCACCGGGGAGCGGCCGACGCCGCTGAGGCTGAACAGCGGCGCGAAGGACGAATGCAGATGCTGCCCACCGCGTTTGGCGAAGCTGCCGGTCAGGATCCACAACAGCTTGTTGAGGTAGGAGCACAGGGTGCTGTTCGGGGCCTGCTGCACGCCGAGATCCTCGAAGACCGCGACGGAATCGGCGGCGGCAATCCGGCGTGCTGCGGCCCGCAACAACTCCTCGTCGACACCGCTGCGCGCGGCGTACTCGCCGACCGGAATCGTCTGCAATACCTTGCGGACCTCGTCGGCGCCATGGACATGCTCGGCGAGAAACGCTTCGTTGCAGAGGTTTTCCTGCACCAGGACCGCGGCCAGCGCCGCCAGGCACCAGGCGTCGGTGCCGGGCTTCACCCGCAAGTGGAAGTTCGCCAGCCTGGCCGTGTCGGTCACCACCGGGTCGATGACGATCATCGAGCGGGCAGGGTCCTTGGCGATCTCGTTGAGCACCGTGCGGGCCCGCGGGAAGCTCTGCGACATCCACGGGTTCTTGCCCACGAACACCGACACCTCAGCGTGCTCGAACTCGCCGCGGGTGTGCCCGCCGTACAGCTGGACGTCCACCCAGTTCTCGCCGGTCTTCTCCTGCGCCAGCGCATTCGAGCGATACCGCGACCCGAGCAGCTTGAGAAATGAACTGCTGTAGGCGCCGCCGAGATGATTACCCTGACCGCCGCCGCCGTAGTAGAAGATCTTGTCCCCACCGTGGGTGTCGGCGATCCGCCGGAACCCCGCCGCGATCTCGGTGATGGCGGTGTCCCAGTCGATCTCCTCGTAGCTGCCGTCGGCGCGGCGACGCATCGGCGAGGTCAGCCTGGCCCGGTTGTTCTGGTAATGGTCCAGGCGCAGCGCCTTGTTGCAGGTGTAACCCTGCGAGGCGGGGTTGTCCTTATCGCCGCGGATGCGGGCCAGCGTCCGGCCCTCGGTCTGCACCACGATGCCGCAGTTGCATTCGCACAGGATGCAGGCGGTGGGTTGCCAGTCAGCGGACATGGGGACTTCCTCTCCTAGATGTCCTGTTCGGCCTCGAGCAGATCGCGCAGTTGCCGATGGACGATGTCGAGCGGCTTGATGTCGCGCGTTGCGCGGGCCAGGACGATGGCGCCCTCGAGGGCGGCGGTCAGCGTCACCGCGAGCTCCTCGGCACGTTCCGTGGCGATGCCGTCGGCGGTCAGCCGCTGCGCGATCAGGTCGTTCCAGCGGGTGAACGTCGCGGCGGCCCGCTCGAGCACCGGGTTGGCCGCGCCCGGCTCGCCGGACTCGATGGCCACGGCCAGCACCGGGCAGCCGGCGCGGTAGTCGGTTTCGAGCAGGTTCTTGCGATAGAAGCGGGCCAGGCCGTCGAGTGCCTCGATGCCGCTGCCGGCCTGGGCCATTCGGGCGGCGACGAAGTTGGCCACGTAATCGATTGCCTCACAGAGTAATTGCGCGCGACCACCGGGGAAGTAGTGGTAGGCCGAGCCGCGCGGCGCTCCGCTGTGCGCGAGCACGTCGGCGATCGCGGTCGACTGCGCCCCACGTTCGCGGATCAGCAGCGCGGCGGAGGCGACCATCCGGTCGCGCGGGCTCGTCATGCTTATGTATGTAACCATACATAACGACGATGCGCCAGGGTGCACGGTCGTCAGTGTTGAATGGCCGGGTGTCTGAGCTTGAGCAGGTGGTGCGCGCTCGCCGGTCGATCCGGTTGTTTCACGCTGACCGACCGGTACCTCGCGCCGACGTTCTTGCCGCGCTCGACCTGGCGAGCCGGGCGCCGTCGAACTCCAACACCCAGCCGTGGCATCTCGTGCTGGCCTCCGGTTCGGCGCGGGAGCGGCTCGTGGCCGCGCTGGTGGAGGCCTCGCGCCATCGTGAACCGGCGATTCCGCCGTTACCGGCCGAGTTCGAGCGTATGAAATATGCTCTGGGGGAACAGCTTTACGGCAGCATGGGCATCGAGCGCGACGACGCCGACAGCAGGCGAAAGGCGCAGCGACTCAACTGGCGGTTCTACAACGCGCCGCTGGCGGGCATCGTCTGCATGCATCGCGAACTGCACCACGTCGACAGCCTTGGTGTCGGGATGTTCCTGCAGACACTGCTGCTCGGGCTGACCGCCCGCGGCCTGGGCACCTGCGTGCAGATGCTCATCGCCGGGTTTCCCGATGTTATCCGCGAGGCGCTGGACATCCCCGAGCACTACGAGATCCTCTGCGGGCTGGCGATCGGCCATCCCGTCGAGGACTTCCCGTCCAACAACCTCGCGATCCCGCGTAAACCGGTCGACGAGTGCGTCGTGTTCCACGACGACTAGGGGCCTCAGACTGCGGCGAAGTTGATGGTGGCGGTGGCGGCAAGCTCATTGTCGTCGCCGCGGTGAATGTCCACCTGGATCACCACCGAACGCTTGCCGGTGCGCAGGATCTTGGCGACCGCGCGGGCCGGGCCGACCTTGATCGGCCGGAGGTAGCGTACGAACAGGTCAGTGGTGGCGATGCCGAACCCGAACGGCGTCGCGATCGAGGCCAGCTGCCCCGCCGCGACGTCGGCCATCGTGGCGATCAGTCCGCCCTGCAGCCCGCCGGCGGTGTTGGTGGTCCGTTCGTCGACGGGCATCTCCATGACGACGGTGCCCTCCTCGGAGGGCACGGTGTGCAGGCCGACCTGGTCGAATAACTCACGAAGCGAGCGGGGTGCCGTCATGAGAATGACGTTACCGCGCGAGTGCCGAAGATCGGGGGTCGCTGAGGAGTTCGTCTTGTCAGCCTTCAGGCGGTGGGCGCTGACATCCGGGTGGGCTCGTTCCGGCCGCGCAAGACCTCCGAAGCGCACTCGGTCCAGTGCGCCCGCTCAGCCGCATTGGCTTTCATCAGGGCCGCGTCCGAGCACAGCGCGCGTGCATCGAAGTCTTTGGCCCGATCAGCCAGTCGCGCAGCCTCATTGACCGCATCGCCGATCACCGTGTACTCGTAGCGGTGCTCGGCGCCGATGTTCCCGGCGAACACCGGCCCGGCGGAGACGCCGATGCCGAAGTCCACCACGGGCAGCCGGCGTAGCGCGGCCGTCAATGCGCGAGCCGTGGCCAACGCGTCGGCGGCGGGCTGTGCGCTGGACAGCGGCGCACCGAACACGGCCAGCACCGCGTCACCCTGGAACTTGTTGATCAGCCCATGGCGTTCGTCGACTGCGGCCACCACGATCTGGAAGAAGTGGTTGAGCACCTCGGCCACCTCGGCAGGTGAACGGTTCTGGGCCAGCTGGGTCGAGCCGACAAGATCGACGAACAGCACGGCGGCATCACGCACCTCGCCGGTGAGCGTGTCCGCATCGCGGACCGCGCGCAGCGCCACGTCCGTGCCGACGTGGCGGCCGAACAGATCGTGCAGCCGGTCGCGTTCGGCCAGCCCGGTGACCATCCGGTTGAAACCGCTTTGCAGCCGGCCGATCTCGGAGCGCTCGTAGACGCCGACCCGGGTGGTCATCTGGCCGCGCTCGACCTCGGCCATGGCGGCGACGACGTCGTGGATCGGATCGGAGATGGACACCGCGACGATCGCCATCCCGCGCAGCCCCACGAACACCGAGATCACCGCCAGCACGATCACCGGGATTTCGAGCGAGGCGGTCTTCTGGATGATCCAGCCGTTGGATCGCATGATGACCACCACGGCGAGGCCGATGATCGGGAGCGCGCTGCTCATCAGCCACATCAGCAGCAGCCGCGAGAGCACCCCCGGTGCGGTGTCGCGGCCGGTGAGCCGGGTCGCCGCGGCGACGATCGGGCGCATCGGGCGCTGAATGAACAGCAGCGCCGCACCGGTCGACGTGGTGACACCCAACAGCAGAGTCATCCCGATGAGCCAGGCGGCCGGTGCGCCGCCGTCGAGGTTGACGAGCAGCAGCACGATGGCGCTGAGGCCCCAGATCGCGGCCAGCACCGCGGACTGGTTGCGCAGAAATCGTTCGACGAACACCCGGTCCTTGTCATCGGGCGGCTCGCCGGCGGTGAACCAGCGCAGTTTGTAGTCGACGACCAGCACGGCGTAGACGATGACGCCGGCGATGCCGAAGACGCACAGCACGATCGCGGCGATCAGGGTGTCGGTCTGGAACACGGTGTCAACCGCGGCGACCAGGTCGTGGCGCAACGGCATCACCAGCGCGGTGAGTTCGACCCCCGCCAGAATCTGGGCCAAGACGAGTGCGGCGGCGTAGCGGACCTTCCACCACCTCGCCGTCATGGCTCAGACGCTACTGGGACGACGGTGCAGAATCACGCTCTCCGAAACTGAGAGTAGTACTTCCGAACGCGCACCCCGCTGCGTAACATCCGCGCTGTGAAGTTCGGGATCCCGCTGGGTGGCGTTCACCCCGGCTTGTGGCGTGACCTGACCGTGCGAGCCGAAGAGCTGGGCTACGAGTCGGTCTGGTTGCCGGAGCATCTGGTGCTGCCTGCCGAGATGTCGGGCAGCCCCCATCACGGCGACAGCCATCCGCCGATCCCGTCGCAGACCCCGATGTACGACGCGATCGCCTACCTGTCGTACCTGGCCGGGCAGACCAACACGATCCGGATGGGCACCTACGTCTACAACATCGGGTTGCGCCATCCGTTTGTCAGTGCGCGCGCGGCGACCACGTTGGACATCGTCTCGAACGGCCGGTTCGACTTCGGGATCGGCGCGAGCTGGCTCCGGGAGGAGTGGGACGCCTCCGGGCTGGACTTCAGCACCCGCGGCGCCCGCGTCGACGAGGCACTTGAGGTGTGCCGGGCGCTATGGACCGAGCCGACCATCGAGCACCACGGCCGCTTCTTCGACTTCGACGCCGTCGCGTTCGAGCCCAAGCCCGTCCAGCCGGGTGGGCCGCCGATCCACGTCGGCGGTGACGGGCTGCCCGCGTTGCGCCGGGTGGCGCGCTTCGGGTCCGGCTGGATTCCGATGAACCACACCCTGGACCAGATCCCCGGCTCGGTGCAGAAGCTGTCGGCGCTGTGGTCCGAGCACGGCCGTGCGGGCAAGCCCGAGGTCACCACATCGGCGCCGTCCGATTCGCCCGACGACATCAAGCGCGCGGCCGAGGCCGGGATCGACCGGATGATCGTGATGCCGTGGCGGCGCACCAGAGAGGCTCTCGACGGGATCGCGCGCTTCGCCGACGACATCCTGACGCGGACCGGATAACCCGGTGACGATCGCGCCGTCGGACATCCTGCTGACCGGCCGGGTGGCCGTCGTGACCGGAGCCGGCACGGGCATCGGCCGGGGCATCGCCGACGGGCTGGCGCGCTTCGGCGCGAAAGTCGCGATCTGGGAACGCGATCCGCAGCTGTGCGCACGCACCGCGGACGAGCTCGGGGTGTTGGGTATCGTCACCGACGTTCGCGACGCCGAGCAGGTCGACGGCGCCCTGGAGCGCACTCGGGAGGAGCTCGGGCCGGTGGACATCCTGGTCAACAACGCCGGCGGGGTGTTCGCCTCGCCGCTGCTGGACACCACCGAGAACGGCTGGGATGCCTTGTATAAGGCCAACCTTCGCCACGTCCTGCTGTGTACCCAGCGGGCGGCGCGGCAGCTGGTCGCCGACGGCCGCGGCGGCAGCGTCATCTCGCTGACGTCGATCGAGGGGGTACGCGCCGCGCCAGGCTATGCGGCCTACTCCGCGGCGAAGGCCGGGGTGATCAACTACACCAGGACGGCGGCCTTCGAACTGGCCCCGCACGGCATCCGAGTCAACGCCATCGCCCCCGACATCACCGTCACCGAAGGTCTGCTGGCACTGTCCCCCGATGGGATCCGGCCGGAGCTCAGCCAGGCCGTCCCGCTGGGACGGCTCGGAGATGTCGACGAGATCGCTTCGGCAGCAGTCTTTCTCGCCTCCGATATGTCCCGCTACATGACCGGCCAGACGCTGCACGTCGACGGTGGCACCCAGGCCGCGTCGGGCTGGTATCACGCCGACGGCGGCGCCCGGTTCGGCCCGGCCTGATCAATCCGGGCGCGGACGGTCCACGCGGAGCAGGACCGCGGCGACGAAAAGGTTGACGCATTCCTGACCATCCACGAAGCAGACGAACGTATGGTGAGGACCGTGATGCATGACGTGGCGATCATCGGCGCGGGGCCGGGTGGCGTCACCGCCGCACATCTGCTTCAGCAGAGCGGTATCGACGACTTCGTCATCCTGGAACGCGCCGACGACGTGGGGGGTACCTGGCGCGACAACCACTATCCCGGCCTTGCGGTGGACATCCCGTCGCTGTGGTACCAATTCCCGTTTGCTCGCGAGGCCGGCTGGTCGAGGCTGTTCGCACCCGGACCCGAGATCCATCGCTATATCCGTGACGTCGCCCGCCGGGTCGGGGTCTACCCACACCTGCAGACCCACTCGGAGGTGGTGCGCCAGGTGTGGGAGGACGAGGGTGGCTGCTGGCGGCTGGAGATCGCCGACGGTCGCGTCATCACCGCGCGGTTCTTGATCAGCGCGGTCGGCGGGTACGTCAACGCCAAACCCGATGTGCCCATCGACGGCATCGAGAACTTCGGCGGACGCGTCCTGCGGCCTAATGACTGGGACGACGAATTCGACGTGCGCGGCAAGCGGGTGGCTGTCATCGGTACCGGGTCCAGCGGAGTGCAGATCGCCGGGGCGCTGGCGCCGATAGCCGCCAGTCTCGACGTCTATCAGCGGACCCCGGCCTGGGTGTTGCCCAAGGTGGACTTCGACATCACCCCGCGGATCAGCCGTGCCCTGCGGGTACCCGGCGTGCTCGCCGGCATCGACTGGGCCGGCCGATGGCTGATGGACCTGGCGATGGTTGGCCCGCTGTGCCATGTGTTCTCGCGGCTGCCCGCCAGCGTTCTGGTGAAAGCCATGCCACTGTACGACTCGTACTGCCGTGCGCTGTACCGCGGCTATCTGCGAGCGGTGGTGAAAGACAAGCACACTCGTGACAAGCTTGTGCCCCGCTACGGCATCGTGGCCAAGCGCCCGGTGATCTCCAGCTCGTTTCTGCAGATCTTCAACAGGCCGGACACGCAGTTGATCACCACGCCGATCGAACGCATCACCAGGACTGGCGTGCAGACCAGTGACGGAGTCGAGCGACCGGTGGATCTCATCGTCACCGCGACCGGCTACGAATTGTGGACCGATCCCGAAACCTACCGTCCCGGAACGATCCTGGGACGCGACGGCATCGATCTGGCGCTGCAGTACCGCGCCAACGGCCTGCAAAGTTACGCAGGCTCGGCGTATCCCGGGCTGCCGAACAGGTGGGAACTGGTCGGCCCGCTCGGCTTCGTCGGGTTCGCCTGGTTCGACTACCTGGAGACGGTGACCACTCATGTGGTGCGGGCGATCAGCGAAACCCGAAGGCGCGGAGCGCAGGTCGCCGAGATAAGCCAGGCGGCGTTCGCCCGCCGCAACGACAAGCTCCGGCGGCAGGGCAAGGCGATTCGCCTCTATCTCAAAGACTGCAACCCCGGGCTCAACACCTATTTCGTCAACTCACAGGGAGACACCGTGTATCACCGGCCGGAAACCATCTTCGCCGCATGGCGATTCAGCCGAACGTCGCCGCTCGACGACTACGTGTATTCAACACCTCTGGCCCAGCCGGCCAGTGAGACCAGCGCGAGCATCGCATGAACGCCGGGGACGCGCGCCCGCTGGAGGGCAAGGTCGCTTATGTCACGGGAGGGGCCAGGGGGCAGGGCCGGGCGCACTGCGTCCGACTGGCGCAGGCCGGCGCCGACATCGTCACCATCGACGCCTGCGGGCCGGTGGGCAACCACATCGGATATGAACCGGCAACGCCCGAAGACCTGGCCGAGACCGTACGGCTGGTCGAGGACGAGGGCGTCAAGATCAGCGCCGACCGGGTGGACGTGCGCGACCACGACGGGCAGAAGCGGGTAATCGCCCGCGCCATCGAACAATTCGGCCGGCTCGACGTCGTCGTCGCCAATGCCGGCGTGATGAGCTGGGGCCGCGCCTGGGAGATCCCCGCCGAGAAGTGGCAGGAGATCATCGACATCAACCTGACCGGGTTCTTCAACACCGTGCAGGCGACGGTGCCGGCGATGATCGAAGCCGGCAACGGCGGGTCGATCATCGCGGTCAGCTCCTCGGCCGGAATCAAGGCGGTACCCGGCGCCGGTCACTACTGCGCCAGCAAGTTCGGCGTTGTGGGACTGGCGAATTCGTTGGCGCTGGAGCTGGGCGAATTCGGGATCAGGGTCAACTCGGTGCATACCTACGGTGTGGATACCGCTTTGGGCAATGACCTGTCGATGTACTCGATGTTCGAGAAGCACCCGCATTACGTGTACAGCTTCTCGCCGGGTGCGCTACCCACCGAATCGCTCATCGCGCCCAGTCAGGTCAGCGAGGTGGTGCTGTTCCTGGCCAGCGACGCCTCGGCGTTGTTGACGGCGGCCCAGATCCCGGCCGACAAAGGCTATATGAAGGTCTAGCGCCCGGCGGGCTGGGGGCACCCCCCGCCGCAGGCCAGGGGGAGAGCGAAGCGACTCGGGGATCTAGCCTTGTGCGCCAAGGCTTTCGGCGGCCAGCTCTTTGGCCCAGCGGTAGTCCGCTTTGCCCGCGGGTGAGCGCAGCACCTTGTCGGTCCGGATGAAGGCCTTCGGCAGCTTGTACTGCGCGATGTGGGCACGGCAGGCGTCGGCGAGCTCGTCGTCGGTGGCGCTGCGACCCTCGGCGAACTGCACGATTGCCACCACTTCGCTGCCCCACCGGTCGGAGGGGCGTCCGGCCACGACCACGTCGTACACCGCCGGATGGCTGGCGACCGCGCGCTCGACCTCTTCGGCGAAGATCTTCTCCCCGCCGGAGTTGATGGTCACCGAATCGCGGCCCAGCAGTTCGATTTGGCCGTCGGCCAGGAACCGGGCGCGATCCCCTGGCACCGACCAGCGGACGCCGTTGATGGTGGGGAAGGTGCGCGCCGACTTCTCGGCGTCGCCGAGATACCCCAGTGGCACATAGGCCCGCCGGGCCAGCCAGCCCTCGCCATCGCCCGGTTGCAATACGGTGCTGAAGTCCGCCGAGATGATGGCGGTGTCGTGCTGCGGGGTGAAGGTGGCCGCCTTCTGCTCGACGCCCTTGGCCGCCATCGTGGTCATCTGCATGCCGGTCTCCGATGCGCCGACGGCGTCGAGCACCATCAGGTTGGGCAACGCGGCCAGCAGCCGCTCTCGCACCGTCGGCGACAGCGGCGCGCCGCCGTTGGTGATCGTCACCAGGCCGGACAGGTCGTACTTCCCGGTCTCGATCTCGTCGAGCAGCGGACGGGCAATCGCGTCGCCGACGACCGGAATGCTCAGTACCCGTTCACGTTCGGCGAGTTTCATCACGGCCGGGGCGTTCATGCGGTCGACGTCATCGGGCAGCACCATCCAGCCGCCGGTGCTGAACATGTTGAAGGCCGCCCACTGCGCGGCACCGTGCATGAGCGGCGGGATCATCAGGATCGACCGGAAGCCGGCACCTGCACGGGCCTGCTCGGCGAGTTCCTCGTAGGACGTCAGCGACGTGTCGGATCCGAAGGGCCGCCCGCCCATGGCGGACATGAAGATGTCGTGCTGACGCCACAGCACGCCCTTCGGCATGCCGGTGGTGCCGCCGGTGTAGAGAACATAGAGGTCGTCGCCGCTGGGGCTCGGCATGCCGGCGGACGGCGCGGGGGTGGTGACGATCGACTCGTAGTCGACTGCGCCGGGCAGCAATTCGTTGCCCGAGGAGTCCGCGACCTGGATCAGCACCCGAAGCTCGGGCAGCCGGTCGCGAATGGACGCGACGCACGGGGCGAACTCCGCGCCATAGACCAGGGCCTTGGCCTTGGAGTCGGTGAGCAGGTAGAGGAGTTCCTCCTCGACGTAGCGGTAGTTCACGTTGAACGGTGCGACGCGGGCCCGGTAGCCGGCGACCATCGCCTCGAGGTATTCGTTGCCGTTACGCAGATACAGCCCGAGGTGGTCCTGGCCGGACTCGTGCGGGGCCAGCTGATCGCGCTCGGTGTGGCAGCCCAGCCCCTGCTCGGCCAGGTAGTGCGCGACCCCGTCGATGCGGGCGTCCAGCTGCGCATACGTCCAGCGGCGATCCCGCCAGATCAGTGCCTCACGATCCGGCAGGGTCTGCGCGACGGTATGGAACACCGACGAAAGGTCGAAGCTGACGTCGCTGCTCATTGGCGCTCCTCTGCATGCCCAGATTCCAGAACGCGACCGAGTCTGCCATGGGCGCAGGCGTCGACTTGTTGTGGAACTTCACCCAGCGGGACCGAGGTCAGGGCGCAGAGAATACGTGGCGGGCGAAGCGCTGGCCGATCATCTGGTGGGTGGTTGCGTCGGGGTGCAGGTTGTCGGGTAGTGGATGCTCGGCGAAGTCTTGCGGACCGTAGAGGTCGTGGCCGTCCAGGTAATCCAGGTGCGCGTCGTCCTCTGCGCGGGATCGCACGATGTGGGCGAGACGCTCGCGGATGACGGACAGGGTGAGCTTGCCCCGGCTGGTCTCGGCCGGGTCGCCGGTGGCCCGGAATCGAACCTGTCCGGCAGCGAGCGCGGACTGATCGAAGGCCCCCGGACCCGGCGTGTGCTCGTGGATGGGGCAGTACAGCGGCCCCACGACGAGCAGCGGAACTCCCGCGTGGCCGTCACGGATAGTGTCCAAGAACCCGTGGACCGCGGGTTCGAAGGCCCGCAGCCGCATGAGGTCGGCGTTGACCAGGTTGATGCCGATCTTGACGCTCACGACGTCGGCGGGGGTGTCCCGCATGGCGCGTGCGGTGAACGGGTCGAGCATGGCGCTGCCTGCCAGTCCGAGGTTGATCACCTCGACCCCGCCGAGCTTGGCCGCCACCGCCGGCCAGGTGGTGCTCGGGCTGGCGGCGTTGGAACCCTGGCTGATCGAACTTCCGTGGTGCAGCCAAACCCGACGGCGTCCCGTCGGCGACGGCGCAATCGGAGCGTCCGTGCGCAGCGCGACGACCTCGGTTCGCTCGTAGTGCGGCAACCAGATCTCCACGTCCTTCTCCTGCGCGGCCAACCCGGCGAACCGCACGGTCGCGGCCGAGCCGTGCTCGACGGTGGTGAGCCCGGTGGCGGGATCGACCAGCAGGGTGTGTCCGCCACTCGTCGCAGCCTGGCGAGCGAGACCGCCGTCGATGAGCAGGTCCACCGTGCCGTCTGGGCGTTCAGGCACACCCTCTAACACCGTGCGAGTTCGCAGCAGGTCCACCTCGACCACCGTCGAGCGAGTGCGGAATGCCAGACGAACGCCGGACGGTTGAGCCTCGACGGCTGCCAGTTGCGGATCAGGGCACTGCGCACGGGCAGCGCGCGGCAACCGGTGCGGCAGCCAGCCGCTTTCCGTCTGCTCGAGCTCGGCCAGTCCGCGGAAGAGGCCGCCCTCGACGGGGTGGGTGATCACTCCCCGAATCTAGCGAGCCTCAACCTCGGGCTCGCCGCGCCGGACGAACACGGCCAGGACCGCGCCGACGGCTGCGGCCGCAGCTCCCGCCCACATCGACAGCTGCAAACCGGCCATGAACGCTTCGTGGCTGCCGCTGGTGATGGCAGCGGTCAGCTGCTGCGGTGCACCGGGAATTGACGGCGCCAAGCCCTTGGATACCAATTCCTTTGCCGGAGTCAACTTTTCGGCGACCGGCGCGGGGGTTCCCGCAGCGGTGAGCTTGTCGACCAGACTCGAGCCGACCGTGCTGGACAACACCGAGCCCAGGATCGTGGTGCCCAGCACGGCACCCAGCTGGACCGACGTGCTCTGGATGCCGCCGGCGACCCCGGCGTCGTCGACGGGTGCATTGCCCACGATGGCGTCGGAGCTCGCGGTCAACACCAAGCCGACGCCGGCACCCAGCAGGGCGAACGCCGGCCACATCGCGCCGTAACCCGAACCGGCCTGCAGTTGGCTCAGCAGGGCCAGGCCGCCTGCTGCGCCGAGTAGGCCGGCCACCATCGCCGGGCGCGGGCCGAACCGCTCGGTGAGGACGCCGGACAGCGGGGCCATGACCATCATCGCTGCGCTGAGCGGCAGGGTGCGGACACCGGTCTCCACCGGGCTCCAGCCCTGGAGGTTCTGCAGGTACAACGTCATGAAGAACAGCGCACCGAAGAGCGCGAAGAAGTTGATGGTGACGACTGCGGCGCCGATGGACAGCGACGGGTTGGCGAACAGTCGCAGGGGCAGCATCGGGTCGCCGATGTGCCGCTCGACGATCACGAAAGCGCCCATCAGAACGGCACCGCCGATCAGGAAGGCGACCGTCCGCGGGTCGAGCCAACCCCATTCCGGCGCCTTGATCAGGCCGTACACCAGCAGGAACAGACTGCCGGACAGGCTCAGGATGCCCGCCACGTCCAGCCGGGCCTTCTCGTCGCTGCGGCTTTCGACGATCGCGGCGGCTCCGATGAGCACGGCGATCACGGCGATCGGCACGTTGATGTAGAACACCGATTCCCAGCTGAGGTGTTCGACGAGCAAGCCGCCCAGCACGGGTCCGGCGGCCACCGAAACTCCAGTCGCCGCACCCCAAATGCCGATGGCGGTATTGAGTTTGTGCGGCGGGAAGGCGTTGCGGATGATCGCCAGCGTGCTCGGCATCAGCAGCGCCCCGAACACGCCCTGCAATGCGCGCATGACGATCACGCCGCTGACGGTGCCGATGAGGCCGATGCCGACCGAGGTGATGGCGAATCCGACCACGCCGATCAGGAAGACCGCGCGACGGCCGAACATGTCGCCGAGTTTGCCGCCGAAAATCAGCAGCGAGGCGAGGCTCAGTAGGTACGCGTCGGTTATCCACTGCAAGTCCGACAGCGACGCGTTGAGATCAATGGCGATTCGCGGGTTGGCGATCGCTACGACGGAGGCGTCCAGGCCGACCATGATGACGCCGACGGACACCGCAGCGAGGATCCACCAGGGATTCCCACGCAGGCCCTGCGTGGGTTGTGCGTGACGCGCATGTGCGGGCCGCTGAACTGTGGTGATGGCCACGGCTCGACTCCTTTCGATAAGTGGAGGGATTCCCCCACTTCTTCTTCTCGACCCTAGCCTCAACTGGTGGTGCGCCTCCACTTCTGGGGGTACGCTTGACCCGTGATTCCTGGCGCACAATGGGGTGTGGAGCGATCCAGGCCACTGCGAGCCGACGCCGAACGCAACCGGGAGCGAATCGTTTCCGCGGCCGCCCGACTGTTTGCTGAGCAAGGCCTGTCCGTCCCCTTGGAAGATGTCGCTCGCAGTGCGGGCGTCGGTGTCGCGACGCTGTACCGGCGCTTCCCGACTCGCACCGACCTGGCGATCGCGGCGTTCGAACGCAACATGACGTCCTATATCGACGCTGTCGACAAGGCGCTGAGCAATCCGCAGCCCTGGGATGGGTTCCGCGACCTCGTGTACGACCTGTGTGCGTTGCAGGCCTCCGACCCCGGTCTGCGGGCACTGCTGACGACCGCGTTTCCGGCCAGCTCGGTGATCGAGCAGCGTGCTACCGAAGCCATTGCCAAACTCGGCGAAGTCATCACCCGCGCTCAGCACGACGGGAAACTGCGCCCGGACATCGGTGTGGGCGACATCGTCGTGATGCTGCTGGCCGACACCGGTGTCCTCGAAGCCACCCGTGAGCACGCGCCCGGCGCGTGGCGCCGGTTCGCTGCACTCATGGTCGACTCGTTTCGGGTCGGGCCGCACGAGCCGCTGCCACCACCGACCCCGGCCGAAGAACTCCGAAGCTCGATCGCCATGCTGACGGGTGACACACTTCGCATCGAATCCCTGCCGACCACCGAATCCGAGGTTGCCCGTGACTGATCGCCCGACCGTCGACTTCCCGTCCCGCATCGGCGTGTGGTGGGCCAGCGAAAACTGGCCGATGCCGGCGGCCGTCGAGGTGGCCCAGGAGATCGAAGCGCTGGGCTACGGCTCGCTGTTCATCCCCGAGGTCGGATTGAAAGACGCCATGGTGCAGTCGGCGATCTTCTTAGCGGGCACGCAGCGGCTGGTGCTGGGCACGGGCATCGCGAACATCCACGCCCGGCTGCCGATGATCGCCGAAGGCGGCGGGCGCAGCATCACCGCCAGCTACCCGGGCCGGTTCGTGCTCGGTCTCGGCGTAAGCCACGGGCCGCTGGTGGAGAACATGATGGGCGGGACCTACGAGAAGCCGCTGGCCACCATGCGCGGGTACCTCGATCGGATGGCGGGGTTGCCGGAGTTCGTCGAACCCGGCTCGGGGCGGCCGACCCGCCTGCTCGCCGCGCTGGGACCGAAGATGATCGAGCTGTCGGGCACCCACGCCGACGGCGCGCATCCATACCTGGTGCTGCCTGAACAGACCTGCACCACCCGGGAAATCCTGGGACCGGACAAGTGGGTGGTGTCGGAGCAGGCCGTCGTCGTCGGCGAGAGCGCCGAGGAGCAAATGCGCAGAGCGCACCTGCACCTCGAGGTTTACTCGGGCCTGCCGAATTATCGGAACTCGTGGCTGCGGCAGGGCTTCGACGAGTCGGACCTGGTGCGCGGCGGCTCCGACCGACTGGCCGGCCGCATCGTCGGGCAGGGCTCCGTGGAGCAGGCCGCCGCTTCGGTGACTGCACACCTCGACGCCGGCGCCGACCACGTGGTGGTGCAGGTTCTCGGCGACGGAAACCCGGCCTGGAATCCGCGCCCGGCGCTGCGTGAATTGGCCGAGGTGCTCAACCTCAAGGGTTGATGGTGTTCTCGCCGACCTGGCGTCCCCAGACGTATTCGGTGAGGATGGGCTGGCCGAGTTCGAAGTGGTTGTACGGCGCGAGGGAAGCGCCGTAGTCGGCGACCAGGAACGGTGCCGGCCAAAAGTCATGCGTGACCGGTTGCCAACAGCCCGGCGCCCCGCCGGGGCCGCCCTTGGCGTTCACCCGCGGCAGGTTGTCGGGATACACGTAGGGGTTCGGCGCCCCCGTCAGCCCGATGTGGAAGTCGATCGAGTAACCGTTCCCGCCGGCGGCGTCCTTGGCGGTGGACGTGGCGTAGTTGCGGATGGTGCACAGGAATTCGGGGCTGTAGGTATCGAACAGTTGGGCGGTGGGGACGAGGTCGGCTTGGCCGCGTACGAAGTAGGGGCCGCCGCGTTCGAAGATGTCGGCGCCGGTGTTGCCGAACCCGGTGGAGGCCAGCAGCGCGGCATCGAGATCCTTCTGCTGCTGGTTGAGGGTGCGCGCGGTGGTGACCGCGTGATCCAGGAAGTCCCACAGGTCCGGGCTGGCCTTGATGTAGACATCGGCCAGCTTGGACAGCTGCTGGATATTGGTGCGGATCTGCGGCATCTGCGGATTGACGTCATCGAGGACCGCATTGCCGTTGACGATCGACTGCCCGAACTTGGTACCCAGACCACCCAGCGCCTCAGCAGCAGCCGACAACGTCAGATTCAGCTTGACCGGATCGACCTTCTCCGAGATCGACGTCAACGTCTCGAACAACGTGTTGAACTCCGTGGTCACGTGCGAGACGTCGATCACGTCCTTGCTGGAGATGCGCTGCTTGACCGGATCCGCCGGGCTGCGGAAGGACACGTACTTATTGCCGAAGACGGTGCTGGCCTTGACCTCCGCGATGGCATTGGCGGGGATCAACGCGATGTATTTGGGGTTGACGTCCAGCGACAGCTTGGCCTTGGTGGTGCCGTCCCGGTCGATGGGGTCGACGCCGGTGACCCGGCCGATCTCGACCCCGTTGTAGGTGACCTTCGAGCCCGGGTCCATCACCAGGCCGGCCCGCTGCGATATCAACGTCAGTTTGGTCATGGGTGTGAAATCGCCGCGGAACTGCATATAGACGGCCACCACGATGACGGTGACCAGGACGGCCGTCACCACGAACGCAGTCTTGAGAGGCGGGGAGTACTGCCAGTGCCGGGCGCGGGACTGGAACCACCCCGGCCGTCCGCCGTTACGGTCGCTCATCAGGTCCGCGCCCACCAATCACGGTTTCCCCCACCGTTCAACTGCAGATCGCCGTTCGTTCGTGTTGCCACTATCCCACGCAGGCCGGGGGCGCCGGGGCTTTCAGACCAATCGGTATCTGTGATGAATGAGAGTGGGCGGCGATGACGTGACCTGGATCACATGCTGACGCCTAGGCGGTCTGGTGGTCCACTCGTACTCGCTCCGAAACTGGCTGCAGCTCACCATATTTGGGCTTTCTGCCATCGCCGGATGATCGCCCGCGTGCGTGGCGCCACAACCATGGGATGAGCAGCCCCCGGGTCCACTGGACTTGGGCGTAGGTGCGGTGCCACGTGTTGTCGCGAATCTCTTCGCCGCTGGGCAGTGCCCAATCATGGTTACTGCCAGGAAGTTTCAACGCCTCGGCCGCCGCATCGGCAAACAGGATGTGACCCCTTGTCGACGCATGCATGCGGTCATGGCTCCAGATCGACGGCTCGTTCATCGATTCCGCGTTGTAGAGGTCGACCAATCCGAACCCGTGCAGATCGGCTGCGCCCTTGATGACATCGTTGACCTCCCGGATGCGCGAACCGATCAGCCGGCCGACCGGCAGCATTTTGGCGACGTCGGGGAACAGCGTCGTGACGACGGTCGCCCCGGAGTCCGCGAGCTGTTGGTAGACGTTCTCGAGATCGGCCATCGCGGCGGTGAACATCCGGCCGGGTCTGGTCACGTCGTTCATCCCGACGCACACGGTGACCAGATCGGGCTCCATCGCTAGTGCTTGGGGCAGTTGCTCATTGAGAACGTCGATCACGCGCTTACCCCGGATCGCGAGGTTGGCGTACATCAGCCCGGGGTACCGGGCGTCCAATAGGGCCGCGAGCCGGTCGGCGAATCCGATCACACCGATGGTGTCATCGCCGTCCCACAGGCCCTCGGTCTGGCTGTCGCCGATCGCGACGTACCGGGAGAAACCGATGTCCGACACGATCTTCCACTCTAGTGCCACGCACGCCAGTACGATCGGCAGGCAAAGGGGAAGGCGGGGTGTACAAACGGTGAAGTCGGTGGAGTCGGCCGAATCCACGGTGCCGCTTTCGGATCGCCTGCACCCGAACCCGCGCCAGCGGCTTATCGATGCGCTTGCCGCCTCGATCACCGACGTCGGATATTCGGCCACCACGGTCGCCGACATCGTGCGCCTGGCGCGGACCTCGCGGCGCACCTTCTACGAATACTTCACCGACCGGGAAGCCTGTCTGGTCGCGCTGCTCACCGACACCAACCGCCGCGCCGTGGAGACCATCTCGGGGGCGGTCGACCCGACGGCGCCGTGGGAGACGCAGATCCGGCAGGCGGTCCAGGCGTGGGTGGCCAACGCCGAGTCGCGGCCGGCGGTGATGCTGAGCTGGATCCGCGACGTGCCAGCGCTGGGAATGGCGGCCCGCGAACTGCAGCGCGAAGTCACCGAATCGTTCATCGCGATGGTCCGGACCCTCTCCGACACTGAGGAATTGCGGGCCGCGGGCATCCCGATGGTCTCCCGTCAGCGGGCGCTCATGCTGATCGGGGGCTTAAGGGAACTGACCGCGGTGACGGTCGAAAGCGGCGGGCGGATGAGCGATGTCACCGACGAAGCGGTCGACGCCGCGATCGCGCTGCTCGGGCCGCCCCGCAGCGGTTGAGGGCGGTTTACTTCTTCAGCCAGGTGCGAACCCTGGCCAGATCGCGGGTGTAGCCCTCGTACATCTCGTTGTCGAAGAGCGATGCACCGCTAATCGTGTCGGAGCCCTGCCAGATCACGCGGACCCGGTACCTGTCGCGCAGGTACACGTCGGTGCGGCCGAGTTCCCGGCGATGCCAGCCCTTCTCCTCGCTGGCCTCCGCAAGGGTCTGCCGCTCGTCGGTGCCAGACATCAGTGCTTGCTCCTCTTGGGTGTCAGTGTGGTGCCCCGACGGCCAACAGTACTGCGGCGCCTATGCGAGCTGACCGTTGTGCCGATCGGTACATCGGCGTACCGTGGCGGTACAGCGACGTACCGAAGCGAAGGGATGAAGCACGATGGCGCAGGCGACGAGCGATCCGGTGCGACTGCCACCCGGTCCGCGCACCCCCAAACTGGTCCAGGGCCTGCAGTTCTTCAGCTCCCGGCGCGCCGCGGTGGGTGACCTGACCAGGCGATACGGGTCGGCCGTCACCCTGAACCTGCCGGTCTTCGGCAAAGCGGTGGTGATCAGCGAGCCCGCCCTGGTCAAAGATCTGTTCACCACCGGCAGCGACCTGGTGGGCCGGGCGACGAACCTGGGTGCGGTGCTCGGCCCGGGTTCCACGTTCAGCCTGGACGGCGACGAACACCGCGAGCGGCGCAAACTGCTGGTGCCGCCCTTTCACGGCAAGCGAATGCAGGGCTATGAGGCCATCGTCGAAGAAGAGGTGATGCGCGAGATCGCCGGCTGGCCCGAGGGCGTTGAGTTCGAGACTCTGCCGTCGATGATGCACATCACCCTCAACGCGATCTTGCGCACCGTTTTCGGGGCCGAGGGGGCGGCGTTCGACGAGCTGCGCGAACAGCTGCCCAAGGCCGTTGTGGTCGGGTCCCGGCTGGCCGTGATGCCCAAGTTCTTCCGCCGCGACTTCGGCCCGCGCAGCCCGGGCGGTGCCATGCGGCGGTATCGGCATCGCTACGACGAGATCGTCGACTCGCTGATCACCGATGCCCGCAACGACCCGGCGTTCGAGGAACGCCCAGATGTGTTGTCGCTGATGCTGCGCGCCCGCTACGAAGACGGGTCCGCGATCTCTGACCGCCACATCGCCGACGAACTGCTGACCCTGTTGACGGCCGGGCACGAGACCACCGCGACCACGTTGGCGTGGCTGATAGAGCGTGTGCGCCGGCACCCGCAGCTGTTGGAGCGGCTGACCGCGGAGGTCGACGCCGACGGCTCCGAATTGCAGCAGGCCACGATCTGGGAGGTGCAGCGGACGCGGCCCGTCATCGACGGGACCTCGCGGCTCACCCTGCAACGAATACGACTCGGCGAGTGGGTGATTCCCGAGAAGCACGTCGTGATCGTCAGCATCGCCGGGGCGCACGCCAGGCGTGACCGGTTCGACGACCCGTCTGCGTTCGACCCGGATCGGTTCGTCGGCAACCCGCCGGACAATTACGCCTGGATTCCGTTCGGCGGAGGGTTCCGGCGCTGCATCGGTGCCGCGTTCGCCAACATGGAGATGCGGGTTACTCTGCGAACTCTACTGCGCGAGTTCCGCTTTGAGCCCACCAATGCCCCGGGCGAGGCTTACCACTCACGGGGGATCGCCAACGCTCCCGGCGACGGCGGACTCGCCGTCGTCCACCGGCGGTCCGACGCCTGGTTGCCGACCGTCGGGACAACAGCGGGGGCGCTCGGTTCGTCCACCTCGTGACCATCGTTTTCGACTGGAGAGAACAAAGGCCCTGTCAGCGCAGGCGCCCGGGCTGATCGGATGGTGGGGCGATCGGCGCGAGGCTGAAAGCACCGCACGTACTTTGATCAGCTGGGGACGCTGCGCCGGGATACTCACCTACGACCATCCGTCGGGGATGATCAGCGCCGCTCACGGTGCCGGTGGTTCGCCGGCGAGTTGATGAGTTCGCGGCGGCCCGACACTGATGTCTTTTCGGCTTGATACGTGGGAGATCCGTTGGGGCCGTTCGTAATGCACTCGCAAAGAGACATCATTCTCAGTCCCGACGGCACAAGTCCCTGCCGCGCCGGCGCTGGCTGGCACGGAATCCGGCCGGCCGGTGAGACAGCCTGGACGAATCCTGGGAATCTGTGGGGAAATCAGTGGGCGGGCATCACGACGGCAGTCGGCGGTTGAGCAAGATTCCGGCACCCACGGACAATGCGAGAGCCAACGCACCGAGGGCGATCCAGCCTGCGCTGGCATCGCCACGCACCACCTGGTATCCGATCTGCTGGTCGAGTGTTGCGTAAGCCCGCTTGAGTTCATCGAGGCTGCCGGCCTGGAAGGCCTGACCGCCGCTCAGTTCGGCGATCTCGGCCAGCGACTCGTCATCGGTCGGGACCGGTATCGATTGACCGTCGATCTCGACGACCCCGTCCTTGGTACCGAAGGAGATCGTGGAAATCGGCACGCCCTGCTCTTTGGCGGCCCGCGCCGCGGTGAAAGCGCCTCGCGGTGCATCGAGGTCGGGTGGCACCGTCTCCTTGCCGTCGGACTCGAGCACGATGCGGGCGGGCGGCGGGCCGTCGCCGCCACCCATGACCGCCCCGGTCGTGGCGATCGCCTGCAGGGCGGTGAAGATGCCCTCCCCGGTCGCGGTCCGCGGTTCCGGAACGAGCCGGTCGATCGCCTGCTTGACCTGGTCGTGGTCGGTCGTGGGCGCAACCAGCAGCGTTGCCCCGGAAGAGAATTTCACCAACCCGAGATTGATGCCCGGGGTGAGCAAGTCGGTGAAATGCTTCCCCGCCTCCCGGGCGGCGATGATCCTGCTCGGTGCGACGTCGGTCGCGGTCATCGACTCCGAGACATCGATGACCAGCATGACCACCGCGCGATTCCGTGGGATCCGAATGTCATGGGTAGGTCCGGCCATCGCGGTGGTCAGCAACGCCAGTGCTGCGACCAGTAACGCAGCCGGAAGATGCCGCCACCTGCGCGGCTTGCGCCCCTCGGCCACCTGCTCGAGCAGTGGCATGTTGGCGAATCGCAGCACCCGCCTGGTGCGGCTGCGCTGAATGAAGATGTAGACGACGACGGCGGCGGCGACGATCAGGAGGTACAGGAAGAACCAGGGGGCGGTGAATCCAGCCAATGACAGCGAACTCACAGCTGATCCCATTCCATTCCCAAGGATTCGTCGCCGATCAGGGCCACACAACTGCGCATCTGATCGCCTCTCTTAATCAACACCGGTACAAAGGACACGTTAATCACCGCTGCGGACAAGTATCCGCGACGAACGACGGGAGCGGTTCCGACGTGACTGTGCCGACATATGCCGGACCATCCACTGGACATCGTGAATGACCATTCCCGGCATCGGCGCGCTGAGTGTTTCGGCGCTCGCGCACCCAGCCATGCTTCTGCTGGCGCTCGTCCCTGTCCTACTGCTCGCCCTCTATGTCGGCGCGCAGCTGCACCGAGCACGGCGGCTGCGACGCTTCAGTACGCCCGCCGCTCTGGATCGCCTCTCGCCGCAGCGGCCGCACGCGTGGCGGCATGTGCCTGTCGCCCTGGCACTGGTTGCTCTGGTGCTCCTCACCGTCGCCCTGGCCGGACCGACCCATCAGGCACGCATTCCGCGTAACCGGGCCGTCGTCATGCTCGTCATCGACGTGTCGCAGTCGATGCAGGCCAAGGACGTGCCTCCGACCCGGCTGCGGGCAGCGCAGGACGCGGGCAAGCGGTTCGCCCAACAATTGACACCGGGAGTGAACCTCGGGCTGATTTCCTTTTCCGGCAACGTGAACCTGCTGGTATCGCCGACTCCCGACCACAGCGCCACCATCACCGCACTCGACAAGCTGCAAACCGACAATTCCACGGCCACCGGTGAAGCCCTCTTCACCGCGTTGGAGTCCATTCGGACCGTCATGACCGTCCTGACGAGCGGCGATGCGACACCTCCGCCGGCCCGCATCGTGCTGCTCTCCGACGGCGGGGAGAACAAGCCGGCCAACCCCGACAATCCGCGCGGCGACTTCACCGCGGCCAGGGCTGCCAAGGACCAGGGTGTGCCCATATCCACCATCACGTTCGGTACGAAAGCCGGCGCCGTCATCCTCGACAAGGAATCGATTCCCGTACCGTCGGACGACACGCAGATGAAGCGGATCGCCGAATTGTCCGGCGGACAGAGCTACACCGCGACCAATATCGAAGAGCTCGACCGCAGCTATGCGTCGGTCCTCCAGCAAGTGGGCTACCAGACGGTGAGCATGCCGGCCGGCGGCGGCTGGCTGCGCGTGGCCGTGTTGGTGGCGACGATCGCGACGTTCGCGGCCCTGGCGATCAACAGGCGATTGCCAGTCTGAGCCGGTCTCCCAGGCCGCCGCGATTTACCTGATATCCCAACGCTTTCGAGCGATGCCGCCGAGAAGCGCCGTCGCCGTCTGCAGCGAGGTATGGTGGCGTTCGGATGCCATCGGCCGCCTCTGTTTCGCGAAATCTCATTGTCGGACTGGTCGATTGCAGCTGAGGAGGCACCGAATGATCACCGCCGACAACGTTCGCCGACTGCTCGCCAGTGACACCGACACGGTGTTGGTCCTCGTCGAAGGGCGCGTCGAGGTCGTCGGCCGGGCCGCGCTGGACAGCGACGCCTATCGCGGCGCGCTGCAGGTCATCACCCGGGACGAGCTGCTGGAGCAGGCCGGCGGCGAGCAGCTGTCGGATCGTGAATTGGCCGAGCAGGCGGCCGCCCTCGACATGGCCGTCTCAGAACTCGGCGGTTAGTCAGGCGAGTCGGGCGCGCGCGACCAGATCGACTGCAGCCGAACGTAATTCGTCAGCCGAGGACAACGGCGCGCCGAATCCGACCCGGGTATAGCCGGCGCCGCGAGGCGTGTCGACGCGCAGATCGAGCCCATAACGGTCGATGCCCGTGCACACCGCGACCGTCGTGTCGGGATAGCCGCCCAGCGCCCGCGCCATCTCCACCAGGTTGTCGGCGTGGTCGGCGTTGAGGTGGGCGATCGCCCCGCCGGCATTCGGGCGAACCGGGTCGGCTGCGGCTGCGGCGTAGTCGGCCGCCGTCGCCGAATCCATCCGGCCGTAGCCGCCGACCCAGCGAACCCGATGCACCCGCAGGACCCACAGGGTGAAGTCGGAGTAGTCGACGTAGTACTTCGCGGCCGCGACGGCGGCCAGATGGGCATCGCGTGACGCACGCAATTCGTCGCCAGTCGGGCGTTCGGCGACGCCGGCCAGGGTGATCCGGCCACTGGCCAGCGGGTCGGACTCGGTGGTGGGCGCGACGATGGCCAGGCTGGCGCGGGGATCGCCGGCGAGGTTTCGGCCGTGCTCGGCCATGTTGGAGACGCAGAGCACCGGCGCGCCGTCGAGCAGCCCGTAGGTGACGAACGAGGCCCACGGATCCCCGGTGGCGGTCAGCGACGCCAGCGTCGCGGTGTTCGTCGATGCGGCGATGCTGCGGGCCTCCTCGGCAGCCGAGGGCCGCGTCGCGTCGGCGATATCGGTCAGCGGCGGCGGAACCGAGGGCGCATCGCCGGGGTCGCCATGATCGCGGGTAACCACCGGTGGAACATACCGCGCCCACTCCGCTCGCTGCGGCGGCCGTCGGCCTGGACCTGCGCGCGACGCAGCACTCGTTCGGTGTCAGCGATCAGTAATCCCTTCCCGGACAACTTGATCCAACCTTGGTTGGCGAAATCGGAGAGCACTTTGTTGACGGTTTCCCGCGACGAGCCGACCAACTGGGCGATCTCGTCCTGGGTCAGGTCGTGGTCGACCTGCACCGAGCCGTCGCGCTGCACACTGAATCGCTGGGCCAACCGCAACAGCTGCTTGGCCACCCGGCCGGAGGCATCTGTGGACACCAGATCATTGCGGCTGGTCATCACGAAACGGCAAGACAGCATCTCCGACGCACCCCCGCAGGTACGTTGGCGAGCATGGGTCAGGACACGGATTTCACCGGCGAGGAACGCGACCGTATCGAAGGCGAACTGGCCGATCTGCGCCGTCGCCGCGACGAGCTGCGCGCTGAGCTGCAGGGTGACGCCGACACCGTCGGAGATCGCGGCGACGCCGCCGACGCGCTGCAGCGCTCGGAGGATCTGGCCGGCATCGACGAGCGGATCAACCAGCTGACCTGGCTGCTGGCCGGTGGCAATGCGGATAGCCCGGGCCAACTGCCCAACGGCACCGAGGTCACGGTGCGCTTCCCCGGCGACGAGCCACTGCGGATGCGGATCGTCCATTTCCTGGAGGAGACGCCGGCCGGCGAAGAGGACACCACCGTGACCTCGGACAGTCCGCTGGGCCTAGCGTTGTTCGGGCGGCGGCCCGGTGAGACCGTCACCTACTCAACGCCGCGGGGCGAGCTACAGGTCGACCTGCTCGCCATCGATTTTCCGAACGAGCGATAAACGAGCGATAGAGGTGCGATGCGGGCGATAAGGGTGACCGAGCTGGCCGGTCCGGAGTCGGTGCAGCTGGTCGAAATCGACGAGCCGACCGGTGAGGGCGCGATCCTGGTCGACGTCCACGCCGCCGGTGTGGCGTTTCCCGACGCACTGCTGACCCGCGGGCTCTACCAGTACAAGCCGGAACTGCCGTTCACCCTCGGCGCCGAGATCGCCGGTGTGGTGCGGTCGGCTCCCGCTGACGCCCCGGTGAAGGCCGGCGACCGAGTGGCCGGCCTGACGATGATCACCGGCGCAATGGCCGAGACGGTGGAACTCACCCCCGATCGGGTGTTCCCGTTGCCCGACAACGTCAGTTTCGCCGCCGGTGCCGGGCTGCTGTTCAACGACCTGACGGTGTACTTCGCGCTGACCGTGCGGGCCAGGCTGGCCGAAGGCGAGACGGTGCTGGTGCACGGCGCGGCCGGCGGCATCGGCACCTCGACGTTGCGGCTCGCCCCGGCGCTGGGCGCCAGCCGGGTGATCGCGGTGGTGAGCACCGAGGACAAGATCGACATTGCCAGGGCAGCCGGCGCCACCGACGTCGTGTTGGCCGACGGATTCAAGGACGCGGTCACCGAGCTGACCGGCGGCAAGGGCGTCGACATCGTGATGGACCCCGTCGGCGGCGACCGGTTCACTGATTCGCTGCGCTCGCTGGCGCCGGGCGGACGGCTGCTGGTGGTCGGCTTCACCGGCGGTGAGATCCCTACCGTCAAGGTCAACCGGCTGCTGCTGAACAACATCGACGTCGTCGGGGTCGGCTGGGGCGCCTGGACGATGTCGCATCCCGGCGCGCTGACCGAGCAGTGGGACGGGCTCGCCGCGCTGCTCACCTCGGGTGCGCTGGCCGCGCCGCAGCCGGAGATCTATCCGCTGGAGCAGGCCGCCGCCGCGGTCGCTTCGCTGGAGAACCGTACCGCGAAAGGCAAGGTCGTCGTGCGCATTCGCGACGCGTAGTAAATCTGTTCTGCTCCAAGTGTTTTGACCTGCCGGGTTGCCGGTGGACGACTCGACCACTACAACGGTGGACGGACAATGACGTCGCAGACGGTTCGGTTCGGCCAGTGTGGGGTAGTGGAACGTAGATGGAGTTGACCAGCGACCCGGCAGAGGGCAGCCACATAGAGGGCGGTGTCGTCGAGCACCCCAATGCAGACGACTTCGGGCAGGCACACGCACTGCCCGCCGACCGCACGTGGTTCAAGAGCGCGGTGTTCTACGAAGTGCTGGTGCGGGCGTTCTACGACTCGAACTCCGACGGCGTGGGGGACCTGCGTGGCCTGATCGAGCGACTCGACTACCTGCAATGGCTCGGCGTCGACTGCTTGTGGCTGCCGCCGTTCTACGACTCACCGCTGCGCGACGGCGGCTATGACATCCGCGATTTCTACAAGGTGCTGCCCGAGTTCGGCACCGTCGAGGATTTCGTCGCGCTGCTCGACGCCGCACACCGCCGCGGCATCCGGATCATCACCGACCTGGTGATGAACCACACGTCGGATTCGCACCCCTGGTTCCAGGAGTCCCGTCGCGACCCGGACGGCCCCTACGGGGACTTCTACGTCTGGAGCGACAGCAGCCAGCTCTACAGCGAGGCCCGGATCATCTTCGTCGACACCGAGGAGTCGAACTGGACGTTCGATCCGGTGCGCAAGCAGTTCTACTGGCACCGGTTCTTCTCTCATCAGCCTGACCTGAACTACGACAACCCCGCCGTGCAAGAGGCGATGATCGACGTGCTGCGATTCTGGCTGGATCTCGGGATCGACGGCTTCCGATTGGACGCGGTGCCGTACCTGTTCGAGCGGGAGGGCACCAACTGCGAGAACCTGCCCGAGACGCACGCCTTCCTCAAGCACTGCCGCAAGGTCATCGACGACGAATTCCCCGGGCGGGTGCTGCTGGCTGAGGCCAACCAGTGGCCGGCCGACGTCGTCGAGTACTTCGGCGACCCGGCGACCGGCGGCGACGAGTGCCACATGGCGTTCCACTTCCCGCTGATGCCGCGGATCTTCATGGCGGTACGCCGGGAGTCCCGCTTCCCGATCTCGGAGATCCTGGCGCAAACCCCGGCGATTCCGGAGATGGCGCAGTGGGGCATCTTCCTGCGCAACCACGACGAGTTGACGCTGGAGATGGTCAGCGACGAAGAGCGTGACTACATGTACGCCGAGTACGCCAAAGACCCGCGGATGAAGGCCAACGTGGGAATCCGCCGGCGGCTGGCGCCCCTGCTGGAGAACGACCGCAACCAGATGCAGTTGTTCACCGCCCTGCTGCTGTCGTTGCCCGGCTCGCCGGTGCTGTACTACGGCGACGAGATCGGGATGGGCGACATCATCTGGCTCGGTGACCGCGACGGCGTGCGCACCCCGATGCAGTGGACACCGGATCGAAACGCAGGCTTCTCCACCGCGAACCCGGGCCGGCTGTACCTGCCGCCGAACCAGGATCCGATCTACGGCTACCAGTCGGTGAACGTCGAAGCGCAGCGGGACAGTTCGACGTCTCTGCTGAACTGGACGCGGACCATGCTGGCGGTGCGGCGCCGTTACGACGCCTTCGTCACCGGAACGTTCCGGGAATTGAGCGGCACCAACCCGTCAGTACTGACCTACGTACGCGAGATAGACGACGGCGACACGGTGCTGTGTGTGAACAATCTGTCCCGCTTCCCGCAGCCGATCGAGTTGAATCTGCAGCATTGGAACACCTTCACGCCGGTGGAGCTGACGGGGCATGTGCCGTTCCCGAGGATCGGTCAACTGCCCTATCTGCTGACACTGCCGGGGCACGGGTTCTACTGGTTCAGGTTGAGTCCGTCGGAGGAGAAGCAATGAGCTCACCGATGACGCTGCCCTGGGCCGACTGGTTACCGACCCGACGGTGGTACGCAGGTCGCAGCCGAGTGTTGTCGTCCGCCCAGACTGCCGAGACGGTGCCGCTGCGGCCCGACCTGGATCTGATGCTGGTCGACGTCACCTACACGGATGGCTCTGCCGAGCGGTATCAGGTTGTCGTCCAATGGGATTCGGCGCCGGTGAAGGAGTACGACACTATCGCCACTATCGCCGCATACGACGATCACACCGCGTACGACGGACTCTACGACCCGTCGTCGGTGCAGTTCCTGCTGGCGCTCATCGACTCGGCGGCCACGATCGGTGAGATCACCTTCACCAAAGAGCCGGGCGTGACGCTGCCGTTGGAGGCCGCGCCCCGGGTCTCGGACGCCGAGCAGAGCAACACCAGTGTGGTGTTCGACGACCAGGCGATCTTCAAACTGTTCCGCAGGGTGGCCACCGGGATCAATCCCGACATCGAGCTCAACCGGGTGCTGGGGCGGGCGGGCAACCCGCACGTGGCCAGGCTGCTGGGCTCGTTCGAGACGACCTCGCAGGGCCAGCCATGCCCGCTGGGCATGGTGACGGCTTTTGCTCCGAATTCCGCTGAGGGCTGGGACATGGCCACCGCCAGCACCCGCGACCTGTATGCCGAGGGCGACCTCTACGCCTATGAGGTCGGCGGTGATTTCGCCGCGGAGGCATACCGATTGGGCGAGGCGGTGGCGTCGGTGCACGCCACCCTGGCCCGGGAGCTGGGCACCTCGACGGCGGTGCTGCCCGTCGACGTCATGCGTGAACGGCTGGGCACCGCCGCGGCCGCGGTCCCCGAGCTCGCCGAATATCTGCCCGCCATCAAGGAGCGCTACGCCAAGCTCGAAGACGAGCCGGTGACCGTGCAGCGCGTGCACGGGGATCTGCATCTTGGTCAGGCGCTGCGCACCCCGGAGGGCTGGCTCCTGATCGACTTCGAAGGCGAGCCGGGCCAGCCGCTGGAGGAGCGACGCAAACCGGACTCAGCGTTGCGCGACATCGCCGGCATGCTGCGCTCGTTCGAATACGCGGCGTACCAACAGCTCGTGGGCCAGAGCGACGATCGGCAGCTCGCGGCGCGAGCAAAGGAATGGGTCGACCGCAACTGTGCGTCGTTCTGCGACGGGTACGCCGCCGAATCCGAAACCGATCCTCGGGACCACGCCACGGTGCTGGCCGCCTACGAGCTGGACAAAGCGGTGTACGAGGCGGCCTACGAGGCACGGCACCGGCCGAGCTGGCTGCACATTCCGCTGCGCTCGATCGCCCGGCTGGTGGGCTGAGGTCCGCACGGCTTCTCCACAGGCTGTCGCCGCGGCGGTCTACGGTTATCCCCGATGGCCCTGCACTTGCATCGCGCCGAGCGCACCGACCTGCTCGCTGACGGTCTCGGCGCGCTGTTGGTCAACCCGCAATCCGACCCGTTCGCCGCCGAACTCGTCGTCGTGCCGGCTCGCGGGGTCGAACGCTGGCTGAGCCAGCGGCTCTCCCACGTTCTCGGCAGCACAGGAGGCGGCGGGGTCTGCGCGGGCGTCTCGTTCCGGTCCCCGGCGTCGCTCATCGCCGAGATCGCCGGCACCGGCGAGGACGACCCGTGGGCGGCCGACGCGATGGCCTGGCCGCTGCTCGACGTCATCGACGCCAGCGTTGACGAACCTTGGTGCCGCACCCTGGCCACTCACCTCGGGCACTTCGTGGCCGGCGAGGAAAAGGAGCTGCGCCAGGGCAGGCGTTATGCGGTCGCCCGCCGGCTGGCCGGGCTGTTCGCCTCCTACGCCCGCCAGCGTCCGCAGCTGCTGGCCGACTGGCTGGCCGGCGACAGCGCCGGCCTGGACGCCGACCTGCAGTGGCAGCCGCACCTGTGGCGTGCTCTGGTCGACACGATGGCCCTCGATCCGCCGCACATCCGTCATGCGAAAACCCTTGCGCAACTGCGTGAGTCGGGCACAGGCCTGCCGGCCCGGTTGTCACTGTTCGGGCACACCCGGCTGCCGGGCACCGATATCGAGCTGATCAGCGCGCTGGCCGAACACCATGACGTGCACCTGTGGCTGCCGCACCCCAGCGCCGCGCTGTGGACCGCGCTGGGTGAGCTGCACGGCACGATCGACCGTCGCGATGACACCAGTCATCGGCTCGCCGCCCACCCGCTGCTGGCCACCCTCGGACGCGACCTGCGCGAGCTGCAACGAAGCCTGCCTGCTGACGTCGCCACTGACGAATTCCTGCGCGGTGGCCCGCCACCGGACACCCTGCTGGGCTGGCTGCAGTCCGATATTGCCGCCAATGCCGTTCGGCCACAAGGCCGTTCACACACACCCGGCGACCGTTCCGTGCAGGTGCACAGCTGCCACGGACCTGCCCGCCAGGTCGATGTCCTGCGTGAGGTCCTGCTGGGCCTGCTCGCCGAGGACCGCACCCTGGAACCCCGCGACATCCTGGTGATGTGCCCTGATATCGACACCTACGCGCCGCTGATCGTCGCGGATTTCGGGCTGGGCGACGTCGTCCCCGGTGCCCACCCGGCCCATCAGCTGCGGGTGCGGCTGGCCGACCGCGCGCTGATCCAGACCAACCCGCTGCTCGGGGTGGCCGCCAAACTTCTGACTCTGGCCGGCAGCCGGGTGACCGCCACCGAGGTCCTGGACTTCGCGCACCTCGAACCGGTGCGCGCGCGTTTCGCGTTCAGCGACGACGACCTCGAGACAATCACCCGCTGGGTGCAGCAGGCCAACATCCGGTGGGGTTTCGACCAGGAGCACCGCGCGCCGTTCGGCATCCCGTTCATCCAGAACACTTGGCGCTTCGGGCTCGACCGGGTGCTGGCCGGGGTCGCCATGTCGGACGACTCGAAGGATTGGCTCGGCGTCACGCTGCCGCTGGACGACGTTGGCAGCAACAGCGTCGAACTGGCCGGCCGGCTTGCCGAGTACGTCGCGCGACTGCAGCGCACCGTCGAATCCCTCAGCGGGGTCCGGCCGTTGGCGGACTGGCTGGGCGCACTGCAGGACGGTGTCGGGCAGCTGACGCTGACCACCGGGGACGACGCGTGGCAGACCAGCCAGTTGCAGCGCGAGTTCGGTGACGTGCTGACGACGGTAGGAGCGCGCGCGGCTATCGGTATGCGGCTACCCGATATCACCGCGCTGTTGGGCCGCCATCTCGCGGGGCGGCCGACAAGGGCCAACTTCCGCACCGGCACCCTGACGGTGTGCACCATGGTCCCGATGCGGTCGGTGCCCCACCGGGTGGTCTGCCTTGTCGGCCTCGACGACACGGTGTTCCCGCGCATCGGAGTGGTCGACGGTGACGATGCACTGGCCCGCGACCCGATGACCGGCGAGCGTGACGTCCGCTCCGAAGATCGTCAGCTGCTGCTCGACGCGATCTGCGCAGCCACCGACAAGCTTGTCATCACCTACACCGGCGCTAACGAGTATTCCGGGCACCCCCGCCCACCCGCGGTGCCGTTGGCCGAGCTGCTCGACGCCCTGGACCGGACCACCGAAGTGCCGGTCCGCGAACACATTCGAGTCAAGCACCCGTTGCAGCCCTTCGACGTTCGCAACGTCACCCCAGGCGCGCTCGGGGTACCGGGCGAGCCGTTCACATTCGACTCCAGCGTGCTGGCGGCGGCGTCGATCACCGGGGGCCAACGACCCGAGCAGCCCGACCTGCTGGCCCGGCCGTTGCCCGCGCCTGCCCCTGACGACGTGACGCTCGCCGATCTGCAGAAGTTCTTCGCCAACCCGGTGAAGGGATTCTTCACCGCCCTCGACGTGACGTTGCCCTGGGAGGTCGAAGGCATCGAGGACGCCATGCCGGTCGAGATCGACAACCTACAGCAGTGGACGGTCGGCCAGCGGCTGCTCACCGACATGCTGGCGGGCATGGACCCTGAGCGGGCCGGACAGGCGGAATGGCGCCGGGGAGCGTTGCCGCCTGGCCGGCTGGGTTGGCGAACCTCGGTCGAACTACGCGACCAGGCAACCGAACTGGCCAGGGCGGCGCTGGTTCGTCGGACCGGCACGCCGCAGTCCTACGACGTTGACGTCGACCTCGGCGGAGGTCGCCGGCTGACCGGCACCGTCCCCGAGGTGTTCGGCAAGCGGCTGCTGGAGGTGACGTTCTCCAAGCTCGACGCCCCGCATCTGCTGCGCGCCTGGATCCCTATGCTGGCACTGTCGGCTGCCCTTCCCGGCCAGTGGTCGGCGGTGTGCATCGGCAGGCAGCGACGCCGGACGGGCGTGGCTGAACGCGCGCTGGGGTCACCACAGGAGGATCCGGTGGGAATCCTGCGTGACCTGGTGGCGATCTACGACGCCGGACGGCGGGAGCCGATTCCGTTGCCCATCAAGACGTCACATGCCTGGGCGGTGGCGCGGATCAGCGGCCAGGACGCGAGAAGTGAAGCCTCCTCCACCTGGCGCTACGAGCGTGACGACCCCGCCATCGAGCGCGTCTGGGGCCGTGAACCGGCTTTGGATTTGCTCCTGACACCGGTGCGGCCCGGCGAAGAGGCCGACGGCGAGACCACGCGACTGGGTGCCTACGCCTCGCGGCTGTGGGCGCCGCTGCTGCGCGCCGAGGATGGCGCCTGATGCACGAGTTCGACCTGTTGGGACCTCTTCCAGCCGACGGCTCCACGACGGTGCTGGAGGCCAGTGCCGGCACCGGTAAGACATTCACGCTGGCTGGGCTGGTGACCCGCTATGTCGCCGAAGGCCGGGCGAGCCTGGACCAGATGCTGCTGATCACCTTCAGTCGAGCGGCCACCCAGGAGCTGCGCGAGCGGGTGCGCCACGCACTGCAGGACGCGTTGCGGGCGTTCGACGACCCAAACCTGGCTCAGGGCAACGCCGTCTCCGCCGCGCTGATCGTCGGCGAGCTGGACGAAGTGACTGAACGCAGGCGACGGCTGCGCGACGCCTTGGCCGGGTTCGACGCCGCCACGATCGCCACCACTCACCAGTTCTGCCATCTGGTTCTGAAATCCCTTGGTGTTGCCGGTGATACCGATTCTCACGTGACGCTGGCCGATAGCCTGGACGACTTGGTCGCCGAGGTCGTCGACGACCTGTACCTGCGGCATTTCGGGCAAGAGCGAGAGCGACCGCCGATCACGCGCGGCGAAGCGCTCAAGCTGGCTCGTGAGGTCGTCGCCAACCCTGGAACCGAGCTCCGGCCGGCCGGTCCGCCCCCGGGTTCGCTGCCCGCGGTGCGGGTCGGATTCGCCAACGACGTTCTGGCCGAACTGGATCGGCGCAAGCGCCGCCGTGGCATCCTGAGCTACGACGATCTACTCAGCCGGCTGGCCGACGCCTTGGACACAGCAGAGTCACCCGCCGCCGAACGGATGCGGCAGCGATGGTCGGTGGTGATGGTCGACGAGTTCCAGGACACCGACCCGGTGCAGTGGCAAGTCATCGAGCGGGCGTTCGGCGGCTTCTCGACACTGATCCTCATCGGTGACCCCAAGCAGGCGATCTACGCGTTTCGCGGCGGGGACATCTTCACCTACCTGCATGCCGCCAAGACCGCGGGCCAGCGGCGCACCCTTGGCGTCAATTGGCGCAGCGACTCGGCGTTGGTGGACCGCCTGCAAGTTGTGCTCGGCGGCGCCGAACTCGGCGACCCGGATATCAAGGTCCTCGACGTCGAGGCTCATCACCGCGGGCACCGGCTGTCCGCAGCGCCGTACAACGAGCCGTTCCGGTTACGGGTGGTCAGCCGAGAGGCGTTCGGGCAGCGCGGAACCCGGACGATCCGGATGGACACGCTGCGCCGGCATATCGCGGCCGACCTGGCCGCCGACGTCGCCGCGCTACTGGCCAGTCAGGCAACCTTCGACGGGGCACCGTTGCAGGCCCACCAGATCGCCGTCATCACCGAAAGCCATGCCGACGCCCGCGCCTGCTTCGACGCGCTGGTGACGGCCGGGGTGCCCGCCGTCTACACCGGCGATACCGATGTGCTCAAGTCGCAGGCCGCCGATGACTGGCTGAGCCTGCTGGAAGCGTTCGATCAGCTGCACCGTCCCGGGCTGGTGCGGGCAGCGGCCACCACGATGTTCTTCGGGATGACCGCCGAAGACCTCGCCGACGGCGGCGACGAGCTGACCGACCGGATCGCGGACACGTTGCGGCAGTGGGCCGACCACGCGCGCGAAGCCGGTGTGGCGGCGGTCTTCGAGGCCGCGCAGCTGGCCGGCATGGGCAAGCGCGTGCTGTCGTGGGCCGGTGGCGAACGAAATATGACCGACCTGGCGCACGTCACCCAGCTTCTGCACGATGTCGCCCACCGGGAACGCTTCAGCCTCACCGCATTACGCGACTGGCTGCGCACCCAGCGCGACGAACGCAGCGGCGCCCCCGAACGCAACCGCCGGCTGGACAGCGACGCGGCGGCGGTGCAGATTATGACGGTGTGGGTCAGCAAGGGCCTGCAGTTCCCGGTCGTCTACCTGCCCTTCACCTTCAATCGCTATGTGCGCAGCGAAGATCTGGTCCGCTTCCACGTCGGGGACAGCCGGTGCCTGCACGTCGGCGGCGAGCAAAGCACCGAGCTGGTGACCGCACAGAGCCTGGGCCGCCGCGAAGCCGCGGGGGAGGAGACTCGCCTGACCTATGTCGCGATGACGCGGGCCCAATCCCAGGTGGTGGCCTGGTGGGCGCCGTCGTGGGACGAACCCAATGGGGGGTTATCGCGGCTGCTGCGGGGCCGCCGTCCCGGCCAGGCCGTCGTTCCGGATCGCTGTGATCCCGAACGGGTCGACGACGCCGACGCGGTGGCGCTGTTGCGGGAATGGGAAGCGGCGGGCGGGCCTGTGCTGGAAGAATCGATCATCGCGCCGCCGGCCGAGCTGGCCGGCCCGCAGACGCGGGATCACCTCGGGGTCAGGCACTTTCACCGTGGTATCGACACCACCTGGCGCCGGACCTCGTATTCGGGGTTGATCCGTGCCGCTGAGTCACCGGGTGTGGGCAGTGAACCCGAGGTGGTGCAGCTCGACGACGAGGTCGCTGACATCGCGGTGAGCGCACCATCGGTGGGGCCGGATTCGCCATCGCCGATGGCGAACCTGCCGACCGGAGCCAAGTTCGGCACGCTGGTGCACGCGGTGCTGGAGACCGCCGACCCGCTGGCGGGTGACCTCGCCGGGGAACTACAGACCCAGGTTGAAAGGCACGCGGTGTGGTGGCCGGTGGATGTTCCCGCCGCCGAGCTGGCCGCGGCGCTGGTGCCGATGCACGACACACCGCTGGGCCCGCTGGCCGACGGGCTCACCCTGCGCCAGATCGGGCTACCAGACAGGTTGTGCGAGATGGACTTCGAGTTCCCGCTGGCCGGTGGTGAGCTGCCTTCGGCTGGGCCGGAGGTTCGCCTCGCGGACGTCGGCCGGCTGTTACGTGAGCATCTCCCGGCCGACGACCCACTCGCGCCGTACGTCGACCGGCTGACCGGCGGCGCGCTGGGTAGCCAGACCCTGCGCGGCTATCTGTCCGGATCGCTGGACGTGGTGCTGCGGATACCCGACGGCACGGGGCATCGCTACCTGGTGGTCGACTACAAGACCAATTGGCTCGGTGACGGCGACCGCCCGCTGTCGGCCGCCGACTACGACCGGGCCAGAATGGCCGAGGCGATGCTGCATTCGGACTATCCTTTGCAGGCGTTGCTGTACAGCGTTGTGCTGCACCGGTTCCTGCGCTGGCGTCAGTCCGGCTACGACCCGGAGCGGCACCTGGGCGGGGTGCTGTATCTGTTCGTTCGCGGTATGTGCGGTCCGGACACCCCGACGGTCGGAGGGCATCCCGCAGGAGTCTTCAGCTGGCGCCCGCCCGCGGTCCTGGTGGTGGCGGTGTCGGACCTGCTCGACGGCCGGCAGGTGGCGGCGTGACCGTCGAATTGACCGATCCCGCGGACTGGCGGTGCAGCGCGGAAGCCACCGGCCTGCTGCGGATCTTCAACGACGCAGGCGCCATCGAGGCCGCCGATGTTCTTGTCGCCCAACGATTGACGGTATTGGGTAACGAGGCCGACGAACGAGTCGCCTTGGCGATCGCATTCGTGGTGCGCGCGGTGCGGGGCGGGTCGGTGTGTGTGGAACTAGCGTCGGTGCCCGCCCAAGTCGAGATCCACGACTTGCCGTGGCCGGAACCGGGGGAGTGGCTGGCCGCCGTCGCGTCCAGCCCGCTGCTGAGCTCGCCGGCAGTCTTGCACCTCGATGAGGATCTGCTGTACTTCGACCGGTACTGGCTCGAGGAACGTCAGGTCGCCACCGATGTGCTGGCGTTGGCCGCCGTCCGCGCGCACGGCGAACTGCCCGATATCGCAAGGCTTTTCCCGAAAGGTTTCGAGGAGCAGCGTGCGGCCGCCGAGATCGCGCTGTCGCGGGGCCTGACGGTGCTGACCGGCGGGCCCGGCACCGGCAAGACCACCACCGTCGCGCGACTGCTGGCGTTGTTGGCCGAGCAGGCCCACTTCGACGGTAAACCCCCGCTGCGTATCGCGCTGGCGGCACCGACCGGAAAGGCCGCCGCCCGGCTGCAGGAGGCCGTTCAACTCGTGGTCAACGGACTGGATCCGGTTGACCGTGACCGACTTCAGGGATTGCGTGCCACCACGCTGCACCGGCTGCTGGGGCCGCTGCCCCGGACGTCGGCGCGGTTCCGGCATCACCGCGGGAACCGGCTGCCGCACGACGTGATCGTCGTCGACGAGACGTCGATGGTGTCGCTGACGATGATGGCCCGGCTGGTCGAGGCGGTCCGTCCGGATTCGCGGCTGCTGCTGGTAGGTGACCCCGACCAGCTGGCGTCGGTGGATGCCGGTGCGGTACTGGCTGATGTGGTCGAGGGGCTCAGCGCGCGCGGTGACACCCCGGTGGCCACACTCCTTCGGGCGCACCGGTTCGGTCCCTCGATCGGCGCGCTGGCGGGGGCGATCCGGGCCGGGGACGCCAACCGCGCGATCGACGTGCTCAACGCCGGTGGCGAGCACATCGAGTGGGTAGACACCGAAGAACCGGCCGACGCTCTGCGCACTATCCTGGTGCCGCATGCGCTTCGCCTGCGGGAGGCTGCGGTGCTCGGCAACGGGCCGGCCGCGCTGGCCACTCTGGAGGAGCACCGGCTGCTGTGCGCGCACCGGCGCGGCCCACACGGGGTGGCCTTCTGGAACCACCAGGTCGAACGATGGCTGGCTGAGGAAACCGATTCCCCACAGTGGGCATCGTGGTACGCGGGGCGGCCGGTGCTGGTCACCGCCAACGACTACGGGCTGCGGCTGTACAACGGGGACGTCGGGGTCACCGTGCTGCGTGACGGGGTCCTGCGGGCGGTGATGGCCGGTGCGGAGGGCTCGGTGGAACTCGCGACCAACCGGCTGGCCGATGTCGACACCATGCACGCGATGACCATTCACAAGAGCCAGGGCAGTCAGGCCAGTGAAGTGACCGTGCTTCTGCCGCCGACAGATTCGCGGCTACTGAGCCGTGAGCTGCTGTACACCGCGGTCACCCGGGCCGAGAACAAGGTGCGGGTGGTCGGCTCGGCCGAGCAGCTGCGCGCCGCGATCGCGCGCCGGGCTGCGCGGGCCTCGGGGCTCAGCCGCCGCCTGCAGGACTGACACCCGGCGATTACTAGGGCCGCGCCGAGGGGTCGGCGGTGGCTTCGATTTTGGTGACCAGGCGGTCGCGGATGGTCAGCACGACAACGGCGAAAAGCCGCCGCTGGCTGAACGCCAGCGCGACCGGCCGCCCGACCGGACCGCTGACGAGGGTGGCTCCAGTGAGGTAGCGCAGCAGGTTGGTGCCGACGGCCTCGCGACCGTGGTTGACCTGCGGCGGCGGCGCGGGTTCGGCGAGGATCGTGCCGACGCCCCACACGTCGGGGGCCAGCACCTCGGTGAGCGCGGCCAGGTCGCCTCCTGCGCAGGCAGCGATGAATCGTTCGGTGACGAGCTGGTGTTCGTCATGGTCGACCTCGGCGGTGACGGGCGCGGCGGCGTGGACCTTCATGCGCGCGCGGCGAGCCAGTTGGCGGCATGTCGCGGGTGGGCGCCCGACGGTCGCGGCGATCTCGTCGAACGGCACCCGGAAGACATCGTGCAGCACAAACGCCACCCGCTCGGGCGCGGTGAGCCGGCCCAGCACCTCGAACAACGCGTCGTGCACCTCGTCGTCGAGGGTGACCCGCTCGCCCGGATCGAGCGAGGGACTGTGATGCAGTGGCGCCCGGCGTTCCATGACCTCGGGCTCGGCCGTGCTGACCCGTCGATGCCGGACCGAGCGCACCTGATCCAAACACAGTCTGCTGCTGACCACGGTGAGCCAGCCGCGCGGATCGTCGATCTGGTCGATCTCGGCCTGTGACAGTCGTAGAAAAGCCTCCTGCACAATGTCTTCCGCGTCCCCGATATCACCGACCATCTGGTAGGCCAGGTTGATCAGATACGGGCGGTGGGCAGCCAGCAGGCCGGCGATCGGATCGCTCATGTCATAGACGACGAATCGGCATGGCAAAAAGTTACCGCTGTCACGTTCCAGGGCGCTATCGCGTCCTTATTGGTATGACCAACCCACGCCCGCCGCGGTGGCTCAAGCCGATGAACCGACTGATGATGGCCGTACAGAAGCTGGGCATACCGACCGGACCGGCTTACGTGCTCACTGTGCCCGGCCGCAAATCCGGTAAGCCGCGGCGAACCCCGATGACGCCGTTCGAGTACCACGGCGGTCTGTATACCGTCGCGGGATATCCCGGGGCAGACTGGGCGCGCAACGCCCGCGCCGCCGGGGCCGGAACGTTGAGCCGCGGCAGTCGTTCTCGCGAGGTGGCGATCGTCGAGCTCGGTGCCGAGGAAGCCAAACCGGTGCTGCGGGCCTTCCCGGGCTCGGTGCCCGTGGGCGTCGCCTTCGCCAAACGTTCAGGTCTGGTGCAGCACGGCACACCCGACGAATTCGAGGCGCTGGCAGGCACACTCGCGGTGTTCAGGTTCGACGAACTACCGCACTAACCTGCGCAGCAGGGACGACGCCAACGCGATGCCGACCACCGCGGCCAGTACCAGCACGCCCAAGTCCAGCCACGGATGCGCCGAGGGCACGCCGATCAGCAGCAGCCGCAGCGAATCCACTTCGTAGCTCAGGGGATTGATCCGGGACAGCCAGCGCAGCCACTCCGGCATCACCGACACCGGGTAGAGCGCATTGGAGGCGAAGAACAGCGGCATCGTGATGGCCTGCCCGATGCCCATCAGCCGGTCCCGGTTGCGCACCAGCCCGGCCAACGACATCGACAGGCAGGCGAAGAACGCCGACCCGAGCATCACCACACCCATCGCGGCAAGGATCCGCAACGGGTTGTAGGTCATCTGGATCCCCATGATGTAGGCCAGCACCAGCACGCTGATCACCTGCGCCACCGAGCGCACGCCCGCGGCAAATGCCTTGCCCGTCACGACCGCCGACGCCGGGGACGGAGTCACCATCAGTTTGGCCAAGATGCCGGCATCGCGATCCCAGACGATCTGGATGCCGTAAAAGATCGAGATGAACAGCGCGGACTGCGCGATGATCCCCGGCGCCAGAAATTCCAGGTAGGGCACCGAACCGGTCTGGATGACGTGCAGCCGGTTGAAGGTCGTGCCGAAGATCAGCAGCCACAGGGCGGGCTGCACCATGCGGGTGAACAGCTCCGTGCGGTCGTGGCGCAGCTTCTGCAGCTCGACCCAGCCGAAGGTTTGCGTGCGGGCGAGCAGACTGGACATTTTTCGCCAGCCGCGGGGCGCCCGCAGCAATCGGGGTGTGATGGCGGAATCAACCGGCATTGCGTGCCGCCTTTCGTCCGGCCCGCACTCCGCGCAGGCCCGAATGGTCGCCGGTATCGTCGAGTCCGGATCCGGCGTAGTGCCGGAAGACGTCCTCCAGGCTGGCCTCCTGGCCCACCTTCGCCTTGAGCTCGGCCGGGGTGCCGACCGCCTGCAACCGGCCGTGGTGCATCAGTGCCACCCGGTCGCACAGCACATCGGCTTCCTCCATGTAGTGGGTGGTCAACAGGACCGTCATGCCGAATTCCTTCTGCATGCTGGCCACCTGCGACCAAACACTGTCGCGCGCAATGGGATCCAGGCCCACGGTGGGTTCGTCGAGAATCAGCAGGGAAGGTTTGTTGACCAGCGCCTGGGCCAGTTCCAGCCGGCGCACCATGCCGCCGGAATAGGTGCCGGCCAGCCGATCGGCCACGTCGAGCAGCTGCATGGACTCGAGCGCTTCGTCGACGCGTTGTTTGCGGATCGATCGGGGCACGTCGTAGAGCCGGGCGAACCACTCCACATTCTGCCGGCCGGTCAGCGCCTGCTCGATCGAAAGCTGTTGGGGCACATACCCGAGGTTGTATCGGACGTCCATGGTGTCGCGCCGCGCGTCGAGCCCGAAGATGCGCACCTCGCCGTGTTGAACGGGGGTCAGCGTCGTCAGCACGCGCACGACGGTGGTCTTGCCCGCGCCGTTGGGACCCAGCAGGCCGAGGGTTTCGCCGGTCTGCACCTGCAGCGTCAAGTCGTCGACCGCGGTGAAGTCGCCGTAGCGGTGGATGAGGTTCTGGCAGTCGATCGCCGGCACGGTCATGGGCGCTGCTCCCTCAGTGTGGCGGTGACCTCGGCCAGTACTCGAATCCCGGCGATCAGCGCCTCGGTGTCGTCGGTGTCGAGCTCCTCGAGCGCTTCGGCCAGTGCGGCCCGGCGCACAGCCCGGGATTCGTCGGCCAGTTGCTGGGCCGGCGGAGTCAGCTCGAGCCGGCCGACCCTGCGGTCATCGGGGTCGGCGGTACGCACCAGCAGGCCTTCGGCGGCCAGCTTGGACACCAAGGTGGATGCGGTGTTGGCGGCCAGCCCGAGTTCGGCGGCGGCCGCGCTGATGGAGATGCCGGGCTGCCGGCCAACCAGTCGTAGCAGCTCAGCCTGCGATTCGGGCAGTCCGGAGGTGGCGAACGAGCCTGGGGCGGTCCTGCGGACCGTGCGGCGGAATCGGCCGACCGTGCTGAGCAGCTCGGTGACCAGATCGGTGCGGGTGTCCACTCAGCCAGATTAGCTCTGTTTCAGAGCTAAGTCTTCTCGATTCGATGCTGCTGCACATCTGCGAGCACCCCGGGCCGGGTCAGCGCGGTCATGTACGTGCAGTACGGCTGACGGCGCCGGTCGGTCGGCGAGCCCGGGTTCAGCAGCCGCAGGCCGGTCCGCGCGGTGGTGTCCCATGGGATGTGGCTGTGGCCGAACACCAGCACGTCAGTGTGCGGATAGCGCTGCGCCATCCGGGCTTCCCGGCCGGAGGCGGCGCCGGTCTCGTGGACGACGGTGAACCGGAGGCCGTCCAGCGTCACATCAGCGCACTCGGGCAACCGGGCCCGAAGCTCTGGGCCGTCGTTGTTGCCCCAGCAGCCGATCAGGCGCTTGGCGCGCGCCGTCAGCGCGTCGAGCAGGCCCTCGTCGACCCAGTCCCCGGCGTGGATGACGACATCGCAGCGTTCGACCTCCTGCCATACCGGTGTGGGCAGGTCGCGGGCGCGTTTGGGGATGTGAGTGTCGGCCAGAATCAGCAGACGCATGGCTCGATCCTCTCATCGCGGCCTAGTCTGAGCACGAGGTGACGATGGACCGCAACGATGTCGAAAAGAACTGGCACGACCCGGCGGCGTTCCGCGCGGCGGTGACCTACGTCGTCTCCGTCGTGGTGGTGGCCGGGCTGGCCTTCGCGACCGCCATGATCTGGCATTCCCGGATCGCCGGCATCCTGGTGCCGCTGATTCTGTTCGTCGGCGGGGTCGGCGCGTTCGTCCAGACCTACCGGGTTTGGCGGGTCGAGGGAACCTGGCCGATCTGGCAGGGCGCGGGCTGGTTCCTGCTGGCGGTCTTCCTGCTCTGCCTGGGCGTGCCCGTCTCCGTCTGGTGAAACGCCCACCCGCCATACTCGTCGGGTGACCGCTTCCGATGACCTGCCGTTGGCGGGTGTCCGCATCATCGAGATCTCGAGCTTCGTGGCCGTGCCGCTGGCCGGGATGACGCTGGCGCAACTGGGTGCCGAGGTCATCAGGGTCGACCCCGTCGGCGGCGCGGCCGACTACAAACGCTGGCCGCTGACCGACGCGGGCGACAGCATCTACTGGGCCGGGCTCAACAAGAGCAAACGCTCGGTGGCCGCAGACATGCGTTCCGAGGAAGGCCAGCAGCTGGTTGCCCGGCTGATCGCCGAGGCCGGCGTCCTGATCACCAATGTTGCCGGGCGGCAATGGCATTCCTACGAGGAGCTCAGCGCTCAGCGCCCCGACCTCATCCATCTGGAGGTGGTGGGCCGCCATGACGGCTCCACCGGGGTGGACTACACCGTCAACGCGGCCACCGGATTCCCGTTGGTCACCGGATCGCCGGCCCAGGGCGGTCCCGTCAACCACGTGCTGCCGGCCTGGGACGTCAGCTGCGGGCTGTACGCCGCGCTGGCGATCCTGGTGGCGCTGCGCCGTCGCGACGCGACCGGAGCGGGCAGCCGCATCCGGCTGCCGCTGGACGACGTCGCGCTGGCCACCGCGGCCAACCTCGGGTTCCTCACCGAGCCGATGGTCAACGGTACGCAGCGCCCGCGCCTCGGTAACGCCATCTACGGCCAGTACGGGCAGGAGTTCACCAGCAGCGACGGAGCCACATTCATGTTGGTGGCGTTGACCAACCGGCACTTCAAGGACCTCGCCGCATTGACCGGCACGACGAAAGCCGTTGCCGCCGTTGGTGAAGCGTTGGGTGCCGATTTCACCGACGAGGGCCAGCGCTACGAGCACCGCGCCGTGTTGGGTGGCCTTTTCGCGCCGTGGTTCAAAACCCACACGGCACAGGAGGTGACCGCCGCGCTGTCGGCGAGTTCGGTGTTGTGGGAGCGCTACCTGGACTTCGCCGAAGTCGCCCAGGACCCCAGGGTGACGGCCAACCCGCTGTTCACGACGCTCACCCAGCCCAGGATCGGCAGTTACCTGGCGCCTGGGCTGCCGATGTCGGTCGACGGTGCCCACGTCGCCGCTCTGCCCGCGCCGGCGCTGGGCGACGACACCGCCGCCGTGCTGACCGAGCTGGGACTGACCGCCGACGAGATCGCCGGTCTGGTCGAATCCGGCACTGTCACAACAGGAACAGCGTGAGCGTGCTGGCCCGGCTGCTCGACGTCACCGAGTCAGGTGACGACACATTCGCCGGTACCGAAAGCGGCCCTGCCGAAAAGCGCGCCTACGGAGGGCATCTCGCGGCGCAGGCGATGGCGGCGGCCTGCCACACCGTCGATGCCGACAAGACACCGACGAGCCTGCACGTGCAGTTCCTACGCGGTGGCGACGCGGGTGCACCGGTGTACTACGACGTCGAACGGGTCTACGACGGGCGCACGACCGCATCGCGGCGGGTGCTCGCCCGCCAGGAGGGCCGGCTGCTCACCACCACGACGGTCTCGTTCTCGGCCGCAGCCGACGGCCCGGAGCACGCCACACAGGCAACGACAGCTCCGGCCCCCGACCAGCTGGCCCCCACCGGCCCGATCGGCCCTGCGCCGTCGTTGCCGCTGGACGAGATCGACATGCGCATCGAGGATGACTGGAGCACAGGCGAATTCGTCCGCCGACTGTGGTGGCGGATCACCGCGCCGCTGGGCGAAGCCCCGTGGCTGTCGGCGTGCGCGGCGGTCTATGTGACCGATATCTACGGCATCGACCCGGTGCTGGCTGTGCATGGCCATTCGATGATCGATCGCAGCCATCGCACCGCCACAACCGATTCGTCGATCTGGTTTCACCGCCCGATCCGGGCGCAGGAGTGGAATCTGCTGGAATCCCGCTCCCCGGCCGCCGCGCGTGGCCGCGGGCTGGTCACGCTGAACCTGTACGACGCCGACATGGTGCTCACCGCGACGCTTGTTCAGGAAGGGCTGGCGATCGTCCGCGACTGAGGCCGGGACCGGCGAGCCTGCCGCTCCTTGGCCAGCGACCGCGTCTCCTCCGACAGCGGCGCGGCCAGCATCGCGGCGACGGTGTCGACCAGGTGGCTGGTGAACAACCTGTCGTCGGCGTGTGGGGCGGTCTCCGCGCGGCGGCCCAGCTCGACCGCGGCGTACACCAACGCCCCCAGCCGTGGATGCAGCGTGACGGCCACCGGGTCGAGCATCGGCTCCAGCAGCCGGCGCCAGCGTTGCAGGCTGGCGGAGTGCCCGGTGAAATCGAACGCCGGCACTGGTCGGTTCAGCAGGTCGGCGTGAATGCGCAGGAACGCCGGACCGCCATCGGTGTCGGCGAGCTTGGCAGCCAGCGGCCGGACCAGTGCCGAGGCCATCGCCGGTACCGAAGAGTCCCCGCCGATTTCGTCCAGCAGGGCATCGCGTTGTGCATCGACCAGCGGCAGGTGCTTGTCGGCGATCGCGGCCAGCACCCCGGCACGATCGCTGAAGTGATACTGCACCGCCATCACGTTGCGGGCCCCGGCCTCGCGAGCGATCTCGCGCAGGCTGACCCCGTCGACCCCGCGCTCGGCGAACAACCGCTCCGCCGTCGCGACCAGGTTGGCCGAGGTGCCGGCCGCCATCAGAGTTCGGCGACCTCGTGTTCGAGCAGCTCGGCCAGCCGGGCCTGAGCGGCCGCGCGCCGGGTCGGGATGTGTTGGGACGGGAACAGGGTGTCGACGGGCTCGTACTCTTTGAGGGTGCGGCGCGCCACGGTGAGTTTGTGCACCTCGGTCGGACCGTCGGCGATGGCCAGCGACTCGGCGCCCACCAGCATCTTGACGAACGGCATCTCGTCGGAAACCCCCAGTGCGCCATGCAAATGCATGGCCCGTTGCACGACGTCATGCAGAACCTGCGGCATCGCGACCTTGACCGCGGCGATATCGCGGCGCACCTTCTGGTAGTCGTGATACTTGTCGATCTTCCAAGCGGTGCGCAACACCAGCAGCCGGAACTGCTCGATCTGGATCCAGCTGTCGGCGATCTTCTCCTGGGTCATCTGGTAGTCGCCCAGCGGACCACGGCGGGTCTGGCGCGACACCGCCCGCTCACACATCATGTCGAAAGCCTTGCGGGCCAAGGCAATCGTGCGCATCGCGTGGTGCACGCGGCCGCCGCCCAGACGGGTCTGCGCAATCGCGAAGGCCTGCCCCTCACCGCCGAGCACATGGTCGGCCGGCACCCGCACGTCGTTGTAGCGGATATAGCCGTGCCCGGCGCGGTCGTCGGACTCGCCACCGACGCCGACGTTGCGGATGATCTCGATGCCGGGGGTTTCGGCCGGCACGATGAACAGCGACATCTTCTGGTGGGTACGGGCTTCCGGGTTCGTCACCACCATCACGATGAAGAACGAGGCGTTGCGTGCGTTGGAGGAAAACCACTTCTCGCCGTTGATCACCCACTCGTCACCGTCGAGCTCGGCGTGGGTGGTGAACAGGCCGGGATCCGAACCACCGTGCGGCTCGGTCATCGAGTAGCACGACGAGATCTCCCCGTCGAGCAGCGGTTGCAGGTAGCGCCTCTTCTGCTCTTCGGTGCCGAACATCGCCAGGATCTCGGCGTTCCCGGAGTCGGGGGCCTGGGATCCGAAAACTGAAGGCGCCCAACGGGAACGGCCGACGATCTCGTTCAGCAGCGCCAGCTTGACCTGCCCGTAGCCCTGACCGCCCAATTCGGGGCTGAGGTGCGCGGCCCACAGACCCTGGTCTCTGACCTGCTGCTGCAGCGGGCGCAGCACCCGCAGCACCTCCGGGTTGGTCTTCTCGTAGGGGTCCAGCGGCGCGAAGTCCAGCGGCTCGAGCTGGTCGCGCATGAACTCCTCGACCCAGTCGAGCTTCTGCTGATATTCGGGGTCGGTCTCAAAGTCCCACATGGCGCGATCGTAACTTCATACAGCTGCATTAATCAACGAGTGCGGCCCTATGCTTCCACCGTGAGCACCACCGTCCGCATCGACGTCGACTCCGCCGGCGTCGCCCTGATCACCCTGGACGGCCCCGAGCGGCTCAACGCGTTTTCCGGTGATACCGCGCGCCAGCTCGGCCAGGCCTACCGCCGTTGCGACGCCGACGACACCGTCCGGGCCGTCGTGGTGACCGGCGCGGGCCGGGCGTTCTGCGCCGGTGCCGACATGACCGCGCAGGCCGCCGTGTTCGACAGTCCCGAGCAGGGCTTCAGCGCCTCACCCGTGCAACCGCCCGCCTGGCGGGTGCGCAAGCTGGTGATCGCCGCCGTCAACGGACCCGCGATCGGCATCGGGCTGACCCTGGCACTGCAATGCGACATCCGGCTGGTCGCACAGGACGCCAAACTGGCCATCCCACAGGTGCGTCGGGGCATGGTCGGCGACTGCGCGGTGCACTACACGCTCAAGCACGCCGTCGGCCTGGCCGTGGCCGCCGACATCCTGCTCACCGGGCGCCCGTTCACCGGTGCCGAGGCCGCCGCGTTGGGGATCGCCAGTCGCGCCCTGCCCGTCGACGAGGTGCTGCCTGCCGCGCTGGAACTGGCTCGCGACGTGGCCGTCAACGCCAACCCCGCCTCGGTGGCCTACAGCAAGCGACTGTTGTGGGCCGAGCAGGGCGTCGACGAGGTGGCCGCCGAGGAGACTACGGTGCACCTGACACTGATGGGCGGCCCGGACGCGGCCGAGGGGCCGGCTGCGTGGCGGGAGAACCGCCCGCCGGTATGGCGATCCAGTGCCAGTCAGACGGGAGATCCTGCATGAGACCGCCGACGACGATGCAGAGCGAAGCGATGAGGAGGAGTGGCGCATGAGCAAGACCACCGCCGACGTTCTCGACGGCATCGATCTGACCGGGCGCACCGTAGTGATCACCGGCGCCTCGACCGGGCTGGGGCTGGAGACCGCCCGTGCGTTGCAGTCGGCCGGGGCGACGATCGTTGCCGCGGTGCGCGACGTCGACAAGACCCGCGAAGCCCTCCACTGCGAGACGGTCCACCTCGAGCTCGGCGATCTGCGCTCGGCACGGGCCGCCGCCGAAGCCATCGCCGGGAGCCACGAGCGCATCGACGTGCTGATCAACAACGCGGGCGTGATGGCGCCGCCGCTGGGGCGCACCGCGCAGGGCTACGAATTGCAGCTCGGCACCAACCATCTCGGCCACTTCGTGCTCACCACCGGACTGGCCGACCGCTTCGTGGACGGCACCCGCATCGTCAACCTCAGCAGCCGCGGGCATCAGCTCAGCAGCTTCCGCTGGGACGACCCCAATTTCGACGACGAGAGCGGCTACGACAAGTGGCTGGCCTACGGGCAGAGCAAGACCGCCAACGTGTTGTTCACCGTCGAGGCCGAACGGCGTTGGGGCCCGCGCGGAGTGCAGTCGTTCGCCGTGCATCCGGGCGTGGTCTACACGGACTTGGCGCGGCACATGACCCGCGACGACTTCAGCGCGGGCGGCACGCTGGCCAACCTCGAGGTGACCGACGTCGCGCACGGCGCGGCGACCACCGTATGGGCGGCCACCAGCCCCGAGCTCGACGGGCTCGGCGGCCGATATCTCGAGGACTGCCGCATTGCCGACCCGTTCGTCGACGGGGCCGAGGGCGGATATAAGGACTGGGCTGTGGATCCTGAGCAGGCAGCCCGGTTGTGGGAGTGGTCGCAGCGGCAAGCCGAACTTAATTTGGATGGCTAGCCTGCTCTAGTGGCCATCGACGTTCGTCCAGCCCGCAAGGCCGACATCCCCGCTCTGGCGCGGGTGCTCGGCCGGGCTTTCCAAGACGACCCGGTGCTGGCATGGGTGCAACCCGACGCCGAGCGTCGTAAGGCGGCACTGCCGGGCCTCTTCGGTGCGCTGACCCGACACCACTTCATGGCCGGACGCGGCACCGAGGTTGCGGTGTCCGACGACGGCGTGGCGGCGGCCGCGTTGTGGGATCCGCCGGGCCGTTGGATGCAGTCGCCGCGCGAACAGCTCGCGATGCTGCCCGGCGTGATGCGCGCCTTCCGGGGCCGACTGGCCGCCGGACGGACGCTCACTGACTTGATGAAGGCTCAGCATCCCGACGAGTCGCACTGGTATCTGGCCATCATCGGCAGTGACCCGACGGCGAGCGGCGCGGGCCTCGCCCACGCGCTGATGAGATCGCGGCTGGACCGGTGCGACGCGGAGTTCGCCCCCGCCTACCTGGAATCGGGCAACCCCGCCAACATCCCGTACTTCGAGCGGTTCGGCTTCGAGGTGACAGAGGAGATCGTGCTGCCCGATGGCGGGCCGTCGTTGTGGCCTATGTGGCGGGCACCGCGCTAGTTCGCCCTATTCGGTGGCCCGCAGCACCAGCATGGCGCGTGATTCGAGACGCACCGGCGATGACGCCTTCACGACTGCCGCATCGTCGATCTCTCCTGGGCCGGTAGCCGTATCGACGACGGGTTGCCAGGCCTTGCCGAACTCGGCCGGCGGCAACGTGAATTCGATGGGTTCGTGGTGGGCGTTGAAGCACATGACGAACGAATCGTCGGTCACCCGCTGACCGCGCGCGTCCAGGTCGGGGATGCCGTGGCCGTTGAGGTAGACGGCCACCGACTTGCCGAAGCCGGAGTCCCAGTCGTCGTCGCTCATCTCCGACCCATCCGGGCGGAACCACGAAATATCCGGCAGGCCTTCGCTGCCCCGGCGTCGGACGGGACGGCCGTTGAAGAACCGCCGCCGGCGGAACACCGGATGGGCGGCGCGGATCGCCGATACCGAGGCGACGAACTCCAGCAATTCGGTGTCGGCGCCGGCCCAGTCGATCCAGGTGATCTCGTTGTCCTGGCAGTACCCGTTGTTGTTGCCGTTCTGGGTGCGGCCCAGTTCGTCGCCGTGACAGAGCATGGGGACACCCTGGGACAGGATCGTCGTGGCAATCAGGTTGCGCTGCTGGCGGGCGCGCAACGCATTGATCTCGGGATCGTCGGTGGGACCCTCAACACCGCAGTTCCACGAGCTGTTGTTACTCTCCCCGTCGTTGTTGTCCTCGCCGTTCGCGTCGTTGTGTTTCTCGTTGTAGGACACCAGGTCTCGCAACGTGAAGCCGTCGTGCGCAGTGACGAAGTTGATCGAGGCGACGGGTCGGCGCGCGGTGTGCTCGTAGAGATCGGCCGAGCCGGTCAACCGGGAGGCGAATTCGCCGAGGCTGGCGTCTTCTCCGCGCCAGAAGTCCCGCACCGTGTCGCGGAACTTGCCGTTCCATTCCGTCCACTGCGGCGGGAAGTTGCCGACCTGGTAGCCGCCGGGGCCGATGTCCCACGGCTCGGCGATGAGCTTCACCTGGCTTACCGTCGGATCCTGTTGCACCAGTTCGAAAAACGCGCTCAGCCGGTCGACGTCGTAGAACTCGCGGGCCAGGGTGGCGCAAAGGTCGAAGCGGAAGCCGTCGACGTGCATCTCCAACACCCAGTACCGCAGTGAATCCATGATCAGCTGCAGCGAGTGCGGATGCCCGACGTTGAGGCTGTTGCCGGTGCCGGTGTAGTCCATGTAGTACCGCTTGTCGTCCTCGACGAGCCGGTAGTAGGCACTGTTGTCGATGCCCCGGAACGACACCGTCGGCCCCATGTGGTTGCCCTCGGCGGTGTGGTTGTAGACGACGTCCAGGATCACCTCGATGTCAGCCTCGTGCAGCGCGCGCACCATGGCCTTGAACTCCTGCACCTGACCACCCGGCGTGCTGCTGGCAGAGTACTTGCTGTCCGGGGCGAAGAAGCCAATCGTGTTGTAGCCCCAGTAATTTGAGAGCCCCTTGTCGATCAGGGTGGAGTCGTTGGCGAAGTGGTGCACCGGCATCAGTTCGATTGCCGTCGCGCCCATCGCTTTCAGGTGGTCGATGATCGCCGGATGTGCGATAGCCGAATAGGTTCCCCGGATGGCGTCCGGAATGTCGGGATGGGTTTGGGTGAGCCCCTTGACATGTGCTTCGTAGATGACGGTGTCGGCGTATTCGCGCTGCGGCGGACGGTCGACGCCCCAGTCGAAATACGGGTTGATGACCACGGATTTCGGCATGCTCGCCGCCGAATCGTCGTCATTGCGGCTGTCCGGATCACCGAAGGTGTAGCCGAACAGAGACTGATTCCAGTCGAAGTGGCCGTCGATCGCCTTGGCGTAGGGGTCCAGCAGAAGCTTGTTCGGATTACACCGGTGCCCTTCGGCAGGCTCGTAGGGTCCATAAACCCGATATCCGTAGCGCTGCCCGGGCTCGATGCCGGGCAGGTAGCCGTGCCAGACGAAGCCGTCCACCTCGGGCAGGGCGATCCGGGTCTCGGTGCCCGCCTCGTCGAAGAGACATAACTCGACGCGCTCGGCTACCTCGGAGAACACCCCGAAGTTGGTGCCGTAGCCGTCGTAGGAAGCACCCAGCGGGTAGGCCTTACCAGGCCATACCTCGGTAACGGCGACATTGGTCACGGTGGACTCCCTGTGAATCGGCGGGCTGGACTGCCTGGAATACCCCGGAATCCCGCGCGCCAAATCACTGCGGAGCCGTTTGTGAGTGTGGTGACAGTTGGTGTCACCCGCTTGCGTCGTGACCCGGGCGGACGTATCGCAGGTACACGTAGTCCTGCACGGTCACGACGTGGCCCAGCGCCAGCCGGGTGGGCGCGGTCAGCGCCTGCGCACCGGGGCGGTCGGTGGTGGCGGCGGCGGCCAAGGTGGGGGAGATGGTCAGGCACATCTCGTCCACCAAATCGTTGGCCACCAGTTCGTCGAGCAGGGTGGGACCGCCCTCGCACAGAATGCGTCGCATGCCGCCGGCCTGCAGGGTCTTGACGACTGTTGCGAGGTCGACCGCGGTGTCGCCGGCGATCAGGAGGTCGGCGTGTTCGCGCAGTTCCGGGTGGGCGTGCGCCAGGCGTGCGGTGGTGACCAGAATGGGGCGCTGCGCCGGCCTGGCGAACAACGATGCGGGAACGTGGCCGGTGTGGGTGACCACGGCGATCGGCGGGGGCGACTCCAGGCCCCAGCGTTCCCAGCGTTCCACACACTGGTCGGTGGTCAAACGCACCGGGCCGTAGCCCTCCGCGCGCACCGTGCCCGCGCCAACGAGCACCACGTCGGCATGGGTGCGTAGCGCCAGCAGCAGGTTCTGGTCGTTCGCATCTGACAACGGTCCGGCTCGGCCCCCGAAGGCGGCGGACCCGTCCAGCGACATGATCATGTTGACCCGCACCCCGTCGGGCGGATCACGGTAGAGCGCCAACAGTTCGTCGGGATTCATCGGCGATCGATCAGAGCGGCGATGGGTGAAGCGCCGAGGTGCTCGCACAGGTGCTGGGCGTCGTCGAAAACGGCTGCGGCGCCCGCATTTTCGAGATCACCGCGTGATATTCCGCCGGAGAGTACGGCGATGCACGGCACACCGGCGCGCGCGGCGGCCTCGACGTCCCAGACGGTGTCGCCGACGAAGACGGCGTCGCGCGCGCTCACCCCCGCCTTCTCCAGGGCGACGTTGACGATGTCGGGGCTGGGCTTGGCCTGCTCCACATCTTCAGATGAGGTGATCGCCGACACGAGGTCGTCGCAGGCCAGTGTCGAGCGCAGCAGGGCCAGCTCGTTCGCCGGCGCCGATGTCGCGAGCACGACCTGAAGGTCCGATTCGGCCACTCTCTGCAGTAGTTGTCGTGCGCCCGGCAGCGTGGTCAACAGCTCGGCGTCGGCCTCGTAGTAGCGGGTGTGCAAGTCCTTGAGCCGCGTCTGTACTGCGTCGTCAGCGCCTTTGGACAGCTGGTCAACCAGAGTCGAGCCATCCATCCCGATAGAGCGGTGGATGTGCCAGGCCGCGACGGGCAGCCCGACTTCGTGAAATGCCCGTTGCCAGGCGTCAACGTGCAGGTAGTTCGAGTCGACGAGGGTGCCGTCGATATCGAAGAGCACCGCGGGCCGCTCATCCATGCGGGTCGGTATATACCCGTTCGACGTCTGCGAAACATCTGTTGCCCGCGTTGTTTTCGTAGTCAAGGGAGGCAGGGGACGTGTTGTGGCTGGTGATGCTCAGGACTCGGGTACGCCGACGCCCTGTGGCGAAGCATGGGCCTCGTCGTCGACCTTCGCCGGATGCCAGGCATTGACGCCGACCGTGATCATTCGCAGCTGCTTAACCGCCGTGCGCTTGATCTCGTCGAGTGCCGACGCGTCATAGGCATCCTCGATGGCCTCGGCGATGATGATCATCGAGTTCACGAACAGGCTGGCCAAGATATTCAGATCTTCGGTGCTCCAGCTGTTCAGCCCGGGAAAGCGGGCAAGGTCGGTAGCCAGCTCGGAGGTGATCAGCCGGATCTCGGTGCGGATCGCATACCGCAGCACCGTCACACCGCTGGAGCGCTCGCGCCCGATGAACCGCCAGTGCTCACGCTGCTCGGCCACCCCGGCGACCAGCATCTCCACCGTCGACTCGATCACCCGGTTCGGATCGAGCTTGCCCGCACGCGCGCTGCGCAGCATCTCCCGCAGCGTGCGGAACGACTCGTCGATGAGCACCAAGCCGAGGGCTTCCATCGACTCGAAATGCCGGTAGAACGCCGCGGGCACGATGCCGGCCTCGCGGGTGACCTCCCGCAGGCTCAGCCCACTGAAGCTGCGCTCGTCGAGCAGCTTGAGCGCGGCGGCGATGATCGCCCGCCGAGTGACCTCTTTACGCTCCTCGCGCGACGGCGTACCCCGCGACCGGGACTTCTCTGTCCGTTCGCGTCGTGAGCTCGGCGTACGACTGTTCACTGTTGTGAACGCTACCACACTCTGGACCAATCCCTTGACGACGTGCGTTTTCGCGGTGAATGGTGTACATATGTTCACTGAAACTTTGACCAAGAAGGTGCTTCGCTCGCCGCTGGTCGATCTGCTCACCGGTCCGCACGGCGTCGACCGCTACACGGAGCTGGTGGACCCGACTTGGACCACCGACGCACGTGCCCGGGTGGTCGACGTGCGGCGTGCGACGCCGCGCAGCGTCACCCTCCTACTCGCTCCCAACGATGCTTTCGCGGGCCACCGGGCCGGCCAGCACCTGAACCTGACGGTGGAGATCGACGGCCGTCGCCACACCCGCTGCTACTCCCCGGCCGGTGCCGAGGGCTCCCGGCTGATCGAGCTGACGATCGGCTGTCACGAAGGCGGGCTGGTGTCCAACCACCTGTACCGGCAGGCGCACCCCGGCATGGTGGTGGGACTGTCCGAGGCCTCAGGTGAGTTCGTAATGCCCGACCCGCGGCCGAAGCGCATCCTGTTCGTCGCCGGCGGCAGCGGGATCACCCCGGTGATGTCCATGCTGCGGACCCTGCAGGCGGAAGGCTTCGACGGTGAGATCGCCTTCATCCACTACGCCCGCACTCCCGCCGAAGCGTGCTACCGAGAAGAACTCGCGGCGACAGGCGTCCGGGTCCTGCACGGCTACACCCGCTCCCCCGGCGGGGAGCTCACCGGCCACTTCGGCTCCGAGCACCTGCAGACCGCCATGGCCGAGCCCGACGCCGTGTACGTCTGCGGCCCGCCCGCACTGGTCGACGCTGTGCGCGCGCAGTGCGCCAACGTAGCGTCGGAAAGCTTCGTCCCGCTGCCCTTCGTCGTGCCCGACGCGCCGTCGGGTGGCCGAATCAGCTTCCGGGACAGCGGTATCGACGCGACCGACGACGGACGTCCCCTCCTGGACCAGGCCGAGGACGCCGGATTGAACCCGACGAGCGGATGCCGGATGGGCATCTGCCACAGCTGCACTCGCCGCAAGCACCGCGGCGCGGTGCGCAACCTGACCACCGGCGCGGTGTCGATCGCCGACGAGGAGGACGTGCAGATCTGCGTGTCCGTTCCCGTCGGTGACGTCGACATCGCGCTGTAAGACGAAAGGGAAAACCATGACCTCCCAACCCATCACACTGACATCCGAGCAGGCCGACGCGTTCGGTCGGGAGCTCGACGCCATCAAGGAAAAAGTGGTCGCCGACCTCGGCCAGGCCGACGTGGACTACATCCGCCGCGTCGTCAAGGCTCAGCGCGCCATGGAAATCGGCGGGCGCGCACTGCTGATCGCAGGGATCTTCCCACCGGCCTGGCTGGCCGGCACCGCGCTGCTGGCGGTCTCGAAGATCCTCGACAACATGGAGATCGGCCACAACATCATGCACGGCCAGTACGAGTGGACCGGCGACCCGGCTCTGGCCGGCCGCACCTTCGAGTGGGACACCGCCTGCCCGGCTAACCAGTGGCGGCACTCGCACAACTTCTCCCACCACACCTTCACCAACATCGTCGGGATGGACCGTGACATCGGCTACGGCATCCTGCGGATGAGCCCCGATCAGCGCTGGCGGCCCTACTACCTGGGCAACCCGATGTACGCCTTCCTGCTCATGGTGCTGTTTCAGTACGGTGTCGCCCTGCACGAGTTGGAGACCGAACGCATACGGTCCGGTCAGATTTCGCTGGCCGACAAGCGCGGGGTGCTCAGTGAGATCTGGGCCAAGACCCGCCGCCAGTTGCTCAAGGACTACGTCGCCTTCCCGCTGCTGGCCGGCCCGTTCGCACCGTTCGTGTTGACCGGCAACGTGACGGCCAACCTCATCCGCAACGTGTGGTCCTACGCGATCATCTTCTGCGGCCATTTCCCGGACGGCACACAGGAATTCACGGTCGAAGAGACCCGAAACGAGTCTCGTGGCCAGTGGTACTTCCGGCAGGTTCTCGGGTCCGCCAACCTAACCGGTGGCAAGCTCTTCCACCTGCTGTCGGGCAACCTGTCACACCAGATCGAGCACCACCTGTTCCCCGACGTGCCGGCCCGCAGGTACTCCGAGATCGCCCCCCACGTTCGCGAGGTGTGCGAGCGCTACGGCGTTCCCTACAACGCCGGCCCGCTGCCCAAGCAGTTCGCCACCGTGGTGCGCAAGATCGTCAAGCTGGCACTGCCGACCCGGGAGTCCCGCGAGTCCGAAGAACTGGCTCCCGCGGCCTGAGCTACTTGGGCTTGGTCAGGTCGTACACGTCGGTATCGCCGAGCTGGGTGCTCGCGAACGTCGCGGTCACCCAGTCGGTGATACCGCTGTGGTTGCGATTGTCGGGCCACCCGCCGGGCTTGCCCCGCCAGTCTCGCTGGACGATGTAATACGTCACCTGGCCGGCCGAGACGTCGGCTTTGAACTGGCCCAGGCTCGGCACGGGGTCGATGCCGGTGAACCCACCGATGGCCATGACCGCGGTGCCGGAGGCAAGTTCGAGGTTGGCCGCAGCCGATGAGCCGACCGTTGCCGCTGACCACTTCGTCTTGGCGCCACGCAACAGGCTGTACAGCTGCGGATTGTCCTCGGGCTGACCGAAGGCGCGGGCGAACGCGGGCACGGAATCAGAACGCGAGGGTCCGACGGTCGGGCCGCCGCCACGATGGGCGACGTTGAGCGTGGCCACCGCGTAGGCCGTCGGGCCGGCCAGGACCGCCATCACCCCGAGTACAGCGGCGCCTATCGCGACCCGGCGCCGGCGCGGGGCGGACAGCGCGAGCGCGCCCGCGGCGATCACGGTGCCGATCAGGATGGTCCATCGCAGCGCGGGTAACCAACCTTCGTTGCGGCCCAGCACCCACCAGCTCCAGACGCCGGTCACCGCCAGCAGGGCGGTCAGCCCGATACGGCCGAACCGCGACTGGCGGCGCACCCACATCTCGTGCGCACCGATCGCCGCCACGCCCGCAACCGCGGGTGCCAGCGACAGGCAGTAGTACGGGTGCACGTTGCTCTTCATGAAGCTCAGCACCAGGCCGTCGCCGAGCAGCCACCCGCCGAATAGCAGCGCACCCGCACGCACCCGGTCGGTGCGCGGTGCGCGGCCCCGCGATACCAGCACCAGAACGAACGCGAGCAGTGCCGCCGGGACCAGCCAGCCGATCTCGAAACCGAACTCGCCTGTGAACAGCCGGCCCACACCCTCGTTTTGGTCCATGCCGCCGAAACTGCCGAGGTGGCGCAGCGGGTTGCCCACGGAGTTGCCGATCGGATCATTCGGGCCGAAGTTCATGTGATTACGTCCGGCCACCCGGGCAAAGCCGTTGTAGCCGAACACCAGGTCCATAAAGCTGTTGTCCGTCGAACCGGCGATATAGGGCCGTGACGACGCCGGCCATACCAGGGTCAGCACGACGAACCATCCCGCCGACACCAGGAATGCCGCCATGGCACCGAGGAGGTGCAGGATCCGGTTGCGTACCGTCGTCGGCGCCGCGATCAGGTACACCAGCCCGACGGCCGGGACAACCAGCAGCCCTTCGAGCATCTTGGCCAGGAACGCGAAGCCCAGTGCGACACCCGCCCAGGCCAGCCACTTCCCGCTGGCCCGCTCGAGTGCACGCACTGTGCAGTACGCCGAGGCCATCATCAGCAGCACCATCGCGGCATCGGGATTGTTGAACCGGAACATCAGGGCGGCCACCGGGGTCACCGCCAGCGCGGCACCTGCCAACAGACCGGCCCGGGGGCCGGATATGCGCGCCACCGCGGCGTAGAGCAGGGCGACCGTGGCCACCGCCATCAGGGCTTCGGGGATCAGCATGCTGGCGCTGCTGAATCCGAACAGCTGACCCGACAACCCCATCACCCACTGCGACACCGGCGGCTTGTCCACGGTGATGAAGTTGGCCGAATCGAGCGAACCGAACAGCAGCGCTTCCCAGTTCTTCGAGCCGGCCTGGGCGGCGCCGGCGTAGAACTGGTTTCCCATGCCGTTGACGGTGATGTTCCACAGGTACATGACGGCGGTGCCGACCAGCAGCACGACCAGCCCGGCGCGCTCCCATCGGGAGCTTCGAACCGGGGCCGCGACAACCTCAGCGGTGTCCTGCGGCGGCGGTGCTTGAAACATCGTTGTCACAAATCCATTGACCCATCCCGGCCTGATCTTTCCCTGGGAGGAAGCTGTGAGCGGCTGCTTATTTTGTGCCGAAGAGCCGGTCACCGGCGTCGCCGAGACCGGGCACGATGTAGCTGTGCTCGTCGAGCCCACGGTCGACGGCGGCGGTGTAGATGGGCACCTCCGGATGGGCGTCGTGCAGCGCGGCGATGCCTTCGGGGCAGGTGAGCAGGCAGGCGAATTTGATCGAACGGGGCCGGAACTCCTTGAGCCGGTCGACAGCGGCGACCGCTGAGTTGCCGGTGGCCAGCATCGGGTCGACGACGACGACCTCGCGTTCGTGGAGGTCGCTGGGCATCTTGAAGTAGTACTCAATGGCGACAAGAGTTTTGGGATCACGGTAGAGCCCGATGTGGCCGACGCGGGCGCCGGGGACAACGGTCAGCATTCCGTCGAGAATGCCGGTGCCGGCCCGCAGGATCGAGACGAGCACCAGCTTCTTGCCGTCGATGACGGTGCCGGTGGTCGTCTCCAATGGGGTGTGGACCTCGATCTCTTGCGTGGGGGTGTCACGCAGCACCTCGTAGGCCAGCAGTGTCGACATCTCGTTGGCCAGGCGTCGAAATGTATTGGTGGAGGTCTCTTTCCGTCTCATCAAGGTCAGCTTGTGCTGCACCAGCGGATGGTCGATGATGTGGACATCGCGCATTAGAACACCGTGCCGTCACTGACGATGGACAGTGGTGGCAGACCGCCGCGCCGCTGGGCAGCCAGCTGCCTGCCGGCTGCCCAGGTGCCGCCTTCCAGGATCCGGGCCAGCGGCATCTCCTCGGCATCCACTCCGAGCCGGTCGCGCACCAGCGGGGCCAGCTCGTCGAGTAGGGCCACGGTCAGCGCTCGCCACTCGACCACCAATTCGTCTGCCGCCGTCAAGCTTCGGTCGGTCCACGCGTTATCGCGAAGGCGCAGCACCTCGGTGTCCAGAAGCAGGCCCCCATTGCGGTATTCGGGCAGCCCGGTCAGCTCGTCCAGGTCGGTCACCGTCACCCCGGCCCACCCGAACGGTTCCAACAGGGAGTAGGTGAGCCACTGGGACAGCTTGTGAAACGGCATCCAGCCCGCCGTCAGGCCGGGGCCACCCACCGCTGGGTGGCGCCAGCAGTCCCCGATCGGCTGGTCGCCGATCATGCTGCCGCCCGGCCAGATTGGCGCCAGCGAAGTCAGAATCACGGTGAGAATATCGTGCGCGGTCAGCGAGTCGCGTCCCGGCTTGCACACGGCGTCGAGCAATCCGCCGGGACGGCCGTCGGCACCGAAGACCTCCGGCGCTGCGGACAGGGCGGCGCTCAGTCGGCGCAGGATCGTCAGCCGGCCGTCCAGTCCGACGAGTGGGTTGTTCGCCTCAGCCTGGAACGCCTCGGCCAATCGCGCTTTGCTCAGGCCAGCCAATCCGGCGGCATCGACGCGCAGCGGTTCGCCGGGATCAGAGGAGAACAGGCCCGCGGTGAACGCGTGAAAGCTGGCCAATCCCAGGCCTTCCGAGCGACCGAGCCGAAGACCGGTGCCCGGCTCGGCAAAGGACCAGGCCGGGCCGGCGCCTGCGTCGAGCAACACGCTCACCACGGTGAGATCCACCATGGCCCGGGCGTCGGCCGCGTTCAGCAGATCGGCCTTGCGGTCCAGGCCACCGGCCTCGAAATGACGCCACCGGCTGTGAAACGGGATCTGCAGGTCCGGGTAATTGTTCCGGGTCACGTCGGCGACCAGCGCGGCTGTGGGCTCCAGTGCGTCGTCGTGCACGGTGAACCACTGCGACTCACCGGCGCGGGCCCGCTGCGTCAGTACCCCGGCCCGCTCCCGAATGGCATGGGTGCTGCGCAGGGCGGCGGCCGCCCCGGCCGGGCTGTCCACGTCGACCTCGACTGCCGAACGCGTCATCCGTCCAGCCCTCGACCCTTGGCCTTCTTCAGCTCGTCGGCACCGGGCACCGGTCCGGGAGTGAAATAGCCCGCCGCCATCTTGGCGTCGATCTCCACCCGCGCGTCGGGTGGTATCAGCTCATCGGGAATGTTGACGCGCTCTCCCACCTCGATACCCGAGCCGACGATCGCGTCGTACTTCATATTGCTCATCGAGACCAGGCGGTGGATCCTACGAATTCCCAACCAGTGCAACACATCGGGCATCAGTTCTTGGAACCGCATGTCCTGAACTCCGGCAACGCATTCGGTGCGGGCGAAGTAGGCCTCGGCGGTGTCGCCGCCCTCTTGGCGCTTGCGGGCGTTGTAGACCAGGAACTTGGTGACCTCGCCCAGCGCCCGTCCCTCCTTGCGGGAGTAGGCGACCAGTCCGACCCCGCCGCGCTGCGCGCCGAGGATGCATTCCTCGAGTGCGTGCGTGAGGTATGGCCGGCAGGTGCAGATGTCGGAACCGAATACGTCGGAGCCGTTGCACTCGTCGTGCACCCGGGCGGTCAGCTCCACGCTGGGATCAGCCAGGTCGCGCGGGTTGCCGAAGATGTAGAGGGTCTGCCCGCCGATGGGCGGCAGGAACACCTCGAGATCGGAGCGGGTGACCAGCTCGGGGTACATGCCGCCGGTCTCCTCGAACAGCACCCGGCGCAGGTGGGCTTCGCTGCAGCCGAATCGTTCTGCGACACCGGGCAAGAACCAGACCGGCTCGACAGCGGCCTTGGTCACCAGCGCCGCACCGCTGTCCATCAGGAACCGGCCGTCTGGAGCCAGCCGGCCCTTCCCGATCGCGTCGGCGATCTCCGGCAGGATCACGTGCGCCTTGGTGACGGCGATCGTCGGACGGATGTCCTGGCCCGCGGTGAGCTCGCCGGCGAACGCCTCGGCGACCATCGCGCCCCACGGGTCAAGGCTGACGATCGCCTCGGGGCGGCTCCACTGCGGGTAGGGGCCGATGACGTCGGTGGGGGCGGTGTTGGTGAGGTCCGCCCGATGCTCCCGCGACAGTGCTCCCGCTGCGACGGCCAGTGCGCGGTACACGCTGTATGAACCGCTGTGGGTGCCGATGACATTGCGGTGGCTGCGGGTGCTGGTGGTTCCGATCAACGGTCCGCGCTCGCCTGCGGTGCCCGCGCCCCAGCGGATCGGCGGGGCGTCGTCGGCGCCACGATGCGATGTCAGCCGGATATGGCCCGGGCTCTTCGCTTCGGCGGACATGTTCGCTCCTTCAGCAAAGAGCCAGCCTAGCCACTAGCCCGTCATCCCGCCCAGCGTGACGCCCCGGCGGCAGGGCCCCCGGATTCACATGCCGAAGCGACCCTCCTGTATCGCGGCGACGGCCGCCGCTGGTCCCGACACCTCCACCGTGGCCGCGGACCGGCGCCCGAACAGGTAAAGAAGCAGTTCGCCTGGCGAGCCCGCGAGTTCGACGGTCGCCTGCCCTGTTCGAACTGTGTGTCGCAACCCCGTCCCTTGCCACGCTATGTCGAGCCCGACCCCGCGCACCCGACGGCTCAAATAGCGGCTGCCGCGCTGGACGTTTCGCCACAACGCTGCCTGCATAGCGGGTGTCAGATCCGCGCGGGGACCCAGCCCGTTGGCTCTGCGAACATCCTCGTGGTGCACGAAGAACTCGTTGAGACTGGGGAAGGAGCGCACCCAGGGCACCCGGAAGAACCCGAGGGGTGGACCGCACCGGAGCCTGGTGACGAGCCAGCCGAATTCTCGGTGCTCGACCATGTCCGACGTACGGCGTTCGGCAAAACGTGCGGGCGGCCCGGGCAGCACGAGACATGGAGCAGCGATCGGATCACGCTCGCGCAGCACGAGGTGCGCGGCCATTTTTCGGGTTGTCCACCCGTGCAGGAGAGTCGGGGCATCCGGGCCGAGGGTGTCGAAGAGATCGCACAACGCCGCGCGTTCCTGGCCGTCGAAGGCCTTGGTCACGAGTTGCGCTCGGCATAGACCGCACGTTCGATCTCGGAGATCGCGGTGCCTCGGCCTGCCGGGCGGAGGTATCGGTCCCGGCCGAACGTGCGATGCAGGGCGGCGGCCCTACGAGTCGTATTGCCCGGCAGGTCGACCTCACACACCGGGAAGCCGGCCAGCTCGGGCAACCGAAAGGCACGCGTGTCGTAGCCCGCGCCCAGAATGACCACGGCGTCAACACCTTTGGCGACGGCCGCGCGCAGCTGGTCGTCGATGTAGCGCTTGCGACACAGGAAGCTCGCCCAGCCGCCGCCGATCTTTCTGTCGGTCGCCGACTTCAACGCCGTGCGCACCACCACCCGCCCGGTGGCAGGCATCAGTTGGCCGCCCACGGATCACGAACCAGCGGTGTCGGCTCGTGCTGGTCGGCCGCCACGACGATCATCGGCCCGAGGGCGGTCCGCGCGGCGGCGTCGCTCACGGCTGGACGAGCACCCGGATCGGATTGCCCTCGGCGTGCTCGAGGATGCGTATTCCGTCGGCGATGTCCTCCAGCGGGATGATCTGGCTGATCGACCGGGACAAATCGAGCCGGCCGCGCGACACCAACTGGGCCAGGGTTTCGATATCGGTGTTGTGGTAGCCGAGGTGTCCGAGCACTTGGCGCTGCGTCAGATTGAACATCGACGTCGGTCCCACCGTCGGCGCGTCGGCGCTCATACCCACCCCGACCAGCCGGCCGCCAATGGTCAGCGAGTCCAGCGCCTGTTCGAAGGTGACCTTCAGCCCGACTGCGTCGAATGCGACGTCGAGTTTGCGTCCCCCGGTGGCCTCGGCCAGCTTGTCGGCGAAATCCGGGTCGCGGGAGTCGAACGCGTAGTCGGCGCCGAGCTCCAGTGCGCGCTCGCGGACCCCCGGATTGATGTCGACGGCGATCACCGGCACCGCCCCCACCAGGCGGGCCAACTGCACGATGTGGGTGCCGACACCACCGACACCCCACACCCCGACGGACTCACCGACCGCCACCTTGCCGGTGTGCACGACCGCGCCGAACGGCGTCGACACCGCGTCAGCCAGGATCGCGGCCTGCTCCAGCGGCACATTGTCGGGCACCCAGGTCAGCCCCGAGGCTTGCGCGACGGTGTACTCAGCCCAGGCGCCGTCATAGGCGAAGGCCATCAGCTGTATTCGCATGCAGTTCGCGAGATCGCCGCGACGGCAGTTGGCACACGTTCCGCACGGCCGGCCGGCGGCGACGACGACCCGGTCACCCTCCGACCAGCCGGTGACACCGGGCCCGAGCTTGGCGATCGTCCCGGAGGCTTCGTGGCCCTGGGTGATCACCGGGCGCTGGGCCGGGAACGTCCCGTTGATCAGGCTGAGGTCGGAATGGCAGATGCCACAGAACGCCACCTTGACCAGGACTTCACCATCGCCCGGTTCGGGGATGGGAACATCTTCCAGCACAACGGTTTTGGTGTCGGCATAGAAGCGCTCGGCACGCATCGTGGTGGCCACGGTCACTCGACCCCGATCATCACCTCGGTCGATTTGACCAGCACCGTCGCCGGCTGTCCTTCGGCCAGCCCGAGTTCCTCGGCGGCATCCTTGGTGATCGAGGCGGTCACGATCTGATCGCCACCGTCGAGACGGACCTTGACCGTCGCCATCACCGCACCAAGATGCACCTCGGCGATCGTGCCTTTGAGTTGATTACGGGTCGACAAGCGCATGAGATCCTCCATCGGGTCGGCGGTCGTCCCGAGCCTACGTCGGCCGAACCGGCCTACAGTGGCGATCATGTCGAGAATTGCCACTGCCGAGGCGGTGGGCCTGGAAAAGCTGCTGGATTTCGTACGGCCGCGGCACCGCATGGTGCTCACCACCTTCCGTGCCGACGGCGCACTGCAGAGTTCGCCGGTGACCGGTGGGGTCGATGAGCAGGGCCGGCTGGTGATCGCCAGCTACCCACAGCGGGCCAAGTCGGTGAACATCCGCCGCAACGGACGGGCCAGTGTCGTGGTGTTGTCCGACGAATTCAACGGGCCGTACGTGCAGATCGACGGGCCTGCGGAGGTGATCGGCCTGCCCGACGCGGTTGAACCGCTGGTGGACTACTTCCGCGCGGTGGCCGGCGAGCATTCGGACTGGGCCGAGTACCGCCAGGCCATGGTCAAGCAGGGCAAGTGCCTGATCCGGGTGACACCGGCGACCTGGGGTCCGGTGGCCACCGGAGGATTCCCGCCGTCGTAACCTGGCCGCGCCAGCGTGATGGCGTGAGCTGCGGGCCCAGCGGCGCGGTGATGGCTGGGCGCTGCTTCGGGCTGAGTCGTTCTTACACAGGGGGTTTCGGGCCCAGTATCGCCACTGACACGGCCAGCGCTGGCTCGATGATGTCGGAGATCGGCTGACCGTCCTCCACGGTCTGCGCGGTGAGCTCACGGAGTCCGCCGACCAGGATCACCGCCGCCGCATGCGATATCGGTGCCAGCCCGGCAGTCTGGAAGCCCGCATTGCTGCTCAGGTCGACGATCATCGTGGCCAGCCGGGCGAATCCGCGGCGCAGCGTGGGCCGGGCGTACTCACCGAGTGCGGGAAGTTCACGGATCCAGCTCAGTGTGATGGCCGGGCGCTCTTCGATGCTGTGCACGTAGGCGACGACGGCCTGACGAACCTGCTCCGGCCAGGGCAGCCCCGGATCGACGGCGTCGCGGATAGTGGCGACGAGCTCGTCGTTGTTGGCCGTCAGCAGCTCGGCGAAGCAGTCCTCCTTGGTGGCGAACTGGCTGTAGAACGTGCGCTTGGAGGTGCGGGCATACCGGACGATGTCGGCGACGGTGGTATCGCGGTAGCCGCGCTCGTCGATCGAGGCGGCCAGCCCGTCGAGCAACCGCTGGCGGAAGTCGTCGTTGCGCCCGACGGCGGCAGTCTCGTCGACAGCCGTCGTGGTCATCGAAATCTCCTTCCGATCGTCGCGCCCCTTGTCAGGGACTGGTACCGACAGGTACCGTACCCCACAACCCCGTGGTACAACGCAGTACCGCACCAGCATTGGGAGGGCCTCACCGATGAGCGAAGCACCAACCGTTGACCTGCCGGTCACCGCCGCACCGAAACTGCCGCCCACCCCGGGGGTGCCGAGTGTGCTGGTGCAAGCCGCATTCGTGCTGGCGCGCCGGCCGACGACGGATTGGCTGAGCCGGCGCTACGGGCGCTGCCTCACCGTGAAAATCCCGGTGTTCGGCAACACCATCGTGGTCTCCGACCCCGCGCTCACCAAGCAGATCTTCACCACCAGCCCCGACGTGCTCTACAACATCCAGCCGAACCTGAGCCGGCTGCTCGGTGCGGGCTCCGTGTTCGCCCTCGACGGCGTCGAACACCGGGTCCGCCGCAAACTGCTCACACCGCCGTTTCACGGCAAGAGCATCAAGGCCTATGAGCAGATCGTGGTCGAGGAGACGCTGCGCGAGGTCCGATCGTGGCCGCAGGGAACGGAGTTCGCCACACTCGAGCCGATGATGCGCATCACGCTCAACATCATCCTGCGGGCGATCTTCGGTGCCGACGGCTACGAGTTGGAACGCCTGCGCGACCTCATCCCGCGCTGGGTGACCCTGGGCTCACGATTGGCGGTGCTGCCCGCGCCCAAGCGCGAATTGCCTTGGACACCTTGGGGCAAGCTCGCCGAGTTCCGTCGTGAGTATGAGGTCCTGGTGGACACCCTGATCAGTCGTGCACAGCAGGACCCCGACTTCGAGGATCGCACCGACGTGCTTTCGCTGTTCTTACGCAGCAGCTACGAAGACGGGTCGAAGATGACGCGCGGCGAGGTCGGCGACGAGCTGCTGACCTTGCTGGCCGCCGGCCACGAGACCACCGCCTCCACGCTGGCGTGGGCGTTCGAACGGGTCTCGCGGCACCCCGAGGTGTTGCGCCGGTTGGTCGCTGAGGCGGAGGCCGACGACAACACGTATCGGCAAGCCACGATCTTCGAGGTCCAGCGCAACCGTACGGTGATCGACTTCTCCGGGCGGCACGTCGCCGTCCAGGCTTACGAATTAGGTGAATGGATTGTGCCGCAAGGCTATTCGGTGATGATCGGCCTGAACCAGCTGCACGAGAACCCGGAGATGTTCCCCGATCCGCAGCGGTTCGACCCGCAGCGCTTCCTCGACGCCAGGCCCAACACGTTCGCCTGGGTACCATTCGGCGGCGGTACCCGACGCTGCATCGGCGCTGCGTTCGCCAACATGGAAATGGACGTCGTGCTGCGAACGGTGTTGCGCAACTTCACCATTGCGACCACAACCGCGCCCGGCGAAAAGTGGCATTCACGCGGCGTCGCGTTCACGCCGAAGAAGGGTGGACGCGTCGTCGTGCACCGACGAAACGCGTCCACCCTCGAGGGTTAGACCTGAGCCCGCTTGGGCAGCTTCCAGCCCGGCCGCGGGAAGTGGCAGGTGTAGCCGTTCGGGTAATGCAGCAGATAGTCCTGATGCTCGGGCTCGGCATCCCAGAAATCAGTGGCCGGGGTCACCTCGGTGACCACCTTGCCCGGCCATAATCCCGAGGCGTCGACGTCGGCAATCGTGTCGAGTGCGACCTGCTTCTGCTCGTCGTCGAGGTAGAAGATCGCTGACCGGTAGCTGGTGCCGACATCGTTGCCCTGCCGGTTCTTCGTGCTCGGATCGTGGATCTGGAAGAAGAACTCCAGCAGCGCGCGGTAGTCGGTCTGGGCGGGGTCGTAGACGATCTCGACCGCCTCCGCGTGGCCAGGATGGTTCCGGTAGGTGGGGTGATCGTTCTGGCCGCCGGTGTAACCCACCCGAGTGGACACCACGCCGGGCTGTTTGCGGATCAGGTCCTGCATGCCCCAGAAGCAGCCGCCGGCCAGGATCGCCGTCTTGTTGTCGCTCACGCGTCCTCCTTGGAAGTCCCGAACAAACCCTTGTACTCGCCGTAGCCCTGTGCCTCGAGATCATCGAGGTGGATGAACTTCAGCGAAGCGGAGTTGATGCAGTAGCGCAACCCTCCCTCGGCGCGCGGCCCGTCTTTGAACACGTGCCCGAGGTGGCTGTCGCCGTTGGCCGAGCGCACCTCGGTGCGGACCATCAGGTGACTGAAGTCCCGTTTGGTGACCACGTTGGATGTCTCGATCGGCTTGGTGAAACTAGGCCAGCCGGAGCCGCTCTCGAACTTGTCGACCGAGGCGAACAACGGCTCGCCCGAAACCACGTCGACGTAGATGCCCGGCTCGTGGTTGTCCCAGTACTCACCGGTGAAGGGCCGCTCGGTGCCGTTTTCCTGGGTCACCCGGTACTGCTCGGGCGAGAGCGCTGACACGGCAGCCGGATTCTTGTGATAGTCGTGCGACATGCCCGTTTCAACCTCGACCGAAGTTGAGATAATCCCGTGCGCGACGCACCTGCACTGCAGGCTGTGAATGCCGGTGCCACAATGGGCGCGCCGGCAATGGGGCCGTGTCTGACCAGGAAAGTTTGACCGGTATGTGGCTTCGCCAGATCAACAGCCAGTCGCGTATCCGAGGCGGCCCGAGATGTCCAGGCTGAGGCTCCTCGCCTATTCGGGGAGTGGTTTCTACGGCAAGCAACAGGTGCGGCTGCTGGAGATCTATCTGGGCATCACGACTTTCCTCTACCTCTACGGCGTCGTGTTCACCATCTGGCCGGTCCGCACCGATCTGACCTATGCCAACCCGATCGGGGGTGTGCTCGCCATCTGTCTGGGGATCGCGGCGCTGTTCTGGCTCGCTGCCAAGCCCGACAAACCTGGGCCCGCGACGGCGGTGGCCATCATCGCCACACCGCTGGTGATGGCGTTCCACATCGCGATCAGCGCCGAGTTCGCCTGCCTGATCGCGCCCATGTTCCTGGCGATGTACCTGCGGGCGTTCTATCCGCCCCGGCGGGCTCTGGTGCTTATCGGTCTTCTCACGGCGGCGGTGGTGGTCGCACTGGCCGTCGCCCCGCTGCGCAAGCTCGTCATCGACTACTTGATCGTCGTCGCAGCAATCGTTGGGGCGAGTGAGTCGTTCGGACTCGTGATGCGGGCCCTGGTCACCAGCGCCTGCACCGACCCGCTGACCGGTCTGCTGAACCGGGCTGGCTGGGAGATCGCTACGCGAGACATCGTGGCGCGCCGGCGATCACCGAAGTCGGTGATGGTCTCGGTGGTGGTGATGGACCTCGACGGTTTCAAACAGATCAACGACACCCGAGGCCACCTTGCCGGTGACGAGCACCTCGCCAGCCATGCGCGCCGCTGGCGCGAGCTGCTGCCGGCCGACGCGCTGCTGGCTCGCCTTGGCGGCGACGAATTCGCCGCGTGCATCGTCGACCGCGCCGAGGGCAAGACGCCGGCCGCGGAGCAGTTTGTCACCGCTGTCGGGCAGCACACCCCAGACACGAGTGTCGGGATTGCGTCGCGGCCCGGCGACACCGCCGAGATCGCCGCCTTGTACTCCAAAGCCGACGCCGAACTTTATGCGGCCAAGGTGCGAAATAGCCGCAGGACTGGCCGCTGAGCTGCAATCGGGACGAATCCTCGACATGCTTACTAGAACGTGTTCTAGTTTGAACTTGTGGCCCGATTTTCCCGTGACGAACTGACCGAAGCTTTCGCAACTTTCGAGGAAACGGTCGCTGACGCGGCCCGCACCCGCGATTGGGATGCCTGGGTGAGTCACTACACCCCCGATGTCGACTACATCGAGCACGCGATGGGCACGATGAAGGGCCGCGACGAGGTGCGGACGTGGATCACCAAGACCATGGGCACCTTCCCCGGCAGTTATATGACCGAGTTCCCGTCGCTGTGGTCGGTGTTCGACGAGGAGACCGGCCGGGTCATCTGCGAGTTGGACAACCCCATGCGCGATCCCGGTGACGGCACCATCATCAGTGCCACCAACATCTCGATCGTCACCTACGCCGGCGACGGGCTGTGGTCCCGCCAAGAGGACATCTACAACCCGCTGCGCTTCCTGCAGGCCGGCATGAAGTGGTGCAAGAAAGCCGAGAAGCTGGGCACCCTCGACGAGGAGGCGGCCGCCTGGATGAAAGCCGTGGGGGGAGCCAAATGAGCATGCCGAAGCTCGTCATCGGAGCCAACGGCTTCCTCGGCTCGCACGTCACCCGCCAGCTGGTTGCCGACGGCCATCAGGTTCGAGTCATGGTGCGGGACGGCGCGTCCACCATCTCGATCGACGACCTCGACGTGCAGCGGTTCGTCGGCGACATCTGGGACAACGCGGTGCTGCGCGACGCGATGTCCGGATGTGACGATGTCTACTACTGCGTGGTCGACGCGCGCGGCTGGCTGAGCGATCCGGCGCCGTTGTTCCACACCAACGTCGAGGGCACCCGCAACGTCCTCGGCATCGCCGCTGGAGAAGGAGTCGCCGGGTCCTTGCACCGGTTCATCTTCACCAGCAGCTACGTCACGGTCGGCCGCCGCCGGGGCAGGACGGCCAGCGAGGCTGACGTCATCAACGACCGGGGCCTGACGCCCTACGTCCGCTCTCGGGTACAGGCCGAAGAACTGGTGCTGCGCTACGCCCGCGAGCACGGCCTGCCCGCGATCGCCATGTGCGTCTCGACGACGTACGGCAGCGGCGACTGGGGCCGCACCCCGCACGGCGCCATCATCGCGGGGGCCGCCTTCGGCAAGCTGCCGTTCGTCATGGGTGGCATCGAGCTCGAAGCCGTCGGCGTCGACGACGCCGCCCGAGCGATGATCCTGGCCGCCGAGCGCGGCCGAGTCGGGGAGCGCTACCTCATCTCGGAGAAGATGATCAGCAATGCCGACGTCGCGCGCATCGCGGCCCTGGAAGCGGGTGTCCCGCCCCCGGCCAAGACCATCCCGTTGCCGCTGGCCTACGCACTGGCAGGCATGGGGACCGCCAAAGCGCGATTGCGCGGCACCGACGAGAAGCTGTCGCTGGGCTCCCTGCGGCTGATGCGGGCCGAGGGCCCCCTGGACCACGGCAAAGCCGTCCGCGAATTGAACTGGCAGCCACGCCCGGTGGAGGAGTCCATCCGGGAAGCCGCGCGCTTCTGGGTCGGGCTGCGCGAGGCCAAACGTCAGGCGAAGGCCGCCAAGCCAGACTGAACCTGGCCCGCCGCAGAGCACGCGGCGAAGACGATGGCCGCAGTACCACCGCCACGCGTTCTAGATTCGTAGCATGGCCACGATCACCGGCGCCGTGTCGCACTGGTTCACCGAACTTCCCCAACCCCGCTCCGCCCTGCCCGGTGATCGCGAGGCCGACATTTGCATCGTCGGTGCCGGCTACACCGGATTGTGGACCGCCTACTACCTCAAACAGGCCGACCCGTCGCTGCGAATCACCGTGCTGGAGCAGTGTTTTGCCGGATACGGCGCCTCCGGCCGCAATGGCGGCTGGCTGTCCGGCCTCGCGCCGGGCCATCGTGGGTTGCTGGCCAAGAGGTACGGCCGCGCTCCCGTGGTGGCCTGGCAGCAGGCCCTGAACGCAGCGATCGACGAAGTCATCGCGGTGGCCGCCAGGGAGAACATCGACGCCGACATCGTCAAGGGCGGCAACCTGGAAGTCGCGCGCAATGCGGCACAGGCCCGGCGGTTGCGCGCCGAGGTCGACGAGGACCGGGAATGGGGGACCGACGGCATCGAGGTGCTGACCGCGGCCGAAGCCGCTGACCGGGTCCGGGTGGATGCCCTGGTGCTGGGCGCGTTCAATCCGCACTGCGCCCGGATCCAGCCGGCCAAGCTGGCCCGCGGTCTGGCCGATGTCGTCGAACGCCTCGGTGTGACGATCTACGAGCAGACGCCGGTGACGGTGATCAGCCCGGGACGCGCGCAGACTCCCATGGGCGCGGTGCGCGCCCCGATCGTGCTGAGGGCCACCGAGGGATTCACCCCGCGGATGCGCGGGCTCAGGCGGCGCTGGTTGCCGATGAACAGCGCCATGATCGCCACCGAACCGATGGCCGACGACATCTGGGCGCGCATCGGCTGGGAGGGTCGCGAAACCGTCGGCGACCAGGCCCACGGGTTCTTCTACGCGCAGCGCACCGCGGACGACCGCATCGCGATCGGTGGCCGTGCGGTGCCCTACCGCTATGCCTCGGGCATCGACCGAGACGGCGCTGTGGGCGCGGACACGATCAGCTACCTGACCCGGGTGCTCAACACCGTCCTGCCCCAGACCCGCGGGGTGCCCATCGCCCACGGCTGGTGCGGTGTGCTGGCTGTGCCGCGCGACTGGTCGGCCGGCGTCAGCCTGGACCCTGCGACCGGGCTGGGGGAGGCCGGCGGTTACGTCGGGCACGGTGTGACAGCGACCAACCTGGCCGGCCGGACCCTGACCGACCTGGTGCTCAAGCGGTCGACGCCGTTGACCGCGCTGCCCTGGGTCGGGCACCACTCCCGGACCTGGGAGCCCGAGCCCCTGCGCTGGCTCGGGGTGCGCGGGATGTACACCGCCTACAAGGTGGCCGACCGGCACGAGGAAGGCGGACGGGCCACGACGTCGCCGATCGCGGTGGCCGCCGACGCCATCGCCCGCCGGCCCTGATGGGAATCATGACCGCCACACGGTGTTGCACGCACTACACCCGACGCTAGGGAGAGCCTCCGATGAGTCCACGCGAGATCAAGCAGCCCACGGCCGAACATCCGATCACGGTCACCCCGACCGGCGGCCGGGTACAGGTGCGGGTCAACGGCGAACTCGTCGCCGACACCCGCGCCGCACTCGGGCTGGCCGAATCCACCTATCCTGTCGTGCAATACATCCCGCTCGGCGACGTCGACCCCGCCGTGCTGACCCGCACGGACACGCAGACCTACTGCCCCTACAAGGGCGACGCGAGCTACTACAGCGTCACCGCCGCAGGCGCCACCGTCGACGACGTGATCTGGACTTATGAGGAGCCCTATCCAGCGGTGGCTGCGATCGCCGGGCATGTCGCGTTCTACCCGACCAAGGCCGACATCAGCGTCGATCCGGACTGACGCGGTGCCAGTCGAGCGCACGCTTTGCTTCCCCGGTCCGGTGAGCCCGGGGCTGACGCTGGCGCCGCAGCGGCGCGGGCCCGGCGACCCGTGCTACCAACTCGACGCCGACCGCGCGATTTGGCGGACCAGCCTGCAGGCCAGCGGGCCGGTCACCGCCCGCATCCACCGCACCGCCCCCGACACCGTGGGGTGCCAGGCGTGGGGCGAGGGCGCCGACGAGTACGTCGAGGCGCTGCCCGCACTGCTCGGATTCGACGACGACGCCAGCGGCTTCCGTCCCGATCACCCTGTCGTAATGGCCGCGGCAGCGCGGGTGCCGCATCTGCGGCTGGGGCGCACCGCCCGGGTGATCGAGGCGCTGATCCCCGCGGTGATCGAGCAGCGGGTACCAGGTGCCGATGCGTTTCGCGCCTGGCGGCTGCTGGTCACCAAGTTCGGCACACCGGCGCCCGGACCGGCGCCGGCGCGCATGCGGGTGCCGCCCTCAGCCGAGGAATGGCGGCAGATCCCGTCCTGGGAGTTCCACCGCGCCAACGTCGACCCCGGCCGCGCCCGCACGATCGTCGGCTGTGCACAGCGGGCCGACGCGCTGGAGCGGTTGTCGGGCCGTCCCGTGGTCGAGGCGCGAGAAGTCCTCACCAGCCTGCCCGGTGTCGGGGTGTGGACGGCTGCCGAGGTCGCGCAGCGCGCCTTCGGCGATGCGGACGCGCTCTCGATCGGCGACTACCACATCTCGAAAATGATCGGCTGGACGCTGATCGGCCGACCGGTCGACGATGCGGCGATGGTGGAGTTGCTCGAACCGATGCGGCCGCACCGCTACCGCGTCGTGCGCATGCTGGAGGCCAGCGGGCTTGCCTACGAACCGCGGCGCGGCGCCCGGCTCCCGGTTCAGCAGATCAGCAAGCTCTGACGCGCTCCGGGTTTCCTGTGCTGCAGGCCGGGTATGCGAGCTGTCTACCGCGAAAGCACGAAGGAGCGATTTACATGGGTTCGAAATTCACCGTCCCCGGACTGTCGGATGCGAAGAGCCGCAAGGTCGCCGATCTGCTGCAGAAGCAGCTGAGCACCTATAACGACCTGCACCTGACCCTCAAGCATGTGCACTGGAACGTCGTAGGCCCGAACTTCATCGGCGTGCACGAGATGATCGACCCGCAGGTTGAACTCGTCCGCGGCTACGCCGACGAAGTGGCTGAGCGGATCGCCACCCTCGGACACTCACCGCAGGGCACACCGGGCGCCATCCTCAAGGACCGAACGTGGGATGACTACTCCGTCGGGCGCGACACCGTGCCTGCACACCTGGCGGCGCTGGATCTGGTCTACGACGGCGTCATCGAGGATCTCCGCAAGGCCATCGACACCACCGAGGATCTGGATCCGGTCACGCAGGATCTGCTCATCGGCCACGCCGCCGTACTGGAGAAGTTCCAGTGGTTCGTGCGCGCCCATCTCGAAAGTGCCGCTGGCACATTGACGCACTCGGGTAAATCGACGGAGAAGGCGGCCGCGAAATCTGCCCGCTAGGCGGGCTCGAGGCCGTCGTCGCGCACCGGGCGCTCGGCCAGTTCTTCATTGCGGCCGAACAGAAGCGGGTACACGACGCCTGCGATGGCCGCGCCGACGAGCGGTGCCAGCCAGAACACCCAGAGCTGGGCCGGGGCGCCGTCACCGTTGAAGAACGCGACGCCGGTCGAACGCGCCGGGTTGACCGACGTGTTCGAAATCGGGATGGATATCAGGTGGATCAGCGTGAGCATCAACCCGATTGCCAAGCCGGCGAAGCCTTTTGGCGAACGATTGTCGGTGGCGCCCAGGATGACGAGTAGGAACAGGAACGTCAGGACGATCTCGGTGATCGCCACCGCGGCCAGCGAATAGTGGAACGGCGAGTGGTCGCCGTAGCCGTTCGCGGCCAAGTGGCCCGTGGCGTTGAATCCGGGCTTGCCCTTGGCGATCCAGTAGATCACCGCGCCGGCGACGAAGCCGCCGATGACCTGCACCACCCAGTACGCAGGCAGTGCTTTCCATTCCACCCGCTTGGCGAGCGCTGCGCCCAGTGTCACGGCGGGGTTGAAATGCCCGCCCGAAATGGTGCCGAATGCGTACACGCCCGCGAGTACAGTGAGGCCGAAAGCCAGTGCCACACCGAGGAATCCGATACCGACGGAACTATCCTCAGCTGGGTTGGCTGCGAAAACCGCTGCGCCGCATCCACCCAGGACCAACAAGAATGTACCGACAAATTCCGCGGCAAGCCGATGCGCCATCGTAGGAGCAGTCACTGGTGTAACCCTTTCGCCGTTGAATCGGGCATGTGTGGATGAAGGATTACACGGTAAAAGTGACAAAAGCACCAAGCTTTGCTGAATTGTGTTGAGACGGTGACCTCGGAAGGCTACTTCTCCGGCTCGTCCTCATCGGTGGACGACATGATCTCCGGAGCCGGAACGGCAACCCGCTCGGCGGCCGCGGTCTCGCGGTTGAGCCGCTGGGCCTGATAGATCGATACCGGGGTGCGGATGATGATCAGATACGCGACACCGACCGCGATCATCGCGCCGGGCACCACCGAGAACGACCCCGTCATCTCGGCGACCATAAGCATCACGGCCAGCGGTGCATGTGCCACGCTGCCGAAGCAGGCCATCATCCCGGCGATGACGAACACCGCAGGGCCGGAGGGCACTGCTGGCATGCCCGCCAAGTCGGCCAGCCGCCACAGCGCCGCTCCCAGGAATGCGCCGATCACGATGCCGGGCCCGAAAATACCGCCGGAGCCACCGCTTCCGATGGACAGTGATGTCGCAATGATCTTGGCGATCGGCAGCACGAGGACGATCCACAACGGCAGGGACGCCAGTCCCTCGCGGGTGGTGGCGATCTGCACCCAGCCGTAGCCGCTGGACAGGATCTGCGGGATGGCCAGGGCCAGCAGGCCGACCAGCAGGCCGCCGATGGCGGGCTTGATGATCTTGCCGCCCGGCAGCCGGCGGGTCAGCGCGACGGTGCCGTAGAACACCCGTGCGTACAGGTATCCGATTGCCGCCGAGACGATTCCGATCACCGCGAACCAGCCCAGCTGTGCGGGGTCGAAGACGTAGTCTTGTGCCACGTATCCGAACATCGGCTCGAAACCGAGGATGGAGCCGTAAATCGCGTATGCCGTCCCCGAGGTGACGAAACCGGGAATCAGTGCCTTGTAGTCGAAGTCCTCGCGGTAGACGATCGACGCTGCGAGCACCGCGCCGCCCAGCGGCGCGCCGAAGATCGCTCCGATACCGGATCCGATCCCCAGTGAGACCGCCACCCGGCCGTCCGCGTCGGACAGGTCGAATGTCCGCGTCAGCAGTGACCCGAATCCGGCCGAGATCTGAGCCGTAGGCCCTTCACGGCCGGCCGAGCCACCGGAGCCGATCGTCAACGCACTGGAAACGAGCTTCACCAGAACGGCGCGGATGCGGATCGAGCGCGGATCGGTGTGGACGGCTTCGATGGCGCTGTCGGTGCCGTGGCCTTCGGCCTCCGGCGCCAGCTTGGCCACCAGGATCGCCGACGCCAGCGCGCCGCCGAACGCGATCAGCGGGATGGCCCACGGGCGAACGAAGCCACTCGATCCGGTGCCGCCACCGTCGGCGAATGCCTGAGGCGGGTGATAGCCGCCCAGGTAGCCGAGGAGGAACTGACCCGTGTAGTCCAGCGCGAGGTAGAAGACAACGGCGCCGAGTCCGGCGATGATGCCGATGGACACCCCGAGTATCAGCCACTTCCGCAGATACCCGGATTCCCGGAGGAATTCACCGAGCCATCCGCCAGCCTTGCCACTCGGTGCCTCGGCCATGAGCGGATGCTAGCAAGCGCAGACTGCTGTGTCAGGCGTCGAGGTCTTGCTGGACCAGGTCAGCGATGCTCTTGCACACCGCCTCATCCTCGGAGGCCACGGTGACCTCGGCGCCGTTGCCTGCGCCCAGGGTCATGATCATCAACGCCGAGCCGGCATCCACCGGTTCGCCCCCCTCCAGCGTCAGGGTCACCGGTACACCGGCGTTGACGACGGCTTCGGAGATGATGGCCGCCGGGCGGGCGTGCAGTCCGATCGCCGAACCGACGATGACGGTCTTGGTGTGCATGGGACTCCTTCTGTTGGTGTCGAATTCGACGTAATGCTGATGTTTACTCGAACTTTCCCTGTCAAACGCTGGTTTCGGCGATGGACGGGGTGGCCAGGCGTGGGGTGGTCAGAGTTGCGGCGGTGCTGCGGATGAACTGCTTGGCACCGAGCACCGCGAACGCGGCGACGACAGTGCCCACGGCCAGGGCCACCAGGAACCACGCCAGGTGGCCGATCGCGAAGAACACGAAGATCCCGCCGTGCGGCGCTTTGAGCGTCACGTCGAACGCCATGACCAGCGCACCGGTAACCGCGCCGCCGGCCATCATCGACGGGATCACTCGCAGCGGGTCGGCCGCCGCGAATGGGATCGCGCCCTCGGAGATGAACGAGGCGCCCAACAGCCAAGCAGCCCTACCATTCTCGCGCTCCGGCTCGCTGAACAGCCCGGGCCGGATGGTGGTGGCCAGCGCCATCGCCAGCGGCGGCACCATGCCGGCGGCCATCACCGCGGCCATGATGCGCAGCGAGGCGGGGTCGGCGACGTTGAGGCCGGCGGTGGCGAAGGCGTAGGCCGCCTTGTTGACCGGGCCGCCGAGGTCGAAGCACATCATCAGGCCCAGGATCACCCCGAGCAGGATCACCGATGCGCCGGTGAGCCCGTTGAGCCAGTTGGTCAGACCGGATGTGATTGCGGCCAGCGGGCGGCCGAGTAGCAGGAACATCAGAAGGCCGACGATCAGTGACGCAAACAGCGGGATGATCACCACCGGCATCAGGCCGCGGAGCCATTGCGGCACATTCACCCGGCTGATCCACAGAGCCGCGAAGCCCGCGATCAGGCCGCCGACGATACCGCCGATGAAGCCGCCGCCGACGAAAACCGCCACCGCACCGGCGGTGAAACCCGGTGCGATACCGGGCCGGTCGGCGATCGCGAAGGAGATGTAGCCGGCCAGGGCCGGGACCAGGAAGCTGAACGCGAGTCCGCCGAGGGTGAACAAGACAGCGCCGAGGTACTGGCTGAAACCACCGGCGGGCAGATTGGTCAGCGAGTTGGTGGTGGCGATGATATGGGCCAGTGAATCCGCCTTGCCCTCAGGCTTGTTCGCGATATCGTAACCGGCGAACAGGAAGCCGAGCGCGATCAACAGACCGCCGGCGGCCACGAACGGGATCATGTAGCTGACGCCGGTCAGCAGGATCTGCCGGATGCGAGTGCCCCAGCCGACCCCACCGGCGGGCGCACCGCCGTCGGCCGCGGTGGCCGTGCCCTCGACTCGGGCTGCCTTCGGATTATCCGATGCGGCAACGGCTTCAGCGATCATGGTGTCGGGTTCGTTGATGGCCCGCTTGACCCCGGAGGCGATCAAGGGTTTGCCGGCGAACCGCTGACGGTCCTTGACGCCGACGTCGGTGGCGAAGATGACGGCGTCGGCACCGCTGATTGCCGCCGCACTGACCGGTGTGCTTCCCGACGAGCCCTGGGTCTCGACCGTCAGGTTCACCCCCGCGCGCTCCGCGGCCAACTTCAGCGCGTCGGCGGCCATGTACGTATGCGCGATGCCGGTGGGACACGCGGTGATCGCGATGATCGACTTAGCCTGTGCTGCCGCGTGTTTGGCGGCAGGGGCGGCCGGCTTGGCGACGGCCGGGTTGAGCACGCCGTCGACCAGGCCGACCACGTCGTCGGCCGACTTGGCGTCGCGCAGCGACTGCACGAACTCCGGACGTACCAGGGCACGGGCCAAGCTGGACAGCAATTTCATGTGCTCGGCGCCGGCGCCGTCCGGCGCGGCGATCAGGAACACCAGGTCCGCGGGGCCGTCCGGTGCACCGAAGTCGACTTTGGGCGACAGCCGGGCGAACCCGATCGACGGGCTGGTGACCGCGGCCGAGCGGCAGTGCGGGATCGCGATTCCGCCGGGAAGTCCGGTGGCGGACTGTGCTTCGCGCGCCATGGCCGCAGCTTGCAGCGCGGCGCCATCGCTGACGCGCCCGCTGTCGGCGAGCCGAGTGGCGAGCCGGCCGATCACCGCCTCTTTGTCCGCCCCGGCGTCGACGTCGAGCAGCACGAGGTCGGTGCTGATGATGGAGTTGGTGGAGTGCGTCATTGAGCGGGCCTTTTCGGTCAGGGTCGGGCGGGCGGAGC
>NZ_NOZR01000011.1 GCF_002250655.1 Mycolicibacterium sphagni
TCCCGCCCGTGGGTCGAAACCGCTGATGTCTGCTTCAGAAGAGGCCCGCACATTTTTGATCTCGGTGGCCGCCGAGCTGGCCGGTATGCATGCGCAGACCCTGCGCACCTACGACCGGCTCGGTCTGGTCAGCCCGAGGCGCAGTTCCGGTGGCGGACGGCGGTATTCGGAACGTGACGTGGAGCTGTTGCGTGAGGTGCAGCGGCTGTCCCAGGACGAAGGTGTCAACCTGGCTGGGATCAAGCGGATCATTGAACTGACCAATCAGGTCGAGGCGCTTCAGTCCCGCATCGAGGAGATGGTGGACGAGCTGGAGTCGTTGCGCGCCAACCAACGTCGTGATCTCGCGGTGGTACCGAAGAGCACGGCGCTGGTGGTCTGGAAGCCGCGCCGGTGAACGAGCTTGCGAGTTAACGGCGCACTTTCGCGCCCGTTCGTCGGTTCGGGCACAGTTACTTGAGACGGATAGTGAACCCCGAGACGGCGGGCCGGCCCGGCGCTGCCGTGCAGTAGACACCCGTGCGCAGCGCGTTGGTCGGCGCGGCCATCGGCTCGATGGCGACGAGGTCGTCGTTGGCGGGGGCGAAGATCTGCGCCGCGGGGAATCCGTGGTCGAAGACCATCTCGATGCGGCGGTCACCGCCCGTCAGTGTGAACACCCCACCGTCGGGCACCTGGTCAAAGCCATCATCAAAAGATCTGTCGCCCAAGGTATCCGAGAAGGCCGGCCACTCTTCGACGTCGCCGGTCGGGATGCCGCGGTCGTCGACCGGCAGATGCCGAAGCGGGGGAGTCTGCAGCGTCCACTCCGACCGGCTTACCCCGGGAATGGTCAGGTAGGGGTGAAAGCCGTAACACAGCGGTACCGGTGCGGCTGTCGTCGGTGTGACCGTCGTTTCCACCGTGAGCGCCCGGTCGGCCAGCGTGATGTCGAGGGTGAGCACGTGGGGGAACGGGAAGCTGGCCAACAGGCGCGGCTGGCTCCCGAAGTCCAGGTCGGCCGTCAGCCGGCTCTCGGACTGCTCGGTGACCAGCCATCCAGGGTAGGCGGCGAGCACACCGTGCATCGGCAGGCCGTTCCCGTCGGTGCGAACGCCGCCAACCCCGGGCGTCAGGGTCACCGCCCCGCCGTCGACGTCATACCCGTTGGCACTCAATCGATTAGCCCACGGATACAGGATGGGGATGCCCATCGTCTTGGCGTCGGACAGGTAGGCCTGCAGCCCGCGGCGCTGGCCCAGCAGTTCGACGCCGTCGTCGGACAGTGAGGTGCACAGCATGCCCGCCGACGGCAGGTACGTCGCAGTCAAGGGTGAGGACGGATCGCGCAGAACAACGGACGGCAGCTCGGCCACGGTCGGAGTGTAGCGGTGCGCTACAGGTGCGGTGGGGACAGGACGCCGTCGCGACGGGCCCGCTGCAGGTTGGCCAGGACCCGGTCCAGCAGGGTGGCGTAGGCCGCGCCGCTGTTGAGGATGTCCTCACGGTCCTGATGGCGAAGGTAGGTGTCGAGCCGCCGTTCCAGCGACCAGTCCCCATAGGTGCTACCGGTATAGGGATAGGTGCTACCGGTATAGGGCGAGCACAGGAATTCCCAAGCGATGGTGTCGAGTTCGACCGGACCGGCGTGCGTCACCTCAACCCCTCACTGCAACCCCCTCGCAGATATCGTCCTCCCTGGCGTGACCGATGGGAAGGGGGAAATGTCAGAGGGGATCGTGCTGGATTCGCTCGGGCGGGGCGCCCTTGGCCACCAGCGCGGCATACGTGGCGCGCACCATGGCGGGCCCGCCACAGATCAGAATCTGGCGATCGCCCCAGGCGCCGTACTGGGTGACCACGTCGGGCAGTCGTCCGGTCTGGCGCACGTGCAGTCCGCGAGGTGGCTGAACATCGGGATAGTCGGCCGCCCACGGCGGGTCGCCGGCGTACTCCGACACCGGCGACACGGACAGCCACGGGCTCGAGGAGGCGATCTCCCACAGGGTGCGCAGGTCGTACAGCTCGCACGGGTATCGGGCGCCGAAGAACAAGTGGACGCGGGGGTTCTCGCCGAATCGGCACAGGTCCATGATCAGTGCGCGCAGCGGCGCCAGCCCGGTGCTGCCCGCCACCATCAGCACGTCCCCGCCGCCGCGGTCCACTTCCATCGCACCGTGCGGACTGGCCAGCCGCCACCGGTCGCCGGGCCGGGTCTCGGCTACCACCGAATTGCTGAGCATGCCTCCGGACACCGCGCGGACATGGAACTCGATGAAGCCGTCCGGATCCGAGGGCATGGCCGGGGACAGGAACCGCCACCGACGAGGCCACTGCGGGATCTGGACGTTGACGTACTGCCCCGGGTGGTAGGGCATCGGCCGGTCCAGGCGGAGGCGGACGACGGCGATGTCGCGCGAGACCCGGTGGTGTTCGACGACGGTGCCGTCCCACCAGGCCGGGCCCTCCTCGGCGTCGGCCGCGCCGGCCATGATGCCGGTGATCAGGTTGATCGACTGGATGGCCGCGTCGTCGACCGCGTCGGTCCAGCTGTCGATCAGGTGGCTGCGCAACGTCGAGTACCACGCTTGCCGCATGTCGTCGTATTGCTGTTGGGTCACACCGTATTTGCGGTGATCGCGGCCGAGCTGGGCGAGGAATGCCACCGGGGCCTCGGCCCGCTGGGCCACGAATTCGCCGAACACCCAGTGCATGGCCTGGCCGAACGCCGTGCGCTGGGGGGCCAGCTCCGGCGGGAAGAGGTCACGCACCGACGTGTCCAGAGCGAACCAACGGGTATAGAACCGGCGGAGTAGTTCGTCGGAGTCGGCCTGCGGATCCCCGGAGTTTTCAAAGGCAGCCTGCAGCACCCGAAGCGCGTCACGATCCTCCAGGCCCACGGCCGCGATTTTAGGCGGGTCGTCTACAGGCCGTGAATGCCCTTGTACAGCACCATCAGACCGATGAGGAAGAGGATCGCGGCCACCAGCGTCGCGTGCTGCGCCTCCATCCAGTCCTTCAGCTTGGTCAGCGGCTCGTCCAGTTTCTCGCCGGCTACCAGATAGGCCAGGACCGGTAGTGCCACCGATGACGCGGCGACGGCGGTGAACACCACGTCGGCCGTCCAGGCTCCGGTGGTGCCCAGACCTGCCGAACCGATTGCCAAACCTGCTGCGGCACACATGAACAGGACCTTGGGGTTGACGACCACCAGGACTATCGCGGTGACGAAGGCACGCGGGGGGCCGATGGTGGTCATCTTCGTCAGCCAGCCCGGGGTGTGCTCCGAGCGTTTGCGGGTGAACCACCGATACAGCCCGAACACGACGAGCGCCGCGCCGATCACTATGCGGACGTAGGGCGCCCAGGTCGGCTGTTTGTTGAGTCCGCCGAGTGCGTTGGACACCAGAACAAAGCCCGCCGTGAGGCCGCCGATTCCCAGCACCCAGCCCAGCAGGAACGCCACGCTGGTGGATCGCGGCGCGGGCGTGTGCAGCATGAGGATGCCCGGAATGATCGTCAACGGGGAGAGCGTGATGACGAGCGCCAGGGGGATCAGCTCGGGAAGTTCCGAGCCCAGACTGCTCGTCACAGGTGCCTCCCGGCGATAGTCGGACAACGTGCGGCCTCGGCTGACCGTACTATCTCTGCCCGTGGGCAAGGATGCCGACGAAGAAATGGGTGACGACGGCCGCGACGGCCAACAGCACACCCTGGTCTACGTCTCCGGGGTTGCAGCGATAGCGCTGTTGGCCATGCTGGTGTATGCCGTCATCGACACCTCGGACAGCTCACATCGACCCGAGGGCCCGGTGACGTACGCCCCGGCCACTGAGACCACCACGACCACCACCCGCACGACCACGAGTACCACGGCGACGACATCGCGGGCGATCTCGACCACCGATCTGAACCCGACCTCGGTGCCCCCGCCGTCCCCGAGCGAGACGGCCGGCGAACTGACGGTCCCCTCGGAGACGGATTCCTCCACTCCCGCCACGACGGTCACCTTGACCAACCCGTACGCCACGACGTCGGCACCGAATGCCGGGCATACCTAGGCCACGCGTAGCGCGACTGTGGTCACCATCTAGATGCGCTTGAGCGTCCAGGCCGGCACCCAGTGCGTCACGGCTTTGCGCTTGGGGCCATAGGTGATCTCGTAGGTGACCAGCCCCCACCAGTCGCCCTGCTCGCACAGCCCCCAGCAGGACAGCGTGCCCTTGACGACCTTGTGCATCTGCAGGCCCTGCGGGTGGTAGCGGCCGGTCCGATGCGGCTCGCGCGGAAACAGGACGGTGAGGTCGACCAGTACCGGCAGCGGTGGGGATACCGGTCGCAGCGGCGGCTGCAGCGGCTGACCGTTGTAGCCGATTGACGTCAGCTCACCCACTGATCGATCATACGTTCGAATTATTCACCAAAACAGGTGCCGGAAGGCTCTATCAAAAATTGGGGGGGATCTTCTAAACTTGAGCGGAACAGACTCAACATTGACGGCGTTGTAAACCTCGACAAGTTTTTCTAGACGAAACGGAGGTGTCGTGGATTCTTTCAACCCGACAACCAAGACTCAGGCGGCGCTGACCGCTGCGTTGCAGGCGGCCAGTGCCGCAGGCAATCCGGAGATCAGGCCTGCCCACCTGCTGTTGGCCCTGCTCACGCAGGCCGATGGTATCGCTGCGCCGTTGCTCGAGGCTGTCGGTGTCGATCCGGCCACGATCCGCACCGAAGCGCAACGGCTGGTCGACCGACTGCCGACGAGCAGTGGTGCGACCTCGCAGCCCCAGCTCTCGCGTGAGTCGCTGGCGGCGATCACCGCCGCGCAGCAGCTGGCCACCGAGATGGACGACGAATACGTCTCCACCGAGCACCTGATGGTCGGCTTGGCCACCGGTGACTCCGACACGGCGAAGCTGCTCACCGGCCACGGCGCATCGCCGCAGGCGTTGCGCGACGCATTCGTGAAGGTCCGCGGAAGCGCCCGGGTGACCAGCCCGGATCCCGAGGCCAGTTATCAGGCGCTGGAGAAGTACTCCACCGACTTGACCGCGCGTGCCCGCGAGGGCGAGCTCGACCCGGTCATCGGGCGCGACACGGAGATTCGTCGCGTCATCCAGGTGCTGAGCCGACGTACCAAGAACAACCCCGTGCTCATCGGTGAGCCCGGCGTCGGCAAGACCGCGATCGTCGAGGGCCTGGCCCAGCGGATCGTGGCCGGCGACGTACCGGAGAGCCTGCGCAACAAGACCGTCATCTCACTGGATCTCGGGTCGATGGTCGCCGGTGCCAAGTACCGCGGTGAGTTCGAGGAGCGGCTCAAGGCCGTCCTCGACGACATCAAGAACTCGGCCGGACAGGTCATCACGTTCATCGACGAGCTGCACACCATCGTCGGCGCCGGCGCCACCGGTGAAGGCGCGATGGATGCCGGCAACATGATCAAGCCGATGCTGGCCCGGGGCGAGCTGCGGCTGGTCGGCGCAACCACCCTCGACGAGTACCGCAAGTACATCGAAAAGGATGCTGCCCTGGAGCGTCGCTTCCAGCAGGTCCTCGTCGGCGAGCCCTCGGTGGAGGACACCGTCGGCATCCTGCGTGGCCTCAAGGATCGCTACGAGGTGCACCACGGTGTGCGCATCACCGACTCCGCACTGGTGGCCGCAGCGACGCTGAGCGACCGTTACATCACCAGCCGGTTCCTGCCTGACAAGGCTATCGACCTGGTCGACGAGGCCGCGGCGCGGCTGCGCATGGAAATCGACTCGCGCCCAGTCGAAATCGACGAGGTCGAGCGTGTCGTGCGCCGCCTGGAGATCGAGGAGATGGCGCTGTCCAAGGAAGCGGACGAGGCCTCCAAGGAGCGCCTCGAGAAGCTGCGCTCTGAACTCGCCGATCACAAGGAGAAGCTCGCGGAGCTCACCACGAGATGGCAGAACGAGAAGAATGCCATCGATATCGTCCGCGACTTCAAGGAGCAGCTGGAAACGCTGCGCGGTGAAGCCGACCGGGCCGAGCGTGACGGTGATCTGGCCAAGGCTGCCGAGCTGCGTTACGGCCGCATCCCCGAGGTCGAGAAGAAACTCGACGCGGCGCTGCCGGTGGCTGAGGCGCGCGAGAACGTCATGCTCAAGGAGGAAGTCGGACCCGATGACGTCGCCGACGTGGTGGCGGCATGGACCGGCATCCCCGCCGGCCGGCTGATGGAAGGCGAGACCGCCAAGCTGCTGCGCATGGAGGAGGAGCTGGGCCGCCGCGTCGTCGGCCAGAGGAAGGCCGTCGCCGCCGTCTCCGATGCGGTGCGCCGTTCGCGTGCCGGAGTTGCCGACCCCAACCGGCCGACCGGATCGTTCCTGTTCCTCGGCCCCACCGGTGTTGGTAAGACCGAGCTGGCAAAAGCATTGGCGGACTTCCTGTTCGACGACGAGCGCGCGATGACGCGCATCGATATGAGCGAGTACGGTGAGAAGCATTCGGTGGCCCGCCTTGTGGGCGCGCCTCCGGGCTACATCGGGTACGACCAAGGGGGTCAGCTCACCGAAGCGGTACGTCGCCGGCCCTACACGGTGGTGCTGTTCGACGAGGTGGAGAAGGCTCACCCCGATGTGTTCGACGTGCTGTTGCAGGTCCTCGACGAGGGCCGGCTGACCGACGGCCAGGGCCGCACGGTCGACTTCCGCAACACCATCCTCATCCTGACCTCGAACCTGGGTTCGGGCGGAACCGAGGAGCAGGTGATGGCGGCGGTTCGTGCGGCGTTCAAACCCGAGTTCATCAACCGGCTCGACGATGTGCTGATCTTCGACGGCCTCGACCCGTCGGAACTTGTGCAGATCGTTGACATCCAGTTGGCGCAGCTGCAGAAGCGGCTTGCCCAGCGCCGGCTCGCCCTCGAAGTGTCGCTGCCCGCCAAGAAATGGCTTGCCGACCGCGGCTTCGATCCCGTTTACGGCGCGCGGCCGCTGCGGCGGCTGGTGCAGCACGCTATCGGCGACCAGCTGGCCAAGCTGCTGCTGGCCGGTGAAGTGCACGACGGTGACGTGGTGCCGGTGAATGTCTCCCCGGACGGCGAATCGCTGATCCTGGGATGAGCGCTTGCGCGAAGACCGTCAGGCTGGGATGAGCGCTTGCGCGAAGACCGTCAGGCCGTTCTGATCCGGAACGCAAGGGCCCCCGCACAATTCGTGCGGGGGCCTTTTGCGTTCAGTCGTCGGGCAGGCCCATCGCGGCGAGCGCACCGGCGACCGTCGCCTCCCGCAACCGCCGACGGGGGCTGTCGGGGAACTGCAGGCAGACGTCCTGCAGTCCGCCGAATGCGATAACGCCTCGGGTTGACTGTTCGAGCGTCGGGCGCGGCCCGAACACCAACCTGCACAACCGTTCCCGCCAAGCGAGGAGTTTGTCGATCAGCCCCAGATCGGCGAGGGTGGTCAGTTCGGTGACCACGAGCACCAGGTCGGCGCGGTGGCGGTAGTGGAAGTCGAAGTAGCCTTCGAGCAGTTCGCGCGCGGTCGCCGGATCGGTGGCGCGGCGATCTTCCTGTTCGGCCACGAAGCGCTCACCTTCGTCGATGAGCGGCTGCAGGATGCTGCGGACGAGGTCCTCGCGGGACTTGAAGTGGTAGTAGAGCGCGGGTTTGGTGATGCCGAGCTGGTCGGCGATGTCCTGCAGGCTGGTGCGCTGGACGCCCTTCTGGCTGAACAGTTCGCGGGCGACATCCTGAATCCGTTGACGAGTATCGGATGCGGGCCTGCTCACGTAGCCACCCTAGCTGACCGATCGGTAGGTAAGCTCCGAGCGGTATGCTTACCGATCGTTAAGTAAGTGGGAGGCTCTCCGTGCGTGTTCTCGTCTCGGGCGCCAGCATCGCCGGACCCGTGCTGGCCTATTGGCTAACCCGGCGCGGGTTTGATGTCACGGTCGTCGAACGGGCTCCCGCACTGCGCAAAACGGGTGGTCATGCCGTCGATCTGTTCCGCCCGGCGATGAACATCTCCGAGCAGATGGGGGTGATCGACCGGGTCCAGAGTCGCGCCACCGGCACCACCCGGCTGATACTGCAGCGCACCGGTGGGCGGCGGCCGGTGGACGTCGATTACGTAAAACTGGCTTCGATCATGTCGGACCGGCACGTCGAGATCATGCGCGACGATCTCAGTCAGATCTACTACGACGCCGGCCGCGACCATATCGAGTACCTCTTCGACGACCAGATCACCGCGATATCTGACGACGGCACGGTGGAATTCGCGCGGACCAGTTCGCGCCAGTACGACGTGATCGTCGGCGCCGACGGCCTGCATTCGGGAGTCCGGCAACTGGTGTTCGGCCCCGACGCCGGGCACAGCCGCTTCCTCGGCGGCTACCTGGCCGTCCTGTCGGTGCCGAAAAGCTTTGCCCGCGATGGTGAATCGACGAACTTCGTGGATGCCCGCCGGTGGGCGATGACCTACACGGCCGATCATCTCGACGACGCCCGCGCGGTGTTCCTGTTCCGCCCCGAGGAACCGCTGGACTACCACCATCGTGACGATGCCAGGCAACGGCAGCTGCTGCGAGCCGCGTTCACTGGGCTGAATCCGGTCGTCGACAGCTGGCTGGCCGAACTCGACGGCCCGGGCACGTTCTATTTCGACTCGATCACCCAACTGGAGCTGACCAGCTGGTCACGCGGGCGGGTCACCCTTGTCGGCGACGCGGGCTACTGCCCAGGGCCCGCGGTCGGAGGCAGTACCAGCCTGGCAGTGCTGGGCGCCTACGTGCTGGCCGGTGAACTCCAACGGGCCGGCGGCGACCACATCGCGGCCTTCGCCGCCTACGAGCGGGTGATGGCGGACCCGGTGCGGCACAGCCGCGCGTTCGCCCGCACGGTGGCCAAAACCCTGGTACCTCGATCTGAGCTGGGAGTCTGGGCGCTGGTCGCCACCGGCCGCACACTCTCGGCGCTACCTGCCGGATTGACCAGGGCCATCGCCCGGCTCAACAACAAGGGCATTCGGTTGTACGACGCCATGCGATATCCCGACTACCCGGTCGGCGCCTCTGCTATTGATTGATGGTGCCGACCACCGAACCCGTTATCACCGCTGTTGCGGGACAGCCGAACCTGCTACTCGGGGCCTACGACCTGGCGACCCTGGACTATCGCGCCGACGAGTACTTCGTCGCGGGCACCGCCACGTCGTACGCGCCGGAGGCGACCGCCGAGTACACCACCCGGATCGTCGTCCTGCGACCGATTGACGAGGCGGCGTGGAACGGAACGGCCATCGTCGAATGGCTCAATGTCAGCGGCGGTATCGACGCTCCTGCTGTCTGGTTCATGGCTCACCGGGAGATCGCCCGGGCCGGTTACGCCTACGTGGTCGTCTCCGCCCAGCGCGTCGGGGTTGAAGGCGGCCCCAGCCTGGCCGGCGGCATGTCCCTGAAAGATCAGAATCCACAACGGTATTCAGAACTGAATCATCCCGGCGACAACTTCGCGTTCGACATCTTCACCCAGGTCGGCCGCGCCGTGCGCGACGGGGTGATCGACGGACTCACCCCGGAATTCGTGCTGGCCGCGGGCGAATCGCAATCGGCGACCTTCCTGACCACCTACGTCAACGACGTCGACCCGGCCGCCGCGGTCTACGACGGGTTCCTGATCCACTCCCGGTTCGGGTCGGCCGCACCGCTGGACGGGACGTCACTGCTCGACGAAACAGGTGCGTTCCACACCGTGGCGGTGCCGTTCCGCGATGACCTGCGGGTGCCGGTGCTCACCGTGATCACCGAGACCGACGTGCTCGGCGCGCGCCTGCTCGGCTACGTCCATGCCCGCCGACCCGACACCGAACACTTACGCGTGTGGGAGATTCCCGGCTCGGCACACGCCGACAACTACACGATCAAAGTCGGTTTCATCGACAACGGAGCCGCGCCGCTCGATCAGATCGTGGCGGCCTATGCGCCCACCAATGACCTGATGGGCCAGCAGCTGCCGCACTTCATCAACTTCGCGCCCCAGCATCACTACGTGCTGCAAGCCGCTATCGCCGGGCTGCACGACTGGGTGCGCACCGGGCGGCCCGCACCCAGCGCGCCAGGCATCGACACGACCGACGCTGACCCGCCGGCGATAGTCGTCGACGCCAACGGTCTGGCCACCGGCGGCGTCCGCACGCCGTGGGTGGACGTCCCGACGGCCCAGACATCGGGGGCCAGCGCCGACGAGAACGTGCTGCTGGCGATCTTCGGCTCAGGCGAGCCTTTCGACGCCGCGGCCCTGGCCACGCTGTATCCCGGCGGGCAGGCTGACTATCTGCAGCGGTTCACCACCGCGCTGGACCAGGCGATTGCCGCCGGCTTCGTGCTGGCCGCCGACCGCGCCGAAATCCTCGAACTCGCGGCGGCCACCTTCCCGACTGCCGATTAGCGGTTGCCCAGCTCGAACTCCCGGGTCTGCGCCCCGGAGTCGATGACCGCCTGGAGCAGCTGACGGGCGACCGGTTGGGCCAAGGTCTCCCGAAACAGCTGGTCCTCGATGCGCAAACCGGTCGTCATATCCACGCCGGGATCCAATGCGATGTCCACCGCGCGTTTGGCTGCCGCGATCGCCATCGGTGAGTGCGACGCGATGCGCTTGGCCAGCCGGTCGACAAACCGCCGCAGCCGCTCGGGCGGCAACGCCCGGTCGACATATCCCCACGCCTCGGCCGTCGCGGCATCGACGTCCATGCCACCGAGAATCGTCTCCAGCGTCCGTCCCCGGCTGATCAGCCGGGGCAGCCGCTGAGTGCCTCCACCCCCGGGGATGATGCCCACCGCGACCTCGGGATGCCCTAGGACGGTTGCGCCCAGCGCCGCGTAGCGCATATCGAACGCCATCGCGAACTCGCAGCCCCCGCCCCGGCAGACGCCCTCGATGACCGCGATCGTGGGCTTCGGCAGGGTTGCGACCAGCTCCGTCGTCGCGTGGAACAGGGACAGCTCCTCATGCAGGCCCAGGTCGTCGGCCGGCAAGTCGAGGATCAGGCCCACATCGGCATGGGCGATGAAGATCTCCGGGTCCGCGGAATCGACGACGAGCACCCGTACCTGTTCGTCGGCCGCGATCTCCCTCACGAGCCGGCCGATCTCGGTGAGCAGCGGTACATCCAGCAGATTGATCGGCGGATTGTCGAGCGTCGCACGGCAGATACCGTGATCGACGGTGATCCGAATCAGCCGGTAATCGTCGTAAGCCATGGCCCGGAGGCTATGTGATGTGCTTGTGACCTGCTGGGGTTCTCGCTTCAGGCCGCTGAGCAGATACGCTACGTGTAATGGTTCCGTTCTGGTTCACGCTGTCCGCGCTCTGCTTCGTGGGTGCGGCGGTGCTGTTGTACGTCGACGTCGGCCGTCGACGTGGTTTGGGCCGCCGCCGTAAGTCCTGGGCGCGGTCGCACGGGTTCGACTTCGAGCCCGAGTCCACGGACATCATCGACCGCTGGAAGCGCGGCGTGATGTCCACCGTTGGCGATGTCACCGCCCGCAACGTGGTGCTCGGTCAGATCCGCGGCGAGGCGGTGTACATCTTCGACCTCGAGGATGTGGCCACCGTGATCGCCCTGCACCGCAAGGTCGGCACCAACGTGGTGATGGATCTGCGGCTCAAGGGCATCGCCGAGCCGCGGGAGAGCGACATCTGGCTGCTGGGCGCCATCGGTCCGCGGATGGTCTACTCGACCAACCTCGACGCCGCCCGCCGGGCATGTGATCGCCGGATGGTGACGTTCGCCCACACCGCGCCGGACTGCGCCGAAATCATGTGGAACGAACAGAACTGGACGCTGGTGTCCATGCCGATCTCCTCGACCCGGGCGCAGTGGGACGAGGGCCTGCGTACTGTGCGGCAGTTCAACGACCTGCTGCGAGTGCTGCCGCCGATTCAGCAGCCGGCGCTGACCCAGTCCGCTGGGCGGCGCAACGCCTCCCCGGGTCGTCCCCTGGCGCCCGCCGGCCGTCGCGAACTGCCGCCGGGACGCACGGAGGTTCCGCCGCCGCTGCGCCCGCAGCAGCCGCGAAACGGCACACAGACTCCCAACTACCAGCGCTGAGCCGATAGGGTCTCGGGGTGCCCCGTCCCGTCGCTCTGATCACCGGCCCCACCGCCGGCTTGGGCGCAGGCTACGCCCGCCGCTACGCGCGCGACGGCTTCGACCTGGTGCTGGTGGCACGGAATGTGGAAAGACTCGACGACCTCGCCACCGAGCTGAGGGCTGCCAACGGCGTGGATGTCGAGGTACTGCCGGCCGATCTGACCGAGGCCGCAGACCGGGCCACGGTGGCCGACCGGCTGACCGCCGGGGTGCAGGTGTTGGTCAACAATGCCGGGTTCGGCACCTCCGGTGAGTTCTGGACCGCCGACCTCGCTTCGCTGCAGGCCCAGCTCGACGTCAACGTCACCGCGGTCATGCAGCTCACCCGCGCGGCCCTGCCGTCGATGATGGCCGCAGGATCGGGGACGGTGATCAACATCGCCAGCGTGGCCGGGCTGCTGTCGGGTCGTGGATCGACCTATTCGGCATCGAAGGCGTGGGTGGTGTCGTTCACCGAGGGACTGGCCAACGGTCTGGCCGGCACCGGGGTGAGTATCCACGCCGTCTGCCCGGGATTCGTCCATACCGAATTCCACGAGCGTGCCGGCATCGACATGACGTCGATCCCGAACATCATGTGGCTCAACGTCGATGACGTGGTCGCAGAGAGCCTCGCCGATGTCAGCAAGGGCAAGGTCATCAGCATTCCCAGCCTGCAGTACAAGGTGCTGACCACTGTCGGCCGGCTGGTTCCGCGCGGGCTGGTCCGTGCGGTCAACAATACGATGGGACGAAGCCGTGGGCGCACCTGAGCTCGATGCCACCGGACGTGCCGAACTCGCCGAGCTGGTCCGCCAGCTGTCGGTGGTGTTCGGTCGCGTCACCCTGTCTTCCGGCAAGGAGGCCGACTACTACGTCGACCTGCGCCGCGCCACCCTGCATCACCAGGCCGCCCCGCTGATCGGGCGGCTGATGCGCGAGCTCACCGCGGACTGGGACTATGCGGCCGTCGGCGGCCTGACCATGGGCGCCGATCCGGTGGCCGGCGCGATCATGCACGCGCCCGGCCGGCCGATCGATGCCTTCGTCGTGCGGAAGGCGTTGAAAAGCCATGGGATGCAACGCCTTATCGAAGGTGCCGAGGTTACCGGCAAGCGGGTGCTGGTGGTCGAGGACACCAGCACCACCGGAGGTTCTGCGCTGACGGCCGTGCGTGCGGTTCGTGAGGCAGGTGCGACGGTCGTCGGGGTTGCGACGGTGGTGGACCGCGCGACCGGGGCGGCCGAGGCGATCGAGGCCGAGGGAGTGCCCTACCGCAGTGTGCTGGGTCTGGCTGACCTCGGCCTACCGGCGACCTGACGCTTCGGGGTGTGGTGAGCATCGACGAGGAGGCCATCGAGGCTTCGGAGCTGCCGTGGGACGACGTCGTCGACGTGATCTGTGCCGGCGCGGGTGCCGGCGTGCTGGCCCACGCAATCCGCTGCGCCGACCTCGACCTTGTCGTGGACTTGGCCGATATGGAATTGTCCTCGCAGACTTCGGATCCCGATACCGCGGCATACTTGCAGTCGATGACCGACGACCTGGATCCGGGGACCGCGCGGAACCTGACGGTGGCAACTGTTTACGCCGAGCCGGTGACCGTGACCAAGGATCGGAAAGCCTCGATCGAACCGTTCTACGGGTCGCGGCTGCGGGACTGGTCAGCGCGCTGCGTCGTCTCCCCGTTCGGTGTCATCTACAGCCAGATCCCCGAGACCATGACGGCCATGCGCACCAAGGCCGGCGAGTCGATCCAGGCGGCGGTGCTCGGCGAATACCGGCCCGCCGGGGACCGGCCCGGTGTTGAACTGGCCGACTGGTTGCGCGAGCAGGCCCGCGAGCGCGGCTTCCACGAACACGCTGGTACGGCGTTGCAGCGGTTGATCTTCGAGGGTGGGCGAGTTGCCGGTGCGGAGCTGGCCACCCCTGAGGGCGCGCAACTGGTGCGCGCGAATGTGGGCGTCGCGCTGTCGATCGGACCGATGCCCGACCCCGCGGACTGGCCGGTCCAAGCCGATTTGCCGGCCGGCCCCGCGCGGGTGGTGGTGACCAGCCGGACTGCCAGCCGATTCGGCCGGGTCGAACTACTATACGGCTGAATCAGATTCGCTTGGCCGACGAAAAGTCCACGGGGATGACCTTTTTGGTGAACAGATCGGCCATCGCCGGACCGGGGATCGGGCGAGACAACAGGAAGCCCTGAGCGCGGTGGCAACCGTGCTGGAGCAGGGTCAACGCCGCGGTCGGCGACTCGACACCTTCGGCGACCAACTCGAGGTTGAACGCCTCGGCGAGCGCGATGATCGCTCGGACGATCGCCAGGTCCTCCGGGTTGGTTCCGAGATCGAATACAAAACCCTTGTCGATCTTGAGGGTGTCCACCGGAAGCGATTTCAGATGTGTCAGCACGCTGTAGCCGGTGCCGAAGTCGTCGATGGCGACCTGCACGCCGACATCCTTGAGGCCGGCCAAGGTGATACGCGTGGTCTCGATGTCCTGCACCACAACGCTTTCGGTGATCTCCAGGCACACCGATTTTGCGTCCAGCTTGAACTCGGCGATCGTGTCGGCAACCGACTCGACGAATCCGTCAGTGACCAGCTGCACCGGCGAGACGTTGATCCGGATAATCGCGTCCTTGGCGATGCCGCGGGCCTGCCAGCCGCTGAATTCTGAGCAGGCGGCGCGCATCACCCAGCGCCCCAATTCGCCTGCGAGATTGATCGATTCGGCGACGTTGATGAACGAATCCGGTAGCAGCAAGCCACGAGTCGGGTGCTGCCAGCGCACCAGCGCCTCAGTTGCCAGGATTTCCCCGGTGCGCATGTCGACCTCGGGCAAGTAATGCAGAATCAATGTTCCGGCGTCGATCACGTTCTGCAGATGTAGCTCGATGTCGTTGCGGAATTCGCTCTTCAGAGACATCTCGTCGGTGAACACCGCGATCTTGTTGCCGCCGGCGTTCTTGGCGTTGAGCACCGCCTGGTCGGCACGCCGCAGCAGATCCGACGTGGTGTCCCGGCCCGGAACCCCCAGTGCGACACCGGCACTGACGGTCCGGGTAAGCATCTCACCACCGATCGTTACCCGGTCGCGTAGCACCGCCTGCAGCCGGTGGGCCAGCGCCAGCGCGGCGTCGGCGTCCGTCGGCCCGGCAGGGACGACCACGAACTCGTCACCACCGAGGCGGGCGATCAAATCGCCTTCGCCGGTCTCCTCGCTCAGCCGTTCTGCGAAGGCTTGGATGAACCAGTCGCCGGCGTGATGACCCAGGTAATCATTGATCGCCTTGAGCCGGTCGAGGTCGAGGAACAGCGCCGAGACCGGTCCGGGGGACCCCGCCGTCAGCCGTTCGTCGAGGTGTGCGAGCAGCGCCCGGCGGTTGTGCAGTCCCGTGAGGTCGTCGTGCTCGGCGAGATAGCGCAGCTGGTCCTCGGCGACGACCCGAGCCTGTACCTGCGCGAACAACGAGGCGATAGCCAGCAGCGCGTTGAGCTCCTCGGCTGACCAGTCCTTGATGCCGATCTTGATGAATCCCAACGCCCCGGTGGTGATGTCGCCAGACAGCAGCGGCACCGATGCCAACGACGGCAGGGCGACACCGCTGGCCTCTTGGACACGGCGCTGGTAGTCGTCGGAGTCGTCGGAGTCGTCGGGCACCGGTTCGGGCGAGAAGAACACCGGTTCCTTGGCGGTCTCGGCGGCCGCGAAGATCGGATCGGCGTCAGCGAAATACACCACGCCCAACGGATCGGGATCCGGCACATCGGGCCGAGGCGGCCATTCCGCGATCAGCTTGGTCGCCCGGATCGCGTGATCGTTGTAACGCAGGAAACTGAAATCGACACCGAAGGACGCCACCAGATCCGCGAGCACGTCCTGGCTCACCTGCGCCGAAGTGGCAGAAGTGGCCGCCATCAGCTTGGTGGCCACGCTCGTGACGAGGTTGTCGAGCGCCATTACCCGAGTGCCCTCCCAGCGGCTGTGCGGCGCTTACTGCGTACCGACGTACTCGGCGCGTGACTGAACCTAAGCACCAGTGCCTGCGCGTCGCCCGGGCCGGTCCCGGTGAGCGCGCGGAACTGTTGCTGCAAATCGCGCAGCTCTTCGACGTGCTCGGTGGCGAGCTCGTCGAGGTCGTGATCGTCGTGGGCGTACAGGAAGACCGGCGACACGGGCTGGACGCCCAGGCCGAGCCGCTGGGCGGCGACCCACACCGCTTCGACGGCAGCACCGGCACGTGCGTAGTCGGTCAGCGTGCGCCCAGCAACGGTCACCACGCCCAGCGCTGAGCTGGACAGCACCCGATCGGTGACGTCCTGGCCAAGCGCCTTGCCGGCCTGCCACTGTGCGAGGCGGGCCATCACATCGCCGCGGCGCAGAATATCCAGGGTGGCCAGATCGGCGGCGGCGAGTTCGAGGCTGCGGAGGTCCAGTCCGTCAGAGTCGTCTTCGCCGGGCCAACGCACCTCTGAGATCATCTCGGCGTGCAGCCTCGGTTGCAGGTAGCGGATGCGGTCGGTGGCCGCCAGAATCGCCGCGGCGCGATCCATGTCGGTGCGGACGGTCAGAAGCCTCAGGGCACCGCCCTCGGCTGCCGCCGCTGCGTGCAGATCGGCAATGTCCGCAGCGGCCAGCGGCTCGGCGGTTCCGCGGTGGCGGTTGGTTTCCCGGTCCAGCATCGGCTGATACAACGCCGCCAGATCATCGTCGCGCCCAGGCTTGAGGGCGACGACCGCCCTTAGCGAGGTGGGCCCGTCGTCCTCAGTGATGACGACTGGACCGAGCACGCCGAGTGCGGAGGCGGCCACCCGGGCGTTGTACGTGGCCGCCCCGATCGCTACGGCGCTGGCCCGGTAACCGACGTCCATCGTCGAGGTGTACTGCGGATCCAGCTCGACGGTCACCGAATCATTGTGCGACACGATGTTCCAAGGCTGCATGTTTCCCCCGGAGGGAGCCCGCCGCGCGGCGGCCGCCACGGCATCTGTGGGCGCGCCGTCCGCCTGCGGAGCCGGCTCGGCTGGGTCCGGCGGGGCCGGCGGTCGTGGTAGCGCGGGCTCTTGCACGCTGTCGAGTGCGCGGGATACGTCGATGCGTACCCGGCCGGACGGCAGGCGCTCGCCCAGGCCGATCCTGCGCACCGCTTCGGCCACGGTGGCCGCGCCGACGGCGATATCCCCGGCCACCTGTGGCCAGGTTGACAACGTGCGGCCGACCTCGACCAGCGAGGCGGCGCCGCGGTCGGACAGCCGGCCCGCGTCGATGATGCGGAGCACGTGCGGCACCTTATCGGTGCTGCTCAGGCCAGCCAGCTCCGCGACACCGATATCGCCGAGCAGACCGTGCAGGATGGGGCGGTCCGGCTCGAGGTCGTAGCGTTCCACGTCGATGAGGCCGCGGTCACTGCTGGCCATCAGTACCGGGATGTGCCGCGCCCGCGCGGCCTCGCGCACCGCTGCTTTGATGTCGAGGGAGTCGCATTCCTCGACCACGACGTCGAGCCCGTCGAGGAACGTGCCCATGGTGTCCATGGTCAGGCCGTCGGTCAGCACCCGCACCGTCAGGTACGGGTCGACTTCGGCGATGCGCCGGGCCGCCACGATGGCCTTGTTGACCCCGATGTCGAACACCGTCGCGGGCACCCGGTTGAGGTTGGACAACTCCAAGGTGTCGAAATCGGCCAGGCGCAGTTCACCGCACAGGCCCTCGGCGGCCAGTGTGTGAGCGATCGCGTGGCCCACCGACAGACCGACAACGCCGACCTTCAACCCGGCCAGCCGCTGCTGCTCATCGATCGTGATCATGTTGCGGTTACGGTCCAGCCGCAGGCGGTGAAACGCGCGCGGGCCGGGCACCGCAACCACCGCGTGCCGCCACGGGTAGTGCGCCCAGCGCATCGGCTCGTCGAGCAGATCGGATTCCACAGCGGGTCGAAGGGCGCGCAGCGCAGTGCCGAACTCCTGGGTGTGGTCGACGAACTCGGTGCGCGGGTCGGCGCGCAGCCAGGCCAGTATCGGGTCGTCTCGAGAATCGTCGCTGAGTAGGACTCGCGCGTTGTACGCGTCCGCGCCGGTATCGGCGGAGACGTCGAAACTCACATGACACTCCCGTACTGCATACCGAAGTTGCTGAATTCTGCCGAAATCGTGGCCAGCATGCGCATCTCCTTGACGATCTTGGCCAACTGGCCAGGCTCGGCGTGGTTGGCGAAGGTGCGCCTATCCCACCACATCATCTTGGTGCGGTAGCGATCGCTTGGGTAGGCCGCGGCCGGGATCTTGGTGACCACCACACCGCCGGAGGTGCTCCACCGGTCGAGGACGTGCGCGGCAGCGGTCGCCAAGATGAACTGGGCACCCAGAAGTTCCATGGTCGGGAACGCGGTGCGGGCGAATGTTCGGGTCAGCGCACCGCTGCGAGCGGGGTCGTCACTGACCCAGGCGGACTTCATCTCCACCACGCCGAAGGGCAGGCGGTCGGTGATCATCTTGCGAACGGTGTCCTGCCCGGGCTGGCCTTCCCACTCGACGATCGCATGCGATTCGTCAGCGGCCAGGTAAGGACCCTTGGCGCGGAGGCCACCCAGCATCCGGCCGTTGTCGTCGAGGGCGGTGTAGAACAGCGTGGTGTCGCGACCGTCGCTGAACGACTCGATATCCAGTGCCGCGCCGACCCCGTGCTTTTCGTAGCTCTTTACCGCGCCTTGGAGGTAGTCTTCCCATAGCTCAGGTTCGCTGTCGGGTTGAGCCAGAACGATCGTGCAACCCGTGTCTTCATCGCGCCAGCTAATGGTCTCGGGGAGGCTGTAGATCTTCTGATCAGGAAAGTCCAGCACTGATGCGTTCATCGTTTCCCATCTTTCGGGCGGCCTGCGGGTAGGGGTTCCGCAGCAGATGCCGAGGTTGCGCGGGCGCTATTTATTCGAACTTGCAAATATCAGTATCTCGCCCAAAGGCACCAAGACTCCAGCCGTTAGCTAGAAAACCCCTGGTTACCAGGGGGTAGCCGACGAAATCGGTGCTAAACACCGACTTTTGCGAGCAGCTCCGTGAACATCTGTGCGCACAACATTCCAGGTCAAGGGCGGCGTCACAGCTGGCCGAGCGGGAGACCCTACACTCGTCATCGTCGGAGACCGAATCGTTATTACCGGGGTGTCGGAAGCTGGCTAGTGCGTCCGGAGTGTGACTTAGGGGTCAGAAAGGGCCGCAGGTGACTTGTATCGCACCGGTGCCGCGGTCCCTGGGCGGCACCTCGCGAGGACGGAAATTTGCTCACCGGGCCGCGGCCGTTCCGGCGGCCCTCAGCTTGATCTGCGCCGCTGGCTGCTCGAACCGTCCCAGCAAACATAGCTGCTCCGCTGGTCAGGCTCGGATCGGCGCGTCGCCGGCCCTGCTGGGCTGGAATATCTCGGTTGCTGATTTCCGGTGGAGCGGCGATTTTGTCCCATACCTCCGCCCTGCTGTACGCGACGGTGTCGGTGATCGGCACCCATGCCGCGGTGCGGGTGACCCGTGACTGACGCCGGTCCCACCGAGTGGAGCACCGGCGCCCCCGGTGTCGGACCCTGGCCGGGCCAACCGCCCGGCGATCCGCGGTATGACGCGGACCTGTTGCGCGAGGGCGACTCCCGCAACGTCGTCGATGCCTATCGCTATTGGACGCGGGAGGCGATCATCGCCGACATCGACCGCAGGCGGCATGCATTGCACATCGCGATCGAGAACTTCGGCAACGACGCCAACATCGGCGCCGTGGTGCGCACCGCCAACGCGTTCGCCGTCGACACCGTGCACATCGTCGGGCGCCGGCGCTGGAACCGGCGCGGAGCCATGGTCACCGACCGCTACCAACGTCTGGCCCATCACGACAGCACCGACGAGCTACTGGCCTTCGCGGCCGGCGCGGGGCTGGCGGTCGTCGCCGTCGACAACATCCCGGGCGCGGTGCCGCTGGAGACCACCGAGCTGCCACGCGACTGCCTGCTGGTGTTCGGTCAGGAGGGGCCCGGCATCACCGAGGCCACCCGGGCCGGCGCGGCGGTCACCGTCTCGATCGCGCAGTTCGGTTCCACCCGCAGCATCAACGCCGCCGTGGCCGCCGGCATCGCGATGCACGCCTGGATCCGGCGATGGGCTGATCTTTCCCGGGCCTGGTAGGGCAGGATTGGCGCATGGACCAGCTGTGGGCGAACCGGGCTGCCAGCGCCGAAGCCGCGGTCGCGAAACGGCATCTGCGCACGCTGTGGAACCTGCCCGGAACGCAGCTCGGAGTCGTCGGCTGGCCCCCCACCCGCCGGGACCGGCTATTCGGAACATGGCACTACTGGTGGCAGGCGCACCTGCTCGACTGCCTGATCGACGCCCAGGGGCGTGACCCGCAACCCGCCCGGCTCGGCACGATCACACGACAGATCCGCGGGCACCGGCTGCGCAACAACGGTCGCTGGACCAACAGCTACTACGACGACATGGCCTGGCTGGCACTGGCACTCGAGCGGGCGGAGCGAGTGGCCGGCGTCGCGCGCCCGCGCGCCCTGAAAGCCCTCTGCGAACAGTTCGTCAACTCCTGGGTGCCCGAGGACGGCGGCGGAATCCCTTGGCGCAAACAGGATCAGTTCTTCAACGCCCCGGCCAACGGGCCGGCTGGAATCTTCCTGGCGCGCTACGGCGACCGGTTACGGCGGGCCCAGCAGATGGCCGACTGGATCGACGAAACGCTGATCGACCCGGAAACCCACCTGGTGTTCGACGGCATCAAGGGTGGCTCGCTGGTGCGCGCGCAGTACACCTACTGCCAGGGCGTCGTGGTGGGGCTGGAGACTGAGCTGGCCGCGCGCACCCGTGACGACCGGCACCCGGTGCGGGTGCACCGGTTGGTCGCGGCGATCGGCGAACACATGGCACCCGGCGGCATTCTGAATGGTGCCGGCGGCGGAGACGGCGGGCTGTTCTCCGGGGTCACCGCCCGGTATCTGGCGTTCGCCGCGACAACGCTGCCCGCCGAATCCGTCGACGGCGCCGCTACCCGGGACGCCGCCCGTGAGATCGTGCTGGCTTCCGCGCAGGCGGCATGGGACAACCGCCAAAATGTCGACGGCTTACCGTTGTTCGGGCCGTCCTGGGACAGCGCCGCTGAGGTCCCCACCGCCGCCGGCGCCCAGGGGCAGTTCATCGAGGGTGCGGTGAATTCGTCCCAGACGCCCGAGCGTGACCTGTCGGTGCAGCTGTCCGGGTGGATGTTGATGGAGGCAGCACATACGGTGACAGCGTGAGAGGCAGCCGGCTGGGTCGTGACCCGACAGCGAAGCGATTCGGCGAGAACGCCGCCGCGGCACTGCTGCTGACATTCACCCTCATTGCCATCCTGTGGGCGAATTCGCCTTGGGCACACTCCTATTCCGAGTTCTGGGGCACCCGGGTCGGATTGAGCTTCGGCACCATGCACGGCGAGCTGACGGTCAAGGAGATCGTCAACGACGCGCTGATGGCGTTCTTCTTCTTCGTCGTGGGACTGGAAGTCAAGGCCCAGTTCACCATCGGGGAACTGACGGAACGATCCCGCGCCCTGGTGCCCGTGGTCGCCGCGATCGCCGGGCTGACCGTGCCCGCGGTGATCTTCCTGCTGCTCAACTCATCCGGCGACGACGCCAAAGCATGGGGTGTGGTGATCTCCACCGACACCGCGTTCCTCGTCGGCGCGCTGGCGATCATCGCGCCCAAATATCCGGCGCGGCTGCGGACCTTCCTACTGACCCTGGCCGTAGTCGACGATGTCGGCGCGCTGGCCGCCATCGCCCTGTTCTACTCGGACCGGATCCGGGTCATCCCACTGCTGATCGCGGTTGCCTTGGTGGCCGCGCTGATCGGCGTGCGCCACCTGCCTTCGGCGGTGCGCGGCGTGGCGTATTGCATTCTGGCCGTTGCCTTGTGGCTGGCGCTGTTCAACGGTGGCGTGCACTCGACGCTCGCCGGGGTGTTGGTGGCACTCGTGATCCCGGTGTTCACTCCCGAGCGCCAACGCGTCGAGGCTGCCGTCGACGTCATCCGGGCATTCCGCCAGTCGCCGAATTCGGAGTATGCCCGGGCGGCCACCCGCAGCCTGCGCGACTCGATCTCCATCAACGAGCGGCTGGTCACCGGGTTCGGGCCGTACGTGTCCTTCGCGGTGCTGCCGCTGTTCGCGCTGGCCAACGCCGGCGTGCGACTGGATGCCGACACCCTGCTGGCGGCGGTACGTTCGCCACTGACCTGGGGTGTGGTGGCCGGCCTGGTGATCGGCAAGCTGATCGGTATCACCGCGGCCACTTGGATAGTGCAGCGCACCGGGCTCGGGCGGCTCTCGCCGGGGCTGACGTTGCGGCGGGTCGCCGGCGGCGCTGCCCTGTCCGGGATCGGCTTCACCATCTCGTTGTTCATCGTCGATCTGGCGATCACCAATCCGCGCTCGGCCGACCTCGCGCGGGTCGGCGTACTGGCGGCGTCGGTGATCGCATTCACATTGGGGTGGGCAGTCTTCCGGCTCACCGACCGGTTCAGCCCGCCGGTCGCGGTCGGGCACAAGCTGGTCCGCGAGATCGACCCGGAACGCGACCACATCCGCGGGCCGGTGGATGCGCCGCTGACGCTGGTCGAATACGGCGACTTCGAATGCCCGTTCTGTAGCCGTGCCACGGGGGGGATCGACGAAGTCCGTGCCCACTTCGGCGACCAGTTGCGCTACGTATGGCGGCATCTGCCCCTGGAGCGGGTGCACCCGCGGGCCGTAGACGCCGCGCGAGCCAGCGAGGCAGCAGCCCTGCAGGGCAAGTTCTTCGACATGGCGGTCATGATGTTCCAGTTCCAGGACAACCTGGAGTGGCAGCACATCTACCGCTACGCCGACCAAGTCGGTTGCGATATCACCAAATTCGACGAAGACCTGCACTCACCCCGGGTATTGCACAGGGTCGAGGACGATGCGCAGGATGCCGAGCTGATGGACCTCAACGCCACGCCGACGTTCTTCGTCAACGGCGTTCGGCATCGCGGGCCGTGGGATGCGGCCAGCCTGATCCGTGCCCTGGAGGCCGGCCGGCCGACGTGAGGTTTCCTCAGACGGGAAGTGTTGTGCCGGTTTCCTGTTCGGCGAACTGCACGACCCGCGCGGCGGCGTCGTAGTCACACGCTTTCGGTGAGCGGCCGATCAAGCCAGGCTCACCGCGAAGGCCCAGTCGGGCGTTGGGCCCGACGTAACTGCCCGGCGGGATCGGTTCGCTGATGCTGTACAGCGTGGGCACGGCGCCTTGGTCGAGGTCGTTGGCCAGACGCTGGGCCAACCCGTCGACCACCTTGTATGCCGCCGACATCAACGGCGAATCGGAGGTCTGTGCCAGATTGGACGCGACCCAGCCGGGATGAATCAGGTGGGTGACGACGCCGGAGTTGGCTGCCCGCAGCCGCCGGTCGAGCTCGAGTCCCCACAACATCATCGCGAGTTTCGAGTGCCCGTATGCACTGAGCGCGGTCCATTTGGTTCGGCGCAGGTGCATGTCGTCGAGCCTGAGGGTCGCCATGCGGTGGCCGTCTGAGGCGACGTTGATGATCTGGGACCGCACCCGGTGAAACACCAGATTCGTCAGGGCGAAGGGGCCGAGCATGTTGGTGCCCAGCGTCGCCTCGAAACCGTCGACGGTCTCGTGCCGCTGGTCGGTCAGCACACCCGCGTTGTTGACGAGGATGTCCACGTCGCCGTCGAGCATGTCCGCGAAGGCCCGGATCGAGGCCAGGTCAGCCAGGTCGACCTTGAGCACCTCGGTGGATCCGCCGATCTCGGCGGCGCGCTGCGCGCCCAGCTCGGTGTTGCGGACCGCCATGATGACGTGCGCGCCCGCGCGGGCCAGGGCCCGCGTGGTGCCCAGTCCGACGCCGTTGGTTGCGCCCGTCACGATGATCCGTTTGCCGGTCAGATTGCCGAGTCGAGTCGGCGACCACTGCGTCACGTCGGGGAGCATAACGGGGAATTCTGGACAAACAAGACCATCTAACCAATTGCTCTGCCATCATGCCCCTTGATGAGTGACAGTGCGCAGGCGATCACGAACCTGATCTACACCTATGCCGAACTGCTGGACGCCGGCGACCTCGACGGGGTCGCCGCGCTGTTCAGTCACGGCAGGATCTGCGGGGTCGAGAACGGGCCGCCCGAGACGGTCTTCGAGGGGCCGGAGCGGGTTCGGCAGATGTATGAGATGGCGACCCTCCTCTACGACGACGGCACACCGAAGACCAAGCACAACACCAGCAATCTGCAGCTCTACCTCGACGACGAGGCGGGCACCGCGCGCAGCAAGTCCTACTACTGCGTCACCCAGGCCACGCCGGAGCTCCCGCTGCAGGTGATCGTCACCGGCCACTACCACGACACCTTCCACCGCATCGACGGTCAGTGGTGGTTCGACTCGCGCACCATGTTCGTCGACCAGGTCGGCGACGTGAGCAAGCACCTGAAGTTCTGACGCCGGTGACTGACACGGGTGCTTTCGCCATGGCGGGGGTCCTGGACGCGGCCGTCGACAAGGAGGGCCTGACCGAGTGGGGCCCCGGGGATTTCCGGGAACCGCTGGCGGTCCTGCTCGACGACTATCCCGGCGCCGGGCTCAACGTGATCGGCGAGCACATCCTGCGGTCGGGGATCGTGCACAGCCTTCGGATGCGGCTGCGCACCGAGGAATGGATCCGCCGCCACCCCGAGATCCTCTCCGAGCGGATCGAGGCGCCGATCGTCGTCGTCGGCATGATGCGCAGCGGCACCACCCTGCTGCAGCGTCTGCTGGCCGCCGACGTGCGCCTGCACTGCGCGCGCGGCTGGGAGGTGGTCGAGGCCGCCCCCAAGCTGGGCTACGACTTCGCCGGCACCGACCCGCGTATCGCGGTCAGTGAAGCCAGGGAGAACAAGTCTCGCGAGCTGGCGCCGGAACTGTTCGCCATCCACCCGATGTACGCGCGGGAGGCCGAGGAGGAGATCGTCTTCCTGGCCGATGCCTTCCTGTCGCATGTTCCCGAGTCCGGAGCGCACCTGCCCAACTACCGATCCTGGTTGAACACACAGGATTTCGCGCCGGCCTACGCCTACCTCCATCGCATGCTGCAATTCCTGCAGTGGCAGCAGCGCCGTCGCGGCGTCACCGCCGGACGCTGGGTACTGAAGTCGCCGGCCCACCTGGGCTACCTCGACGCGTTGCGCAACGAATTCCCCGACGTGCACGTGGTGCACATGCATCGCAACCCGCGTACCACGGTCTCCTCGGGCGCCAGTCTTAATGCGACGCTGCACGCCATGCATGCCGACGAGGTCGACACCCGGCGGGTGGGGGCGCAATGGCTGGAGCGGATGGGCTGGACCAACGACCGGGCGATGGCGGTGCGGGACAGCTGGACTGACGAATCGGAGCGGGTCACCGACATCCACTTCGGTGCCGCAGTCGGTGACCCGATCGGGCAGGTGGGCCGGGTGTACGACGCCATCGGTCTGCCGCTGACCGACACGGCGGTCACCGCGATGACCGACTGGCTGGCCAACCGCCCCAGGGAAGTTCCGCGGCCGCCATACGAACTGGCCGACTATGGCCTGTCGGACGCTCAAGTCGACGAACGGTTTTCGCTGTATAACAAGCGCTTTCGAAAGGACGACCAATGAGTGCGGGCATCGGCGACCCGGTGGCGACGCCATCGCAGCACGAACAGGAGTTGGCCGCGCTCGAGCTGACCGAACATCCCACGGTCAAAGAGGCTTATAAGACTGTCGCGGAGAACTGGCTGAGCCGCGCCAAGGCCTCCGATGCCATGCGGGAGCGGTTCGACGCGGCGTTCGCCGAGGTGATGTTCTCCGCGGCGGTGTGGTCGTCCAACCAGGACAAGCTTCGCCCCAAGGTCAGCTGCATCACCAGGCTGGCACACCCGGTGGGCGATCGGCAGATCCCCGGATCACGTTGGGGAATCGACAATCCCGACACCGTCTATCGGGTGATCCCCATCGCGGGTGACGAACGCTATGTGATCCGCGGCCGCGTCGGCGAGCATCGGATGACGGAGAACTACTTCACGCTCTGGGACGCCAACATGGGCACCGTTGCCGTCCTGAACGGTAAGACCATGGATGTCGAGAGCGACGGCAGCTACACCATCACCGTGGACTCCGAGCCCGCCGGTGGCAGGCCCAACCACGTGCAAACCACGGCGGAGGCGCACGAGTTCTACATCCGCGACGTGCTTTTGGACTGGGCCGCAGACGATCCCAACCACATCACCGTGGAGCGGCTCGGCGGGGCACCGGACACGGCGGCGCGCACCGTCGACGAACAGGCCGAGGCGACAGCCGCGATGATGGCCTATTTCGCGAATTTCACCGGCAAGCTGAGCCACGGCATCTACAAAATGCCGGCCAACCACTTCAATTTGGCCTGGTCGGCGGACAAAGTGGGCGCCATGAAGAATCAGGTGTACGTGATGGGCCGATTCGATCTAGGCCCTGACGACACGTTCGTCGTTGACGTCAAAGACGGTGGCGCCGAATACTTCACGGTCCCGTTGAGCAATATCTGGGGCACCACACTCAACATCGTCGACCGCACCGGAAGTCTGAACAAATCGCAGTCCGTGCCCAATGCCGACGGCAGCTACACCTACGTCATCTCCCCGGTCGATCCCGGAGTGGCGAACTGGATCGACTCCGACGGCTTGCGTGAAGGCATCCTCACGTTGCGGATGGCCGAGTTCGACGAGGGCGGTCCGCGGCCGGATCTCGGTGCCACCGGCCGGGTTGTCGCATTCGACCGGCTCGACCGCGAGGTGCCCGGCATCCCGCGGGTGACTCCCGCCGAGCGAGCCGAGCAACTGGCGCAGCGGCGTGCGGCATATCTTCGCCGGATACCCGAAGGAACTCCGAACGAGAGGACCAACTGAGATGGGTTGCTGGCTGGTTACCGGATGCTCTACCGGCATCGGGCGTGAGATCGCCCGGGCCGCATTGGAATCCGGAAACAACGTGGTGGTTACGGCCCGCCGGATCGAGTCGGTCCAGGATCTGGCCGACGAATTCGGCGATCGTGCCCTGGCCATTGCGCTGGACGTCACCGACAAGGACTTGATCGCCGATGCGGTGGCCGCGGCCGATGCCACGTTCGGCGGGGTGGACGTACTGGTAAACAACGCCGGTAACGGGTACCTGTCGGCGGTCGAGGAAGGTGAGGACGCGAAGGTCCGACTCTTGTTCGACACCAACTACTTCGGTGTCGTCGATACCATCAAGGCGGTGCTGCCGTCGATGCGCGAACGTGGGGCCGGGCACATCATCAACATCTCGTCCATGACGGGACTGGTGGCCAACCCGCCCAATGCGTATTACTCGTCGACGAAGTTCGCGCTCGAAGCGCTCACCGAGGCGCTTGCCCAGGAGGTCAAACCACTCGGGATCAGGGTGACGGCCATCGAGCCCGGCGCGTTCCGCACCGATTGGGCCAAACGGTCGATGTGGGAATCATCCACGCCGATCGGCGATTACGACGACAGTGTCGGCACACGTAAATCGCTGATCAAGGACTTCGCCGACCACCTGCCCGGGGATCCACGCAAGGTCGCTGAGGCGGTGCTGATGGTCGCAGGCCTCGACGAGCCGCCGCTGCGCCTGTTGCTCGGCCGCGACGTCCTCAAGGCGGTCCGGGACAAGATCGCAGCGTTGTCGGCGTCGATCGACCAGTGGGAAGCCGTCACCAAGGACGTCAACTTCCCTAGTTAGTTGACGCCCGAACCGAAAAAGGACCGACGAAGTTCGAGCAGATCGCGACATCTTGTCGATCTCGGCGTCAGCTCCAGAGCGTCACATGGACTTTCGGCCGAAACCTCGTCACACCCACTCCGGTGCCGCGAATCATCGCCTGCGTGCAGCGCGGGGTGGTGATGAAGTTCAGCAGTTCGGTGACCGCGGGCTGGCGCGCGGCCACCGGCAAGGTCGACGCGCACCACTCGCCGGCGAGCTGTAAACCCTGGCCCTTCACGTGCACCAGCCGGCCGGCTGAGAGGTCCTTGCCGACGGCGAAGCCGACCGCCAGGGACACTCCGCCCACCCGCTGGACCTCCTCGAGTGCGGCGGCATCACTCTGGAAGATCCGCTGATTCGCCTCGGGGATCGCCAGAGACCTTAGAACAGAGGCGATTTCACCGTCGACACCACCTGCCGACGGGCCCAGCATCCAGTGTTGTTCGCGCAGCAGCGCCGGCGTGGGCGTACCCGTGGCCAGCGGACTGCCGGCCGAGGCCACCGTGATGATCTGGTACTTCAAGAACGGTCGCACGGTGATCGCCGCGTCACCCGCGGCCGCGGCGGGCCCCAAAGCGATATCCACCGCGCGGGATTCGATCAGGTCGCGGAACCGGCTCGTCGGATGCACGCTCAACTCCACCGACAGATCGTCGGCCCGTGACGAGAACAACTCGATGAGGCCCGGTGCGGCGTGCTCGGCGAAGGCACTCGAGGCGGCGATGCGCAGCAGCCGGCGGCCGTGTGCGGCCTCGGTCACCTCGATGGCCGTCTGCTGTTGCAGACCGAGGATCTCGATAGCCCGGCTGGCCAGCCGTAATCCGCCCGGGGTGAACGCCAGCCCAGCCGAGGTCCGGCTGAACAACGGGTCGTCGAGTTCCTTGCGCAGCTGCGCCACATGCATAGAAATGCCCGAGTCGGAGACGCCCAATTCCTCGGCTGCCCCATGCACGGAGCCCAATCGCACCACGGCCGAGAAGGCCCGAAGTTGTGCCGGTGTCACGAATTCAGCCTAGTTTTGAAGTCGTGCAGGACGTTCTCGCGCAACTGGCCGCGATCTGGCGAGCCGGCGAAACCGCCGGATTGGGGACCGTGGTGCGCACCTTCCGGTCGGCGCCGCGCCAGCCGGGTGCGGCCATGGTCGTCGCACCCGACGGCTCGGTGGCCGGCTCGGTGTCGGGCGGATGTGTGGAGGGCGCGGTCTACGAGTCGGCCACCGAAGTCGTCGTCACCGGGGTGCCCCGACTGGAGCGCTACGGGGTCAGCGACGACGACGCGTTCGCCGTCGGCCTGACCTGCGGCGGCATCCTCGACGTCTTCATCGAGCCGGTCTCGCAGCGCAGCTTTCCGCACCTCGACCAGGTTCTCGACGCGATCGGCGGGCATCGACCGGTGGCGGTCGCCACGGTCATCACCCACCCCGACCCGGATTGGTTGGGGCGCAGGCTGGTCCTTGGCCCAGACCACGTCGAGGGCGGTCTCGGATCGACCCGGGCCGACGCCGCGGTGACCGACGATGGCCGCGGTCTGCTGGCGGCCGGTCGCAGCGAGGTGCTCACCTACGGCCCCGACGGGCAGCGCCGCGGCGAGGGCATGGAGGTGTTCGTCGCCAGCCATGCCCCCCGCCCGCGGATGCTGGTGTTCGGGGCCATCGACTTCGCCGCCGCGGTCGCCCAGCAGGGCTCGTTCCTCGGCTACCGGGTCACCGTGTGCGACGCCCGCGGGGTGTTCGCGACGCCGGCCCGGTTCCCGACCGCCGACGAGGTGGTCGTTGACTGGCCGCACCGCTACCTGGCCGCGCAGGCCGAGGCCGGAGCCATCGATCCCCGCACCGTCATCTGCGTGCTCACCCATGACGCCAAGTTCGATGTCCCCCTGCTCGAGGTGGCCCTGCGGCTGGACCTCGGCTACATCGGGGCGATGGGATCGCGGCGCACGCACTCCGACCGGCTGGCCCGACTGCGTGAGGCGGGCTTGACCGAGGCCGAGCTGAGCAAACTCGCCAGCCCGGTCGGGCTGGACCTGGGGGCGCGCACCCCGGAGGAGACCGCGGTGTCGATCGCCGCCGAGATCATCGCCCGCCGCTGGGGTGGCGGCGGCCGTCCCCTGTCGGCTCTCGACGGACGGATTCATCACGACGACGACGCTAGCCCTTCGCCGTCAGGGGAGTTAAGCGATCACTTAACTCGCTATTGACGGTGCTGAATTAGCAGGCCGAGACTGAGGTCCCCAACGGCGGACGTGAGGTCGGTCACATGCAAGTTCCGGGTCCCTTCGAATACGAACGCGCCACCAGCGTCGACCACGCCGTCGGCCTGTTGGACCGTCTGGGGGAGGGCGCGTTCATCGTCGCCGGCGGCCACAGCCTGCTGCCGATGATGAAACTGCGCATCGCCAACCCCGAGTACCTCATCGACATCAACGACCTGGCCGGCGAACTGGGCTACGTCGCTGTCGAGCCCACGCTGGCCCGGCTGGGCGCGATGACGCGGCACCGCGACGTGCTCGAGTCGGCCCCACTGGCCGAGGTCTGCCCGATCTTCGCCGACGCCGAGCGGGTGATCGCCGACCCGGTGGTGCGCAACCGCGGAACTATCGGCGGCTCGTTGTGCCAGGCCGATCCGGCCGAGGACCTGTCCACGGTCTGCGAGATCCTCGATGCGGTGATCGTGGCCCGCGGCCCGGGCGGCCAGCGCGAGATCGGCATCGACGACTTCATCCTCGGACCGTATGAAACTGCGCTCGCCCACAACGAGATCCTCACCGAGGTGCGGATCCCGTTGCGCCACAACACCTCCAGTGCCTACGCCAAGGTGGAACGCCGGGTGGGGGACTGGGCGGTGGCGGCTGCGGGCGCCGCTGTGACGCTCGAGGGTGACCGGATCGTGGCCGGTCGAGTCGGGTTGACGGCGGTCAACGCGGTGTCCGAGGGCCTGGCCGCGGTGCGCGACGCGCTGATCGGGGCGCCGCCGACCGAAGAGACGTTCGCCGAGGCCGGCCGGCTGGCCGCCCAGGCCTGTGAGCCCGCCACCGACCAGCGCGGCACCGCCGACTACAAGCGGCACCTGGCCTCCGAACTCACCATCCGGACCTTACGAACGGCCGTCGAACGAGTCCGCGCCATCCCGGCCCCGAAGGGGAACTGATGCACGTCACGATGAGCGTCAACGGCGAGCAGGTCAACGCCGAGATCGAACCCCGGATGTTGCTGGTGCACTTCCTGCGCGACCAGCTGCGCCTGACCGGAACCCATTGGGGCTGCGACACATCCAACTGCGGCACCTGTGTGGTGGCCGTGGACGGCGAGCCGGTGAAGTCCTGCACGATGCTGGCCGCGATGGCCTCCGGCCACGACGTCCGCACTGTCGAGGGGCTTGCCGATGGCGCCACCCTCGATCCCGTGCAGGAGGGCTTCATGCAGTGCCACGGCCTGCAGTGCGGTTTCTGCACCCCGGGCATGCTGATCACCGCCCGAGCCTTGCTGGACCGCAATCCGCATCCAGGAGAAGACGAGATCCGCGAGGCCATCTCGGGGCAGATCTGCCGGTGCACCGGATACACCACGATCGTCCGCTCGATCCAGTGGGCTGCCGAGCATGCAGGTGAGCAGGTCGAAGCATGACCACTGCCGAATCCCGGCTGCCCGGGGACGTGGCGGCCCGGCCCGAGGACACCGCCGACAACGACAAGAAGCCCTGCGGCTACGGCCGGATGATGCGCAAGGAGGATCCGCGTTTCATCCGCGGCCGGGGGAACTACGTCGATGACGTCCAGTTGCCCGGCATGCTGCATCTGGCGATCCTGCGTTCGCCCTACGCACACGCCACAATCAACGGCATCGACACCACCGCCGCCCAGGCGCATCCGAAGGTCAAGGCGGTCGTCACCGGCGCGGACCTGGCCGAGAAGGGACTGGCGTGGATGCCCACGCTGTCCAACGACGTGCAGGCCGTGCTGGCCACCGACAAAGTGCGTTTCCAGGGTCAGGAGGTCGCGTTCGTCGTCGCCGAGGACCGCTACTCGGCCCGAGATGCCTTGGAGCTCATCGACGTCGACTACGAACCGCTGGACCCTGTCATCGACGTCCGCACCGCGCTGGACCCCTCGTCGCCGGTGATCCGCACTGATCTGGAGGGCAAGGGCGACAACCACTGCTTCGACTGGGAGACCGGTGACGCCGCCGCGACCGAGGCTGTGTTCGCCACGGCCGAGGTCATCGTCAAGCAGGAGATCGTCTATCCCCGAGTGCATCCCGCGCCGATGGAGACCTGCGGCGCGGTGGCCGATCTGGACCCGGTGACCGGCAAGCTGACGCTGTGGTCGACCACCCAGGCCCCACACGCCCACCGCACGTTGTACGCGCTGGTCGCCGGGCTGCCCGAGCACAAGATCCGGATCATCTCACCCGACATCGGCGGCGGCTTCGGTAACAAGGTGCCGATCTACCCGGGTTATGTCTGCGCGATCGTGGCCTCGTTGGTGCTGGGCAAGCCGGTCAAGTGGATGGAGGACCGCAGCGAGAACCTGACCTCCACCGGCTTTGCGCGCGACTACATCATGGTCGGCGAGATCGCCGCCACCAAAGAAGGCAAGATCCAAGCTATCCGGTCCACCGTGCTCGCCGACCACGGCGCGTTCAACGGCACGGCCGCACCGGTCAAGTACCCGGCCGGCTTCTTCGGGGTGTTCACCGGCAGCTACGACATCGAAGCCGCCTACTGCCACATGACCGCGGTGTACACCAACAAGGCGCCTGGCGGCGTGGCCTACGCCTGTTCGTTCCGTATCACCGAGGCCGTCTACTTCGTCGAGCGGCTGGTCGACTGTCTGGCCTACGAACTGAAGATGGACCCGGCCGAGCTCAGGTTGGCAAACCTGTTGCGGCCCGAGCAGTTTCCTTATAAATCCAAGACCGGCTGGATGTACGACTCGGGCGACTACGAAGTGACCATGCGGCTGGCCATGGACATGATCGGCTATGACCAGTTGCGTGCCGAACAAGCCGAGAAGCGCGCCCGCGGCGAGCTGATGGGCATCGGTATGTCGTTCTTCACCGAGGCGGTCGGGGCAGGTCCGCGCAAGGACATGGACATCCTGGGGCTGGGCATGGCCGACGGCTGCGAACTGCGCATCCACCCGACCGGCAAAGCGGTGCTTCGCCTTTCGGTGCAGACACAGGGCCAGGGGCACGAGACGACGTTCGCCCAGATCGTCGCCGAGGAGCTGGGCATCCCGCCCGACGACATCGACGTGGTGCACGGCGACACCGACCAGACCCCGTTCGGTCTGGGAACTTACGGCAGCCGGTCCACGCCGGTTTCCGGTGCCGCAGCGGCGTTGGTGGCGCGCAAGATTCGCGACAAAGCCAAGATCATCGCCTCCGGCATGCTGGAGGCATCGGTGGCCGATTTGGAGTGGGAGAAGGGTTCGTTCCACATCAAGGGTGACCCGTCGGCCGCGGTGACCATCCAGGACATCGCGATGCGCGCGCACGGCGCCGGGGATCTACCCGAGGGACTGGAGGGCGGGCTGGATGCCGAGGTCTGCTACAACCCGGAGAATTTGACCTACCCGTATGGGGCGTACTTCTGCGTCGTCGACGTGGATCCCGGAACGGCGGTGGTCAAGGTGCGCCGCTTCCTGGCGGTCGATGACTGCGGCACCCGGATCAACCCGATGATCATCGAGGGCCAGGTGCACGGCGGCATCGTCGACGGTATCGGCATGGCGCTGATGGAGATGATCGCCTTCGACGAGGAAGGTAACTGTCTGGGCGGCTCGCTGATGGACTACCTGATCCCCACCGCGGTGGAGGTGCCGCACCTGGAGACGGGGCACACCGTGACACCGTCGCCGCATCATCCCATCGGCGCCAAGGGAATTGGCGAGTCGGCGACCGTCGGTTCGCCGCCTGCGGTAGTCAACGCGGTGGTGGACGCGCTGGCGCCGTTCGGAGTCCGGCACGCCGATATGCCACTGACCCCGTCCCGGGTGTGGGAAGCCATGCAGGGCCGAGCGAGGCCGCCCATCTGATATGACCACGATCGCCGACCGAGCCAAACAGCTTCTGTACGAACGGAAACCGTTCGTCCATGCGACGGTGGTGCGCGCGCAGCCACCGACGTCCGCGCGGGCCGGCGACGAGGCGATCCTGCTCGCTGACGGCACCATCGAAGGGTTCGTCGGCGGGCAGTGCGCGCAGAACTCGGTGCGCAAGGCCGCGCTCGGTGCGCTGCTGGCGGGCGAGAGCGTGCTCTTGCGGGTGTTGCCCGACGGCGACGTCCACTTTCCCGATGCCCCCGGTGCGTGCGTGGTGGTCAACCCGTGCTTGTCCGGCGGGGCACTGGAAATCTTTCTGACACCCCACTTTCCGGCGGCGCTGGTAAGGATCTGCGGCAGCACGCCGATCGCCGAAGATCTGGCCAGGGTGTGCAACGTGCTGGGTTACGAGGTCCGCCGCGACGATACTCAGGACATCCCCGAATCGCTTCGCTCTCCCCCTAGCCTCCGGCCGGGCGGTACCCCCAGCCCGCCGGGAGCCTTCGACGGCGCCACCGCGGTCGTGATCGCCACCCACGGTGGGACCGAAGCCGAGACCATTCGTGCCGCTCTGGACGCCGGCGTCGGCTACGTCGGCCTGGTGGCCAGCCGCGTTCGGGGAGCCTCGGTGCTCGATTCACTGGACCTCGACGAGACCGAGCGGACCCGGGTGCACACCCCCGTCGGGTTGCCGATCGGCGCCAAGACACCGGCCGAGATCGCGGTGTCGATCGCCGCGGAGGTGATCGCCGGGATCCGGCGCGACGGTCTGCCGGTTGCCCCGCGCCCGGAAGTCCCGACCTCGGCGGTAGACCCGATCTGCGGCATGACGGTCTCGATCGGGCCCGACACACCACACGTCCGGATCGACGGCGGGATCCACTGGTTCTGCTGCCCGGGCTGCCGAAGCAGATTCGTGGCGGCGCGGGCGTGACGTTCACCAGCATCGAGGATGTCACCAGCCGGTTCGACGACCGCGGATATCTGCTCGACGAGGGGACTGCGTCGGCGTTCTACCTCGCGGCTGCGCTGAAACGACCCCTGCTGCTCGAGGGTGAGCCGGGAGTGGGAAAGACTACCGCGGCGAAAACCCTTGCCGCGGTCCTTGATACGCCACTGCTAAGACTCCAGTGCTACGAGGGGTTGACGGCGGCCGAAGCGCTCTACGACTGGAACTATCAGCGGCAGCTGCTCGCCATCAAGTTGGCTGAGTCGCGCGGGGCGGCGATCGACGAGTCCGACCTCTACAGCGAGGCCTACCTGGTGGACCGGCCGATCCTGGCATGTGTCCGCCACAACGGGCCCGTGCCACCTGTGCTGCTGATCGACGAAATCGACCGCGCCGACGATGAATTCGAAGCGCTGCTGCTGGAATTCCTCGGCGAGTCGGCGGTGACGGTGCCAGAGCTCGGCACATTCGTCGCGCAGCGCCCGCCGTTGACGGTGTTGACCTCGAACCGCAGCCGCGATCTGCATGACGCGTTGCGGCGGCGCTGCCTTTATCACTGGATCGACTACCCCCAGCCGGCCCGAGCCGCCGCGATCGTCCGGCGCACTGTGCCCGGCGCGACAGCGCCGCTCATCGAGCACGCCACCCGGTTCGTCGGCCGGGCCAGGGACCTGGATCTGGACAAGCCACCCGGGGTCGCCGAGACCATCGATTGGGTCGCCGCATTGGTCACGCTGGGGGTCGGTGACCTGGTCGACCCCGCGGCCCTGGCAGGGTTGAGCACACTGGCCAAGACGCCTGACGACAGCGCGGCCCTGCGCGACGCGTTCACGCAGTACCGCGCCGAACTGGCCACAGGATGAGAGAGAGCCCATGAAGATCGACAACGAGTTCACCGTCAGTGTCCCGATCACCCAGGCCTGGGAGCTGCTCAGCGACATGGAGCAGGTGGTCCCGTTGATGCCCGGTGCGCAGCTGACCGGCCAGGAGGGTGACGACTTCCTGGGCAAGGTCAAGATCAAGGTCGGGCCGGTGAACAGCGAATTCGCCGGCAAGGCGCACTTCGTCGAGCGCGACGAAGCAACCCACCGGGCCGTCGTCGACGGGCGGGGCAAGGAGGCGCGGGGCACGGGGAACGCCGCGGCCGTCGTCACCCTGCAGCTACATGAGGCCGGCGACCAGACTCGCGTCACCGTCGAGACCGACCTGAAGATCGTCGGCAAGCTGGCCCAGTTCGGCAGCAGCATGCTCCAGCAGGTCTCCGAGAAACTGCTGGGGCAGTTCGTCGATGCCCTGGAAGCCAAGCTGGCTGCCGGGAAGGAAGCTCCCGCCGCTCCTGACGACGTCGTGGCCGCGCCTGCCACCCCGGGGGCGGAAGCCCTCGGCGCCCCGGCTGCCGCCGCGGCAGCCCGGATCGCGGCCGCCCCTGAACCCGAACCGATCGACCTGCTGCAGCTGGCCGGCGGCACAGCGGTCACTAAGTACGCGGCGGCGGGCGTCGCCGCGCTGGTGCTTCTTCTTCTCATCGTGGTCTTGCGCCGGCGAAGCACCGAGTGACCGCACCGGCGCTGCTGCGCGGAGTCGACCTGGCCGCATTCGCGGCCGCACTGGTCGCCCGCCTGCGCGCCGGTGGGGTGGCGGTCGCGGCCAGCGGACCCGCGGCGTTCGTCGCCGCAATGCGTGAACTGGCGCCGACATCGCGAACCCAGCTGTACTGGGTCGCGCGGCTGGCCCTGGTGAACCGCGTCGAGGACCTCCCGGCTTTCGACGCCGTATTCGAGGCGGTGTTCGCCGACGCCGTCCTGCCGGTCGATCCCATCACGCTGGGCGCTCAGAGTGGCCTGGCAGCCAGCTCGGTACCGGCAGCGGGGCAGCGCGACGAGGCCGGTCCGCAGGCCGGTGGGCTGCCGTGGGTCAGCCGCCCGCCGTCGCTGCGGGTTACCGACGCCGCCCGCGACGCGGCCCCGATTCCCGATGTGCTGCCCAGCCGGATCGTCGCGCGGGCGGAGGAGCCCTTCGAGACGTTCGACGACACCGACCTGCGGATGATCGGGACCTGGCTGGAGCAGGCGGTCGCGTTATGGCCGACGCGTCGCACCCTGCGTACCGAAACCGACCGGCACGGCAAGCGGATCGACCTGCGCGCCACTATGCGGGCTGCTCGAAAGACGGGGTGGGAGCCGGTGGTGCTGGCCCGGACCCGGCCACGCCGGCGGCGGCGCCGGCTGGTGCTGGTGTGCGACGTCAGCCGGTCGATGCAGCCGTATGCGGCGATCTATCTGCACCTGATGCGGGCTACGGCCCTGCGCCAGGCCGGTTTTCATCCGGAGGTGTTCGCGTTCTCGACCACGCTGACACGGCTGACCGCGGTGATGGCCCACCGCTCGCCGGAGACCGCGCTGACCAGAGCCAACGCGAAGGTCGCTGACCGCTATGGCGGCACCCACCTGGGCTGTGCGCTCGCCGAGCTGTTGGCCCCACCGCACGGCGCCGCGCTGCGGGGTGCGGTGGTGATGGTCGCGTCCGACGGCTGGGACAGCGACCCGCCCGAGGTCGTCGAGCGCGCCCTGGCCCGGCTCAAACGCCGCGCGGCGCATCTGGTTTGGCTCAACCCCCGTGCCGCGGCGCCAGGCTTTCAGCCGCTGGCGGCCTCAATGGCTGCCGCGCTTCCGTACTGCGATGTGTTCCTGCCCGCACACTCACTGAGCGGGCTGAAGGAGCTGTTCGCCGCGCTGGCGCGGCTCTCACAGTCCTAGGTCTGCGGCTTGGCGACCATCAGCGGGCCGGTCATGGACCCGTCGATCGCCGACTTGAAGTCGCCCTGGGTGCCGTCGGAGTCGATGCCGGCGCCATTGTTGCCACTGTCGCCGTCCTGAACGGCAAACGTGGTCGACGGACTGGCGACAGCAACGACTGTCGGGCCCAACGCGGTCGCTGCTGCGATGCCGGCTACCACTACGGCACCCTTGAGAATTAGCTTCATAATCCCCGAGTCCTTTCGCTTGATCAGCGCAAAGTACAGAGGGTTCCTGTGAGAACAGCTGTGTGTTTACTGGGAATGGGCGACGTCAGCCCGTCGAGCGGCGGGCCGAGAAGAGGGGTCGAGCAACCTTTGTCACGACTCGGTTACCGGATCGGAGACACCCTTGGCCGCTTTGCGACGCTTGTACCACTCCCACACCATCGGGGCGATGGACACCAGGGCGATCAGGATGAAGATCGGCTCGAGGAGTTTCTGGATGACCTCGAACTGGCCCAGCCCGTAGCCGAGCAGCGTCAGGCCCACACCCCACAGCACCGCGCCAATGACGTTGTATGCCGTGAAGATTCCGTATTTCATCTTCGCCGCACCCGCGGTGATCGGTGCCAGCGTGCGGACGATCGGGACGAACCGGGCCAGCACGATCGCGAATGGTCCGCGCTGCTCGAAGAAGACATGTGCCTCGTCGAGGTAGCGCTGCTTGAGGATCCGCGCGTTCGGTTTGAACATCGTGGTCCCCAGGAAGCGGCCGACGAAGTAGCCGACCTGACCGCCGAGGATGGCGGCCAGTGGGATGAATACCAGCAGCTGCCAGAGTTGGAAGTTCGCGTTGACGTCGGCGCCGCGCGCCGCGGTCCCGGCGGCGAGCATGCCTGCGACGAACAGCAGCGTGTCGCCCGGCAGCACCGGGAACAGCACACCGGACTCGATGAAGACGACCACCAGAATGCCGACGAGTGCCCAGGTGCCGAACTGCTCGATCAACTTCAGCGGGTCGAGGAAGCTGGGCATGAGCGCCAGGGTGGTGGTGGTCACGACGCCCAAGGGTACCGGTGCCAGGTGAGCGTCCCGTGCCAGCCGACCAGCTTCTTGACATACTGACTCCGGTTAGCCGGACAGTCGAGAGGAAGTGCCATGCCCATCGCAACGCCCGAGGTCTACGCGGAGATGCTGGGCCGCGCCAAGGAGCACTCGTTCGCATTCCCGGCGATCAACTGCGTCGGCTCGGAGAGCGTCAACGCCGCCATCAAGGGTTTCGCCGACGCCGGCAGTGACGGAATCATCCAATTCTCCACCGGCGGAGCCGAATTCGCCTCAGGACTGGGTATCAAGGACATGGTCACCGGCGCGGTGGCGCTGGCGGAGTTCGCCCACGTCGTCGCCGCGAGGTACCCGATCACCGTCGCACTGCACACCGATCACTGTCCCAAGGACAAGCTCGACACCTATGTTCGTCCGCTGCTGGCCATCTCGGCCGAGCGCGTCGCGAAGGGCGCCAACCCGCTGTTCCAGTCGCACATGTGGGATGGCTCGGCGGTGCCGATCGATGAGAACCTGTCGATCGCCCAGGAGCTGCTCAAGCAGGCCGCGGCCGCCAAGATCATCCTCGAGATCGAGATCGGTGTCGTCGGCGGCGAAGAAGACGGTGTCGAGGCCGAGATCAACGAGAAGCTGTACACCTCTTCAGAGGACTTCGAGAAGACCATCGAGGCTCTCGGCGCCGGTGAGCACGGCAGATACCTGCTGGCCGCGACGTTCGGCAATGTGCACGGCGTCTACAAGCCGGGCAACGTGGTGCTCAAGCCCGAGGTGCTGGCCGAGGGCCAGAAGGTGGCGTCGGCCAAGCTAGGCCTGCCCGAGGGCGCCAAGCCGTTCGACTTCGTCTTCCACGGCGGCTCGGGCTCGCTGAAGTCGGAGATCGAGGACTCGCTGAAGTACGGCGTGGTGAAGATGAACGTCGACACCGATACCCAGTACGCGTTTACCCGCCCACTCGCCGCGCACATGTTCACCAACTACGACGGGGTGCTCAAGGTCGACGGCGAGGTGGGCAACAAAAAGGTCTACGACCCGCGCAGCTACCTCAAGAAGGCCGAGGCCTCCATGTCCGAGCGTGTCGTCGAGGCGTGCAACGACCTGCACAGCGCGGGCCGATCGGTGTCCACCGGCTAGGACGCCTGGCAGATCTTCCACTGGTTGTCGCGGAACTGCAGGTCGAAGCTGCGGGTGGACCGGGTGGCCGGGTCGAAGGCCATGTACGAGGTGACGTTGGCCTCGGCGTGGTCGCCGTTGACGACGACCTCGTCGATGCTCGCCACCACTGGGTACTGACGGGCCGCGGCCACCCGGGCATGGGTGTCCGACCAGGCCGCGTCGTCGTAGTTGACGTAGCTGTCTCTGGTCTGGCCGCAGGTGATGTCACGCAGGGCCGCCAGGTCGCCGTTCTGCACCGCGGTGTCGAAGTTCTGGATGCTGGTGCGAACCATGTCTTCCTGCGACGGCGCGGCGGAGTTGCCGCGGGTGAGCAGGAAGGTGGCCAAAACGGCGACCGCGGCCAGCGCCGCGATGACGAGGATCACCACGAGCACCAGGCCCCAACTGCGCCTGCGAGTCGCGACGGGGCGCGGCGGGATGGCTTGCGGGCCGGTCCGCGGCGGTCCCGAGACTGCGAAAACCTCGGTCGGCGTAGAGAAGATCTCTGTCTCGGGGTCCGGCGTGCGGTCGATGATCTGCGTCGACCCAGCGTCGAATCCCGGTGCGGTGTAACGACGTTCGGCTGGCGGGTCGGTGGCCCCGATCGCCTCGGTGGCCACGTCGTATTCCTGGGTTGGCTGCTCGTCGTCGAAGGGGACGACGGGGTTGGTCGGGTCGTCCTGGTCGGGCCCGGATGGGTTCGACATGTGCAGCTGCCGTCCTCCTGAAGTGCTGGTGCTTCGACCCTAACGGTTGGGTCCGACCATCGGCGGGTGGTGGCACCGGCACAATGGGCCAATGACATCGTTTGGTGATCTTTTGGGGCCTGAGCCCGTGCTGCTGCCTGGTGACATCGAGGCCGAGGCGGAGCTCTCGGCCGGCCAGGCGCCGGCGATCGTGGCTGCCGCTCACCCGTCCGCCTCGGTGGCGTGGGCCCAACTGGCCGAAGACGCCCTGGCCGAGGACAAGGCGGTGACCGCCTACGCCTACGCCAGGACCGGCTATCACCGCGGTCTGGACCAGTTGCGCCGCAACGGCTGGAAGGGTTTCGGCCCGGTCCCCTATCGCCACGAGCCCAACCGCGGCTTCCTGCGTTGTGTGGCGGCGCTGGCGCGCGCCGCGGACACGATCGGGGAGACCGACGAGTTCGCTCGCTGCCTGGACCTGCTCGACGATTGCGATCCGGCGGCCCGCGTCGAACTGGGTCTCGCCTAACCCGCGGGGATCAGCGCTTGCCGTAGCTCGATGACCTGGTCGGCGACGAACGGCGGCGGCTCGCCGGGCGCGGGAGGCGGAGTGCCGCCGCGCACGGCGGCCGCCAGCGCCTGCAGCGCCACCACGTGGGGTTCGGCGGGCCGGTCGCCGAACAGCGACCGGCCGAACGTGACGCCGTCGGTCCGGCGCTCGACGGTCCAGCAGGCCGCGATCGTCCGGTAAGCCAGCTGCTCGGTGGCCGCCACGGCCGGCAACAGCTCTTCGGCGATGGCCCGGTTGCGCGGTGCGCCTGCCTGGGCGGCCTCGTCGGCCTCCATCAACGCAATCGCGGCGATCTGCAGATCCCGCCGCGAGGCGCGCGCCGCCAGCCCGTTGGTGTCGCCCGCGGCGATGTAGGGAAAGACCGCTGCGGTGGCCTCCAGCGTGCGCCCGATGGCGTCGGTCAGCCGGGCGGATTCCTGCCAGCGTGCGGCCACGAGGTAGACCACCACCCCGACCGCACAGCCGATCAGCGTGTCTATGCCACGCGCCAGCAGCAGATGGCCGATGTTGACCGCGTGCGTCCCCGACGAGATGGTCAACGCCGTCGTTGTAATGAAAACCGTTGCCAGCGTGTAGTTTCGGACCACCAACAGCTCGATGACGAAATTCAACAGCGCCAGTAGCACCACCAGCCACAGGTCGTGGGGATGCAGCGACAGGATCACCCCGGCCAGTCCTAGGCCCACCCAGGTGCCCAGCAGCCGTTCGGCGCCGCGGCGCAACGTACGGCTGCGGTCGGTGCCCTGGTGCAACACCAGCACCGCGGCCGCCATCGCCCAGTACGCATGATCCACGCCGAGTGTCATCGCGGCCGCACCGGCCAGCGGCACCCCGATGGCGATCCGCTGCATGATGTGGCGGACATGGGACCCGGGGCTGACGGCGCGGCGCAGCACAGTCACCAGCGGCGGGCTGCCCAGCGGGATGCGGTCGGCCTCGCGGGTCGCGACGGTGTCGGGCGAGAGCTGCAGAGTGGCCAGACGGCGGGCCACCTCGGCCGAATCCGGGTCTGGGGCGGCGCCGTGCGCGGCGGCGGCCACCGCCGTGCTGAACAGGACATGCACCGCGTGGTTGGCGGCGCGCAGGCGGTGCAGGACGCTGGTCGGGGGAGCCGGCAGCGGCTGATAGTTGACCAGCACGCTCCACGCGCGGTGCAGCGCGTTGGCGGCGCGGTGTCGGGCCGCCCGCTCCTGTGGCGTGTTGGCGGCCGCGATATAGCCGGCGACGGCGTCAGCCGCGGCCGTGACGGCGGCCCGTTCCGGGCGGCGGTAGTCCACCAGCGCGCCCGCCATCTGCACCAGCCAGGCCACCGCGCCGCCGGCCAGCACCAGCACGCCGATCGTCCAGGGAGCCAAGTGGGCGGCCGAAACTCCGATACCGGCCGCGCAGGCCACGACAAACACGTAGGCACCCGGCGGTCCGACGGCCAGGGCGTTGCACAGCCACACCGCCGCTACCGCGACCATCGACACCGTCACGACACCGAGCCACGGCACCTGGGCCGACCAGTCGCCCACCGCGACAGCCGCTGCCAGGGACACGGCCACGGTCGCCAGTTCGATGCCGCGGTTGGCGTAGGGCCGGTCGCCGCCGAAGCGGGAGGTGAATGCGCCCAGGGTGGCGATCAGTCCAGAGCTCATCGCCCCGGCGGCCCATCCGGCCGTCACGGGGATCGCGGTGCTGATCGCCGCGCGCAGGCCGATGGGCCAGCGCGGCGGGGTGGTCAACTAGCTCACCAGTCGGTCTGACCGGGGCAGTCGTCGGCAGATCCGGGCGGCTCGACCTGCACGGTCGCGTGGTCCAGTCCGCGGGCGGACAGCACCGCTCTGGCGTCGTCGAGTACCCGGTCGGAGTCCCCGCTGCTGGTCAGGTGTGCGGTGCACATGTCCTTGCCGGGCACCAGCGTCCACACGTGCAGGTCGTGCACTTCCGTGACACCGTCGACGGCGGCCAGCGCGGTGCGCAGTTCGTCGACATCGATGTGGCTGGGCGATGATTCGGACAGGATCCGCAGCGCGGCGCGGGCCAGCCCGACCGCCCGGGGCAAAACCCACAGCGCGACGAACACCGCGACCACCACGTCGGCATACGGCCAGCGGGTCGTCACGTTCACGATGCCGGCGATCAGCACGCCGATGCTGCCGACGGTGTCGGCCACGACCTCCATGTAGGCGCCCTTGACGGCCAGGCTCTCCTGGGATTGCGAGCGCAGCAGCATGACCACGACGACATTGGCGAGCAGGCCGGCCAGGGCCACGACGATCATCGGGACGCCGGGGATCTCCGGCGCGTTGCCGAGCCGCTCGAAGGCCTCGTAGAGGATGAAGGTCGCAACACCGAGCAGCAAGACGGCGTTGGCCACCGCGGTGAACACCTCGGCTCGATGCCAGCCGTAGGTGCGGGCCGCCGAGGCGGGACCGTGGCGGGCCAGCAGTAGGGCGGTCAGCCCCATGAACATGGCGACCAGGTCGGTCAGCATGTGGCCGGCGTCGGCCAGTAGGGCGATGGAATTGATCATCAGTGCGGTGGACAGCTCGATGACGAAGAACACGGTCAAAATCCCCGCGGCGATGAGCATCCGGCTCACCCGCGTGTCACCACCGTGGCTGTGGTCATGTCCGGAACCCATGGCACGAAATATATGCGTAACGATGCATATGTCGCAAGAGTTGACGGCCACTGTTGCTGTGAGGTGAGTCCTAGAACACCCGTTCAAAAAATCTTGCCAAGTCGCTCCGGGCTTGCACCCAGGTCGCTAAGTTAGGGATTGCCAACCGGGGGATGGAACTGAGCCGGGGGGCAACGACGGAGGGGATCGCTGCCCCCCGCCTCGGTGTCGAATCAGACCCAGGCGGACCAGAAGCGGGTCAGCTGCGAGCCGATCGAGGCCAGCACACTAGGCACCCCGGACAGGTCGAAGAACCAGAACACCACCGCGAAGAACCACTGGTTCAACGCCGGCGCGAACAGCAGGACGAGCAGAAACAGGAAGCCGAACTGCTTGGCCGGTGCCACCGCCCGCTGCGTCTCGGGACTCAGATGCGGCTCCAGCGCCCCGTAGCCATCCAGGCCCGGAATCGGCAGCAGGTTCAGCAGCAGGCCGGTGATCTGCAGGAATCCCAGGAACGCTACGGCCGACCAGAACACCCCGTGGCCGGGGTCGAAGAACAGTCGCACGGCGGCGAGAAGTACGACGGCCAGCACCAAGTTGGCTGCCGGTCCGGCCAGACTGACCAGCGTGCGCTGACGAGGGGTCATGTACGCCGTGCGGACGTAGACCGCGCCGCCGGGCAGTCCGATACCGCCCAGGGCGATGAACAGCAGCGGCAAGCCCAGCGACAGCAGCGGGCTGGAGTATTTCAGCGGGTTGAGCGTGAGATACCCCCGCACCGCGACGTCGTGGTCGCCGAACCGCCAGGCCGTGTAGGCGTGGCCGAACTCATGCAGGCACAGGGACACCAGCCAGCCGGCGACGACGAAGATGAACACCCCGGCATAGGCCAGCGGCCGCACGGTTTCGGCGGCCAGCCAGGCCAGCACCCCGCCGGCGACGGTGATCGCGACGATCACCAGGAAGACAGGACTGGGCCGCACCGACTGATGCAGCGGACGGATGTTCACCTCACGAAACTACCGGACCCGGCCCCGGTGACCTGCGATCACGACACTCGCAGCCACCCCGTGGTGTGCCGGTAGAACGCCGACCTTTGCACCTCCCGGGGCATCGGTACGCCGTCACGCACCACCCGCGCGCCGGTGGTGCCGAGCTGGACGGCTCGGCCGGTCAACCAACGTCGCGGACGCATCCGGCCGCTCGCGACTGCCGCCCGCAGACCGGGCATCGAGGTGGTCGGCTCGACCCGCACGGCCGTCACCTCGCCGTCGAAGAGCAAGTCGTCATCGACCACCGCCTCCCCGTGGATCACCCGCTCGTCGGCGGGTGGAAGCCAGAACGCGGCCTGGGCAAGTGCCGTGCCGGTCTCGTCGCGGATCAGCGGAACACGTTGTGCCACACCGGTCAACGCGCGCCCGGCGCTTCGCCACCGCGAGTGCAGAGCTACTTCGACGTCGAGGCGGTCGGTGCGTATCAGCCGGGTCAGCACGGTCGCCAGATCAGCCGCCGAGCCCACGATGACCACCCGCGACGCCCTCGCAACGGCGGCATCGATATCGGCCGAGTCCGAGCCGTCGTGGCAGGGAAATGACGCCAGCGCACGCGGCAGCCGATGGCCCCCGAAACGCAACACGGTGATCTCGGTGTTGGTCAACGACACTCCTCGTGCTGCGCTCCGATAGGGTAGGTCACCGGCTGCACCACAATAAGCAGGAGAAACACCATGCCGGCAATCGTCCTGATCGGCGCCCAGTGGGGTGACGAGGGCAAAGGAAAAGCCACCGATCTGCTCGGTGGACGTGTCCAGTGGGTGGTGCGCTACCAGGGGGGCAACAACGCCGGGCACACCGTGGTTCTGCCGACGGGCGAGAACTTCGCGCTGCACCTCATCCCCTCGGGCATCCTGACACCGGGCGTCACCAACGTCATCGGCAACGGTGTCGTCGTCGACCCGGGCGTGCTGCTCAAGGAACTCTCGGGCCTGGAAGATCGGGGAGTCGACACCTCCGGCCTGCTGATCTCTGCCGACGCCCATCTGCTGATGCCCTATCACGTGGCCATCGACAAGGTCACCGAGCGCTACATGGGCAACAAGAAGATCGGCACCACCGGCCGCGGCATAGGCCCTTGCTACCAGGACAAGATCGCCCGGATGGGCATCCGCGTCGCCGACGTCCTGGACCGCGACCTGCTGGCCGCCAAGATCGGGGCGTCCCTCGAGCTGAAGAACCAGGTGCTGGTCAAGATCTACAACCGCAAGGCCCTGGACGCCGATGAGGTGCTCGAGACGCTGCTGGCTCAGGCCGACGGCTTCAAACACCGCATCGCTGACACCCGCCTGGTGCTCAACACCGCGCTGGAGTCCGGCGAGACGGTGCTGCTGGAGGGCTCTCAGGGCACACTGCTCGACGTCGACCACGGCACGTATCCGTTCGTCACGTCGTCGAACCCGACCTCCGGCGGTGCGGCGGTCGGGTCCGGGATCGGCCCGACCCGCATCACCACCGTGCTGGGCATTCTGAAGGCCTACACCACCCGGGTCGGCTCGGGCCCGTTCCCCACCGAGCTGTTCGACGAGAACGGCGAGTACCTGGCCAAGACCGGCGGGGAGATCGGCGTGACCACCGGCCGCCGCCGGCGTTGCGGCTGGTTCGACGCGGTCATCGCCCGCTACGCCACCCGGGTCAACGGAATCACCGACTACTTCCTGACCAAGCTCGATGTGCTCTCCAGCCTCGAGACGGTGCCGGTGTGCGTCGGCTACACCGTCGACGGCAGGCGCACGAGTGAAATGCCGATGACCCAAAGCGAAATCGCCCGTGCCGAACCGATTTACACCGAACTGCCCGGCTGGTGGGAAGACATCTCCGACGCCCGCGAGTTCGAGGATCTGCCCGCCAAGGCGCGTGACTATGTGCTGCGTCTGGAAGAGCTTGCGGGAGCTTATGTTTCGTGCATCGGCGTGGGGCCGGGCCGGGATCAGACCATCGTGCGCCGCGACGTGCTGGCGCCTCGATGACCGATCCCCACGATCTCGACCCGGACTACTACAAGCACGGCGGCTTCCCGAAATTCGAAGTCGCCCAACCTGGGGAGGGCTTCGGCCGCTTCCTGACGGCAATGCGCCGGGCGCAGGACTTGGCCGTGTCGGCCGATCCCGACCCCGAGGTCTGGTCCGCGGCCGCCGACCGGGTCGAGGAACTGGTGGCTCTTCTGGACCCGTTCGAGGCCGCCGAAGGGGTGGGCCCGGCCAACCGGGTGCCCAGCCTGCCCGGTGCGGGCAGCCTGCTGATGGCCCCGTACCGCGTGACCAAATTCGATGCCGAGGCGGTCGAGTTGACCGTCCGATTCAGCCGATTTCACGTCGGCGGCAACTACGCCGTGCACGGCGGTGTGCTGCCGTTGATGTTCGACTCGGTGTTCGGCATGGTCATCCACGCGACCGGACGTCCGATCAGCCGGACCGCCTTCCTGCACGTCGACTACCGCAGTGTCACGCCCATCGACACCGATCTGACCGTGCGCGGCTGGCTGCGGGAAGCCGAGGGACGTAAAGCCTTCGTCAACGCCGAGCTGAGAGATCCGGACGGAACACTCTGTGCCGAATCGCACGGTTTGATGGTGCGTCTGCTGCCCGGGCAGCCCTGAGTCTGTCACCATGACGACGTGGCCGACTCCATCATTGGCGCCAAAAGCTCGTCAACACTGAAAACCTTGACCACGCCGCGGGCGGCAGCGGCGGCCGGCGTGCTGTTCGCATTGTTGTTCGGCGCCAACCTGATCCTGATCCGCTCGTCGTTGCCGGAGGGTGCCGAGCCGGGCACGCAGTGGCTGGACGCCGCCAGCGGCAAGATGAAGATCGCCGCGTTGCTTATGCCGTTCGCGGGGATCAGCTTCCTGTGGTTCATCGGCGTCGTGCGCGACAACCTGGGCCGGCTCGAAGACCGGTTCTTCTCGACGGTGTTCCTCGGCAGCGGTCTGCTGTTCCTGGCGATGACGTTCATCACCAGCGCAATTGGTGCGGGCCTGGCTGCCAGTGACAACGCGGTTGGGCACGAGCTGCTCGGCCACAGCGAGGTCGCGCTTTTCGGGCGGATGGTGGTGCTGGCCTTGTCGAAGACCTATGCCCTGCGCATGGCGGCAGTGTTCATGATCTCGCTGGCGACTATCTGGCTGCGCACCGGACTGATGCCACGCTGGCTGGTGTACGTCAGCTATCTGCTCGCGCTGGCATTGCTTATAGCCGGCGATATCAGCATGTGGCTGACGCTGGGGTTCCCGATCTGGGTGCTGATGGTCAGCGTGCTACTGCTGGTCCGCGCCGGCGTGTTCGAGGGACACCGTGAGGAGTTCGCGTCCTGACGTTCACCACGTCACCGGCAGTGCTTGCAGCCCGTAGATGAAGTGGAACGGCTTGAACTCGATGTCCTCGAACGGCTCGGCGCAGGCCAGACCCGGAAAGCGGCGCAGCAGTGCGGGAAACGCGATCCGCATCTCCATGCGCGCTAGCGGCGCGCCGAGACAGTGATGAACTCCGTGCCCGAATGCCAAGTGGCTCAGTATGTCTCGCCGGATGTCGAGCACGTCGGGCTGTTCGACGAACGTCGCGTCCCGATTACCTGACGCCAGCGCCGCCAGCACCAGGCTGCCGGCCGGAATCTGCACCCCGGCGACCTCGGTGTCGGTCGTGGCGATCCGGGGGATGCTGCTGTGCACTATTGACAGCCAGCGGAGGAGTTCCTCTACGGCCGGGGCGACCGCGTCGGGGTCGTCGCGAACGGCGGCGAGCTGCTCGGGGTGCCGCAGTAGGGCCAGGGTGCCCAGCCCCAGCATGTTCGATGTGGTCTCGTGACCGGCGAGCAGCAGCAGCGAGGCGACCCCGATCAGCTCGGCGTCGCTGAGCTCTGAACCGTGTTCGCGCACCAGCATGCCGAGCATGTCCTCGCGCGGCGCGCGGCGGGCCGAGGCCACCAGTGAGCCCATGTACTCGCGACTTTGGCGCACCAATTCCAGCCGCTCGGGGATCGGGATGGACAGGTCGAGCTGGCGGGTGCTGCGGCGCTGGAAGTCATCGCGGTCGGCGTACGGCACGCCGAGCAGCTCGCAGATCACCAGCGAAGGGATCGGCAGGGCGAACTCGGCCACCAGATCGGCTGGAGCCCCTGCCTGTTCGATCGCGTCGAGCCGGGAAGTGACGATCTCAACGATGCGCGGCTCAAGCGCCTTCATCCTGCGCACGGTGAACTCGCCGGTGAGCATCCGGCGCAGCCGGCCGTGCCCGGGCGGGTCAAGGGCCAGCAGATTGCCCGCCCGGCTGTCCGCCTGCTGCTCCTCGGTCAGCTGTGGCGCACCCGGCGCCACAAAACCCGGTGGTCTGGCGTTGGAGAAGTGCTCGTGATCGGCGAGCACGGCCTTGATGTCGTCATAGCGGGTGATCAGGTAAACCTGCATGCCGAACGCGTTGACGGCATTGACCACGCCGCCGCCGGCGCGGATGTCGTGCAGCTCCGGTGTCGGGTCGAAACCGTTGCGCCGCATGTGCAGTGGCGGCAACGCGGCAGCGTGGGTCATGACACGACGGTACGCGCCTGATCCTCGATGTCGGCACGTCTGAACGCCGGCCACCAGATCGCGGGCCCGATCAGCGTGAACAGCGCCGGGATCACGACGGTGCGCACCACGAAGGTGTCGATCAGGATGCCCAGGCCGACGATGATGCCCAGCTGGGTCAGCACGATCAGTGGTAGCACGCCGAGCACGGCGAACACCGCCGCCAGCACGATGCCGGCACTGGTGATGACCGCCCCGGTCGCCGACACCGCCCGCACGATCCCCCCGCGCGTGCCGTGCTGCGGTGTCTCCTCACGGGCGCGGGTGACGAGGAAGATCGTGTAGTCCACCCCGAGCGCAACCAGGAACAGGAACGCGAACAGCGGTGTGGTGTTGTCCAGGGCCGGAAATCCGAGCAGGTGCACGCTCACCCAGCCGCCCAGCCCGAGGGCAGCCATGGTGGATAGCACCGTGGCCGCCACCAACACCAGCGGCGCCAGCGCGGCCCGCAGCAGGATGTAGAGCACCGCGAGCACCACGATCAGGATGGCGGGGATCACCACCCAGCGATCGTGGACCGCGCCGTCCCTGGCGTCCAGCGCCTGCGCGTCCGAGCCGCCCACCAGCCCGCCGGGATCGGCCTTGTGCACCGAATCACGAAGGCCAGCAATGGTGGCGAAAGCCTCCTGCGAGGCCGGTTCGGCAGCGATGACGACCTGCCATTGGCTCAGGCCGGTGGCGGACTGGCCTACCGGGTTGGCGGAGACAACGCCGGGGGTGGCCAGGATCGCCTGATCGATTGCGGCGCTCTTGTCGGTGCTGCCGATGACGCGGGTCGGGTCGGTGAGCCCGCTGGGGAAGTGGGCCGACAACGTCCGATAGCCCGCTACCGAGTCGGAACTGACCCGGAACTGATCAATCTGGTTGAGCCCCACAGGGGTTGCCAGTAGCCCGGTGGCAAGCACGACCAGCACTGCGGTAGCCGCGACGGTGACCCGCCCCGCGTGCTGGGACACCCAGTCCGCGACCCGATGCCAGGCGCCGGTGTCGGTGATCTCTTCGGTACCGGCCTGCGGGATGAAGGGCCAGAACAACTTCGGCCCGAACAAGGCCAGCAGGGGCGGCAACATCAACAGCACGAAGACGGCGGCCACCAGCAGGCCCGACGCGGCTTGCACTCCGAGACTGCGGGTGCTGGGCGACGACGCGAACAGCAACGTCAGCAATGCCAGCACCACGGTGGCATTGCTGGCCACGATCGCCGGGCCGGCGAACCGGACAGCTGTGCGCAGTGCTTGGCGGTGGCTGCTGTTGTGACGCAACTCCTCTCGGTAGCGAGAAATCAGCAGCAGCGCATAGTTGGTGCCCGCACCGAACACCAGCACACTGGTGATGCCCGATGTCGAACCGTCGGCGGCCATCCCGCCGGCCTCGGCGACGGCCGAGCCCAGCACCGCGGCCACCCGATCCGCGAACGCGATGACCAGCAGCGGCACCAGCCACAGCACCGGTGAGCGGTAGGTGACGATCAGCAACAGCGCGACCACGGTGCCGGTGACGGCCAGCAGGGTGATGTTGGCCCCGGCGAACGCGTTCGCAATGTCGGCGCCGAAGGCCGGCCCGCCGGTGACGTTGACGGTCAGGTCGCCCGGCAGCCCGTTCTTGGCGGCTTCCCGCAGCGCCTTGACTTGGTCGTTGAGCGCAAAGCCGGACAGCGTGCCGTCGATCGGTACCGGGGCCAGCGCGGCCTCACCGTCGCTGGAGGCGGCAACCGGAATCGGCGGGCTGTTCGTGCCGGCGACGGCGGCCATCTGTGCGCGGGCCGTTTCGGCGGCGGCCAGGTCATCCGGGGTCAGGGCGCCCCCGTCGGTACGGGTGACGACGAGGATCACCGGCGCGGCGGCGCCGCCGGGAAATTCCTTCAACAGGCTTGCCACCTTGGCCGATTCCGCGCTCGGGGGCAGGGCGACGGGGGACTGATCCGCCGAGGCGCTCTGTCCGATGGCGCCCATCAGGCCGCCGCCGATCACTGCGACGAGAAGGGCGAGTAACCAGGAATACCGGTTGCTGATAAGTGCGCCGATGCGATCCCACAGCGGGTGCCCGGCGTCGGCTCCGCGATGCATCACCCCAACATAGCTTCATTTTCTTAACATTTCATCTACTTAACGGTTAACCTGGTCGGATGGATCAACCCGGCCGTGCGGCGCTGGAGTCGGCTGTGGTCGCCGGCGTTCAAGCGTTGTCGGCGGAATCCGACCAGATCGGCCGCGCATTCGCCGGCACCCATGGGTTGTCGGCCAACGATTTCCGCGCGTTGGTGCATGTGATGGTCGCCGAGAACGCCGGCGCGCCGCTGACGGCCGGTGAGCTGCGTAACCGCATGGGCCTATCCGGTGCGGCAATCACCTACCTCGTCGAACGGATGATCGAATCCGGTCACTTGCGCCGTGACTCCGACCCGGGGGACCGCCGCAAGGTCATCCTGCGATACGCCGACCACGGCATCGAGGTGGGCCGCGCGTTTTTCACTCCATTGGCCGCGCATACTCACCACGTGCTGGCCGACCTGCCCGACGAGGATCTCGCCGCCGCCCACCGGGTGTTCGCGGCGGTACTGACCGCGATGACGTCCTTCCGCGCGGACCTCCAGCGTTAACCCAGCGATTTCACAACTTTCCTGCAGGCTTCGCCTAAAACTAGTAAACATATTGCCGGCGAACGGGTCTTGGGTATTGAGGTGGTTGCCGGCACCTGTCGCTTTGGGTTGTTTCGAGCGAATCAGGGGAGTGGGCACAATGAGTCGGGCCAAACAACTATGCGTCGGTGTCGCTGCGGGAGGCCTCGTCGGTCTCGGCTCGACCGTCGCCACAGTGGCGGTCGCCTCCGCGGATACGGGCAACTCCGATGCCGGTTCGTCCTCAAGCGCGGTCAAGGCCGGCTCTTCCACTGCGCAACCGAAAGCGCGCACGAGTCCACAAGCCAAGGCCGTGCGCACCAACGAGGCCTTGAGTCAACCGGCCGCGGCCAGCCGAAAGACCGCGACGGCCGGTCGCACCACGACGGCAACCTCAGCGGCAGAACTGGTTTCGTTGGCCCTCTCGACGGTCGGCAGCGCGACGCCGGGCACTGGACACAGCCGCCGGGGCGTGGTGATGACGGCCTCCGCGGCGGCTGCGACGGGCAACAACGCTACGGTCACTACCCAGTCCACCACCCCGACGCACGTGCTGGTGATCGGAATCGACGGCACCAACCTCAGCGCGATCCTGTCTAACCCCGACAACGTCAACCTGCAGGCCCTGATAAGCACCGGCACCACCGCCGCGTCGACCATGGTCGGGCACACCACCATGTCCAACCCCTCGTGGACGGGCATCTTGACGGGTGTGTGGAGTGAGACGGCGGGCCTGTTCAACAACGTCTTCACGCCATGGACCTACGACAAGTGGCCGACGATCTTCAACCAACTCGAGACCTACGACCCCGGCATTCAGACCACCGTGATCGCGGACTGGGAGAACATCGCCCAGATCGCCGGTGCCGGCTCGATCCCGGCCGACACCATCAAGTTCTTCCCGAAATACAACAACAGCTGGCTGGACACCGACGACCTGGTGGGCCAGGCCTCCGTCGACGCGATCAACAACACGACGGCCGGAGTCTCCAGCTTCAACTTCACCTACTTCGTCGGCGTCGACGACACCGGGCACGAGTATGACGCCGGATCGCCCCAGTACGCCGCGGCGCTGACCAACGTCGACCAGAACGTCGGCGAGATCATGGCCGCGGTCAACACCTGGAACGCCGCGCACCCCGACGAGCCGTGGACCGTACTTGTCACCACCGACCACGGTCAGGTGCCATGGCCGACCATCAGGCTCGGCTCCGACATGCGGGCCCACGGATTCCAAACACCCTGGGAAACTACAACTTTCGTGATCGCAAACGGACCCGGGTTCGAGCAGGGGGCGATCAACAACACCTACTCCAACATCGACATCACGCCCACGGTGGACGCACTGTTCGGGCTGACGCCCCCGTCCTATTCGGCGGGCAAGCCGCTGATGGACCTCGCCGGAAGCGATTACAAGCCCGTGGCCCCCGGCTTCGACGCGATCAAGCAGGCGCTCACCGACGCGATCGCGATGTACGGCTATCCCAACGTCGTCACCAACGTGGCGCTGGACCTCCGAACCATCGTCGGGTTCGTTCCCTACTTCGTGTACACCGTCTTCAACGGCCTCACCGCGGACATGTCCGGACCGCTCAAGCTGCCGATCCAATTCATCGGCGCCCTGCTCTACCAGGCGACGAACATCCCGGCGCAGATCATCGCGCGGCTGACGGGCGTGACCGGCAACCAGATCATCCCGCCGGACCTGTGGCCGTACACGACCGTGCCGGGCACGCAGCCGGAGCCGCCCGCTACCGCGGTGCCGACCCCCGTCGCCATCGCCGTCTGAGCCGACCCACCCCGCCGAGGGCGTCGGTGCCGGCTGGTTAGGTGAGTCCGTGCTCGACACCGTGGCCGTGGAGAACTATCGCTCGCTGCGCCGCCTGGTCGTCCCGCTGCGCGGCTGCAACGTCGTCACCGGTCCCAACGGCACCGGGAAGTCCAGCCTGTACCGGGCGCTGCGGCTGCTGGCCGACTCGGCGCGCAACGGGTCGGTCAATGCGCTGGCCCGCGAGGGCGGACTGAGCTCCACGATGTGGGCCGGGCAAGGTGAGAAGGGCCCGGTGAGCCTCAAGCTGGGCTTCGCCGGTGAGGATTTCGGCTACGCCGTCGACTTCGGGCTGCCCATCGACGGCAACACCGCGTTCAACTTGGACCCCGAGATCAAGTCGGAGGCGGTGTGGGCCGGGCCTGCGTTGCGGCCGTCGGCGCTGCTGGCGCAGCGAGGCGGACCCACTGTTCTCCTGCGCGACGCCGAGGGCGACTGGCGTCCTGCGGCCACCACGCTGCGGCCGTTCGACAGCATGCTCAGCGAGCTCGCCGATCCGCAGGCGGCGCCCGAACTGCTGGCGTTGCGTGAGCGGGTGCGGTCCTGGCGGTTCTACGACCACGTCCGCACCGACAGCGCCGCACCGGCCCGCCAGCCCCAGATCGGCACCCGCACAATGGTTTTGAGTCACGACGGTGCCGATCTGGCCGCGGCGCTGCAGACCGTCGCCGAGGTCGGCGACTCTCGCGCGCTGACCGAGGCGGTCGAGAACGCCTTTCCGGGCAGCCGGGTGGAGATCCGCAGCAGCGACGGCCGCTTCGAGGTCACCCTGCGCCAGCCCGGGATGCTGCGGGCGTTGACGGCCGCCGAACTGTCCGACGGAACCCTGCGGTACCTGTTGTGGGCCGCGGCGTTGCTCACCCCGCGGCCGGCCGAGCTGACCGTGCTCAACGAGCCGGAGGCCAGCCTGCACCCGGATCTGCTGCCCGCGCTGGCCGCGCTGATCGCCCGGTCCTCGGAGCGTTCCCAGGTCGTTGTCGTCACCCACGCGGCCGCGTTGGTCGAGGCGCTGCGCGGCGAGCAGCGCGATGTCAACACCATCGAACTCACCAAAGAGATGGGCCAGACCGCCATCGTCGGCCAGGGTCTGCTCGACGAGCCGTCCTGGCATTGGCCTGCCCGAGGCTGAGCCCACCTATCCTTGGGCATCATGCGCGTGATGCTGGTGGGGTCCGGTGAGCTGAGCCGCGAGCTGGTGCTGGCCTTCCAGCGGCTGGGAGCCGAGGTGGTCGCCGTCGATCGCTACGCCGATGCACCGGCGCACGACGTGGCCGACGAGGCGCTCGTCGTGAAGATCACCGATCCCGAGGAACTGACCGCTGCCATCGCCCGCGTCGAACCCGCCTACGTAGTCGTCGACACCAACGCCGTCGCCATCGACGCGCTGCGGGCGGCGTCGGACGGCGGAACCACCCAGGTGGTCCCGGGCGTCTATGCCACTCAGCTGAGCCTTGACCGGGAGGGCATGCGCCGGCTGGCTGCCGACGAGCTGGGCCTGCCGACAGCGCCGTTCTGGTTCGCCGGGTCGGTGGACGAACTGACCGCCGTCGCCGAGCACGCCGGATTCCCGCTGGTGGTCAAGCCGGTGATCGGGACACCCGGCCAGGGGCAGTCGGTGCTGTTGCGGCCCGACGATGTCGAGCCCGCCTGGCAGCGCGCCGTCGCGGCGGGGGGACGGGTGCCGCACAACCGCGTGCTGGCCGAGACCGTCGTCGAGATCGACTACGCGGTGACTCTGTTGACGGTGCGCACCGACGGTCCCGCGGGTCCCGCCCTGCATTTCTGTGAGCCCATCGGCCATCGCCAGCTCGATGGCGGCGTCCTGGAGTCCTGGCAGCCGCAGGAGATGACGCTGGCGGCGCTGGGTGCGGCGAAGTCGGTGGCCGCGCGGATCGTGCGGGCGCTGGGCGGCCGCGGGGTGTTCGGCGTGGAGCTGCTGGTGCGTGGCGACGAGGTGTACTTCTCCGACGTCAGCGTGCGCCCGTACGACAGCGGACTGGTCACGCTGCGAACCCAGCGATTATCGGAGTTCGAGCTGCACGCCAGGGCGGTCCTGGGCCTGCCGGTGGACACCATCATGGTGTCGCCGGGCGCTGCCGAGGTCACCTATGGCGGCGCCGACGAAAGCACGAACACCCCGGAGATCGACCCGGCCGTGCTGGCCGAGGCTCTGGTGGTGCCTGAGAGCGATATCCGGTTGCTGGGCCGCCACGACGGGTCGGCACGCTCGCGGCTCGGGGTTGCGCTGGCCACCGGGTCCGACGTCACCACTGCCCGCGATCGGGTGCGGCAGGTCTCGACGGTGCTGCACCGGGTCTGGCAGCCGTGACCGAACCGGAGGACGACCGCTCCAGCCCCATGCCTATTTTGATCGCGCTGGGTGTAGCCGTTCTGGTGCTTGCCGCAGTGGGGATTGCGTGGCTGTTCAGCAACAAGCCGATGAGCGAGGACGTGAAGGTCGGCCGCGCCGCGGTCGGCCAGAACGACGCTCTGCAGCGCAAGAATTACGGTGACTTCCGCAAGTTCACCTGCGCCGCGCAGCAGGGAAAAGAAGCTGAAGTGCTTGCCCGCCAAGACAAATCCACCGCGGACCACGGTGCACGCTACGTCGACGATGTGACCGGGGTGACCATCGACGGCGATCGAGCCAGCGGCACCGTCGTCTATCACTTCGAGCATGCGCCCGATGACAAGATCAAGGTGCCGATGACCTTCGTCCGCGAGGGCGGCGAGTGGACGGTGTGCTCGCCCGGTCCCGGCTAGGGATCGCTCGGTTGGTCCCAGCTCGGTGTGGAAGACTCGGGCGGGTGAGCTATGCAGGAGATATCACCCCTGAGGAGAGCTGGAAGCTGCTCAGCGAAAACCCGGACGCGGTGCTGGTGGATTGCCGCACCGACGCCGAGTGGCGGTGGGTCGGGGTGCCCGACCTGTCCAGCCTGGGCCGCGACGTGGTGTTCGTGGAGTGGAATCGCGGCAACGGTCAGCGCAACGAGAATTTCGTCGCCGAACTGAACGCTGCCGGTGTCACACCCGGCGAGCGCCCGGTCGTCTTTATCTGTCGCTCCGGTAACCGCTCGATCCCGGCAGCGCAGACCGCGACCGCGGCGGGAATTGCGCCCTCCTACAACATGCTTGACGGCTTCGAAGGCCAGCTCGACGCCGACGGTCACCGCGGAGGCAACGGCTGGCGCGCGCTGGGCCTGCCCTGGAAGCAGTCATGAGCGAACCGACCCCGCCCGTGCCGTCGGTACGCATCCCCGCGCCGCTGCCCGACGGGGTCAGCCAGGCGACGATCGGGGTGCGGGGCGGGCTGCTGCGCTCGGGTTTCGAGGAGACTGCCGAGGCGTTGTACCTCACGTCGGGCTACGTCTACGAGTCCGCCGCCCAGGCGGAGAAGGCGTTCACCGGCGACATCGACCGCTACGTGTACTCCCGCTACGGCAACCCGACGATCTCGATGTTCGAGGAACGGCTGCGGCTGATCGAGGGCGCGCCGGCGGCCTTCGCGACCGCTTCGGGGATGTCCGCGGTGTTCACCGCGCTGGGTGCGCTGCTGGGTGCCGGGGATCGACTGGTGGCCGCGCGCAGCCTGTTCGGCTCGTGCTTCGTGGTGTGTAGCGAGATCCTGCCGCGCTGGGGTGTGGAGACCGTCTTCGTCGACGGCGATGACCTCTCGCAGTGGGAGGAGGCGCTGTCGAAACCGACGCAGGCCGTCTTCTTCGAGACCCCGTCCAACCCGATGCAGTCGCTGGTCGACATCGCCGCGGTATCTGAGATGGCGCACGCGGCCGGGGCGAAAGTGGTGCTGGACAACGTCTTTGCCACTCCGCTGCTGCAGCAGGGTATCCCGCTCGGTGTGGACGTGGTGGTGTACTCGGGCACCAAGCACATCGACGGGCAGGGCCGGGTGCTGGGCGGGGCGATCCTGGGTGACAAGGAGTACATCGACGGTCCGGTGCAGAAACTGATGCGGCACACCGGGCCTGCGCTGTCCGCGTTCAACGCCTGGGTGTTGCTCAAGGGCCTGGAGACCATGGCGGTGCGGGTGGATTATTCGAACCGCTCCGCGCAGCGCATCGCCGAGTTCCTGGAAACCCAGCGCGGCGTGAACTGGGTGAAATACCCGTTCCTGGAATCACATCCGCAGTTCGACCTGGCCAAGCGGCAGATGCGCGGCGGCGGCACCGTCGTGACCTTTGAACTCGAGGGCGGCAAGGAACGGGCCTTCGAGGTGCTCGACAAGCTGCAGGTGATCGACATCTCGAACAACCTCGGTGACGCCAAGTCGTTGATCACCCACCCGGCGACCACCACGCACCGCGCGATGGGGCCGGAGGGCCGGGCCGCGATCGGGCTGGGCGACGGGGTGGTGCGGATCTCGGTCGGGCTGGAAGGTACCGAAGACTTGATCGCCGACCTGGATCGCGCACTGGGCTAGCGGTGTCACGCAACTCCGACGCCAAGAAGGCTCGCCGCAAGAAGCGGCAGGCGACCCGCGATGTGCGCTGGATTCCCGACGAGGTGAAGGACAACCTCGACGACGTGGATGTTCAACTCGCGCAGGCGGTTGAGACCTTCGACGAGTGGCTGACGGCTCGCGGCTGGACGTTCGATGCCGAGTTCTCCACCGAGACGTTGATCAGTTGGTTCTACGAGCCGTCGGCGGCCGCCGTGGTCGACGAGGGCCGCGAGCCGGTCACCCGAATCTGGATTACGGCGGCAGGCGAAGACGACGATTTCCCCGAGCGGGTCATGGCGGTACTCGTCGGCACCGGTGGTGAGGACGACGGCAAGCTCTACGCCGTCGAGCCGGAGACTCTGCTCGCTCATATCGAGACGGTCGAAACCTACCGGCCCGGGAACGCGGTCCCGGTGCTCAGCTAGACGGACGACGATCAAGCGGCGAGGTACGAGCCGCGTTGAGGAGTCCGGCCATAAGCTCTAGCCCTTTTCGGGGGTCTCCACCACGCCTGTGGCGGTTTGCGCGCGCTTCTCGTAGGCCGAGCGGGCGCCAGCGTCGAAGTCGAGGAAGACCCGGTCGGTGCCCATCTTGTTGGACAGCCAGCGCCGTCCGCCCGGCGGCAGGAACATCACCGCGGCGGCCAGGAAGCGCGAATAGTTGGGCACCGAGATCGCGGTTGTCGGCTTGTCGAGTGCCTTGATCACCGCGGCGGCGATGTCCTCGGGCTGCACCGGTTTGGTGGCCGCGGTAGTGCGCGTACCGGAGATCAGTTCGGTGTTGGTGAATGTCGGCATGACACAACTGATGTGGACGCCCTGCGGCGCGTACTCATCGGCCAGGCCGGTCGACAGCCCGACGACGGCGAACTTGGTTCCGGCATACAGCGCCTGGCCGGGCACGGCCAGCATGCCGGCCATCGAGGCGATGTTGACGATGTGGCCGGCGTGACGCTTCACCATCTCGGGCAGCACCAGCCGGCAGCCGGTGATCACGCCGTAGAGGTTGACCTCGACGGCAGTGCGCACCGCCTGCTCGGAATGGTCGAGGAACGGGCCGACGGGCATGACGCCTGCGTTGTTGATCAGGACGTCGATGTGGCCGCCACCGTCGGCGCGGGCCTTGTCCAGGAAGGTCGCGAACGATTCGGGGTCGCTGACGTCGAGCGGGTAGCCCGAAACCGGACCGAGCTTGCTCAGCCTGGCGACAGCGGACTCCTCAAGCGCCACGTCACGGTCGCCGATCACCACGCGTGCACCGCGCTGCAGCAGCGCCTTGGCGGTGGCGAAACCGATGCCCCGAGCAGCACCGGTGATGGCGACGGTCTTGCCTCGGATGTTGTCCATGAACGGAAACTTTACAGGTGTCAACTTTTGGGCGAAGCGGATCAGCTGTCTTGACTCTGCGCTGACGGCTTCGAGCCTGCGTCCAGGGCGAAATCCTCCAGGAATGCGCGCCGTGACCGCAGACTCGAAGCCGACAATGCAGACTCGAAGTCATGTGTGCCCTGCGTTTCGTCCCCGTCGATCAGGACGATGAGCTGGCGCAACCGCTGCTGGCCGAGCTGGCCGTCGAGTACGCCGACCGCTACGAGGGCACCGAGTCGGGGGTCGCGCGGTGGCTGCGAAGTCATCCGGCCGGGACGTTCAGCCCACCTGACGGCGGAATGCTGATCGGGCTGCTCGACGGTAGGCCGGTCACCGGCGGGGCGTTCTGCCGTTTGGACGACGACACCGCCGAACTCAAGCGGGTCTGGACCGACAGTGGAAGCCGGCGCCGTGGCTACGCCACGATGCTGCTGGCCGCGCTCGAGGCCGAGATCGCCGACCGCGGCTACCACCGGTCTACCTGACCACCGGTAACCGCCAGCCAGAGGCCGAGGCGCTCTACGGCAGCACCGGCTACACACGGCTTGCCGAGCCGCTGCCGAGCAAGGGTGACGTGTTTCCGATCGCCTTCGTCAAAACGTTCTGACGCCCCTAGCTGGGCGAATTTGAAATCAGGCTGAGCACAACCCCTCATTCCGGAATGCGTTCTGCCACCGGGCGTTAGACAGTTATGTGATGGCGCACAATCCACTGCATCTCGGCGTCGCGCTCGACGGCTATGGCTGGCATCCGCAGGCGTGGCGGCACACGCTGGCCGCGGACCCGAGTGCCGCCGCGGTGACCTCGGGCCGACACTGGGCCCGGCTTGCCGCCACCGCTGAGCGTGGCCTGCTGGACTTTCTGACTGTTGACGACAGCCTCGCTGCCCAGCCCGGACGCCGGGCGGAGATCGATCCGCGCCGGCTGGCCGGGCGTGCCGACGCCGTCCTGGTCGCCGCCACGATTGCCCCTCTGACCAACAGCATCGGGCTCATCCCGGTGGCCACGGTGACCCACACTGAGCCCTTCCATGTCTCCAAAGCCATCGCGACACTGGACTTCATCTCCCACGGTCGTGGCGGCTGGCAGGCCCGGGTCAGTTCGAGCGCGCACGAGGCCGCCGCGTTCGGCCGGCGAACAGCCCCCGATTCCAGCGAATTATTCAGCGAAGCAACCGATTTCGTCGAAGTCGTGCGGCGGTTGTGGGACAGCTGGGAGGACGACGCCGTCATCCGTGACGTCGCCACCGGCCGCTATGTCGATCGCGACAAGCTGCACTACATCGATTTCGCCGGATCGCACTTCTCGGTTAAGGGTCCGTCGATCACCCCGCGGCCACCGCAGGGGCAACCGGTGGTCGCCGCCCTCGCTCACATCGAGCCGGTTTATGAATTCGCCAGTACCGGAGCCGATCTCGTCTTCGTAACACCAAGTGACGAGGCATCGGCCAGGGGTATCCTCAGCCAGGTCGCCGCAGACCGGAAGGTGATCGCCGATCTGGTGGTCAGCTTCGGCACAGACAGCGAGTTCCGCTCTGATGCACTGATTTTCGCGGGTACCCCAGCGCAGCTCGTCGATTTGCTGCTGGGCTGGCACGATCTGGGCCTGGCCGGATTCCGGCTGCGACCGGCCGTCAACACCATCGACCTCCCGATCATCGTCGACGAGGTGGTTCCACTGTTGCAGCGGGCGGGGCGATTCCGCACCGGCTACCGCACGGGCGAGACGCTGCGGGAACGGTTCGGATTGCCGGCCGCCGCCAACCGATATGCCTCGGCAGGTGCCCCGTGACCGTTCCGCTGTCCATCCTCGACCTGTCACCCATCAGCGCCGGCTGTGATGCCGCCTCCGCGCTGCGTAACACCGTGGATCTCGCCCAACATGCCGAACAGTGGGGCTACCAACGCTATTGGGTGGCCGAGCACCACTTCGTCGCGGTCGCGAGCTCGGCGCCGGCCGTGCTGATCGGCCAGATCGCCGCCGCCACCGAACGGATCAGAGTCGGCGCCGCGGCCGTCCAGCTGGGCTACACCACGGCACTGGCGGTGGTGGAGAGCTTCGGCATGCTCGAGCAGTTCCACCCCGGGCGCATCGACCTGGGGCTGGGCCGCTCCGGGCAGCGGCGCAAGGAGGTCGAGCGCGGCGAGCTGCCGCCGCGACCGGACGTACCGTGGCGTGAGGTCGACGGGGTCGTGGTGCCGTCCGCGTTCGACACACGGACGCTGCTGTCCAGCCCGCGGATGCGAGCGCTGGCAACGGTTCTCACCCAACCAGAGGCCGTGCCGCCGGACTTTGGCCAGCAGGTCGCAGACATCCTGGCGCTGCTCGGTGGCAGCTACACCGTGGACGGATACCCGGTGCACGCGGTGCCCGGCGAGGCGTCGGGGCTGACGCCGTGGATCTTCGGCAGCAGTAAGGGCCAGAGCGCCGAGGTGGCCGGGGCGCGCGGGCTGCCGTTCGTGGCGAGCTACCACATCACTCCGAGTTCGGCGCTCGATGCTGTCCATGCTTACCGGGCCGCGTTCGTCCCGTCGGCGCATCTGTCGGAGCCGCACGTGGTGGTCTCGGCTGACGTTCTCGTCGCCGACGACTCCGCCACCGCGCGGCACCTCGCCACGCCGTTCGGGCGGTGGGTGTACTCCATTCGCGCGGAGGGCGGCGCGGTTCCGTATCCGGATCCCGATACCGTCGAGCCGCTGGCCGACGATCAGCGCGCCGTCGTCGAGGACCGGATCGCCACCCAGTTCGTCGGTGACGCCGACGAGGTGGCCGACAAACTGACGGCCCTGCAGCGGGTCACCGGCGCCGACGAGCTGGTGGTGACAACCGCCACCCACCGGCACGCTGATCGCCTGCGCTCATACGAACTACTGGCCAAGCGTTGGAGTGGTGCCGCATGATACGAGAAGGTCAGCAACGCAAGCCGGTTCATCTGGCCGCACACTTCCCCGGGGTGAACAACACCACCGTGTGGTCGGATCCGGATTCGGGCAGTCAGATCGATTTCGACTCGTTCGTCCATCTCGCCCGTAAAGCCGAGCAGGGGTTGTTCGACTTCTTCTTCCTCGCCGAAGGGCTGCGGCTGCGTGAGCACCGCGGTCGGATCCACGACCTGGACGTGGTCGGCCGCCCGGACACCTTCACCGTGCTCGCGGGCCTCGCCGCGGTCACCGAGCACATCGGCCTGGCCGGCACCATCAACACCACGTTCAACGAACCGTTCGAGGTGTCACGGCAGTTCGCCAGCCTCGACCATCTTTCCGATGGCCGCGCCGCGTGGAACATGGTGACCTCATCGGATGCGTTCACAGGCGAAAACTTCAGGCGCGGGGGCTTTCTCGACCACGCCGACCGCTACCGGCGCGCGGAGGAGTTCATCACCGTCGCCCGGGAATTCTGGGACAGCTGGGCCCCCGGCGCGGTGATCGCCGATCCCGATAGCGGGGTCTACGTCGACCCCGACCGGATCCAGACGGTGTCGCACCATGGTGCACAGTTCGACGTCTCCGGCGTGGCCACCCTGCCCGCCGGACCGCAGGGCCACCCGATCCTCCTACAAGCCGGCGACTCCGACGAAGGCCGCGACTTCGGCGCCAAACACGCCGATGCCCTGTTCACCGGGCACGGTACGTTGGATGCCGGCCAGCGCTACTACGCCGACGTCAAAGCCCGCGCGGTGGTACACGGCCGAAATCCGGAGCACCTCAAGGTCTTTCCCGCCGCGACGTTCGTCCTCGGCGATAGCGCCGCCGACGCCGAGGAGAAGGCACGGTTCATCCGCCACCAGCAAGTCACCCCGCAGACCGCGATCGCGATGCTCGAACAGGTATGGCAGCGCGACCTTTCGGGCTACGACCCGGACGGTCCGCTGCCCGATGTCGAGCCTGCCGACGACCCGACCGTCACGCAGGGCCGCGTCCGCCACGGCGACCCCAAGGCGCTCGCCGCGGCCTGGCGTGAGCGGGCCGAGGCCGACAAGCTGTCCATTCGGGAACTCGTCATCGCCGTCACCAGCCGGCAACAGTTCGTCGGCACCGCGGACCACATCGCGACCGAGATCGACCGGCACGTACAGTCCGACGCCTGCGACGGCTTCATCCTGGTCCCGCATCTGACGCCGCACGGGCTGGACGAGTTCATCGACACCGTGGTGCCGCTGCTGCAGGAGCGTGGTGCGTTTCGCACCGCGTACAGCGGCGCCACCCTGCGGGAGAACCTGGGGCTCGACGCACCGGGCGGCGCGACTCAGCGGGGCGTGGCCTGACGCACGGCCTCGCGGATCGGCCCGATCCACGCGTCCCCGTGTCCAGGAATCAGGACATCGGTTTTCAGCATCGCCAGCGCGGCCAGACTGCGCACACAGCCCGGCTCGTCGTGGTTGAACACCCGGTGAAGTAGCTGCGGGCCCGTGCGGGGGGCCAGCGGATGGCCGGTCACCAGCGCGTCGCCGCTGACCAGAACCCCGTCGACGATGTAGGAGCAGTGCCCGCCGGTGTGGCCGGGAGTCGGTATGGCCAGCGGCCGGCAGGGCAGGCGCTCGGCCGCGTCCTCGGTGAGCGCAGTTGCCGACGGGATGCCCTCGTGCACCAGCGCGCCCTTGCGCACGATGTCCAGCGACCACTTCACCCAGCGCGGCTGCCAGGCGTGCAGCATCAGGTCGACCGGTGAGGCCTGCTGGAGGTACTCACGTTTGGCGTGACCCACCTCGTTGGCATGGCAGTAGACCGGAGTGCCATGCGTCTTGGCGAACCAGATAGCAGAGCCGAAATGGTCGACGTGGGAATGGGTCAACAGGATCGCCGCGACGTCGGCGGGCCCGAATCCGAGTTCGGCCAGCGATGCCAGGACATCGTCGCGATTACCGGGGTAGCCGGCGTCGATCAGCATGACGCCGGCCTCGTCGGTCACCACCGTCCAGTTGACCAGCGGTGTCTGCGCCATGTGGACGTGTTCGGTGATCGCGCTCAGGGCCACGGCCATGTCGCGAGTTTAGAGCCCGTGCGCGACTGGGACCTCGGCCGCTCACGGTGCCGCCGAGAGGAGTAGAAACGAGAGCGTGGCTGAACTGAAACTGGGATACAAGGCGTCGGCGGAGCAGTTCGCGCCGCGTGAGTTGGTCGAGCTGGCGGTGCTGGCCGAGGCGCACGGGATGGACAGCGCGACGGTCAGTGACCATTTTCAGCCGTGGCGTCACGAGGGTGGCCACGCGCCGTTCTCGCTCGCCTGGATGACCGCGGTGGGTGAGCGCACCAAACGGCTGATCCTGGGCACGTCGGTGCTGACCCCCACCTTCCGGTACAACCCGGCGGTCATCGCCCAGGCGTTCGCGACGATGGGGTGTCTGTATCCGGACCGGATCTTCCTCGGTGTCGGCACCGGTGAGTCGCTGAACGAGATCGCCACCGGCTACGAAGGTGAGTGGCCCGACTTCAAAGAGCGCTACGCGCGACTGCGTGAATCCGTCCGGCTGATGCGCGAACTCTGGCTCGGCGACCGCGTCGATTTCGAAGGTGAGTACTACAAGACTAAGGGCGCCTCGATCTACGACGTACCCGAGGGCGGCATCCCGATCTACATCGCCGCGGGCGGACCCCAGGTGGCCAAGTACGCCGGCCGCGCCGGTGACGGCTTCATCTGCACCTCTGGCAAGGGCGAGGAGCTCTACAAGGACAAGCTCATCCCCGCGATGCGTGAGGGTGCCGAGGCGGCCGGCAAGAACCCCGACGACATCGACCGGATGATCGAGATCAAGATCTCCTACGACACCGATCCCGAACTGGCACTGGAGAACACCCGATTCTGGGCGCCGCTGTCATTGACCGCCGAGCAGAAGACCAACATCCACGACCCCCTCGAGATGGAAAAGGCTGCCGACGAGCTGCCCATCGAGCAGGTCGCCAAACGCTGGATCGTCTCCTCGGATCCTGACGAGGCCGTCGCCAAGGTGAAGGACTACGTCGACTGGGGTCTGAACCACTTGGTGTTCCACGCGCCCGGCCACGATCAGCGCCGGTTCCTCGAACTGTTCGAGAAGGATCTGGAGCCGCGTTTGCGCAAGCTCGGCTGAGATCGACTCAGCCGGCTCCGTTGATCTTGTAGATGCGGAACTGTTCGAACCCTTGCGGATTGACCACGCTGAGGGCCAGGGTGGCCAACCCGGCGCCGTCGCTCCACATCGTGGGATACCGCAGGTTGATCGCGTCCAGTTTCCCGAGTCCGGCGGGCTTGGGCACCAGGAGGTAGTGGACGCCGCTGTCCAGCGGCGAGTTGACCTTGTCGAAGAAGTCGTAGTCGCTGCGGATCGTGAACTGCTTGGGGTGATTCGAGGCCAGCCAGGTCTTGGCCAGCGAGAAGGTATCGACCAGCACCGAGCCGTCGGGAAGATTCTGATTGTCGAACCACGCGGCGGTGTTGCGGCTGAGCTCCCCGCCCCAGAACGCCCAGTGCTCCGCTTTGGAGTAGCGGTCCGGCCAGATCACCGCGCGCACGCCGAATTCTTCTTTTCCGATGGCGGGATTCATCATCGCCGCCCACGCCGACGGAACGGAGCTGATCAGCACGAAGACCAGCATGGGCACCAGCCAGACCGGTGAGCGCCGTGCGTGCACACGCGCCGGCCGGTCTTGCGGGTGACCAGGCGTCGTCGTGATGAGCAACGCCACCACAGCCAGCGGAATAGCCGTCATGAAGAAGCGGAACCAGCCGAACGTGGCGGCGGTGTAGATGGCGTAAATCTGGAAGACCAGAATGGCGCCGAACATCGCCAGCGGAGCCAGAACGTCGATGCAGCGTTTCTGGACCGCACGAGTCAGGACCATGGCCACGACCACGACCACGAGTGGTTGCATGCCCAACAGCTGCGCTGCGATGTTGAGGCTGGTTCCTTCGAATCCGACGGCTTGGGTGAGGGTCCCGATCCCGGACGCCGCGACCTGAGCAGCGTTGCCGTACTGCGAGGTGTACGAGTCGAACAGGCTGCCGACCAGCAGCCAACTGGATAGCGACCAGCTGAAGATCGCGAACAGGGGCAGGAACGAAACCACCACCGCGTCATGGATTCCCAGCTGAATTCCGCCGCGCCAGCCCCACGCGGGCCGGTTCCGCACCACGGACACCGCGAACACCAGTACGCCCGTGGCGGCCAGCGCGACAGTTGCTTCGATGCGGGTCAGATAGCACAGGGCGAGAGCCACGCCACACATGACGAGATTGATCGGCGCGGAGCTCTGCAGCCATCTCAGCAGGTGCCGGCATGCCCATAGTAGGAGGAAAAGCTCAGCGCCCTCGCTCATCCCGCAGCCACCGTAGAAGACGACCATCGGATGAAACGCGAAGGCCGCGATGGCAAGCCAGCGGGCCAGGGTGCTCACCTGGCGATCGAGCGCGATCCCGCGGATCTGGAATACCGCGCCCGCCATGAACAGTGCGCTCTGGATGGCTCCCACGTAGCCGGTCGACCTGATGAACGAGTTCCAGTACGTGAGCCTGAAGAGCGGTATCTCGACGAAGCTGGGCAACGGATTCCACACGAATCCCACCGCGCCGAGATGGGGATAGCGGCTCATCATCGTGTAACCGGCATTGCCCACGCGGGCGCTGGCGTCGGGGTTGACGTACCCGATGCGGAAAAGGAAGTATCCGACCAGGGCATAGAGCACGAAAAAGATCGTGTAGAACGTCACCGGCCATACGACGTTCCGCCGGCGCCGATGCGTGCACGGCGCCGGCGGAACAGCGGCGACCGGCGGCGCTATCTCGACGACAGCGGTCAATCTTGCGCCTTCGGGGATCGGCGCCGAATCAGCAGGAAGAATCCGGAGACGATGACCGCGATGCCTACGACGGCGCCGCTCAGCCATGCCCACTTCACCCATGAGCTGCCCGGGTTGTCGGCCAGCGGTACCGGACCGGAGGCTCGAACGGTCAGCGTTTGCGGACTCGCGACCTGACCGGCGACCAGCACATCACCGCCGAGGTCGCGCCAGCCACCCGGCAGCCCGTTGAGATAGTCGAACAGCGGCTTGGTCATGTCCCAACCGGCCGATGCGGTGACCAAAACAATCGTTCTGTTGTTCTGCGCGAAGCTTTGCACGCTGGCCAATCCGGTTTTGATGGAGGCCGAGACGTCCGATGGCACATCGATACTGGAGACGTCACCGTCGGTATCGATCGGCGGGTTGAGGTTATGTTGATGTACCGCTTGAGCATTGGCGATGATCAAGGCGCTCGAGTTGCTGCCGCTGGCTTGGTCGAGGCTAACCAGAGCCGGCCGCAGCTCGATCGCCGAGGTCTGCTGAATGAGTCCGACGATCGTGGCGGCATGCGCCAGCTCGTCGGGGTCGGTGCCGTCGGTCGCTATCTGGAAGGTGGGGATGAATGCCTGTGGCAGAGAGGAGAATCCACCCATCGATACGGCGCCGCCGGACTTGACCGTTGCCGTCGAGGTCGGATCGACCTGGAAGTTCATCGGAACCGTTCGCGGTGTGCACCCGCCCGCGCCCGGCTCGTAGGAGACGGTGAGCACGAGTCCGGTGTTCCGCGCGGCGATCTCCGCGGGGATGCTGAAGTTGGTGTCCACCCGTCCCGACCTGTCGAGCCGCGCCGTGTTCAACACGATGCCGCCGGCCGCCGCGATCATGGTGCCCTTTTCGTTGTCGTCGACCGGTGTGTAGTTGGCCAACAGATGGATGTCGATCATCCCGGGCTTGGACAAGGTGAATGTCGACGTACCGAGGTTCAGCGAGATCGTCGCGACACCAAGGACGTCCGCACTGCCCGAGGCGTTGAGCTGCCCGAACGTGGCTGTCCGGGCGCCTTGGGTCGCAGCGACTTTCTCGGTTTTCACCGTGACGCTGTCGCTCTGTGCCACGACCAGTAGCTGGTCACGGAACAGCGCCACCTGCTGTTCGAGGGTCGGGCCCTTCCCGGAGACGACGACATACGGGTGCTCCGCGTCGGTCACCAGGCGAACACCGGGGTCGTCGACGTCCTTCAGATCGCGAATCACGATGGCGCGGGTCAGATTGTCACCATCCGGCGGGGGCGCGGGCTCAGTGCGGGCGAGCTGCCGGAGTTTGATGTGTACCGTCGCCGGCTGGTAGTGGTGGGTGAGCGCAGTGACCAGGCTCAGCGTCGTGGCCTTCTCGGAGGCGGTCGGCTGCGGATCGACGTAGATGTCGATGTTGGGGGCGATCTTCGGCAAGAACTGCTGAAGGGACACGGGTCTGGCGATTTCGCCGCTGAACGTCACGGAGAAGTCGCTGATCACCAAGGTCGGCGGAGGCCCGCAGACGGTGTCTCCCGCCGTCATCCGCAGGACCATGTTCACCTGCGCTTGATTGCGGAGCACCGGCACGCTGCTGACGTCGATGCTGAACGGCGCTGACGTGCGGCCTGCGGTGAGGTCAGGGACGGGCACCGTGCCGAGGTATTGCCCGTCGGCGGTTTCCGCCTCGATATAGCCCTGAGGGATGTTGGTGGCGGAGTGCAGGATTCCGGTCAGCGTCACGGGGGCAAGGCCGTCTGGCGTGGGGATATTCGCGGTCTGGGTGGTGTTCGCGGCTCCGAAATAGAGAGCCGAACTCATTCCGAGTTGTCGCCAGCCAAGCGTGACGGTAGCTGTCTGCGGCGGGGCGTCGCCAGCCGGTTCGGACGATACCTGGACATCCGGATCTGCCTTGGCAGACGGGGTGTGTAGAGGTATTTGGAGGGCAATGATGCACAACGCGCTGACGACCCAAAGGATCTGTCGCCGGATCAATGTGTAGCCTTCCTCGCCAACCCATGCTCGGTCTTCTCCCAGTAAGACGGGTTGTACACGAGTTGCACACCCGACTTGATGGCGCCGATTGCCTGCAGCAGCCAGTATCCAGGTATAAGTAGCGCAGCAACGAGCCATTGCGGTTTACCGGATGCGCGTGTCGTGAGCAAAGCCAGTGTCACCGCGATCGCATTACCCGCTGTGAACAGCAAAAGTGACAGGTAATAGGTGGAATTAGGGAAGATGTTGTCGAAGAACGCCGGACGGCCGGCGTACCACAACACGATCAGAGCCCAGAAGGCCACGTTGACCATGCAGGCGATGGGCATACCCGCGGTGATGTTGGCCATTCGCAGAAGTGGTATCAGGCCTAATTCGCGGTAGAGCTTGATCGGGTGACGGATGTGAACGACGAACGTCTGAAGGTAGCCCTTATACCACCGGGACCGTTGGCGCAGCCAGTTCAGGGCGTCGGCGTTGGCCTCTTCGGCGGTGACGGAGTCCAGCATCAGCGTGCGGTAGCCGGCGCGTGCGAACCGGATCCCCAGATCGGCGTCTTCGGTGACGTTGTAGGGGTCCCAGCCCCCGACCTCCCACAGCGCTGCGGTCTTGATGTGGTTGGACGACCCCCCCAGCGGGATCACGCAGTTGGCCTCACTCATGGCGGGTAGCACATAGGAGAACCATTGGTCGTACTCGATGGAAAACCATCGGGTGAGGATGTTCTGGTTCGCGTTGTAATAGCTCAGGGTGCCCTGCAGAGCCGCGACATCGTCAGGTGAGTTGACGAACGTGTAGACGGCTTTTCGGAGCTGGAGTGGGTCGGGTATGTCGTCGGCATCGAAGATCGTCACGTACTCGCTGCGCTCGGACGGAAGCTCCATCGCATAGTTGCAGGCTTTGGGTTTGGTCCTGGGATGGCTGGGCGGTACGACGACCAGGTTGATGTTGTGCACTCTCTGGGCATCGAAGGCCGAGATGGTGTCCTCGTCGTCCTCTTCGAGAATGAGGTAGACATCGAGTTTGTCTGCGGGGTAGTCGATTTGACTGACCCCTTCGAGAAGCGTCTCGACGATGTCGGGTTCGCGGTACGCCGGAAGCAACACCGTGTAGACGGGGAGGTCCTCGTCAGGAATCGAATAGGCCTGTTCGAGGCTGACGCGCGAACGGCGTCCGCCCTGTAGCCCGCGGAACACCAGATAGGCCCGGTCGACGGTGGAGAGCAGGAAGTAGAGGGTCGAGATCGTCAACAGCACCGCCACGGTGTCCGACCAGTTGTAGATCGCGAACGCTACGACGGCGGCGGCGGCGACGATGCCGAGGATCTTCTGCGGTCGAGTGAAAAGGCGCTCCGCGGAGAACTCCGCGTCCAGCTGGGTCGGCACATTCTGAATGCTCATTGGGCCGGCTTCACCTGTGCGGCGCCGATGATCTGCCGGCTCATGACGTCCAAAGTCTTTGAGTCGTAGTGCGTGGGGTTGTGCAGCGCTGCGTGGTCCTGGATGAGCGCTGCCATCGGCGCCAGGATTCCGGTGTGAACACTCGGCGCGCTTGGTGTGGCCACGTTTTCCGGTGCCTTCTCGTCGCGTGACGCCAACAGGTAAATGGCTTGATAGACGGGGCCGGAAGCCGACTGGTAACGCCAAAGCCATTGATGGGCAACCCATGCCGGGTCACCTGGCTTCTCCGGCGGCGAATACTGGTTGCCCATCTGGGCGGTCTGCCTGATCGTGGACCCGTCACTGATGAAGGGGCGCTGGACATCCGGCGGCGGAGCGCTGGCGTACCAGAGGCCGCAACAGTACTCGGTCAGCCGGCCGTAGTCGTGAGTCGAGAAGACATCGAGGAAGGCGACGTCCTTCCCAGAACCCAACCGATAACGAACGACGGAGCCGCCTTCACCCATCACCTGTGGCCCCCAGGCGAACACCTGCGGCTTGCCCACCGACAGCGAGGTCTTGTTCAGCAGCTTGACCCAGTCGCTCCGTACCCAGATGAGATCCGCGCGGGGGGTGTGGCTGATCAGGTGTTGGGGGAGTGCGCCGACGATCGCGGCGAGCGCGACCACGATGGCGACGGTCAGCAATGAGTGCTTCGGTACTACCGCGCCGCCGTGGTGGCGCGGTGAGCGCACGAACAGAGCGACGGTCAGCCCGGTCAGTGCGGCCGATGGAGCCAGGTAGGCAACAGGCGCCGAAGCGTGCTGGAGAAAGTAGGTCCCGGCGAACGCGAGAGCGAAGAATGCCGGTGCGACGAGCCACTTGACTCGGGTGTCCCGAAGAGTCAGGAACATCGCGACCGCGCCGTAGAACGCCGTCAGTGCGCCGTATACCAGCACGGAGCCGCCCAGTGCCTGCCCGGTCAGCAGGAAGAACGGCGGGAAGCACAGAACGAGAAATCCCCACGCCACGCGGATGCGGGCGGCCGATCGCGATCCGAACTTCAGGATCGAGAGCGCCACCACCCAGGCGATGACCGAGAGGAGGTGGGCGTGCCAGAACTCGCCGATCGCCCCAATCCGCCCGAGGATCAGCTGGCAACTCGTGATGGCAATGGTGGCGATCAGCGTCGCAAGGATGCGATCGACGTCGGAGTCCGATACGTCGTGGCGCCGATGGCTGCGGTCGGTGGTCATGGCGATCATCAGCGCCCATACCGGCATCAGGGCCAGGTATGCGGTGGGTGCTCCCTCCGCGATGACGAATGCGGTGCTGACTAACGTCGGTGCGGCGCTGATTGCGCAGGTGGCAGCGACGAGAACGACGAGGACCCACGATGGGATGGACCGCTTCAGCGTCAGTTGTCCGACCAGCGATGGGCGGGCGACGCGAGCGACATCGGGTGCGACGACAAGCGCGGGCAACGGCTCGGTGAACAGCGGCTCGGTGAACAGCGGGATGGGCGCCGTAGCGGGTTCGACCAGGGCGACGGTGCCGTGGCCACCAACGTGGCGGAAGTGGTGACGACCCGTCGTGTGGTAGCGGATGGGTTCATGCACAACGCGCTCGTCAGTCAGATTTGCGTGCCGAGTCACCCTGATTCCTTTGCCCCAAATAGTTTGCCAAATCCCCTTGGCGTGGTCCGTGCGAGGTGAGGTTCAAACCCGACGTCGCATGATCACGGCACTATGCGCCATGTGCAGCATACAAATTAATCGCCGCTCTGACGACGCAGGGTCTTACTTTCAGCAATTTGCCATATTTGCAAGTCTGTGAGGATCTTTTAGATTTCGGGTCGGCTATCCCGCCACGTATCCGCGAACAGGAGGCGAAGAGCGTCATACCCTCGGGTTTCCGGCTGTCGTATCCACTCCCGTTACGACAAGCTGTAGTGGTGAGCGCCGCCCCCACCACGTCGATCTACATCGCCTCGCCCGAGGGTGACACCGGAAAATCCACCGTCGCACTCGGCATCCTGCACCGTCTGACGGCGATGGTGCCGAGGGCCGGGGTGTTCCGCCCGATCACTCGCCGGGAGAACCGGGATTACATCCTGGAGTTGTTGCTGGCCCACAGCAATGCGGGCTTGACCTACGAGGAATGCGTCGGCGTCACCTACCAGCGACTGCACGATGATCCCGACGCCGCGATCGCCGACATCGTCGACCGCTACCACGAAGTGGCCGCGCGCTGCGATGCGGTCGTGATTGTCGGCTCGGACTACACGGACGTCGCCACGCCCACCGAGCTCAGCGTCAACGCGCGTATCGCGGCCAACCTCGGCGCGCCGGTGTTGCTGTCGGTGCGCGCCCGCGACCGCACTCCCAAGGAAGTCGCCCAGGTAATCGAGCTGTGCCTGGCTGAGCTGGCCGCCCAGCACGCGCACACCGCGGCGGTGGTGGCCAACCGGGCCGACCCGGCCGAGCTCGACGCGGTGGCCCAGGCGTGCGCGAACCTGGGGCCGCGGGTCTACGTGATTCCGGAGGAGCCCCTCCTGGTGGCCCCGACCGTGGCCGATCTCAGTGATGCGGTCGACGGTGTCCTGGTGCACGGCGACCGATCGCTCCTGGGCCGCGAGGCTATGGGGGTGCTCGTGGCTGGCATGACCGCCGAACACTGCCTGGAACGGCTGACCGAGGGCGTCACCGTGGTCACGCCTGGTGATCGATCCGACGTAGTGTTGGCGGTCACCAGCGCGCATGCCGCGGAGGGATTCCCGTCCCTGTCGGCGATCATTCTCAACGGCGGACTGCCGCTGCACCGCTCCATCGCCCAGCTGGTGAACGGGCTGGGCCTGCGGCTGCCGATCGTCGCCACCGACCTCGGCACTTTCGAGACCGCCAGCGCGCTGGCGGGGACGCGCGGACGGGTCACCGCCACCTCGCAGCGCAAGATCGACACCGCGATCGCGCTGATGGAGCGCTACGTCGACATCGACGACCTGCAGGATCGGCTCAGTCTGCCGATCCCCACGGTGACCACACCGCAGATGTTCACCTACCAGCTGATGGAGCGGGCGAGGGCGGATCGCAAGCGCATCGTGCTGCCCGAGGGGGACGATGACCGCATCCTGCACGCGGCCGGGCGGCTCTTGCTACGCGGTGTCGCCGACCTGACCATCCTGGGTGATGAGACCCAAGTTCGTTCCCGCGCAGCCGAACTGGGCGTTGACCTGGCCCCGGCAACCGTGCTCAACCCACGAACCAGCGAGCTGTGCGACCAGTTCGCCGCCCAGTACGCCGACCTTCGCAAGAAGAAGGGCGTGACATTAGAACAGGCCCGCGAGACCATGCACGACGTCTCCTACTTCGGAACAATGTTGGTGCACAACGGCATTGTCGACGGCATGGTGTCGGGTGCGACGCACACCACGGCGCACACGGTGCGGCCCGCCTTCGAGATCATCAAGACCCAGCCCGACGTCTCCACGGTGTCGAGCATCTTCCTGATGTGTCTGTCCGACCGGGTCCTGGCCTACGGTGATTGCGCGATCGTGCCCGATCCCACCGCCGAGCAGCTCGCCGATATAGCGATCAGCTCCGCGCGTACCGCCGCCCAGTTCGGCATCGATCCGCGGGTCGCGATGCTGTCCTATTCCACCGGCGACTCGGGTAGTGGTATCGGAGTCGAAAAAGTAAGGACTGCAACCGAATTGGTGCGTGAACGGGATCCGGAGTTGCTGGTGGAAGGGCCGATTCAGTACGACGCCGCCGTCGACGCGACCGTGGCCGCTGCCAAGATGCCCGGCTCGAAGGTGGCGGGCCGCGCGACGGTGCTGATCTTCCCGGACCTCAACACCGGAAACAACACCTACAAGGCGGTCCAGCGCAGCGCGGGTGCCATCGCCATCGGCCCAGTACTGCAGGGACTCAACAAGCCGGTCAACGACCTGTCCCGCGGCGCGCTCGTCGACGATATCGTCAACACGGTGGCGATCACCGCGATCCAGGCGCAGGGCCAGTGATGTCCGGCACGGTGCTGGTCCTCAACTCCGGTTCATCGTCGCTCAAATACCAACTACTGCAACCGGATACCGGAGTATCCCTCGCCCACGGGATTGTCGAACGGATTGGTGAGGCGGCGTCGACCGCGACGCTGACGTCGGGCAACGAAGAGATTCGCCGTGACGGTGGGATCGCCGACCACGAGGCCGCTCTACGCACCGCGTTCGACCTGTTCGCCGAGGCCGGTCAGCACCTGGACGATCTGGGGCTCGTCGCCGTCGGGCACCGGGTGGTGCACGGCGGCCAGGACCTGTACCGGCCCACCATCGTCGACGATGCGCTGATCGTGAAGCTGACAGAACTCGCACCCCTTGCACCGCTGCACAATCCGCCCGCGGTGCTGGGAATCGAGGTCGCGCGTCGAGCTTTGCCGGACGTCCCGCACGTCGCGGTGTTCGACACCGCCTTCTTCCACGACCTGCCGGCCGCTTCCGCCACGTATGCGATCGACCGGGACCTGGCCAGCCGCTGGCATATCCGCCGTTACGGGTTTCACGGCACCTCACACCAGTACGTCAGCCAGCAAGCCGCACAGTTTCTCGAGACTCCGATCGAGTCGCTCAACCAGATCGTGCTGCACCTGGGCAACGGCGCCTCGGCGTCGGCCATTGCCGGCGGACGGCCGGTCGATACCTCCATGGGACTCACTCCGATGGAGGGTCTGGTCATGGGCACCCGCTCCGGTGACGTCGATCCCGGCGTGTTGGTGTACCTGTGGCGTACCGCCGGCTTGGGCGTCGAGGAGATCGAAGCCATGCTCAACCGGCGTTCCGGGATGTACGGGTTGAGCGGGGAGATCGACTTTCGGGTGGTGCACCAGCGGATCGAATCCGGTGACGAGGCAGCGCAATTAGCCTATGACGTCTACATCCACCGGCTGCGCAAGTACATCGGTGCCTATCTGGCGATCATGGGACATACCGACGTGGTGACCTTCACCGCCGGAGTGGGCGAGAACGATGCGCGCGTGCGGCGTGATGCGTTGACCGCGCTGGCGCCGTTGGGCATCGAGCTCGACGAGCACCTCAACGAGAGCCCCGCCCGCGGTGCCCGCCGGATCTCCGCCGACAAGTCGCCGACGACCGTGCTGGTGATTCCCACCAACGAAGAATTGGCGATCGCGCGGGCCTGTCTGACCGTGATCTAGGACTTGTCCAGCTCGTCGCAGACCAGCTCCGCCGACGCAGCGTTGGAGATATGTGCCTGTCTGGTCAGGACGTAGGCGTGTCCCTTGGCCGCCAGCGCAGCCAGGGCGTCGTCGTCTGCGCAGTAGTGGCGCAGAAGCGATGTTAGCTCGGCGGGGTCGTAGGGGTCGAAGTAGTCAGCACCTTCCCCGCAGGTTTCGCGGAGGACCGGGATCCCCGAACACAGCACTCCAGTGCCCGTCGCCATCGCCTCGATCGGCGGGAGTCCGGCGCCCTCGAACAGCGACGGCATGATCAGTAGGTCGGCGCCGGCAACGAGGGCACGCAGCGCTTCGAAGTCCAAGCGCCCCAAGACCTGTACCCGGTCCTTGTCTTTTGCGGCCAGCTCGCCGACCCGACCGTCGGTGGCTCGCACCGCTTCGCCGCCGCCGGCGATCACCAGATTCTGGGGTATCGACTCGCCGACATCGGCGTAGGCGTCCAGCAGCAGGGGCAGATTCTTGTGGTACTTGGCATTGCCGACGTAGAGGATGTATCGACCCTGTACCGGAGACAGTGTGGGATCAACTGGGGCAAGCCAGCTTTCGTCGACCGGGATTGGCGTGACGGTGACCTTGGCCGACGGTACGGCCTGTACCAGTGCCGTCGCAGTCGCCTGCGACGGCGAGAATATCCTTCGGGCCCTTCGGCCGTCGAGGTTCAGCATCGCGCGGGCATATGCCTGGCGCAGCCGGCTGTGGCCGCTGATCTCCTCTTTCTGCAGGTGCAATACATCGTGGACAGTGACGAAGGCCAGAACCGGTCGATAGCGCGGCTCCAGCAATGCGAGCGGAAATGGGTAGTGCGGCACCCACATCGCCCGGGGCCGGACCGTCTGCAGGGCGTGTCGCCATGCCTTCTGCTCGGCGACGCCATACATCGGTGCCCCGTCCGGCTCGGCCAGCACCACCATTGTGCTCCCGCTGAGCGACGGTGCGGTCTGCTCATTGGCCAGCACCGCCAGTGAGCGGCCGCGCCGAGCCAGCGTCTCCTCCAGATGGGGGAGCAGGGTGGCGATATAGGTGCCGATGCCGCTCTGCCGAATATGGCGGGCGTCGAACAGTAGGTCGACGGATCCGCCTGCCGGCGGCGCTGACATCAGTTACCCGGACGGGTGATCAAACGGTCTTCGAGCCCGGGAACGAACTCCGGGCTCTCCCACAGTCGCGTCAACGTGTCCTGCAGTGAGTGTGCGGGACTCCAACCGAAGGTCTCCTTGATCCTGGAGATGTCGGCACCGAGATACGGGCGGTCGACGGCGCGCACCCGCTTGGGATCTTGGCGCACCTCGAATGTCAGACCCACTGTGGACCGCAGAGTCGACAGGATCTCGTCAACCGAATGTTGTTTACCGCTGCCAAGATTCACGATCTCAACGCGAACGCCTTCGGCATTCTTACCCAGCGCGGCCGCCGCGAACCCGCCTGCGGCATCACGCGCGTCGATGTAGTCGCGCTTGGGCCAGGTGTTGCCCAGCTCGATCGTTTCCGGGCCCTTGCGCAGCTGCGCGATGACCTCGGGCAGCAGATGCGGGTTGGTCTCGCCGGGGCCGATGACGTTGAAGAGCCGAACGATGGCGCAGGACAGGTCCCGGTCGGCGGCGATGAGGTGCACATAGGCTTCGCCGTGGGCTTTGGTGAGGCCGTAGATGTCCACCGGTTCCACCGTGGACGTCAGCTCGCGATGCGGCTCCTCGTCGGGCTTGTAGACCGCGCCACTGCTGGCGAAGACGAAGCGGGTGCCGCGCGGGCAGGAGGACAACACATTCACCGTGCCGGTGACGTTCGTCGTGACGGCATTGGCCGGATCGGCGTCGCACTCCGGGATGTAGTGAATTGCCGCCAGGTGAACGATCACATCGGGCGCGAACTCGTTGATCGCACTACGGACGTCGTCGACATCACGGATATCGACGCGCCGGAAGGTGAAGCCGTCGAGGTCGCCTTGCAGCCAGTCTGGGGTGCCGTACCGAAGCAAGTCGGCCACTTGCACATCGGCGTGGGGGCGCAGGGTGCGCACCAACTCCCTGCCGACGAAACCGGCACCGCCGGTGACCATGACGCGCGGGCGCGCAGTTCCACTCGTCTGCGTCGTCATTTCCCAAGAACCTCCTGAATTCGCGCTTCCAATGTTTCCGCGATATGCGACCAGTCAAGCGTTTGTGCCGCGGCGACCCCGGCTTGGGAGAACGCATTCCAATCCGCTTCGGTCGCCAGCAGGGCTTCGGCGAAATCCGTCGGCGTGGTTCCACAGACGATGCCCGCTTTGTACTGTGCCACTACCTCTTTGCTGCCATTGCCGGGGAAGTCCGGTGTCACCACCGGCAGCCCGCTGGCCATCGACTCGGTGATCACGCGAGGGAAGCCCTCACGTGTACTGGGCATGCCGAAGACGGCTGCCTGCGAAAGCAACTCGAGTTTCTGGGCTTCGGTGACTGAGCCGAGTACCCGCACTCGCGACGCCAACGGGGAACGCTGTGCGTAGGCCTCGACGTCGGCGCGGGAAGGACCGTCACCGGCGATCATCAAATCACCCGTCAGACCCTTGGCGGCCGCGAGCTCGAATGCATCGATCAGCAGCGGCAGATTCTTGTGCGGGGCAATCCGGCCCAGGTACAGCACGCCCGAACGGTCGTCACGCGGTCTGTTTCGGTACCGGGAGAGCGTAATGCCGCTGGGCAACACTCCGCACGGCCGGCCGGACTGCTCGGTGATCACTACCGCGACAGCTTCGCTCACCGCGAAGTTGGAACCGACGATGCGCGGCAGCCGTGTCTGACACGCCGTGAGTATCGGATCGGTACGGATCTCACACCAGTGGATCGCGCTGCGCGCACGCACATCTTTGGGCAAGGCCAGTGCGTGCATCAGGGGCCACTGGTTCAAAAGGTAGAAGTCGTGTTGGTGTGCCGACGCGATACGGCGAACGCCCGCACTGAATTTCACGATGTCGGTCCAATTGCGACGCAACGCCTTCACCAACGGCTGCTTGTAGCGGCCGCCGTTCGGATTGCGGTGAATGGTGACCCCGTTGATGGTTTCGGTTCCGGCCAGTCCGCCGGTGTGGCCGATGCAATACACATCGACAGAATGTCCGCGCTGCACCAAAGTTTCGCCGAGTTCCTGGAAGAAGACTTCCTGCCCCCCGACACTGGGGTGGTAAAGCTCGATCATCATCGCGATCCGCAATGACGAGGCAACCATTTTTCTCCCCCGTAGTGCCTACGTTTCTGAGCGAAATCGTAGCGTGGTGCGTCAACGCGGGGGCGTTATTGCGGTTGTGTCAGCAGCTGGTGATCCAGCGCTGTATCGACGCCGGCCGCACCGCGACCGTTCCGAGCGTTGCTGGCGACCCTGCCGCGCCGATGTTGCATGTGGCGGTCTCTTTGGCCAGCCGAATCGGCGTCCAATCGGGCGGGGAGCCCGGCCGATCGACGTCGATGGCACCGATCGTGTACGTCGAATTCTGGATGTTCAACCCTGGCGTCGACGCATCTCGTGGCTGTGCCGAGTCGGTGACGGTCATGTGGATCGTGCCGAGTTCGAGGCTCGAGCTGTTATTGGCATAGAACATGACAACGGGCAGCGTGTGCTGGATGGACAGGTTCCCGATGCTGACGTTGTGGGTGTTCTCGAGGCTGACGCCGCCCTTGCCGTCCCTGTCGGACTGGGCTACCACGGTTGCCGAATCCAGACGCAATCCCGTCGTGCGTTGATCGGTGAGGGACTCCATGCGCACAGACCAGTTGTCGCAGTCGCGGATCACTGCGTCGGAGACGTGGACGTCGAAATCGGTGAAACGCGAGTCGGTGGCCGTGTTCGGCCGGGCCAGGAGTTGCAGGCCCGTGTCGCAGTTTTCAATGTCGACCTGCTTCAGCTCGATCCCGCGGGCCGCCACGTAGTGCCAGCCGGTATCGACGCCGGGTGCAGAGGAGTCGCAGATGACTCCGGCACCGGTGTGCACGCCGGAGATGTTCAGCCCGGTGATTGAAACACCGTTGGCGCCAGCCAGTCTCACGCCGTTGGCGTGACCGCCTCGCACCGTGACATTGGTGATGTCGAAGTCAGCGATAGACCAATTCCCCAGATTGGAGAATGCGAAGTTGTCGGACGTGGGGTCGTAGGAAAATCCGTCGGTGTAGTACGACACCAACGCCAGCCCGTCATCACCGGTGTTGATCGCGGTGTAGTTGTCGATCACTCCTTTGCGGCACGCGTGGAAATGCAGGCCGTCGCCCTGGGTGTTCTTCACCACCAGTTTGCTGACGTTGATGTCGGATGCGCCGATAAAGATGACGCCGGCCTGGGGGCTTGATTCGATGCTGCAGTTGACGATCCTGACGCCGTGGACCGTGCCTTTGGACCCCGTCCAGTCCGGCGGCTTGGATCCGGCGTCGCCTGGGAAGCCGAGAATCCGGATTCCGTCACCGTGGGACCGAGATTTTTGCTTGGCCCAACGAATAGTGATGTTGCGCAGCATTATTCGCGATGAAGCGCCGGTGATGAGGATGGCGTGGCTGGTGCCGACGCCCTGCTCGGGATCGATATTGTCCATCAGCAGCTCGGCGCCCGGCTCGAAATCGACGGCGAAATCCGACAGGCCGTTGATGGCCACCGCGGCCCCGGATTGGGGGTACTGCTCGGCGAAGCGGTAGCTGCCCTTGGGGAACCACAAGGTTTTTCCCGATCGCAGCGCTGCGGCGGCGTTGCGGATCGCCGCCGAATCATCGGTGACGCCGTCGCCGACTGCGCCGAAGTCGCGAACATCGACGGTGGCACCCGCCTGGGCGAGAGGAGAAGCTGCCAGCAAAGCGACGGCGGGGAGACACCCCAACAGTCGTCTCCTGGACATCTTCATGATCTGTTCCTGCCGGCTCGCGCGTACTACCGAGGCCCCCGTACTGAAATGGTATCGGCTTTTTGCGAGCGGGCGGACCAACGGATTGCCAGCGCCGCGCATCCGGCGGTCAACAACAGCAAAAAGATGACGATGCCGTAGTTGACGATCTGGATCCGCCACACTTCGGCGAAACAGTAAGCCAGCACCCCGCCGGAACCGGCCACGACGGGCCCGTAACGCATGATCCGCGCGAACGCGTAGCCGGCCGCACCGTAGAGCAGGAACGTGTAGAACCACCCCCACACCCCGAAGACGGCGTAGGTGTCGGCGAACACCGAGTTGGTGAAGAAGCTCGACGCGAACTTCACCGAGTAGTGGTAATAAACCGCGTCCTTCCAGCTGTCATCCTTGCTGACCTTCTTGAACTGCAGGAACGTCGGTTGGACCGCGTCGAGCGAGTCGATGCGATTGCCGCTCACGACGTACCTGCCCCCGGCAACCGCGTCGGCCACACCGAGCGTCACCTGGGCAGGGACTGCGAGGTATGTGCCCATCTGATAGAGGTTCATCGCGGCGGGGTTGGTGACCCCCGCCTCGCGGTAGTAATTCGCGTTGCGGAAAAAGTTCAGCACCGCCAGCGCCAGGAAGCCGATGAGCAATATGGCGATGAATTGCACCAGTCGGTTGGACCGCCGTCGGGTCTTGGGTGCACCGGATCGTGATCGAACCGTGATGATGAGGAACACCACAGAGGCCATCAGAAGTGACAAACGCGACGCGATCAGCGAGTTGCCCATGATGAGCAGAACACTGGCGATCATGTATGGCCACTTGACGACCTTTTGGCGCCACAGGTGGATCCCCAGTGGAGCGGCGAGAATGACTGCGTACCTTAGTGTTTCGATGCCGGCGGTCCCGGACAGCGACTTGGTGAAGTCGTTGCCGGACTGGTTGGCCAGCGCGTCGATGATCGACTTCTGGCTCGCGATCTTGTAGTAGGAGTACGCGACTCCTAGTGCCGCCGTCGCCAGGACGAGGAAGAAATAGCGCCGCTCGAACTCTTTGGTGGACGTTCGAGCGGCGATCTGTACAGGCATGAATCGATCGGCGCCCAGCCGCCAGCCGAGCGTGGACGTCGCGACCATCGCGCAATACCAGAACAGCAGCAGGCCGATGCCACCGAGACTGGCGGTGGCCGGGACCGCGAAACCCGTCAGCATCTCCCGGAAGGCCGTGATGTAACCGAATTCGCCGAGTATCGCGAAGATGGTCCACGCGAGGAACGACATCGCGACGGGCACGAGTATGAAAACCGCTGGGGTGACCCACCATTGCAGACGCAACGGCGCCAGGACTCCCTCGCCCTGGCGGGCCGGCGCTGCTTCAGTCGTTGTCATCGCCGCCCCGAGACCGGCCCGCGAAGGCGAAGTCGACAGAGTATTCCGGCGCGCCTTTGACCGCCGCCAGGTGATACACAATCGCCGTGATCGCTTCGGCAACCACGAAGGCGGCGAACACCGCGGTGTTGCTGTGCCAGATCAACAGGAAACCGATACTGAGGATCAGGTAGATCACCGTGCTGGCAGATCGGATCCAGAACACCAGTGCCGTCTCGCCGGCCTTACGAAGTGCGGCGAACGGCACAGTCGAAACCAGCATCAGCACTTTCCATCCGAAGGCCAACAGCAATGCGGCTGCGCCGACGTAGGTCCACGCGGGCCCGAAGATCAGGGAGCCGAAACCGCCGAATGCCGCGGCCGCGACCGCAATGAGGCCGAGGAAGAACAGTGCCGCGAAGATCTTGAGTTCGCCGCGATGCCCGTGCGCCAGCAGCCGATATCTGCCGTAGGACAGGATCGGTTCGAGCGCCCCCGACACCGTGGAGATGACGCGGAACGCCACCGAGGCCGCCGGCCCGATTGTGCCCAGGACGATCGACGTGATCGCGGGCTGTGGGATGCCGACGACGGCGGTCTCTCCCGTCACCCAGCTGGAGCGGCGCAAATCCGGTGGCATACCCCAGCCGCCGACCTGGGTGCGGGGCCAGGTCCGGCTCAGGACGGCCAGGATCGCTCCGACCGCGAGCACGCGCACACTGTGGGTGTTGTGGTGCTGGGCAAGGACGAGCGCCAACCCCCCTGCGACGATCAAAACCGTTGCGGCAAGGGCTTCCAGCTGCCAACGGCCGCTGACGACGCCGATGGTTCTCGACATGAGCAGACCCGACATCACCCCGGTGGAGCTGATCATCAGCACCGCATGTGAGGCCACAGGTGGGCCGAGGATCAGCGGCGCGGCCGAGGCGATGGCGAACACCACCACCCACCACGGCAGGCACAGGTCGTGGTCGGCGTCCGGGGTGGCCAGCCGTCCCTCGACGATGAACGCGTTGAACAACTGGGCGATGTACACGCCGACCGTCAGCGACAGCGCGAGGAATCCCTGACTGTCGATCGGGGCTATTCGGGCGTAGACGGCGATGAAGATCGCGGGAAACACATTCAGCGCCAGGCCCGCGGCTACCTGAACCGCAGCCTGCGTATGTTTCCTGTAGTCAGGCATGCCGCCGGCCCGGGCTCACACCTGGCCGCTATCGCTGGTGAGCGGCTCCGTGTCGTCGGTGGTTCGGCGGCGCGCGTGGGAGCCGGCCCGCCCTTTCCGGGTCGTCCATTGCTGCCAGTGCCAGGACCGGTGGGTGAACAGCGCCAGCACCGGCGCGTCACCGGCAGCGGCCGCTGAGCACGCGGCCATCGCCGGGATGACCGTGTCGGTGTCGACCCTGGCCACGACCACGATGTCGGTTGCGGCGCGAATCGCCTCGGGTGTCAACGCGCTCAGCCCCAGCGCGCCGGTATCGATGATCAGGGTGGTGTCCTCGTCGGTCTGCGGAAGCGAGGTTGGGCCGCCGTTTGCCGCCGAGATCAGGGTCGCCGGACCCCGTTCGGCAGCGGCCAGTTCAAGCAGTGACGCGATGGTGTCGGACCCCGACGACGACGAAACGCCCACGACGGCGATGCGGCGTGGTTCGGCCGACGGGCATTGCGCATACAGGGATCGAGCCAGCGCACTCTGCTGGCTGTCCAGGTTGCCCGGCGATGTCACGCGCAGATCGACTGCGGGAACGAGCACATCGTCGACGGCGTCGGCGACCGTCATGACCACAGAGCCGCGGCCGGCCCGTCGTCTGCGGGCCATCAGGAACAGCACGGCGCACGCGCCGCCGCCGAACGCGCCGAGAAGCAATCCGATCGCCCAGCGCAGGGAGCTCACCGGGTCGAGCATTGGCGGCTGCAGGACCTGGACAGTGCTTGCGCTGGCTGCCTGGACCCGGATGTTCTCGCGCAGTCTCTGAATGTCGCCGACCCGTTGGGGATTCGTGGCGTTGGACTGCTCCCACTGATCCAGCAGCGGAAGGACGAGCCGCATCTGCTGATCGGTGCGCTGCTGCAGTTGCTCCCCGTACAGATCGATCACCGATTGCACGGTGCGGATAGCTTCGTCGCCCGACGGAGCGCTGCTGCCGATGGACACCACCGAGGACTTGCTCTCTTGGGAGACCGTGAACTCGGCTGGCTTTGTTTTGCCCAGCTTTTGGCCGATGGACCGGGCGAACCCGTCCCCGGACAGATAGCTAACTTCGCCGGCGACGTATTGCTCGGAGTTGTCCGACGGGTCGGGAGTGACCTGGTTCGCGCTTGCCGCGAGTGCGGCAAAGTCGGCTGGCGGGATTATTCGGATAAATGCCATCGCGGATTCTTGTGACCGCAATGTGTTGAAGAAAATGCCGCCAATGACCGCGCCGACGAAGATACCTATCGCTGCGCCCGCCGTGAGTTTTGCGATCCAGGCGCGCGTTTCTAGCGCGGATATCGTCAGCAACGTGGACGCTGACGCCTTCGATACGTTCGCAGACACGTTCGCGGCGCTCCGTCCTCTCCCAATCAGAATGCGATAGTAACGGTAATCGGTGCCGCACACCCCAAACGTTCAGGTTGCAATCTGATACATGGCTCCCACCGGCGGCCCACTCCATCAATTAGGGACCGGACGGTTTCGGGTCGTTACACAAAGCACCGCTATTCGCCGGTATCGTCCAAACACCGGCGCACATCCGGACCACAGGCGAGACGATGTGAAAGTGGGTGACATGGAACAACGGCCCGCGTTCCACATTGTGTCAACCGCCTGGCTGCTGGCGGTGGCTCTGGTCATAGCCATCGTCACGCCTGCCGCCGCGCATGCCGACCCTCTCAGCGCCGACAGCGAAGCGCCCAACAGCCCCTCGTCGGTCGTTCTCACCTGGCCCGCGCTGGGTCTGCCCGGGGTCATCAACTTTGCCGACATCGACAACAAGCAGGACTTCAGAGTCCCGTTGCCGACGGGCATGACGGCGGCGCGACTGCGCGGACTCATCCAGCCGCAGGTGAACCTCGGCCCGGGTTACCTGGAGGTCGATGACGACCAGGGCACATTCCTGGGTGCGGTGGACCTCCCGCCGATGGCCTCTGGCGCAGTGCCGATCCCGTTCGACATCAACATTTCCGCGGCGCACGCGGTGGGGACGACGGTCGGCGTATCGGTGTCGGTGCGCCAGTTCAACGCGGGCGCACTGCTCTGCGGCCCTTCCCTGCAACTGCGACTCACCAACCTGGCCACCGAATTCACCGGTGCCGACCCCTCGCCGGCTACCGTCGCGACGTTCTTCCCGCCGGTGCTGCAACAGGTCACCATCTACGCGCCCACCGACGCCGACAAGGCCGAACAGCAGGCCGTGCTGACCATCACGGCGGCCCTGGCCCGGCTCTACCAGCCTCAGCAGCTCAGCATCACCGCCATGAGTCAGCCGCGCGGCGCGGCGCCGCCGCCTGCCGGGCCGTTGGCCCGCGCCGTCGTCGTCGAACGCGGCCCGGCCGGCCTGCAGGTCGCCAACCCGGGCGCACCGAATGCCTTCCTTCGGGTCTCCGGCCGTGACGATCAGCTCAGCGCGCAGGCGTCCTTGTTGGCCAACGGCGTGCAATCGCTGGTCCAGGTGCCCGCCGCCCGTGTCGATCAAGCGGGTTCGCGGAGCACCCACTCCGGCGACACGTTGACCTTCGACCAGCTGAACATGCAGGGCAAAGCCGATATCCTGGGCCGCGGCGGCCTGTCTGTCGGCGTCGATCTCGCTCAGCTGGGCGGCCGCGTCGACGACGTGAAGGTCCATCTGTTGGCCAACCACACCCCGGTTTCCAAGGACGACACCGCCACGGCCGTGGTGAGCGCCAACGGCCAGGCTGTCTATACCGCGGCCTTGGGGCCTAGCGGCCGAGTGGACGGCACCTTCACGCTGCCCGCGGCAGCGATCGTCCAGCGGATGAACCTGGACATCGCGATCACGTACGTTCCGCATCTGCCGTGCTCGCCGTACATCGCGCCGATCACCTTCCAGGTCGACCCCGCCTCGACGCTGACGGTGCGGCGCGGCGGACCCGCGCCCGGTGGCTTCGACGCTCTCCCATCGGAATTCAGCCCCAATTTCGTGGTCGCGTTGGACGGCACCAGCCCCAACCAGTTGAGCTTCGCAGCACGGGTGGTGGCCCGCATCGCGCAAGCGACCAGCGCAGCGTTGACCCCGCAGGTGGTCGATGTCGCCTCAGCGGCCGACTCCAAACTGGGCGCGCTGATCCTCGCGAACGCGGCGACGCTGAAGAAAACGTCGCTGAATCCGCCACTGGCCGGGGATGGTTCGGCGATCACCGTCGATCTGTCTTCCCAGCTTCGTGCCGACATCGGCCAGGGGCTCGGGTCGGTTCAGGCGTTTGCCGATACGCCGCGGGACCGCACGGTGCTGCTGATCACGACCACGGATTCGTGGGCGTTGGTGAACCCGCTGCTCGATTACATCGACAAGCTGCCGAATGGCTGGTCGCAGTTGACGGGGGATGTGCTGGCCGCGGGGGCGACCGGTACGCCGACCGACCTCACGATCCGCAAGGACGACAACGCCCTCGTCGCGCAGGCCCCGGTGAGCCACCTGAAACTGTGGATCGGCATCGGCGCCGCTCTTATCGTGGTGCTCATCGGTGCGGTCGGGTTGACCCTGCTCCGTCGCCGGCGGGCAGGAGCGAAGCGACCGGGGGAAACGGCGTAGCGGGCAGGAGCGAAGCGACCGGGGGAAACGGCGTAGCGGGCAGGAGCGAAGCGACCGGGGGAAAGCTAGCTGGCTCCGGGCATCGGGATCGGGCGAACGCCCGGGGTGCCGATTCGTCCTGCCAGCCAAGGCAGCGCTTCGGCGAATGCATCGGCCGCTCCGGCGAAGTCGTGCGACGCATGAGTGCTCACCACCGAGCACTCGATGCCGTAGCCGCCCACCAGAGAACACAGCGAATGCGCGATCACCGCATGGTCTTCGGAGTTGGTGTCCCAGTCCGGTGAGGCGTTGGGCGGCGGACCGGTGTGGTCGCCGCTGTGGTACTCGGGCGACGTATCCGTCGATACCGCGAACCACGCCGCCATCTGGTCATAACGACCGTGCTGAATGATCACCGACCGGGGGTCGAAGGCTTTCCACGCGTCGAGGTCGCCGTCGAACAGCCGCGCGATGGTCTGGTCGTGAGTTCCTGCGTTGGGCCCGAGCTGACCGTCGATATCGAGGATGGCACTGAACATCTCGGGATGTTGGACGGCGAGCATCAGTGCGCACGTGCCTCCCGATGACCAGCCTCCGATTCCCCAGTTCGTCGGTTTCGGACTCACGCCGAAGGTCGAGATCACATAGGGCACAACATCCTTGATGAGATGATCGGCAGCATTGCCGCGTGGCCCGTTGACGCATTCGGTGTCGTTGTTGAATTGTCCGCCGGCATCAGGGAAGACGACCACCGGAGCATTGCCGCCGTGCCGCGCGGTGAAATCGTCCAGTGTTTCAAGCGCGAAAGCAGAGCGCAGCCAGTCGTCGGGACGGCCGAACTCGCCGGCGAACATCATCACCGCCGGAAGCTGCGGCGGGGGGTTGGTCTTGAACCATGCCGGTGGCAGGTAGACGTACTCCTGCCGATGCGAAAAGCCGGAGTTGGTATCGGGTGTGGTCACTTTGACGACGACACCGTGGGTGGGGACGACCCCGTTGTGCTGCATGTCGGCCAGAGTCGACATGTCGATCCAGCGCGCAGGCTCGTTGCCGGTGGCACGGTCCCAGACGGATTGCACCGTGGGGAAGTAGGCCACCCAGCAGTTGACCGCCAAGGCCGCGCACAGCAGACAGATCGGAACGGAAACCAGAGCCGCAGTGCGGCGTGGCCATCCTGCGTTGCGCCATCCGGTGATCAAGACGACGACGGCCACCCCGGTGCCGACGATCCATATCCAGAAGATCACCGGGGGCGGATCCTGTGACCAGCCTTGGTCATTGATGAACCAGAAGACGAACGCCGCGATCGCCCCGCCGGTGAACAAGGCGACCGGCAGCCAGAGGCGAAGCCACCCGGTGGATCTCCTCCCGATCGCTGCGACCAAAAGCGCCCCGGCAATGATTTGGACGGCGATCAACAGCCAGCCATGCGTCAAGCTCACGATGCACGGCCTCCGCAGTCATTCGGTGCTGGAATGGAATTCACCCGTTGGCTCATCCAGTCGAGCGCCGCGGGCATGTCCAGCGGGTCGGGTGCGTCGTCGGGCAGGTGCCGGATGGTGATGACGTCACCCATCTTGCAGGCGCGGTCAAGCGCTGCCTCGGTCCATGCGGTCGGCATCAGTGGATCATGGTCGCCGTAGATGACCAGCATCGGAGCCTGAGTCGGCCCCTGGGGGAGGCTCGCCTTTTTCAGGTAGCCGCGGAGTGCGGCGAGTGCGGCCGCCGAGTGCGGCTTCAGGTCGTCGGGGGTGATCTGGCCGGCGATCGATGAGCGTTCCTCAAGGCCCGCCGGGTCGCAGGCCAGTAGCGCATCCCACTTCTGCGCGACAATCCCGCTGCGATAGTCGTCGACGTGGAAGTCGTCGGCATAGGAATTTTCCAGGCCGTTGAGAAATGCCTGCAGGCCGAGTTGTTGTGCTGGGTTCAGTGTGCCCGCCTGCGCCGCGTCGGCCAGGCCGTTGATATCGGCTACCGGGGAAATCGCGACCGCGCCAATCAATGTCAGGTTCCAGCCCTGGTTGGCTGCTAGTTCGTTGGCGGCCCAGGCTGCCTGTCCACCCTCGCCGATTCCGAGCGCAAGCCAGGATGTGGAGGCCTTACCGACCGCGCGGTCGATCAGATGGCCGGCCGCGCGTACCGAATCGATCATGTTGTAGCCGACGGTCGTCGAGTCGAGATAGGGGTGGTAAGCGTCTCGGCCCGGCCGGTCCCGAATCTTGTCGAGGCTGCCCAGTCCCTGGTAGTCCGACATCACCACGGCGTAGCCGGCCTGCAGCAGTTGTTGGACCACGGCCGCGGAATCCATCAGCGTCGGCGAGGTCGACGGCCCGCACCCGGGCAGAGAACCGGTTGCCGGATGGCCATACGCGACGATCCGCCACCCACCGTCAGGGGGGCTTCCCTTGGGGACCAACAAGATTCCCGTGACGTGCGTGGTGCTGTCGTTGACTCCCGAGCGTGAGTTGTAGGTGAACCGTTGCGCCCACCCGACGGCGGATTGGAGCGACGGATCGAGGTCTGTGGCCGAGTCGCTGGTGACGACATCGCCGTAGTTCTCCGGCGGCGCGCTCTCTGTGGTGGAGTGCGATGTGCGGCCAGCGCAGGCCGTACCGATGACACCGACGGTCATCAGGATGGACAGGGCCGCCAGTATTCGTCGCACGAACCAGATGGTAGTGGTCGCCGTCAGGGTTCCGTTGCGGGTTGCGCGCCGGTCCGTGGCGGCAACCGGCCTTTCTGCGGTCTGACGTGGGATAACACCCTGTCGCCTGGACCCTAGCGCGACGGCCGCGGATCGTTCGGGTCGTCGGGTTGGGGGTCGCCGAACCAGCGCGACGGCACGTGCTCGCGGTAGTCGTCGTGCCAGCTCCACCATTCGTACGGCTTGCTCTGGGGATAGCCTTGCGGCGAGTCTTCCCAGATCTCCTGGCGTCCCAGCGCGGTCATGTCGAGGAAATGCCATGTGTTGACGAAGATCTCGTCACCGCGGCTGTCGATGAAATAGGTGCGGTAGATCTGATCGCCGTTGCGGATGAAGGCATTGGTGCCGTGCCATTGGCTTACGCCGAAGTCGACGTCGAATGCGCTGTCGGGGCCGGGCAGCATGGTGTACCAGGGGATGTCCCAGCCCATTCTCGCTTTGATCCGGACGATGTCGGCCTGAACACCCCGGGAGGCGTAGACCAATGTGGTGTCGCGGGCGTTCAGGTGCGCCAGGTTGCCGATGTGATCGGCCATCAACGAACATCCGACACAGCCGTGGTCGGGCCAGCCGTGCACTCCTGGATCGAGGAACGCGCGGTACGCGATCAACTGGCGTCGGCCGCCGAACAGGTCGAGCAGACTCATCGTGCCGTCCGGGCCGTCGAACTCGTAGTCCTTGTCGACGGGCGTCCAGGGCATTCGCCGGCGCTTGGCGGCCAGCGCGTCCCGGGCTCGGGTCAGCTCCTTCTCCTTGGCGAGCAGCTGCTGGCGGGCAGCCTCCCACTCCGCGGGCGAGACGATGTCGGGGATGGTCACGGCGCTCCCTTCGAACATTAAACAAATGGATTGAATATTTGAGTGCCAGCGAACCACGGGGTGGGTCTATAGTCAACAAGATGGTTGAAGATCAGGTTTTGGACCGCGCCTATGCGGCACTGGCCGATCCGACCCGACGACACCTGATCGAGGCGCTGCGTCAGGGCGACGCCCGGATCACCGACCTCGCCGCCCCGCTGCCGATGACGTTCGCCGGAGTGTCGCGGCACATCGGCGTGCTGGAATCGGCCGGGCTCATCCGGCGCGATGTGCGGGGCCGCGAACACTGGGTGTCGCTGCGGCCGGAAGGCCTTGCCGCGGCGCAGGATTGGATCGACGAGCAGACGCGGTTCTGGTCGGCGCGCGCTGATGCTCTTGCCGCGCGACTACGCCGGAAGAAGGGGCACACTCGATGAGCGACACGGCGACCGTGGTCGTCGAGCGTGTCGTGCCCGCCCCGCCGGCGCTGGTCTTCGACGAGTGGCTGGATCCTGAAGCGCTCAAGGAGTGGATGTGTCCGCACCCGGTTCGCGTCATCGACGTCTCTGTCGACGCTCAGGCGGGGGGAACCGTACGTTTTGACGTCGACGACTCGGGCACCCGGGTGCTTATCAGCGGGCAGTTCCTGGTCATCGAGCGCCCCCGTCGGCTGCGGTTCACCTGGAGCAACTCCACGTGGAAAGACCCGACGCAGGCCAGCATTGTCACGGTGACTTTCGAACCGGTGGGCACCGACGAGACGTTGATGTCCATCGAGCATTCCCTTCTGCCGCCAACCGAATTCGAGTCTTTCCACACTGGCTGGATCGTCACCTTCGACCAACTCGCGGGGAAGCTGACCGGCTGACCGGTTCAGCAATCACACGGCAACTTCCAAGCTGATTGGCGTAAGTTCGGCAGCCGTGGTCCTGAGGTCATGGATGCTGGACGTCAGCGCGCTGGTCGTGATCGCACTCGCGAGTGTGGTCTATCTTCGCTGCTACCAGCACGTCAGGGGAACCGCTGCTGCCGGTCGCGGCCAGGTCTGGTGGTTCATGCTGGGAATTGCGGTCTGGGCGCTGGCGACGTTCAGCGCCGTCGGGGTGTATGCGCCCGTCCTGTTCTGGGTCCGCGCACTACAGGTCCTGTTGCTGTTGCTCGTCGCGCCGTTCCTGCTGGCGCTGGGCCGTCCGCTGGCGACGATATCCGCAGCGTCAGTCTCGGCCGGACGCGTGGTACAGATGGCGCTGGACAGCAAGCCCATTCGCGTGGCGTCCTCGCCGCTGGCAACGTCAATCGCCATGCTGGCCACTCCGTGGCTGCTGTACCTGACGCCCTGGTATGTCGCGTCCATGACCGGGCCGGTGGCGACGGTGACTCGGCTGCTGCTCGTGTTCGTCGGCTTCGGATACTTCTACGCCCGCCTGCAGGCCGACCCGGTGCCGCGCCGATTCTCACCGCTGGTGTCCATCGGGATCAGCGTTGTGGAGTCACTCGCCGACGGCGTGCTGGGCGTCGTGCTGTGGCTCGGTCCGCTCATCGCCTCCGATTACTATGCTGCGCTGCAGCGCAATTGGGGGCCGAGCATGCGGACCGACCAGTCCATCGGCGCGGGCATACTGTGGATCGCCGGCGATGTGCTGAGCATCCCGTTCGTCCTGGTGTTGATGCGTCAGCTCGGCTCGCACGAGCGCCGGCGTGCCGCGCAGGTGGATGCCGAGCTGGAAGAGGCCCCGCAGAGTCCCACGTCGACGTTGTGGTGGGAGAACGATCCGCAGCTGCGCGAGCGCTTCCGGACCTAGAACGTGCTGGTGGGCCGCACGTTGTTGGCCATGTCGACCAGTGCATAGCGGTGCGCCTGGCTGGTGGCCACGCGGGCCAGGCTGCGCAACGAGGCCTCGACACCCAGACGCAGGCCGTGTTCGGTGAACGGGAAGCCGAGGATGTGATTCGTGCTGGCGGTATTCTCGCTCATCCAGTCCATCGCCGTGCCCAGCACCAGTGCGCGGATCTGCAGCACCCGCGGTTCGGAATCGGGCAGCGCCTCCACCCGGTGCGCGGCGTCGCGGATCTGTTCCTCGCTGAGCTCGTGCGCCGACCGCCCGGACAACAGCGTCACCGCGCTCGTCAACCGCGCGGTGGTGAAATGCCTTGACGCGGCTGGAACTTCGTCGAGGGTGTTGACCGCCGCTTCGCGGTCACCCTCCACCGATTGCGCCCTGGCCAGGCCGAACGCCGCCGAAATCGAGTTGTTGTCGGTGTGCCATACCGTTCGGTAGAACGGCAGCTCGTCGGACGTTGCCGCCAGCTCGGCCGTGGCCGCCAACGCCAGCTTCGGCGCCAGCTCCCCCGGGAAGATGTCCAGTACTTCGGTGAAATGCTTTGTCGCCGAGTCATAGTCGCCGGTGAGTACCTCGGAGACCGCTTTGAACCAGATCAGTCGCCAGCGCCATCCCACCCGCTCGGACAGGTCGTCCAGCTTGCGGTTGGCCTTGGCGACGTCGCCGAGGTCGAGCAGTGCGCGCACCTCCATGAGCGGCAGCTCGACGGATTCGGTCAGGTCGACGCCCTCGGAGTCCAGCCCGCCGTGCCGAGCCGCCCGCAGCGAGTCCAGTGTCTGCACGGGCTGCGACAGCACGGTCGCGGACAGTACCGTCGCGGCGATATCGGTGGGATCCACCAGCGGAACGGGAAGTGCGGTAACGATTTCAGTTGCAGTCAGCTTCTCGGCATGGGCCAGGCCGTCCAGATAGACGTCGGTATGGGCCACCAATAATTCCACCCCGAACGCAGCGCGAGTGCGGGTGAACACATTCGACAAACCAGGCCGCGGCACGCCGGTGTCCTCGGCGACCACCTCGCGTAGCACACCGAGCAGCTGCGACGACATCTCCTCGGCGCTGGCGAACCGCCGGCGCGGGTCGGGGTCGATGGCGCGGCGCAGCAGCCGCGCGAACGAATCGTATTTCAACAGCACCGGATCGTCTTCGGGCAGCCCATCGACGTAGCGGCCCTTGCGGGTTCGCAGATCCAGCGTCAGTGCGGCCAGGGTGCGCCCGACGGTGTAGATGTCGCTGGCGACCGTCGGGCCGGTGCGCACGATCTCTGGTGCCTGATAGCCCGGCGTGCCGTACAGGTAGCCGAACGAGTTGATCCGCGACACAGCGCCGAGGTCGATCAGCTTGAGCTGCTCCTCGGTCACCATGACGTTCTCCGGCTTGAGGTCGTTGTAGCACAAGCCGATCGAATGCAGATAGCCCAGCGCGGGCAGGATCTCCAGCACGTAGGCGATCGCTTCGGAAACCGGAAGTTTGTCGCCCTTGGGCAGTTTGAGCGACTTTCCGCCGACGTACTCCATCACGATGTAACCGACCGGTTCACCGTGGGAGTCGGGATGCTCGACGAAGTTGAAAATCTTCACGATCGACGGGTGGACCACCTCGGCGAGGAACTGCCGTTCGGCCATCGCGATGGCCTGGGCCTCGGCGTCCCCGGAGTGCACCAGACCCTTGAGCACCACCGGCCGTTCGTTCACGTTGTGGTCGACCGCCAGGTACACCCAGCCCAGGCCGCCGTGCGCCAAACAACCCTTGATCTCGTATTGATCGGCCACCATGTCGCCGGGAACCAGCTGGGGCACGAAGGAATAGGCACTGCCACAATGCGGGCACCACCCCTCCGAGGCCGCCTCGCCGTCCTTGGAGGAGCGTCCCACCGGCCGTCCGCAGTTCCAGCAGAACCGCTTCGATTCGGAGACAACGGGATTGACCATCAGCGCTGTCAGTGGGTCGATCTCGGGAAAGCGGGGGATCTCCACCAGCCCGCCGCCCAGACGGCGGGTCGGCGAGAGCTTGCGGGCCACGGTGGGGTGGTGCATGGCCTCCGATTCGGTGCGTACGGTGCCGACCGAGTCGTCGTCGTCATCCTCGAAATTCGGCCGGTAGATCGCCTGCGTGGCCATCGGCCGCATCGTCGACATCGAGTCCACGATGAGATCGTCGAGACTTGCCGGCTGCGTTCCGACGTCGACGTCTGGCTGATCCGGAGTATCCATCAGTCCAGATACCTCGGCGTCGGGGGAGCGGGAGCGGGCCCCAGCACCGTCAACCACTTGCGGTACAACGTGTTCCATGTGCCGTCGCGGCGGATGCGCTCGAGTGTGCCGTTGACGAACCGCACCAAACCGGTGTTGGCCAGGTTGATGCCGATCCCATACGGCTCCTGAGCCATGTTCGGTCCGATGATGTGTAAGTAGGGATCCTGGGCCACCAGGCCGGCCAGGATGGAGTCGTCTGTGCTCACCGCGTCGACCTCACGCTGTTGCAACGCGACCAGGCAGTCGGCCCAGCTGACCACCGTCACGATGATCGGCGGCGGGGTGATCTCGCGGACCCGATCCAGCGATGTGGTGCCGCTGGCGACGCACACCCGACGCCCCGACAGGTCGGCGGCCTGCGAGATGGCCGACTCCCTCGGGGCCAGAATGCGTTGGTAGGCAGTGAAATACGCGGTCGAGAAGTTCACGTCCTTGCGGCGGTCGCAGGTGATCGTCATGGTTTTGACCACGATGTCGACGGTATTGTTCTGCAGGGCGGTGATCCGGTCGGCCGACGACAGGATGCGGTACTCGACGGCCGAGGGGGTGCCGAAGATGTCGCGGGCCACCTCGCCGGCGATGTCGACGTCGAAACCGGTGATCTCCCCGGTGATCGGATCGCGGAAGGAGAACAAGTTGCTGCCGACGTCCAGGCCGACAATGAGCCGGCCCCTGCCGCGAATGGCCGCCACCGCCGCGTCGGCCTCGGCCTTGGTGGGGAAGGGCCGCAGGCTGGCCGTGCGGTCGCAGTCGTTGTCGGTTGAGTCGGGCGGTTGCGGCGGCTCGGGGACGAGTTCGGTCATCCCGGCCGGTGTGGGCGGGGGCAACGTCGGTGCTGTCGGAGTGGTGGTGTACTCGGTTTTGCCGCAGCCGGCGAGCACGGTCGCTGCGGCGACCGCGATGCAGAGCAAGCGGCGTATGCGCATCGTCCGTCGTCTGTTCTTCGCGCAAGCGCCCATCGTCCGTGGTCTGTTCTTCGCGCAAGCGCCCATCGTCCGTGGTCTGTTCTTCGCGCAAGCGCTCATTACCGGTACTCGCTCAGTCTGGGCCACAACCCCAACGCCACCGCCAACGCCGCCCCGACGGAGAGCACGACGCCGCCGACCGTGGTCCCCGATAGCACCCGGCGGGCGGACAGGATGTCGTTGCGCAGCTGGTTGCGACTCTCCCGGATACCGCTGGACAGTGCATCGTCGAGTTTGTCGAACGCTGGAGTGGAGTCGTCCTCGCCAGTGCCAAGGGCCACCTGGGTGGCCGCCTGGTAGTTGCCGACCGAGATGTAGGCGTTGATTCGCTCGTCGGCCTGCCGCCACTTCGTCAGCAGCTGGTCAGCGTTCGCGAGGTCGCCCTTGGCGATGGCGTCGTTGCGCGACAGATAGTCGTTGAGTTGAGTGTGCATGGCTTCGACGCGTTGGTAGTAGGAGCGTTTGCGGACGTCTTCGTCGCCCCGCCGGATCAGCGACAGTGTCTCGTCGGCACGTGCCTGCTGCGCGGTGATAGCCAGGTTAGTCACTGTTTTGAGGGACTCGGCCGCGGTGTTCTTCGCCGCGCGGCTACCTGCGGTGGAGATGATGATCGCCGAACCCACCCAGATGATCATCACCACGATCGCCAGGCCTCCGGCGATCAGGCCGACGTTGACCCGGCGTTTGGTGCGGTCGGCCAGCCAGCGGTGCCCGAACACCCCGAACAGCAGGGTCGCGGCCACCACGATCAGCACCGGCGCCGGGATCCGGGTGGAGGCCGTGGTCTCGGTGTCGACGCGCGCGGAGGTGTCCTCGTACAGCTTCTGCGCGTCGGGCAGGATCTGCTGCTGCATCAGCGCGGAGGCCTCCGACAGGTACGAGGAACCCACCGGATTGCCCATCCGGTTGTTGGTCCGCGCCGTCTCGATGAGGCCGGTGTAGACGGCCAGCTCGGCATTGATCTTGCCGAGCAGCTGCACCAGGGGTTCGTCGGTGAGCCCGCTGGAGGCCCGGGTCACCGCGACAGCCGCATCGGTGATCGCCTGCTCGTAGCGCTGCCGCACGGCGCGGGGTTCGGAGCCGGCGATGAATGCGGTCGCCGCGGCCGCGTCGGCCACCGACAGTGTGGTGTAGAGCTGACCGGCGGCAAACGACAGCGGCTCGGTGTGGTTGAGCACTGTGGTCAGCTGGGTCTGCCGGTTGGTGATCGTCGTGGATGTCGCGAACGCGCTGAGGATTCCCAGGGTGGCCAGGATCAGCCCGAGGGTCAGGATGCGTCCCGGCGTGGTGCGCAGGAACCACCACCGGGGGTGAGCGGGCAGGGTCGGCGACCGTTGCCCCAATGGCTCGGTCGACGGGTGTGCCAGCTCAACGGTCACCTCTCGCGGACCTCACTCCCCTTTGCCCGGTGCCCCTTCGCGCTTCCTGAGACAATCCTAAGAGCTGTTGTGACGGATGGGGCGGGATCTACCGACCTACTCCGGCGTGGCGTGCTTATCCTGAACGCGTGCGCGGCGATGGCGACGGCTGGGTGGTGTCGGATACCGGCACGCCGTACTGGGGTCGGCACGGCGCCGCGGGCCTGTTGTTGCGGGCGCCGCGCCCCGACGGTACCCCTGCGGTGTTGCTTCAGCACCGCGCCCCGTGGAGTCACCAGGGTGGCACCTGGGCGCTGCCCGGCGGTGCGCGCGACAGCCATGAAACCCCCGAGCAGGCCGCGGTCCGCGAGGCCAACGAGGAGGCCGGGCTGACCGCGGAGCACGTGCGTGTCCGCGCGACGGTCGTGACGGCGGAGGTGGTCGGTGCCGGCGGAACGCATTGGAGCTACACGACAGTGGTTGCCGACGCCCCCGAATTGCTGACGACGGTGGCGAACCGGGAGAGCTCCGAACTGCGCTGGGTGGCCGAGGACGAAGTAGACGAGCTGCCGCTGCACCCCGGCTTCGCCGCCAGCTGGGAGCGGCTGCGCATCACCGCGATGCTCAACTCGCATGATCACGACGAATGCCGCCAGCCGGTGCCTCACACCGTCGAGATCCAATCCGGGGTATTCGCCTGGTGCACGTCACCGGCCGCCGAGGTCAGCTAGAACCAATCGTGTCGCTCCTGCCCGCGGTCAGTGCGGCACGCAGTCGCGTGGCTGCGGCCTGCGGGTCGTCGGCTCCGGTGATCGCACGCACCACCACGATGCGGTCGGCTCCCGCAGCGAGCACTTCAGGCAGGCGCTGCTCGTCGATCCCGCCGATTGCGAACCACGGCTTGTCGGTCTGCATGGCTGCCACCTCGCGCACCAGATCGAGGCCGGGCGCCGGCCGGCCCGGTTTCGTCGGCGTCGGCCAGCACGGGCCGACACAGAAGTAGTCGACGTCCTCGGTCAGCGCGCGGGCCGCTTCGGTTATCGCGTGGGTGGAGCGCCCGATCGCGGTGTGCGGGCCGACGATGTCGCGGGCCACCGGCAGCGGCAGATCGTCCTGGCCCAGGTGCAGCACGTCGGCGCCGGCGGCTCGGGCGATATCGGCGCGGTCGTTGACCGCCAGGAGCGCGCCGTGCCTACGGGCGGCGTCGGCCAGGACTTCGAGCGCGTCCAGCTCCTCGCGCGCCTCCAGAGGACCGAACTGTTGCTCGCCGGGCGACCCCTTGTCACGCAGCTGGATGAGGTCGACGCCGCCAGCCAGCGCCGCGTCGGCGAACTCGGCCAAATCGCCGCGCTCGCGGCGGGCATCGGTGCAGAGGTAGAGCCGTGCGGTCGCGAGCCTGGTGTGAGGTTCGTGCACACCGCGACGGTAGCGGCTAGCGTGGAGGGTTGGCACGGGAGCCCCGGGAGCGGGGCTGAGAGTGGAGCGTTACCCCTCCAGACCGTCACCACCTGATCCGGGTCATGCCGGCGAAGGAAGCGAAAGGGATATGTCGAAGGAATCTCTGGCCGTCATCGGGGGCGGCGTCATCGGTCTGGCAGTCGCACGCCGGGCCGCATTGGACGGGTTGTCGGTGCGGGTGCACCGGACCCGCCACTTAGGTGCGTCGTGGGTCGCCGGTGGGATGCTGGCCCCGCACAGCGAAGGCTGGCCGGGCGAGGAACGACTGCTGCAGCTGGGCCTGGAGTCGCTGCGGCTGTGGCACGGCGGTTTTCTCGACGGCCTGCCCGACGATGTGGTGACCGCACGCGAATCACTGGTGGTCGGCGTCGACCGAGCCGACGCCGCGGACCTGCGCACCGTCGCGGACTGGCTGTCGGCACAGGGCCACCCGGTGGCCGTGACGACCACCGCTCGCGATACCGAACCGCTTCTAGCCCAAGGTATTCGCCACGGTTTCATCGCCCCCGACGAGCTGGCAGTGGACAATCGCAAGCTGGTGGCCGCCCTGGAGGCGCACTGCGAACAGCTCGGGGTTCGGTGGGCGGCGCCGGTGGAGCAGCTCGACGACGCCCGCGACGGCGTCGACACCGTCGTCATCGCCAACGGGATCGACGCTCCGGCGCTCTGGCCCGGGCTTGCGGTCCGGCCCGTCAAGGGTGAGGTGCTGCGGTTGCGCTGGCGGCGCGGCTGTATGCCGCTGCCGCAGCGCGTGGTTCGGGCCAGGGTGCACGGCCGCTCGGTGTACCTGGTGCCCAGGGCTGACGGGGTCGTGATCGGCGCGACGCAGTACGAACACGGCCGGGACACCGCCCCTGCGGTGAGCGGCGTACGTGAGCTGCTCGACGACGCCTGCGAGGTGATGCCGGCTCTGGGGGAGTACGAGTTGGCCGAATGCGCTGCGGGGCTGCGGCCGATGACCCCGGACAACATGCCGATCGTCGGGCGGCTCGACGGGCGCACACTCGTGGCCACCGGACACGGCCGGTCGGGATTCCTGTTGGCGCCGTGGACCGCCGAGCACATCGCCGCCGAGTTGATGGGAGCACGGGCGTGAAGGTGATGGTCAACGACGAGGAACTGGAATTCGACGCCGACACCACGGTGTGGGGGTTGCTGGAGGCCCTCGGGTTTCCTGACCGCGGCATCGCAGTCGCCGTGAACTGGACGGTTTTGCCTCGCTCGCAATGGAATTCGGCGGTGCCGGAGGGTGCCCGAGTCGAGGTCGTGACGGCGGTGCAAGGTGGTTGAGCAGCTGACGATCGCGGGTCGCACGTTCGGCTCACGGCTGATCCTGGGTACCGGCGGCGCACCGAATCTGACGGTGCTGGAAGAGGCGCTGGTGGCGTCGGGTACCGAGATGACGACCGTGGCAATGCGCCGGGTGGATTCCGAGGGCGGCACCGGCGTGCTGGACTTGCTTGCCCGGCTGGAGATCACCCCGCTGCCCAACACCGCGGGTTGCCGGGGCGCGGCCGAAGCGGTGCTGACCGCGCAGCTGGCCCGCGAGGCGCTGGGCACCGACTGGGTCAAGCTCGAGGTGATTGCCGACGAGCGGACACTGCTGCCTGACGCCATTGAATTGGTGCGTGCGGCAGAACAATTGGTCGACGACGGGTTCGTGGTTCTGCCCTACACCAACGACGACCCGGTGCTGGCCCGCCGGCTCGAAGACACCGGCTGCGCGGCGGTGATGCCGTTGGGCTCACCGATCGGCACCGGGCTGGGAATCTCCAACCCGCACAACATCGAGATGATCGTCGGGGCCGCGGGTGTGCCGGTGATCCTGGATGCCGGGATCGGCACCGCGAGTGATGCCGCGCTGGCCATGGAGTTGGGTTGTGATGCAGTCCTTTTGGCGAGCGCAGTGACGCGCGCCGCGGATCCGCCGGCGATGGCTGCCGCGATGGCCGCCGCGGTGACGGCTGGTCTGCTGGCCCGGCATGCCGGGCGTATCCCCAAGCGGTTCTGGGCACAGGCGTCGAGCCCGAGCCTCGCATGAGCAGTCGGGCCATGAACGGAGAGAGCCCAGGAGGAGCGCAGCGTTATGTCGCGCTCGGCAGCTCGATGGCGGCAGGCCCGGGGATCAGGCCGCGGGCAGCGGGTTCGCCGTTGGCCGCGGGCCGGTCGGCCCGCAACTACCCACATCTGGCCGCCGAGCAGCTGGGCCTCGACTTGGTCGACGTCACCTACTCCGGGGCCACCACCGCTAATGTGCTGCGCGAACGGCAGCACAGCGCACCGCCGCAGATCTACGCCCTGAACGGCTCGGAGGACCTGGTCACCGTCACGATCGGCGGCAATGACGTCGGCTACGTCCCGCTGCTGTTCGCGGCGACGCTGCCGGCGGTGCTGCGCGCAGTCCCGGTGCTCGGCGATCGGCTGCGCGAACTGCAGAACCCTGCTGCCCGCGAGGAGGCGCTGAATCAGGTCGGCGCGTCACTGCGGGAAGTCGGCCAGGTGCTGCGCGAGCGGTCGCCGCGAGCGCGAATCATGTTCGTGGACTACCTGACCCTGTTGCCGCCGCACGGCACGTCGGCCCCGCCACTGCCCGACGATGTCGCCGACCTCGGCCGCTACGTCGCAAAGCGGCTGGCTCAGCAGACCTTCGAAGCGGCTCAGGCCACCGGCTGTGAGGTGGTCCACGCCGCCGAGGTCAGCCGCGATCACCACGCCTGGTCGGTTGACCCGTGGACAGTCGGCGCCGGCTCACTGCTGCCTTGGCGGCCGAAACCGTTTCACCCCAACGCCGCAGGCATGCGGGCGGTCGCCGACCTCATCGCGGCGCGGTTTCGTCAGCCGTAGGTATTGGCCGGCGGGCCGATCCGCACCACACTCGACACGTCCAGCGTGGGTATCGACGAAGTGCCTGAATAGGTTTGGCCGGGCGGCACCGTGCCCTCGACCCGAAGCCAGGTATTGTCCGGCAAAGAGGCTGCCTCCGATGCCGCCGGACCGGACAGGTGCAACCGGGCCAGCTGCGCGTCAGCGGCGCAACAGACGATGACGATCTTGGCCAGGTCGACCCGATCGCCGTCGCGCATGGTGAAACCGGTCGTGGTGACCTGCCTGCCGTCCAGGCCGCCGACCTTGCCGACCGCGACCCGCATCAGCACTTCGGGCAGCGACACCGTCGGCGCGGGTCCGCCGGGCAACGGCGGAAACGAGCGCGCGCCGGTGACGGTGGCGGGCGTGGCGGCCGTGGCGCTCAACGCCGGCGGCACCACGAAGATCAGCATCACCACCGGCACCACCAGCAGCCAGACGATGCCGTTGCGGTGAACATGGCCGGTGTGCTCGTGCTCCTGATCGGCACCGCCACTGCGGATGTCGCGCATGATCGACAGCAGTGCCAGCCCGATGAGCACGGCCGCCGATATGGACAGCCACGGCAGCATGGCCGGCTTGACGTAGCGGGTGTATGCCCCGGTGATCGACACCATCACCAGGGCGATCCCGACGATCAGCAGCAGCATGTTCTCGGTTTCGCGCTTCACAGCAGCACCAGGCCCACCGCGGTCGCCAGCACCGTGGCGACCACCAGCGTGACCGGGGCGAAGCGCAGCGCGAAACGTCGCCCGAACATACCTGCTTGCATGGCAACAAGTTTGACGTCAACCGCCGGACCGACCACCAGGAACACCAGCCGCGGCACCAGCGGCACCATGGTGAGGCTGGCCGCGACGAAGGCGTCGGCCTCCGAGCACAGCGCCAGCACGAACGCCAGCAGCGCCATGGTGACCACGCCGATCACCAGGTGACTGGCCACATGCTCGAACATCCACGGCGGCACCACAACTCGCAGTGTTGCCGCCGCCGCAGCGCCGATCACCAGATACGAGCCTGCCTGCAAGAAGTCGTGCCGGGCGGCCTCGGTGAACACCGTCCAGCGCGACTGGTCGTCGTCGCCGGAACGGGGCAGCCTGCGGGTCACCCAGCCGGGCCGGCCCCACCGGGACCACAAAACCCCCATCACCACCGCGGTGGCCAGCGACGCGACGCAACGCGCCGCCACCATCTGGGGTTGGCCGGGGAAGGCCACGGCGGTAGCGACCAGAACCACCGGATTGATCGCGGGTGCGCTGAGCATGAAGGTCAACGCCGCCGCACCCGCCGTCCCATCGCCGAACAGGCGTCGGGCCACCGGCACAGACCCGCACTCACAGCCGGGCAGCGCCGCACCGGCCACTCCGGCGACCAGCACTGCCGCCGGCGCCCGCTTGGGTAACAGCTGGGCCAGTCGCTCGGGAGAGACGAACGCCGCGATCAGCCCACTGATCACCACGCCGAGCACAAGGAACGGCACCGCCTGGAGAAACACCCCGGCGAACACCGTGCCTGCGGTCGAGAGCCGGGCGCTGCCGACAACCGCGTCGCGCATCCACGTGCCTACCAGTGCACACACCACTAGTCCCGCCACCAGAACCTCGGTCGAGGTCACCAGGCGGCGGCGCGGGGCGGTCACGGTCATCGAGCACATCGTGCCACCCGAACCTGGACACCGGCCGCGACGTCTACCCTGGGCGCGGTGAAGCACAGATACCTGCTTGCCACCAGGGTGATTGCCGCAATCCTTGCCGTGGCGGGATGCAGTCACCCGGCCAACTCCGCTCAGTCAGGTACCGCACACTCGCCCGCCGCCCAGTTCGCCGACGGGCTGCGCAAGCAGGTGACCACCGACGCCATGGTCGCCCACCTGCAGAAGCTTCAAGACATCGCCAACGCCAACAACGGCACCAGGGCCGTCGGCACACCGGGTTTCGACGCCAGCGTCGACCATGTGGCGGGCGTGCTGCGCGAGAAGGGTTTCGACGTGCAGACTCCGGAGTTCCAGGCCAAGGTCTTCCAGCCCGGGCACACCGATCTTCAGGTCGGCGGTGCCGGCGTGACCGCACGCGTCGTCGAGTTCAGTCTGCCCACCCCGCCGCAGGGGATCAGCGGGCCGCTGGTCGCCGCGCCCGCCGATGAGACACCCGGCTGCGCCCCGGCCGATTATGACGGCCTGCCGGTGAAGGGTGCAGTGGTGCTGGTGGACCGGGGCAGCTGCCCCTTCGCCGACAAGCAGACCATCGCTGCCACACTCGGCGCCGTCGCGCTCGTTATCGCCGACAACATCGACGAGCCGCAGATGGGTGCCACGCTGGGCGAGGCCACCGACTTCAGGCTCCCGGTGGTCGGCGTGACGAAGTCCGATGGGGCGCGGCTGCGGGCGAGCCTGGGCCCGGTCACGCTCAAGGTGGAAGCCGACACCAAATCCATTACCGCCCGCAACGTGATCGCCCAGACCAAGACCGGATCGGCCAGTGACGTCGTGATGGTCGGCGCCCACCTCGACAGCGTGCCGGAGGGGCCGGGTATCAACGACAACGGTTCAGGGGTGGCGGCGGTGCTGGAGACCGCCGTGCAACTCGGTCCCAATCCGGACGTGAAAAACGCTGTGCGGTTTGCCTTCTGGGGAGCCGAGGAACTCGGGACGGTAGGGTCGAAGAAGTACATCCAATCACTCGGCGTCGAACAGCTCAAAGACATTGCGCTGTACCTCAATTACGACATGATTGGCTCTCCCAACCCCGGCTATTTCACCTACGACGGTGACCAGTCCACGGCGCCGGGGCGAGGCGGCCGGATTCCGCGGGTGCCGGAAGGGTCGGCGGGTATCGAGCGGACACTGGTCGCCTATCTGCAATCAGCTGGAAAGACGGCCCAGGACACATCTTTCGACGGCCGGTCGGATTATGACGCCTTCACCCAGGCTGGGGTGCCCTCCGGTGGGCTTTTCTCCGGCGCTGAGGAGAACAAGACCGCCGATCAGCAGAAACTCTGGGGTGGCATGGCTGATGCTCCGTTCGATCCGAACTATCACAAGAGCACTGATACTCTCGACCACGTCGACAAATCCGCGCTGGGCATTCTTGGTGGGGGAGTCGTCTACTCGGTCGGCCTGTACGCCCAGGACATGGACGGCCGCAACGGTATTCCGCTGCGCGCCGACCGTACTCGCCACCTGATCACTTCGTCGTAAGAGCTGACTGGAAGTTGGCTAGGGCCGCGCGCCGCGCAGCACCCCGAGCGCGCGCATGCCGTGGTAGACGACCAGCGCGGCGATCGAGCCCAGCGCGATACCGGTGAACGTGAGATCGCCGATTTGCCAGGTGAAGTCGGCGATGCCGATGATCAGCGCGATGGCGGCGGTCATCTGGTTGATCGGCAGTCCGAAGTCCACGTGGTTGGTCAGCCAGATCCGCACACCGAGCACCCCGACCAGCCCGTAGAGCACGACGGTCGCCCCGCCGAGCACACCGGGTGGGATCGCCGAGATCGTTGCTCCGACCTTGGGGCACAACGCCAGAACGATGGCCGTCACGCCGGCCACCCAGTACGCAGCGGTGGAATAGACGCGGGTTGCGGCCATCACGCCGATGTTCTCGGCGTAGGTGGTGGTGGCCGAGCCGCCGCCAAAGCCCGCCAGCACGGTCGCGATACCGTCGGCGGCCAGCGCCCGGCCGGTCAGCGGATCGGTGTCCACGCCGGTCATCTGCCCCACTGACTTGACATGTCCGATGTTCTCGGCGACCAGTGCGATCACCGCGGGCAGAAATAGCGGCAGCACGGACAGATTCAGCGTTGGCGTCTGGAACCTGGGTAGGCCGATCCAGCCTGCCGCGGCGATGCCCGAGGTGTCCACCTCGCCGAGTGCCAGCGCGAGAAGATACCCAGCGGCGACCGCTACGAAGATCGCAAGCCGCCCGATCATGCCGCGGAAAAATGCCAGCACCACCACCAGCAGCACCAGCGTGACGATGCCGACGATCGGTCCCTTGACGAAGTTCGTCTTGGCGGCCGGTGCCAGGTTGAATCCGATCAGCGCGACGATGGCGCCGGTGACGACCGGGGGCAGCGCGATGTCGATCCAGCGGGTGCCGGCCAGGTGTACTGCGCCGCCGATGAGGATCAGCAGCACACCGACGGCGATCAGTCCGCCCAGCGCGCTGCCGGCGCCGTGCGAGGCGACCGCCGCAGTCACCGGGGCGATCACCGAGAAACTGGACCCCAGATAGCTCGGCAGCCGGTTGCCGGTGATCACCAGGAACAGCAGCGTGCCGATCCCGGAGAACAACAGCGTGGTGGCGGGCGGGAAGCCGGTGAGTACCGGAACCAGGAAGGTGGCGCCGAACATGGCCACCACGTGCTGGGCGCCGATCCCCAACGTCCGCGACCAGCTCAGCCGCTCGTGCGGGGCGACGACGAAGTTCTCGTCGGCGCGGCTTTCGACCGGCGTCCAGTGCATCGGAATCACGGACCTACCGTAACCGCCTGACCACGTAAGTGAGGGCTCCGAGCATGAGCAACGCCACCCCGAACACCACGGCCTGGGGCGGCAACGCGACGGCCAGTCCCACGCACCCGATCAGCCCGATCGTGGGGACCAGGTGGCGCCCCAACGTCCAGGCCGAGGCATTGGCGACCGCGTAATACACCAGGATCGCGAACGACGAAAACCCAATCACCCCACGGAGATCGGCCACCGCAGCCAGCGCTGCGACCACCACTCCGACCGCGACTTCGGCGCGGTGCGGCACACCGAAGCGCGGATGCACGAGGGCCAACCCAGCCGGTAGGTGGTGATCTCGCGCCATCGCCAACGTGGTCCGCGACACCCCCAGAATCAGCGACAGCAGTGAGCCCAGGGCCGCCACTGTCGCTCCGACGCGGACGACCGGCTCAAGGCCACCGGCCCCGGCGGCCCGCACCGCTTCAGCCAACGGCGCTGCCGCCGTTGCCAATCGGTCCGGGCCCAGTATTGCAAGCACCGAGACGGCAACGGCCGCGTAGACGACGAGGGCAAGACCGAGCGCAACGGGGATCGCCCGCGGGATGGTCCGGGATGGGTCGCGCACCTCCTCGCCGAGCGTGGCGATCCGTGCGTAGCCGGCGAACGCAAAGAACAGCAGCCCGGCCGCCTGCAGAACCCCGAGCGCTGTGCCGCCGGACAGCTGCAGGTAGGCGGCGTCTACCCGCCCAGAGCGCGCCACGACCACCACGACGGCGGCGAGCACTGCCAGCACGACGGCGACGATGGCGCGGGTCAGCAGCGCCGACTTCTGGATACCGCGATAGTTGACGGCGGTCAACGCTGCGACCGCGGCCACCGCAATGGCGTGCGCGTATGCCGGCCACACATAGAACCCGACCGTCAGCGCCATGGCGGCACAGGATGCCGACTTGCCGACCACGAAACTCCAGCCGGCCAGATAGCCCCAGAAATCGCCCAGGCGCTCCCGGCCGTAGACGTATGTGCCGCCCGATTGCGGATAGCGGGCGGCCAGCCACGCCGAGGACATGGCGTTGCAATAGGCGACCACACCGGCGATCGCCAGGCCGACCAGTAACCACGACCCTGCGGCTGCGGCCGCGGGGGTCAGTGCGACGAAGATCCCCGCACCGATCATCGAGCCCAGTCCGATGATCACCGCATCGGTGAGGCCGAGGCGTCGCTGCAGGTTACTCACGGCCGGGATGGTAAGCCCCGAAAGTGAAATGCGGACCGGCGTGGGCATGGTCGCCCGCACTCACGCCGGTCCGGCACGGTTCCCCGACCCATATTTCGCGTGGCATCCTCACAATCAACGACTACGCGTCGCCGTGCTCGATCAATGTAAGGGCAAAATCTGACGGCATCGTAAAACTTGTCGGATTTGTGACCTTGCGGGTGGAGGACAATGAGTGCATGTGTGCGCACACATCTCCCTTGATGCCCTGGTCAGGAGCACTGGCTGTCGACGATGGCGCCCTGTGCTATCTCGGGTCACTGGCGTATGCGTGCGGTCACCACCACGTGGCTACCCAACTGATTCGGGCCTGGTCAGGCTCGTTCGAACTCACTGACGCGCAGGGTCGGCAATGTGTTGGCACCGCGGCGATCATTCCCTCCGGCTGCCACCATTCCATTCGCATAGTCGAACCGTGTTCGGGCTTCTTGTTGTTCGTTGATCCGCGAACCGTTGTCGGCAAGCAGCTCAGCACGATGGCCGACGGCACCGACGACGTCCGGAGGTGGTTTGCGGCGGGCGAAGTGCTCCAGAACTGGACCCAGGCTGAATTTCCTTTTCCAGCAGAGCTTCTCGCGAAACTGAAGGGAAGTCTTTCGGCTGCAACGGAACTGGGGCATGACAACTTGCACCGGAGTTTACATGCGGCGGTGGAGTTGATATCGCAGCGGCTGCCGGAACCGGTGACGCTCGGGGAGATCGCCACCGGAGTCGCCTTGTCACCAAGTCGGCTCAGCCGTCTCTTCCGCGATCAGTTGGGGCAATCGTTCCCCGCCTATGTGCGGTGGACGCGGCTCAGATTGGCGATCGACGCGCTACGAGTGGGCGCCTCACTGACCGACGCCGCCCATGCGGCGGGATTCACCGATAGCGCGCACGCCAATCGGGTGTGCCACGAGATGTTCGGCCTGTCACCCACTCAGGCCAGCGGGCAGCTCGTCTGGGCGTGAACATGATCGATCCATACAAGCGCCGCGGTGCCGTCGTGAGCAACGGTAGTTGCCATGACGACGCTTGTTCGATGGGGCTATGTGCCCTTCATGCTGATCGGAATCAATAGTGCCGCTGCATACTTGGGGGCCGTCCGCGCCTCTGAACTGTGGGCAGTGGCACTCATCGTGACTGCCGTCGCGTGCTCATTCGCCGCTGAGCGACTATTGCCCTACCGTCGACAGTGGAACTCTCCGCTCGACGACGCCGGGCGGGATTCGGCCCACGCCGTCGTCAACGAAGCGTTCATTCTGGCCAGCGTCGCGGTCATCCCGGTGTTGGCCGCGATCATGCCGTCGCGCTCGTTGTGGCCGGCCGGCTGGCCGTTCGTCGCGCAATTGTTGTTCGCGATTCTGATCGCGGACTTCGGAATCACCACGGTCCATTTGGCCAGCCACCGGATCGGCTGGCTGTGGCGGTTTCACGCGGTGCACCACAGCATCAGGCGGTTCTACGGGCTCAACGGGCTGATGAAGCATCCCGTGCATCAGGCCGTCGAAATGGCCGCGGGGGTGCTGCCCCTGATCCTGCTGGGGCTCCCGGTCCACGTCGCGTCGGCGCTCTCGGTCTGTGTGGCGGTACAGCTGCTGCTTCAACACGCCAACGTCGACTACCGCGTCGGACCGTTGCGGTCCGTGCTCGCCCTCAACGAAGGCCACCGATTCCACCACCTGAAATGGGCCGGCGTGGGGGATGTGAACTTCGGCTTATTCACCCTGATCTGGGATCACCTTTACCGCACGTACGCCTTCGACCCGCAACGCCGGTTCAGCACAGACGACCTTGGGATGGCTGCCAAGCCGGACTATCCCGAGGCCTACCTACGGCAGCTGGCGGAACCGTTCCGGGCCAGCGGTGCCTGTCAGTTCAGGCAGCCCGAGATCCCTTCGCGGATCAGCGATTACGGGCGACGTTGAGGCCCAGGTATGCGCCGTAGGCCAGCAATCCGGCCAAGGCGAACTTGCGAGACTTGGGCGCCACCAACGCCAGCCCGATCGCGGTCTCGATGCCACCGTCGATGTAGGTGTGCTGCCGGGTGTTCTCCGGGAACGCCGACTTGGTGGCCGATTCGAACAGCTCGGGGCGCACGAAGTGCGACAGACCCGTGACGGCCACGACGACCCCGGTCAACTTGATCAACGGCTCTGCAGACATCGACGTCCTCTCGGCTTTCAACTGATGTGGTAGTCGGACAACGGGTAGGTCGAGGCCTCGCGCACTGCGTTACGCGTGGACATCGGCCGCAGCAGAGTCGGTTCACCACTGGGATTGAAATAGTACGACCGCGCCGATGCGCAGTTTCCTTGGGTGAACAAAGTGCACCCGAGCAGCTCGGTCATCCGGTCCAGGTAGCGGGTGTTGGCTTCCTCGGTGACCTCGAATGTGGTTGCCCCGCGGCGCTTCAGCTCGCCGAAGATCCGGTCCATGTGCCGCATCTGGTATTCCATCGAGTTGAAGAAGTTCAACCCGAGGAAGGCGTACGGGCTGGCCAGGCTCAGGAAGTTCGGGAAATACGGCACCGCGACGCCCTGGTAGGCCTGGAATCGGGTTTCCCGCCACCACTTTCCGAGGTTGCGGCCGTCGCGGCCGATCACCTCGAAGGCCGGGAAGTTGGCTTCCCAGATGTCGTAGCCGGTTGCCAGTACCAGCGTGTCGATGACGGCCTTGGTGCCGTCGTTGGCCACGATGCCGTCGGCCTCGACGTGGTCGATACCGTTGGTCTGCAGGTGCACGTTGGGTTTGGTGAACGAGCGGTAGTACTTGTTGGAGAACGTCGGCCGCTTGCAGCCGAAGTCGTAGTCCGGGGTGAGCTTTTCGCGCAGCGCCTTGTCCCGGATCGTGGCGAATCGCCACATCTTGGCCAGGTCGGCCGCGGCGATGGTGATGCGCGGGATGTAGCGCAACACCCCCACGGCGATCATCCACTCGTAAAGCGCGTCGGTGACTGCGCGGACGGCGCGCTGGGTGAATGGGAAGCGGGCGAACAGCCGCTTGGACCGCGCCGAGAACTTGATGTCGACCTTGGGCACCACGTAGATCGCGGTGCGCTGGTAGACCGTGAGGTCGGCGGCGTCCTTGGCCAGCTCGGGGATGAGCTGGACGGCGGTGGCGCCGGTGCCGATGATGCCGATGTGCCGGCCGGCCGGGTTGTAGCTGTCGTCCCAGTCGGCGGTGTGGACGACCTTGCCCTCAAAGCTGTGGATGCCGGCGATCTCCGGGGTGAACGGCTGCGACAGGAACCCGGTCGCGGTGATCAGGTAGCGCGCCGTCAGAATGTCGCCGTCGGCCAGCGTGACCTTCCACAGCGTGGCTTCCTCGTCCCACCGCGCGCTCTCGACGGTCGCGTTGAAGCGAATGTGGCGGCGGATGTCGTACTTGTCGGCGACAGTGTCGGCGTACTGCTTGATTTCCGACCCCGTGGAGAACAGCCGGTTCCAGTTCGGATTGGGTTCGAAGTAGTACGAGTACGTGGTGGTCGGGACGTCGACGGTGAGCCCTGGGTAGTGGTTGACATACCAGGTGCCGCCCAGATCGTCCTCGCGGTCCAACACGGCGAAATTGTCGAACCCCAGGCGTTTGAGCTGTATTGCCGCACCGATTCCTGCGAAACCGGCGCCGACGACGATCGCGTCGAGCTGCATCGATGGCATGCCGTCAGAATACCGTATCTTACTCACGAGTAATATACGTCCGTTGGGCCCGAGTCGCCGGGACCAATGTCGTCGAACTCGGGCTGGTCGTCAGCCCCAGTCAGTTGTTCGTGATGGGCGCCGGCGGCAGCGGTTTCCGGACCGGCTCGAGCGGGTACGGAGCACGCTGCGGCGGCGATGGCGGCGGGTACTTCGTCCAGGTCGGCCTCGGCCCGCGCTGACGGTTTCTCACCCAGGCGTTATACCGCTTCAGGTAGTTGTTGTAGTTCTGCGTGTTGAGCTTCTTGATGTAGTTGAACCGGTTGACGTAATTGGCGTAGTTGGCCTTGTACTGGCGGTCGACGTAGTCAACCTGGGCTTGCCAATTTTTGAGCGCAATATCGTTGGCTCGCTCGATCGACGCCACCTGCTCGAGGTAGGCGCGCATCGTGTCGTCGGTGACTGGGTCACCGGCCGCAGCCGCCGCAGCTCGCACGCTCGCGGCCGCAACGATCTGCGCGGTGGTGGTGTCGCCATCAGTCGCCGGGACGGTGCCGTCGTCGCCACCTCTGCCTCGCAGGCCGAATAGTCCACCGCCACCACCTGATTGACCAATTCCCGCGATCGCGGTCCCGGTGCCGAACGCGTCGGCATCGCCGCCACGGCCACCACGACCGCCGACCGCTGTCAGCAAACCACCGCCACCGAGTCCGCCATCGCCGCCCTGGGCATTCCCGTTGCTATAGGCGACCGCGACGCCACCGCTGGCGCCGTCGCCACCCAAACCAATCAGCACGCGGCCGCCGTCACCTCCGGAGCCGCCCTGGGCATCGCCGTCGTCGGAGTAGCCATCGGCGCCCAGGCCGCCCCTGCCACCCGCGCCGAACGCCGCATCGCCGCCGGCTCCGCCATACCCGCCGAGAGCGCCGGCCGCGTTGTATGCCGAACCGTCGCCGCCCTCGCCGCCGTGCCCGCCGAGGCCGAAGGCAGTGCTGCCACCCCGACCACCGTCGCCGCCGGCGGCGACATCGTCTGGATCGGCACTCTCGGCTTCGGCGACCCCGCCGGTGCCACCGCTGCCGGCCTGGCCGAACACGTTGGCCCCGCCGCTGCCACCACTGCCGCCGAGTGCGGTTCCGGCGTCCGCGACGGCCATCCCGCCGTCGCCGCCACGGGAACTAATGCCAAACACTCCGTTGCCCGCGGCACCGCCGTTGCCGCCGGCCGCTGTGCCATCGGCCGAGTAGGCAGTACCGCCGGCGCCGCCATCTCCGGTGATGCCCAGCAGACCACTGTTGCCGCCATTACCGCCGTCGCCGGCGATGGCATCACCTGTCGGGCCGTTGATATCCCAGCCGCCCGCGCCGCCGGCACCGCCGTTACCCGCCAGCAGGCCGCCGTTGCCGCCGTTGCCGCCTCGGGTCGCCGCGCTGACCAGGGTTCCGTCTTGCGCGTAGACGGCATCCGCGCCCGCGCCGCCGGTTCCGCCGGTTCCAAACCAGCCCGCCGCGCCACCGTTGCCGCCGTTGAAGCCGTTGCCGCCGTTGCCGAAGATTCCGCTCTTACCGCCGTTGCAGACGGCGCCGCCCGTGCAGGTGCCGGCCGTCCAGGAGTAACCGTTGCCGATGATCAGCCCGCCGTTGGGATGAGCGGCCGTGCCATTGCCGAAGAAGAGGCTGACGATCGACTCGAATCCGGCCAGCGCACCCACCGCGGCGGAGCGCGGTGTGGTGGTCACTGCCGTGGTGGCTGAAGTGACCTGCACATCGGCGACAGCCGTTGCCGGCTTGGCCGATGAGGCGGCTGAGTCCGCGGCCGTGGCGGGGACGCTCGCCGTCCGCTTGGCGGCGCCGGTGCTCGAATCACGGCGCGTTGGAACGGTCTTCGGCGCCGATGCCGACGCCGACGCCGAGCCGGTTACCGATGTGGCGGTGTCCGTGCCGGAGCCGCGTGCGGAGGAGGCCGTCGTCGACGGCTTCGGCGACGACTTCGATGGGCCGGCCGTGGACGAATCCGATTTCGACGTGCTGCTCGTTTTGCCGCTCGAACCGGTGGTGTCGGCAGATGCGACCGCCGGAGTCGAGGCGATCGCCAGGCCTAGACCGAGTGCCACTGCGGACGCTCCGGCCCAGCAAATCAGGTTTGAATAGCTACCTTCACCATGGTTCACGATGGAACGAATACTGGACCGAACGAGGCCATCGGAAAGCTCTTGAAGGTCGGTATTCTTTGCCGCAGCAAGCAGATTCATATGTTCTCCCCCCGGAACAACCGTTAGCTATGTGTATTAGCTGGAACAGGGCCACGCAAATTCCGTCCAGAGCATAGAACGAATGTGTAGTGGCGTCTAGCCAAAATGCCGATTCGCATCGAGATGCCGCCGGCCAGCCGAATTTCGTTCACCGTACCGGATTTCGTGCCCGAGACCGTCGCGGGGGTAGCGAGCGGGTAGCGGGCTAGGGCAGGGCGGATAGTCCCGCGTCGACCGCCAGCGCGGGGACGTCGAGCGACTTGGAGCCGAGATCGTGGCGCGCCCCGGTGACCTCGACGATCTCGACAGGCCCGGGGATCGCACGGGCCGCGTCGCGAATTTCCTCGATGCTCCCGAACGGATCAGACGTGCCGTGGGTGAACACCGTGGGCACGGTGATGGCGCCGAAGTGCTCGGTGCGCAGCCGCTCCGGCTTGCCCGGCGGATGCAGCGGATACGAGAACAGCGTCAGCAGCGCCACGAGGCCGGCGTGTTCGGCGACGACCATCGAGGTCTGCCTGCCGCCGTAGGAGTGGCCGCCGGCGACCACCGGGCCGTCGGCCAGCGTGCGGGCCAAGGTGAGGGCCTCGACGATGCCGTCGCGGTCGCCGGCCGCCGACCCCGACGGCGGTCCCTTCGGGCGGCGTTGCCGGTAGGGCAGGTTGTAGCGCACCGCCAGCCAGCCATGGGACGCCCACTCGTCGCAGATGCGGACCAGCAGCGGCGACTCCCGGCTGCCGCCGGCCCCGTGGGTCAACATCACGACGCCCGCCGGTGTGCCGTTCGGCTCGTGAGCGACCCCGGCGATGTCCTCGATGCTCACGCCTGCAACCGGAACAGCGCCGACACCGGACCGTGGCCACCGCCCAGCGGGTAGGCCGCCCGCAGGCATTCGGTGACCCAGGCTTTGCCGAACGCCACGGCCTCGGGCATCGAATACCCGTGCGCCAGGCCGCATGCGGTGGCCGCGGCCAGTGTGTCGCCGGCGCCGTGGTCGTGGGTGGTGTCCACCCGGGGGGCGTCGAACTCGTGGAAGTCGGTGCCGTCGTAGAGCAGGTCGGGACTGTGCGCCGAGCCCCGCAGATGGCCACCCTTCACCAGTACCCACTGCGGGCCCAGTGCGTGCAGCGCCTTGGCGGCGGCGCGCTGGGTCTGCTCGTCGACGACCTCGATTCCGACCAGCAGCCGCACCTCGTCGAGGTTGGGTGTGACCAAGCTGGCCAGCGGGAAGAGTTCGGTGCGCAACGTCTCCAGCGCCGAGGGATGCAGTAGCGGGTCGCCGTGCATGGACGCGCACACCGGGTCGACGACGAACGGGGTGGCGCCGGCCAGCCCCAGGTCACGCCAGGTGCCCGCGACGGTCTCGATGATCTGCGAGGAGGCCAGCATGCCGGTCTTGGCCGCCTGAACACCGATGTCGCCGGCTACCGCTTCGATCTGGCCGGCGATTACATCCGTCGGGATCTCGTGAAAACCCTTGACGCCCAACGAGTTCTGCACGGTAACGGCGGTGACGGCCACCAGTGAGTGCACACCCAGTAGTGCGAAGGTCCGCATGTCGGCCTGGATGCCTGCGCCGCCACCGGAATCGGAGCCGGCGATCGTCAGGACCCGCAGCGGGGTTTGGCCGGGCGGGGTCAGGGTGAGGAAATCCACGGCAGTCAGTTTTCCAGAGGGATGTACACCCGGTTGCCGTGTGCGGCGAACTCCTCGGATTTGGCCGCCATGGCATCGCGAATGTCCTGCGTGATGCGCATGGAGCAGAACTTCGGTCCGCACATCGAACAGAAGTGTGCGGTCTTGGCCGGTTCGGCCGGCAGCGTCTCGTCGTGGAACTCGCGGGCGGTGTCGGGATCCAGGGACAGGGCGAACTGGTCGTGCCAGCGGAAGTCGAACCGGGCCCGGGAGAGCGCATCGTCGCGTTCCTGTGCTCGCGGGTGCCCCTTGCCCAGGTCGGCGGCATGGGCGGCGATCTTGTACGCGATCACGCCGTCCTTGACGTCCTTGCGGTTCGGCAGCCCGAGGTGTTCTTTCGGGGTGACGTAGCACAGCATCGCCGTGCCGGCCTGGGCGATGATCGCCGCGCCGATCGCCGACGTGATGTGGTCATAGCCCGGGGCGATATCGGTGGCCAACGGTCCGAGAGTGTAGAACGGCGCCTCGTCGCACAGCTCCTCCTCGAGGCGGACGTTCTCCACGATCTTGTGCATCGGCACGTGGCCGGGCCCCTCGATCATCACCTGCACCCCAGCGGCTTTCGCGACCTTGGTCAGTTCACCCAGGGTGGCCAGCTCGGCGAACTGGGCCGCGTCGTTGGCATCGGCAATCGAACCCGGCCGCAGGCCGTCGCCCAGTGAGAAGGTGACGTCGTAGCGCGCCAGTATGGTGCAGAGCTCGTCGAAGTTGGTGTACAGGAACGACTCTCGGTGGTGGGCCAGGCACCAGGCGGCCATGATGGATCCGCCGCGACTGACGATCCCGGTGACGCGCTTGACGGTCAGCGGGATATGGCTCAGCAGAACGCCGGCGTGCACCGTCATATAGTCCACACCCTGCTCGCACTGCTCGATCACGGTGTCGCGGTATATCTCCCAGCTCAACTGGGTGGGATCGCCCCTGACCTTCTCCATCGCCTGATACATCGGCACGGTGCCGACCGGCACGGGGGAGTTGCGCAGGATCCATTCCCTGGTGGTGTGGATGTCGGCGCCGGTGGACAGGTCCATGATGGTGTCGGCGCCCCACCTGGTGGCCCAGACCATCTTGTCGACCTCCTCGCCGATCGAGGAGGTGACGGCCGAATTGCCGATATTGGCATTGACTTTCACGGCGAAGGCCTTGCCGATGATCATCGGTTCGCTCTCCGGGTGACGATGGTTGGCGGGAATCACGGCCCGCCCGCGCGCCACCTCGTCGCGAACGAGATCCGCCGGTACTCCCTCCCTGACCGCAATGAACGCCATCTCGGCGGTGATCTCACCGGCACGGGCCCGCTGCAACTGGGTGCCGCGGTCGGCGACCACGCCTGGCCGTGCGGGCAGGCCGGCGTGCAGGTCGATCAGTGCGTGCGAGTCGGTGTAGGGACCCGAGGTGTCGTAGAGGTCCAGGTACTCGTCATCCGCCAGGCCGACCCGGCGAAATGGCACCCGGATGCCGTCACCGAGTTGGCGATAGACCTTCGTGCTGCCGGCGATCGGGCCGGTGGTGACGGTGGGTTCGACAAAGCGATCGGTCATTTTCACTCCCTACGCCGGCATTACCCGGACAGGTTCTACGGTCGACGGCCCTAGCCGTCCTCTCAGCGCACTCGGCGTGCGCTCCCGTGTGGTTGTTGTTCCGAGGCCCACAGTAACCCACCGGCAACCCGTCGGCGCTCGAAGCGGCTGGATGAATGTCAGTGCCCGCCGGCAGGCTGCCTGTTATGGCGAAGCGGGAGGTGTTCGTCGGACGTGAGGCTCTGTCGGATGGTCGATTGACCAGAAGCGAATTGGCGCGTTGGTACCGGCCGGTGTTCCGCGGCGTGTATGTGCCAAGGGATTCGCGGACGACGCTGTGGGACCGGGCGAAGGCCGCGTGGTTGGCCACCGGGCGGCAGGCGGTGATCACCGGTGTGGCGGCGTCTGGGCTATATGGCGCGAACTGGGTTGATGCCGACACCACCATTGAGCTGATATCCCCGCGCCACGCCCGGCCGCAACCGGGTCTGGTGGTCCGGCAGGAGTCGCTGGCGTCCGACGAGATCACCACAGTGGCGGGCCTTCCCGTGGTGGTGCGCGCCCGCGCGGCCTTCGACCTCGCCAGGCATCTGGGGCGCAGCGAGGCGACTGCCCGTCTGGATGCACTGATGCGTAACGGGGTGTTCTCCGTCGAGGATGTGCACGTCTTGGCCAAGCGGTATCCCCGCGTGCGCGGCCTGAGGCAGGTGGCCGGCGTGCTGCCCCTGGTGGATGGTGGGGCGGCCTCGCCGCGGGAGACCCGGCTGCGGCTGCTGTACATCGATGCGGGTCTCCCGCGTCCCGCAACCCAGGTCCCGGTCTTTGATGGATGGCGGGTGGTACGGCTCCTCGACCTGGGATGGGAGGGTTTTCGGGTCGGCTCGGAGTACGACGGCGACGTGCACCGCACCGACCGCCGGGCGTACGTCAAGGATCTCCGGTTGCGCGCGACAGTGGAGAACCTCGGCTGGACGGTCGATCACGTCATCAAGGAAGACCGCGATGCAGAGATCATCGAGCGTGCCACCCGAATGCTGCTCTCTCGCGGCTGGAAACCGTGAGCACGGACCCCTCTCGGATTGATTTTCACGTTTCGTGCCGGTGCACTCAACTCTTTCCTGCGAAAGGTGAAATTCGACGGGGCATCGCTCGCAGTAAGTGTGGGATTAACGATTGGCCCTACATGATTTGTATAGCTAACATATGCGTTATTGCGCCGCAGGCGCCCCGTTTGCTCTTTGCTAGACGCTTGCATACGAAACGAGATTCGCCGTGACGACCGAGCTCGACCCTGCCCTGGCCGAAACCGACCGGCGTCGCCGCCGGATGGACCACGATCACCCGCATTACAAGTGGGTGGTGCTGTCCAACACCACGCTGGGCATTCTGCTGGCGTCGATCAACGCCTCGATCGTCCTGATCTCCTTGCCGGCCATCTTCCGCGGCATCGGACTCAACCCGCTGGCCCCGGGCAATGTCAGCTACCTGCTGTGGATGCTGATGGGTTATCTGGTGGTGACCGCTGTGCTGGTGGTGCCCTTCGGTCGCCTCGGCGACATGTACGGCCGAGTCAAGATCTACAACATCGGCTTCGTTGTCTTCACGCTGTCGGCCGTTGCGCTGTCGTTCGACCCGTTCCATCTCGACGGCGGCGCGATCTGGCTCATTGCTTGGCGGGTGGTCCAGGGCGTCGGCGGCGCGATGCTGATGTCGTCGTCGTCGGCCATCCTCACCGACGCGTTCCCCGCCAACCAGCGCGGCATGGCGCTGGGGGTCAACATGGTCGCCGCGGTGGCCGGCTCGTTCCTCGGCCTCCTCATCGGTGGCGTGCTCTCCGAGATCCACTGGCAGGCGATCTTCTGGGTGGGTGTGCCGATCGGCATCCTCGGCACCATCTGGAGCGTGCGCTCACTCAAGGAACTCGGAGTGCGCAGCCCCGGCCGGGTCGACTGGGCGGGCACCGTGACGTTCGGTGTCGGCCTGACCGTCCTGCTGATCGGAATCACGTACGGCATCCAGCCTTACGGCAACTCGACGACCGGATGGACCAGCCCGATGGTGCTGGGTTCCATCATCGGCGGCGTGCTGTTGCTGGTGCTGTTCTGTTTGATCGAGCTGCGGGTGGCGCAGCCCATGGTCGACATCCGGTTGTTCCGGTCGGCGTCGTTCGGCATGGGAAACCTCGCCGGACTGATGTCCTCGGTGGGCCGCGGCGGCCTGCAGTTCATGCTGATCATCTGGTTGCAGGGCATCTGGCTTCCGTTGCACGGCTACAGCTTTGAATCCACACCGCTGTGGGCGGGCATCTATCTGCTGCCGGCGACGTTCGGCTTCCTTGCCGCCGCGCCGATTGCCGGGTCCTTGGCCGACCGGTTCGGCGCGCGGCCGTTCACCGTGGCAGGCATGCTGCTCATGGCCGCCACATTTGTGGCGCTGCTGCTGATCCCGGTGAACTTCAACTACTGGATCTTCGCGGTGCTGGTATTCCTCAACGGCCTCGGCGGCGGCATCTTCACCGCCCCCAACACGGCGGCCATCATGTCCAGCGTCCCGGCCGCCCAGCGCGGCGCGGCATCGGGGGTGCGGTCGACGTTCTTCAACGCCGGCAACTCACTGTCGATCGGAATCTTCTTCTCGCTCATGATCGTCGGGCTGGCACACACCCTGCCCGACGCGATGAGCCAGGGCCTGCAGGCGCAGGGTGTCTCCGCGTCGGTCGCCCATGACGTCGCCAATCTGCCGCCCGTCGGCAGCCTGTTCGCTGCGTTCCTGGGCTACAACCCGATCGCCGAACTACTGGCGCCGTTCAACGCGCTCCACCAGCCGGGCGTGAACGTCGAGGTGCTGACCGGGCAGACGTTCTTCCCCAACCTCATCACCGAGCCGTTCCACTCCGGTCTGACGGTGGTGTTCGGCGCCGCCGCGCTGATGATGGTGATCGGTGCGATCGCGTCGCTGTTCAACCCTGGCCGCTACGCGGCCGACGCGATCATCGAGGCCGAGCAGGCGAAGGTCGAGGAGTAATCACCGGCGCGGCGGTCCCCTCGACCACCCAGCGGTGCAGCCGGCCTGCGGTCCGCCACATCGCGGCCTGCATCTCGTCGGGCCCCAATTCGTCTTGGGCACAAGCCCTGAGGCGATCGGAAACCCTGACCAGAGTGACCGGTGCCAGGCGAGCGGTGCGATCACGCGAGGCCCGTACGCTCTGTGCGACCACCTCGCGCAGTTCGATGAGGTCGCCGACGACCCGGGAACCTCCCGCGGGCCGTTCCCGCCGATAGAGCTCGATCAGCGCGTCGATACACGTCAACGCTTGATGGGCAGTGCTTTTGGGAATCAGGATGTCAGCGTCCGAACTCACGGGCTAAGCCCAGCACACCCGCGCGAACAGATCGTGACGAGTCACCGACTACCGGGGTTCACCAATCCGAACGGCCGACCAGAATCAGGTCGTTCAGCGCGAAAGCTGGCACGGCGAGCGTCTCCGAGAGTGCAGCCGCGTAGGACCGGGCGATCCGTGGGCCGTCCCGCTGTTCGTCGAAATCTCCGGTCAAGTCGACGGCGACACGACATCCCAATGTGTCGCCGGCTTCGACCACGTCGACGCGGAGCACTCCCGCGGGCAGCGGCAGTCTTGTGGTCACCGCGCGCACATGCTCGATGGTTGCTGCCCAATCGACGTAAACCGACACAAACGACCCCATCCCAAACATGCTGGCGTCATTCACCGCCGGTCGCCACTCGAATCACCCAATGTTCACCTGCCGTTATGTCGGATCCATGCGGGTGGGCGCGACACCGGTGGTGGCATAGACGTATAGGGCGGCCTCCTTGTCCGAAGCCGATGTGTCGGCGACACCGCGCAGCCTGTCTCATCTGGGCTCCAAACCGGCGCCGCCTTCGGTAGCTTCACTGTCCGTGCCCGTGCTGACGAACCGCCAGATCCTGTTGCGCCAACGCCCGTCGGGCCTGGTGCAACCCAACGACACCGAACTGATCACTACGGCCGCCCCCGAGCTCGCCGAGGGTGAGGCGCTGCTGCGCACCACCTATGTCGGGCTGGACGCGGCTGTGCGCACCTGGCTCGACGATCAGCCGAGCTACCTGCCGCCGGTGCAACTCGGTGAGGTCATCCGCGCGGCGGGCATCGGCGAGGTCGTCGAATCCCGGTGTGAGGCGTTCGCCGTCGGCGACATCGTCACCACCCTCACTGGTTTTCAGGACTACGCCATCATCCGCGACGACCTTTTCAGCACGCCCATCCCGGGCGAAACCGACCAACTCGCGATCATGAGCGTGTACGGGCCCACCGGTGCCACCGCCTATTTCGGGATGACGGACATCGGCCGCCCGCAGGAAGGGCAAACAGTGGTGGTGTCGGCCGCCGCCGGCGCCACCGGCTCGGTCGCCGGCCAGATCGCCAAGATCGCCGGGGCCCGCGTCATCGGAATCGCCGGCGGCCCGGACAAGTGCCGGGCCGTCGTCGAGGACTTCGGGTTCGACGCCTGCATCGACTACAAGCGCGACGACATCCCGGCCGCACTCAAACAGCATTGCCCCAAGGGCGTCGACGTCTACTTCGACAACGTCGGCGGCCCGATCCTCAACGCGGTGTTGGGGCGGCTGGCCCCCAAAGCCAGGGTGGTGTTGTGCGGCGTCATCTCCAGCTACCTGACCGGGGAGCATCCCGGACCGGCCAACTATGTGAACCTGTTGGCCAAGACCGCCACGATGCAGGGGTTCAACGCCCTGGACATGTGGGGCCGCTTCGACGAGGCGTTCGCCAATCTGCGCCGCTGGGAATCCGAGGGCAAGTTGGTGCATCGCGAGACCGTGTTCGACGGCCTCGAGTCTTGTGTCGACGCGCTCAACGGCCTGTTCACCGGGGCCAACATCGGCAAGATGCTGGTGAAGGTCAGCGAACCCTCGCCGGTCTGAGGCTCAGCGGCTCAGGTCGACCAGCACCGGCGCGTGGTCACTGGGCGCAGGATCGCCCTTCTTACCCGGACGGCGTTCGTCTTTGACGATCTCGGCGTGCGTTACCCGTGCCGCCAATTCCGGTGAGCCGAGGATGAAGTCGATCCGCATACCGCGGCGCTTCTGGAAGGCCAGCTGGGTGTAGTCCCAATAGGTGTAGACCCCGGGGCCGGCGGTGTACGGGCGCACCACGTCGGTGAACTTCGCGTCGATCATGGCGTTGAACGCGTCGCGTTCTGGCTCCGAGACATGGGTGGCACCGGCGAACGCCGCCATATCCCACACGTCCTCGTCTGTGGGTGCGATGTTCCAGTCGCCGACCAACGCGATGGGCTGCTGCGGATCGTCACGCAACCATTGCTCGGCCGTATTACGCAGGGCGGCAAGCCATTCCAGCTTGTACTGATAGTGCGGGTCGGCCAGGGTACGGCCGTTGGGCACGTAGAGACTCCACACCCGAACCCCTGCGCAAGTGGCAGCCAGTGCGCGGGCCTCCGCCTTGGCGTCCGTGCCGTCCTTGCCCCAAGACGGCTGGCCCTCGAAACCGACCTCGACGTTGTCGAGGCCGACCCGGGAGGCGATCGCGACCCCGTTCCACTGGTTGAACCCGCAATGCACCACCTCGTAGCCGGCCTCGAGGAACGGCATGGTGGGGAACTGGTCGTCGGCACATTTGGTTTCCTGCATGGCCAGCACATCGACGTCGCCGCGCCGCAGCCAGTCGACGACGCGATCCACCCTGGCGCGGATCGAATTCACATTCCAGGTGGCCAGGCGCAGGACGTCGGCGGGCATGGGCTACAGCGTACGACCGGTCAACGACACGGCATCGACGTAGCGGTGGTGATGGTGCAGCCGGAAGCCCAGCGAGTGATATAGCAGGATCGCCGGTTCGTTGTCGCTGAGCACCTGCACGTAGGCCCGGGTCGCACCGCGCTGGGCACCCCACGCCAGCAGCGTTTGGCACAGCCGACGGGCGTGCCCGCGCCTGCGGTGCTCGTCGCTCACGCGGACCGCCGAGATCCCCAGCCAGTGCGTGCCATCCGGCGCGACGGTCACCGCGCCGCGACCCACCGCGGCGGTCGGCTCCGCCGCGAACACCACCTCTCCGTCGACGACCGCGGTCAGGACCTGGGCCGGCACGTCGCGTTCATAGGTCGTCAGCCACGCTGCGTCGGGACGGTCCAGCAGCGTCACCGCCGGGTCCGGTTCGCCCGCGGCCAGCTCGGTAACCATCACCCGGGTGTGCTTGACGCCTTCGGCCCGGATCGGCGACAGCCGCTCCGGCAGCGCCAGCCATGCCGGTAACCCCCGCTGCCGGTACCAGTCAACAATCGGCGGCAACGCGGCGATGGTCGCCGAAAAATCCAGCGGCACAGCCGAGTTGGCCCTACTGGTGTACCCGCCCGCGGCCCGTAGCAGCCAGCCGTCCTGCCAGGTCTGTTCGGTTCCCGGCCAGGCCAGGGCCGCCGCGTGCTCCAGCGCCCGAATCGCGGAGGCCCGCACCGGAACCACGCTGAGCTCCCGCACCGCCACCACGTCGCCGGGTGATACCTCGACCAGGCCGTCGGACTTGGTGCGCACCACGATCACCGGGTCGACGGCCCGCACTTCACCGATCACATCGGTCAGCGGCGGAGTCGTGCCCGCGGGCAAGCGGTAACGGATGCTCACCCGGCTGCCGACCGGCGGCAGGCTGGCCATCGGCTCAGTGACCGAACGGGTCGGGCACCTCGCCGGGCATCCACGACAGGCCGGGCACCCCCCAGCCGTTGGCCTTGACGGTGCGCTTGGCCGCCCTGGCATGCCGGCCGATCAGGTGGTCGACGTAGAGGAAGCCGTCGAGGTGTCCGGTCTCGTGCTGCAGCATCCGGGCGAACAGGTCGTGGCCCTCCAGCGTCACCGGGTTGCCGTCGGCGTCCAGCCCGTTCACCCGGGCCCACTTCGCGCGGCCGCGCGGAAACGATTCGCCGGGCACCGACAGGCAGCCCTCGTCGTCGTCATCCGGGTCGGGCATCGTCTCGGGAATCTCCGAGGTCTCCAGGACCGGGTTGATCACCACGCCTCGGTGGCGCGGGGTCTTGCCGCGCTCGTCGGCGCAGTCATAGACGAACAGCCGCAGTCCGACGCCGATTTGGTTGGCCGCCAGCCCGACTCCGTTCGCCGCGTCCATCGTGTCGTACATGTCCGCGATCAGATCGGCCAGATCTTCGGGCAACGAACCGTCGGCTGCAACCGGCACGGGTTGTGTCGGCGTATGTAGAACGGGATCACCCAAAATCACGATTGGTCTCACTGCCATGATCGGCAAGCTTAAGTCAGCCGACGCGCGGGGTTGGCTGCCGTCCCAACCGGCACAACCGTGATTGAATGAGCGCCGAGCATAGGGATGTCTTCTCAGGGTCTTCGAAAGGGTCAGCAGATCGAAATGGACGGCGCCATGGCACGGGCCGAGCGGTCTAATGACGACGCCGACCTTCCCGATGGGTTGACTCGCCGCGAATACGACGTCCTGGCCTTCGAGCGGCAGTGGTGGAAGTACGCCGGCGCGAAGGAAGAGGCCATCAAGGAGCTCTTCTCCATGTCGGCCACTCGCTACTACCAGGTGCTGAACACCCTGGTCGACCGCCCCGAGGCCCTGGCGGCTGATCCGATGCTGGTCAAACGGTTGCGACGGTTGCGGGCGAGCCGGCAGAAGGCGCGTGCGGCCCGGCGACTCGGCTTCGAGGTTCCCTGATTTTTCTTCGTTGGCGGTGCTGGGCGATGAGCGTTTTCGCGATGCGCGTCCAGCCCCCGTTACAGTGGGCGCGATGAACGACCGCGTACCTGACTCCTCCGGGCTGCCGCTGCGGGCCATGGTGATGGTGCTGCTGTTCCTCGGTGTGATCTTCCTGTTGGTCGGTTTCCAGGCCATGGGCTCGGGCAGCGACAGCAGCAGCGACGACACCTCGGCGCGAACCGTCACCACCACGACGAGCAAAACCTCGGCCGCGCCGGCCCCGAAGGCCGATGTGCGGGTGTTCAACGTCGGCGAAGGCGAAGGCGCCGCCACGCGCATCGGTGACCGGCTGCGCGAAGCCGGCTGGAACGTCACCGAGACCAGCAACCTCCAAGTGCCCCCGATTCCCGCCACGACCGTCTACTACGGTACGACCGACGGGGAACAGGCTGCCGCCGAAGCCGTGGCCAAGGTGCTCAGTGCGCCGGTGGCAGCGAGAATTCCCGAAATTGCCGACCAGCCACCGGGCGTGATCGTTTTGGTGACCGGATAGGCTTCGGCACATGGTCATGCCTGTGAGCCCGTTGAGAACTGCCGCCGCTGTCCTGTTCGTTGTTCCCGTCGCGCTACTGAGCGCATGTAGCCCCAACGAGCCGATCGCCACGCAGCCCGGTACCCCACCGCCGGTCTGGACCGGGTCGTCGGCGCCGGCCGCTGCGGGCGAAGGATCGCACGGCGCGCCCGAGGCGCCCGCCGCCGCCGACACCCTGACCGCACAGATCAAAACCGCCGACGGCACCCAGGTTGCCGCCGCCACCTTCGAATTCCAGGACGGCTTCGCCACGGTTACCGTCCAGACCACCACTGGCGGCAAGCTGACCCCCGGCTTCCACGGCCTGCACCTGCACTCGTTCGCCAAGTGCGAGGCCAACTCGGTGGCCCCGACCGGCGGTGCGCCCGGCGACTTCTTGTCCGCCGGTGGCCACTTCCAGGTCAGCGGCCACACCACGCATCCGGCCAGCGGTGATCTGGCTTCGCTGCAGGTCCGCGATGACGGCACTGCGCTGCTGGTGACCACCACCAATGCATTCACCAAGCAGGATCTGCTGGCCGGCAACGGAACGGCGATCATCATCCACGCGGATTCCGACAACTTCGCCAACATCCCGCCGGAGCGCTATCAGCAGATCAACGGTGGCGCACCCGGCCCCGACGAAACCACGATGGCCACCGGTGACGCCGGCAAGCGGGTGGCGTGTGGTGTCATCGGTACCGGCTAAGCCGCCCACGGCCAAGCCCGGCCGGATCGACTTCGCCGGGTCACCCCGGCCCACCCTCGGCGTCGAATGGGAGTTCGCGCTGATCGACGCGGAAACCAGGGACCTGAGCAATGAGGCCGCCGCGGTGATCGCCGATGTGGGCGAAAGCCCCCATGTGCACAAGGAGTTGCTGCGCAACACCATTGAGGTCGTCACCGGGGTGTGCGACACCGTCGACGAGGCCATGGTGGACCTTCGTTCGACGCTGCGCAGCGCCCGCGAGATCGTGCACGAGCGCGGCATGGAGTTGTTCTGCGCGGGCACCCATCCGTTCGCGTCCTGGTCGACGCAGAAGCTGACTGACGCGCCGCGCTACGCGGAACTCATCAAGCGCACTCAGTGGTGGGGACGCCAGATGCTGATCTGGGGCGTGCATGTGCACATCGGGGTGTCCTCGGCGCACAAGGTGATGCCGATCATCTCGTCCCTGCTCAACCAGTATCCGCACCTGCTGGCGCTGTCGGCGTCCTCGCCGTTCTGGGCCGGTGACGACACCGGGTACGCCAGCAACCGCGCCATGATGTTCCAGCAGTTGCCGACTGCCGGTCTGCCTTTCCAATTCGAGACGTGGCGCCAGTTCGAGTGGTTCGTGCACGACCAGAAGAAGACGGGCATCATCGATCACATCAACGAGATCCGTTGGGACATAAGGCCGTCGCCGCATCTGGGCACCATCGAGGTGCGGGTGTTCGACGGAGTGTCCAATCTGCGGGAGCTCGCGGCGCTGGTCGCGTTGACGCACTGCCTGGTGGTCGACCTGGACCGCAGGCTGGACGCCGGCGAGCAGCTGCCGGTGATGCCGCCCTGGCATGTGCAGGAGAACAAGTGGCGCGCGGCGCGCTACGGCCTTGACGCCATCATCATCCTCGATGCCGACAGCAACGAGCGGCTGGTCACCGAGGACCTCGACGACCTGCTGACCCGGTTGCAGCCGGTCGCCGAATCTTTGTACTGCGCAGACGAATTGGCCGCTGTCGCCGATATTCCGCGGCGCGGTGCGTCCTATCAACGCCAGCACCAGGTGGCCGAGGCCAGTGGCGGTGACCTGCGCGCGGTGGTGGATTCATTGGTCGGGGAGCTGGACATCTAGCGATTGGAGGCGCCCATGAGGATTCGACGATGGGGACTGGCGGTCGTGGCCGCCGCGGTGGTGATCGGTGTCGGCGGATGCGCCGAGCCGATCGCGGGGACTCCGGTGGCGACGCCGGGCGAGGCAGGTAAACACCTCGCGCCCGCCGATCTGACGACGACGACCTGCCGTGACTACCTGACCATGGACGTGGTCACCCGCCGCGAAGTGATCAAGGCAATTGGTAAGAGCGGCAACCAGTTGGTCGCGATGAACCCCGAACTGTGGGCCGGCGTCGCCGGTGCGCTCTGCGGATTCGTAGACCCCAGCGCGCCGGTGAAGGACGTGGTGATGGGGCAGGGCATCCGCTAGCCATGGCCGCGCAACCGATGTTTCCGCTGCAGTCGGCGCTGCTGCCCGGGGAGTTCTTGCCGCTGCGGATATTCGAGCCACGATACTCGCGGCTCGTGCAGGACTGCCTGGCGATGACCGATCCTGCGTTCGGGGTGGTGCTGATCACCCAAGGACGTGAGATCGGCGGCGGGGACGTACGTAGCGACGTCGGCGCACTGGCCCACATCACCGAGCACGCCGACGAGGGGATGGGCCGCTACCAACTGAGAACCGTTGTCGGTGAACGGATCCGGGTACTCGAGTGGCTGGACGACGATCCGTACCCGCGCGCTGTCGTCGAACCCTGGCCCGACCAGCCAGGCGCACCGGTGACCCCCGAGCACATCGGCGGGGTCATCGACAAGATTCTCGCGCTGTTCCAGCGCATCCTCAGCGTGCGGGGCGGGCAACTGCGGTCGGACGCGCTCGCGGTCGAGCCCGAAGTCGCCGATGACCCGTCGCGGCACATCTACGAGCTCGCCGCCCGGGTGCCGATGGGACAAGCCGACCGCTACGCGGTACTGGCCGCGCCGACGCTGGCCGAGCGGGTGGCCGTGCTCACCGACGCCATCGAAACCGTCACGGCCATGGTCGAATTCCAGATCGCCACTGACGACACAGGGGAGTAGGCGCTCAAATCTTGCGGGCGTCCAGCAGGACCGTGTCGGGTACAGGATCCTCGAGGTCGGCGGGGGCCGGCCGCCGGTAGCGCGCCATCAGGTCGGCGGCGGCGATGGCGCTGACCTCCCAGCCGTGCTCGGTCAGCCATTGCGCGACGTCGGTGCGGGCCTCCATGTACCACAGCCCGGTGACGTCGGGCTCAGACATGGGCGATTCCGCTTCGCTTCTTGCTGGCCCGGATCCGCCGGCCTCGGCGGCCGCACGGCGCGCCTCGGCTACCCGTTTCTGGCGCCGGTCCAGCTGCTCGGCGGAGTAGAACACCTCGCCGAATGCCTCGACCGAGAGATGACTGCCGCGCGCGCTGAGGGCGTCGATCTGCTCGAACAGTGCGTCCTGGGCGACGGCGGGCAGGTAGGGCAGAAGTCCTTCCGCCGACCACGCGGTCGGGGTGGACGGATCGAAACCGGCCTGCCGCAACGCCATTGGCCAGTCGTGGCGCAGGTCCACCGCCACTGCGGCATAGCGCACGGCAGGCTGGGCATGATGCTTCGCCAGCACCCGATCCTTGAACTCGAGCACCTTCGGCTGGTCGATCTCGTACACCGTCGAGGCGTCGATCCACGGCAGCCGCCAGGCGCGGGTGTCCAGACCGGCAGCGAGGATGACCGCCTGATCGATGCCGTTCGCGCCGGCCGTGGTGAAGAAGTCGTCGAAGAACTTGGTCCGCGACGCGATGTAGGCGGCCATCGCTTTCGCGCGCTCTCCCCCGTGGTCCAGGAACGGCGAGCGCCAGCCCGCCTCGACCGCGGCCTCGACGAAGTAGTGCGCGTAGGGGTCGGTGTAGAGCGGGTGCTCGGCATCGGTCTCGACGGCCCGGGCGCGGGCCACACTCAGCGCGGTAGCACCCACACTCTCGGTGATGTCCCAGGTGTCGTCGTCGGTTCGGCTCACGGCTTCGGCTTCGCTCTCTCGGTGTCGTCACGCATCTCGTCGACGGTCAGCTCGTCGCCGACCTTCTGCTCACGGTAGGCCAGCTGGCCGACACGGTGTGCCACCACCGGCGCGGTGATCAGGGTGAACATCGCGGTCAGTATGAGCATGCCGACGTCGGCGTTGCCGGACAGCCGGATCGTCGCGCCCGCCAGCACCAGCAGCAGGCCTAGCACCTGCGGTTTGGTCGCGGCGTGCATGCGGGTCAAGGTGTCCGGGAAGCGCAACACGCCGATCGCCGCGGTCAACGCCAGCGCCGAACCGCCCAGCACGAGCACCCCGGCCATCAGATCCAGGCTGCTCATGTTTTGTCCTTCTCGGCGAGGTCGGGCACCCGGAATCGGGCCACGCTGACCGAGCCGACGAAGCTGATCAACGACAGCGCCGCGAGACTGTAGGTCACGGTGGTGTCCAGGCTGAACGCCGCCCAGGTGCCGACACCGCACATCGTCACCGCCACCAGGGTGTCCACGGCGACCAGCCGGTCCAGCGTGCTCGGGCCCATCAGCAGCCGGATCATCGTCACCGCGGCCGCCGCCACGAGCATCACCCCGGACAGCACCCAGACGATCGTCATCGGGAGACCTCCTCGGATTCGATTGCCGCAGGCCGCCATTCGGAATCACGTTCGAATGCCGCGACCATCAACCGTTGCAGCTGGTCGACCTGCCGATAGAACCTTTCGACCGAGCGTTTGGACCCGACGTTGAGCACGTGGACGTAGACCAGCCGCCGGGCCTGGTCGATCTCCAGGACGATCGTGCCCGGGGTGAGGTTCATGATGTTGACGGCCAGCGCCAGCACCAGATCGGACTTCAGCGCCAGATGCCCCCGCAGCACCGCGGACAGCGGCGGGCCGCCCGGCCGGATCGCCAACCACGCCACCTGGACCGACGACTGAGCCAGCCACCATGCCACATGCAGTACCAGCCAGAGCAGCGACAGCGGATGCAGCCGGCCCTGCACCGGTACCGACGGCAAAGGCAGCAGCAGGGTGATGCCCAGCGCCACCACCAAACCCGAGAGGATGTTGGCCACCGACACCGTGCCCCACAGCAGCAGCCACACCAAGGTCAGCCACACCAGCGTCCAGATCCGCAGCGTCAATGTTCTCATCACGGACTCAATCTCCTGGCCCCAGCACCGCGGTGATGTACTGGCCACGGTCGAGCACCTCGTTGGCCGCGCGGTCGGTGTAACCGAAGATCGGGCCGGCCGCCACCGTCAGCGCCACCCCGACGGCAATCAAAGCCATTGTGGGAGCGACCATTCCGATCGGCATCCGACCTACGTCGCCGCGGTCGTCGAACGCGACGTCTTCCGCGTAATCGTCCAGCAGGACCGACGGTGCGGAATCGGCAAGCTCGCCCTCGGGGGCGTCGACCCGGGCCCGCCAGAACGCCTTGGTCCACACTCGCGCCACCACATAGAGCGTCAGCAGACTGGTGATCAGCGAGCCGGCGACCAACAGCCAGGCCAGCACCGAGCCGCTGGCGGTACCGGCCTCCAGCAGCGCGACCTTCCCGATGAAGCCCGAAAACGGAGGAATACCACCCAGATTCAGCGCCGGAACCAAGAACACGAAAGCCAGCAGCGGGCTGGCGGCGGCCAGCCCACCCAGGCGGCGCAGCGTCGATGCCCCGGCCTGTCGCTCGATCAGGCCGACGACCAGGAACAGCGTGGTCTGCACGATGATGTGGTGGGCGACGTAGTAGATCGCCCCGGACATGCCGAGCCGGCTGGACAGCGCGACACCGAACACCATGTAGCCGATGTGGCTCACGAGGGTGAACGACAGCAGTCGCTTGATATCACTCTGCGCGATCGCACCCAGGACGCCCACCAGCATGGTCAGCAGCGCGGCGACCAACAGCACGTTGTCCAGCCCGCCCGCGGGGAACAGCAGTGCGTGCGCCCGGATGATCGCGTAAACACCGACTTTGGTGAGCAGCCCGGCAAACACGGCGGTCACCGGCGCCGGCGCGGTGGGGTAGGAGTCCGGCAGCCACGCCGACAGCGGGAAGACCGCGGCCTTGATGCCGAAGGCCACGAGCAGCACTGCGAAGATCGCGCTTCGGGTGCCGGTGCTGATGTCCTGCAGCCGCAGGGAGAGCTCGGCCATGTTCAGCGTTCCGGTGGCGGCGTAGATCAGGGCCAGGCCGACCAGGAAGATCAGCGACGAGACCATCGACACCATGACGTAGGAGATGCCGGCGCGCACCCGGTCCTTGCTGGCTCCGATGGTCAACAGCACGAAGCTCGCCGTCAGCAGCACCTCGAAACCGACATACAGGTTGAACAGGTCGCCGGCCAGGAAAGCTGTGCACACCCCCGCCGACAGCACCAGATAGGTGGGCAGGAAGATCGACACCGGTTGGTGTTCGTCACCGTCGCGGATACCCTGTCCGATCGCGTAGAACACGACGGCCAGCAGCACGATCGCCGACACCACGAGCATCAGCGCCGACAGCCGGTCGGCCACCAGCGTGATCCCAAGTGGACCGAGGCCCTCCTTGGTCGGACCCCAGCCGCCGATATGCAGCGCCTGAGTGCCGTCGCGGTCGGTCAGATACGTCAGAACCGCGCACACCGCCAGCACGCCGGTGAGCGCGGCCAGCGCGATCATCCGCTGCAGTCGCGGTTTACGCCCGGCGATCAACGTCAACGCGGCCGCCACTAATGGAATCAATACCGGCAGCGGCATCAACACCCCGGAGAGGCTCATCGCGACCCCTCATGGCCGGGCAGCGCATCGAGCTCGTCGGGCTCGTCGGTGTCGTGAGCCGCCACGTGCACCGGGACGTCGTCGTCGACCGAGGACGCCTCGGAATCGGAGAGCCTCGACACCCGGGCGTCCTCGGGGTCGGTATCCACTTCCTCCTGGGTGGTCAACCGAAACGAGCGGTAGGTCAGCGCCAGGACGAAGGCCGCCATCCCCATCGCGATGACGATCGCTGTCAGGATCATCCCCTGGGCCAGTGGGTCGGCGGTCGCCGTTTCCGAGCCGCTCGTGCGCCCCTTGATCGGTGGGTTCCCGCTTTCGCCACCTACGGTCAGGATCAGCAGGTTGACGGCATTGCCGACCAGCAGCAGGCCCATGAGCATCCGAGTCAAGTTGCGCGAAAGCAACAGGTAGACACCACAACTGGTGAGTCCGCCGATGATCACGAGCGGAACGAGGAAGACGGTCACGACGCCCTCGCCTTCACTGTCGAGCGTGCGCTGACGAGTTCTTCGTCGATGCGCGCACCGAGGCTGCGCAACACGTCGAGCACCAGGCCGAGCACGATCAGGTACACGCCGAGGTCGAAAAACAGGGCGGTCACGAACTTAACCGTGCCCAGCAGCGGCACATGCAGTTCGATCACCGCCGAGGACAGCGCGGGGGCGCCCAGCAGCATCGAGCCGGCCGCGGTGCCGGCTGACAGCGCCAGGCCGGCGCCGAGGATCTTGCCGGCGTCCAGCGGCAGCGTCTCGCCGAGCTCGTAGCGACCACCCGCCAGATAACGCAGCACCAGCGCCAGGCCTGCGGTCAGCCCGCCGGCGAAGCCGCCGCCGGGGGTGTTGTGTCCGGTGAAGAAGAAGTACACCGACAGCACCATGATCAGCGGGAAGATCAGTCGGGTCGCGACTTCGAGCACCAGGGAGCGGTTGCGCGGGTCGCGCAGCTCGCTACCGCGCAGCCACGTGGTGTCGCCGACCGCGGGACTGTAGGCCGTCGCGGGCAGCACCCCGATGTCGGGCTGGCCGGCGTCGGACACCCGCGGCGCCGCACCGAACCGCCGGTTGCGGAAAACCAGCGACGCGACGCCGGTGGCGGCGGCCACCAGGACCGAGATCTCGCCGAGGGTGTCCCAGGCGCGGATGTCAACCAGCAGCACGTTGACGGTGTTGGCGCCATGGCCCCGGTCGTAGGCGGCATCGGGCAGCAGGGCGGCGATTCCGGTGCGGGTGCGGGCGGCCATCGCGAACACCCCCAGCGTGGTGACGGTGGCGCCGACGGCCAGCGCGAGCGCCGCGCGGGGCAGCCGGTAGCGCTTCATGCTCGCCTCGTCGGCCTCGGCGGGCAGGGTACGCAACACCAGCACGAAGATCACCAGTGTCAGCGTCTCCACCAGGAACTGCGTCAGCGCCAGGTCCGGGGCGCCGTGGAAGGCGAAGATCGCCCCGCAGCCATAGCCGGTGATACCCACCAGCAGCACCGCCGCCAGCCGGTTGCGCATCACGGTGGCGGCCACCGCGGCGGCCAGGATGAGCAGGCCCACCACCGGCTGGACCAGGGAGTCCCACAGCTGGAACTGGGGCTGGTCTCGGGCGCCGAAGGCCAGCACGGCCACCGGGAGCAGCACCAGTGTCGACAGGATCACCGACTGGGTGACGGGGATGGAGCCGCGCTGGGTGATCGCAGTCAGACGGACGGACGCGACGTCGGCGCCACGGATCACCGCGTCGTAGATCCGGTCGGCATTGCCCAGCGGGTGCCAGGAGCCCAGCCCGGTTCGGCTGAGCCGTTCGCGGTTGACGAACGCCGCGACACCGAGCCCCAGCACCAGCGCCGAGAGCAACAGCGGCAGGTTGAGGCCGTGCCACAGGGCCAGCGTGTAGTGGCCGTCGTCGGCGCCGGCGGCGGGCATGGTCGCCGCGTAGCCGTCCAGCGCGGTGTCGAGGTAATTGGGCACCACACCGAAGAACAGTCCTGCCGCGGCCAGGATCGCCGGAGCCACCAGGAACGAGGTGGCTGGCCGGTGCAGGTTGGCCACCAGGATGGTCGGGCCTGCAGATCCCTTGCGTGCGAAGGCACCCCACAGGAATCGCAACGCATAAATGGTGGTGAAGATCGAACCGATGACGACTCCGGCGAGGACCGCCGGTGCCCAGCCGCCCAGTGACTCGCTGTGCGCGATCGTCTCGAAGTCGGCCTCCTTGGCCACGAACCCCAGGAACGGCGGCAGTGCGGCCATGCTCGCCGTCGCGCCCGCGGCGATCACGAACAACGCGGGCATGCGGTGGCCCAGCCACGCCAGCCGTCGGATGTCACGGGTGCCGGTCGAGTGGTCGATGACGCCGACGACCATGAACAGCGTCGCCTTGAACAACGCGTGCGCGCATAGGATGGCCAGCCCGGCCAGCATCATGTCCCGGCCGCCGGCCCCGACCATCACCGTGATGAACCCCAGCTGGCTGACCGTTCCGAACGCGAGGATCAGCTTGAGGTCGTACTCGCGGACCGCGCGCCAACCGGCCAGCAGCATGGTCAGCAGACCCAGTGTGATGACGGTGGGCCGCCAGCCTGGGGAGTCGGCGAAGCCTGGGGCCAGCCGGGCGATGAGGTAGACACCTGCTTTGACCATCGCGGCGGCATGCAGGTACGCGCTGACAGGGGTCGGGGCGGCCATGGCACCGGGCAGCCAGAAGTGGAACGGCACGATCGCAGACTTGGACAGCGCACCGACGAGTACGAGGACGACACCCACGGCGACGGCGGTGCCGTGCGGGGCTTCGGCCACCAGCTCGGACAGCAGGTAGGTGCCGGCGGTGTGGCCGAGGATCACGATTCCGCCCAGCATCGCCAGCCCGCCCGCGGTGGTGACCAACAGGGCCTGCATGGCCGCGCGACGGCTGGTGGCCCGCTCGGCGTAGTGCCCGACCAGCAGGAACGACAACACCGTGGTCAGTTCCCAGAACGTGTAGAGCAGCAGCATGTTGTCGCTGACCACCAGGCCGAACATGGCTCCGGAGAAGGCGACGAGTTCAGCGGCGAAGCTGGGCAGTCGCCTCTCGGTGCGGCCGTCGCGGTGGTGGAAGTACTGGGCGCAGTAGAACAGCACCAGCGCGCCGATACCCAGCACCAACACGCTCATGATGGCCGCCAGGGTGTCGAAGCGCAGCGTGATGTTCATCGACAGCTGCGGTATCCACGGGATATCGACTTCTGCGGGCTGACGGCCATGGGGCCAGTTGAGTGCGACCCAGATCAGCGACGCCGCCGGAACGAGCGCGAGCGGGTAGAACGCCAGCCTTCCCCATCGGTACACGAGCACCGGCGCCACGGCGGCGGCGATCGCGTGCGCGATCAGGATGACGAGCATGGCACTCCGATCTATTGACGCGCAGCGCGTCGGTGATCTACCGGTCGGTCGGGGTGTCAGCCAAAGGTTTTCGGCTATGTCCTGTCAATAGTCTACGGGGTTGACGGCGGAGGAGATTTTCCGGCTGCGCCGCCGAAGCTGTCAGGATCGGTGGGTGTGATCCGAAATTGCTTGAGCAGCAATGCTTCTCAACATATTCCGCACGACGATGCCGTCTTCATCCGGGTACGGCATGCTCATCGATATAGGGCAAGCGCTCCATGTAGAAGGGCTGCACTAGATCGTGGCACCCCCGCGGAAGCCTGAAACCGACACCATCCTGGACGCCGCGCGCGGTTTGGTGCTCTCCGAAGGTCCGCGGACGGCCAGCGTCGCAGCGATCGCCAAGGCCAGCGGGGCGCCGGTGGGCACGCGGTATCACCGGTTCGGCAATCGCGACGGTGTCGTGACGGTGGCGTGGCTGCGTGCTCTGGTGCGCTTTCACACGCGGGCGATCGCCGCTTCGGGCTCAGACCCGCTGGAGGTCGCAGCCCAGATGGCCGCCGCGACGGTCGGCTTCGCCAGAGACTGTGCCGAAGATGCGCGCCTGCTGCTGACCATGCGGCCCGACGACATGCGCGACGCCGAACCGACCCCGAGTTGACGGCCCATCCCGGATGAGCCAGGTTCAGCGCTGCATGTAGGTGACCCTTTGGACCACGTTGGCGGCGGTGTCCGCGGTGTAGACGATGTCGGTGGTGCCCGATGCGTTTCCGGTGATACGGGCTCTACTGGCGTCGCTGGTCGCGGCGATGGCAATGCCGCCGGAGTCGAAAGCGTGATCCGGATGCCGATACGCGAAGTTACAGTTCGCCGGACCGCCGTTGGTGCGGCGTTTTCCCTTGAGGAAGCCGGTTGCGCCCGAAGCTATGCGGGCAGGACAGCTCGCGACGTTGGTGGTGATGTCCGGCACGTAGATCAGGTCGTGCCCGGTGGTATTCGTGAGCTCGAACTCCCACCCGTTGTAGTTCGGTCCCCAGAGGTCGGGCCAGCGGAACACCACAATCTGGCGCCGGTCGCCTGGAGCATGAGGGAACTGGACCGACATGCGCTGGTCGTTGTCCTGCGCAGTCTGGCGCGTGATCGTGCCGTCGGCGGACCCCTGGATAAAGATCCGCGCGCTGGTCGATTCGTATCGGAAGGCGAGATCGGCGTCCGCCGGCCCGTCGAAGAGGAAAGGCGGCAACGGGCTTTTGATGCCCTTGGCGTACCCGATGTCGCCCGCCTTGATGGGGCTGTCGACCCGGTCGAGGTTCGAACTGCCGAAGTAGAGGGGGACGAGGTCGACCGAGGTCTCGTTGTGGATCTCGAACTCCCACCCGTCTCGGTTGCAGCCCCAGTCGAACTGGGCCTGCTGAGCTTCCCGCCTGGCGTTCATCATCGTGGTCATGGTCGATTCCCTCCGCGTATGCGCTGCTGTATCGATTGCAACCATGGCGCAGGGGGCGGCGCTGCCGCGTCGGCTGACCGGTGGGTAGCGCGGGGGAATTCTCGTGTCCTCCAATCGGAGGACGAGGGCCTACCGGCAATAGGTCCGCACGGGAAGGGCATGCCCTAGCAACCCGAGGGCCCCGCCGAGAATCGGCCAGACAGGCCAGAAGTACGCGAGCGATCCGGTGGTGAGTGCGATCGCGAGCCAGACCGTCAGGACGATTGCGACCATGGCGGCGTAGCCGGCCAGGTGGAAGCGCACCGAGGCGCGGGCGGCGCTTTTGCGAGCGGCGATTCGGCGGGGGTCGGTGCGACGCAGGCGTTCGACCGGAAGGTCGGCGACGGTGCGGTGCAATACGTCAGCGGTATCGGCGGCGAAGGCCGCTTGGACCCGGATCTCGTACTCCGCGAGGTCGAAGTATCCCTGGGCAAGAGCCTGGGACAGCAGGTCAGCGGTGGTCTCTCGGTCGCGATCTCCGACCCGGACAGTGGCTATGCTCATACCGTCCAACTCTGACATGTCAATAGTGGACTGTCAACGGATTCGTGCGAGTTTCATCTCGGACAAGTGTTGTGGCAGGTCGTCGATGTAGCGGGCGAGGGCCGCGCGCAGCTCAGCCTCATCGGATAGCCGCCGGCCGTCGTCGATCTCCAGCGGCGTCTCTCGGTTGACGGCCACCAGCGCGTCGATCAGCGCCGACCGGTCGTTGGTGCCGTCCAGTAGCGGGAAGAGGTGGCGGTCGAGCGGGGACAGTATGAGCGTTTCGTGCCACACGTTGAACGTGGAAGCGTCAGGCTGGTTCCTGGTCAGCTCGGCCATGCGTCGCACAGGCTCGGACAGCCGCAGCGGGTCGCGCGTCGGCTCAGGAAGCAGCGGTTCGAGGCGGTAGCTCGCTCCGCCTTGTAGGACGAGGGTGGCCATCAGGTTCTCGATGTTGGCGGCGAGGCCGGGGCTGGCCGCCACGCCCGCCGCGAGAAGGCGGGCACTGACGGCGTCCACCAGCTCCTGGTACGAGATCGTCCACGGCCACCGGTCGGTCAGCGCGTCAATTCCGGCTTTGATGCCTGGATCGTTGGTGAACAGCCGCGCGCCGTCGGGCTGGAGGTAGTCCTGCCGCGAGTAGTCGATGCGCGTCGGCTCGTCGGCGGGTGGCAGAAAAGCACTCAGGTGCAGACGGGCGTAGCGGCTGCGGCCTGGGGTGTGATTGATCTGAGTCGCGCGTTCGGTGTGCACCAGGAGCGATTCCCGGAACATCCGGTTGGTCACGAAATCGAGGTACTGCTCGGTCATTACTTGATCGCCCCCGCATTTGGCGGCCAGGAACTCGGCGACCCGGGGTCCGAAGTTGGCGGGGATCATCGTCTGCGGGCGGGCCTCCGCGACGAAGGCGAGGCCGTGCTCGCCGGCGTGACTGACGAGCTCGTGGAAATAGCACGGCGAATTGAACGTCTCGAGCTCGTCGTGCAAGAGATACGAATCGCCGAAACCTTCACTGAAAGCTCGGCTTTCAGCCAGCACCCGGGCCAGCACGCCCTCGGCGGGTGCGACCTCTTCCAGATAGTCGACGACTTCCTTGGCGCTGTGCACTTTGTCTTCCGGGGTGCGGTCGGCGCGGCTGGCAAGCAGCATGACGTCGCGCACAATCTCTTTCGACTTCCAGCCCGGATAGACGTTGTAGCTCACGTAGCCGACACCGTCGGGGGCCAGCAGCGAACGGACCGCTGCCAATAAGGCGTCCTGAACTTCGGGTGGCACCCAGCTGTACACCCCGTGGGCGATGATGAAATCGAAGCGGCCGAGCAGCGCCGGATCCACCTGGGCGATGTCCGCGGCGATGAATTCGATATTGCGCAGGCCCAAGCCATCGGCAAGAGCTCGTGCCTGATCGATCTGCACCTGGGACAGGTCGATGCCCACCGCGTAGGCATGAGGATTGGCCGCCGCGAACGGAAGCACGTTTCCGCCACTGGCGCAACCGATCTCGAGCACCCGGGCTCCTGTCACCTCGGGTGCCTGCAAGCCGAACACATGGGCGACCGCCGCCAGCTGCCCGGGGGCGGACTGTGGAAACGAGTTGGAGGTATACGGAGTCTCGTCGTAGTCGGCTTGAAGCCGATTCACTGCGTCGTCCAGATCGTCCGTCTGTCGCACGACGGCAGTTTACGAAGCTTGGCTGGGGCCTGCCTGTGGGCTGCGGCGGTGCTGTTGAATATTCACCGTGACCACCGACGACCGAGTTGTCAGCGCCAGCAGGCGAATCGCCGCCCCCGCCGCGGTTATCTTTGAGCTGATCGCCGACCCGGCGCGTCAGCCCGAGTGGGACGGCAATGACAATCTGGCCCAAGCCGCGCCCGACCAGCGGGTCCGCGGGGTCGGTGACGTATTCACCATGACGCTGACGCTGGGCGCCGACCGGGAGAACCACGTTGTCGAGTTCGCCGAGGGCCGGTTGATCGCGTGGCGGCCTGCACCGCCGGGCAATCCGCCACCGGGTCATCTGTGGCGCTGGCAGCTGGAGCCCGTCGATGCCACCACCACCGTCGTCACCCATACCTACGACTGGACCGACCTGACGGACCCGGAGCGCCTTCCGAGGGCGCGCGCCACCACCGCGGACAAGTTGCAGGCATCGATCGACCGGCTCGCCGCACAGGCCGAAGCCGACTAGCGGTTGCCCGCGGCGAACTCCCGCAGCGACGCCACCTGAGCCCGATCCAGCGACGGTCGCACCGTCTCGCGGGCCTTGGCTACATCGGCAGCGGTGACGTCGGCGGCGTCTATCGAGCGGCGCATCGCGGTCAGCGCGGATTCGCGCAGCAGAGCCACACAGTCGGCTGCGCTGTAGCCGTCCAAATCGCCGGCCAGTGCATCGAGATCGACGTCAGGCGAGAGCGGCACCGATTTGCCTGCCGTGCGCAGGATTTCGCGACGTGCGTCGGTGTCTGGTGGCTCGACGAACACCAGCTTCTCCAGCCGTCCGGGGCGCAGCAGCGCCGGGTCGATCAGGTCCGGCCGGTTGGTGGCGCCGAGCACCACCACGTCGCGCAACGGCTCGATGCCGTCGAGCTCGGTCAGTAGCGCGGCCACCACACGGTCGGTGACCCCGGAATCGAAGCTCTGCCCGCGCCGGGGAGCCAGCGCGTCGATCTCGTCGAGGAACACCAGAGATGGTGCGGAATCCCTTGCCCGCCGGAACAATTCGCGAACAGCCTTTTCTGAGGAGCCAACCCACTTGTCCATCAGCTCGGCGCCCTTCACCGCGTGCACACTCAGCCGGCCCGAACTGGCCAGCGCACGCACCACAAATGTCTTGCCGCAGCCCGGTGGCCCGTAGAGCAGCACACCCCTGGGCGGGTCGACCCCGAGTCGGGCGAAGGTGTCGGGATGCTGCAGCGGCCACAGCACCGCCTCGGTGAGCGCCTGTTTGACCTCGACCATGTCGCCGACATCGTCGAGGGTGACCGAACCGACCGACAACTCCTCGGTGGCCGACCGCGACAGCGGTCGGATGACGGTCAGCGCACCGGTTAAGTCCTCCTGGGTCAGGGCGGGTGGCTTGCCGTCCTCGCTGGCGCGGGCTGCCGCCCGCAGCGCTGCCTCCCGGACCAGGGCGGCCAGATCGGCACGCACGAATCCCGGTGTGCGATCGGCAATGTCGGCGAGAGTCAAATCCTGGGCGGGGACGTCGCGCAGCAACACCTCCAGCAGCGCCTTTCGGGTGGCGCCATCAGGCAGGCTCAAGCCCAGCTCGCGGTCGCACAGATCCGGTGCGCGCAGACGCGGATCCACCCCGTCGGGCTGCTGGGAGGTGGCCACCAGCGCCACCCCGGGTGCGGCGACGGCCTTACGCAGCTCGGTCAGGATCGTCGCCGACACCGGTTCGGCCTGGGTCGGCAGCAGCGCATCGATATCGGTGATCAGCAGCACCCCGCCGCCGGCGGCGACGGTGGCGACCGCATCGGCCACGGCGCGCTGCCGATCCTGCGCGGCCAGTGCGCCGGTGTCAGGCCCGTCGAGCTCGACCAGGCGCCGTCCGGCGCACACCGCGCGCACCAGTCTGGCCTTGCCGACCCCGGCCGGTCCGGTGAGCAGAACGCCCAGATTCGGTGTGGCGCCAAGCTTTTTCAGTAATTGCGGCTCGTCGAGCGCTAGCTTGAGCCACTCGGTGAGCCGGCCGGCCTGCACGTGTTGGCCCTTGAGATCGTCGATCGACACCGGCGGCGCCTCCGGCCACACCATCGGCGGGCTGACGGCCGCGGACGGGCCAGGCGCGGCCGGCCCGGATACGCCGGCGCCCCAGGTGACTGACGAATTCGGTTGCACACTAACGGGTCCGGCCGGATCGGTGCCGGTGACGGTGAGCAGCTCCGAAGTCCAGGTGATGCCCACTGACGACGCCAGCGCCGAGCTGGCCCGGGTGGTGGACGTGCCGGGGCCGAGGTCACGCGGCAGCAGGGACACCGTGTCGCCCACGGTCATCACCTTGCCCAGCAGCGCCTGGCGCAGCGTCGCCGACGACACCGACTGGGTGGCCAGCGAAGAGCCGCGCAGCGTCACCGAGCGCGCGCCGTACACGGTGACCGGCGCCACCAGCACAGTGGTGTCCTCGCGTAGGCCCGCGTTGGAGAGTGTCACATCGTCCAGCAGCGCCGTGCCGGCCGGGGTGTCCGGCGGTGCCAGTGCTGCGACGGCGGCGGTGGTGCGAGAACCGGTGAGTGACACCGCATCCCACTCGCGAATGCCGAGGGCGGCGATGGCCTCGGGATGCAGCCGCACGACACCACGCCGGGAATCCAGCGCCGAGGTGTTCAGCCGTGCCGTCAGCGCCAGGCCGGTCGGCGCCATGTCAGCGGCCGGGCTTGCGCAGGCCGAGGCGCGTCACCGAGCGGCGGTTCGGTTGGTCGCGACGGTTCGCGCGCCGCGCCGCGCGCCGCTGTTTGGGTTCGTCGTTCCATGCCTCCGGGCGGGCGGCAACCCAGCGTTGGCTGCGGATCGTGAACGGGATGATGCACAGATAGCCCGCGATGATCAACAGCACCAGGATGTACGGGAAGAGCAGCAACGCCGCCGCCGCTGCGGCGATCAGGATCAGCAGGATAGGCGCGGCGTTGGCCGGCATCCTCACCGACTTGAGCGCCAGTGTCGGCACCCGGCTGATCAACAGCGTGGCATTGGCGGCGAACCACAAGCAGACGAACCACGGTGAGGTCCACCAGCCGTGACCGAACTGCAGCATCGCCGCGAGCGGGCCGATCACCCCGACCGCGCCGCACGGTGCGGGCATACCGGTGAAGTACTGCCGCGTGTAGGCCGGCCGGGTGTCATCGTCGAGCAGTGCGTTGAAACGGGCCAGCCGCAGCACGATGCACACGGCGTAGAGCAGAGCGAAGATCCAGCCGACCGGCGACGTTGGCAGCAACGTCACGTAGACCACCAGCGCCGGGGCGACACCGAAGTTCACCGCGTCGGCCAGCGAGTCGATCTCGGCGCCCATCCGAGACTGTGCGTCCAGGGCGCGCGCGATGCCGCCGTCGATACCGTCGAGCACTGCCGCGGCCCCGATCAACGCGAGGGCGATGTGGGGGCGCCCGTCCAACGCGAACTTGATCGAGGTCAGCCCCGCGCAAATGGCCAACACCGTCGTCGCACTGGGCAGGATGCGCATGGCGGCCGGACGCCCGGGTTTGATCACGACAGTTGCGCCAGCACCGTCTCGCCGGCCACCGCGCGTTGGCCGGGGGACACCAGCAGCGTGGCACCTTCGGGCAGATACGTGTCCAGACGGGAGCCGAACCGGATCAGCCCGTAGGTTTCGCCGATGGTCAGCGTGTCGCCTGGGTGGACGTCGCACACGATGCGCCGTGCCACCAGACCCGCGATCTGCACGGCCACCACGTCGGCGCCGCCGGGTGTGCGAATGACGATGCTGTTGCGCTCGTTGTCTGCGCTGGCAGCGGGCAGGTCGGCTGAGACGAACTGGCCGGGTCGGTAGTGCACCGCGATCACCTCGCCGGCGACCGGTGCGCGCTGCACGTGCGCGTCAAACACCGAGAGGAAAATGCTGATCCGCGGCAGCGGCTCGGTGGACAGGCCAAGCTCAGCGGGAGGGACCGCGGTGTCCACCAGGCACACTTGACCGTCGGCCGGCGCGACGACCACACCGGGCCGGGTCGGCGGGACGCGGCGTGGGTGGCGGAAGAACGCTGCGTTGGCGCCCGCAGCGGCCAGACCCGCGGTGCGTACCCAGCGATGGCGCCTGCCCAGGGCCGCGACGGCCAGGCTGGCGCCGACGAACGGCAGACCCGCGGGGTGCATCGGTGGCACGGTCGAGCGAACTAGATCGAGGAGATGTGTTGCTTCGGACGTGCGGGGGCGTCTGGCCATCGGCGACGATTCTAACCGCGCCGGGCTACGACAGGTCCCATAGCTGCACCTGTTCGCCAGCGGACATCTCGGTGACATCTTCGGCGATCTCCAGCAGGCAGTTCGCCGACGCCAGCCAGCGCAGATGATGAGACGCCGGCGGCCCATAGGTGGTCACCGTGCCCGCCGCCGCGTCGTACACACCGCGTCGGAATTGGCGCCTGCCCTTCGGCGAGGTCAGGTTGTCGGCCAGCACAGCCGTGCGCCGTGGCCGGTGCGGGTGCGGCAGACCCATCGCCGTGCGCAGGGCCGGGCGGACGAACACCTCGAAGGACACCAGCGCGCTCACCGGATTTCCCGGCAGCGTGACAATCGGACATCCCAGGCCCGATGTCGTCGGCCCGGCGGTTCCGGCGAGCCGTCCCGCACCCTGCGGCATGCCCGGTTGCATGGCGACCTTCACGAACTCCACGCCGCCACCGGACCCGCTGGGCCGGCTACCTTCGGCCGTGCCGAAGGCATCCTTGACCACCTCGTAGGCGCCGGCACTCACCCCGCCGGTGGTGATGATCAGATCGGCTTGGCCGGCATATCCGTCGAGCACGGTGCTGAACTGGGCCACGTCATCGCTCGACGTGGGTGTGGCCACCACCTCGGCGCCGGCCTCGCGCACCGCGGCGGCCAGCATGATGGCGTTGGACTCGTAGATCTGGCCCGGCTGGAGCTCGGTGCCGGCCGACACCAATTCGGTACCCGTCGACATCACCAGCACGCGTTGGCGGGGCCGCACCGTCAGCGAGCCGAGGCCCAGGGCGGCGGCCAAGCCGAGCGCGGCCGGGGTGACGAGATGCCCGGTCCGCAGCACCGTGGTCCCCGCGGTCACGTCCTCGCCGGCGCGGCGGATGTGCTGGCCGGCTTTGGCGGCCGTGCGGATCTCGACGGTGTCGACGCCGCCGTCGGTGGCCTCGACCGGCACCACCGCTGTCGCACCTGACGGCAGCGGTGCCCCGGTCATGATCCGGTGCGCAGTGCCCGCCGCCAGCGTCAGCGGGTCGGTGCGCCCGGCCGGAATATCTTCGGCGACAGGCAGTTTCACCGGGTTAGCGTCGGCCCCCGCGACGTCTTCGGCGTGCACCGCGTAGCCGTCCATCGCCGAGTTGTCGAACACCGGCAGCGAGAGCGGGGCTGCCACGTCGTCGGCCAGCACCAGCCCTTCGGCCTCGGCGAGGCCGACCGTCACCGCCGCGCGTGGCGTGATGAGGTCGGCGACGACGCGCTGGTGTTCCTCGACGGTGCGCATCAGACCGGGAAGCTCACGCCGGTCAGCTCCTCGGACACCGTCCACAGCCGCTGCTGGAGCTCGCGGTCGTGGGATTGGGCGCTGGATTGCACCAGCTTCGGGTTGCCCCGCTGCTCACCGAAACCGTCCGGGCCGTAATACTGCCCACCGCGGACGTCGGGATCGGTCGCCGCGCGAAGCGTCGGTAGCGCGCCGGCCGCCGCGCTCTGGAAGAGCAGCGGACCGACGATGCGGTAGGCGGGGTGGAAGATCGCCGGGACATTGCGGGCCAGCTCGGTGTACGACCCGCCCGGGTGGGCGGCCACCGCGATCGTGTCGGTGTCGGCGGCGGCCAACCGGCGCTGCAGTTCGTAGGTGAACAACAGGTTGGCCAGCTTGGACTGACCGTAGGCGGCGATGCGGCTGTAGCGGCGTTCCCACTGCAGGTCGTCGAAGTGGATGTCGGCCAGCAGCCGGTGACCCAGGCTGCTGATGTTCACCACCCGCGAGCCGGGCACCGGCAGCAGGGTGTCCAGCAGCAGGCCGGTGAAGGCGAAGTGGCCGAGGTGGTTGGTGCCGAATTGCAGCTCGAAGCCGTCCTTCGTGGTCTCCTTCGGAGTCCACATCACCCCGGCGTTGTTGATCAGCAGATCGATCCGCGGGTGTGCCGTGCGTAGGGCGTCGGCGGCGGCGCGCACCGAGTCCAGCGACGTCAGGTCAAGCTGCTTGACGGTGACGTCGGCGCCGGGGTTGGCCGCCAGGATCGTGTCGCGGGCGGCGCCGCCCTTGTCGAGGTTGCGCACCGCCATCACGACTCGGGCGCCGCGGGCGGCGAGCACCGCCGCGGCCTCGTAGCCGATACCGGAGTTGGCGCCGGTGATGACGGCGACGCGCCCGTCCTGTGCCGGGACGTTGCCCGAAGTCCAATTGCTGCCGCTCATGGCACGACCATACGTCGGCCCAAGTTGCAGACGAGCGGTGGCCGTTTACTGTCGCGGTATGGCTATCGGTGGGGTCCTCTTCGACATCGATGGCGTCTTGGTGACCTCGTGGACGGCGATCCCCGGCGCGGCCGAGGCGCTGGCGTTGCTGGCTGATCACCAGATCGCGCGGTCCTATCTGACCAACACCACCACCCGTACTCGCCAGCAGATCGCGGCAGCACTGTCGGATGCCGGGATCGATGTGCGGCCCGACGAGGTGGTCACCGCCGCCGCGCTGACCGCGGACTATGTGCGCGCCAACTATCCCGACGCGCGGTGCTTTCTGGTCAACAACGGCGACATCACCGACGACATGCCGGGCATCGACATCGTCGACTCCACCGACTACGACGACGGCGTCGATCCGGACGTCATTCTGCTCGGCGGCGCCGGACCCGAGTACAGCCACCGGACGCTGAGCCGCGTCTACGAGTGGATGGCGCAGGGTGTGCCGGTGGTCGCCATGCACCGCAGCACGGCGTGGACCACCACCGAGGGTCTGCGAATCGACACCGGGATGTATCTGATCGGCATGGAGGAGACGTCCGGCCGCAAGGCCACTGCCGTCGGCAAGCCGGCCCCGGCGGGGTTCCTGGCCTCGGCCGCCCGACTCGGGGTCGACCCCGACGAGATGTACATGGTCGGCGACGACCTCAACAACGACGTGCTGGCAGCCCAGGTGGTCGGCATGACAGGCGTGTTGGTGCGCACCGGCAAGTTCCGCCAGGACACCTTGGACCGTTGGGCCACTGACGAATTCGCGATGCAGCCCAATCACGTGATCGATTCGGTCGCTGATTTGCCGAGATTGCTCGGGTTCTGAAGTGGCGGGCAGGAGCGAAGCGATCCGGGAAGACTCCAGCGATGACTTTCCCCGGCGACCGGGGTCTGTCTAGGTATGACTGAAATTCTGATAGTGAATGCCACGGTCGATGCGCCCGCAGCGGCGGTGTTCGGCGTGCTGGCCGACCCGAGCACCCACAAGGACATCGACGGCACCGGCTGGGTACGCGAGCCGATCGACGGGCCGCGGCCGCTGAGCGCGCCCGGGCAGGTCTTTCGTGTCGCCATGTATCACGACGGCCATCCCGACAAGCACTACGAGATGGCCAACCAGGTCGTCGATCTGGAACCCGACCGCGTCATCGCCTGGGCGCCTGGCGGACTGGCCGAGGACGGCAGCCTGGAACTAGGCGGCTGGACGTGGCGCTACGACCTCGAACCGCTGGGTCCTCAGCAGACCCGCGTGACGCTGACCTATGACTGGTCGAAGGTTCCGGCGGAGGTCCGGGAGAACATCATGTTCCCGCCGTTCCCCGTCTCGCATCTGGACAATTCGCTGGCGAATCTGGCGAGGTTGGCCGTCGTCAGGACCTGAGCTCGTTCGGCTGCAGCCAGGTCAGCGCCGCAGTCGTCATGGCCTGCACGCCAGTGGTCAATGTCGGCTCGATCGCCGGCGCGAATTCGGGGGAGTGGTTCATCGGCGGCAGTTGCCCACGGCTCAGTGCCTCGTTGAACACGTCGAGTGGCACGCCGCCCCAGAACCAGAACACCGTTGGCACGCCGAGGCTGTCGCCGAAGACGCCGACGTCCTCGCTGGCTGCCAGCGGCGGCAATGGCATGAGCCGGGACGCGCCGAATTCACGCTCGAACGCGGCCACTGTCTGGGCCGTCGCCGCGGGGTCGCTGATCAACACCGGTGCGCTGACATTCCAGTCGAAGCGTGGAGGCTGCGGGCTGTTACTGGCCGCCGCCTCGGCAGTGACGATGCGCTCGATAGCTGCTTTGACCTGGGCGCGGACCTCCGGTGTATAGCTGCGGGTGTTGATGCCGAGCTCGGCGGTCGCCGGGATGATGTTCTCCTTGGTGCCGGCCTGCAGCCGCCCGACGGTCACGACGGCCTGTTGGCCCGAGGGGACTTCGCGGGACACGATGCTCTGTAACCGCACCACTGTGGCCGCCGCCATCAGGACGGGGTCGACGGTGTTCTCAGGCTGCGACCCGTGGCCGCCGCGGCCGAACAGCGTGACCTGTACCGAGTCGGTCGCGGCCATGACCGGTCCCTGACCGTGCCCAATCATCCCCGCGGGCAGTGGCCCGACGTGCTGGCCGAGGACGATGCTCGGACGAGGGAAACGTTCGAACAGTCCGTCGTCGATCATGGCCTGGGCGCCGCTGGCTAGCTCCTCGGCGGGCTGGAACACCGCGACGACCGTGCCCGCCCAGCGTTCGCGGAGCCTGGACAGTTCGCCCACCGCCCCGACCAAGGCGGCGACGTGCATGTCGTGACCGCACGCGTGGGCTACGGGCAACGACTTACCGGTCTGGTCGACGACCACTTTGGTGCTGGCGTACGGCAGGCCCGTGTTCTCGGCCACCGGCAACGCGTCCATGTCGGCACGCAACATGATCACCGGACCGTCGCCGTTGCGTAAGACAGCCACCACTCCGGTCCCGCCGACATGCTGCGTGACCTCGCAGCCGGTGCCGGCGAGGGCGTCGACGATGCGCGCGGCTGTCTGATGTTCCGCGAAGGACAGCTCCGGGTCGGAGTGCAGCTGCCGATACAGGTCCGCGAGGGCGTCGGTGGTCTTGGCTTCGAGTTCGACGGTCGTCACACGCGGGGACGTTACTCGCGAAGGTCGGCTCAGCTCTCGCGCGACAACTTTCGCACCGCTTCGATACGCGCCTTGAGCTGATCGCTGGTGGCCGCCGCCACCGGCGGGCCGCCGCAGACCCGCCGCAGTTCGTTGTGGATCTGCCCGTGCGTCTTGCCGGTGCGGTGATGGGCCAGGGACACCAGAGTGTTGAGTTCGCTTCGCAGATCCCGCAGCTGGCCATGGGTGGTCAGCCTGGGCGTCTCGCCGCTGGCGGTCCGTTTGCTGATCTGGTCTTCTTGCCTGCGCCGCAACAGATCTCGCATCGATTCGGCATCAAGCAGCCCGGGGATGCCGAGGTAGTCGGCCTCCTCGTCGCTGCCGGCAGGCGTCGCCGTGCCGAACGAGGATCCGTCGAAGATGACCTGATCCAATTCGGCGTCGGCGCCGAGGTACTCGATCTTGTTGTCGCTGTCGTCGGGCCCGTCGCGGTTCTGTTTGGCCAGCTCGGCCTCGAGCGGATCGTCGTCGAAGTTCTCCCGGTGCGGCTTGCCGAGCACGTGATTGCGCTGGGCTTCCATCTCGCTGGCGAGTAGCAGCAGGTTGGGCACCGACGGCAAGAAAATGCACGCGGTCTCGCCGGGGCGCCGGGAGCGCACGAACCGGCCGATCGCCTGGGCGAAGAACAACGGCGTCGATGCGCTGGTGGCATAGACCCCGACCGCCAGCCGTGGCACGTCGACGCCTTCGGACACCATGCGCACGGCCACCAGCCAGCGCGAGGTACTCGCCGAGAATTGCGAGATGCGCTCCGAGGCGCCCTTGTCGTCGGACAGCACCACGGTGGGGGCCTCGCCGGTGATCTTCACCAGCAGATCGGCGTAGGCGCGGGCAGCGGTCTGATCGGAGGCGATGATCATGCCGCCGGCGTCGGGCACGTGTTCGCGAAGGCCACGCAGCCGAATATCAGCCGCGGCGATCACTGCGGGCATCCACTCGCCGGCCGGGTTGAGTGCGGTCTTCCACGCCCGCGCGGTCTGCTCAGCGGTCAGCGGCTCACCGAGGCGGGCGGCGTGTTCCTCGCCGGCACTGTCGCGCCAGCGGGCCTCGCCGGAGTAGGCCATGAACATGACCGGCCGCACGACGCCGTCGGCGAGTGCGTCGGAGTAGCCATAGGTGTGGTCGGCCTGCGAGCGGGCGAAGCCGTCGGGCCCGGTCTCGTAGGTGACGAACGGGATCGGGCTGTCGTCGCTGCGGAACGGTGTCCCGGTCAGCGCCAGCCGCCGCGTCGCGTCGTTGAAAGCCTCCCGGATGGCGTCGCCCCACGTCTTGGCGTCGCCGCCGTGGTGGATCTCGTCGAATACGACGAGCGTCTTGCGGTTCTCGGTGCGCACCCGGTGCCGGGTGGGGTGGCTGGCGACCTGGGCGTAGGTGACCACGACGCCGTGGTACTCCGCGGAGTTCTGAGCGTTGGAGTTGGAGAACTTCGGATCCAGGGAGATGCCGTGCCGGGCGGCGGCCTGCGCCCACTGGACCTTGAGGTGCTCGGTGGGGACGACGATCGTGATGGCTTCGACGGTGCCCTCGGCGAGAAGTTCGGCGACGATCCGCAGAGCGAACGTGGTTTTACCGGCGCCTGGGGTCGCGACTGCGAGAAAATCCCGAGGAGCGTCCGATAGATACTTCACCAACGCCCGTCGCTGCCAGCCCCGCAATGCCTGGGTGCTGGGCGCATCAACTGCCCGCACCCCTGGGACTCCTCTCCGGTCGAGAAGAACCTTAGCGCAACGGATTACGGATACGCATCTTTGATGTCGGGCGGTTCGGGGAAGAAGTTGTCATTGCGTTCGAAGAACTCGCGACGCTCCTCGTCGGTCATCTCACCGAGCTTCGGCAGGCCCTCGAAATAGAAGTCCCGCGGCGCACCGGGAGTGAACAGCATCAGCAGCGACGCCGGCTCGTCGGTCACGTTGCCGAAGCCGTGCACGCCACCCGGCGGGACGTAGAGATAGTCGCCTTGCTCGCCTACCGTCCAGTCGCGTCCGTCGTAGAGCCGGATCCGTCCGGACAGGATGAAGAAGGACTCCGACATGGCCTTGTGGAAATGGGGTCCCGGACCGCCGGCCTGTGGGCCGAGGTCCACGCGGTAGAGGCCGAAGTCGCCACCGGTGGACTGCTCGGTGGCCAGGTAGCTGTACTTGACCCGCCACGTCTCGAAGTCGGCTGGGGTGTCGCCCCTGCGCAGGGCGGCGCTGACCTCGCCGTCACCGTCGTAGCGCGGCGGGGGATACGGCGGTACGTGGAGTGACATCGCCCCCAGTCTGCACGTCAGTCGAGCGGGTACACCACACCTGTCAGCGCTTCGGACACCGCCCATAACCGTCGTTGCACACCGGTGTCGTAGGAGCGCTTGTTGGAGGAGACGAGCTTCGGGTAGCCCCGCAGCTGGAGGAATCCGCCGGGTCCGTAGTACTGGCCGCCCCGGACTGTGGGGTCGGCCGCGGCGCGCAACGTGGGTAGGGCGCCCATTTCGGTGCTCTGCTCCAGCAGCGGCGCGATCCGTCGGACGGCTCCGGGGGCGTAGCGCCCGAGTTCGGAGCTGGATGCGCCGGGGTGGGCTGCGACCGCGATGGTGCCCGTTCCGGCCAGTCGGCGCTGCAATTCGTAGGTGAACAGCAGGTTGGCGAGCTTGGACTGCCCGTACGCGCCCGCGCGGCTGTAGCTGCGCTCGGACTGCAGGTCGTCGAACCGGATGCCGCCGAATCGGTGGCCGTTGCTGCTGACGGTCACGACTCGCGAGCCGGGGCTGGCAAGCAGGCGATCAATAAGCAGGCCGGTCAGCGCGAAGTGCCCCAGGTGATTGGTGCCGAACTGCAGCTCGAAGCCGTCCTTGGTGGTCTCCTTCGGCGTCATCATCACGCCCGCGTTGTTGATGAGCAGATCGATTCGGTCGTGGCCGGCGCGCAGCTGGCCGGCGGCCGCCCGGACGGAGTCCAGCGAGGTGAGGTCGAGTTCCTGCACGCTGACGTCGGCACCGGGGTATCGCCTACCGATGAGATCGGCGGCGGCCTTGCCCTTGTCGAGGTTGCGCACGGCGATGACTACATGCGCGCCCTTGGCGGCGAGCGCGCGGGCGGTTTCGTAGCCGAGGCCGGTGTTGGCGCCGGTGATGACGGCCGTGCGGCCGGTCTGGTCCGGAATGTCGGCTGTGGTCCAGTTGGGCGTCTGATCAGGCACAGCGGTTCTCCTCGTTTAAACTCGATAAACGGAGCGCGCGCCCCGGTTGCTTCGACTATACGGAACGTGCGCCCCGCTTTGTCAACGCGTGAGGGGTGATGAGGTGGTCCTCAACTGCCGGCCGTTACGGGCCGATGCGGCGCGCAACCGTGCGCGGGTGTTGCAGGTCGCCTACGACGTCTTCGCCGAGCAGGGACTGGCCGTGCCGATCGATGAGATCGCGCGGCGGGCCGGCGTCGGCGCGGGCACCGTCTATCGGCATTTCCCCACCAAGGAAGCGCTGTTCGAAGCCGTCATCGGTGAGCGGGTGCGCCTTGTCGTGGCGCGGGGACGAGAACTGCTGGCCGCCGATCCGTCTACCGCGCTGTTCGAATTCATCCGCGAGACGGTGCGTGCAAGCGCGGCCGACCACGGCATGGTCGAAGCGCTGGCGGGCTACGGCATCGACCTCGACACTGCGGCGCCGGGGGCCGAGGCGGAGTTCCTCGGCGTGCTGGGCGAGATGCTGGTGGGCGCGCAGCAGGCGGGTGCTGCGCGCGCCGACGTGGGCGTCGCCGAACTCAAGGCGCTGCTGGTCGTCTGTAAGAGCGGTCAGGAATACGGGGACGACGTCGCCGACCGGATCACGAACGTCATCGTGGCCGGGTTACGCGCCGGGTGAACGGCTGATCATCTTCTTGCACTCGGCATAGGCGAGTGCTAAGAATGTGGTTGGCACTCCCGACCGGTGAGTGCTAGGTCGGGACGGTGAGACCGGAGCAGAACACAGCTTTGGTCGTCCGTCGCGGGCACTGTGTCCGACCCAAGAACGTGTAACCCCCAACCGGAGGATTCACTTCGCAATGTCCAAGATCATTGCTTACGACGAAGAGGCACGCCGTGGCCTCGAGCGGGGCCTCAACGCCCTCGCCGATGCGGTAAAGGTGACGCTGGGCCCCAAGGGTCGCAACGTCGTCCTGGAGAAGAAGTGGGGCGCTCCCACGATCACCAACGATGGTGTGTCCATCGCCAAGGAGATCGAGCTGGAGGACCCGTACGAGAAGATCGGCGCTGAGCTGGTCAAAGAGGTCGCCAAGAAGACTGACGACGTCGCTGGCGACGGCACCACCACCGCCACCGTTCTGGCTCAGGCGCTCGTGCGCGAGGGTCTGCGCAACGTGGCCGCTGGCGCCAACCCGCTCGGCCTGAAGCGGGGCATCGAGAAGGCTGTCGAGAAGATCACCGAGACGCTCCTCAAGAGCGCCAAAGAGGTCGAGACCAAGGAGCAGATCGCTGCTACCGCTGGTATCTCGGCCGGTGACCAGACCATCGGTGACCTGATCGCCGAGGCCATGGACAAGGTCGGCAACGAGGGTGTCATCACCGTCGAGGAGTCCAATACCTTCGGCCTGCAGCTGGAGCTCACCGAAGGCATGCGCTTCGACAAGGGCTACATCTCGGGTTACTTCGTGACCGACGCCGAGCGTCAGGAAGCGGTCCTCGAGGATCCGTACATCCTGCTGGTTTCGGGCAAGGTCTCGACGGTTAAGGACCTGCTTCCCTTGCTGGAGAAGGTCATTCAGTCGGGCAAGCCGCTGCTGATCATCGCCGAGGACGTCGAGGGCGAAGCCCTGTCCACCCTGGTGGTCAACAAGATCCGTGGCACCTTCAAGTCCGTCGCCGTCAAGGCACCGGGCTTCGGTGACCGCCGCAAGGCCATGCTGCAGGACATCGCCATCCTCACCGGTGGCCAGGTCGTCAGCGAAGAGGTCGGCCTCTCGCTCGAGACCGCTGACGTGTCTCTGCTGGGCCAGGCTCGCAAGGTCGTCGTCACCAAGGACGAGACCACCGTCATCGAGGGTGCCGGCGATGCCGACGCGATCCAGGGCCGTGTCGCCCAGATCCGCGCCGAGATCGAGAACAGCGACTCCGACTACGACCGCGAGAAGCTGCAGGAGCGCCTGGCCAAGCTTGCCGGCGGTGTTGCGGTGATCAAGGCCGGAGCTGCCACCGAGGTGGAGCTCAAGGAGCGCAAGCACCGCATCGAAGATGCCGTGCGTAACGCCAAGGCCGCCGTCGAGGAGGGCATCGTCGCCGGTGGTGGCGTGGCCCTGCTGCAGTCGGCTCCGGCACTGGACGAGCTGTCGCTCTCGGGTGACGAGGCGACCGGCGCCAACATCGTGCGCGTCGCGCTGTCGGCTCCGCTGAAGCAGATCGCCTTCAACGCGGGCCTCGAGCCCGGCGTTGTCGCCGAGAAGGTCACCAACTCGCCCTCCGGAACCGGCCTCAACGCCGCGACCGGTGTGTACGAGGACCTGCTCAAGGCCGGCGTTGCCGACCCGGTGAAGGTCACCCGCTCGGCGCTGCAGAACGCGGCGTCCATCGCGGCGCTGTTCCTCACCACCGAGGCCGTCGTTGCCGACAAGCCGGAGAAGGCGTCCGCTCCTGCGGGCGACCCGACCGGTGGCATGGGCGGTATGGACTTCTAAGTCCCAGTACGAAAGAAGCCCCGGTGCGCTTGGCGCACCGGGGCTTTTTCGTTATCCGCCAAGCGGCACGCAGTCGTCGCCGCAGCCGGATGCGGTCGGGATGTTCGGTTGCGCCGGCCGGTGCAATACGGCGCGATGCGGGATGACGCGCAGCGAATCGTCGGTGAGCTCCCCGCGGCCGTCGACGATCAGGCTGTAACCGCCGGGTTGGATCGGCGGCCACAACAGCGTGGCGTCGGGGTGGCCGCAGATGTTTCGTCGTGTGCTGTTGCCGACCTCCCCGATATCGAGGATGCCGTCGCGCAGCACAGGGACGATCGACACGGTGTGCGCTTGGTAGTCGTCGCCGACGGTGATCAGGTAGCCGAAGGGATAGTCGGCCAATGTGGCGACGAGCTGGTCGAGGTCCACCTTGACGCTCATGAGCGAATCTTATTGCGCCGAGCGTGTGGGTTTTGGGTGTTCAGAGGCCGGCCGATTCGTCGACGACAACCCCACGCTCGACGGGAATAGCGATGCTGTGCCTTAGGGTTGGCAAGCAAATGCCGCTGCCTCCGCCATCACCCACGTCCACCGCCGTCGTCACCGGAGCGTCCTCGGGAATCGGTGCCGACCTCGCCCGCGAGCTGGCCGCGCGCGGCCACGGCGTCACGCTGGTCGCCCGCCGTGAAGACAAGCTGCGCGAGCTCGCCGCTGAACTCAGCTCCCAAGTACGCGTCGAAGTCATCGCCTGCGATGTCGCCGACCCGGACGCGCGGGCCGCTCTGTTCGACGAGGTGGAAGGGCGCGGCCTGACCGTCGACATCCTCGTCAACAACGCCGGCATCGGCGTCGTCGGCGCGGTCGCCACTGCACCGGTTGCCGACGAGATCGCCCAGGTTCGGGTGAATGTCGAGGCCGTCATCGACCTCACCTCGCGCGCGGTGCAGCAGATGGTCCCGCGCGGTCGCGGTGCGATCCTCAACGTCGGATCGACCGCGGGCTTCCAGCCCTTCCCGGGCCAGGCCGGCTACGCCGGCACCAAGGCCTTCGTCCGCATGTTCACCGCCGGGCTGCGCGGCGAGCTCGCCGGCACCGGCGTCACCGCGGCGGTCCTGCATCCCGGCCCGGTCCGCACCGAATTCCTCAGTGCGGCAGGCATGGACGAACGCGAATTCGCCAAGGCCTTCCCAAAATTCATGTGGATGCCGTCACGCACGGTCGCCAAGATCGGCATCGACGCCCTCGACCAGGATCGCGGCGACGTGATCGCCGGCGTGCAGAACGTGATCAGTACCCGCCTCTTCCAGCTACTGCCGAAAAGAGTGTTGTTGCCGTTGCTCGCCGGTTCGCATCCCGCACTCAAGCGGGACAAATCACGGCGCTGAATGTGGCCAGGGCCGCATCCAGCCCTCGACCGGCAGATCCAGTCCGTTGCACAGCGTGCACACCGTTCGGTACCAGCCGACGGCGATCAGCAGCTCCATCCGCTGCTCGTCATCGAAGCTCTCACCGAGTGCAGCCCAGGTTTGCGTCGCCCACGAACCCGTTCGCTCCACCTCGTCGACCGCGCCGATGAGCATGCGCTCGTCAGCGTTCCACCGCGGATCGGTGGCATCGCCGACGGCCAATGCGTCCGCCTCATCGCCGGACACCCCGGCGATGGGTCCCCAGAATGCGGCCTGCCCGCCCCACTCGTAGGCGCAGCGCACCAGTCCGCAGATGCGCAGGATCGCGATGGTGCGAACCCGCGGTGGCAACCGGGTGTCCAGGTAGAGCGATTCGCCCATCTTGCGCAGCTTGCGCGCCATGTCGGGGTGGCGCTGCAGGCAGCGCACCAGCAGCAGCGGCTCATAGGTCCGGTCGGGGTGGCCCCAGCTGCCGATGTCGGTGGCGTCCTCGTCACTCCACGGCTGGGCCAGCGGTGCGACGCGGCTCATATGGTCGCGCCCGAGGGCGCCGGTTGACGGCCTCGGATCAGCTTGCCGGGCCGAGCCGCGGTCGGCACGCCGTTCTCCGCGATCACCTCGCCGGCGACGATCGTCGCCACGTAGCCGTCGGCGGTCTGGTCGAGCCGCCGCCCGCCCGCGGGCAGGTCCGACTTGACAGTCGGCTGGTGCAACCGCATCGCGTGGGCGTCGATCACGTTGACGTCGGCCTTGTAGCCCACCGCGAGCCGACCGCGGTCGGCCAGTCCGGCGATGCGGGCGGGCACCGACGTCAGCTCCTGGATAACCCGTTCCACCGACAGCCGGCCTGACTGCCGATCACGCACCCAGTGGGTCAGCATGTAGGTGGGAAAGCTTGCATCGCAGATCATTCCGTAGTGGGCGCCGCCGTCTCCGAGCCCGAGGACGACGTCGTCGCGCTGAATCAACTCCGCCACCGTGTCCAGCGAGTTGTCACGGAAGTTGGCCAGTGTGACCAGCAGCATGGCGTGACCGTCGTCGTCGAGGAGCCGGTCGTAAGCCTCTTCCAGCGGGCTGACGTCGCGGGCGCGGGCCCGCGCGCCGACCGAATCCTCAGCGGCGGGTTCGTAGTTCGGCGGATCGCCGAGCGGGTACATATAGTCCCACGCCTGGGCGGCGAACATCAGCGGATGCCCGTCGCTGGCCGGCTTGTCGTTCAGGATGCGTTCGCGTACTTCGGGTTTGCGCATCTCGGCCACCCGCTCGGCCAGCGGCAGATCGGCGATCTCCCGGTACGCCGGGTACATGACGAACGGGTTGCCAGACAGGTCCAGACCGAGCACCAACCCGATCGGCCGCGGGAAGATCTGCCCCGTCACCTCACCGCCGTTGGCGTTGGCTTTCTCGACCATGCGCAGTGCGTCGAGGTGGATCGGCGGGCCCGCGTTGCCGATCGCGAGCGTGAACGTCACGGGCAGACCCACTTCCGAGGCGACGTCGAATACCGCGCTCAGCGCGCCCTCGTAATCGCCGGCCATCAGATCCGGCACGAACTGCAGCAGCCCGCCGCCGGCGTCGTCGACACCTCGGGCGATCGCTTCGATCTCCTCGTACTGCGCCTCGTAACTCGGAATGGGCTGTCCACCAGCAGTTTTGTGAATGGTCAAGCGGGACGACGCGAAGCCCAGCGCGCCCGCGTGAATCGCTTCCGCTGCCAGCTTGCGCATCATCGTCAGGTCCTCGGCGGTGGGCAGCTCGCGGTCGACGCCGCGCTGGCCCATCACGTACACGCGCAGCGGGGAGTGCGGCAGGAACGCGGCGACATCAATATCCCGCCGCTGCGAATCCAGTGCGTCGAGGAATTCGGGGAAGGTCTCCCACGTCCACGGGAGTCCATCGACCATCACGACGCCAGGGATGTCCTCGACGCCGGCCATGACGTCGACCAGTACGTCGTGGTCCTCGGGGCGGCACGGTGCGAACCCGACGCCGCAGTTGCCCATCACCGCAGTCGTCACGCCGTGGGCCGATGACGGCGTCATTCGCTCTGACCAGATGGCCTGACCGTCGTAGTGAGTGTGAAGGTCGACGAAGCCAGGTGTGACGAGCAGCCCGGTGGCGTCGATCTCCCGTGTTCCCGATCCGTCGACAGCGCCGACCGCGACGATGACGCCGTCGGACACGGCGACGTCACCGGTGAAGGGCTCGCCGCCCAGGCCGTCGACGATGGTGCCGTTGCGGATGACCAAGTCATAACTCATGGGCTCAGGTTACGACGCCTGACAGGATGAGAGCTGTGATCGATCACTTCGGAATCAACTGCAGCGACTGGGCCAGGTCGAAGGAGTTCTACGATCGCGTACTCGGCGTGCTCGGCTACACGCGCCAGATGGACTTCGATGCCGCCGTCGGCTACGGCGTCGAGGGCAAGCCGTCGTTCTGGATCGCCGACGTCACGGCGGGCGACGCCTCAGGACCCAACCGTGAGGTGCACATCGCTTTCGCGGCTACTGGTGTCGAGGCGGTGACCGCCTTTTACGACGCGGCCCTGGAACTCGGCGCCGAATCCCTGCACGCGCCCAGGCTGTGGCCCGAGTACCACCCCGGCTACTACGGCGCCTTCGTCCGTGACCCCGACGGCAACAACGTCGAAGCGGTTTTTCACGGCGCGTAGCGTCAGCCCCATGACTGACTCACTGTCCGATGCCAACGCCGTCCGCGAACTGCTGCGGGACTCTTTCACCCGCATCATCGAACACGTCAACAACCTCACCGACGATCTGACCGATGACGTCTCGTTCTTCCGGCCGACCTCGACCGCCAACAGCATCGCCTGGCTGATCTGGCACAGCGCGCGCGTCCAAGATCTGCAAATCGCGGATATCGCCGGCACCGATCAGGTCTGGTTCACCGGCGGTTGGGTGGACCGCTTCGAACTTGACCTGCCCCGCGACGCACACGGCTACGGGCAGACACCCGAGGAGGTGGGCAAGGTCCGTGCACCCGCGGATCTACTGGCCGGCTACTACCACGCGGTGCACAAGGCAACGCTGGAATACATCGCCAGCGTCTCCACCGCCGAGCTGGCCCGCGTGGTCGACACGAATTGGGATCCGCCGGTGACGGCCAGCGCCCGGTTGGTCAGCATCATCGACGACTGCGCCCAGCATCTCGGACAGGCGGCGTACGTGCGGGGTATCGCCCGCTGACCCGCAATGCGATCTGGTGGTGGCCGCCGGTCGGCCTGGCGGCGCTGGCGCTGCTGGGCTGGGCGGTAGGAACTGGGTCGACGCCGATCGACGACTGGTTCCAGCGGGCTCACGGCAGCGCGCTGGGTTGGCTGCTGTTCTTCACCGACCAGCGCACGGTCGCGGTGATCCTGCTCGGTGCGCTCGCGGTGGCAATTTATCGGCGGCGCTGGCTTCTGGCCGTGCTCGTCGTCGTGAATCCTGTTATGGCCGTGTGGCTTTCGCGGATTTTCAAGGAGCTGTTCGGGCGGGAGAAGGGTGGCGCACCGGCCTATCCCAGTGGGCACACGACGCTGATGGTTGCGGTGCTGGGCATGGTGGTCCTGGTCGCGGGTGCGCGGCTGTATGTCGTTGCGGTGGAAGTAATTTGGGCGTTGCTGGGCATGCTCGGTCAAGCGGTGACCTACCACTACTTCACCGATGCCGTCGGTGGCCTGCTGCTGGGCAGTTCGTTGGTCTGTGTCGCCGCTGCGGCAGCCGTGGTCTCGCACAGGCAACAGAGCGCCAGGACCGGCCGCGCCAACAATGTCAAGGGTGGTTAGGCAGGCGGTGAGGGTGGGTCCGCGCGCGGCGCCGCCTGACCGCGGATCCGTCGTTCACCGGGACGTCACCCCAGGTTTCCCTACCGCTGATAATTTCCGCTCGTGTCACTCGAAAGCCATGGCTACTCGGTCTTTGACGACGACGATGACGACCCGGTGCTGCTCGACGCAGCAGGGCTAGCCGTCGACACGTGGCGGGAGAACTACCCGTACGACGAGCGGCTGACGCGCAACGAATACGAAGAGCAGAAACGGCTGCTGCAGATCGAGCTACTAAAGCTGCAAAAGTGGAGCCAGGCCCACGGGCTGCGGCACGTATTGGTGTTCGAGGGACGCGACGCTGCCGGCAAGGGCGGCACCATCAAGCGGTTCATGGAGCACCTCAACCCGAGGGGCGCGCGGGTGGTGGCACTGGAGAAGCCCACCGACAGGGAACGCACTCAGTGGTATTTCCAGCGCTACGTCAACCACCTGCCGGCCGCGGGCGAGATCGTCATGTTCGACCGCTCTTGGTACAACCGCGCCGGGGTGGAGCGGGTGATGGGGTACTGCACGCCCAAGCAGCACGCCGAGTTCATTCGGCAAACGCCGCTGTTCGAACAGATGCTGGTCAACGACGGCATCAGCCTCACCAAACTCTGGTTCTCGGTGTCGTCGAGCGAGCAGCGCACCCGGTTCACCATCCGCCAGGTCGACCCGGTGCGGCAGTGGAAACTGTCGCCGACGGATCTGGCGTCGCTGGACAAGTGGCATGAATACACCGCCGCCAAGGAAGACATGTTCGCCTGGACGGACACCGAGATTGCGCCGTGGACCGTCGTGAAAAGCAACGACAAGAAACGCGCGCGGATCAACGCGATGCGCCATGTGCTGAGTAAATTCAATTACGACAACAAAGACCATGAGGTGGTCGGGCAGCCCGACCCCCTGATCGTGGGACGCGCGACTCACTCCGACTGAACCCGCGCGTCCCCGCGGAGGAGGACGCGTGCGGTTCGCGGCGACGCTGCTCATGTGGCTCGTCACGACGCTCTTGCTCGCGGTCGCCCTGCCGACGGCGTGGGTGCAGCAGCATCTGGTCGATGAAAACGGCTACGCGGCGCTGACGCAGAAGGCGGCGGCCGATCCCAGTCTTCAGTCGGCGATGGCCTCGGAGTTGACGACACAGGTGGCTCGGTTGGGCACGAGTGTGAACACCGGGACTGTCAGCTTGGTGGCGGCGACCTACGTCTCGAGTTCGTCGTTTCCGGGCCAGTTCGCTCAGGCGAACCGATTCGCCCACCGGTGGTTGTTCACCGACGCGATTCGGTCGAGTGTCGACGCGCAGGGCCGCTGGGTGATCGACATCGCGCCGATGCTGTCCGATGCGGCGTTCAAGGAGACCCTCAGCGACTACAAGATCACAGTGCCGACGTCAGTGCCAATTCCTTTGACCGACAATGCGCCTGCGGCATTGCGGCCCGGTGCCTTGCGGCCGGCGGCAGCCTACGGGCGGTGGGTCAGCATCGGCGTGGCGGGGCTGACTGGGCTGTTCGCGTTGTTCGCGCTGTTCCTTGCTAGAAGCCGGAGCAAGATGCTGGTGGCGCTGGGTGTTTCGGGACTGCTGGTCGGCGCCGCCGGTTGGGCCGCAATCGAATTCGGCCGAGGGCGGCTGAATGCGGTGCTGGACAATTCCTCCGGTGACATTCGGCGGATCGCCGAGGTGATGGTCGGCACGGCGGAGAACAGCATGCACCAGTGGCTCAACATCAGCCTGGTGGTCGGCGGCGGCCTGGTGATCATCGGGGTGATCGTTTCGCTGCTGGTCAGTTTGGCCAGGACGGGCTAGGGCTTGATCACGTGCGACGGGTCAGGCCGCTGCTCGGGCGGTGCTTGACTGTAGTCGCCCCACGGACCGTCGCGCAGTTCGACGGCGGCGCGGACGCCTTCAGTCTCGGCAGTGGTGATGAAGTCGAGTGCCTCGGGAGTGTTGCGCATGAGCCCGTCGAGAATGCCGCCCAATGTCTGGGTGCTCGCCAGTCCCATATTCTCGTAGGCCTGGTTGACTATCAGCTTCTGGGCTTGCAACTGAGACAACGGGATTCGGGCCAGATCGGCGGCAATCTCGGCCACCCGTGCCTCCAGACGCTCGAAGGGAACGGCTTCGTTGATCAGCTCGATCTTGGCGGCCTCGACTCCGGACAGCGGGCGACCGGTCAGCGAGTGCCACTTGACCTTACTGAAACTGAGGCGGTACAGCCACATCCCGGATAAGTAGGCGCCCCACATCCGGCTGTACGGCGTGCCGATAACCGCATCCTCGCTGGCGATCACCAAATCAGCACACAAGGCGTAGTCGCTGGCGCCGCCCACGCACCAGCCGTGCACCTGCGCGATCACCGGTTTGGTGGCCCGCCAGATGGCCATGAATTTCTGGGTCGGGCCGGTCGCGCGGCCGCTGACCATTGCGAAATCCTTGCCGGGATCCCAGCGGCCTTCGGTCATCATCGCCTCGCCCCAATGCTGGAACCCGCCGCCGAAGTCGTAGCCGCCGGAGAATGCGCGGCCAGCGCCGCGCAGCACGATGACCTTGATCGACGGATCGCGGTCGGCCAGGCCGATGGCGGCCTCGAGCTCGTCGGGCATCGGCGGAACGATCGTGTTGAGGTGTTCGGGGCGGTTGAGAGTGATGGTGGCGACCGGCCCGTCGGTGCCGTACAGGACGGTGTCGAATTCTGGGGGCATTACCGCAGTGAAGTGACTTGCGGGCCGATGGTCAAGGATTGCCAATCGAAGGTATTACCGCATGGCTTTCAGTACTATCGCCTCGTGCTGCGGGTCATCCAGTGGGCTACCGGTTCGGTGGGCAAACATGCCGTGGCCGCGGTTCACCGTCATCCCAACATGCAGGTGGTCGGGGCGCTGGTGTACAGCGACGCCAAGGCGGGCCGTGACGTCGGCGAGGTGTGCGGCATCGGGCCGATCGGCGTCACCACCACTAAGGACCCCGAAGAGATCGTCGCCCTGGACGCCGACTGCGTGCTGTATATGCCGCAGGGCGAGATGAATCCGATGGGTGCGGTCGACGATATCTGCCTGCTGCTGGCGTCGGGCAAGAACGTGATCTCGACGGCAGTCACGGCGCTGATCTATCCGGCGAGCATGGGCCAGCAGGTCGTGGATCGACTGAGCGAGGCGTGCGTCGAGGGAGAGACGTCCTTTCACGGCACGGGGATTGAGCCTGGATGGGCCGCTGAGGTTTTGCCGCTGACGATGTCGGGGTTGTTCGCGCGCATCGACTCGCTGCTCGTGCAGGAGTTGATGGACTACACGACCTACGACAGCGCTCCGATGTTGTTCGACATCATGGGATTCGGTAAACGGCCCGACGAGCCGGTGCCGATGGCCGATGCTTCCCTGGCCGGGGTGACGTTCCGTGCTCCGCTGATGCTGCTCGCCGAAGGGTTGGGGGCGACGGTCGATGACTTCGTCTATCACCGTGAGACGGCTGTTGCCGCTGAGTCTTTCGATATCACAGCTGGCCGGGTGGAGGCAGGAACCGTTGCGGCACAGCGCTTTGGCTATACGGCCGTGGTCGACGGGCGCCCCGCTATGACGGTGGAGCACATCACCCGGCTCGGCGATGAGCAGGCGCCGGAGTGGCCGACGGGGCGAGGGTGGAAGGTAACCGTTGAGGGGGAGCCGTCGATGGTGCTGGAATCCAAGATCGCCACCCACGGTGAGGACGAGACCGATCAGGGCTGTTTGGGCACGGCAATGCATGCGGTGCACGCGATTTCGCCAGTCTGCTCGGCAGCGCCGGGGATCAGGACGTTCCTGGATCTGCCGATGATCACCGGACGGCACGTGCTGGGCTGAGGCGCTATTCGTCGTCTTGGCCCGGGGCGAGAGCTGGTGGCCGGTCGCGACGGACGGACGGAGGCACCGTACACGCGACCATTGATCTTGATGAAATTGGTCCAACGGCCGGCGATGGCGACCAGCGCCAGCGCCAGCATGACCGACGCAAATAGTCCGGTAAGCCACTCGGGCCATTGCGATAAGAACACTGACACAACTGCGACTGCGCAGCAGGCCCACCACACTCGCCGTTCGATCGAGTCGGGGGACAGCTGGAGCGAAGTCACTGCTCTGAATCTGGGCGGCGGTCGGAGGGCGTCGCAGCGATGATGCGGTCACCAAACTTGATGTAGTTGGTGCGGAAGAATGCCCAAACGATTGCAACCAGCACAAGGACTGCGTAGGTAGCGAATGCTAGTCCGATGCCCCTAGGCACTAGTGAGATCGAGCCGACGGCACCGCCGATCAACCAAGTACCCCAGTAAAAGCGCCGTTCCCACCTGGGTTCCCGAGCCACCATCGTCGCGACCAAGCCGCCGATCATCATGGCACTGCCGACCCCGAGTAAAGCCGCAGACCAGGTGTGGAGCCCCGTGTCAGTTGCCAAATGCACTATCAAATAGTCCTCCCACCTTCTTGCCGGCCCACTCGCCCCCCGCCGCGGCCCCAACGCTGGCAAGTACCGCAGCCATGAAGGTTCCTTCCGGCCCCACCACGGACCCGGCGGCGACCGTTGCGACCCATGCTCCGAACGCGCCGCCGCCGGCGCCGCCGGCGAACCCACCGAGTGCTTCACCGGGCTTAGCGCCGTGAGCTAGATCGTTCAGCGTCAGCACGCCATCGATTACTGTGCCCGCTGTACCGAGATGCTTGCCAACTCTGAGCAGTACGCCGGCATCTTCGGCCGTAAGAACGTCGGGTACGTAGTGGCGACCGTCAGAGGCGCCGTCAGCCATACCCTTGATACCGGCACCGGCCCCAGCGAGGAGCCCCGAATCGTGCTTGATCAAATCTGACCAAGGGACACCTCCGGCGACTTCGCTTACCGTATGGTCAGCGCCTTGGCGCGACATTCCCTGGCTGACTAGTGCATCGACGGCTCGCTTGACAGTCGTTGAGCGCGCGAATTGTTCACCATCGTCGAGCTGCTGGGTCGCTTGATCGACCGTCATTGGCGGCAGGCCGTACAGCCCCTGTTCCAGTTGCCGTTGTAGGTCGAGCCTGCCCCGCGCACGTGTACGCGCATCACCGCCAAGAATGGGATCTTTGGGGAGCGGTCCCACGAAGTTCGCCATCCGGAAATCGTCGAGGCGCTCGCCGGCCAAGCGTCGAGCTTCGGGATCTGCGGCGGGATTTGTCGCGCTGGCGAAATCGCGCAAACGTGCTGAGGCATCGGCCTTCTCCGGAGTCATCGGGCCGCCGCTGTTGACCAGAGCCTCGTCCTTGGCCCGTTGGTTGGTGTCGTAATAGTGGGTGGACCCTCGTCCTCGCTGCTCTGGCCCTAGTTCGCCGTCGACGTCCTCGATCGGTGCCGGGTCGTAGCCGTGTTCGGCTCGCAGGTCCGTCAACGATGCTTGCAGCTTGGCTCCGTAATCGTCACGCAGCGCCTCGACCTGACGCAGCACTCCGGACGTCACCGAAATCGCATTGTCTTCCAAGGCCGAGGTGTCCTGGTCGTGCGCGAGCGCCTGGTCGATCAATGCGTCGATGTAATGCAACTCAGCGTTGAGGTTCTCCACCTGCATCCCGGAAAAACGGTGTATCTCAGCAAGATTAGCGGCAGTCGTCGACAGGTCTACGCCGATCGCAGGCAGCTGTTCACGCTGGACCATCAACCGCGTGGTCGCGCGCTGAACCTCGGCGCTGTCGTTGATGGGATGCTCGCCGTTCTCCCGATTCCACGACGCGCGGAAGCGGGCCTGCGCCTGTTCGAACTCCGCGTACGTCTCGGCTGTGCAAGCGCCGGCGTTATAGAACGCGCGGCCTAGATCGGAGATTGCGCCAGGATCTCCGCTCTGCACCGTCGCGTCGACCTGCCACGGATCGCCCCCGGCCTCACCGATGAGCGCGCCGATGCTGATATGGGTCAGGCTCGGGTATTCGGTCATAGCACCGAACGCAAGGCCTCGGCGTTGCGCTCCTCCATCTCGACGAACACCGAGGCAGTCTTGTGGCCTTTGTCGCCCAGCACCCCGAGGTGAGTTTCGTGCTCGCGCAGCCGCTGAATGTGATTGCTGTGCGCCTCAGCCAGAGCGCCGTGAAACGACTCCGCCGGCGGGAAATCCCCGAAGATGCTGGTGCCGATGCTCGCACGTGACAGCTGGTCAGCGCCCTCCATGGCAAGGGTCGCCGCGTTGTAAGACCGGTTTGCGCCGGAGCGCATCTCAGTGACGTCGACCTGCACCGCACACCCCCTGGCATGTTAGCTGTTAGCACGAGGGTACTACGGTTCGTCTGCTGGTCAACTCACCCGATCAGCCCAGCATGCGGTGCAAAAACGAGTAGCTCAGCGCCGACTTGAAGGCGGTCTGCGCATTGTCCGCCGCCCCGGCGTGCCCGCCCTCGATGTTCTCGTAGTACCAGACCGGGTGGCCGGCTTCTTCGAGCGCAGCCGTCATCTTGCGGGCATGCCCCGGATGCACCCGGTCATCACGCGTAGAGGTTGTGATCAGCACTGGAGGATAGCGTCGAGCGGCCGAAATATTTTGATACGGCGAGTATTCGGAGATGAATGCCCAGTCGTCGGGATTCTCCGGGTCGCCGTACTCGGCCACCCATGATGCCCCGGCAAGCAACAGGTGGAAGCGCTTCATGTCCAGCAGCGGTACCTGACACACCAACGCGCCGAACAACTCTGGGCACTTGGCCCAAACGACAGCGCTCCGATGTTGTTCGACATCATGGGATTCGGTAAACGGCCCGACGAGCCGGTGCCGATGGCCGATGCTTCCCTGGCCGGGGTGACGTTCCGTGCTCCGCTGATGCTGCTCGCCGAAGGGTTGGGGGCGACGGTCGATGACTTCGTCTATCACCGTGAGACGGCTGTTGCCGCTGAGTCTTTCGATATCACAGCTGGCCGGGTGGAGGCAGGAACCGTTGCGGCACAGCGCTTTGGCTATACGGCCGTGGTCGACGGGCGCCCCGCTATGACGGTGGAGCACATCACCCGGCTCGGCGATGAGCAGGCGCCGGAGTGGCCGACGGGGCGAGGGTGGAAGGTAACCGTTGAGGGGGAGCCGTCGATGGTGCTGGAATCCAAGATCGCCACCCACGGTGAGGACGAGACCGATCAGGGCTGGTTGGGCACGGCAATGCATGCGGTGCACGCGATTTCGCCAGTCTGCTCGGCAGCGCCGGGGATCAGGACGTTCCTGGATCTGCCGATGATCACCGGACGGCACGTGCTGGGCTGAGGCGCTATTCGTCGTCTTCGTGAGCGTAGTGCCGTGCGACAGGGCCGCGTAGTCCGTACCCCATGGGCCGGATCGTTCCGATTCGGTACCCGATGAGACAGAGCACAGGCGGCAGAAGCGCCATCGAAATCGACAGTGCCGCTGCGATAGTCGCTTGTACCTTCTGGCCCCGCGTCTTCGGAGGCAACCGTGGCCGGGCGAGGCCCAGCTAGATCAGGGCACCCCTGAGCAGCGGCCGAACCAGCAAAGCCAACGCTCGACTTGGAGGTCCTGAACGAACACGGTGCCCAGCCAAGCGGCGATGAGTATTGCGCCATCGACGAGGAGTAGCCCTTGGGATCAGGTCTCAGGCGTCACGGTCGATAAAGGGCCGTTCTGCAACGTCGTCGTCGGGCAACGTCGGACTGGTCATGAAGTAAGCCAGGACGTACACCAGTAGTGGCCAAAGGAGCGTCGGAATCGACGACAGAACCACGATCGAAAACGCAATGTGGCGCCCCCGTGCGATGGGGTAGCCGTCCTTTCGGTCGAGATGGCCAACCGCGGCGAGGGGTGCAGCAAGTAGAGCTCCGCCCATGATGCCAACGGGCACCAACCAGCCGATGGATAATGCGAAGCCGCCCGTGGCCAAGCCGAGCCCGGCAAGCGTCCACCACATGCTTGAAGCTGTCACACGTTCCACGTAACTGTCTGATGGTGGAGGTGGCACATCGGGGTCTTCCCGAGCGTCGCTGATCCAGAAAGTCCACACACGGCCACCGAGTTTGATAAAGGGCGTGAAGTAGAAGGCATAAAGGGCCGCCGCAAGGACGCATGCCGACGCGGTAAGCGCGGAGATGGTGACGCCGCGGTCAGAAACATAGAACGCAAAGAGAATTGCTGCGCCGCACCACCCGCTCCAAAATACCCAACGCTTGTGTCTTGTGCTCAATGGCAAGGCGACCGCCGCGACGCCCACAGCGCCGGCGAACAATCCGGCGGCGAATACAGCGTGTGAACGCAACGGCGAAGTAGTTGACGTCAGCAGGACGTCGGCGAGGTTACTCATCAAATAGCTTCCTGCCTGCTAGGCGACCACCCCACTCTCCTCCGGCCCCACCCACTAAGCCGCCGACCATCGTGCCCACGAACGCTCCTCCCGGACCAAGTTCCAAACCGCCGAGAAAACCCAAAGCTGCGCCGCCGAGTGCGCCCCCACCAAGACTGCCGCCAAGGCCGCCGAGCGTCGCGCCTGCCGGCGCACCGATGGAGAGGGCCTCGACCGCCAGCCCGACTTCAAGCAATGATCCGGCACCCTTCACCGTCTTTCCGATGGTTCCGAGAGTCTTGATCGTTTCCGGATTGAATCCGTCGAGTGCGTGCCGGCCCACGGGGGCTCGCCCGTCTATGTCTGCTGCGGCACCACCAGTGACTTCGGCATATTGTGAAAGATCTTTCAGCGTCAAACCCGACGTCATCGCATCAACCAAACTTTTTGCTTTGGGAGCTGACATGCCCGCATCTTCGAGCGCTTTCTGCGTCGCGTTCATCGCGTTCAGTCGTGCGTGCGCCTCTTGCTCGTCCATCCAACGTGTTGCTTCGTCCGGGGTCATCGGCGGCATCCACGGTTGACCCTGTTCGAGTTGCTTCTGCCATTCACGGCGGACGAGGGCGCGCCTGGACGGCGGAACGCCCAAGATGGGATCTGTCTTCCACGGCCCGGGGTGCGTGGTCTTCGCAAAGTCGTCCAACCGCTCGCCAGCCAGCCGGACCGAATCGGGGCTCGATCCTGGGTTCGTTACTGTCGCGTAATCGCGCAAACGCGCTGCAGCTTCTGCTTTTTCGGGAGTCATCGGGCCAGCGGAATCGACAAGCGCCTGGTCGGTGGCGCGCTGGCTCGCGCTGTAGGCGGCCGCGGTGGATTGGGCATCGTCCGAGGCGTCCATCCCGTTGCCGTCAACCGGATCAATGACGTCCGGGGTGTAGCCCTCGGCCTCCATCTCCGTCATCGCACGAGTCATCTCGGCGGCGTACGACTCGCGGGTTGATTCAATTTGCGCGAGGGCTTCTCTGGTATCGAGAATCGCGATATTTTCGAGTGGCTCGATGTCGGCTTCAGTCAGTTCGACACCTTGGCGCAAGGTCCGGTCTATCGCGTCGTCGATCTCGTTAAGGCTTGAGTCGAGTGATTCAATTGCGTTGTGGGAAGCGCGTTGTGCCTCGGTGAGCGACGCGGCAATTTTTTCGAGGTCCACCCCGATCTTGGTTAGCTGTTGCTTGTCCAAGTTAAGTGACACGGCCGCACTTTGGACCTCGACCGAGTCATTGATCGGGTGGCTACCGTTCTCGCGGTTCCATGATGCTTGGAATCGGCTGCGTGCGTCGGCGAAAGCTTCTGACGTATCCGTCATACAAATCCCGGCGTCATAGAATGCTTTTGCGATATCAGCTATCTGCTTCGGTTCTCCACTCTCGATAGTGGAATCAGTTCGCCAGGGGTCGCCACCAGCGCCCGCGACCAGAGCGCAGATGCTGATATGCCTCAAGCTTGGGTACTCGGCCGGGTCTGCTGCACGATCAGGTGACAGTTACGGTCACGCGGCCTGACTGGCCGGTGTGGTCATGATTGCTTCGTATTC
>NZ_NOZR01000012.1 GCF_002250655.1 Mycolicibacterium sphagni
GGGGGCGCCCCCCCGGGGGTTCCGGTTTCGCTGGGGCGGGGGTTCTCCATCCCCCCCGCCCCTGGCCCGGCCTGATGGTCACGTCACTTGCAGGTGACGGTGATTTCGAAGTTCTTGCTGATCATGCCTGCCATGGGGTTCTTCATGTCCGCGCCGGCTGCCTGACCGGTGATCGTGTAGGTGTTGCCGTCCACTTTCACGTCCGCAGAACCGGTCTTCATGCCCATGTTGTCGCTCACCGCGAGGGCGTTGCCGTCGACGACCATCCCAAGCGACTGGACTTTCGGCGGCTGACCGTCGGCCATCACCACACCCAGCCCCTGCTGACCACCCACGGCCGCACTGGCGATGTTGATCGTGCTGCCCTGCTTGACGCACGTCACGGAGTTCAGATCCAGGCCCTGCAGATCGCTTCCGTCGACCTTGACCGAGGTCTTCCCAGCGGAGGCCACCGCGACGCTGGTGGGCGCGGAACCCGTCGCCGAGCTGGTGCCCTTGCTGCTGCTGTTGTTGTCGGAGCAAGCCATCAGCAGCATGCTGCAGCCAACGACGCCGACACCGACCGCGAGAATTCGCTTCACCTGTGTTCCCTTCGTTCGCGCGGCGCCTCGGTGGCACCGTCACGAGCCAAGTACAGATGGTGGTCGTGGCTACCGATTCCAAACTTTTCGCGGCCTGGATGTCGTCGAGATCGACATCAGCGTGCGGTCTACTCCCATTTTCACGCGCTAGCGTGGATCTCGGTGACTTGTCGGTGGTGTGCGTCAGCATCCAGGTATGAATCGAGTGTTCCTCGGTACCGAAGCCATCGCGTCGGGGCAGCTCACCGAGCACGAGTTGCGCCGCTGGCATCGCTGCGTCTACCCCGACGTATACGTGCCGAAGTCCGCCGATCTGTCTCTGCGCGACCGGGCGTGGGCTGCCTGGTTATGGTCGAAGCGACGTGCGGTCGTCGCCGGCGTTGCCGCAGCGGCATTGCATGGCTCGAACTGGATTGACGCGAACGAGCCAATCGAGTTGATCGCTCCGAGCGCCAGACGCCATCAGGGATTGATTGTGAGGAACGAGACGCTCGCGGACGGCGAGGTCACCAGCGTGGGCGGAGTGCCGGTTACCACGCCGGCACGAACAGCTTTCGATCTTGGCCGTCATCTGCCTGCGACGACTGTCACCGCGCGGCTCGACGCACTGATGCGCGCCACTTCGTTCTCGGTCGACCAGGTCACACAGCTGGCGCTACGCCATCCGGGCGCACGTGGAGTACGACAACTAAGAGCCGTTCTCCCGCTTGTTGACGGTGGTGCAGCATCGCCGAAAGAGACCTGGCTGCGAATGTTGCTCGTAGAAGCGGGCTTTCCGTCGCCAACCACACAGATACCTGTCGCGGACGGCTGGCGTCTGCTGGCCGTCCTCGACATGGGCTGGGAGGACATCAAAGTCGCCGCCGAGTACGACGGCGATCACCACCGATCAATCCGAGCCCAGTACGTCAAGGATCGGCGTCGGCTACGCCGTCTCGAGGAGCTGGGCTGGATTGTGATTCGCGTGATCGACGAGGACCGCCCAAACGACATCCTCAGACAGGTACGTGAAGCATTCCGACGTCGAACCTCACCGAGATCGACGGTGGCGTGAGGTCTACGTGCACTTTCACGCGCCAGCGTCGATCTCGGGGACTCAGGGACGAGGACTTATGCCTTGGTGAGCTGCTTTTCGGCGTAGCGGGCAGCCCATTCCTTGCGCGGACGGATCGTGGTGTCGACATCGGTCGCCGTCGCGCGCAGCGCGGCCACCGTCGTCTCCTCACGTGCCTTGCGCGCGAACGGATCCCATCCGAAGAACCGGCAGGAGTTCTCCCACGTGATCTTGTTGATGTCGGAATCGTCGGCGCCCGCCGCGTTCAGCTCCGCGAGGACCTGCTCGGGTGCGTCGGGCCAGAAGCAGTCCGAGTGCGGGTAGTCGCACTCCCAGGCGATAATGTCGATGCCGATCTCGTGCCGCAGTTTCAACGACGTCTTGTCGGTGACGTAGCAGGCCAGCGAATGCTCGCGGAAGACATCGCTGGGCAGCTTGTCGCCGAAGTCGCGGCGCAGCCACTTCTGGTTGGTGTAGTGCCGGTCGCTGCGATCCAGATAGAACGGGATCCAGCCGATGCCGCCCTCGGAGAACGCGAACTTCAAATCGGGATAGTTGCGCATCGCCGGGCCCCACAACAGGTCCTGTGCACACATGGCCGACACCTGGGTGGCCAGGATGATCATGTTGTCGATCGGTGCGTTGGGCGCCATGCTGATCGCGCCGAAGCCGGTGCCGATGTGCAGGCACATCACCACGTTCTCCTCGGACAGCGTCCGGAACACCGGACCCCAGTAGTCGTCATCGTGGTAGCTCGGCAGGCCCTCCAGATGCGGAAGCTCGGGCATGGTCACCGCCCGACAGCCCTTGGCCGCGACACGGCGGATCTCGTCGCACATCGCCTCGGGATTCCAGGTCGGCAGGATGGCGATCGGGATGAAGCGGTCCGGGTAGGAGCCGGCCCACTCATCGATGTGCCAGTCGTTGTATGCCGACACCATCACCAGGGTGATGTTCTCGCGCGTCATGTTCAGGTGGCGGGCGGAGAACCCGGTGAACGTCGGGAAGCACATCGAGGCCAGAATCCCGTTGCGGTTCATGTCCCGAACCCGCTCGTGCACGTCGTAGACCCCGGGGCGCATCTCGGCGAAGCCGGCAGGGTCGCGGCCCCACTCCTCGGCCGGCCACGACACCACGGCATTGAGGCCGCTGACGCCCTGCGGGCGACCCTGATACATCCACTGGTCGACACCCTTGTCGTCGGTGACGACGATGGGCGCCTCGGGCTTGTACTTGGCGGGGACATGGTTGAGGAACATGTCCGGGGGCTCGACCACGTGGTCGTCAATGCTCACCAGGATCAGGTCGTCGACGTTCATGGCTTTAGTTGTACCCTCGATATTCGTGACCGTCTCCGCACATTCGGCCAGAGACTTGGCCGGAACGGCCAAAATTCGTCCGGGCGCTCAACCGGCCAACATCGGCCAGGTGGAGCTGCGCCGTGGCGGGCGGGTCCTGGCCGGCAGCTATCTCTACGAGGGCGAACTGCTGGTCACCGGCTGGCATTTCCATGATGTGCACCAGATCGAGTACGCGATCGGCGGGGTGGTCGAGGTCGAGACGGACTCGGGGCACTATCTGCTGCCGCCCCAACAGGCGGCCTGGATCCCGGCCGGGCTGGAACACCAGGCCACCATGAACCCGTCGGTGAAGACGCTCGCCGTGATGTTCGACCCGGAGCTCATCCCCGCCGCCGGTGACCGGGCCCGAATCCTGGCCGTCTCCCCGCTGATCCGGGAGATGATGCTGTACGCATTGCGTTGGCCGATCTACCGGGGCGGCGGTGATGACACCTCTGACGCGTTCTTCCGCACACTGGCCAATCTGGTCGCCGAAGCGCTGGATCACGAAGCGCCGCTGAGTCTTCCGAGTTCTCACGACCCTGTTGTCGCGGCAGCGATGGCTTACACCAAGGAACACTTGCAGTCGGTCACCCTTGCGGAGGTGTGCCGGGCCGTCGCGGTGTCGGAGCGCACACTGCGGCGTCAGTTTCAGAGTGAAGCCGAGATATCTTGGCGCACTTATTTATTACACGCCAGGATGCTCCGGGCGATGGCCCTGCTGGCCGCTCCCCTGCAGACGGTTCAACAGACCGCGACGGCGGTCGGCTTCGACAGCGTCGGCTCATTCACCCGGGCCTTCAGTCAGTTCTGCGGGGAAACCCCGTCGTCATACCGACGACGCGTCACCTGCACCAGTCCCTGATCCGACCCTGCGTTCGTGCCAGCGCAGACGCAACAACAACAACCCGCGGTGCGCCTCGAACCCCAGCGACAACGGGTGTCGCCAAGGGCCCGATCGTGATCGCCGTGTCTGTGTCACCACTCCACTGTGCCAGCCGGCAGACACCGGCCGCCGCGCCACACGGCCCGATGTGGTGGTTGTCACCTGAAGTTCGTTGTCTGTCAAGAATCCTCGTCGGTGCCCGAGATCGCCGCGACCAGCACGCCTAGTTCGCCACCGGCGGCGCCACGAATTTCTCGGCCGGCCCGCTTGGCCGACTCGGTGACGTCACCACGGGCAGCGACGGCGGTCGCGCGCAATTCTTCGATGTTGCGGCCCAGCGCTTCCCGAACATTGTCGCCCTGGGAGGCGGCCGTCGCCACCGCGAAGGCGCCGTCGAGGGCCGAGCCGGCCACAGTGCCCTGGGCGGAGGCCAGCGAACCGGCGACCTCGCCGGCATATCCGAGGACCGCCACCGGCAGGGTCGCCTGATGGCCGATGTAGCTGATGACGGCCGCGCGGAGGCGGCCGCCGGCCTCGCTGAGCACTTCCTGAACGCCCGTGCCGGTGCGTTCCCAGGCTGAGGCGATGGTCGCACCGTCCTGAATGGCACCGGCGAACGTCGCGGGTGCGTGAGCGATCGCGGTGGTGACATCGGTTGCCGCATCGACTAATTGGCTGCTGACTGCCTGGCCGACGGCGATCTGGCGTTCGAAGACCTGGCGGATGACGATGTTCGTCCGCGGTTCCCGCTCGCCGTCGCCGACCGTCTCGCCCGGCAGGAGCGCCTCATCGGGCTCTACGGTGATTGCGGGCGCTATAACATCGTCGATGGTCGGAACGGCGTCGACTGTTTCGGACTCGGTCGTGGATTCAGGCATGGTGCCAGTCAACCCGTCCGGGCCTACCGGGCGATATCGCCGAAGTGACGGGCGGGGCTCCGGCAGGCGAAGAGAAGGCAGCCGACTTTCAGCGGCTACCAGCCTGGCCCAAGCTTTCATACAGCAGTTTGCCAGCAATGGGTTTTATTCTCAGCTTCCGCGTCCCGGCGATTGTGACGCGCCACGTCGGTGCTTGCGCTGGAGGTCATCGCTTTGACAAAGCTCACTCGTCTCGGACTAGGACTCGGACTCGTCGGTGCCATGTCGCTGACCCTCGGATCTGGGGTCGCGCTCGCCGACGACTATGCCGGCCAGACCTACTCGGCTGCCTCCTCGGCCATCAGCGGCGCCGGCAAGAAGCCCGTGATTGCGACCTCTGTCGGTAATGCCCTGAGCCAGGGCGACTGCGTGGTGACCCGCTCGCAGTCCGCGCCGTGGCTCAAAGGTGACAACTTCTCCCCGGTCACCGACACGGTGCTGCTGTACCTGAACTGCAATGCCAAGCTTGCTACCGCCGGTCAGTCCGGCAACTCGCTGGCCAGTCCTGAAGGCGCGGCCGAAAAGGCCGCCGAGGATCAGCAGGCCGCCCAGCAGGCGGCCGCCCAGCAGAGCCAGTCGAGCGAGCTCGCCACCCCCGGCGGCAACTGACGACCTCGCGCGTCGGCTTGCCGCCACGACTGTTGGCGGCAAAGATCCGTGGCAATGAATGCACGACACGCCGCTGAACTCGCCGATCTCGATGCCATCGGACAAGCCGCACTGGCCGCTGCCGGTGATCTTTCAGCCCTAGAACTGCTCGACGCGGCCATCGCCCGCACCGAAGCCGCTCGCGGGCTCAACGCCGTCATCACCGATCTTTTCGAACGCGGGCGCGAACAAGCCGTCGCGCTCGACGAATCGGGCACGCTGCGCAGCGGTGCGGCCGGCCCGCTGGCCGGAGTTCCGTTCCTGCTCAAGGATCTTGGCGCGTCGCTGGCCGGCGCACGCGAGGCGATGGGTTCGCGGGCGCTGCAAAACCACGTCGCGTCCCACACCGCGTGGATCGTCGAGCGCTACCTGGCGGCCGGTCTCGTGGTGTTCGGCAAGACAAACACGCCTGAGTGGGGCAACCACTGCACCACCGAGCCCGCACTGTTCGGCCGCACCACCAATCCGTGGTCGCCCGACATCACCCCGGGAGGGTCCAGCGGCGGTTCGGCCGCTGCGGTGGCCGCGGGGATCGTGCCTGCCGCGTCAGGCGGCGACGGAACCGGCTCGATCCGTGTGCCCGCGGCTTGCTGCGGACTGGTCGGGCTCAAACCCCGGCGTGCCCGTACGTCATTCTCGCCGTCCGGGCACCTACTGGAGGGTCTGGCCGTCGAGCATGCACTGACCCGCACTGTCCGCGACAGCGCCGCCCTGCTCGACGCGGTGACGGGCGGCGCGCCCGGTGACCCGTACAACGCACCGTTGCCGGAAACAACGTTCCTGGACGCCATCGGCCGGCCACCGGCACCGCAGCGGATCATGATCGCCACACACTCACCGTTCCCGGCGCCCCCGACCGATCCACGGGTGGCGGCGGCCGTCGAATCTGCCGGGCGCACACTGGAATCCATCGGACATCACATCGAGCCGGGAGCGCCAGGTTTCGACGCCGGCGCCGTGGCCGACGCGATCTCGGTACTGCACAACGTCAGCAATGTGCAGTTGTACAACTTCGCCACATCACACCTCGGCCGCGACCCACGCGAGGACGAATTCGAGCCCAGCAGTTGGGTGATGATGCGCGAAGGCTTCACCACGACCGGCGTCGACCATGCCGACGCCATCGACACCATTCACAGCCAAACTCGCCAATTCGTCGAGGGAATGGGCGCCCACGATGTGCTGCTGGTGCCGACCCTGCTGGCACCGCCGCCAGGCTTCGGCATCCTGGACCAACCCCGAGGCACCACCCGGGCTTTCTTCGACGTCGAGTTCGCGCACACCGGGTGGACCACCATGGGCAATGTGACCGGCTGGGCGGCGATCTCGCTCCCGCTGGCCGTCACCGAGGACGGCCTGCCGATCGGGGTTCAGCTGATGGCACCCGATGAAGCGATCCTGCTGCAGTTGGCCGCCCAGCTCGAGCAGGCCGTGCCCTGGGCGCAGCGGCGTCCGCCGGGCTGGCTGGGCGCGCCGGCGTCCTGACTAGTGCGCCTGGGCGAACCGCACAGTGGCCGTCGCCCGCGTGACACACTGTGCCCATGGTTGTCTCTATCGCTCGTCCGAAGCTGGAAGGCAATATCGCTGTCGGCGAGGACCGCCAGATCGGCTTCGCCGAATTCGGCAGCGCCCAAGGCCGGGCCGTGTTCTGGCTGCACGGCACACCGGGCGCCCGACGCCAGATTCCGATGGAAGCCCGAGTGTTCGCCGAACAGAACGACATCCGGCTCATCGGTGTCGACCGGCCGGGAATCGGAGCCTCGACCCCGTTCCAATACGACAATGTGCTGGCCTTCGCCAGCGACCTGGCGATCATCGCGGACACCCTCGGCGTCGACAAGATGGCCGTCGTCGGGTTGTCCGGCGGCGGCCCGTACACGCTGGGCTGCGCGACGGCAATGCCCGACCGGATCGTGGCGGCGGCGGTGCTGGGAGGGGTGGCACCTACCGTCGGTCCGGACGCAATCGGCGGCGGGTTGATGAAGATAGGCACAGCCGCTGCTCCGCTCATCGAGCTGGCGGGAGCGCCGCTGCGACTGGCGGCGGTCAGTCTGATCCGGTTGATCAAGCCGGTGGCCGAGCCCGCCCTCTACATCTACGCCGGGATCTCCCCCGAAGGCGACCGCAAGATGCTCGTCCGCCCCGAATTCAAGGCCATGTTCCTCGACGACCTGCTCAACGGCAGTCGCAAGCAGCTGGCGGCGCCGTTCGCCGACGTCGTGGTGTTCGCCCGGGACTGGGGTTTCCGGCTCGACGAGGTCAAGGTGCCGGTCCGGTGGTGGCATGGCGACCGCGACCACATTGTGCCGTTCGCGCACGGCCAGCATGTGGTGGCCAGGCTGCCCGATGCCGAGCTCCACGAACTGCCCGGTGAAAGTCACCTGGCCGGCCTGGGTCGCGCCGAGGACATCCTGCGGACCATGATGGAACTCTGGGATCGCGACGAATCCGTAACCTAATTGCGGTGGATTCGCTTCGCGGACAACCGATCTGAACCGTCTGTCCCGCGCCGCGCTGGGTTATCCGGCGCGGCGCGGGCAGCGGGTGGTGCTACGCGCCGAGCTGACTCTTGATCAGCGTGTCCTGCTGCTGACCGAACTGGGTTGCCAGGTCCTTGGGGATCGGGTCACCGAGCGGGCCGGTGAATTCCAACGCCGAGGCCGCGTTGCCCTCGGTGAAGTAGAGGACACTCAACGACTTCGTGCCGTCCGGTGTCTTCCCGGTGATCAGCTGTCCGTTCTGTCCCACCGGAACGGAGAGCGTCTTTGAGTTTGCGACCGGAGTGGCGGCCTGCGCCGAGCTGATCGCACCGGCAGCAGCGCCGGGATCGCCCAGTACCCATACGGTGTCAGTGATCGTGCGTCCGTCGCGATGCGTGTAGACGGTCGTGGCGCCGGGCGTGCCACCGGGATTGAGGACCGGCGGGGCCGCGGTGTAGGCCATGGAATCGGTCACCACATTGGGGTCGATCAGCAATACGGTGTAGTTACCGGGGTCGGCTGCAGCCAGGCCGGTGCCGAGTGTTATTCCGGCCGACAGCAGTGCGGCGGCGGTCAGGCCGCCGAGGTGACGAGAGTTCATTACTAAGGCTTCCGTTCGAGGATATATCTACTGGCAAGTCAATTCGTTCGAGGTGCGTGATCAGCAGGGGTAGCAGGCCCAGCCGTGCCATCCGTCGCGCCAGAAAAAGCCTGCGCCGCAACCCATATTGCCGGTGCCCCCTTGGCAGTCCAGTGCGGTGATGATGGGCGAATTACTCGGACCGGATGGCGTGGCGTTGGTGGTGGATGCCGCATTGGCAGTCACTGCACCGGATAGCGAGCCGGCAATCATGGCTGCGGTAGCAATACCCATGACAAATTTACGCATGAAATCTCTCCCCCAATTCGGGTCGCTCAATAGGACTTGCCTACGTTACGACAGGCGATGAGCCGCAAGCGGTAATTCGGACGGTTTGTTCACAGACTTTTCGGCTCTCGCATTTGTCGGTGGTGCCCAATGCCCCCATCGAGGAGGGCCAGAAGTCCCTGTCGGCCGGGCATGGCCGCAGGAGAAGCTGATTGGCGAAATCACCGTCATCGAAAGGTCGAGCTATGAATGAAGCCCTCGCCGAGCGGAATTACGCATGGCGAATGATCCGAACTGCGCGTCTGTCGCAAACCACCGCGGCGCACGCCGACGGTGCCGACATTGTGACCGTCCTCAGTGAGGCGCTCGATGCCGGACTGGGTCGGTCGGAGATCATCGTTGAATTGGCCGATCTCGCAGCGCGGATGTTCGCGCTGTGCAATCCGCAACTGGTCGAGGGCGAATCCTGCCCGGCCTAATCGGTCAGTCCAAGCAGGGTGCGCTGCAACAGGTGCATAGCCACGGTCGTTGAGCGCTCGCGGATATCGGCGCGCTCGCCCGGCAGCCGCACCGGCCGGCTGACCGTGGTGCCGTCAGCCAGCATCACGCAAAACCACACTGTCCCAACGGGTTTGGCCTCCGTGCCGCCACCCGGTCCGGCGATCCCGGTGATAGCGACCGCGGTATCGGCGCCGAAGCGGCGCAGTGCGCCGACGGCCATCGCCTCTGCCACTTCCCGCGACACCGCTCCGTGCGTGTCGATCAGCGCCGGATCGACACCCAGAACCTCGACCTTCGCCTCGTTCGCGTAGGCCACAACCGCACCGGCCACGTAGGCCGACGACCCCGGCTGGTCGGTGAGGCGGGCCGCGAGCAGGCCTGCGGTGCAGGACTCGGCCGTCGCTATGCGCCGGCCCGCCAGAAGCCGGGCGACCAGATCGTCGATCAGCGAACCATCCTCGGAGAACACCATTTCCCCGTGCCGGGCTCGCACCAGGTTCATCAGCTGCTCATAAGCCTCGGCGCTCTGCGGCTCGTAACGGGTGACCATCTCGATCTCGCCGCGGCGCAGGCACGTGGTGATCTCCAGGTCGGCGAAGCCGGGAAGGCTTTCGGCTTCGCGCAATGTCTCGGCGAGCCCGGACTCGGCCAGGCCGAACATCCGGACCATGTCCTGCCGGTAGACGGTCCGGCCGGCGATCGCCTGCCGGACGCCCTCGTCGGCGATGGCTGCCGGCCACATGGCCTGCAGTTCGCGCGGCGGCCCGGGCAGCACCACAACCGTCGGCGTCCCGGGGACCACGACACCAGGCGCGGTGCCGACCGGGTCGAGGACGTGGGCGCCCACCGGCACCATCGCCTGCTTGCGGTTGGCGGCGAGGACGGCGTCGAAATCGACACCCGTGAACCGGGCCATCAGGTTCTTCAGGATCGCGGCGATCTTGGCTTCCAGCTCGGCGTCGAGCGTCAGGTCGCGACCGCAGAAGCCGGCCACCATTTCCACCGTCATATCGTCGGCCGTCGGCCCGAGACCACCGGTGGTGACGATCAGGTCGACACCCTCGGCGGCCAGGAACCGCAGCTGCGCCTCGATGTCGGCGGGCCGGTCGCCGCATATGGTGATGTGGGCCAGTTCGACGCCCAATTCCAGCAGGCGATCAGCGAGCCACGGACCGTTGCGATCGGCCACGCGTCCGGTGAGAACCTCGGTGCCGGTGATCACGATTCCCGCGCGCACGCTCATACCGAGCGAGACTACGCAGGGTGCGATGCCCCGATCAGTGCGGCGCCGCGCCGGGAGCTCGGACCACCAGCGGCACGGCGGGGAACGCGGCAGCGAGTTCCGCGCGCGACTTACGCAACGCCGAGGTGCCGTAGCCCTTCTTCCGATGGTCGGGATGAATCCAGATGCGGACGTTGACCTCGCCGCCGACCAGCTCGCCGAACACCATGCCAACCTTGTCGTCGCCGTCGATGGCAACGAACCAGGCCGCCTCTTCGGCGCTCAATCGGCTGCGCGCCGAACGAATTTCGTCGTCCAGGTTGCCGGCGGGCGCACCAGAACCGTCGCCCGCGGCGCCGATTTCCTGGGTGCGGGTGGCGAAGATGTCGCGGTCGGACTCGTCGGAGAACGGCCGAAGCTGCAGGCTCTCGTCCAAGCTCGCCGGCCGCTCCCCCAGAGTGAACGACAGCTGGCTGTTGAGGTCGTTGATCTCTTCGGCGATGCGGTCGCGGGATGCCTTGGTCACCTGGGCGAAGGACAACCCCAGGACGGCTTCACCGCCCACGTGGGACGTGCCTAGCAGCGCGGAGATGGCTTCCACCGCCGCGGCCCGGTCATCCGAGTCGACGATAGCGTCGAGCACTTCGTGGCGGCGCTCGAGCGCCTTCAGCAGAGCATCGGCAATCTCGCGGCGGGCGGCAGCGCGGTCGTGGTCGGTCATGGGGGTAAGCGTAGTTCGGCGGGCTGAGTTCGGCGGGGTCCGTGCCAACTCTGCCGCCGACGTGCAGGGATCGCCGCCGAGGTGCCGTGCCTGTCATGTTGTGCGCATCATGGAGGGGTTGGCGCCGGTGCCCTGGCGGATGCGGCGCGCGGGGGTTCCCTCTGCAAAGATGAACGCGCGGCAGATGACCGGTTGCGCTGGGGTGTCCTGTCGCAGATCTTGATACGAGGAGTTTGGGGACGGTGGCGAAGACCTTCGGGACGATCTTCGTCATCCTGCTTCTACTCGCCTGCGCCGGTGATCTGCGGGTGTTCAGCGGTCCGCAACCGCACCCCGCGCAAGACATCGAACTGACCGACGGCTGGCGGCTCACCTCCGCGCAGGGGCTGCCCGACGATGGCGCGAGGATCTCGGCGAACAACTACGACGCCGCGGCGTGGCACCCGGTGCGACGCATGCCGGCCACCGTGTTGGAGACCCTGCAGGACGACGGCGTCTACCCGAACCTCTACTACGGCAAGAACCTGCTGGAGGAGGTTCCTCAGGATCTCTACAAGCAGGACTGGTGGTACCGCACCACGTTCACCGCGCCCGCCGACTACCCGAACTATGTCCTGGACTTCCCCGGCATCAATTACCGCGCCGAGATCTGGCTCAACGGCCGCCGCGTCGCCGACAGCTCGCAGATCGTCGGCATGTACAACGACCACGAACTCGACGTCACACGCTGGGTCGTACCGGGCCAGCCCAACACCCTGGCCGTCAGGGTCACCCCGGAACGTGCCATCCAGGACGTCAACGGCGTGGAACTCGCCGACAGCTGGTACGACTGGATCAACTGGCGCTACCTGGGCTACCAGGGGCCGGACAAGAATCCCGCCAACGGAAACTCGTTCGTGCCCGACCGCAACGCCGGGATCTGGAAGCCGGTGTACCTCAAAACATCCGGACCCGTCTCGATCGGCGAAGCCACCGTCAACACCGAGCTGCCGTTGCCTGACACCGACAGTGCCCGTCTGACGGTCTACGCGCCGCTGCGCAACTACTCCGCCGACAAGGTGCGCGGCGTGCTGCGCGCCACCATCACCCGGGACGGTAAGGCGCCCATCCACGTCGACCAGCCGGTGTCACTGATGCCTGGCGAAGAACGTGAGATCACCCTGAGCCCTGACACTTTCGCGGCGCTGGTGGTCGACCACCCCGACCTGTGGTGGCCCTACACGATGGGGCGGCCCGATCTCTACGACCTGAAGCTGGAGTTCGTCCAGGGCGGCAAGGCGACCGAGGTGTCCACGCTGAAGTTCGGTATCCGCACCATCACTCAGGGCCGCGACACCGACGACACCTTCGCCGACCTGGGCACCGGCGGGAATTTCTACCTGCAGGTCAACGGCAAGAACTTCCTGGTCCGCGGTGCCACCTACACGCCCGACCTGCTCTACAAGTACGACCCCGACCGCGACGCCGCGATCCTGGGCTACGTCAAGGATCTCGGGCTGAACATGCTGCGGCTGGAGTCCAAGATCTCCTCCCAACGGTTCGTCGAGATGGCCGACGAGCTGGGAATTCCGCTGATGTACGGCTGGATGTGCTGCAACCAGTGGGAGAAGTGGCAGCAGTGGGACGACGAGGACCACCGTGTCTCGCAGGAGAGCCTGCGCTCGCAGATCGCGATGCTCCGCTCACACCCTTCGGTGTTCGTGTGGGCCAACGGCAGTGACGGCCGGCCTCCCGACGCAGTGCTCACCGAGTACCACCAGATCCTGTCCGACCTGCACTGGCAGAACGCCACCGTCGACACGGTGTCGCAGCTGAATCACGACGCCGCCGGCCAGCCGTTGTGGGATGGCATCCAGATGGCCGGCCCCTACACCTGGCGTCCGCCGTCCTACTGGTTCAGCGGCCAATACGGGGCGGCGCGCGGGGCGTCGGCCGAACAGGGCGATAACGAACACATCCCGCCGTTCGCAAGCCTGCGGAAATTCATCCCGCCCGACAAGCTGTGGCCGATCAACGACACGTGGTTCTTCCACGCCGGCTCGGATCCGCAGAACTCGCGGCTGACCAACGTCCAGCGCGTCATCGACCGCCGGTACGGCCCGTCGGCCAACGCGCGGATGTTCGCAGACAAGGCGCAGCTGGCGCACTACGAGGCCACCCGCGCCCAGTTCGAATCGTTCGCCGCCAACGGCTGGGACGGGCACAAGATGACGATCTACTGGATGCTCAACAGTCACTGGCCGTCGTTCTTCGGCAACATCTTCGACTACTACCTGCGTCCAGGCGGCGCGTACTACGGCGCCAAGAAGGGTCTGCAGCCGCTGTCGGTGGTGTTCGACTCCTACGCCACCGGCAACCACCGCCAGGCGAAGGTGACCGTCGTCAACCAGACCCAGGACTCCCGCGAGAACCTGCGTGTCCGGGTGCGCACCTACGACCTGAGCGGCGCACTACGTGACGACCGGGCCGCCGACGGCATCCACGTCGACCCGGGCGGCGCGGTCCAGGCGATCACCCTGCCGCCCGGCCCGCCGGACTCCCCGGTGTTCTTCGTGCGCTGCGAGTTGCTCGACCCGGGCGGCAACGTCATTGCCAACAACGTGTACTGGCAGTCCCGGCAGGTCGACGATGTCGGGCCGCCGGCCAACGACCTGGCCTTCAACTCCAACCAGGTCAGCTGGGCCGACATGACGGCACTGAACACGATGCCCAAGGTGCCGTTGGAGATCACCGCCAGCGCCGGCTCGGACGCCGGGCGTGAGGTCACCATCAGCCTGCACAACCCGACTCAGCAGATCGCCTTCTTCGAGCGCGCCGAACTGCTGCCCAGTCCGCTGGCCGACGAGATCCTGCCGATCGAGTACGACGAAAACTACGTCACCGTGTTCCCCGGTGAGACTGTCGACATCAAGGGCCACGTGCCCGGCGCGGGGCCCACCCCGTCGTGGGTCAGAGTCACCGGGTACAACAGCACTCCGGTGGTCGTCCAGGTTCGCTGACACGCACGGCGGGCCTCGGACAGCTCATCGATGCTCGCGTGCCCTACATTCGGTTCTAGCGTCGACACCCCGGAGACATCGGAAGGGACGGATCTTGCTGCAGCACGCGGTCGTCGTGGCAGCCGCCCTTGCCGGTGCGGTGTTTGCGGCCATCGGCATCGTGGTGCGCCAGCGGGCCACCATGGACGTGCCGCGGGATCAGGGCGTCAGTACCGTGATGATCTCCACGCTGCTGCGCCGCCGGCTCTGGTGGGCCGGCACCGCCTCCGCGGTGACGGGGTACGCGTTTCAGGCGGTCGCACTGGCCTACGGGTCACTGCTTCTGGTCGCCCCGCTCATGGTGTCGGCGCTGCTGTTCGCGCTGCCGCTGAGTGCGCGGCTGGCCCATCGTCGGGTCTCCCGCGCGGAGTGGGGTTGGGCCGTCGTGCTGACCGTCGCCCTCGGGGTCTTCGTGGCACTGGCCCGCACCAAGCCCGGTGACTACGAGGGCTCGGAACTACCTGCCGTGATCGTGGCCGGCATCAGTCTGCTGTTCGTGGCGGGCTGTCTGCTGGTGGCGATGCGGCTGTCGAACTGGCGGCGCGCGATCCTGCTGGCGGTCGGCGTGGGCGTGCTTTTCGGTGTGGTGGCGGTGCTGACCAAACTCGTCATGCACATCGTGCGCGAGGGCAGCATGCTGCGGCTGCTCACCACCCCGGTGCTGTACGTGGTGATCGCCGTCGGGGTCATCGCCACCCTGTTGCAGCAGTCGGCCTTCCACGCCGGGTCACTGCGGGCCTCGGTCCCGGCGATGCTGGTGCTGGAACCGGTGGTCGCCGTGTTGCTCGGCGAGGTGGTGCTGGGCGAACACCTGGCGGTCACCAAGCCCGTCGCCGTGGTGCTGGCGATCGCCGTCGGGGCCATGGCCGCCGCGACCATCGCCCTCGGGCGCGACGAGGGAGCGTGGGAAGAGGAACTGGAAGCGACGGCCAAGACCCGGCGGGGCAGCTAGCCCGCCCAGGGTCCGATGCCGCCGACCGAGTCAATCCGGATCCGGGTGAGGTAACCCGGTGGCGCGTCGTCGGGCGGGAACGGCACCCCCTCGGCCGTGATCATCACCTTCGCGAGCTCCCGCAGGAGTTCGGGGGCACCGCCCTCGACGATGCGGGCGGTTCCGGTCACCGACAGATACGGCCGCATGACCTCGCCCGGCTCGGTCGAGACGATCGTCAGCGCAACGCGGCCGTCGCGGCGCACGTTACGGACCTTCTTGTGCTCGCCCAGGTGAGCGGTCACCAGTTCGTCGCCGTCCTCGCCGGACTGCAGCGCCACCCACACCACCGACACCTGAGGGCTGCCGTCGGGGTTGAGGGTGACCAATGTCGCGTCCGCGCCCGATCCGATCAGTGCGCGTGCCTCGTCGTTGAGCTTCATGTGCGGGTCCAACGCCTCGTGGCGTGAGGCATTCCCCCGCCGCCGGTTCATTCGGCGTCACGGCGCGTTGGCGAGGGAAATTGTCACCTCTGAACCCCGTGGGTCGACGCCGTCGAGGATGCTCGATGGGACCCGGAAGACCCGCCCCGGCGACGCCGGCCAGGGCAAGATTTTCCTGCCGACGGTCCTACCATCCTGTTGCGCAACGACTTTGGGCGTGCGGACCAAGCGGTCGGTCCACAACAGCAGTCGATGCCGGGCCGGTGCGGGATCGCCCGGCCGCAGGATGTTCGGTGCGACCCAGCGCAGCGGGTCCGCTGCCTGGATGTGCACGCCCGATTGGGCCGGACGGTTGCCGTTGAGGTGAGCCCGCACCTGCGTGGCGACGTGGCGGCCGTCGAGGGCGGCGATGTCGGCGGTGTCCACCGGATGCAGAAGGTTGCCGACGGCGAAGACGCCGGGCCTGCTGGTGCGCAGGGCGGTGTCGACCACGGGACCCAATGTGCCGGGATCGATCTCCAGTCCAGCTGCCCTGGCGAGCTCATGGTCGGGGATCCAATCCCCGGTGAACACGACGGTGTCGCACGGCACGACGCGGCGTCCGCCGGTGTCGAGATTCTCGATCTCGACGCCGCTGACGACGGGCTTTCCGATGATGCGGGTGACACGCGTCCGGCGGGCGATCGTCACATCCATCAGTGGCGTCTTGCCCGCAAGATTGAACAGACCGTAGGACTCGGGCGACGGATACTCGGTCGTCATCAGTTCGGTCCGGCAGCCCGCGTGCTTGAGCGTGAGGACCGCCGAATAGCTGACCAATTCAGCACCCACGACGACGGCTCGTTGCCCGACGGCACGGTGTTTGAGGTGCACCAGGTTCTGCAACTGTCCCGTGGTGTAGACGCCGGCGGCACGGTCGCCGGGGATCAGGCGCGCCGGTCTGGCTCGCTCCCGTGCGCCGGTGGCCAAGATGATGGCCCGGGCTAGCAGGTGATTCCGCCCTCTGGGCGAGGTTGTTTCCAGTGTCATCTCGCCGGCCCAGCCGGTGACCATGGTGTTGGTCTGGATCGTGGCGCCCGCCTTGATCGCACGTCCGGCGAGCCGCCGTGCATAGGCCGGTCCGCTGATGAACGTCTTCATGTCGCGGATGCCGTAGCCGGGGTGGTCGCTGTGCCGCGGGATGCCGCCGGGTTCGGATTCCCGTTCGGCAACAACGACTTTGAGTCCGTCGTTGGCGAGAATAGCGGCGGCGGTGAGCCCGGCGGGGCCGGCGCCGATGACGGCGACGTCTGCGGTGTCGGTGGTGGTCATCGCTGGCTTTCTGCAGATGTGGTCGAAGTGGCCGGCGGCCTGGCTGAGCATGTGTCGAAGAGGTCCTGCACTTCCGCCCCGCAGTAGAACGCTTGGCAGCGGCCATTCATCGCCCTCGTGCGTCGCCGCAGCCCATCGAGCCCGGCTGGTGGAATCACCGACTGGCATGCGTCGCGAATCTCGCCGTGCGTGACCCGTTCGCAGAAGCAGACGATGCGGCCGTACGCCGCCTCGGCAGCAATCATGTCGGCCTGCTGATACGGGCGCGGAAACGCCTCACCGAGGTTGGGCATCCGGGGCGGATCAGGCAGTGCGCGGCGCGGCGTGAGGATCAGTCCGGCCGCGCTGAGTTGGTCGCGGACGTATTCGGCGACGGCCATCCCCGCGGTGAGACCGGTCGATCGAATACCGGCCACCAGCAGATACCGCTGAGCCGGGTCGGCCTCGATGAGGTAATCCGTACGATCGATCGCCGCTCGCAACCCGGCGTAGGTGGCGGTGACTTCTTCGTCGAGTAGCTTCGGCATGAGCTGACGACCCTTGCCGAGCAGGAAGTCGAAGCCGGCTTCGGAGGTGCCGGTGGCAGTACGGTCCTGCAGATCCTCGGAGGTGGGCCCCAACATGACATTGCCATAGATGGTGGGGCTGATGAGAACACCTTTGCCGCGCGCGGTCGGAACGGGGAGCACGATCTTGTCCACCAGTGGGCGGGCGAGCTTGTCGTAGACGATGAGTTCCCCGCGCCGGGGGGTGACCGTGAATCTGTGGTGACCGAACAGAGCATCGAGGTGGTCGGCGCCAAGCCCCGCGGCGTTGACAATCCATCTGGCGTTGACGGTCCCGTGGTTGGTGTGAGCCGACGTGGTCGCCGAGCCCACGTCGACGCCGACGACGCGATGATTGGTCAGCAGTGTCACGCCCCGGTTCACGGCATCAGTGGCTAACGCGAGATTGACGGTCCAGGTGCAGATGATCGATTCGTCGGGAACGGTCAGACCACCGAGGGCGCCGACGCCTAGGTTCGGCAATTCGGCGTATACGGCTTCCGCACTGACGATTTCGCATCGTTGGTAGCCGTTGGCTCGGGCCTTCTCCAGTAGACCCGGCAGTGCATCGAGCTGCTCCTGGTCCCAGGCCACCAGGATCGCGCCGGTGGGTTCGATCGGAATGCCGGTGCGTCCCGCATAGTCGAACAACAGGTGGTAGCCGCGGTTGACCAACATCGACTCCAGGGTGCCGGGCTTGGTGTCGTATCCGGTGTGCAGGATTGCGGTGTTGGCTTTGCTGGTGCCATCGCCGACATCGTCGCGCGCTTCGATCAGCGCGACCGACAGCTCGTGGCCTGCCAACTCACGCGCGATCGCAGAGCCGACGATGCCGCCACCGATCACGGCCACGTCGTAGACGGCGGTCATTCCAGGCCCCCGTGGGAGTAGGTGGTGGTGGCCAATTGCCGCCAACGGTCGCGGAATTCGGCTGCGCGGGCTGGCGTCCAGCTCGGCTCGTACGTCGCCGAGGGTTGCCAATCGAAGACGACCTCGCGTACCGACTGCTGTGGTTGAAGGCTGAGCCGGGCCAGTGCCGCGGCGCCGAGCGCGGTGGCGTGCGCTGATGGATAGATTTCGACGGGCAACTGAACGATGTCAGCGCAGGCTTGCATGAGCACCTTCGAATGCGTCAATCCGCCGTCAGCCCGAAGCGTCGTCAAGGGGCTGGCGGTGTCGGCGTTGATGGCACTGACCAGTTCGGCGATCTGTGCGGCGATGCCCTGCAGCATCGCCAGCACGATATGCCCGCGGCCGGTGGACAGCGTCATACCTGAAATCGACGCTGTGGCATTTGGTTTCCACCGCGGCGCGGCCAACCCGGCAAAGGCCGGGACGCACATGACCCCACCGCTGTCCTGGGCGGCCACGCCGTCCATTTCTTCGGCGCCGTTGATGACGCCGAGCGAGGACAGCCATCGGATCGCCGATGCGGCGGTGTAGACCTGACCGTCGACGCAGAAGGTGTCGGTGCCGGCCACCCGCCACGCCAGGGACGAGGTCAAGCCGCTTGCTGAACGCACTCCGGTGGCGCCGGTGTTGGCCAAGAGAAAGGCGCCGGTACCGAACGTGCATTTGGCCATCCCCTGCTCGAAGCACCCTTCCGCCAGGAGTGCAGCCTGTTGGTCGACGACTACGCCGCCAACGGGTATATCGGGGCCGAATTCTGCAGTGCTGCCGATTATTTCGTCGTTGGCAACAATCGTAGGGAGCCGCTCGTCGTCGAGCCCGAAAAGCGCGAGCAGCTCCGGGCTCCAATCCTGACCGCCGAGTTCGACGGCCAGAGATCGACTCGCTGTCGTGGCGTCGGTGACGAAGGCGCCGGTAAGCCGGTGCAACAGCCAGCTGTCCGATGTCGTGACCACCCCGCCGGTTTCGACGTTGCGGCGTAACCACGCCATTTTCGGCGCCGAGAAATAGGGATCGAGCACCAATCCGGTACATTCGGCCAGTTGTTCGGCGTGCTCGCTGAGCGCGTCACAAACTTCGCCGGCTCGCCGGTCCTGCCAGACGATCGCTTGTGTCAGCGGGCGTCCGGTCTCGGGGTCCCAGGCCAGCACCGTCTCGCCCTGATTGGCAAGCGAGACAGCGTGAATGGGGCGACCAGCCTGGGCGACGGCGGCGCGGCCGGCACTGAGAACGGACTCGAGTAGTTCATCGGGGTCTTGTTCGACGCCGCCGCCGTTCACGTAGCTCGAATGCACGGAAACCTCGGCCAGGCCGACGATCCCGTCCGCGGGGTCGACCACGATGGCTTTTGTGCCCGACGTGCCCTGGTCGACCGCCAGCACTGTCACTGGGTCACCGCCCTCGTGTCGTCATCGCCAACAGCAGTCTGGTCGAGTTCGGCGTCGATCGAACGCAATTCGGGCATCTTGAGCCCGTGCACTCCCCGCGTGACCAGCAGGTACGCCAGATAGATCGCACCGATCCCGACCATGACTGCCACATAGAGCCACGGCTCCTTGAAAGAGGAGTCCCGGAACAGGGACAAGGCGAGCACCAGCCAGATGACGGCGACGACCATGACCGGCACCTCCCAGCGGCCCAGGCTGAATCCGGAACTCGCCGGAAGTCGTCGCCTGGTGGCGATGTAGAGGCCGACGGTGATGGTGTAGATGATTGCGGGCAACAGCGTGGCCGCCGAGAACAGAATGAACAGGGCGTCGGTGCTGCTGGAGAACAACGCCAGGATCACCGCTGAGATCGTGGTCATGGCGATCGTCGCATTCAGTGGCGTCTTGAACCGAGGCGACACCTTGTGAAGGGCCTGCCAGCCGGGGAACCGCTGATCGCGCGACATCGCCCAGACCAACCGCACTCCGCTCATCACGATGACCAGACCGCACGCGAAAATGGCGATCGCCACCAGTACCAGCAACGCGGTACCCACGAACGAGCCGAGGATGTCCTGGATGACATCAGCGACCGGCGTACCGGATTCGGCCAGCGCGGTTGGATCGTTGACCGCTGCGGTGACGACGAGCAGGAAGAGGAATCCGAGTACCCCCGAGGCGAGTACGGCCTGCCACATTGCCCTGGGGACAACGATTTCCGGCTTCTTGGTTTCCTCAGCGAGGTTCGCCGCCGACTCGAAGCCCACGATGGTGAAAGCGCCGAGCAGGAAGCCGAGCATCCATGGGCCGACTGATGTTGTGGTCCCCAAGCTCCAGTAGCCTTCGGCTGGGATGTCGCCCCGGGAGAACAGGTTGCCCATCGACAGCTTGTGGGCGATGACACCGACGACAAACAGCAGCACCACCAGTGCGACCATGCAGACGAGTTCGGCGGTGACTGCGAAATTGTTCACGCGCTCAGTCCATTTGGTGGATAGTCCGACCAGTATGCCCTGGAGGACGAGAACGCCGGCGGTAATCAGGCACGACGTCAACGCGGTTCCGGTGAAGTCGAACAGGGCGGGCACCACGGTGGCGGCCACCGTGTAGTCCACGGCCACCGCGACGATCGCCAGGAAGGTGAACGAGATCCACCCGGTGATCCAGCCAAGTATGGGGTTGGCCAGCCGCGAGACCCACTGATATGCGTAGCCGGTCACCGGGATTCGCGCGGCAAGTGAGCCGAGCAGCAGGGCCACCGCGAGTTGACCCACAATGACGATGGGCCACGTCCAGATGCCCAGGGGGCCAGAGCTTTTCAGGACGCTGCCATAGGTGGTGAAGATGCCGGTCGCGATAGAGACGAACGCAAACGCGACAGCGAATGATGCGAAGCGTCCCGTGGAACGCTCGAGAGTGTCGGTGTACTCCCCGGCGCTTACCAGGGGTTTAGCCGACGGTGTGGAAGAATCTGTCATTGGATCGGGCTTTCTGACTGGAATTGAGTGTTTCGGAAGAGCGGTTCGGTCCTGCGGGCGGCGCTGCAACGCCGCCCGCACCCGTTCGCGAAGGAATTCAGGTCAGCTGACGCTGTGCGTCGCGGGTCTGGCTGACAGGACCACACCTCCTGTCTCTTCGAAGGCAGCCGCAAGCGACGGCGGGGCGTGTTGGTCGGTGATCAGGCCGTCGACCTCGCCGAGGGTGCAGACCCGGTAGGGCGCGACCTGACCGAGTTTCGCGGAATCGGCCAGGATGTAACTGCGGGCGCTGTTGGCGATGATGGTGCGCCGGACGTCGATTTCACTGAGATGGAAGTCGGTGAGCCCGACTCGGGCATCGACGCCGCCGGAGCCGAGCAGGGCGATGTCGGCATAGATGTCGGCAAAGAACGCCTTGGTGTGTGAGTTCGAGCAGGCCAAGTCGCCGGGCCGGACGCGGCCGCCGGCCATCAAAACCTCGATGCCGGGGCGATCAGCCAGTTCCACAGCGACAGGCAGCGACGGCGTAATGACTGTGCCGGTGAAATCTCGCGGGATCGCGCGCGCCACCGCGACGGCGGTGGTGCCGATGTCGATGACGATCGTCTGGCCGTTTTTCAGCAGGCGGACCGCGACCTTGGCCATCTGGGCTTTGGCCTGATGGCCGATCATCGAGCGCTCGGTGAACGACGGCTCTGCGCCGCGGTGATCCGCCACCGATGCCGCGCCGCCGTGGACCCGGCGGATGGCTCCCTTTTCTTCCAGCAGCGCCAGATCTCGACGTACGGTCTCGGCAGAGACACTGAGCCGCCGCACCAATTCGTCGGTGCTGATGACCTGACCAGTGCTGACTGCTTCGACGATCGCTTCGTGCCGCTCGACGGGGAGCATGTCAGATGACCGGAATTGTGGGTTTCTGACTGTGCATGACTGTAAGTGTGGAGTGTTGTGCTAATCACGTCAACCCAAGCTGGTGGGGACATGTCCATCGCTTCTCTGGAGACGTGGCTCGCGCGCCGGATCGGCATGATGGTGTGGTGACGCTGTCATCGGATCCGCTTACGCAGATCGCCCATAGCCCTGAGGGGGCGGCCGTCGGCGCGTTCTTCGACCTGGACGGCACCTTGGTCGCCGGGTTCACCGCGACCGCGCACGCCAGCGACCGGGTCCGCCGCGGGCAGGCCAGAATCGGCGAGGTCATGGGCGTCATCGAGGCTTCGCTGCGCTACAAACTGGGCCGCATGCAGTTCGAACGGCTGCTGGTCCGTGCCGCGGGCTACCTGCGCGGCGAGTCGCTGGCCGAACTCGACGATATCGGCGAGCGGCTATACGCCGAACAGATCGCGGCCCGGGTCTATCCGCTGATGCGTGAGGTCGTGGCGGCCCACCAATCCCGCGGACACACCGTGGTGCTCAGCTCGTCGGCGCTGACCATCCACGCCGAGCCGGTGGCTCGCGCGCTGGGGATCGACCACGTGGTGTGCAACACCTTCGAGCTCGACGATGCCGGTCGGCTGACCGGAGCCATCAACAAGCCCATCGTGTGGGGGCGGCAGAAAGCCGCTGCGGTGCAACGGTTTTGCGTCGCAAACGAGATCGACCTGGCGGGCAGCTACTTCTATGCCGACGGCGACGAGGACGGCGCACTGATGGCGCTGGTCGGCCACCCTCGGCCGGTCAATCCCCGGCCCGGCCTGGCGGCGAAGGCCGCCGCCAACGACTGGCCGGTGCTGCACCTGACCATCCCCGGCCGGCGCAGCAGCACGGCGAATGTAGTCGGGCACTTCCCCGCATTGGGCCGAGCCGCCCTGGGCGCGGCGTTCGCGTCCCTGGCGCTACGGGCCCGCCGACGCGACTGAGGCCCGTCCCCCACTACGGCATTGCGCGGTGCGGGACATCCGTGATCAGGCCGCCGTCGACCACAAACTCCGAACCGGTGGAGAACGACGACTCGTCGCTGGCCAGGAAGACGATGAAGGTGGCCACTTCCTCCGGCTTGCCGGGACGGCCCAGCGGGGCGCTGACCATGTCCTCGGGCAGGTGTTTGGTCATCGGCGTGCGGATGAAGCCGGGGTGCACCGAGTTGACCCGGATGTTGTCCGACGCCAGCTCCAGCGCGGCCGATTTCGTCAGCCCGCGCAGACCCCACTTGGATGCGACATAGGCGTGCACCCAGGAGGCGCCGCGCATGCCCTCGATGGACGAGACGTTGATGATCGAGCCACCGCCGGCCTCTTTCATCGGTGCCAGGACGGCCTTGATGCCCAGCAGCGCACCGGTCAGGTTGACGTCGAGGACCTTCTTCCAGCGCTCCACGTCCAGTGACTTCAGCGGCGCCACCTGGACGATGCCCGCGTTGTTCACCAACACGTTGACCTTGCCGAACTCGGAAATCGCGGTCTCGACGGCGGCCTCCCACTGATCGGCTTCTGTCACGTCGAGGTGCACGTAGCGGGCGGCGTCGCCCAGCTCGTCGGCCAGTTCTTTGCCCTTGTCGTCGAGGATGTCCCCGATCACAACCTTGGCGCCCTCGGCGACGAGCATCCGCGCGTCAGCGGCTCCCATCCCCTGAGCGCCGCCGGTGATGATGGCCACTTTGTCGTCTACGCGTCCCATGAGGCGTCAGGCTACCGGTAGCGCGCCCCGCGAGGTAGAACCTGTTCCAGTTTCGGCGCCGAATGCGCATACTGATCCCACCGAAGACCCGAGCGTCAGGAGAACTCATGGCCATCCGCGTTGCCCACATCGGCACCGGAAACGTCGGCCGGATAGCGCTATCCGAGCTGATCGAGAACCCGGCGTTCGAGCTCACCGCGTTGTGCGTATCCGCTGACGACAAGGTGGGCAAGGACGCGGGCGAGCTGGCCGGCCTCGACGTGAAGACCGGGATTCTCGCCACCAAGGACCTCGACGCCGTGCTGGCGACCGAACCCGAATGCGCCGTCTATTGCGCGATGGGCGACACCCGGATGCCCGAGGCCATGGAAGACGTCCGCAAGATCCTGGCCGCCGGCATCAATGTCGTCGGGTCGGCTCCGGTGGTGTTGCAGTTCCCGTGGCAGTCGATGCCGGACAAGTACATCGAGCCGCTGGAAGAAGCTGGACGCCTTGGCAATTCGAGCATCTACATCAATGGCGTCGACCCGGGTTTCGTCACCGACCTGATCCCGCTGGCGTTCGCCAGCACCTGTCAGAACATCCAGCAGGTGCGCTGTATGGAGATTGCCGACTACGCCACTTATGACGGTGCCACCGTGATGTTCGACGTCATGGGGTTCGGAAAGCCGCTCGACGAGGTGCCGATGCTGTTCCTGCCCGGTGTCCTCGGTATCGCCTGGGGCTGCGGCATCCGCCAGCTGGCCGCCGGGTTGAACATCGAACTGGACTCGATCGCCGAGAGCTACGAACGTGAGCCTGCCCCAGAGGCTTTCGACGTCGCTGCCGGCCACATCCCCAAGGGCGGCGTGGCCGCGGTGCGCTTCGAGATCAAGGGCATGGTCGGCGACCACGCCGCGATCGTCGTCGAGCACGTCACCAGGCTGCGCGAGGATCTGCGCCCGGACTGGGCGCAACCGGCCCAGGCCGGCGGCTCCTACCGGGTGGAGATCACAGGCGAGCCGTCCTACGTCGTCGACATCTGCCCGACGAGCAAGAAGGGCGACCACAACTACGCCGCCATCGCGGCGGGCGCGGGCCGCATCGTCAACGCCATCCCCGCGGTGATCGCAGCCCCGCCGGGCATCCGCACCACGCTGAACCTGCCGCTGGTGTCGGAAGTGGAGCTGTTCACCAAGCCGTGATTTCCGCCGAATGTCACGCCACAGTGATGCTCAGCCGACGCACGTGCCCGCGTTTGGCCGTCTCGGTGCCTGGGTAGTCCCGCTGCACTGTTCGACGGATGCGTAAAGGAGACACGGACATGGCTGTTCGGCGCTTGGTCCTTCTGCTGGGTGCGGTACTTCTGGTCGCCGGAGTGATCGCACTCTTGGTGCCGGTATCCACGCCGGACGGCAACGGCGGCAGCATTGGCTGCGGTAACGCGATCTCTGAAGACCTCGCCTCGGCGCGCGAAGCCAACAGCAAGGGCATCGCCAATGTGCCGATCCTCAACCAGATCATCCAGCACCCCGACTTCGTGGCCCAGTGCCAGTCGTCGGTGTCCTCACGGCGAGCCTGGTCCATCCCGCTGGCTGTGGTCGGCCTGCTCGTGGCCGGCGGTTCCCTCGTGGTCGGCGGACGCAGCGGGGTCGGCTCGAAGGCCTAGGGCCGGTACCCCGGGACGACTAGCGAGCCCGGGTAGTTCACGTAGTACGAGAGGCAGATCGGGCTGTGCCGGCAGGCGATGATCGCCCCGGCGTCGGGTGCCGCCCCGATCACCTGACTGCCTCGCGACGGCAGGTTGCAGTTCACCACGTAGGGGTTCAGCGGGACGACGCCATTGGTGCAGCCTGTCTCGGCGGTGGCCGACGGCGCGCTGACGGGTAGCAGTGTGAGAGTCAGCGCGACTACGACGGTCAGCGCTACGCGTCCTCGTCGGATTCGAAGCCTCGGAGTAACCATGGCGGACCCTCCATCTTTGATCCATGCCTGGCTGGTAACAGCCACCACAAACGGTACTCCTCGCAGCGGGCATCGAGGGCGGACTGCACCGATAGCCAGTAGTTCCCCCGCTGATAGCGGATACCTGGAACTGCCGAGTCACCGACGTACTAAACTAGAACACGTTCCAGTCTGCTTACGCCCCCGCTTAAAGGAGCCGGTCCATGCACACTGCCCTCTGCGACGAGCTCGGTATCGAGTTCCCTATCTTCGCGTTCACCCATTGTCGTGACGTCGTCGTCGCCGTCAGCAAGGCCGGCGGCTTCGGTGTCCTCGGTGCGGTGGGCTTCACACCAGAACAGCTCGAGATCGAGCTGAAGTGGATCGATGAGAACATCGGCGACCATCACTACGGCGTCGACATCGTGATCCCCAACAAATACGAGGGCATGGACTCCGGGCTGTCCGCCGACGAGCTGGCCAAAACGCTCGTCGACATGGTGCCCCAGGAGCATCTCGACTTCGCCCGCAAGATCTTGACCGACCACGGCGTTCCGCTGACGGCGGAGGATAACGAGAGCACCCTCCAGTTGCTCGGCTGGACCGAGGCCACCGCCACCCCGCAGGTCGAGGTCGCGCTCAAGCACCCCAAGATGACCATGATCGCCAATGCGCTGGGCACTCCGCCGAAGGACATGATCGAGCACATCCACGCCGAGGGCCGCAAGGTCGCCGCGCTCTGTGGATCGCCGTCACAAGCGAAAAAGCACGCCGCCGCCGGCGTCGACATCATCATCGCCCAGGGCGGTGAGGCCGGCGGCCATAGCGGCGAGGTCGGCTCGATCGTGCTGTGGCCGCAGGTGGTCAAGGAAGTTGCCCCGGTGCCGGTCCTGGCAGCCGGCGGTATCGGCAGTGGTCAGCAGATCGCTGCCGCGCTCGCCCTCGGCGCGCAGGGCGCCTGGACCGGCTCGCAGTGGTTGATGGTCGAGGAGGCCCACAACACCCCCGTCCAGCAGGCGGCCTACATCAAGGCCGGCAGCCGCGACACCGTCCGCAGCCGCTCCTTCACCGGCAAGCCGGCGCGAATGCTGCGCAACGATTGGACCGAGGCCTGGGAGAACCCGGACAACCCGAAGCCGCTCGGAATGCCGTTGCAGTACATGGTTTCCGGGCTCGCGGTATCGGCGACCAACAAATATCCGAACGAGACCGTCGACGTCGCGTTCAACCCCGTCGGTCAGGTCGTGGGTCAGTTCACCAAGGTGGAGAAAACCTCGACGGTGATCGAGCGCTGGGTGAATGAGTACCTGGAAGCCACCGGTCGACTCGAGGAGATCAACGAGGCAGCGGGCGTCTAGAACAGATGTGAATGTGCCGTCAGGGTTTTCGCCCTGGCGGCACATTTCATTTTCTAGCTGGCTGGGTAGAAGTCGTTTCCATTGCCCCAGTCACCGGAATGCATGGACCCCGGCTGCCAGCCCTGGGCGCCCAGGCACAGCATCGGCAGGCCGTCGGGCGACTGGGCCGCGGCCTGCGATCCCGGGCACGGCGCACCGACTGCCTGGACGCCGTAGATCTTGGGCGACAGAACCCAGAAGCCGACGTCCTCCGGTGGGCGGTCCATCCCGATCGGCGACTGCCCGGGAATCCAGTGGCAGGCCAACGGCTCCCCGCCGGGTCCGCGGCCGAAGACGAACCGGTCCCACCGATAGCACGGTGCGTTGAGGTAGGCGTCGTAACTCATGCCCGGCGGATCGCCGGGGAACGGCCCATGGGGCTCATCGGCGGCCGCGACCGGCGCTGCTGACAGCGCGGTGCCGGCGACGGCTGCTGCGATGACGAATTCGCGGAGCATCTATCCACCCTCTAGGTCTCAACCGCCAGGCCCTGTGCCCCCGCCGGCCTGCGCTGAGCCTAACGGCTGATGCGGGTGTGTCTTGGGCGAAACCGGAAAGGCGCGTTACGACACGGCGAGTTTGTGACGTGCGTGCAGATTTGGCCTTTGCCAAGCAGACCACCCGCATCGAAGCTTGCTAAGCTGCCCCGATTGCGTCGTCGGGGGTGAAGAAGGACGACGGGAGACGTTCTGTGGGTGGGCCATGTAGTGCCATTCGGGTAGTCGAGACGAGAATGACGCCACCGGCAAACCAGCTCGGGCATAAAGTGATGCTGACCAGATTGCCGGTAACCGGAACCACTGTCGAGATGCTCGAGGAGTTGCGCTGATGGCAGAGGCCCAGTTCCGGGTGGCGGTTGTCGCTGATCTGGAGTCGGCCCGCGTCGTCGCTTCCGGCGAGATCGATCTGGCCAATGTCGGCGAATTCCAGGACATCATGGCCAAGGCGTCGGCCGAGTCCGCCGCGCTGACCGTCGACTTGGCTGCGGTCACCTACTGCGACAGCGCGGCGGTTCGCGCCCTGTTCGCCCTGGCGGCCACCACCGCACTCACGATGATCGTGGCCTCGGAAGGGCCGATCAGGACATTGCTGGCAATCTCGGGTCTGGACCGGGTAGCCACCGTCATCACCGAGGAGTAAGCCGCGCCATGCCCGTGCCCGAGTTCCACCCGCGCGACCTGACCCAGCAGGGCGAGTTGTTCGAGCGGATCCTCGAACGTGTCCACCTGGATTTGCCGGATGCCGTCGGACTGGCGATCTCCGTCCACGACCGACAGCTCGACGAGGACGAGATGACGGTGCTGGCCGCCCGGGGGTATGGCGGCGAAGTCGTCGAGGCGCAGCTGGCCGGCCTCGGTGGTCCGGTGATCGACGCGTTCGTCCATCAGGTGCCGGTGTTGAGCCTGGAACTGTGGGCCGATGAGCGCTGGCCGGAGCTGACCTTGCCGGCCATGGAAGCTCGGATACCTGAGCACGGCCCGGCCTGGCGGGAGGTCCGCGGCTCGGTCGCGGTGCCCGGCGTATGGAAGGCCGACGGCACTGTGGTGTTGTCATGTGTGCTCGACCGGCCGGCGAGTGCCGGCACAGTGACCACACTGATCGGATACGAACAGCTGGTCGGCGCGGCGATGGTGTCGGCAGGTGCCGAGGATGGCACCGCGATCGCCGACATGCTGGCGGTACTGCAGTCGCGGGGCGCTATCGAACAGGCCAAGGGCGCGATCATGGGGCGCCTGGCGTGTGATGCCGACACCGCGTGGGCGACGCTGCGGCGAGCGAGCCACGAATCCAACGTGAAGCTGCGATCCCTGGCGGTGGCGCTGGTCGAACACATCAGTGGGTCACCGGCCGAACAGCCGGCGCTGGGCTCCCCCATCGTGCCCACCGATCAGGCTCGGCACGCCGCAGGCCTGCTGTGGGCAGTGCTGACTCACGACTCGACACCGATCGAACCGGCCAGCTGACACCTCGCCCGGCGCGGTGACGCGGATCTGAAGGTGATTGTTCGGGGAAACGCCGCTGCACCAGCGCGGCAATCGCGGGCTGAGATGGTTCGCTTATGCCATGTCCGCTCACGACCCGCTCCCGCGGGATGACGCACCCCGTTCGTCGTCGCGATTGTTGCCCTGGCTGGGGATCGGCGGGGTAGTCGCGGCGGTCGGGCTGGTGGTCGGGGTGACCGTGACATCCGGCTCGTCGGACACGCTGCCCGTCGCGCAGGCGGCACCCACCACGTCGACGACCGCCTCCACTGCGACGTCTGCGACCGCCACGACATCGGCGACCGCGACCGCGACCACCACGACATCGGGTGCGCCGACCTCATTCCAGGCCGACTCGAAGGGCTACGTCAACACCGGGGCCCGCTGCGACGAGAACCAGACGTTGATGGCCTACGGCCGCACCGCCAAGTCACTGGTGGTGATCTGTGTGAACGCCGACGGCGGGCTCGAGTACCGCGGCGTGCGCCTGTCCGACAACGCTCCCCTGCACCTGCCAATCACCCGCACCTCTGACGGCACGCTGATCGCGTCGAACGACGGTGTCACCTATGCGGTTTCGCCCACCCAGATCCTGGTCTCCTCGGGTAGCGAGGTGATCTACAAGGACTCGTGGATCGAGTTCAAGGAGGCGAGCTTCTCTCAGGGCAGCACCTCGTCGAGCGCGACCACGTCCGCTAGCGCGACACCGACGGTGAGCACCACCACCGTGACCGTGACGACGTCGGTGACCCCGACGACGACGAGATCCGGCGGCTAACAGCGGTTTACGTGTTGCGGCCGCCGTTGACGCCGAGGATTTGGCCGGTGATGTAGCCGGCTTCTTCGGAGATGAAGAAGGCGCAGGCCGCGGCGATGTCTTCGGGTCGGCCGATGCGGCGCACCGGTGTGGCGTTGATGGTGGCGTTGATATCGCCTAGGTTGCCGCGGGTTTCGGCTTTGCGCAGCATCGGGGTGTCGATGAAGCCGGGTGGGACGGCGTTGACGGTGATGCCGGCGGGGCCGTATTCCAGGGCAAGGCTTTTGGTCAGGCCGTTGACGCCGGATTTGGCGGCGACGTAGGCCGACATGTAGGGGACCCCGGAGTGGGTGCTCGATGAGGAGATGTTGACGATGCGGCCCCAGCCGGCCTCGATCATGTCGGGCAGGACGGCCTGGATGGTGTGGAAGACGCCGTGCAGGTTGATGTCGACGATCTTCTTCCAGTCTTCGAAGCTGATGTCGGTGAATCGGCGAAAGGAGTCCCGGCCGGCGGCGTTGACCAGGATGGTGACGGGTCCCAGGGCGGCATGGATCTCGGCGAGCGCGGCATCGATCTGGGCGCGGTCGGTGACATCGGCGATGTAGGAGAAGTCGGTCTCTGAGGCGTTGAGGTCGATCGTGGCGACGTGGTAGCCGTCGGCGCGCAGCCGATTGGCCACCGCCAAGCCGATTCCCGAACCGCCACCGGTCACCAACGCCGTCTTCGTGGTGGACACAAACTTCCCCTTTCCCGCGGCCGAACCGCCTGATGGACGAAAAATGTTGTGGAATTAAGACGTTCGTCGCGGTGTGCGCAATCCCAGTGCGCGCCGGCCGGCGTCGACGAGTTCACGATGCAGCCAGTCGTCGTCGGCGTTGCGTTTAGGATCGGCCGATCCGGCGATCCCGGCGAACACGAACTGCGCCCGGATGAACCCGCCCGGCCCGGGGTGGACATCGGCGAGCAGCGTCATCTGACGCGAGATCATCTGCGTCCATTCGCGGTTCGACTTCAGCACGGTGTGCACGCTCGGGTCGGAGGCCAGGACCGAGATCAGCATGGGGCTCTCTACCGCCAGCCTGGCGTAGCCGTTGAGCATCCGGTCGGCGCGGGCGTGCACGCCGCGCTGCCGCTCCGCATCGTCGACCACCGCGGTCAACCGGTCGATGATCGGCTCCAAGACCGCGGTCAGCAGTTGTTCGCGGGTCCGAAAGTGGTGGTAGATAGCGGCTTTGGTGAAACCGAGCTCGTCGGCGATCATCTGCAGCGACGTCCCGGCGAAGCTGTGCCGGATGAACAGGGTGATGGCGGCGTCGATAAGCCGCTGCCTGGTGTCCGGGGCGGGTGAGGTGGTGGCCACAGCGACTGCGCTCATCGTCGGCTCCCTTCACCCGGCTTTACGATCGGCTAGCAATCTACCATACGATCGACTAGCATCCTCCTTGCCGATCGTATGGCTGCGTGAACGTCGTGAAGGGACTCCCCAGTGACTGATGTGGATAGCGTGAACTTCTTCATGGATCGCGATGTGGTCGCTGATCCCTACCCCTATCTCGAGGCGCTACAGGCCCGCTGCCCCGTGTCGCGGGAGCCCCACAAGGGCGTGTGGATGGTCACTGGCTGGGAAGAGGCCACCGAGGTCGCCGGTGATGCCGACCGGTTCTCGTCCTGCATCGCGGTGACGGGTCCCTTCCCCGGTTTCCCGGTGCCCGTCGAAGGCCGCGACGACGTCGCCGAACTCATTGCCGCACACCGCGATGAACTGCCGTTCAACGATCAGCTGCCGGCGCTGGATCCGCCCGTGCACACCGATCACCGCGCGCTGCTCATGCGGCTCATCACGCCCAAGCGCCTCAAAGAGAACGAGGACGGGATGTGGACGATGGTGGACCGCGTCCTCGACGACTTCCTGGTCGGTGGGGGTGGCGAGCTGATCTCGGGCTTCGCCCAGCCGTTCACGCTGGTGATCATCGCCGACCTGCTGGGTGTGCCCGACACCGATCGCGACGAGTTCCTCGCCGAGATGCAGCGCGGCGCGCACCACGGCGGCGGCATCGGCAGCGTCAAGGGCGAAGCCCTGGCCAAGTCTCCGCTGGAATACCTCTACGACAAGTTCATCGCTTACATCGAAGACCGCCGGGCCAACCCCCGCGGTGACGTGCTTTCGGAGATGGCCGCTGCCACGTTCCCGGACGGCTCGGTACCCGACCCCGGCGACGTGGCCCGCGTCGCGGCCAACCTGTATTCCGCCGGTCAGGAAACCACGGTGCGGCTGCTCAGTGCGGCCCTGCAGATCCTCGGCGATCGCCCCGATATCCAGCAGGCGCTGCGCGAAGACCGCTCGAAAGTCTCCAACTTCATCGAGGAGGCGCTGCGCTTCGAGAGCCCGGTCAAGGGTGACTTCCGGTTATCGAAGGTGCCGGTGACCCTCGGCGGGGTGGATGTGCCGTCGGGCTCGACACTGATGCTGGTCCAGGCCGCGGCCAACCGTGACCCGCGCCGCTTCACCGATCCGAACACGTTCGACCCGGCGCGCTCGAATGCCCGGCAGCACATCGCATTCGGCCGTGGCATCCACACCTGCCCCGGCGCCCCGCTGGCTCGTGCCGAGGCACGCGTCGCGCTGGAGCGGCTGCTCGATCGCACCACCGATATCCGGATCAGCGAGGAGCATCACGGGCCGGCCGATGCCCGCCGGTACACCTACGTGCCCACTTACATCCTGCGTGGGCTCACCGAATTGCACCTGGAGTTCGACCTGTCATGAAAGCCAGCATCGATGACGGACGCTGCCGTGGCCACGGCGTGTGCACGACAATCTGTTCGGAGGTCTTCGCGATGACCGACGACGGCTACGCCGAGGCCATCCTCGACGAGGTGCCCGAAGAGCTTGCCGACCGCGCCCGCGAGGCTGCCGAGTCCTGCCCGGAGAACGCGGTGATTCTCGACTAGCTCGGGTAGTTCACGATCGAGCGCCAAAAGTCCTCCGGTATCTCGACATTCGAGCGCATGACCATCGCCAGTCCGGTGGCCATCGCCACCCCGAGCAATCCGAGCCACAGCCCGGCCAGTCCGATGACCACCCAGATAGCAACGGTCAGCGCGGGCCAGGGCGTCACGACCGCCAGCAGTGGCGCCAGGAAGAAGCCGGTGCCGACGAACCACGCCGAGCCGGCGCGGTCGGATTTCAGCACGAAACGAAGCCAGCTCGGGACCGGGGATGGATCGCTGTTCGTCATGATGTCCACGGTCCTCGACAGAGGTAGGCGAAGCAATTACCTCCCGGGTAATGGCATCGCGTATCGACTTGGGCGATGCTGGCTCAGGTGAGTGGCGCGACGTTCGGTGACCTACTGCGAGACTGGCGGCGCCGCCGTCGGCTCAGCCAGCTCGATCTGGCGTTGGCAGCCGACGTGTCGGCCCGGCACGTCAGCTTCGTCGAGAGCGGGCGGTCGACGCCGAGCCGTGCCATGGTGCTGCGGTTGGCTGATGCCCTGACGGTGCCGCCCCGCGAGCAGAATCACTTGCTGCTCGCTGCCGGATTGGCGCCGGCCTATGCCGAACGCGCCGTCGAGGATCCCGGGATGGCGGCGGTGCGCGCCGGCATCGACCGGGTGCTGGCCGCCTACGATCCGTACCCGTGTCTGGCGGTGAACCGCAACTGGGATGTGGTGCAGGCGAACCCGGGCACTGCGACGATGCTCGACGGGGTCGCGCAGTACCTGCTCGAGTCGCCCAACGCGCTGCGGATTGCGCTGCACCCCGACGGCCTGGCGCCGCGGATCCGCAACCTCGGGCAATGGCGACACCATCTGCTGAGCCGGCTGCGGCGAGAGGCGGGGGCGAGCGGTTCGGCCGAACTGCTGGCCGAGCTCGAGTCCTATCCCGGTGGCGAGGACGGTGCGAGGGATCTCGGCGGCGTCGCGGTGCCGCTGGAGCTCTACCGGCTCGACGGGGTACTGCTGAGCTTCATCTCGATGGTGACAACGTTCGGGACGGCCCTTGACCTGACTGCTGCGGAGCTGAGTATCGAGGCATTCCTACCCGCCGACGAATCTACCGCCGAGGCGTTGAGGCTCCCGCTGGCGCCGGTGTAGAACACGTTTCAGTTGCGAGTTTCCCGAAGCCGGTAGCAAGGCCTCCGTGCGTGGTGTAGGCATGGATCACCGGGCACTAGATGACGTCATATGGAGGTGCGCTGTACATGCCCAGCCCTAACCTGCCCCCTGGTTTCGACTTCACCGATCCGGATCTGAACAACGAGCGGCTGCCCGTCGAGGAACTCGCCGAGCTGCGTCGTACCGAGCCGATCTGGTGGAACGAGCAACCGAGAAATGTCGGCGGCTTCGACGACGACGGGTACTGGGTCGTCAGCAAGCACAGGGACGTCAAGGAGATCTCGCGGCGCAGCGACGTCTTCTCCAGCCTGGAGAACACCGCCCTGCCCCGCTACCCGGACAATGCGGCTGTGTCACACAAGGACACCGGCCAGTTCATCCTGCTGAACATGGACGCGCCGCGGCACACCCATTTGCGCCAGATCGTCTCGCGGGCGTTCACCCCGCGGGCTATCGAGACGTTGCGCGCGGATCTGGCCGAGCGAGCCCAGGCGATTGCCAAGGCCGCCGCCGCGGAGGGTTCCGGCGACTTCGTCGAACAGGTCTCCTGCGAGCTGCCCCTGCAGGCGATCGCCGACCTCATGGGGGTCCCGCAGGACGAGCGCAAGAAGCTCTTCGACTGGTCCAATCAGATGGTCGGCGAAGCGGACCCCGAGTTCGCCCGCAACGACCCACAGGGCGCCGCCGGCGAGCTGATCATGTACGGCATGCAGATGGCCGCCGACCGGACTGCCAACCCCGGCGACGATCTGGTGACCAAGCTGGTGCAGGCCGATGTCGACGGGCACAAGCTCTCCGACGACGAGTTCGGCTTCTTCGTCATTTTGTTGGCGGTCGCCGGCAACGAGACCACCCGCAACTCGATCACCCACGGCATGACGGCCTTCACCGATTTCCCGGACCAGTGGGAGCTGTACAAAGCGCAGCGCCCGAAGACCGCGGTCGACGAGATCGTCCGGTGGGCCACCCCCGTCACGTCATTCCAGCGCACCGCCCTGGAAGACACCGAGCTCAGTGGGGTCACGATCAAGAAGGGCCAGCGGGTGGTGATGTCCTACCGATCGGCAAACTTCGACGAAGAGGTCTTCGAGGATCCGTTCAGCTTCAACATCTTTCGCGACCCCAATCCGCATGTCGGCTTCGGCGGTACCGGTGCTCACTACTGCCTCGGCGCCAACCTGGCCAGGATGACGATCGATCTCATGTTCAACGCGATCGCCGACCACATGCCGGATCTGACCGCGCTGGCCAAACCGGAGCGGTTGCGGTCGGGCTGGCTCAATGGCATCAAGCACTGGCAGGTCGACTACACCGGAGCCAGCGCCGGCGCGTAGGAGCCGTCGATACAGTCGAGGTGTGACGGATACCGGCTGGACACTGACTGCCTCCGAAGGCGAACTGCAGATACTCACCGGGGTGGCGGGTCCGGCCGCCATGATGGGCCACCGGCTTACCATTGCCATGGCATCGTGGCGCGCCGACGTGCAGTGGCGTGGCAAGCAGCCCACCGCGGCGGAGCTGGTGGTCGACGTCGACTCGCTGCAGGTGGTCAAGGGTGAGGGTGGCGTCACGCCCCTGACCGGGCCGGAGAAGGGTGTGGTGCGGTCCAACGCCTTGAAAGCGTTGGAAGTCAAGAAGTTCCCGCAGATCACGTTCACTGCCACCGACATCACCAAGGCCATCGGCGGCTACCGGCTGGATGGCACTGTCAACATCCACGGCACGTCGCGGCCACAGACGGTCGACCTGGCGGTCGAAGATACCGGCGGCGTGTGGGTGCTGACCGCTTCAGCGCCGGTGCGCCAGACGCAGTTCGGGATCAAGCCGTATTCCTTGTTCGTGGGATCGCTGAAGGTGGCCGACGAAGTGAACATTCGGTTCACGGCGCGCTACCCGAAGTAGCCGCTGTGCGGTCGATTGCCGGCCGGGTGCCCACGGAATTGGTCTGACCACTTGACCTCTGCCCTCTGCGTGGGCATGGTGGGGACATGGCGCTGCAGCCGGTGAACCGGCGTTCCGTACCTGAAGACGTCTTCGAGCAGATCCTCGCCGATGTGCTCAGTGGTGAGATGCAGCCCGGTGAGCCGCTGCCCAGCGAGCGTCGGCTCGCCGAGGTGCTCGGCGTTTCCCGCCCTGCGGTCCGCGAGGCGCTCAAGCGGGTCGCGGCCGTCGGACTGGTCGAGGTGCGCCACGGTGACTCAACCACCGTGCGCGACTTCCGCCGCCACGCCGGACTCGATCTGCTCCCCCAATTGCTGCTGCGCAACGGCCAACTCGACGTCTCGGTGGCCCGCAGCATCCTCGAGGCCCGCCTGCACAACGGGCCTAAGGTGGCAGAGCTGGCCGCTGCGCGTCATTCTGCGGGGCTGGGAGATCTGCTGGAGGAATCGATCGCCGCGCTGGTCGTCGCGGAAGATCCCGTCGAGCAGCAGCGGCACGCTCTGACGTTTTGGGATCACGTGGTCGACGGCGCCGACTCCATCGCATTCCGGTTGATGTTCAACACCTTACGGGCAGCCTACGAGCCGGCGCTGTCCGCGCTGGCCACGCTGATGGCCGCCGAAGTCGGGCAGCCGAAGGCATACCGCACGCTGGCCCGTGCGATCGTGGCCGGCAAACCCGCAGCGGCGTCCGCCGCCGCCCGCGAGCTCCTGGAGCCCGCGACCACCGCGCTGGTTGCGGCATTGGCCGCGCTGGAGGGACAGCAATGAGCGCATCGACGAACGCCCGCCGCGGACTCACGCTCGCCGATGCGGCCCGGGAGTTCTGGCGGCATCCCAGCCCGTGGCTGTTCGTCATAGCGCTAACCGCAGCCGTCGTCGCCAGGATCATGATCGGTGACTGGCAGATCGGTGACGCCGTGGTGCCCTTCGCCATCGCGGCGGCGTTTCCGTTCCTGGAGTGGACTATTCACGTCTTCGTGCTGCATTGGCGCCCGCGCCGGCTAGGCCGGGTCACCCTGGACCCACTGCTCGCTCGAAAGCACCGCGAGCATCACATCGCCCCACGCGACGTGGACCTGGTGTTCATCCCGCTGCAGTCCGCGATCGGTGCCGTGGTGGCAGCGGTGGCGATCGCACTGGTGCTGTTCCCCCGCACGGGCATGGGGTTGACGTTCCTGGTGGTGATGCTGACGTGTGGCGTGGCCTACGAATGGTGCCACTACCTGGTGCACACCGATTACAAGCCGAAAACCGTTGTCTACCGGGTGATCTGGCGCGACCACCGGTTGCATCACTTCAAGAACGAGCACTACTGGTTCGGGGTGACCACCCCGGGCACCGCCGATCGAGTGATGCGCACCTACCCGGACCCGGCAACCATGCCGGCCTCCCCGACCGCGAAAAACCTGCACGCCATGGGCGATACGAAAAGTGCTGGTGCAGTTAGGCGTTGACGACGACCGGGTCGCCGACGTGCACCTGATCGAAGTACCAGGCGGCGTTGTCCGGGCTCAAATTGATGCAGCCGTGGCTGACATTCGCGTTGCCCTGCGAACCCACCGACCAGGGCGCGGAGTGCACATACACCCCGCCCCAGGTGATGCGGACGGCGTCGGCCACCGTGAGCTTGTAGCCCTCGGGATCACTGAGCGGGATGCCGATGGTCCGGGAGTCCATCACCACCGAGGCCTGCTTCTCCAGGACGTTGAAACTGCCCACCGGAGTCGGGTGCTTGGGCTTGCCCATCGATGCCGGCATCTGACGGACCACCTGTCCGTCGATGCTGACGGTGAAGGTGTGAGCCGAGATATTGGCCACGCCAAGCACAATGGAGCCGGTGTCGAACGTCCGCGGAATGCCGCCGGCCATCATGGTGATCTCGGAGTGCGCCGGCCAGTACTGGGCCGGGACGAACTGGACCGTCTTGTCGTCCAGCCACTCGAAGCGCCCCGCGACGTTCGCCGGTGATACGACGCTGATCGACTGCTGGGCCTGCCAGCGATCCACGATCGGCTTGGTGAACATCACGGTGATCGGCTGGGCCACCCCGACGACCTGACCGTTGGTGGGCTGCACAGAAGCGACTGTCGCCCCGTCGATCGAGGGGGCGACGGAGGCCATACTGGTATGCACCGAAGCTGCCATCGCCAGCATCGCGATCCCCGCGGCGGCAAATGCTCGTCGAACTGCTCTGGCCATGGATCCCGTCCTAGCGTGGGCGATCAGCAAAGCGCCAGTCTAAATGGTCGCCGCCGATGCGCTCGCCAAACATGCGGTGACATGCCGCAAGTGCGGGTTATCCGCCGTGCAACCGCTCCCAGATGCGCTCGCGCAGCGACTCCTTTGGCTGCACGGCGGGCGGGTCGGTGACGGCAGGAAGCTGCGGCGCGTCGGCGGGGGCGATTGGCACGTCGGCAGGCGGGGCCGCGGGTGGCGGCGGCACATTCATCGTCATCGCCACCACCGGAACGTAGTCAAAGGTCGGCTTGGCTTCCGGCTGCGGGGCTGTCGAGGTCTGCGCTCCTTCGGGAGCCGTGAGCTCCTGAGGTGCCGGTGCCTCAGGCGCGGTCTCTGGTCGCAGCGCGGGCGTTTCGGCGGTGTTCACGACGTCGCGGTGCTGAACCTGGGAACCGCGATCCGGCAGCAGTTCCAGGCCCACTGCCACCGATGCCGAGGCCACGAACGCCACCACACCGCCGGCCAGTAGCACTGTGGCGCTGCGCAGTGCCTTCGATTCGCGCCGCGCCGCGACCGGCAGCGCGGGAAGGGCGAACAGTGGATCGTCGAATGCGCCGATGCCGTTCACTGAGGCCAGGGCCGCACCCCGGGCCAAGGCCAGCTCCGCCTCGGCCGGGGCGAAGACCGGGATGCCCGCGACCTGCTCGAGGCGGCGAGCGATCGACTCGAGGCCGTCGCCCGAACCCAGCAACACCAGCCCGTCGGGCTGCCATTCGCTATTGCCCAGTAGGTCGGACAGCCAGCCGATCAGATCGTGGTCGGTCTGCAGCTCGTGACTGATGGCGGTTTGCACCGCACCTTCGTGCGCGTCGACGATCAGGGTGACGACGGCCTCGGGCTCCACCACACATACCGCGGTGACGTCGGATCCGATCACCTGCCCTATCCCGCGCGCGAACGCTTCGGTGGCTTCCGGCAGCCTGATGGGGATCACGTTGTCGAATCCGCTGTCGGCCAGCGAGTCCAGCAGCAGCGAGGCCTCGACCGACGCGTCGTCGCTCCAGGTCACGCCGATGGACTGCAGGCGCTGACCACCCGCAATGGCTTGTGTGCGCGACAACGCCTCGGCGACGAACTCCGAAGTCGTCACGGGGCTGAACCCGCCCCGGCGTACCTCGAATGCGTCGTGGCCCTTCGTGGCGCCGTCGATTCCATCACCTTCGACTAGGACGAGTCCGACAGTGGTCGGCGTCATCGACAGCCCCAGGACGGTGTCCAACTGAAGCACTCCTCTCCGGTCCTGACTTCGCCGGCGTCACGCAGCACGTACCGAGGCACAAACGCCTGGTGCGTTACTTCGCGCTGGACGCGCCGGAAGCGAACCGGGACAGCGTGGTCGTCTTCGATCTCCGTGGAGCCTACCCGCAGTCGCCTATACCGGCGAATGAGCACCGTGGGGTCCCGCTATGGAGACGAAGTGATAACGGTGAACACCTTCCTCCCGGCGCGGAGGTCTGGTGGTCAGCCCCGGTGCGGCAGCGTGGCGACCATCGGGGTGTCTATGCCGACCGGGCCGAGCTCGTAGGCGCCGCCCGGATTCCCGATCGGGGCGGCCCGGCCTGGCAGGATCTCATTGAAGAAGGCCGCGTTGTCGGCGAGGAACTTCTTTTCGCCGTCGGGCAGATCTGCTTCGAAGTAGATGGCGTCGACCTCGCACAGGATTTTGCAGGCCCCGCACTCCACACACTCAGTGGGATTGATGTACATGGTCCGGTCGCCCTCGTAGATGCAGTCGACCGGGCATTCCTTCATGCAGGCCTTGTGTTTGATATCGACACACGCACTGCTGATCACGTAGGTCATGACCGACAGCTTATGTGTGACCAGTCGTCGCAGACACGGGCAGAAGGCCCGCGGCGCCGGGGACCAAAGTCCCGATCCGCAGGGACTCAGCGGGGCAATGCGGCCGTCACGTCGACCCATCCGGTGGTGTCGCTTCGGTGGTCGGCGGTGTCGCGGCATTCGCCGTAGATCTGCATCGTGCCCCGGTCGCCGGCGTCGGTGTTGCGGAAGTAGATGACGGTCACCCCGCTGCGGGTGAAGGTGCGGCCGCCGGGATGGCGGCTCGGTGGCATCGCCTCCGTCCACCCGTTCGCCGTCATCGCCGCCGCGATCGAGCTGAAGTACTTCGGGGTGTCCAGCACCGCGGGCACGTTGAAGTTGAGGTAGATCGCGCCTTGGTACGGCGGCTCGTCGGCGTTCTTGCACGACATCAGCAGATAGTTGGCGGTGACACCGGTGAGCTTGCCGGCGCCGGCGATCTCCCGGGCCGGAGCCAGCACCTGGAGCCGGGCCTGCTCGTCGGTCAACGGTTGCGCGACCGGATCGACGGCTGCTCCCCGAAGATCCCGAAACTGGTGCAGCGCAATAAAACTCAAGCCAAGTATCAGGCTGACGAGCAGTGCGGCCGCGATCAGCAGCACTGCGGGTCTGGAGCGGAGGCCGGTCGCGGCAGGCATCACATCACAACGGCGTTCAGTTGTCGGGGTGCTGGTCGAAGAAGTGCACGCCCGGCGTCGCGGCACCGATCGTCACCATTGCGTCTCCTCACCGATGCCGACGACGCGCACATGTTAGCAACCGGCGAAGGACCAAAGACCCTACGAGATGTGGGCCTTGGACTCGTGACGCGACCGGCGCGCAGCCCATAGCGTCGAACACGACATCATGACGCGGCGCACGCCGGGGGATGCGTCGGAGGTGTGCCCGTTCACCCACAGGCGGTGAGGCCGAGGGCTGGCGGCGACCGTCAGCTCTTGGCCAGGGTGAACTGACAGATGTCGGTGTAGCCGTCGCGGAACAGTTCAGCGCAGCCCGTCAGGTACCGCATGTAGCGGTCGTAGACTTCGCGCGACTGCAAGGCCACGGCCTCTTCTTCATTGGCTTCTAGCGCGGTGGCCCATTGGTCCAGGGTGCGCGCGTAGTGCAGCCGCAGCGGATGGACCCGGTTGACGGTGAAGCCGGCCTGGGTGGCGTGCTCTTCGACGACCGTGACCTTAGGCAGCCGACCGCCGGGGAAGATCTCGTCCATGATGAACTTGAAAAACTTCAGATGCCGCATTGTGATTGGCATTTCGCGCGCGACGAATTCTTCGTCACTCGGCTTGACGATGGTGTGCAGCAACATCACTCCGTCGGCGGGCAGCGCCTCGTAAGCCATTGTGAAGAAGGGGTCGTAACGGTCGTATCCGAAGTGTTCGAACGCGCCGATGGATACGATCCGGTCGACCGGTTCGTCGAACTGCTCCCAGCCCTCCAGCAGTACCCGCTTGGATCGCGGGCTGTCCGATTCGTCGAAGAGTTGCTGGACGTGCAGCGCCTGATTCTTGCTCAGGGTCAGCCCGACGACGTTGACGTCGTATTTCTCCAAGGCCCGCATCATCGTCGCACCCCAGCCGCAGCCAACGTCGAGCAGCGTCATACCGGGCTGCAGGCCCAACTTGCCCAGCGATAGGTCGATCTTGGCGATCTGTGCTTCCTCGAGCGTCATATCCTCGCGCTCGAAATAGGCGCAGCTATAGGTCTGCGTCCTGTCGAGAAAGAGACGATAGAAGTCGTCGGACAGGTCGTAATGGTGCTGCACGTCGTCGAAGTGCGGTTCCATAGCTACTGCCCTCGCCGTTGAATTAAGCAATTTGAGTCCTGTTCTTGCATTCGCACAACGGCCCACCCCCGCAAGACCGACCACTCTCTCCGAGTTCTGTAACCCCGGTAGCGTACGTGACCGGTTGATAAGTCCCCACTTGAGCAAACTGTGAGGCAGCTGAGTGTCACCTCAGGACGAATTTCCGGCACCCTTCTCCTTGCCATAGATCGGCTGGCCGTCGTCGTCGAGCCAGTCGTTGACGGCGGTGCCGGTGACGGTGTTGTGGGAACCGGGCAAAACGGCGGTGGGCCGGTCCTCGTACGCCTTCATCATCTCTTTGGCCTTGGCCCGCGCACTCTCGTCCGGCTCCGGCTTCTCGGTGTGGCCTTGCTGCTGTGATCCCTGTTCAGAGTGCCTTTCGGGGCGTTCCGGAGTGCTCACGAGGGCGCTCCCTTCTCGTCCGTTAGGGCGATGGTGACGGTGTGGTCGGCGAGGGTTTGCCGCACTGTGCAAGGGACTGCCCAGTTGTGTGACCCACCAAACAGTGACATTTCGCTGAGCAACGACACGAGTGGCCAAAACAGCGTCCGAGCACCGTCCTCACCGCTTTTCAGGCAAAGTTGAGCTATGGACGCAAAGCTCCCGCTTCGCCACGGCCGCCGGCTTTTGACCCTGCTGGCGGCCCTGTTGCTGGTGCCGGGCCTGCTGGCCGGGCCCGCACATGCCACCCCGGCGGCCGCCGGGCCGCTGCCTTTGGCTCCGCTGGATCGGTCCGCGGTGCTGGGGCAGGTCACTCCGGGGTTGGTCGATATCAACACGACGCTCAACTATCAGAGCGCGGTCGGCGCCGGCACCGGCATCGTGCTCGACGCAGGCGGCGAGGTGCTGACCAACAACCACGTCATCGAGGGCGCGACCAGCATCACCGCCACCAGCCTGGCCAACGGACGTACCTATCCCGTCGACGTGATCGGCTATGACCGCACCAACGACATCGCCCTGGTCCGGTTGCGCGGCGCCAGCGATCTGCCGGTCGCGGCGCTGGGCACCTCCTCGTCGATCGCCGTGGGCGACGAGATCGCGGCGATCGGCAACGCCGGCGGGGCCGGCGGGGCACCGAGTTTCTCGCCGGGCAACATCACGCAGGTGGGTGCATCAGTGCGGGCCTCTGACGAGTCCGGCGGCGGTTCCCGCGAACTCACCGACCTCATTCGGGTGGCCGCCGATGTGCGGCCCGGCGACTCGGGCGGCCCACTGGTCAACGCCGCCGGTCAGGTGATCGGCGTGAATGTGGCGGCCACTCTCACCTACCGGATGGGCAATGTGCGCGGCGGCGAGGGCTTCGCCATTCCGATCGACCGTGCGCTCGGCGTGGCGAACGCAATCCGATCCGGTGGCGGCGCGGGTGTGCACATGGGTGACACCGCCTTCATCGGCGTCGGCATTGCCGATGCGAAAGACGGTGGCAACACGGGAGCTGTTGTGCGCCAAGTGCTTCCGGGCGCTCCAGCCGGCGGAATCGGCATCGCAAGCGGCGACGTCATCGTCGGGGTCGACGGTGTCACTATCAACACCGCCACCGATCTGTCCAACGTCATGGACGCCCACCGCCCCGGTGACACCATTGTGCTGAATTGGATCGACCGGGAGGGCACTCCACAGAACGCGAGCGTGGTGCTCGGTGCCGGACCGGTCGGCTGAGCTCAGGTGTGCAGTTCGGCTCGTAGCTGCATGAAGCGAAACAGGCCGGGCCGGCCCGCCACCGATTGGTAGGTGCTGACCAATTCGTCGATGAACGCGGCACGTTCGAACTCGGGTAGCAGGTCGGTCCAGGCTGTGCACCCCACCGTGCACCATGCCGTGAACTGATCGGTGGACTCGAAATCCCATTCGCGCTCGCGCACGGCCAGCGCATCGATCTGAAGGCCGCAGTCCTGCGCCAGCTCGCGGAAATCCGCTGGGTCGGGGTGGCTGAACGGCGCGCTGAACGCGGCGAAGTACGGTGCCCATCGCTGACCGCGCGTCACCTGCATCGCAGTGGATTCGATGCTCGGCCGGGCGCTTCCGCAGACCATCTGGATCAGGGCTTTGCCGCCCGGGCGGACCGCGGCAGCGATACCGCGGAGTGCTTCACCGAGCCGCGGCACCCAGTGCAGCGCGTTGAACGAGATCACCATGTCGAAGCTGGGGCCGAACGGCAATCGGCGCGCGTCAGCGCAGACGAACACCGGACCGGCCGGCGCGGTGGCGCCGGTCTGTCCCGCGGCGGCCACCATCCGCGGTGAGGCATCGACGCCGACGATGTATCCGCGCGGAAGGCGAGCGGCGACCTCTCGGGTGAGGAAGCCGTCGCCGCAGCCGATGTCGAGCACCCATTCACCGCCGTCGACGACGAGTTCGGCCAGGGTCTCGGCGGCCACTGACCGCTGCAGGCTGCTGACCCGGCTGTAGTCCCGGCCACTCCAGTCCGCCACCGACACAGTTAACGTCAACGGTGATATCGGCGGCAATAGCGAGGATGGAACCCATGACCACTGCCCGGGCGCGCGGCGCCGCAGCGATGATGACGATTTTTGCCGTGGTGACGGCCGCACCGGTGCAGGCCGATTCAGCAGAACCGTTGTACAGCCTGGTCGACGCCGCTGCTCAGCGCCTGCAGACGGCCGATGCAGTGGCTGCCAACAAGTGGCTGACCGGTGGCCCGATCACCGATCCCGCCCGGGTCAAGGTCGTGCTGGACGCCGTGTCCAAAGATGCTGAATCTCGCGGTGTGACAACCGATTACGCGACCCGTGCGTTCACCAATCAGATCAACGCGACCGAGGCGATCGAGTACGCCAGGTTCGCCGGCTGGAAGTTCGACGGGGCGGGCGCACCAAGTTCGGCACCGGACCTGTCGGCGTCGCGATCAATCATCGACGGGCTCAACCACCAGATTGTCGAGCAATTCGCCGTGCAGTGGCCGCTGCTGAATTCACCGGGCTGCGGTCCCGCGCTGGCTGCCGCCAAGACCGTCGTCGCCGGCGAGCGACAGTTCGACGATCTCTACCGCACGGCGCTGGATACCGCGACCCGGTCGTATTGTCCTGCAGGCTAACTGGCCGGGTGCGGGTTGCCCAGGTACGGGAACTCACTGAGGGTGTCGGTGTGCGGAGCCAGACCACTCGGCGGGCAGTCGCCCTTGGTCAGGAACGCCAGCCGGTAGTCGATGACGTCGTCGGTGGTCACCCGCCCGTTGGGGTACTTCGCCGGCTTGCTCGGGTCGAAGTGCAGCATGTCGGGCAGGGTGCCCTCGCGCTCGATCTCCGCGACGGCCTCCTTTTCGGTGTAGCCGCCGGTGTGCCCCATGAGGTGGACGAATTGCGCCGTCCAGCGCGCCTTGTCATTGACCGGCACGCTGGCGTTGTACTCCAGCTTGGTGTCGTCGGTGTTGAAGAAGCTGCTCACCGACGGATGGCCGGCGCGGTCGACGTGCAGCAACTCGCCGTCTTGTTTGAGGCTGCATCGGCCCCAGATCCGGATGTCAGGGTTGGCCCCGAGTTCGGTGGTCGGCAGTTCGATGGCGATCGAGAACACGTTGGCCGTGAGGTTGGAGTCCACTCCGGTCCACGGCGACGTGCTACCCAGGTGTGGCGCGGTGAAGTTGCGTCCACCAGTGATGTCGAACAGGTTCTTGATGCCGTCGAAGTCGAAGAAGAACGCGTCGCTGCGCGCACCGGCGGCGAAGGTGTACTCCCCCGACCGGTGAACGTTGGCGCCTGTGCCAAATGACACCTCGACCGCGTCGAAGATCTTCTCGCCCAGCGGAAGTGGAGACTCCGCTTCGTCCCCGACTGCCTTGAAGACGTCGACGGTCTGACGGCCGTCGACGGGCTCAGAGAAGACGAAGCTGAACGCGATGTCGTTGAGCAGATCGCCGTTGTTGTCGACAGCCAGCCGGTAAATGGCGTCGGGGTGCAACGCGTCGGCGTTGGGGTTCGCGTTGAGGATCAGCACTGTGCGGGTCGGGTCGGCCGGGGCCTGGAATGCGTACAGGTCGCAGAGATCCAAACGCTGGTCTCCCAGAGGCGGGCCGAGGCTCAGACCGGTGAAATGATTCGACATGGCAGAACTCCTCAGACGCGGTCTTGTGGAAAAACACCAGTGGGCACAAATACCCGCCAACTGCACTTTGCCGGATCAATTCTGTCGCGGCAACAACTCATCGATGAAACGGTCGATGAACTCGTCGGCCGGCGTGCCACCCAGCGGGCGGATGACGAACTTGCTCAGACCCGCGGCGATGAAACCGTCGAGCTGCCTGTGCAATTGCGGCCAGTCGCCGGCCAGCAGATCGGCCGGATCCGCGTCGGGCCGCCGCGCGCGGACTCCGGCCACCACCTGTGCAGGCAGGCCACCGTCGCCGACGGCCAGGCTCAAGCCGAAGTGATCCGGTTCGATCACACGGCCGGCTTCGGCGGCCGCACGCTCGATGCTTTCACGCGCTACGTGAGCCTCAGCGGGTGTGAGGAAGCTGCCCAGCCAGCCGTCGGCCAGGCGCCCGATCCGGCGGAATGCCGCCGGGGCCGAGCCGCCGAGCCAGATGTCGACTGGCACGGGCGGCCGGATGCCCAGCGACACGTCGGCGAGCTGAAAGAATCGGCCGGCAAAGCTCACCTCGTCACCGGTCAGCAATGTACGCAGCACTTCCAGCGCTTCGTCGAACACCGCGGCGCGCTGGCCGTCGGGGACCGGGAACAGATCCCACTCCGCCGGTGACGCGGGCCGCAGTCCGAACGCCGGCAGCACCCGCTTGGGGCCGAGCGCGGCCAGCGATACAAGTGCCTTGGCGACCAGAACCGGATTACGGCCGGGCAGCACCGCCACCGAGGTGCCGACCTTGAGGCGCTCGGTGCGGCCCAGGGTGTACGCCATACCGGCGAACGGGTCGACGGCCGGGGTGTAGACGAGTTCGGAGAACCACAGGGAGTCGATGCCCGCCGACTCCAGCCGGTCGACGACGTGAGGCAGGTCCTGAATCGCGTTGCCGAAGCTGATGCCGAACCGGATCTTCACGTCGCCCATCCCGCCACGGTAACCCTGCCGGATGTCGCGACACAGCCACGGATGTGCCACGTTTCGAGACTCGCGGACCTTAATCTGTGGTTGTGACGGATGTTACGGATGTGGTTTCTGGGACCGGCAAGTGCCCGAGGTAACCCGGCGCCAGTTCGTCGTCGGGCTACTTGCCTCGGCCAGCCTGGTGGGGACATCCAGCGCGATCGCGATGTCGCAGACTCCCCCGCCGGCGGCCGCCAAGAGCCCGCCCCCGCCGGTCGGTGCGGCGCCGTTGTTGCCCCCGCCGCCGCCGATCGACCGGGTGCCGCTGCCCGGCGGCGGTGAACTGACCAAGCTGCCCGGCAAGGGCGACCTGCTGGCACTCACCGTGGACGACGGCGTGAACTCGGACGTGGTGCGGCTCTACACCCAGCTGGCCAAGGACACCGGGATCCGGCTCACCTTCTTCGTCAACGGGGTCTACGACTCCTGGCGCGACAATGCCGCACTGTTGCGGCCTCTGGTCGATTCCGGCCAGATCCAGCTCGGCAACCACACCTGGTCGCACCCCGATCTGACCACGCTGCCCAAGGATCAGATCGCAGACCAGTTGCGGCGTAACGATCAATTCCTGCGCACCACGTTCGGTGCCGACGCCACACCCTATTTCCGGCCGCCCTACGGCAGTCACAACGACGACGTCGATGCCGTCGCGGCCGATCTCGGGTACCGGGTCCCCACCCTGTGGGCCGGATCGCTGGCCGATTCCACACCGGTGGCCGAGGACTTCATCGTGAAGATGGCCGACCAATACTTCATCCAGCAGAACATCGTCATCGGCCATCTCAACCATCTGCCGGTCACCCATGTCTACCCCGCTCTGGTGGACATCATCCGGTCGCGCAACCTACGCACGGTCACGCTGAACGACGTATTCCTGCAGCCGGAGATACCGCACGTCACCTCGGCTTAATACCCCGGGTCGCTACGCTCCGGCCCGCCGGATTTAGTTCCCCGGGTCGCTACGCTCCGGCCCGCCGGATCTAGGATCACCGTCATGGAAGGCTCCGTGACAGTGCACATGGCCGCACCGGCCGACAAGATCTGGAATCTCATCGCCGACATCACCAAGACGGGCGAATTCTCGCCGGAGGTGTTCGAGTCCGAGTGGCTCGGCGGTGCCACCGGACCGGCGCTCGGGGCGAAATTCCGCGGCCACGTCCGCCGCAACGAGATCGGCCCGGTGTACTGGACCACCTGCCGTGTCACCGCGTGCGAACCGGGCCGTGAATTCGGGTTCGCCGTGCTGGCCGGCGATCGTGCGCTGAACAACTGGCACTACCGTCTCGATCCCAACGGAGACGGAACCGACGTGACAGAGTCGTTTCGGCTCGCCAAATCCGCGCCGATGCGGATCTTTTGGTTGTTCGGTGGATATCTGCGGGGCCGTCGCAACCGGCGAGATATGCGCACCACTTTGGAACGAATCAAGAAAGTCGTTGAGAACGAGTGAATTTCGGACGTGGCCCTCGACCGGTTTGATAGAACCGGTTCATGGGTCAATGGTCACGCGAAGAACTTGAGTCGGCGTTCGAAGAACACAAGCAGGTCGTCGTCGGGATCGGCGAGAGCTGGGACTGGTCCCGGTTCGCCGATCAGTTCACCGAAGACGCCGTCTACGTCGAGCACTCCTACGGCACGTTCCAGGGCCGTGAAGCGATCCGCAAGTGGATCGTCAACACCATGAACACTTTTCCCGGCACCGAGATGCCGTTCTTCCCTGCGACCTGGCATTCCATTGACGTGGACAAGGGCTGGGTGATCTGCGAATTCCAGAACCGTATGCGCGATCCTGGCGACGGCAGCATCCACGAGGAGCCCAATATCTCGGTGCTCAAGTACGCCGGCGACGGGCTGTGGAGCTACGAGGAAGACGCCTACAACCCGATGAACTTCATGCCGATGGTGAAGGGCTACATCGAGGCGTCGAAAAAGCTGGGCACCATCTCCGATGATGCGGTCACGTTCGCCAAGAACATGGGCTGGGATCTGGCCTGAGACTGGAAGTCTCACTCACCGGGATGTTTGAGTCCGGCGCCGCATAACGGGATCACCACATCGCCGTTGGCCAGCAGGTCGCGCATCTGCTGCCAGCCCGATCCGGTTCGGCTTGCGGCGCCGGCCGCGGCGGCGTAACAGACCGCGGCCGTCGGCTCCACGAACAGGCCCTCGCGCTCGGCCAGCGCGCGACGGCCGGTGACAACCGCTTCGTCGTCGACCGCGACGATCGTCCCGCCGGAATCCCGCACGGCCGCCAGGATCTGCTCGGCACGCGGCGGTGCGGTGATCGCGATACCCTCGGCCACGGTCGGCGCAGCGGGATATTGTTCGCCGTTCCAGGCCGTCGCCAGTGGTGCGCAGCCCGCCGCCTGCACAGCCAGCAGCGCCGGCATCCGGTCGGCGAGGCCGGCGGCGACGAGCTCGGAGAACGCCAGATAGCAACCCAGCAGCAGAGTTCCGTTGCCAACAGGGACCAACACCGCCGAGGGCAGTCTGCGCCCGCTCTGCTGCCAGATCTCGTAACCGTAGGTCTTCACGCCGTGCATGAAGTACGGGTGGTAGACGTGACTGGCATAGAACACGCCGGGGCGCTGCGCGATCTCCGCGGCGGCCGCGGCGGTATCCGCACGACTCCCCGGCACCAGGGTCAGCTGCGCGCCGTGTGCCCGGATCTGGGCGAGCTTCTCCGGTGAGGTCGACGCGGGGACCAGCACCTGACAGTCGACGCCGGCCCTGGCGAAATACGCCGCGGCCGCGGTCCCGGCGTTGCCGCTGCTGTCGACTACTGCCGTGCCGACCTGGAGGCGGGCGGCCAGCGATGCCAGCACTACGGCACCCCGATCTTTGAAAGACAATGTCGGACTCTGGAATTCGAGCTTGAACCGGGCCGCGGGCAAACTCTGCGAGGAGATGATCGGGGTGTTGCCCTCGCCGAGGGCGATCGACGGTTCGACCACGGGCTGCCACTGCCCGCCGACGTCGAACAGTCCGCCGCAGGGGCAACGCCACACCAGCTCCGCGACGTCGAATTCGCGTCCGCACGAGCGGCATTTCAGCGGCGGAAGACTCACGGCTCAATGCCCTTTCGCTCGTCGACGATGAACAAGATCAGCGTGACGAACAGGACCCCGGCCGGCAGCCAGATCGCGTGCACCGTCCAGACGTGAGTGGCGAAGGCGCCGAGCAGTGCCCCGCAGGTGAAGAACAGCGTGAGCGCGGCGTAGATGCGGAAGGCGCGTCGCGCCCTCGCGTCGTGGTCCACGAACCCCGTATAGCCCGATTCCACCAGTCGCATCAGGTTTCCGGTCGTTGCCACCGGCAGGTACACGAAATCCCCGATGTTGCGGAACAGCCCGATCTGCATCGCGGCGACGAACGAAATGGGCACCGTCACGTAGGTATGAGCGACCGTGGTGGGCACGAATCCGATCACGACCAGCACGACAGCTTGCAGCAGCATGGTCCAGCGCAGCGGATGTATCAGGATGTGATCCACCCGGCCGGACTTCAGATGGGAGGCCAAGCCGACGCCGGCGATGAACGCCATGAGCGGCCAGACATGGGCCAGGGCGCTGGTGACTTTGCCCTGACTCATGTTGAGCGCGAAGAAGATGACGTTGGCCGTCTGCACATTGGCGAATACGCCGCCGCGGGCCAGGTAGGTGTAGGCGTCGAGGAACCCATTGGCCATGGTGAGCAGCAGGCCGAATCGCAGTGTCGTCGAGGTGCGCGTCATCGTGTCAGTCAGCTTGCCCGAATCCGGAAACGATCACGACCGCGGGCGGTGAGACTCTACTGTCGTCGGCATGGGAATCGCGACTCGAGTCAACGGTCAACGCCCGCCCGAGATGGCGCTCGATGAGATCAACCTCGGCACCTTCGAGTTCTGGGGTTTCGACGACGCCGTCCGCGACGGGGCTTTCGCCACGCTTCGCCGCGAAGCCCCGATCAAGTTCTTCCACGAGGTCGAGATGGAGGGGGTTCCCCACGGTAAGGGGCACTGGGCCCTGACGAAGCTCGACGACATCTTCTACGCCAGCCGCCATCCCGAGATCTTCAGCTCGTATCCGAACATCACGATCGGCGATCAGATCCCGGAGGTCGCCGAATACTTCGGCTCGATGATCGCCCTGGACGATCCCCGGCACTCGCGGCTGCGCAACATCGTGCGCAGCGCTTTCACACCGAAGGTGGTGGCCCGCACCGAAGAGTCGGTGCGCGACCGAGCGCAGCAGCTGGTGTCGGCGATGCTCGAGAACCACACAGACGGCAACGCCGAACTGGTGTCCGAGCTGTCCGGGCCGCTGCCCCTGCAGGTCATCTGCGACATGATGGGCATCCCAGAAGATGATCACGACCGGATCTTTCACTGGACCAACATCATCCTCGGCTTCGGTGACCCCGACCTGACCACCGATTTCGACGACTTCCTCAAGGTGGCGTTCGATATCGGCGCCTACGCCACCGCGCTGGCCGAGGATCGGCGGACCAACCCCCGCGAGGACCTGACCACCGCGCTGGTGGCCGCCGAGGTTGACGGGGAGCGGCTGACGTCGGCGGAGATCGCGTCGTTCTTCATCCTGCTCGCCGTCGCCGGAAATGAGACCACCCGCAACGCGATCAGCCACGGCGTGCTGGCGCTGACCCGTTATCCCGAACAGCGCCGCATCTGGTGGGACGACTTCGAGAATGTCACGGACACCGCCGTCGAGGAGGTGGTGCGGTGGGCGTCGCCGGTGATCTACATGCGGCGCACCGTGACCCGTGACGTCGAACTGTCCGGAGTCACAATGGCCGAAGGCGACAAGGTCACGATGTGGTACGCGTCAGCGAACCGTGACGAGGACAAATTCGTCGACCCGTGGCGCTTCGACGTGACCCGGACCCCCAACCACCACGTCGGGTTCGGCGGCGGCGGCGCGCACTTCTGCCTGGGCGCCAATCTCGCTCGCCGCGAGATCGCGGTGGTGTTCGAGGAGTTGCACCGTCGCATCCCGGATCTCCACGTGACCGAGGAGCCGTCGATGCTGCTCTCGGCGTTCATCCATGGCATCAAACGGTTGCCGGTCAGTTGGAACCCGGCCTGAGGTGGTGGCGCGAGAAGTGTCGCGCTCGTAGCGTTGGTGAGCATGAGGCAACGGCTGCACTGGCTGGCGATGCACGGGGTGGTTCGCACGGTCGCGAATGTCGCGGCACGACGTGGCGATCCGCAAGCCCGGATGGTGGCCGATCCGGCGGTGCGTGCCGACCCGGTGCCGTTCTATACCGAGCTGCGGCCCCGGGGGCCGATGATCCGCACCCGGGTCGGCTATATCACCGTCGATCACGCCGTGGCCCACGAGTTATTGCGCTCCGACGACTTCCGGGTGATCGTGCTCGGCGCGAATCTGCCTGCGCCGGTGCGCTGGCTGGAGCGGCAGACCCGCGACGATCTGCTGCACCCCCTGCGCCCGCCGTCGCTGCTGGCTGTCGAGCCGCCTGAGCACACCCGCTACCGCAAAACGGTGTCGTCGGTGTTCACCAGCCGTGCGGTGGCCGCGCTGCGCGATCGGGTCGAGGACAGCGCGGCCGACCTGCTCGACGGGCTGGCCGCGGGCCCCGGTGTGGTCGACATCGTCGACCGGTACTGCTCGCAGCTGCCGGTCGCGATAATCGGCGATATTCTCGGCGTGCCCGAGGCCGACCGGCCCCGGATATTGGAGTTCGGGGAGCTCGCCGCGCCCAGTCTCGATGTCGGGTTGTCCTGGCCGCAGTACCGGCGGGTGCAGCAGGGCCTGGCCGGGTTCAACCTGTGGCTGTCCGCGCACCTGCGCCACCTGCGCGAGCATCCCGGCGATGACCTGATGAGCCAGCTGATCGAAGCCTCCGAGGACGGCACCCACCTCGACGAGACTGAGCTGCAGGGGGTGGCCGGCCTAGTTCTCGCGGCGGGCTTCGAAACGACAGTCAACCTGCTGGGAAACGGGATCCGACTGTTGCTGAACTCCCCCGACCAGCTGGCTCGGCTGGCCGAGGATCCGACGCTGTGGCCGAACGCTGTCGAGGAGATCCTGCGCTTGGAGTCGCCAGTGCAGCTGTCCGCGCGACTGGCGTTGCGCGACACTGAGGTCGCCGGTACATCGGTCAAGGCCGGTGAGATGGTAGTGATCTATCTCGCCGCGGCCAATTGTGATCCCGCGGTGTTCGACGACCCGCATCGCTTCGATGTTGGACGGCCCAATTCCGGTAAGCACCTTGCCTTTTCGGGTGGCAGGCACTTCTGCTTGGGTGCGGCGCTGGCCCGAGCGGAGGGTGAGGTCGGGTTGCGGCGATTCTTCACTCATTTCCCCGACGTCCAGCTGGCCGGCCTCGGCAACCGCCGCGATACCCGGGTGCTGCGGGGTTGGGCCGAGCTACCGGTCAGCCTCGGCTCGGCCGCCTCCCCCGGTCGCCCAAACCGACACTTCGCCGAAACAGTGTGAGTCGTTCCCGGCAAAACGTCGAGTTCGAGCGAGTTTTCGACCGAGACTAGGCCTTGTGCTCGACGTGAGGATCGAGCTCGTCGGCGTGTGACCACTTCTCGTCGAGCTCCTCGCGGCGGGCGGTCGCCTCAGTGCGATGCTTGGCGGCGTTCTCCTCAAGGCGTGCGGCCTCGGCAGCTTTGGCTTCGGCTTCAGCCTGTGCCGCACGGGCTTTCGCCGCGGTTTCGTCGGCCAGCGCTTCGCGGCGCTGCACCTTGACGTGTTCGTTGCGGACCTCCTCGCGAAGTTCCTCGGCTTGCGCCGTTCGGCGCTTGACCTGGCGGTTGCGTCCGACCCAGACCAGCGCTGCGATGACGATCAGTGCGGCGATCACGGCGATGACGATCCACACAGTGTTCGTGGCCATCCTTGGCTCCTTCAGTGAGCGGGCCGCGGATACGGCACCGTCAATTCACGGCGTTCCCGTCCCTGCCGTGTGCCAAACCGCTCAGCGCGCTCAGCATTCCTGCCGCCGACCGCGGCCAGGTGAAGGTTTCGGCTCGTCGCCGTGCGCAGAACCGCCTGTGCTGCTCGGGGCGGTCGATGACGCCGGCGACCGCCTCGGCGATGGCAGCCGGGTCGTTGTCGGCGCAGGCGCCACTGTCTGAGGTCAGGATCTCGGCCAATGCCGACGTGCGTGACACGACCGCCGGAGTGCCGCACGCCAGCGCTTCCAGCGCCGCCAGGCCGAACGTTTCGTGGGGGCCGGGCGCCAAAGCTACATCGGCGGTGGCCAGCAGCGTGGCGACCGCGTTGCGGGACTCGATGAATCCTGTGAAGTCAACTGGCAGTCGTGCGGCGTGCCGCTGCAGGCGGGCGCGCATCGGTCCGTCACCGGCAATCACCAACCGGGCGTCGACACCCGAATCACGCAGGGCAGCAAGGGCGTCTATGCTGCGGTCGGCGCGCTTCTCCACCGACAGCCGGCCACAGTGCACCAGCAGAACCTGTTCCGGTGCGGCCCAGAGGTTGCGGGTGCGCGTGCAGAATCGGTTGGGGTGGAACATGTCCAGGTCCACGCCCAGCGGCACCGTCATCACGTTGGTGGCGCCGATGCGGTCGAACTCTTCGCGGGCAAAGCTGGTGGTGCACAGCACGGTGTCGTAACACGCGGCAGTCCGGCGGTTGGCGATATCAGCGATCCGGCGGGCGAGCCGCTTGGGCAGGATCTGCCCGGTCAGCCGGTCCAGTCGTTCGTGAGAGATCATCACGGTGGTGACGCCCTGCCGCGCACCCCAGCTACCCAGCGAACGCAAAGTGAACCGGTCGGATACTTCGATCGCGTCGGGCGCGAGTTCCTCCAGCAGTGCGGTCACCTGCGCGGGCATCACTGCCCGGTATCCCCCGGTGAAGGGAATTTGCCTGGCGGGCACTGTAATTCGAGTGACGCCGCTGGGTAGCAGGCAGTGGTCGGGTCTGGATCCCGGCACAATCAGGAAGACTTCGTGTCCGGCGGCACAGTATTCGGCGCCGAGCCGGTCGACGGCCGTGCGCAGCCCGCCCGATCGGGGGCCGTAGAAGTTCGCGACCTGCGCGACCCTCATCATGGCCGTATCTGAACCCGTGGCGATGTGCGCATGGCTACGCCTGGCCTTCAATGTCCTGAACACGTGGTGAACAGCCACAATTGGACTAGCGTTGATCACGTGCAGATTTCGGGTGTGTTCCAGTCAGTGGCCCGCGGCGTCAATCGCGGTGCCACCGCCTTGATCACCTCACCCCGCTGGGGCCGGTTCGTCGGGCTGGGGCTGACCACAATCACGTACGCCGGCCGCCGCAGCGGACGCACCGTCACGCTGCCGGTCGGCTACCGCCGTAAAGGCTCCGACATCGTGATCGGGGTCGCCATGCCGGACGGGAAGAAGTGGTGGCGCAACTTCACCGGCGAGGGGGGCCCATTGAGCATCCTGCTGGCCGGCTCCGAGCGGCCCGCGCACGCCGTGGCGACCAGGGACTCGCGCGGTCGAGTCACAGTCACCGTGCGCCTCGACGCCTAGGCCAGGTGCTGAGTGAACAAGTCCTGCAACCGAGTCCACGCATCCGCAGCGGCAATCGAGTTGTAGCGCGGCCCCGAGTCATTGAAGAAAGCGTGGTCGGCGTAGGGTTCGACGACGAGGTTGTTGACCAGGCCGGCCTGATCCAACGCGGCCTTGGCCGCCGGCTCGGTGGACGTGACGCGTTGGTCGAGTGCGCCGTACAGGCCGAGTACGGCGGCGTTTTTCGACCCGGAGAAGTTCGGGTTGTCGGGCAGCGGGCCGTAGAACGGCACCGCTGCTGACAGCCGTGGCTCGCCCGCCGCCAGCAGCTGCCACGTCAGGCCGCCGCCGAAGCAGAAGCCGACGACGCCGAGTTTTTGTCCGGGCGCCCGGCGGGCGACTTCGTCGAGGCCCGACTTGAGGTCGGCCACGAAGCGGTCGGGTGCGATCTTGCCCAGTGCCGCGGTGGCGGCGGCCGGGTCGGTGAAGGTCGCGGTGCCGCCTTCTTCGGAGAGCAGGTCGATGGCCAGCGCGGAATAGCCGATACCGGCCAAGCGGCCGGCGACCGAGCGCACCCAGTCGTTGAGGCCCTTGTTCTCGTGGATCACCAGAACTGCTCCGCGCGGGGACGCGGCTTGTGCCCAGGCGCCCTGCAACTGGCCGTTGGGGCCCGGCCAGGTGATCGGCGTGGTGGGAAGTGCGGTCGCCATGCCCGGTGGCGGCGCCGCCGACGCCGACGCCGCCGCGGACGCGGACGACGAGGGCGAGGCCGACGACGAGGTTGATGCCGCGGTCGTCGGCTTATCGCTGGCGCAGGCGGCGATCAACGAGCTTGCCGCGGCGGAGCCCACGCCCAGAAGCGCGAGCCGCCGCAACGCTTCTCGGCGGCTCAGCAGACCGTCGACGTGATCGGTGGCGATCTCTTCGGCGATGTAGCGCTGCAGTGGGGTCACACTCGCGAGTATGCCCGTGCTGGGTAACCGTTCACTGGGAACATGATGAGTGATTGGAGGTGAGCGGCGTGGCGGAGCAGCAGATACTGCCCGGTTCTGAGGCGTTCGAACGGGTGGTCGCCCTGCTTGACTACCCGATGTACCTGGTGACGACCCGGGTGGGCGACCAGCGTGCGGGCTGCCTGGTCGGGTTCAGCAGCCAGGTGTCGATCCACCCGCCGCGTTATCTGGTCGGGCTGTCCGAGCGCAATCACACCTACCGGGTTGCCGCGCGCGGTGCCACACACTTGGCAGTGCATCTGCTGGGCAAGGAGCATCGGGACCTGGCGCGGCTGTTCGGCGGCGAGACCGGCGATCGGATGGACAAGTTCAGCCACTGCCGATGGTGGGACGGGCCGGAGGGTTTGCCGATCCTCGCCGATGCAGCCGGCTGGTTCACCGGCCGCATCCTCGATCGGTTCGACCTCGGTGATCACGTGGGTCACCTGATCGAGCCGGTGGCCGGCGCCGCGCCCGAGAACTTCGGGGATCTGGTGACGTTGGTCGACGTCAAGGACCTGGAGCCCGGTCACGAGGCCTGAGCCTGTTGTGCCAGTAAACAGATCCAAGAAAGTGTCCACTAAATCGTTGACACCTGTTCGGTCGGACGGTTCTATTGACGGGTGAGTTACGACACGATCATCCGCAATGGCCGCTGGTTCGACGGGACCGGCGCTCCCTCGGGAATCCGTGACATCGGAATCCGCGACGGCCGGGTCGCCACGGTCAGCCTGCGGCCGCTCGACGTGGCGGGTTGCCCCGAGGTGATCGACGCCGGCGGCAAGTGGGTGATGCCTGGCATGGTCGACGTCCACACCCACTACGACGTCGAGGTACTGGGTGGTCCGGGGCTGCCCGAGTCGGTGCGTCACGGCGTCACCACGGTGTTGCTCGGTTCGTGCTCACTGTCGACCATTCATGTGGGCGGCAGCGACGCCGGCGACCTCTTCGGTCGGGTCGAAGCGATCCCGCGCGAGCACGTCATCGCCGCCATCGACGGCGCGAAGACGTGGAACACTGCCGAGCAGTACGTCCAGGCGTTGGAGTCCCGTCCGCTGGGCCCCAACATCGCGGCCTTCATCGGGCACTCCGATATGCGCACTGCAGTGCTGGGATTGGACCAGTCCACCCGAAAAGACGTGCGGCCCAACGGAAGCCAGCAAGCCGAGATGGAGCGAATGCTCACCGAGGCGCTGGATGCCGGCTTCGTCGGCCTGTCGTCGCAGCAGCTTCTGTTCGACAAGATCGACGGCGACACCTGCCGGTCCCGCACACTGCCGTCGACCTACGCCAAGCCACGCGAGTTGCGCCGGCTCAAGTCCTTGCTGCGCAAGCGCGGACGGGTGCTCCAGTCCGGGCCCGACATCCAGAACCCGCTGAACCTGGTATCCCAAGTAGCGCAATCGCTTCCGGTATTTCGCGACAAGCTCAAGACAAGCCTTCTGTCGGCTGCCGATGTCAAGGCCAACCCGTTCGCCATCCTCATCATGGGCCCGCTGGCTCGGGCGGCCAACAAATTCGGCGGTGACTTCCGCTGGCAGCACCTGCCGGTTCCCTTCGAGGTGTACGCCGACGGGATCGACCTGGTGGTGTTCGAGGAGTTCGGCTCCGGCGCCGCCGCCCTTCACCTGCGCGACGAAGTCGAGCGCAACGCCCTGTTGGCCGACGAGGAGTATCGGCGCCAGTTCCGCAAGGACTACGACACCAAGTTCGGCGTGCGGGTATGGCATCGCGACTTTTTCGACGCCGAGATCGTCGCCTGCCCCGACGATTCCGTAGTGGGCAAGTCCTTCGGTCAGGTCGGCAAAGACCGCGGCGGCCTGCACCCGGTTGACGCGTTTCTGGACCTGGTCCTCGAGCACGGCACGAAGCTGCGCTGGCGGACCACGATCTCCAACCACCGTCCCGAGGTGCTCAAGAAGCTGGCCCGCGATCCCGGCATCCAGATGGGCTTCTCCGATGCCGGTGCGCATCTACGCAATATGGCGTTCTACAACTATGGCCTGCGCCTGCTCCGCCACGTGCGCGACGCTCAGCGCAGCGGGCATCCGTTCCTGAGCACCGAGCAGGCTGTGCACCGGATGACCGGTGAGCTGGCCGACTGGTATCAGATCGACGCGGGCCATCTGCGCGTCGGCGACCGCGCTGACCTGGTCGTGGTGAACCCCGACAAGCTCGACAGCCGGCTCGACGATTACGCCGAAGAGCCTGTCGAGCAGTACGCGGGCCTGCCCCGGATGGTCAACCGCAACAACGACGTCGTCGAGTTGGTACTGATCGGCGGCCGCACGGTAGTTCGCAACGGCGAGCCGACGCCGGTGTTGGGTGCCGAGCGCACCGGGAGCTTCCTGCGGGTGGGCCGGACCACACCGGCACCGGGAACGACGAAATCGGAGCTGGCTCATGTCAATTGACATCTCGGCGGTACCCACTGAGGTCGCCCAGACCGTTCTCGGCATGTGGAAAGCCCTGTCGAACCGCGACTGGGAAACACTCAAGACCTTCCTGTCGGACGACTGCATCTACGCCGACATGCCGGTCGGCGCCATCGCGGCTGCCCGCGGTCCGGAGGACATCGTCAAGCGGCTCAAGATCGGGCTGGAGCCGCTGGCCGGGTACGTGAACCACGACGGCGTTCTGGTGAGCAACGGCATCGACGCCATGTACGAACACTCCGAAACGTGGACGTTCAAGACGGGCGAGCAGGGCGTCCTGCGTTTCGTCACGGTGCACAAAGTCGAGGACGGCAAGATCACGCTGTGGAAGGACTACTGGGATATGGGCGGGCTGACGAGCTTCGCCCCGCCGACCTGGCTCGAGGATCTTGCCAAGGCCGATATGTCCTGGATCTTCGACGCCACCGGACTGATCTGAGTCGGTGAAGGCTGCCCGCGGTGGCCGCCCGCCGTCGGCTACGACGGCCACCGTGAACGCCGGAGAATACTAGGCCGCGCCGCGATGCCGGCCGGAACCTGCCTTCCCACTGGTCTTTTCGCCATTGGTACTCGATGCGCCGCCGGCCTTGTTCGCGCTGCTGGTCCTCCCGGCGGTCGGTGTCTTCGCTGATCCGTGTGCCGACACGGTGCCCGTCGTCGTGTCCGATGATGTTGCCTCGGCCGGAGCAGCGGTCTTGGCGCTCAGAGCCTTGACGGCTGCAGACGAGGGCGTCGTCGGCGGCGCGATAGCCTCGGCCACCGCATCACGCAATTTCAGCAGCGCCGCGATGGCTCCGCCGCCACCGACTCCGTCGAGCGGGGTCAGCAGGCCGGGTGTGGTGTCGTCACCGTTGAGGAACGCGTTGACGAGCTGTGCGGGCGCGTTGATGACCGCGCTTGCCGCCGTAACGAAATCGCCGGCCTTGAGCGCATCGACCAAGGCCTGGGCCGAGTTGCCGAACTGGGTGATGGTGGCGTAGATCGGTGAGATCACCGCGATTCCGGTCAGCAACAGGTTCGTCCCACCGAGCGCCCCAATGACGTTGGCCACGTTTTGCACCGCGGTCTGGACGATCGGAATCACTGCGCTGATGGGAATGATCAGCAGAAAAGCCGGCGGCAGCAGCACACTGCCCCAGATCGTCTGCACGGCATCAGCAACGTGTCCCGCGGCGACCTGTTGTGCGGCGGTCAGGAAGGCCTGCGGCATGGAAGCGAATGTGGTCACCGCCTGACCGAACGTCTGCGATGCGGTGTCGACGAGGGTCTTGGCGTTGGCCAAGAAGTTCGTCGCCAGCTGACTCAGGATGGGCGTCGGATCGCCCTGCACCTGAGTGCCCAGCGCGCTCAGATTGGTGAAGCTGGTCCCGATGACCTGCACCCACTCCTCAATCGGGTTCACGAAGGCCGCCATCTGTACTTCAGCACTGTGAATAGACGGTAGCTGGACATCGGCAGACGACGCCACGATCGGCGTCAAAGCGATAGCACTGGCGCCGACGAGAGCGACTCCCGCGGTGACGGTGCGGTTGAGGGCTAACTGCATTGTTTCTGCTCCTTTACCTCATCCGTAACCCCCCCACATTCGGAAACTACTCGCGAGTAAGTAGAGCGATCGCGGTTTTCGAGGAAAATGGTCGCCTGCGCCAGGAAACGGTTCACATCGTGGATACGGCGTGGGGTATCTAGCGAAATAGTTTGTACGACAGCGCAATTGGGGGTCACCACTGATTGACGGATGCGATAATATATTCCCGGGTTGGCCTCTGGGACTTACTTGATACCGCGAGTAATTAGCTAAGCGAATGGTTGATTGACGGAATCGACAGTTGCCCCCGGTGGCATTCGCGACGTCCCGGCCGACGGCTCTTCGTGATGACCAGCCATTTCAGCGACGGCATCCCCGGCTGTGCCGGGTCGGTCAAAGAGCGTTGATTCTGGTTTCGGAAAAGTTTGCTGAAATAGCGACTCGGTGGTCGGGACAAACGTAGGTCGCTCATGCGGTCCCGGCGCTACGCTGATCGAGCCGCTAGGGCGCAGCGTCAGGAGGCAGAGATGCGCAAGATTGTCGTCGGCTCGCTAGTCTCGTGCGGTCTGCTCGGTGCGGCGATTCCGCTCGCCCCACCGTCGTCGGCCAGCTCGTGCCACTCTGCGAGCTGCGTACCGAACGTGGCCCAGAACGTGGTCAGCGGCACGCCCTGCACCCCGAGCCCCTCCTACGTTTTCGGGATGGACGCCAACAACGGGACGCTCATCTGTTCGGCCAGCGGTACCTGGGTGCCCACGGGTCCGCTCGTCGGTGAGGCTCAGGTCGCCCTGCCCTGCGCCACACCGGGAACCACCGCGCAAGAACGGATGGCCGGCAACGAGTGGCAGGTGAAGACACCCGGCGTGCCGCTGCAGTGCGTCGGGCCGGCGGACATCGCGAAGTGGGCGCACTTCTTCGTACCCGCCTAGATCACAGGCGCCAGAGCACCACGACCAACGCGATCAGGCCGAGCACCGCGATCAGGCCCGCCATCACCCCGACGATGGAAAACGACATCGGCCCGAGTAGCTGCTTGAGGGCTTTTATTTCCTGGTAGGGCTGAACCCAGGCCAGCGTCGGCGCAATCAGACCCAGCACAATCAGCGTCAGGCCTACGACCCAGGGGCTGACGACCGGATTTCGGCGGTGCTCCTACTCGGCCTGACACTCCGTCACACATCACCGCGCGTAGACCCGTGCGGCGTTGCCGCGGCCGATCAGATCCACCACTCGCATCGCATCGGCTTCACTCCACTGTCCTCGCCTGACGAACCCGGCCAGCACTGCGGCCATCCCCGCGCGCCACAACGCCGAACCCAGGTAGTGCAGTTCCGCCGGTCCGAACGCGTCCGAGGAATACAGAATCTTCCGAAACGGCGCCAGCTCCAGAGTGCGCCCAATGAACGCTTCTGCGCGGGCACCGAGATGGTTGACGCTCAAGCCGACATCGAGATAGACGTTGTTGAACGCCTGGGCCAGATAGCCGGCCTCGCGCTCGTAGGGATAGCAGTGCAGCAAGACGATCGGTGTGGTGCCCGACTGGCGCAGAAAGTCCAGCAATAGCATCGGATTGGTCCGGTGCAGATCGCAGTCGCGGTCACCCAGCCCGACGTGAAACTGCAGCGGCTTGTCCAGCCGAAGCGCCTCGTGCACACCGAACCGCAGCAGTGTCCGGTCCGTCAGCCGCACTCCCCCGGCCGCCCGCCACCGCGCCGCCGCCTCGGCGACAGCGCGCGTATCAGGAGCGGACAGATCGCCGTCGAACCCGCCGCGGTAGGCCAACACGGTTTTGGTGGCGACCGCAGTCTTGCTGCGCTCGAACAAGATTCGCCGAAACGCGTCGGCATAGTCGCCGGGCGATGCCGCCGCCTGCTCGGCGACCTGCTCGAGCCGGACGATCTCACCGACCGCGCTGCCGGACGCAGCGGCCATCTCCGGCAGCCCGGCAATCTCGCCCGGCAGCCCGGTGTCGACCAGCCAATCGCTGACGCCGGCGGCCGGCAGGAACACCGCGGCGAGTTGGCTTTCGGTCAACTGGCTGCGGCGTTCCCAATAACTCTGCGGGTCAACATGTTCAGGCAGGCCGAGCAGGGGCGCGCAATGCGCCCGCACCGCGAAACCCAGCTGGGTGTCGAAGCCGGAATCGAAATCCGCCAGTGGTTCGATATTGGCCTCGTTGAGGCCGTTCTCGAAGCGCCGGCGGTCCGCGGCCGCCAGCCAATAGCCGTGCACGTGGTTGTCCACCAGGCGCACACCGGCGATGTGGTCGGCCAGTGCGGATGTCACGCGCAGTGATAAGCGGTCATGAGCACTTATACGCTCCAGGCCATCCTGAACTTCTCGGTCAGCGCTTCGGGGTCCAGATGCGAATACGTCTCATGCTCGTAGCGACGAACGGCCACCAACGCATCGACGGCTGGATCGCCGAGTATCGCCCGCAACCGCGCCGAACCGTCCAGCGCGGCGATCTCCTGACCCTGATCGGAGCTCAACGCGACCGTGCCCGCGGCCGTGCGCTCGCCGTCCGAAAGGGTGGCCGGGTCGACCAGCGTCTCCGGCGGGAGTGCGGCGCTGTGCTCGATGCCGTCAAGTGCCAGGCCCAGGATTGCGGCCGTGGCGAAGTACGGGTTGGCCGACGGATCGACGACCTTGACCTCCACGTTGGCTCCGTGCGGGTTTCCGTGCGTGCCGCGCACGAATCGAACTGCGGCCTCGCGGTTCTCGGTGCCCCAGCAGGCGTACGCGCCGGCCCAGTTGCCCGGCTTCATTCGCAGTCCCGACACGATCGAACCGCAGAAGATCAGCTGTGCGTCGAGTAGTCCGGCGATGATCCCTCCGATCGCGCTCTCCCCTTCGGCGGTCATTCCTTGCGTGCCAGTGCCCCCGGAGAACACCGGCGAATCGCCGCGCAGCAATGAAAAGTGCTGATGCGCACCCGAACCCACGCTGCCCGCGAAGGGGAGCGGGGACAGACACACCCGCAGCCCGTACTTGCGGGCCACCCGGCTGATGACGATCCGGGTCAGTATCAGCTGGTCGGCGGCTGCCACCGGGGCCTTGGGAGCCAGGGAGATCTCGAACTGGTTGATGCCGTATTCCGGATGGAACTGCTCGATCTCCACCCCGGCGGCGCCCGCCGCAGCGGTTACATCGCGAACGAAACCCTCATACTCCAACGCACCGGCGAGGCCGTACTGCGCCCACAGATTGCCCGGCAGCCGATTGCCCTCGGGATCCACGAGCAGGAACTCGATCTCGTGTCCGACCAGACCCCGCAAGCCGGCGTGCTCCAACCGGGACTCGATGCGCGCCAGGGTTCCTCGCGCGCACGCCGGGACGGGGATGCCGTCCTGGTCGAAGAAGGAGGCGGGCGCCCACGCCAGGCCGTCACCGAGGACCCGCAACGCTTCCAGATCGATCCGGATGCGCTGGTCGCCGACAACCGTGATGCCTTCGGTGAACGCGATCCCGGCCTTGTCGATGGCGAAGACGTGGGTGACCGGGCTGAAACCCAGTCCAGGATCGGCGAATGCGGTGGCGCGACGGGTGGGCACGGTCTTAGCGTGGGTCAGGCCTGCGGCAGTGACCATTGTCCCGACGACGACGTCCACGCCGTCAGCCTTCAATCGCGCGATCGCCGGTGTGGTCATGGCAGACATTCTGCCCACCGCGCCCGCCGAGTGCGCCCGAAAGTGCCTAGGCGCGGCTCGGCAGGGTCAGCTTGCAGCTCTGACCGATGTCGAGGGTGGACAGCATGCGGCCCATCCCGATCCACATCGCGCACGACAAGGTCAGGTCTGCGAGCAGCTCGTCGGAGAACTGGGCGTGGGCGCGATCCCAAAAGTCCTCGTCGTACTTGAGGTTCACGTGGTCGGTGCCAAACCGGTGGGCGAACTCGGCGGCGACGCGTTCCTGCTCGCTGTAGCCCGGCCAGGTTGCCCATTCCAGTGCATGGTCGTAGAGATCCTCGTCGACTCCGGCGGCGGGGCCGTCGGCGTCACGGGTGTTTTGACACAAGACACATTCGTTGTCGTGGGCGATCACCGCGCGGGCGAGCTCGCGCACCCGCATCGGGAGGCGGTTCTTCTCGCTGTAGACCGCACTACTGAAGCCGGCCATCGCGGTTCCGATATCCGGGGACTTGACGATCCAGCCAGCGATGTCGTCTTCAGCGAAGTTTCCGATTCGGCTCATGGCGCGATGTTACGCCGCGAGCGACGAATCTGGAACGTGTTCTAGTTTCTGATCGACCGGGTGTGGTCAGCTCGGCGGGCGCGACACGCACTGCGCGGAGTAGAGCTCCACGCCGAGCTTGTCCATCAACTCGAGTTGGGTCTCGAGGTAGTCGATGTGGTGTTCCTCGTCGGCCACGATCCCCTCGAAGAGGTTGGCGGTGGTGGAGTCCTGCTTCTCGCGGCACAGGATGATGGCGGGCTTCAGCCGACCAACCACCTCGTACTCGATCGCCAGATCGCTCTCGAACTGCTCGCGCAGGGTCTGCCCCACCCGAAGCGAGCCGAGGCGCTGATAGTTGGGCAGCCCGTCTAGGAGCAGGATGCGGTCGGTGATCGCCTCTGCGTGCCGCATCTCGTCGAAGGACTCTTCCCTGGTGTGCTTTGCCAGCTCGGTGAAACCCCAGTTGTCCTGCATCTTGGAGTGCAGAAAGTACTGATTGATGGCGGTCAGTTCGCTGGTCAGCTGCTCGTTGAGCAGACGGAGAACTTCCGGATCGCCTTGCATGACGTTTCTTCCCCCCAGGTCGGCGGTCAATGGGCCCAGTGATCGGGCCGAGCGCGTAAGTCACCCTAGTGCAGCCTGGCGACAGCCTTGCGAAAGTCCGAACCGCCGGGGTGTTGTAGGCAGGCCTTACTAAGGTTAGTCTCCACTAATATGTCCAATGTGCGTATGTCCGTTGTGCGTATGTCCGTTGTGCGTATGTCCGATGTGCGACGTGATCCTGCGATGAGAGGGAAGCCCTGATGTACGTGTGCCTCTGCGCGGGGGCGACCAACGCCACGGTCAGTGCGGCTGTCGCAAGCGGAGCGTGCACGTCTAAGCAGGTCGCGGCCGCCTGCGGCGCCGGAGGCGATTGCGGCCGGTGCCGTCGCACTGTGCGGGCCATCATCGAGGCGCATTTCGCGGCCGACACCCGTCTGGCCTCGGCCGGGGCGCGCTGACTCAGCTCGTTTTTCCGCGGTGAAAATCCGCTAGCGCTTCGGCGTTGGCCGCCGCGCCCATCAGCTTCTCGAAGAACGCGTTCTCCCGCGTGGTCGCCTCTGCGATTCCGGGCCGTAGCGGTTCGACCATCGTCTGCTTGACCGCGATGAGGCTCGAAATGGGCCGGGAGGCTAGGACTTCGGCGTGCTTGCGGGCATCGGCCAACAGCTCGTCGGGTTCACTGACCCGCCAGACCAGACCCATCCGCAATGCCTCGGCGGCATCCACCCATTCCGAGGACATCAGTAACCAGGCGGCGTTCTGCCGACCGATCAACTGCGGCAACAGATATGACGACGCGGCTTCCGGCGCCACACCCAGGCTGGTGAAGGGGCACTTCAGCCGCGCGGTCGAGGACATGAACGCCAGGTCGGCATAGCCGAGGATCGTCGCGCCGATGCCGAGGCCGACACCGTTGATCGCACAGATCAGCGGCTTGGGGAACCGGCTCAGCGCGCTGATCAGTCCGGGAAAGCCGTGCGTGCCCTGGACGAAGTCGGGATCGGTGATCCGGGCCTGCATGTCGCCGAGATCTTGGCCGGCGCTGAACGCCCGACCGGCTCCGGTGATCAGCACGACGGCCACCTCGGGGTCGTCGGCGGCCGCCAGCAGCGCCTCGGCGGTGGCGTCGTACAGGGCCTCGTTGAAGGCGTTGAGGGCGTCGGGCCGATTGAGAGTGATGGTGCGAACCCGGTTCTCGTCGGCGATGAGGAGCGTCACGCGCGGAAGCCTAACCGGGTTGCGAAGCGCGTCAGGGAGCCAAGCCCGGCAGATGGGACCTAGGTGCTCTCACCACAACCGAGTCTGCGGTGAGAGAGCGTGGACCGTGCTGGAAATGCGCGCTGAGCGCAGGCTGGGCGCATTGCACGCAGTCTCGCGCGAGAGGACTGGCTGTCTTGTCGGCTATCCGTTGCTGTACACCCGGGTCGGCGCCACCAGGACGGCGACGCGGGCCTGCTCGATCATGGTCCGGTCGTACTCGGTCCAGTTGTCGTGGGTGCCACCGCAGGCGGTGAACACCTCACGCAGCAGCAGTCGTAGCTGATCCGGCCCGACCAGCCACCCCGGCACATCGTCGGGCCCCGCGAGTTCGGCGCGGCCCTCCACGGTGGCCCACTGCCAGCCTTGGCGGAACGTCAGGGTCAGGGCCGGGCGTGCCCGTAGATTCGCCAGCTTGACCCGCCCGTAGGTGACGAACGCCAGCACCGGTTCGCCGGTGGCCGGATGCGCCACGACACCGGCGTTGATTAGCGAGGCCTGGATCGTCCCGTCGGCCCGCAGCGTCGAGACCACCGCCAATCCGCGGTCGGCCTCCGCCAGCGCGACGGCCTCGCTCAGGGTGGTCATGCTTGCTCGGCGACGAACGGGCTGCGCAGAACGTAGCGGCTGGTCGGTACGGCGTCGATGTTGACGTTGGCACCGAAAGCCGCTGTGCTGGCGACCATCTTCTCCATCCGGTCCTGCAGGTCGGCGTCGTCAGCGGCGCCGAAGAACGCGTGCAGGCTGCGCACCGATTCGATGGGGAAATGCTCCTCGACGATCGCATTGATCACCGGAGCGTCTTCGGTGAGCGCACGCACCACGTAGTTCTGCACATAGGTGAAGGTCGACTGCGTGGCGATCGCCACCGGCGTGTGGTTGCCGTGCCAGCGCGACAGCCACGTCGGCTCGTCCATGTGGGCGGGGCGCCGCAACAGCGCCATATTGGCCAACCCGGGCGAACGCTCCCCGATCGGTGACGTCGGCGGCGGCAGCGGAGCCGACTCGGTGACGAGATACGCGGCGATGTACTCGGCCTGGTGGCCGAGCAGTTCCAAGGCCATCAGGACCTGATCGCCGTAGTACTGCTGAGTCCAGAGGCTGACAACCGCCTGCACCGGCGGGTCCAGCACCGTCAGCATCATCATCGAATCGCGGACGTCGGCGTCGCGGACGTTGACCGTCACCCCGGGCAGGCCGAGGGCGAGCAGCTCCTGTGCCACCGGGCCCCGCAACTGTTCGGCCCACGCGTCGTCGGGGGCACCGGTGCGCAGTGTGACCATCACCTTCTCCATGGCTGGAACCTACCTGCCAGCGTGTGGGGAGCAACCTGTCTATCCCACTCTCGTGTGGCGCCTGCGGCGTAGGCTGGCCCGGCTCAGGGGATCGAGAAGAGGTCTCCTCGTGGTCAAGGAGGACCGATGGCGGATTCGTCGTCTCAGCCCGGCACAGCTCAGGCGCGGGTGCGTCGCGACGTACTACCGATTCCCGACACCCGGCACGTCGGGCTGACCACCTACGACGCCAAGGATCCCGACACCAGCTACCCGCCGATCACCACGCTGCGGCCACCGAAGGACGCGCCCAACGTCCTGATCGTGCTCATCGACGACGTCGGCTTCGCGGCGTCGTCCGCCTTCGGCGGCCCGTGCGACACTCCGGTGGCGGGGCGGCTGGCCGGAAACGGATTGAAGCTCAACCGGTTCCACACCACTGCGCTGTGCTCCCCCACCCGTCAGGCATTGCTGACCGGGCGCAACCACCACTCGGTCGGCATGGGTGCGATCACCGAGACGGCCACTTCGGCACCGGGCAACAGCAGCATCCGGCCGAAGGACAAGGCCCCGATCGCGGAAACCCTCAAGCTCAACGGGTATTCGACCGCGCAGTTCGGCAAGTGTCACGAGGTCCCGGTCTGGGAGGTCTCCCCCGTCGGGCCGTTCCACCAGTGGCCGACCGGGTCGGGCTTCGAGTACTTCTACGGGTTCATCGGCGGTGAGGCCAATCAGTACTACCCGGGCCTATATGAGGGCACGACACCGGTAGAGCCGCCCCGCACGCCCGAAGAGGGCTACACCCTCACCGAGGATCTCGCCGACCACGCGATCACCTGGGTGCGCCAGCAGAAGGCGTTGATGCCCGACAAGCCGTTCTTCATGTACTTCGCCCCCGGCGCCACCCACGCGCCGCACCATGTTCCCGCGCACTGGTCGGACAAGTATCGCGGTCAGTTCGACGAGGGCTGGGATGTGCTGCGGGAGAAGATCTTCGCCCGGCAGAAGCAGCTTGGGGTAATTCCTGAGGACGCCGAGCTGACCGCACGTCACGACGAAATCCCGGCCTGGGACGCCATGGCCGACGAGCTGAAGCCGGTGCTGGCCCGGCAGATGGAGATCTACGCCGGCTTCCTCGAGCAGACCGACCACGAGATCGGCCGGGTCGTCGATACGCTCGAGGACCTGGGCGTGCTCGACGACACCCTCATCTACTACATCATCGGCGACAACGGGGCCTCGGCGGAGGGAACGCCCGTCGGCTGCTTCAACGAGATGGCCGTCCTCAACGGCATGGGGGGTCTGGAGACCACCGAGTTCCTGCTGTCCAAGATCGACGACTTCGGCACCCCGGACGCCTACAACCACTACGCGGTGGGCTGGGCGCACGCGTTGTGCACGCCCTATCAGTGGACCAAGCAGGTGGCGTCGCACTGGGGCGGGACTCGCAACGGCACCATCGTGCACTGGCCCAGCGGCTTGGCCGACAAGGGCACGGTGCGCAACCAGTTCCACCACGTCATCGACGTCGTCCCCACTATCCTCGAGGCGGCTGGTATCCCGGCTCCGCTGAGCGTCAACGGTATTGCGCAGGCGCCATTGGAGGGCGTGAGCATGCTGGGCACGCTGCGCGACGAAGCCGCACCGGAGTCACATGTCGTGCAGTACTTCGAGATCATGGGCAACCGCGGCATCTATCACAAGGGCTGGACGGCGGCGACCAAGCACCGCACCCCGTGGAAGATCGACACCCCGCCGGCATTCGACGACGACGTCTGGGAGCTCTACGGCCCAGACGACTGGACACAGGCCCGCAACCTCGTCGCCGACAATCCGGAGAAACTGGCTGAGCTGCAACGGCTTTGGCTCATAGAGGCGGTCAAGTACAACGTCGTCCCGCTCGACGACAGGTCCTTCGAACGGATCAATCCCGACATCGCCGGACGCCCGCAGCTCATCAAAGGCACCAGGCAACTACTGTTCGACGGCATGCGGGTCAGCGAAAGCTGCGTCCTGAACCTGAAGAACAAGTCGCACTCGGTGACCGCCAACATCGTTGTGCCCGAGACCGGCGCTGCCGGGGTGATCATCACCCAGGGCGGGCAGGTCGGCGGCTGGGCGCTCTACGTCCACGAGGGACGGCTGAAGTACTGCTACAACTTCTTCGGCATCCAGTACTTCTTCGTCACCGCCGACACGCCGCTCCCTGCGGGTGCACACCAGGTGCGGATCGAATTCGCCTACGACGGTGGCGGATTGGCCAAGGGTGGCACGGTGACCCTGTATCACGACGGCACGCCGGTGGGCACCGGCCGGGTGGACATCACCATTCCGATGGGGTTCTCCGCCGATGAGGCCTGCGATGTCGGGCGTGACACCGGGTCGCCGGCCTCCCCGGACTACGGGCCGTCCGGCAACTCCTTCACCGGACGGATCGACTGGGTGCAGATCGACATCGGCGACGACAACCACGACCACCTGATCACCCCGGCGGACCGGCTCAAACTGGCGATGGGCAAGCAGTAGTCTCAGTCGCGCAGCCAGCGTGGGGTGATGAAGACGCCCTCGGCTTCCACGGTGATGCCTTCGGCGTCGGAGATATAGCCGGAGACAAAGGTTTTCACGCCGTCGACACGGGTGATCTGCGCTTCGGCATGCAGCGGCCCAAGCGGGCAGGCCCGCAGATACCGCACGGTGATGCTGCCGGTGAAGCGCGGTTTGCCGTCCGGGCTGGCCGCTTCGCCGAGAACGTGATCCAGAACCAGCGCCGACACCCCGCCGTGCACGTGCCCAGGCGGTCCCTCGTAGGGCGCGCCGAGATGAAAATCGGTCCAGCGCCGTCCGTCCTCGTCGCGATGAATCACCAACGGCGGCGCGCACGGGTTGCGCAGGCCGATGACGGCGTTGCCCCAACTCATGCTTGCGCCCGAGCTTGTTCGCCGGACCCCGAAAGCGCCCTCGATCTGCTCACTCCGCAGCCGCGCGGTGGCGGCGTCGATATCGGCTTTCACCGCGGCGACGGTCTCGGCGTCCACCTCGGTGCGGATCGTGGCGTCGACCAACTCCCGCACCGAAATGGCCAGCGGCTCGTAAATCGCCCGTAGCCGCTCGATGTCCTCGGCGGACAGGTCTTCGTCGGTGAATTCCAGCACTCCAGCACTAGACCACGGCGCCGACGGGGGTGTCGAACCGTGGTCTCGACGTGGGCTAACACGATTGACACACAGCCGACCCCCAGTTGGAACGCGGGCGTCGAGAATCTCCAGTTAGCGACGGACAGCGACGCAGTTGTCGGCTCGGGTCGCGCACTGCTGTCCCGCCGCGCCAGGAAGGCTGCCGATGAGCACCGACGTGACCGAGCCCGCACCGCCGACGCCGAGCGAATTGAAAATCCCCTGGTGGACCCGCGGCGACCTGAACGCCTTCTTTGGGCTCGGCTTCAACATTCTGGTCAACGTCCTGACCCTGACCACGTTGATGATCGGCGTGATCAAGCTGCCCGACGACGACGTGCTCGGCACCGTGCTACCCGCGCTCGGCGTCGCCCTGGTGCTCGGGAATCTCTACTACACGTTCCTGGCCCGACGGCTGGCCCGCCGCGAAGGCCGCACCGACGTGACCGCATTGCCGTACGGCCCGAGCGTGCCGCACATGTTCATCGTGGTCTTCGTCGTGATGCTGCCGGTCTATCTGGCCACCAAGAACCCGATCGAGGCCTGGAAGGCGGGTCTGGCGTGGGCGTTCATGATCGGGATCATCGTCATCATCGGCGGCTTCGTCGGCCCCTACATCCGCAAGCTGACGCCACGCGCGGCGATGCTTGGCACCCTGGCCGGTATTTCGATCACCTTCATCTCGATGCGCCCGGCCGCCCAGATGTGGGAGGCCGCCTGGATCGGCCTTCCGGTGCTGGCGATCATCCTCATCGGCTTCTTCACCGACGTGAAGCTGCCGGGCAACATCCCCGTCGGTCTGGTGGCGCTGCTGGTCGGTACCGCGATCGGCTGGATCGGCGGTTTCATGTCGGCACCGGATGTCGGGAAGGCTATGTCGGACATCGCGATCGGGATTCCCGACCTTCGCATCGACCTGTTGATGTCCGGGCTGGCGCATCTGGCTCCCCTGCTGGGTACGGCGATCCCGTTGGGCGTCTACAACTTCACCGAGGCGATGAGCAACGTGGAAAGCGCTGCCGCGGCTGGGGACAACTACAATCTGCGCAGTGTGTTACTGGCCGACGGCGCCGGCGCGGTGATCGGTTCGGCGTTCGGTTCGCCATTCCCGCCCGCGGTGTACATCGGCCATCCCGGCTGGAAGGACGCCGGTGGCCGGGCCGGCTACTCGCTGGCCAGCGGTGTGGTGATCGGCTTGCTGTGCTTCCTCGGTCTTTTCGGCGTGCTCGCGGCCATCTTGCCGGTGCCGGCGATCGTGCCGATCCTGCTCTACATCGGCCTGTTGATCGGCGCCCAGGCCTTCCAGGCCGTGCCGCGGCTGCATGCCGTGGCGGTGGTGGCCGCGCTGTTGCCCAACCTGGCGCAGTGGGCCAGCGGGATGATCGACAATGCGCTCAACGCGGCCGGGACGTCGGCCACCAAGGTTGGCATGGACGCACTGGGCAACGCCGGTGTGGTCTACGACGGATTGCAGACCCTCGGTGAGGGCGCCATTCTGGTCGGCCTGTTGCTGGGCACGATGGTGACGTTCATCCTGGAGAAGAAGTTCCGCCACGCCGCGCTGGCGTCGGTGGTGGCCGCGGCGCTGTCGTTCATCGGGCTGATCCATGCGCCCGAGATCGGCTGGGCCGCCAATCCGCAAGCGGCGCTTGGGTATCTGTTCTTCGCGGTGGTGTGCCTGCTGTACTCGCTGCTGCCCTCGGCCAAGGAGCCGGTGACCGTGGACGAGTCCGATATCGTCGCCGGGCACTAAGCGGAGTCATTCGGCGAGGAAGGGGACCTCGACGCCGTCGGCGAGCACGATGTAGATCCGCCGCCACGGGTTGTCGTCCACCAGACGCCACTGATGGCCCGAGCCCACGGTGTCCTCGGCGAGCAACACGTCTCCGGGGGCGAGCGTGAACTCCTCGCCGTTGCGGGTGGTGAACACCAGGGTCCCGGCTAGCGTCACAACGAGCTGGCGCACCGGCGCGGTGTGCCAGGCCAGCGTTCCGCCGGTGGCGGTCTCCTCCGCCGTCACATGACTCGAGGACATCGCGGACGACACCAGGTCGTCGTTGCGCCCCGGCGCCAGGTCGAGACGGCCGATCTCGATGTGGGATTGGTCGTCGGGTCCGGTGAACAAACGCACGCAACGAATCACGGTCTGCACCCTTTCGTTCTGGTCGGTTGCAACGCTATCCGGAGTCGGCGCGCTGACCTAGGGTGTGCAGCATGGGGGTTCCGCTTGGCGACACCGAGCCGTACTACGACCTCGGCGCATACCACCGACCCGTGGAAACCCCTTCACCGCAGGCGCAGGTCTGGTTCGACCGAGGACTGGTGTGGGCCTACGCCTTCAACCACGAAGAGGCGATCGTCTGCTTCGAGCGTGCCCTGGCGCTGGACCCCGACCTCGCGATCGCCCGCTGGGGTATCGCGTACGCCATCGGGCCCAACTACAACAAGGCGTGGGAAGCCTTCGACCCCGTCGACCTCGCAGCCTCGCTGGCGCGGGCCCGGGTGGAGCTCGAGCTGGCCGCCAAGGGCCGGGGCAGCGCCGTCGAGCATGCCCTGATAGCCGCACTGGCCACCCGGTTTCCCACTGAGGATCCGGAGGACTCCGAGGCGCTGGCGGGAGGTCACGTCGCCTACGCCGATGCGATGGCCGACCTGGCGCAGACCTATCCCGGCGACATCGACGTGCAGGCCTTGGCCGCTGACGCGCTGGTGAACCTGACAGCATGGGCGTTGTGGGACACCACAACCGGTGAGCCCGCCCCCGGATCGCGGGTGGTGGAGGCCAAGCGACTGATGGATGCCGCGCTGAGCGCCGACGCCGGCCGCGCCCATCCCGGCGTGCTGCACCTGTACATCCACGCGATGGAAATGTCGGCGCATCCCGAGGACGCGCTGCCTGCCGCCGACCTGTTGCGCGGACTGGTGCCCGACGCCGGGCATCTACAACACATGCCGTCGCACATCGACGTGCTGTGTGGCAACTACCGAGATTCGGTGCTGGCCAACGAGTCCGCGGTGGCCGCCGATCGTCGCTTCGTCGGCCATGCCGGGCCGCTGAACTTCTACTCGCTCTACCGGGCGCACGATCTGCACTTCATTGTCTACTCCGCGATGTTCGCCGGTCAGTCGCAGGTCGCGCTGCAGGCCGCCGGCGAGCTGTCCGGACAGCTGACCCCCGAACTGCTCTCCATCGAATCGCCGCCGATGGCCGACTGGTTAGAAGCCTTCGTTCCGCTGCGGGTGCACGTGCTGATCCGGTTCGGCCGCTGGGACGACCTGATCGCCGAGATCCTCCCGGCAGATACCGAGTTGTATTGCAGCACAACCGCAACCATTCACTACGGACGTGGCGTCGCACATGCGGCCAAGGGGCAGCTCGCCCAGGCCGCCGCCGAGCGGGAGGCGTTCGCGCAGGCCTACGCCCGGGTGCCGAACTCCCGGTACCTGTTCAACAACACCAGCCGGGACATCCTGGCTGTCGCCGCAGCCATGCTCGACGGTGAGATCGCCTACCGCGAAGGGAATTTCGACGAAGCATTCGGGCACCTGCGGCGGGCGATCGCGCTGGACGATTCACTCCCCTACGACGAACCCTGGGGCTGGATGCAGCCCACCCGGCACGCTTACGGGGCGCTACTCCTGGAGCAGGGGCGGGTCGAGGAAGCGGCCGGCGTGTACGCCGCCGACCTCGGCCTGGACCCGACGTTGAGCCGGCCCTGCCAGCATCCGGGCAACGTGTGGAGCCTGCACGGCTACCACGAATGCCTGCAGCGGCTGGGGCGCACGAAGGAAGCGGTGATCATCGGGCGCCAGCTCGAACTGGCGTCAGCCCGCGCCGACGTGCCGATCCTGGCGTCATGCGCGTGCCGGCTCGAAGTCCTCGACATCCCGGCCAAGGAGTGCTGCCACTGACGTCGCGCGTCGTAACCTCATCACGTGCACGACAGGTCAGAACAGTCCGCACCGGTCACCGTCACTGAACGCGGCCGGGCGCAGGCGATCGCGCATTTCGTCCGCTCCGCACCGGTGACGTTCGGCTGGCTGGCGGTGCTGTTCCTGACCACCCTCGCCCAGCACCTGCTGCCCCGCTGGCATCTGGTCGTCCTGCTGCGGAAGGACTCGACCAACCTGCATCACCTGGCCGCCGATCCGATCCGGGTGCTGATCACCAGCCTGCTGTGGCTCGACGGCGCCGCATGGTGGCCCTACCTGGTGTTGTTCTGCCTCTTCCTGGCCCCGGCCGAACGCTGGCTCGGCCACCTGCGTTTCGTGGTCGCTGGGCTGATCGCCCACATCGTCGCCACGTACCTCAGTGAAGGCTTCCTGTACTGGCAGATCCAGGAGGCGGCCGTCTCACCGCGATACCTCAACGCCAAAGACATCGGGGTCAGCTACTTCGCCGTCGGCATCATCGGCCTGCTGAGTTATCACATCGTGCGTCCGTGGCGGTGGTTGTACCTGCTGTTCGCGTTCGGCTGGTTCATCGTCGCGCTGCTGATCAACCCCACCTTCACCCCGGTCGGTCACCTGATCGCACTGATCGTCGGACTGGCCTGTTACCCACTGGCCCGCCGACGGCCGGCCCCGCAACTGAACCCCGAGCCGCTGCTGCGCCGGGTCCGCCGTGCGTAAAGTGAGACAGCGTGGCGCTCGACGAGCAGGACATCCGGCGACTCGGCCGCTGCGTCGAACTCGCCCGTACCGCTTTGGCGGCCGGTGACGAGCCGTTCGGCTCGATCCTCGTCGATGCCGACGGCCGAACCCTGTTCGAAGACCACAACCACGTCGCAGGCGGCGATGCCACCGCCCATCCCGAGTTGGCCATCGCGCTCTGGGCGGTGAGCAACCTGTCCCCCGACCAACGCGCCCGCGCCACTGTATACACCTCCGGTGAGCACTGCCCGATGTGCGCGGCCGCGCACGCATGGGTGGGCTTGGGCCGCATAGTATTCGCGGTCTCCGGTGCGCAGCTGGTGCAGTGGCTGACCGACTGGCAGGCACCGCTGCCGCCGGTCGCGGCACTGCCGATCAGCACGGTCGCCCCGGGGGTTGGAGTCGACGGGCCGGCGCAGGAGTACCGGGACGAGATGATGGACCTCTACGCCGCGAAGTTCCGTCCATGAGCGGGCCGGACTGGGTGCGGCACGCGATCTGGTGGCACGTCTATCCGCTGGGATTCGTCGGCGCCTTCCCCGCCGATGAGCCACCCGGGCCGGGCGAGCACCGCTTGGGCCGCATCGTCGACTGGCTTGACCACGCAGTCGAACTCGGCACATCGGGCATCGCACTGGGCCCGGTATTCGCCTCCCGCACCCACGGCTACGACACCACCGACCACTACCGCATCGACCCGCGCCTGGGTGACGATTCGGACTTCGACCATCTGGTCGACGAAGCCCACGGGCGCGGGTTGCGGGTGCTGCTCGACGGTGTGTTCAATCATGTCGGAACCGATTTCGAGCGTTACCGCCGCGCCGTCGACGACGGCGACGCGGAGTCGATCGGCTGGTTCCGCGGACGCCCCGGCCGCTTCCACACCTTCGAAGGGCACGGCGAGCTCGTCACCTTGAACCATGGCAGTCCGGCCGTCGTCGACTACACCGTCGACGTCATGAAGCACTGGCTGGGCCGCGGCGCCGACGGCTGGCGCCTCGACGCCGCCTATGCGGTGCCAGAGGCATTCTGGGCGCAAGTGCTGCCCCGCGTCCGCGAAGCGCATCCCGACGCCTGGTTCGTCGCCGAGGTCATCCACGGTGACTACAGCGCGTTCGTGGACGGCTCGGGGGTCGACTCGGTCACCCAGTACGAGCTGTGGAAGGCGATCTGGAGCAGCCTCAACGACGGAAACTTCCACGAGCTGGACTGGGCGCTGCAGCGCCACAACGACTTTCTGGCGCGTTTCGCACCACTGACGTTCGTCGGCAATCACGACGTCACCCGCATCGCCAGCAAGCTGGAGCGGCCCGAGCAGGTGGCACATGCGCTGGTGCTGCTGTTCACCACCGGCGGTGTCCCCACTATCTATGCCGGCGACGAGTTCGGCTACCACGGGGTCAAGGAAGAGCGGGCCGGCGGCGACGACGAAGTGCGCCCCGAATTCGCCACGCCGCCAGCACAACCCGACGGCGCCGGGCGAGAGGTACTGAACCTGCACCAGTACCTGATCGGACTGCGCCGTCGGAACCCATGGCTCTACGAGGCGAAAACCACTGCGCTGCAGCTGGACAACCGGGGCTACGCATACGAGACCCGCCATGGTGACGACGCGTTGGTCGTCGCTCTCAACATCGACGACACACCCCTGTCGCTTCCGGTGGCCGAGCTCATCGGGCGACAGGCCCAGCTGCTGGGCGGCACCGGAGCGCCGCCGGAAGAGATCGTCAGCGATGTGGTGGTCCCGCCGCAGGGTTGGCTGGTGCTGCGCCCCAGCTAGAGCAGTTCCACCGTGCGTGGGTCGTGCTTTGAATCGTAGAACCTGTCCAAAACCGCTACAAAATCGGCGTTATCGTCGGTGGCCTTCGCGAACAACGTCATCGACGAACGCACCTTCAGGTTGTCCGGCCAGCCGAAGATCTGCTCGATCTAGGCGTCGCTGACAGCCGTCACCAGCCGTGCGCACTCGTGCAACCGCGGTCCGAGTACCGGATGGGCCAGATAGGCTCGCGCCTCGGCCAGCGATCTGATGCCGAAAATCTTTGCCGTTGAACTAGTTCCGAGCTCGGCAAGTTGCGGAAATATGAACCAGACCCAGTGGCTGCGTTTGGCGCCGGCTCGCAGCTCGGCCACAACCTGGTAGTAGACGCGATCTTGGGCATCGACGAAGCGCTGCAGATCGAACGGGTCGTCCATGCGTCCACCGTATCGTTGTCGGGCCGTGACCGTCCTGTTATTAACGACTGATTCAAAGTTGTTGGGATACCGCAGATCCCGAGTCCGGCGCGTCTCCTTATCGTTAGCGAACCGCGACTTGGCGCACCGCCGCGCGTGCCGAGCCGGAGCCGCCGTGCGTGATTAGCTACCGGCACACAGCACTTCTCCGGTTGTGAAACGCGTATGAAAGGTGATGGTTTCCGTCATGAAGATCGTCGAAATGATGCGAGGCACATGGTTGCGCCGCGTGGCCGCAGCCTTCGTGGCCGCACTCTTTCTGCCCGGCGTAATCGGCGTTGTCGGCGGGTCGGCGACTGCGGCCGCCTTCTCCAAGCCGGGACTGCCGGTTCTCTACCTCGATGTCCCGTCGGCCGCGATGGGCCGCAATATCCGTATCCAGTTCCAGGGCGGTGGCCCGCACGCCATCTACCTGCTCGACGGCCTGCGTGCGCAGGACGACTACAACGGCTGGGACATCAACACCCCGGCGTTCGAGTGGACCTACGGTTCGGGCCTGTCGACCGTTATGCCCGTCGGTGGGCAGTCGAGCTTCTACACCGACTGGTACCAGCCGTCGCAGGGCAATGGTCAGAACTACACCTACAAGTGGGAAACGTTCATGACCCAGGAACTGCCGGCCTACCTGGCGGCCAACTATGGGGTCGATCCCAACGGCAACGCCGTGGTCGGTCTGTCGATGGCCGGTAGCGCATCGCTGACCTACGCGATCTACTACCCGCAGAAGTACACCTACGCCGCGTCGCTTTCGGGCTTCCTGAACCCCTCCGAGGGCTGGTGGCCGATGCTGATCGGTCTGGCGATGAACGACGCCGGCGGCTTCAACGCGCAGAGCATGTGGGGTCCGTCGTCTGACCCGGCATGGCGGCGCAACGACCCGATGGTCAACATCAACCAGTTGGTCGCCAACAACACCCGGATCTGGATCTACTGCGGCACCGGTACGCCGTCGGATCTGGACACCTCCGGTGGCGGCGGCAACCTGATGGCGGCCCAGTTCCTCGAAGGCTTCACGTTGCGGACCAACAAGACCTTCATGGACAACTACCTCGCGGCTGGTGGACGCAACGGCGTGTTCAACTTCCCCGCGAACGGCACGCACAGCTGGGGCTACTGGGGACAGCAGCTGCAGCAGATGATCCCGGACATGCAGCGGGTTCTGGGGGCCACCCCGTCCGCTGGCTGATCCAGCACACCACACACCAGCGAGCCTGTCGCCAACCCCCGGCGGCAGGCTCGCTGCTTTGTGTCCGGCGGGACATGTGACGTCGTGCGCCGGGGAACAAAGCGACACCCACCAGGGTTGAGTGCATCAGACTGAACTTTGGAGGACTGATGGCTGAAGCCAAATCTGTGCCGGTGTTATTTGTCAGCGACCCGATCGTGCTGCCTGGAATGGTCGTGCCGATCGCGCTCGACGACGCCGCCCGGGCCGCGGTCGACGCAGCTCAAGCGACCGACTCCGGCCAGTTGTTGATCGCCCCGCGCCTGGACGATCGGTACCCCACCTATGGCGTGATCGCGTCGATCGTGCAGGTCGGCCGCATCCCCGGAGGCGGTGCCGCGGCCGTCGTCCGAGGTGAAGGTCGCGCCCACATCGGGTCGGGAACCACCGGCCCCGGTGCCGCGCTCTGGGTCGAGGTGACCGACGTCGCCGAGCCCGAATCAACGGACGACACCAAGGCACTCGCCGCGGAGTACAAGAAGCTGCTGCTGGCGATGCTGCAGCGCCGTGAGGCCTGGCAGATCGTCGACGTGGTCAACAAGATCGCCGACCCGTCGGCGTTGGCTGACACCGCCGGCTACGCGTCGTATCTCTCAGACGTCCAGAAGCGTCAGCTGCTGGAGACCGAGGACGTGGCCGCTCGGCTGCGTGTCCTGATCGGCTGGACCAGTGATCTGCTGGCCGAGGTCGAGGTCAACGACAAGATCGCCGAGGACGTGCGCGACGGCATGGAGAAGACGCAGAAGGAATTCCTGCTGCGCCAACAGCTCAACGCCATTCGCAAGGAGCTGGGAGAACTGGGTCCCGACGGGGCGGACGATCCGGCTGACTACCGCGGCCGCATCGAAGCCGCCGACCTGCCGGAGAAGGTCCGTGAGGCCGCGCTGCGCGAGGTCGGCAAGCTGGAACGCTCCAGCGAGCAGAGCCCCGAGGGCGGCTGGATCCGCACCTGGCTGGACACCGTCCTGGATCTCCCGTGGAACGTCCGCACCGAGGATTCGACGGATCTCAAGAGCGCCAGAGAAATTCTGGACGCCGATCACCACGGGCTGGACGACGTCAAGGACCGCATCGTGGAATACCTGGCGGTGCGTTCCCGCCGCGCCCAACGCGGCCTGCAGGTCGTCGGTGGACGCGGTTCGGGTGCGGTGATGGTGCTGGCGGGACCCCCCGGCGTCGGCAAGACGTCACTCGGTGAGAGCGTGGCCCGTGCGCTGGGCCGCAAGTTCGTCCGCGTCGCCCTGGGCGGCGTGCGCGACGAGGCTGAAATTCGTGGCCACCGTCGCACCTATGTCGGTGCCCTGCCCGGCCGCATCGTCCGTGCGATCGGCGAGGCGGGTTCGATGAATCCCGTTGTGCTGCTGGATGAAATCGACAAGGTCGGTTCCGACTATCGCGGCGATCCGTCGGCTGCCCTGCTGGAGGTGCTCGACCCGGCGCAGAACCACACGTTCCGCGACCACTATCTGGATCTGGATCTCGATCTTTCCGACGTGGTGTTTTTGGCCACGGCCAACGTGATCGAGAACATCCCGTCTGCACTGCTGGACCGGATGGAGCTGGTGCAGATCGACGGCTACACCGAGGACGACAAAGTGGCGATCGCCCGCGACTACCTGCTGCCCCGGCAGCGGGATCGGGCCGCACTGACCGCCGACGAGGTGTCCGTCACCGACGCTGCGCTGCGCAAGATCGCCGCGGACTACACCCGTGAACCCGGTGTGCGCCAATTCGAGCGGTTGTTGGCCAAGGCCATGCGGAAGGTCACCACGAAAATTGCGGAGCTCCGACCTCTGTCTGATGTCGCCGCCGGGGCGGCTGGATTGACCATCGACGAGCCCGACCTGGTCGAGTACCTGGGCCGGCCGCGGTTCATGCCGGAGTCGGCCGAACGCACGGCGGTGCCGGGCGTCGCGACTGGTCTGGCCGTGACTGGTCTGGGCGGCGACGTGCTCTACATCGAAGCCGGAGCCGCTGGATCAACCGGGCCAGGCGATGGATCCTTGCAGCTGACCGGTCAGCTGGGCGACGTGATGAAGGAATCGGCCCAGATCGCGCTGTCCTACGTGCGGTCGCATGCCGAGCAGCTCGGTGTCGACCCCAAGGCGCTGGACCGCAAGATCCACGTGCACGTGCCCGCCGGCGCGGTGCCCAAGGATGGTCCGTCCGCGGGTGTGACGATGGTGACCGCGCTGGTGTCCATGGCGACCGGACGGCAGGTCCGCTCGGATGTCGGGATGACCGGTGAGGTCACGCTGAACGGCCGGGTGCTGCCGATCGGCGGCGTCAAGCAGAAGCTGCTGGCCGCTCAACGTGCAGGGCTGTCAACGGTTTTCATCCCGCAGCGCAACGAGGCCGACTTGGACGATGTGCCAGACGAGGTGCTCGAGGCGCTGACGGTGACGCCGATGACCGATGTCGCCGAGATCGTGGCGCTGGCGCTGGAGCCGGCGGCCGAGATGGCCACCACTGCCGCCTGACCGAATATCGCAGTGCCGGCCCCGACACGATTGTCGGTGGCCGGCACTACGGTGCTCGCATGGCCTACGACGAAGAGCTGGCAAATCGCCTGCGTGAACTGCTGGCCGCCCAACGGGGTGTCGAGGAAAAGCGGATGTTCGGCGGCCTGGCGTTCCTGATCAACGGCAACATGGCGGTCGCGGCCAGCGGCCGCGGTGGCCTGATGGTGCGGGTACCGCCCGAGGACACCGCCGCTCTGCTGGAGCGTGATCACGTCGAACCGATGGTGATGGCGGGGCGCGAAACTCGCGGCTGGGTGCGGGTCGGTGACGACGGCGTGCGGACCACCCGTCAACTGAAAAGCTGGGTAGCCAGAGGCGTCAATTACGCAAAGTCTCTGTCCGGCAATTAACGCCGTTTCACTAATTTGCCGCACGGGTATCGAGAGGCAGATGGAGGGTTCGGAAGCCAGGGATCTCGTGCTGCGGCTTCGCAAGCATGCGGGTATGACGTACGCCGCCGAGGCGGGGATCACCCTGCGAGACTCTCCGATGCCCCTGTTCCAGCTGCTGGTGCTGGCCATGCTGGCCAGTAAGCCAATCGATTCCGGGATCGCGGTGCGGGCCGCCAGGGAGTTGTTCCGCGCCGGGCTGCGCACGCCGCACACGGTGCTCGCCGCCGACCGGCCCACAGTTATTGAGGCGTTCGGCCGGGCGCAATACGTACGCTACGACGAGAGTTCAGCGACCCGGCTGACCGATCTGGCCAGCCGGGTCGACAAGGACTACCGAGGCGACCTCCGCACGCTGGCTCGCATCGCCAAACCGGACGTGCGCGCCGCGAAATTCCTGCTCAAGCAGTTCGCCGGGATCGGGGACACCGGTTCTGACATCTTCCTGCGCGAGGTTCAAGACGTATGGCCCTGGGTGCGGCCTTATTTCGACAGGCGCGCACTGGAGTCCGCCGATGAGCTCGGGCTCCCCCGCGACGCCAACAAGCTGGCTGCCCTCACCGGGCGTGCCGTCGCACCGTTGGCCGCCGCCCTGGTGCGGGTCTCCCACAACGGCGACGCGGGCGCGTTACTCGGGGGCTGAACCCTGGTCGAGGAATCGCTTTCGGGCCGTGGCGAATTCGGCGTCTGTGAGATCGCCACGGTCCCGCATGATCTTCAGCGTGCGCAACCGCTCGGCCATCTCCGGATCGAGGTCGGTGGGTTGAGGCGCGGCGCGCAGGATCGGCTCGTCCTCGATCAGCTCGATCACGTGCGGCTCGTCCGGATCGATGCGCACCACCACCCTGTCCTCGGATTCGGGTACTTCTCCGAGGGCGAAGGTCCCGGTCAGATTCGCCTCGTAAGGTGCTCCGCCATCGGATCTTTCGACGCTCAGCCGCAGGACGCGGCGGCCGGCATCCTTGTTGACCACCACATTGAACATGGGCCGGATCACCTCAAGCACCACACCGACACCGCGTACCCCGTCGCGGCGCAGGTGATCTACCTTGGACACGGCCCCGACCAGCCACGTCGCGTAGCCGACGACCAGCGCAGTCCACATCGCCAGCCACCACAGGGACAGGGGCGCCGTCCAGTCGGCAGCCCACGGAACCATCGACGAGATGAACCATCCCAGCAGTACCGGGCGCGGTGATCGTCGCGAAATCATCAGGAAAACAACGAACTGTGCGACATAGCCGACGAGCCAGACGCCCAGGACCCGGCCGGTGGCCGCCGCTGTGCCGGCGTGGTCCAGCAGCCGGGTGCCGATCAGGGCCGGTGCCACGATCAGCACCCACCACAGCGCCGAGAGGGTCGCGATTGTCCGCCACATCACCGGGCCACGGTATACCGCGGTCACGCCCCAACGACTTCGCACTCCAGGGCAAGTACGGTGACCAGCCCGGTGGCGCCGTCGACGCGAACGCGCGTCCCGCTGCTTAGCCTGATGGCGCCATCGGCGATACCGGCCACGAACGGGACACCGAACTCAATGGCCCCCCGGCTCAGGTCGGCCAGCGTGGAGCCGCCGTCGGTGAGCACCGCCGCGGGTGTGCCCAGCAGCGTGACGGATTCGATGTCGGCGGCGTTGATGACGGCGATGTCGTCGGCCTGCAGGCCCGCGCCGGCGGCCGAATCCACCACCCGGACGGTGCCCTCGACCACCCCGGGAAACAGGCCGGTTCCGCGCAGTTCCTCGGCGACCTGTACGGCGTCGGGGATGACGAGAGCGGTCCACTCGGTGTCGATCACCGCCGGCAGTCGCAGCGCCTGCAACCGTTCACGCTCGGCGATGCGGCGCTTGATACGCAGCCGGCTGTCCGGCGGAATGCCCAGGGCTTCCTCAACAGTGAGGTAAAAGATGTCGTCGAGCGCGGCGAGCTTGTCGTCGGCAACCATCCGCCGGCCCAATTCCCTTACCGCAAGCCGTAGTTGGTGAGTGAATCGCAGGGTGGTGTCGTATGCCAACAGCCGGCAGGCATGCGCGCCGGGAGTTTTCAGTTCCTCCTCTGCCGTCGCCGACATCGGCACTCGGGTAGCCGCGGCCAGCACCGTGTCCGGCCGGTCGGCGATTACCGACGAAGCCAACTCGGCAGCGCCGGGCCCGCGATGCCCCAAGTGGGCCAGCGTCGAGTCGAACGCGGTTGTCAGCATCGGCGCCGCGGTGCGCGCGGCTGCCACGTCGCCGTCCTCCAACGCTGTGCGCGCATAGGGGAACGCGCGCAACACCCGCGCCAGCGAATCGATCTCCGAACGGATGGTCGCCGGGGCGTCGACGCCCTCGAGCTGCGCCGGAGCCACCTCGCCGAGCAGCACCGCCAGCGCAGACAACACCCAGCCTTCGTGAACCCGGCTGCGCAACAATCGGATTCGGGCATCCAGCTGGGCGTCGCGCAACAGCGAAAGCTTGCTGGTGTCGCGCCGCTCGGCGTCCAAGGCGTCGCGGTAGGCGCGCAGGTGTCTGCCGTGCATCCGCGCTGAGGTGAGCAGCCTGGTCGCCGACATGGCCCCGGTGACCGACGCGAGGAACCCGGGTCCGCCCGAGAGAGGATCCGCGGCGCCGCGCAGCCGCCTGGACAAGCCGGCCGCGCGAGCGGGCAGCTGAGACTCGGCGGCGGCGAGCGCTGACGCACCGAGGTAGATGCGGTGGCCGAACACCGCGACCAGCCGGCTCTCCCACTCGCCTGCCACCGGGCCGCGCAGGTCGAGTAATTGGGACAGGGTTCGTCCGGCAGCCCGCAGGCCGCTCAGGTGCACATCCAGTGACATCGGGGTGAGCGGCGCCGCGGTGACCTCATGCAGCGGGCTGGCGACGAACACCGGGAAGCGTGGGTCGATGCGGTCGTCGAATTCGCCGTCGGCGCCGCTCGGAGCGGCAATGCGTAGTACGTGGCCGCCGGTTTGCGGAATATTGGTGATCGGCAACGGAATTCGGCCCGGTATGCCGACGGCGCCGTTCGGGCGCACCGCGCGGCCCTGAAGTCCGCGCACGGTGTCGACGAGGGCGTCGGTTGCGCTCCACCCGCATTCGAAATCCCACTCGGAGCGCAGGGCGGCCAGATCGAGCGGCGGGTTCGGCTGGGGCCAGCCCGGCACGGCGCGCACCTTGGGCCGCGGGTCGGCGCCGCCGAGGATCCGATGCGCCGAGGTTGCGGTGGTGGTGTCGGAGGTGGCCAGATCGACGACGCCGGTGCGGTCGGAGCGCGCGGCGACGACCAGGAACCGCACCAGGTCGTCGATGTGCAGAACGTGCAGGGGCCCAGAGGCGTCGGTGCCCAGCAGCGCCGCCACCGACCGGCACACCAGCGCGTCGGCCTGCCTGCCCAGCGGAGCGGCGATGCGCACCACCAGGTTCGGCGCCCAGCCGGTGCTGACCAGGTCCTCGGCCTGCTGCCAGGCGTCGGGCGCGAGCAGGGTCAGCGAAGGGAACACGATCCGCGCGCCGCCCCTGGCGGCGGCGTCACAGATCCGGGCGACGTCGGCCGGCCGGGTCGTATCGCGGTCCTCGACTGGGAGCGCGACCACGACGTCGGCCTGCTCCGCGAGCTGGTACAGGACGGGGTGGGTCAAGGCGGCGCAGCTGAACTCGACGCCGGTATCGAGGTCGCGGTGTGGTCGCTCGGCGATGCCGCTGACGTCGTGTCCGGCGGCCAGCAGGCTCTGGGCGAGGGCGCGGCCTAGCTCTCCGGTGACCCCCGTGAGGAAAATCTGCATGCCAGGCCCTACTTCCCCGGTAGTGCTCCGACGAGAATAGGCAGGTCGGGGCGAAAATATCGACCCTTGGGGCGGTTGCCCAAACAAGATCCGGGTGGACGCTTGCCCGACAGGATCAGGTCAGGCTGGCCCGGCCGTCGGCGTGTACCCGCACCTTGGCTCCTGCGATGTCCTCAGCCACCGTCAGCGCGGCTGTCTCGGGGTCGTCGATGAGTGCGAGGGCGCGGGCGTCGTCGCTGGTGCGCACCATCACGAACGCTTTCTCCGGGCGGCCGTCGCGGTCGAACGGCGTGGTCCAGGATTCGACAGTGCCCACGCCGTCCCATTCGACCAGTGCTTCCCGGGTCGGTTCGCGGTCGACTTCGGGCTGGACGTCCTCCCAGCGGAACGCGGCCGGCGGCGGAGTGGCGCTGTAAACGCCGAAGCTGTGCTTGGTGAGGTAGCCGCCATTGGCGGTGATGAGGCCGTGAGCGGCGGGGTTGGCGCGCAGCAGCCCGGCCATGGTGGCGATGGAGTGCATGACGTAGTTGTTCCAGGGGCCGCCGGCGAAGGTCAGCCCGCCGGTGACGGTGAGCGGCCGCAGCGGGTCGTCGGTGGGCAGCCCGAGTTCATTAGCCGCCACCTGCACTGCTGACGGGAAGCAAGAGTAAACGTCGATGTGGTCCAGGTCGTCGATGCCGATACCGGCCAATTCGAGGGCGCGCCGCCCCCCGATCCGGATCGCTGGGGAACTGTTCAACTCGTAGCGTTCGGCCACCGCGTAGGTGTCGTGGGAGTCGGTGCCTGCGTACGGGAAGACCCACAGTTCGCGCGGGATCTGCAGCTGAGTCGCCTTTTCCGCCGAGCAGAGAAAGACGCAGGCGCCCTGATTGACCATGTTGTTGGAGTTCATCAGCTTGGGGTAGGGCCAGCTGATCATCCGGTTGTCGGGGCTGGGTTGCCCGATCTGTTCGGCGCTGCGGGCCTCGCGGCTCCAGGCGTGCGGGTTGCCCGCCGCGACCTCGCTGAACCGCGCCCACAGCGCGGCGATGCGGCGCTGATGCTGCTCTGCGGTCTCGCCGTTGGCGATCCGCAGCGCCTGTTCGAAGAGTGGGTAGACGAACGAGGGACGGTCCAGTCCGATGCGGTCCTCGGCAGGCCCCGACATGGGGACGTCCTCGCCGCCCGGCGGCACCGGAACCGCGTCGTCCTGGCGGGTCCAATTCGGTTTGATTCCCTGGGCGCGCAGTCGCATTCGGGTCCGCCAGGTTTCGCCACCGGCCAGCAGGACGACATCGGCGCGGCCGTTCTGGATATCCAGGCAGGCCTGGTTCACCAGCGATTGCGGAGTGTTTCCGCCAACCCCGGTGTAGCGGGTCGCGGCGTCGGGGGCGCCGATCCGCTGGCCCAGTAGGGCTCCGGGGTCGCGGTAGCGCCACGACAGCAGATTGACCACCCGGATCGCGTCGACGGCCTCCAACACCCGCGGGTCGGCCGCCTCCCGAGCCGCGGCGGCCATCAGATCGACGGGTTCGGTCTGCGGCACGTCGTCGTGCTGGTTGACCTGCCCCGCACCGATCAGTACCGGCGTCCGAGGATCCATCGACGGCCCCTTCTGTAGTCGCGACGGCGTTCTTGACGCCCGTCAAAAGCTAGCATCGTCGCCATGACGGTGGTTCTGGTGCATGGCAATCCGGAGACCGACGCGATCTGGGGCCCACTGGTCGCGGCGCTGGATCGCGACGATGTGGTGCGGCTGTCCCCGCCGGGATTCGGGGCCTCGTTGCCCGCGGATTTCCCCGCGACGTACTTGGCCTACCGCGACTGGCTGGAAGTCGAGCTGGAACGGTTCGACGAACCCGTCGACCTGGTCGGCCACGACTGGGGCGGTGGCCATGTCGTCAATGTCGTCATGCACCGGCCGGAACTGGTGCGCAGTTGGACCAGCGACATCGTCGGGGTGTTCCATCCCGACTACGTCTGGCACGACATGGCCCAGGTGTGGCAGACCCCGGACTCCGGGGAAGAACTGATCGAGGCGATGATCGGCGGCTCGCTCGAGGACCGGGTCGCCCAGATGGCGGGCTTCGGCATACCGGACGACGTCGCGGCTGAACTGGCCGCCGGTCAGGGTCCGGACATGGGCCGGGCCATCCTGGCGCTGTACCGCTCAGCGGCCCAGCCCGCGGTGGCCGAGGAGGGCCGCCAGTTGGGCAACGCTGCGGCCCGGCCGGGGCTGTCGGTGCTGGCCACCGAGGATCCCTTCGTCGGCACTGACGACCAGCGGCGCGATGCTGCCGAGCGGGCCGGTGCCCGCACCGTGGTGCTGAACGGCCTCGGTCACTGGTGGATGTTGCAAGACCCCGCGCGCGGCGCGCAGGCGCTCACCGAGTTCTGGGCGTCGCTGGGTTGATTCACAGCGGGTTCGACTGCGGCACCACGACTGCGGTGCGAGCATGGCTACGTCGCGGCCGAAACGCGCCGCCGGGGACGGAGGAATCACCGTGGCCGAGCCATTCCGCGGAGTTATCAGACTGGACGTGCGGGACTCCGTTGCCGACTGGACGCCTTATACCTTGCCGAAGGCGCCCGACGGGGCTCCGAACATCCTGATCATTCTCTACGACGACACCGGACAGGCGTCGTGGTCGCCGTACGGCGGCCGGATCAACATGCCGACCTTGGATCGGCTGGCCGACAACGGCCTGACGTACACGCAGTGGCATACCACCGCCCTGTGCTCTCCTACCCGGTCGACGTTCCTGACCGGGCGCAACCATCACGTCAACCGCTTTGCGTCGATCACCGAAGGCTCAAACGGCTTCCCCGGGGCCGCCGCCCGACTTCCCGCGGAGTGCGCCACCATCGGCCAGGTGTTGCAGGACAACGGATTTGCCACGTACTGGATTGGCAAGAACCACAACGTGCCGACTGAGGACATCTCTGCTGCGGGCAACCGCTCGGAATGGCCACTGTCCAAGGGTTTCGACCGGTTCTACGGCTTCCTTGGTGGGGAGACCAACCAGTGGTATCCGGACCTGGTGGTCGACAACCATTTCATCGAGCCGCCCGCCACGCCGGAGGAGGGCTATCACCTGTCCAAGGACCTGGCAGACCAGGCGATCATGATGCTGCGCGACCAGCACTCGGTGGCGCCGTCCAAGCCGTGGTTCATGTGGTTCTGCCCGGGTGCCAACCATGCCCCCCACCATGCGCCGCAGGAGTACATCGACAAGTACAAGGGCATGTTCGACGACGGTTACGAGGCCTACCGCGAGTGGGTGCTGGCCCGGATGATCGAGCGAGGCGTCGTGCCCGAGGACACCGATCTCACCCCACTGAACCCGATGTCCGACGACGTGTCCAACCCCGCCGACTATGTGCGTCCCTGGGCTGAGCTTGGCGACGACGAGAGGAAACTGTTCGCCCGGATGGCTGAGGTGTTCGCCGGGTTCTCCGAGTACACCGACGTCCAGATCGGCCGCGTCGTCGAATTCCTCGAGCGCACCGGCCAACTCGACAACACATTGATCTTCTACTGCGCCGACAACGGCGCGTCCGGAGAGGGCACCGCCAGCGGGTCGGTCAACGAGAACAAGTTCTTCAACGGTTATCCCGACGATCTCCAAGAGAATCTTTCCTACATCGACGCGCTCGGCGGGCCCGATGCCTACAACCACTACCCCACTGGCTGGGCGGCGGCCTTCTCCACGCCGTATCAGATGTTCAAACGCTACTCGCAGTTCGCGGGAGGAACCTGCGACCCGATGATCATCCACTGGCCCAAGGGAATCAAGGCCAAGGGCGAGATGCGCCATCAGTACCACCATTCCACCGATATCGTGCCGACGATCCTTGATGCGGTCGGACTCGAGATGCCCACGGTGTATCGGGGTGTCGACCAATACCCACTCAGCGGGGTCTCGATGCGCTACAGCTTCGACGACGCGCACGCCCCGACCACGAAGAAGCGCCAGTACTACGCCATGCTCGGCACCCGCGGCATCTGGCAGGACGGCTGGAAAGCATCGGCCATCCACGCACCGATCAGCGGCAAGGGCCACTTCGACAAGGACCGCTGGGAGCTCTACCACGTCGATGAGGACCGCGCCGAAGCGCACGATCTCGCCGATCAGCATCCCGAGAAGCTCCAAGAGCTCATCGCGACCTGGTTCGAGGAGGCAGATGCGAATTTCGTACTGCCCCTTGATGACCGGACCGCGCTGGAGATGATCACCGTCGAGCGCCCGCGGAGCGAGCCGGCTCGGTCGCGCTACGTCTACTACCCCGACACCACACCGGTTCCCGAAGCTGTCGCCGTCAACATCCGCGGCAGGTCCTACAAAATCCTCGCCGACGTCGAGGTGACGATGGAGTCGCAGGGCGTCATCTTCGCGCACGGCGCGCGGTTCGGCGGGCATACGCTGTTCATCAAAGACCGCAGGCTGCACTACGTTTACAACTTCCTCGGCATCAAACCCGAGCAGACGTTCGTCTCCGATGTCCTGGCGCCTGGCCAGTTGACGCTCGGCGTGGAATTCACCAAGGAACGCCAGGGCAGCCACGGCGAATCGTTGGGGACCACCAAACTGTATGTGGGAGAACAGGTCGTGGCGCAGGGCCCGATGCGCGCGCAGGTCGGCACGTTCACCCTGTGCGGCGACGGACTCTGTGTCGGCTTCGACAGCGCCGACCCGGTCAGCCGGGACTACCCTGTCGGGTTCGCGTTCACCGGAGGAAAGATCCTCGGCGTCGGCATCGACATCGGTGATGACCAGTACTTGGATCTCGAAAAGGAGGCGGCCGCGGCGTTCGCCCGGGATTGAGACGTTTGCACCCTCGCATCCGGGGTATGCGGGACGGACCCACAACAAGGAAGTGAGGGCCGCATGCTTCTCCGATCGAAACGGTTATCCAGAGCCACGATGATGGTGGTCGGCGGCGCCGCAGCGCTGACGCTGGCTGTCGGTTGCGGCGGCAACAGCGGCTCAGGAAGCACCTCGACCACATCGACGACGCCTAGCACCCCGACCGTGAGCGTGTCGGTGACCTCGAGCGCGCCCGCATCGTCGACGGCTCCGGGCGGCGTGACCGGCGGCGGCGACGCCAACGGTGGCGGCGGCAGCATTCCCGGTGGCCCGACTGGTAGCGGTGGCCCCGGTGGCGGCGGGGGCACCGTCCCCGGTGGCCCGACCGGTAGCGGTGGCCCCGGCGGCGGCAGCGGCACCATTCCCGGCGTCGGCAGCGGCGGCGGTGGGCCCGGTGGTGGCGGCGGCTGCATCAACGGCGTGGGCTGCATCGGCAGCGGCGGCTAAACACCAGTACTGCAGTGGCCACTGGCGACGCATATCAACCCGCGTCGTGTCGCCAGTGGCCACTCAGGCTTCTGCTGGTCCCACCCGGTAGATCGATTTGAGGGCGAAGAAGGCATCCAGGCCTTCGGGTCCCAGCTCACGGCCGATGCCGCTGGCTTTCACTCCCCCGAACGGCGCGCGGAAATCCAGCTGATAGTCATTGATTCCGATGGTGCCGGCGCGCACAGCCCTGGCGACTTCGGTGGCCCGCTCGTCATCGGTGGACCACACCGTTCCCGCTAAACCGAACTCGCTGTCGTTGGCCAGCGCGATAGCCTCGTCGTCGCCGTCGTAGGGGATCACCGCGAGCACCGGACCGAAGATCTCTTCCTGGGCTATGCGGTCGGCATTGGCGACATCGGCGAACACCGTCGGCGAAACAAACCAGCCACGCGGTTGATCTGCGGGAACCGATCCGCCCGCAACGAGTTTCGCGGTGCTGTTCTTGCCCGACTCGATGTAGCCCAGCACCCGGTTGCGCTGCCGTTCGCTGACCAGTGGACCGATGTCGGTAGAAGTGTCCAGCGGGTCACCGACTTTCAGCGCACCGACCATCTCGGCCAGCGCGCCCAGCACCTCGTCGTAGCGGGAACGCGGCGCCAGAATTCGCGAGCTCAGATGGCAGGTCTGGCCGTTGTTGACGAACGACGCGTTGCGGAGTCCCTTCATCGTGGCGACCAGGTCCGCGTCGTCGAGGATGATCGCCGCCGACTTGCCGCCCAGTTCGAGGGTGACCGGGCGCAGCAGCCGGCCGCACACCTCACCGATGGTGCGCCCGGCTGCCGTCGACCCGGTGAAGGTGACTTTGTCCACGCCGGGATGCGCCACCAGATAGGCACCCGCCGCCGCATCGCCGGGCACGATGTTGAGAGCCCCTGGCGGCAGCCCGGCTGCCGCGGCGGCCTCGGCGAACACCAAGGCGTCCAAAGCCGTTTCGGGTGCGGCCTTCAACACCACCGTGCAGCCGGCCGCCAACGCCGGGGCCAGTTTGAACGCGGCCAGCGCCTGCGGGTAGTTCCACGGCACGATCGCAGCGACCACCCCGACGGCCTCGCGGCGAACGACGGTGTGCCCGATCACGCTCGGGCGGATCTCCTCGATCGGTGTGGTGGTGATCAGCTGCGCGTAATACCGCAACAGCGCTGCCGGGAAGCGGCCGTTGGCCCCGCGGGACAACGACATCGGCATGCCGTTCTCCCGGGTCACCAGTTCGTCTGTGCCGCGGGCGCGCTGATCCAGTGCCGCGGCGAAGGCGGTGAGCACCTCCGCACGGTGGTCCGGCGACGTGGATTGCCAGTCGGTCAGGGCTGTCCTGGCCGCGGCCACTGCGGCGTCGATATCGGCTTCGGTGGCACTGGCTCCGTCGCCCAGCGGCTCGCCGGTGGCGGCTTCGATCACCGGCTGCACCCGGTCAGCGCGCCGGAATTGGCCGTCGATGAAATGCCGCGCCGTCGTGGTCATTGCGCCACTCCTGTGGTTTCGGCGCTGCCGGCGGGGACGAACACCACACCGTCGGCGATCAGTTGATCGATGTCAGAGTCCGTCATGTCCAATACGTCGCGACAGACCTGGCGGGTGTCGGCACCGGGAAGGGGCGCCGGGCGCTGAGGCGCGGTTGGGATGTGGCGGTACGGGGCGGGGCCGGCTTCGGTGGGCAGCGGGGCGGGCATCAACGGATGAATCATGTCGCTGAATACATTTCGCGATCCCAGCTGGGGGTCTTCCCGGACATCGATGGCGCGGTTCATCGGGCCGGCGGGAACCCCGGCGGCCTGCAATGCCTCGGCGGCCTGAAGCGGCGAGCGGTCCCGGGTCCACGCCGCCAGCTCCTGCTGACCGACGACCGTCGCGAGGGTCTGGCGATCGGCGTCCGACCGGATCGATACGACACACCATTCGTCGTCACCGGCGCACGGCAACACCAGGTGCGTGGCCGGATCCGGCTCGACCTGCCCGGCACCGGCCGCGGCTGCGGCCAGCGTGACGTAGAGGATGTCGAGCTGGTTGATCGCCGCTTCGGCTTGGGACACGTGAACTCGGGCACCGACACCGTCGCGTTCGCGCCGGATGAGTCCGGCGAGCGCGCCGATCGCGCTGATCCGCCCGACGACGTGGTCGGGGAAGATCGTCGTCGCGTCGTAGAACGCATGGCGCGCGGTGGGCGGGGGTGGCTCGGGCGATGTCCACAACCGGGTCACCCCGATGGTGGCTCGCACTAGTGGGCCGTATCCCATGCGCTTGCTCCAAGGCCCGGTATCACCGAAGGCGCTGCTTTCGGCCAGCACCAGGCCGGGGTTGAGTTCGCGTAACCGATGGTGGGAAAAGCCCAGTGCGGCAAGTGTTCCCGGTTTGAAATTGGCGAACAGGGCATCCGATGCGGAGATCAGGCGGGCGAATAACTCTGCCCCGGCCGGGCTGCGCAACTCCAGACCCAGCCCGAGGTTGTTGCGGTGCGCCCGCGCAAAGGACTCGCTGATCTGCTGATCGGAGCCCTTTTGGCGCAGCCCGTCGGGATAACTTGAACTCTCGACCTTGATCACTTCGGCGCCCAGATCGCCGAACAGCCGGCTGAGCTCCCCGCCCGCCACGATGACACCCAGATCCAGGACCCGGATTCCCTCCAGCGGCCGGGCCCCGACTGTCCGGACGCCGCTGGGCGTGAATGCCGTTGAATACCAATGCCTGTCGCCGTCGCTGTCCAGGCCGGGCGCCGGAGTGCGGTAGCCGGCGTGTGTGCCGTCGACCACCCAGTAGCCCGCGGGCACGCGGGCCGGAACACCGGGAGCCAGCTCGGTGTCGACCAGTGCACCGACGGCCGCGAGATGCTCGGATTCCAACGCCTCCGACGGAGACAAGACGGCGGCGATCGGTACGCCATGCGCCTGGCCCTCGGCCACCAGCTGTGCCATCGTCCGGTCGGCGAACAGTGCCGCCATCAACTGGCTCAGCTCGCCGAATGCCCTGCTGCGGGCCGCGATCGACTCGAAACGGGGATCCTGGAACTGCTCGGGCTCCCCCAGCCAGGCCCGCATCCCATGCCACTGTCGCGGCGCCAGCACACAGAGACGAACGTAGCCGTCGGCACACCGGAAGATCGGATAGGAGTCCTGGTTTCGCGGCCGGCCGCGCCACTGCTCGGCGGCGTTACGGGCGGTCGCGGCCTGGCCCTGGGTGCCGAACGGTGGGTCCAGCGTCAGGACCACCGCGTCGAATCGGGAAAAGTCAACGTAATCGCCTGTCCCGCAACGTAATCGATTGAAGTAGGCGACCAGGACCGCCCAAGTCGCCTGCACCGCGGCGGTGGTCGAGGCGATGCCGTCCGGCGGCAGCACGGGGGTACCCGTGGGCGGGCCGGAGCGCGACAGTGCCGAGCACATCGCGTAGAGCACCGCATCGGTGGCCTGCCAGGACGCCCGCGGGCCGGTGCTGCCGAAATCGGTGACCGACATTGTGACCAGCTGCGGGAACAGGTCGGCCAGCGCGGCGCACGAGGTGCCGAACGCGGCGACCTGCCCGGGCGTCCCGCTGTCGACGACGATGTCGGCGCCCGCGGCCAACTCGAAGAACAGCGCGCGGTCGGCGTCGTCGGCCGGATCCAGCACGGTGCCGCGCTTGTTGGCGTTGTGCAGAGCGAACGGGACACTGACCCCATCCAGGGTGGGCCGGGCATGTCGGGCCGGGCTGCCTCCGGGCGGTTCGATCTTGATGACATCGGCGCCCAGATCCGCCAGCAGCCGGGTAACCGCGTCGCCCGCAGCCTCGCACAGGTCCAGCACCCGTACCGACGCGAGCAATGATTCCGTCATGAGTCCACCGCCAAGCCCAGCACGTCGGTCAGAGTAATAGAGCGGCCCGTGAACAAACGGTGCCACGGCGGCACACTCATGCCGATCGGGGTTTGATGGAAAACATGCAGTCGATAAGCGAAGAGACGATCGCCCAACTGGACGGCTGGTGGCGCGCCGCCAACTACCTCTCCGTCGGTCAGATCTACCTGCTGGACAACCCGCTGCTACGAACTCCACTGTCCCGCGAAGACGTCAAGCCCAGACTGCTCGGCCACTGGGGCACGACCCCCGGGCTCAACTTCCTCTACGCACATCTCAACCGCGTCATCAAACAGCGTGAGCAGTCGACCATCTACGTCACCGGACCCGGCCACGGCGGTCCCGGTCTGGTGGCCAATGCCTACTTGGACGGCACCTACAGCGAGACCTACCCCGACATCACCCAGGACACCGAGGGTCTGCGCCGGTTGTTCCGCCAGTTCTCCTTCCCCGGCGGTATCCCCTCGCATGTCGCGCCGGAGACCCCAGGGTCGATCCACGAAGGCGGTGAACTCGGTTACGCGCTATCGCATGCCTACGGAGCGGCGTTCGACAATCCGGATCTGCTGGTGGTCGCGGTGGTCGGCGACGGAGAGGCCGAGACCGGTGCGCTGGCCACCAGTTGGCATTCCAACAAATTCCTCAACACCGCCAACGACGGTGTGGTGCTGCCGATCCTGCATCTCAACGGCTACAAAATCGCCAACCCCACAGTGCTGGCGCGCATCCCGGAAGACGAATTGCGCAGCCTGATGATCGGGTTGGGCCATCAGCCGTATTTCTTCGAGGTGCCCGACGACGGCTCGACCGATCACGCCGAGGCGCACCGCCGGTTCGCCGCCCTGCTCGACGAGGTGGTGGACCGGATCGCGGAGCTGAAGGCGCAACCCGACGCAGAGCGTCCGGCGTGGCCGATGATCGTGTTCCGCACCCCGAAGGGCTGGACCGGTCCGGCCTACATCGACGGCAAGAAGACCACCGGCTCCTGGCGGGCGCACCAGGTTCCGCTGGCCAGCGCCCGCGACACCCCCGAACATCTTCAGGTGCTGGCCGACTGGCTGGCCTCCTACCGGGCCGACGAATTGTTCGACGCCGACGGCAGGCTCGACCCGCACATCGCCGCGCTGGCACCGCACGGCCAGCTCCGGATGAGCGACAACCCGCACACCAACGGCGGACTTCTGCTCAAAGATCTGCGGCTGCCGGACTTCCGGAGCTTCGGCGTCGACGTGCCCGCCCCTGGGGCCACGATCGCCGAGGCCACCCGTGTGCTCGGGCAGTGGCTCACCGAGGTGATCCGGCTCAACCCGGACAACTTCCGGATCTTCGGGCCCGACGAAACCGCGTCCAACCGCCTGCAAGCCGTTTTCGACGTGACCGACAAACAATGGAATGCCGAGTACTTCAGCCCGGAAGTCGACGAGCATCTGGCCCGGGCCGGCCGGGTGATGGAGATGCTGTCCGAGCACCAGTGCCAAGGCTGGCTGGAGGGATACCTGCTGACCGGCCGGCACGGGTTGTTCAATTGCTACGAGGCCTTCATCCACATCATCGACTCGATGTTCAACCAGCACGCCAAGTGGCTGAAGGTCACCAATCACATCCCGTGGCGCCGCCCGGTAGCCAGCCTCAATTACCTTCTGTCCAGCCATGTTTGGCGTCAGGACCACAACGGCTTCAGCCATCAGGATCCCGGTTTCATCGACCACGTTGTCAACAAGCGCGCCGAGGTGGTGCGGGTGTATCTGCCGCCGGACGCCAACACGCTGCTGTCGACCTACGACCACTGCCTGCGTTCGCGCCAGTACGTCAACGTCGTCGTCGCCGGCAAACAGCCGCACCCCAACTTCCTCACTATGGAGCAGGCGATCGCCCACTGCACCCGCGGGTTGGGCATCTGGGAATGGGCCGGCAACGAGACGCTCGGCGAAGATCCCGACGTGGTGATCGCCGCCGCCGGCGACGTGCCCACCCTGGAGGCCCTGGCGGCCGCCGACCTGCTGAGCCGGCACCTACCCGAGCTGAAGGTGCGCTTCGTCAACGTCGTCGACCTGATGCGGCTACAGGACGCCACCGAGCATCCGCACGGCCTGTCCAACCGCGAGTTCGACATGATCTTCACCCGGGACAAGCCCGTGATCTTCGCCTACCACGGCTACCCCTGGCTGATTCACCGGCTGACCTACCGCCGCAGCAACGACAGCCGCATCCATGTCCGCGGCTACAAAGAAGAGGGCACCACCACCACGCCCTTCGACATGGTGATGCTCAACGATCTGGACCGCTTCCACCTCGTCATCGACGTATTGGATCGAGTCCCGAGCCTGGGTTCCACGTGCGCCACGCTGCGCCAGCAGATGGTCGACAAGCGTCTGGCCGCCCGGGAGTACACCAGGGCCTACGGTGACGACATCCCGGAGGTGCGCGACTGGGTGTGGCCGGACGCGCGCGGCGCAGCGGTAACTGGGTCCGTCGACGCCACCGCCTCGACCGGCGGGGACAACGAGTAGCGACTGAGCTGGCCATTTGCCAGTGACAGGTATGCTTGCCCAGTTATGTTCGAGCAGAGCGCGGTGCCCGCGCACCCCCATCCCGCGCTTACGCAGCTGGCTGCTCTGCACCACTTCCGCACCTACGTCGACATCGGCGTCGTGGTGGTCGTACTGGCCATGACCAACCTGCTCGCCCACTTCACCACCCCGTGGGCCAATATCGCAGTAGTGCCTGCCGCCGCCCTCGGATTGCTCGTGCTGGTGCGTTCGCGCGGATTGGGCTGGGCCGAACTCGGTCTGGGCCGCGAACATTTGAAGTCGGGCGCGCTGTACGCGCTCGGCGCGGTGCTGCTGGTGCTGACCGTCATCGCGGTGGGCGCGCTGCTGCCCTGGACCCGCCCGATGTTCCTGAACAACCACTACGCCACCCTCTCGGGTGCGCTGGTCGCGTCGATGGTCATCATCCCGCTGCAGACTGTCATTCCCGAGGAACTGGCATTCCGCGGTGTGCTGCACGGTGCGCTGGACCGCGCCTGGGGTTTTCGCGGGGTGGCCGCCGCCGGGTCGCTGCTCTTCGGTCTGTGGCATGTCGCCACCTCGTTGGGTTTGACCAGCAGCAACGTTGGCTTCACCCGGATCTTCGGTGGTGGCATGGAGGGCATGCTTGCCGGTGTGGTGATGGCGGTGCTGGCTACCGGGGCGGCTGGGTTCGTGTTCACCTGGCTGCGGCGGCGCAGCGGCAGCCTGATCGCGCCGATCGCCCTGCACTGGTCGCTCAACGGCCTCGGTGCTCTGGCCGCCGCGTTGGTCTGGCACCTGTCGACGTAAGTCAGTTCTCGCTTCTGCGCCGAGCCCGGAATTCCCGGTTCTTCAGCTTGTTGCCGCACGTGGCCATGTCGCACCAGGTCCCGCCGTGGTTGCGGGATCGGTCGTAGAACGCCCATCGGCAGTCCTCGTTGCCACAGGCCTTCAAATGCGCCCAGGTGCCGTCGCTCTGGGCGCCGGAGACCACCAGCAGCAGTGACAACAGCTTGCCTTGCAAGGAGTCGCTGTCGGCGGCCAACTGCACCATGCCATCGGCGCCCAGGCGCACCCGGACACCGGCGCTATCGGCGATCAGGGTCAACGGCTGCAGCTGAGCATCGGAGGGCAGCGGCCCGCCGGCGTTGTGCACCAGCATCGCGCGCAGCGCTTCCCGCACGTCGCGGATCCTGCGCAGGTCGTCGGGGGTGGGAACGCCGCCGGGCGGTAGCAGGCCCTGGGCGTGCAGCCACGGCTCGGCATGGGCCACGTTCGCCAGCCGGTCGGCACCGGACTCCAGATCGAGGGTGTTGACCAGCGCCTGGATCCGAGCAAGTGGCTCGGGGGCCGGCTTTCCCTCGGTGTCCCCGAGCCACTCCGCAGGTGCCTGCGTCATGGACCCCAGATTAGGAGCTCGTGACCGGTAAATCAACTTGACTGGTCATGCGTGACCAGAGTAGCGTTTTGGGTGGTCATAAGAGAGGGCAGCGACGCCCGCCTCGGAACAGGAAAAGCCCATGGGGCACAATCAGTTTCAGAATAACTTCAGCCAGGATAACTTCGGCGACATTAACACTCCGCTACCGGGTGAATTCGGCACCCCCGTGTCGGCGGATGTTCTCGAGGGCGCCACTCTCGCCGCCCGTCTGCGGGCCCGGCTCTTCGCCGGCCGTCTCGATCGCGACGTCGAAGCGGGCATCCTGCCGTTGCCGGGCAGCTCGCTGGCCGTTCACATGGCGCGGTTGACGTCGGTCGAGGAACGCGAAGCGCTCGCCCACACCCTGCGACTAGCACTCGACGAGGTGCGTTACGGCCGCCAGGGCATGTCCTCGCGCGTCCCGGTGCATCTGCAGCGACTGGCGAGCTGCCGCGGCGTGATCGATGACATCACGTTGCTGCTGCATTCGCCGCGCCCGGTGCGTGCTCGGGGCATGGCCAGGCTTCGCCTGCTGCTGTGCGACGGAAGCGGGCCGCTGTATCAGGGCGGCCGCGGTAGCCTCGCCGCGGAACTGCGCGGAATACTCGCCGCGCTGTAGGCCAACTCCGCCTGGGTGCTGTGCGCGGCGATCGCCCACAGCACCGCCCGGTCCTGTGCCTACCCAATCATTGACCCTGATCAATAGCGTGGCTTGCACTGCGGCACAACACTATCGGACACAGCCCAGCACAATCGGCACAAAAGGGCTGCCCGGAACACACCGAAACTTGGGTCCATCGAATCCCGATAGCAGTTGGCATGGTCCATGGGTGGATCGAGGCTTAGTTCGCAGGGTCGAACGTCAAGAGCGCCCATGGCAGATCGGCCTGGGCGGCCCAGTAGTTGTTGAAGAACCGCGCGACTTGGGGCGAATCGGGCGCGTCCAGTCCGCGAGGCGGCATCTCCCGCCGCTCGGCGGGCCTAGCGCTGCCAATGACGGCCTGCTCGAACCCGGCGGGTGTGTAGTAGTTCAGGATGTGGCAGACCGAATTGCCCGTCACTTTGAACGAGTGCACATGGTTTCGAGGGACATGGCCCAGCGACCCCGGCCCCAACACCAGCGTCTTGCCGCCAACCTCGACCGTCAATTCGCCTTCCATGACCCAGAACGACTCATCCGCGTGAGGATGAACGTGCGGCGGTGCGAATGCATCCTGCGGCATCCACTGCTCGATTAGTGAGTAGCGCCCCTGTGTCTGTTCTCCCGTGGCGTGAACGACCCACAAAATGTCGAGCAACCAGTAGGCCGTGGAGTCCTGCGGGGTTGAAATGAACGGATCAGAGGTGTGGATGGTTGTCATTGCGAACTTCTTTCTTCTGCTCTGGTTGGTAGCGAGGTCTATTCGAGGCGGCGATCTTCGGTACGGCCGCGACTGCGGCGCTGACCGGACGACGAGCATCCCCGCGGCCGCAAGGAGGGATCAGGCCGACACCTGTCAGGGGCCCCCATCCGGGCCGACCCTGGGCGAGCGCCACAGACGGAAAATGGCTGTGAGGCATGGTGGTGTGGACGGAATGGCGATTACCGACACGTCCGGGTTCGGAGTGAATGCTCCTGAAGTCCCGCAGCATGCGGCAGAACTCGTCCTGGACCGGCTGAGATTCCCAGCAATGGCGACGGTACACCGGTTGAGTGATTTGAGCAGATGTGCGGCTTTGGGACCAGGATTCGCTTCACGAAATCACCGATGAACTCGACCGTCATTCCAGTCAAACACCGAAACTCAAGTCCAACGAAAACCCGACATCAATCAGCATGGTCTATCGGTCTATCGGTCGATCGAGTCTAAGGCAGCAAAACTGCCGCACCCGCGATGCGGCCTTCGGCCAGGTCGGTCAAAGCCCGATCGGCTTGTCCGAGTGGATATTCCGGAGTTGTCACCTCGATGTGATGACGGCCGGCGAACGCCAGAAACTCCCGGGCGTCGGTGCGCGTGTTCGACGTCACCGACCGAACTTGGCGCTCCTGGAACAGATGCCGCTGATAGTTCAGAGCCGGAATGTCAGTGAGGTGTATGCCCGCGATCGCCAGCGTGCCACCGCGATCCAGTGCCTCCAGGGCGGGCAACACCAGGTCGCCGACCGGTGCGAACAGGATCGCCGCGTCAAGCTCGACCGGCGGCGGGTCGGCCGCCCCCTGCGCAGACGCCGCGCCCAGCCCGAGTGCGAGCTCACGGGCGTCGGCACCCCGGGTCATCACGTGGACCTCGGCGCCCTGTGCCAGTGCAACCTGGGCGGTGATGTGGGCGCTGCCACCGAATCCGTACAAGCCCAGGCGTCCCCCGGGTGGCAGTTCGGCGCGCAGCAGCGACCGGTAGCCGATGATCCCGGCGCACAGCAGCGGAGCCAGCTCGCTGTCGGTGTAGCCGTCGGGTAGCCGGTGCGCGAAAGCGGCTGGAACAGTGGTGAAGTCGGCGTATCCGCCGTCGGCGTCCCAGCCGGTGTAGAGCGAGTACGGGCACAGGTTCTCCGCCCCCCGCTGGCAGTAGTCGCACACCCCGCATGTGTGCCGCAACCAGGCGACGCCGACCCGATCCCCCACGGCGAACTCGTCGCCGGCATCCGGTCCCAGGGCGACGACCTCGCCCATCACTTCGTGACCGGGGGTCACGTGCGGGCGGTGCACATCCAGGTCGCCTTCGGTGACGTGAAGATCGGTGCGGCACACGCCGCATGCCCGCACCGCCACCAGCAATTCGCCCGATGCAGGCTGCGGAACCGGCGCGCGGGTGTCCAACTCCAACGGCTGGCTGCGCATCGGCCCCGGCCGGCGCACTCGCCAGGCGCGCATTGTGGTCGGTTCGGTCGCCATGTATCCATCGTGCAGCACCGGGCCAGGTATGGACTCCGAACTGGCCGACGTCGCGGTGCGCCCCGGCGGAGTGCCGCTTGCCGGCTAGGTCTTGCGGACCATCCCGACGATCCACAGCAGGATCACCGAGCCGAGGATGGCGGTGAACAGGGTGAACCACCACCCGCCCGCGGCGGTATCGAGGAAGAAGCTCAGCAGGAAACCGCCGACCAGCGCGCCGATCACCCCGATGACGATGTTCATCAGGATGCCGGAGCCACCGCCCTTGACGATCTTGCCGGCGATCCAGCCCGCCAGTGCGCCGATGATGATGTAGCCGATCCAGCCGACGCTGGTCAGCGTTGACGAACGGGCGAGAAATTCAGTTGCTGCCAGGATGTCCATGACGGTCTCCTTAGGATCGCTGGCCAGCGCCAATGCTGACCGCTATCCCTTTGGTATACCGCCGTCAGGTCACGATTGCCCGGTAGATACGGCCACGATCACCTATTGACCGGGTGTCATCCCGGGAACGGGTGTCTGAACCGGGACTGGAACACCGAGCGGAATCCGGCCACCCGCCGCCGGTGGCGGCGCGTCAGCAGGCGGCGGAGCGTTCGGATCCGGTGGTGGCGGCTCCGGTGGCGGCGGCGGCGAGTAGGGCCGGATCGACTCGGCCAGTGCCTTGGCGGCCGCCGGATCGATCGGATCCTTGGCAGTGCCGAGCCAGACCACGAACCAGCGCTGGTTGCGTTGGTCCTTAGGTGCGTTGGGCACCGCGGTACCGACCACACCGGCCCAGATCTGACCGTTGGGCTTCGTGGTGTCGGTGAACTTCACCTCGTAGGACGAGAAGAAGCCCGGCATGTCAGCGGCCTGCAGCGGTCCGCTCTGCTGGTTGATTCGGACCCCGGGGAACGGCATGAAGAACTCGCCCATATCCGAGGCCAGCCGGATCGCGGCCTTGCTGTTGTCCTGCTCGGCGCCCGCGAACAGCTTCAGGTCCAGTCGGCCGAGGATGACGCTGGCATCGTTGGCGGTCACGGCCGGCTGGCCGTTTTCGGGCGGGGCGGCCTGCTTGCTCAGGAGCGCCTGGCCGTAATTCAGGCGCGACGCATCGGACACAATCCAGCCGGCGGGAAGCAGGTAGCTGAACCCGCCTGCCGTATTCGGGACGCGGCCGGGCTCCAGCGGTGGCGGGGGCGGCGGCGCATTCGGGTCGACCGGCGGGGCGTTGGGATCTGCCGGCGGCGGCGGCGGTGCGTTCGGATCCACCGGAGCCGGCGGGACGGCCGTGGCCGTAGGTGCGGCCGGCGGTGCGGCAGGAACGGCGGGGGCCGCCGTCGTGGGTGTCGGCGTCGCGGGATCCGCGACGGCCGACGTCGACGGCAGGGCAATCGTGACGGCGCTGGCGGCGGTCACCGCGGTGACCGTAAACGCCGTCCACAGGCCCGGGCGCCGCGAAATCGGATCCGGCTGCGTCATGGCGATGAACCTACCGTGTTACAGCCGTGACGCAAGTGTGGCCTGCTCACGATGTTGCGCGCCGCGCCGCCGCGTGCAGCACGATCTCCTGCGCCTTGACCGTGAACCACACCTCGTCGCCGGCGGCCAGCCGCAGGTTCGCCGCCGACTCCGCGGTGATGTCGGCGGCGAGCCCGGGTGCGCCGTCGGATTGCTCCTCCGCGCGCACCCGCACTCGCGAACCATCGGCGTCCAACTCCGCGACGCGGACCTGGACGCTGTTGCGCGGGCTGCCGTGCGGCAACTCCCGGTACACCGCGACCGCCGCGGGCGAAAACACCGCCACCAGCTCGTCGTCGGCGGGCGCGTCCGCGGCCGGTATGCCGTGCCAGAGTGTGCCATCAGCGGCCCGCAGCGCCTCCCGCCCGTCGCGAACCCCGCGCACCACGTTCACGCCCGCGATGCGGGCGCCGAACATGCTGCGCGGCGCGGCCAGCACGTCGCGGACCGGGCCGATCTCGGCCACGCCGCCGCTTTCGATCACCATCACCCGGTCGGCCAGCGTCAGGACGTCGAGCAGGTCGTGGGTGATCAGTACGGTCGCGCGGCCCTCAGCCGCGGTCACCCGCCGCAGCAGCGCTCGCACCGAAGCCGCGACCGCGACGTCCAGCCCGGCCAACGGTTCGTCGAGCAACAGCACTTCCGGTTCGGCGGCCAGCGCCCGTGCGATCGCAACGCGCTGAGCCTGCCCGCCGGACAGCTGGCCCGGTTTGCGTTCGCCGAACTCGGCGAGCCCGACTTCGCCCAGCCACGTCGTGGCGCTGCGCCGGGCGACTGCGCGGCCCGCGCCCCGACTGCGCGGCGCGAATTCGACATTGGCCTGCACGCTCAGGTGCGGGAACAGCAGCGGATCCTGAAGTAGTAGGCCGACTCGACGGTCATGGGTGGCCACCTGCGTGCCCGCCGCGGTGTCGGTGAGCGTCCTGCCTCCGACGCGCACCACGCCGGAATCGGGTTGCAGCAGGCCGGCGATCACGTGCAGCGTGGTCGACTTCCCCGCGCCGTTGGGGCCCAGGATCGCCAGCACCTCCCCGGCCGCAACCTCGAAGGCCACCTCGAATGCACGCTCGGCAACCGCGGCCGAGAACTGCAACTCAGCCACCGGCGCTCACCCGCCGGTCCAGCCGGACAGCCGTCGTGCCCCGAGCCCTAGGACCACCACCGCGGCCACGACGACGAGCAGAATCGATAGCGCGACCGCTGCGTCGGGGTCGCTCTCGCGCTGCAGGTAGATCTCCAGCGGCAGCGTCCTGGTGACGCCTTGCCGCGACCCGGCGAAGGTCAGCGTGGCGCCGAACTCCCCCAGTGACCGTGCGAAGGCCAGCACGGATCCCGACACCAGACCGGGCGTCAGGAGCGGCAGGGTGACCCGCCACCACACCGTTGCCGGTTTTGCCCCCAGTGTGGCCGCTACGACGTCGTAGTCGGCCCCGGCAGTGCGGGCCGCTCCCTCCAGCGCGATCACCAAGAACGGCAGCGAGACGAACGTCTGCGCCAGCACCACCGCGGTCGTGGTGAATGCGATGCGGATGCCGGCGGCCTCCAGGTAGCTACCGAGCAACCCCAGTCGGCCGAACGCGTACAGCAGCGCGATACCGCCGACGACCGGCGGCAATACCAGCGGCAGCAAGATCAGCGGGCGCAGCGCACGCACGACCCGCCCGTCGCTGCGCGCCAGCACCAACGCCATCGGGACGCCCAGGACCAGGCAGAATGTCGTGCTCGCGGCCGCGGTGCGCAGGCTCAGCAGCAGGGCGGCCTGCGACGGTGTGCTGGTTACCAGCGACCAGAAATGAGTCCAGTCCACCCTGACCGCCATCGCGACCAGAGGCAGGACCACGAACGCCGCACCGAGGACGGCCGGGACGTACACCCAGCGAGGCAGCGGCGGCTGCGTCCGGTGTGCGCCGCTGCGTCTCACCCGTCACACCCTAGGGCTCGGCGACACGCCGTGTCCGGATCGTGTCGCGATCACATTGGCCGAATTAGCTACCGTCCAGTAACATTTCTCTGCAATCGACACCACTGCGCGGGGCAACGAGGTCCACGGCGCGGCACGAGGAGGTCAAAGGCGATGGACGTGCTGGTCACTGGTGCTGATACGGAATTGGGTCGCACGATCGCGGAAGGCTTCCGCGACGCCGGCCACAAGGTCGTCATCAGCGGCGCCCGACGCGACGACCTCGAGGTGGCTGCCAAGGAACTCGACGTCGACGCCATCGTGTGTGACACCACCGACCCGGCCGCGCTGGCCGAGGCGCGCACCCTGTTTCCCCATCACCTGGACACCATCGTCCACGTCCCCGCCCCCGCGTGGGTCGGTGGCGATCCCCGCACCTACACGCTCGCCGATACCGCCAAGGCGTGGCGCACCGCGCTGGATGCCACCGTGCTCTCGGCGGTGCTGCTGGTGCAGAACATCGGCGACCACCTGCGTTCCGGCGGCTCCATCATCACAGTGGTCCCCGACCATCCGCGCGACGGCGGCGCCGACGCCGCGGTCAAGGCCGCGGTAGCGAATTGGACTGCGGGACAAGCGGATTACTTCGGAACCCGCGGCATCACTGTCAACACGGTGGCCTGCGGACGCAGCGCGGAGCCGTCCTACGACGGGCTGTCCACCACTCCGCCGTCGGTGGCCGCGGAGATCGCCCGCCTGTCACTGTTCCTGGCCACGCCCGCTGCGCGGCACATCACCGGCCAGACCGTGCACGTCGGCCGGGGCGCCCTGGCCAACTTCGGCTGACAAGTCGCGGAGCCGAAAGGTCGGCGACCGACGCTGATAACTCAACGTTCGCCGACGCGGAATCCGGCGAGGATTAATGTCGGTCGGGTGACCATTCGACTCGCGCTTCAGATCCCGAACTTTTCCTACGGCACCGGTGTCCCGGAGCTGTTCCCGACGGTTATCGCGCAGGCTCAGGAGGCCGAGGCGGCGGGATTCGATTCGGTGTTCGTGATGGATCACTTCTATCAACTGCCCGGGCTGGGTGCGCCCGAGGAGCCGATGCTCGAGGCCTACACGGCGCTGGGTGCGTTGGCGACGGCGACCGAGCGGGTGCAGTTGGGCACGCTGGTCACCGGCAATTCCTATCGCAATCCGACGCTGCTGGCCAAGGCGATCACCACGCTGGACGTGGTCAGCCAGGGCCGGGCCATCCTGGGTATCGGGACCGGCTGGTTCGAGCTGGAGCACGACTCGCTGGGCTACGAGTTCGGCACGTTCACCGACCGGTTCAACAAGCTCGACGAGGCGCTGGCGATCATCCTGCCGATGCTGCGCGGCGAGCGCGTCAGCGTCGAGGGCACCTACTACCGCACCAACGAAGCTTTCGCCAATCCCCGTTTCCGCGACCACATCCCGCTGATGATCGGCGGCACCGGCGAGAAGAAGACCATCCCGCTGGCCGCCCGCCATTTCGACCACCTCAACCTGGTGTGCGGATTCGACGAGCTCGCCCGCAAGGTTCAGGTGGTCAAGGAGCGTTGCGAGGACATCGGCCGCGACCCGAGCACACTGGAGACCAGCATGCTCGTGTTCGCGATCATCGACGAGAACGTCACGGAAGATTTCATCCCGGCCGACGTCAAGCAGCGCGCGGTCTTCGGCAGCCCCGAGCAGATCACCGAGCAGATCAAAACCAAGATCCTCGACGCCGGCGTGGACGGGGTTGTCCTCAGTCCTGTCACTAACCTGGACGGGTACCACCCAGGCCGGGCCACTGCGCTGGCCGAGGTTCTACGCCCAGTCCTCGGGGTATAGCCGCCGGGGTGGCCCACATCACCTGATCCGCCCGGGGACTGACGCGAAGTCTTTCCGTCTTGCGGCTACCGTAGTAGTTGTCCTGTGCATGTCGTTGAGGAGCAGAAATGACCCACCCCGGTGCCACTCCATCGGATAAGCACAAGGTCGTCGTCATCGGTTCGGGATTCGGCGGCCTGAATGCCGCGCAGAAGCTCAAGCGAGCCGACGTCGACATCAAGCTCATCGCCAAGACCACCCACCACCTGTTCCAGCCGCTGCTGTACCAAGTGGCGACCGGCATCATCTCCGAGGGCGAGATCGCCCCGCCCACCCGCGTCATCCTGCGCAAGCAGGATAACTGCCAGGTGCTGCTCGGTGAGGTCACCAACATCGATCTGGCGAGCAAGACCGTCGACTCGATCCTGTTGGGCCACACCTACCGGACGCCCTACGACACCTTGATCGTCGCTGCGGGTGCCGGGCAGTCGTACTTCGGCAACGACCAGTTCGCCGAGTGGGCCCCCGGCATGAAGACCATCGACGACGCACTCGAACTACGCGGCCGCATCCTCGGTGCGTTCGAGCAGGCGGAGCGGTCCAGCGATCCGGTCCGACGCGAGAAGCTGCTGACCTTCGTCGTCGTCGGCGCCGGCCCCACCGGTGTCGAAATGGCCGGGCAGATCGCCGAACTCGCCGACCACACTCTGCGGGGCGCGTTCCGCCACATCGACTCCACACGAGCCCGGGTGATCCTGCTCGACGCCGCGCCGGCTGTGCTGCCGCCCATGGGCGAGAAGCTCGGCAAGAAGGCGCAGGACCGGCTGGAGAAGCTGGGCGTCGAGATCCAGCTCAACGCGATGGTCACCGATGTCGACCGCAACGGGATCACCGTCAAGCGCCCCGACGGCACTATCGACCGCATCGAGTGCGCCACCAAGGTGTGGTCGGCCGGTGTGTCGGCCAGCCCGCTGGGCAAGATCATCGCCGACCAATCCGACGCTGAGATCGACCGGGCCGGGCGGGTCAAGGTGCTGCCCGATCTGTCGATCCCCGGCCACCCGGACGTGTTCGTGGTCGGCGACATGGCGTTCGTCGACGGTGTGCCTGGGATGGCGCAGGGCGCCATTCAGGGCGCCAAGTACGTCGCCAACGTGATCAAGTCGGAGCTCAAGGGCGCCGACCCGGCCGCCCGCGAACCGTTCAGCTACTTCGACAAGGGCTCGATGGCGACGGTGTCGCGGTTCAGTGCCGTGGCCAAGATCGGCAAGATCGAGTTCGCCGGGTTCTTCGCCTGGTTGGCCTGGCTATTCCTGCACTTGGTCTACCTGGTCGGGTTCCGCACCAAGATCGCCACAATGCTGTCGTGGATCACGACTTTCCTGGGGCGTGGGCGCGGCCAGCTGACGATCACCGAGCAGCAGGCCTATGCGCGCACCACGATCGAGCAACTCCAAGCAACCGTCGAGGACGAGAAAGCTGCGTCCTGACGCCGCCGGTTGAACTGGGAATTGGCCGTGAGCGGACCCGAATGCACGGCGGTCTCCCGCGCTCTGCCCTAGCATTATCGACGAAGACAGTTCGACGACAAGGGGGCCCGATGACATCCAATCGTTCTGTGCGTCGCGCAGCTGCGGCAGCGTTCGGCGCCGGCGCGGTGTTGCTCAGCGTGGCAGGCTCAGCTGGGTTGGTCTTGGCCGGCCCGGCCGCGGCCGACCCGCCGCCCAACTGCACCACCGCGGACATGACCGGCGTGATGGCCGGCGTGTCGGCGGCGATGTCGAACTACCTGTTCACGCACCCAGATGTCAACGCGTTCTTCACCGGTCTGGAGGGCCTGCCCAAGGCTCAGATCAAGACTCAGACGCAACAGTATCTGGACGCCAACCCGCAGATTCGCGCCGAACTGGATGGCGTCCGCCAGCCGTCGACCGACTTCCGCGCCCGCTGCGGCCTGCCGCAGCGCCCGATCGCCCCCGGAGTGGTCTAACCCGCTCTCGGCGCGGCCCCATGATGTTGGGGCGCCGCGCCCTAAGGTGGTCGTCGTGGTCGTGAAGCCCGACGAGATCGTCTACCGCGTGCTGCAACGGCTGCCTACCCGCATGCTGTCGCTGCGCACCATCGTGATCGTTGCGGCGCTGTCCGTCGTGATCCTGGTGCTCACCCTGGGCACCTGGGTGTGGGTCGGCGTCACCAACGACCAGTACAGCCAGCTGGACCGTCGGCTGGATTCGGTCAGCAGCCTGGGTGATTTCAGCGCACTGTTGACCACGTCCGGCCCCAGTAGCGTCAGCTCGCCCACGCCCGACGGGAACCTGGTGCGCACCATCCGGGTCGGGGCCATGACGGTGTCGGTGCCTTCCGAGGTGGTGCTGCCGGCCCTGGGTAACGGCTACGCCAATACCGCCATCGACGGCGTCGAATACCGGGTGCGCACGTTCGGGGTCGGCGGGGCCACCATCGCGCTTGGCGCGCCGCTGGCCGAGACCCAGCGCCGAATCGCCGAACTGCACCTGCGCGTGCTGCTGATCTGCGCGGGGGTGATCGCCGGCACCATCGTGGTGGGCTGGCTGATCTCGCTGATCATGATCAATCCGTTCCGAGTGCTGGCCCAGCAGGCCCGTGCGATCAACGCCCAGTCCAACCCCGATGAGGTACAGGTCCGCGGTGTCAAGGAGGCGGTGGAGATCGCCGAGGCCGTCGAGGGCATGCTGGCCCGCATCGGCGACGAGCAGGCCCGCACCAAGGCCGCCCTGGAGTCGGCCAGGGACTTCGCCGCCGTCGCCTCCCACGAGCTGCGCACTCCGCTGACCGCCATGCGCACCAACCTCGAGGTGCTCTCCACCCTGGACCTGGCGCCCGAGCAGCGCACCGAGGTGATCGGTGACGTGATCCGCACCCAGAGCCGCATCGAGGCCACCCTGACCGCGCTGGAACGCCTGGCTCAGGGCGAGCTGACCACGGCCGACGATTTCGTGCCGTTCGACGTCACCGAACTGCTCGACCGCGCCGCCCATGACGCCGAACGTATCTACCGCGACCTCAAGGTGTCGCTGGTGCCCTCACCGGCGGTGCTCATGGTGGGGCTGCCGGTCGGGCTGCGGCTGGTCATCGACAACGCGATCGCCAACGCCGTCAAGCACGGTGCTGCCACCGAGGTTCAGCTGTCGGTGTCCAGTTCGGCCGACGGGGTGCAGATCACGGTCGACGACAACGGCAGCGGCGTGCCCGAAGAAGAGCGGGCCGCGGTATTCGAACGGTTCTCCCGCGGTTCCACCGCATCCCGGTCCGGGTCCGGCCTCGGGCTGGCACTGGTTGCTCAGCAGGCCGAATTGCACGGCGGCACAGCCTTTTTAGCCACCAGTCCGCTGGGCGGAGCGCGGTTGGTGCTCAACCTGGCCGGCCCGCACGATTAGAGCCGGGCGCCCTGCCAGGTCGACAGGCTGCCACCGGCGGCCAGCGCCAGTGTGATCCCGGCGGCATCAGCGGCCGGCTCGGGATAGCGCAGCTCGCTCACGCAGGCCAGCGGGGTGCCCAGAGCATCGTCGGCCACCGCTCCTTGTCCCAGCTCGACCCGGTGCCGCAGCAACGGCGCGCCAGCCACGTCGGCGTGCAAGGCGCCACTCCAAAAGCCTTCGCGCTCATCGGTTCTCCCGATCTGCACGCGTTCGCGGATCCGCAACCGCCCGGACTCAGCCAGGTGCACCCGCAGTTCGCTGAAGTGCCTGGCAGTGGCGGCGACGATGGTCGGCTCGGGATCGACGTCGAGCTCACCGGCGGCCTCGATGTGCCAGCATGCCCATGACTGGGTGGTTCCCGCTCCGGGCAACGCAACGGTGGCCGCCGCACTGCGCAGGCGCAACCGGGCGCCGGGCTCCACGATCAGCCGGATCGCGATGGTGTCCCCGCCCAGCGGTGTGGCCGCCGCCGACACCAGATGCACGGTGTCGGGTTCGGTCTGCCGGGCGGCCAGGGCGCCGCGGCACTCGATGCGGGGCAGCCGCCCTGGTATTGCCACGACCAGCACGTCGGAACGCATTGCGGCTCAACCCGGCTGGTTGACGCGCAGCTGGTCGCGCACCCACGACAAGACCGGGGACGCGGCCGGATCCTCGGTCAGTGAGATCAGCACCGTCGGGCGGCCTTCCCGCACCTTGGCAGCGTCGCGGCGCATCACGTCCAGGTCGGCGCCGACCAGCGGAGCCAGGTCGGTCTTGTTGACCACCAATAGGTCTGAGAACGTCACCCCCGGCCCGCCCTTGCGTGGCACCTTGTCGCCGCCCGCCACGTCGACGACGAAGATCTGCACGTCGATGAGCCCGGAGGAGAACGTCGCGGTCAGGTTGTCGCCGCCGGATTCGACCAGGATCAGGTCCAGATCGTCGTGGCCCGCCATCAGGTCGTCGATGGCGTCCAGGTTGGCGGTGATGTCGTCGCGGATGGCGGTGTGTGGGCAGCCGCCGGTTTGCACGGCGGCGATTCGGTCGTCGGGCAGAACCGCGTGCCGGCGCAGGAAGTCGGCATCCTCGGTGGTGTAGATGTCATTGGTCAGCACCGCCAGCGACAGCTCGTCACGCAGCTGGCGGCACAGCGCGGCCACCAATGCGGTCTTGCCCGACCCGACCGGTCCGCCGATCCCTATCCGCAGCGGCTCCCCTGGCTGGCGGGTCCGCTTGGGCCGGTCGGTGTGATTGTGCGGTTGGCCGTCTATGAAATGTGGTGGCATGCAGATTCTTTCAGGATACGAACAGGGGGCGTTCTCGGTGGCTGTGGCGCTCGGCCAGTTCGTCGAGCAGCGGGTCGGACAGGTCGGCGAGACGGGCGCTCGCCTGCTCGGCGGTCTGTTCGCACAATTGCGCCAAACCGAACGTGATGGCCGCGACATCGGCGGGGTCGAGGGCCAGCAGCCGCTGGGCGGCGGTGGCGGTGCCGGTCATCGTGGTGTACACGATCGACAGCGCGGTCTGCTCGGGTTCCAGTTCGCTGACCGAACCGACACGCCCTGCGGTGACCGCCAGGTGCGGGCGGGCGCCAAGCGCGTCCCATTCGGCTGCCGGCCAGACGCGGCGGGCCAACCGCAGTAGACCACGGCCCTGTGCGCGGGAGGCGTGCCGGGCCGCGGGTGCTGGTGTGCGGGCGTCGGTTTCGGCATCTGCGGCCGCCACGGTCAGATCGCCACGGTGCACGGCGGCCGCGACCGACGCGGAGACCAGGCCGCTGGTGCGGATCCGGCGGCGCAGATAGGCCTCCAGCGTGGCGAGGTCGACGACCAGCCGGCTGGTGATCGCCTCCTCCACCCCGCCGGAGTGCACATGTCCCCCGGTCGGCAACCGTGAATCGGCGAGGGTCAGGAGCGTGGACAGTGCGGCCATCAGAACAGGAAATAGCGTTGAGCCATGGGAAGTTCGGTGGCCGGTTGTTCGGCCCATACCTCGCCGTCGATGCGAACCGTGAAGGTGTCCGGGTCGACTTCGATGCGGGGCTGGGCGTCGTTGAGCGGCATCTGCGCCTTACCGACCGCCCGCACGTTGCCCACCGGCACCAGGCGCCGGTTGACCGAGAGTCGGTCGGCCAGCCCGTCCTCGATGGCCTGCGGGGCGACGAAGTGCACCGAGGTGGCGGCCGCGGCGGCCGGCGCGGCGCCGAACATCGGGCGCGGCAACACCGGCTGCGGCGTGGGGATCGACGCGTTGGCATCGCCCATCGCGGCCCAGGCGATCATGCCGCCCTTGACCACCGCGTGCGGTCGCACCCCGAAAAACGCTGGCTCCCAAAGCACCAGGTCGGCGAACTTGCCGACTTCCACCGAACCGATCTCGCTGTCGAGGCCGTGGGCGACGGCCGGGCAGATGGTGTATTTCGCGATGTAGCGGCGCACCCGGTGGTTGTCAGCTGCCCCATCACCTTCCAGTGCGCCACGGCGACGTTTCATCACATGTGCGGTTTGCCACGTGCGCAGCACCACCTCACCGATGCGGCCCATCGCCTGGGCGTCGCTGCCGATCATGGAGATGGCACCGATGTCGTGCAGCAGATCCTCGGCAGCGATGGTCGAGGGCCGGATGCGGCTTTCGGCGAACGCCAGATCCTCGGGCACGCTGGGGTTGAGGTGATGGCACACCATCAGCATGTCGAGGTGTTCGTCGAGGGTATTGACGGTGTGCGGCCGGGTCGGGTTGGTGGAACTGGGCAGCACGTAGGACTCGGCGGCGACGGTGATGATGTCGGGTGCGTGCCCGCCGCCGGCCCCCTCGGTGTGATAAGCGTGGATGTTGCGGCCCTTGATCGCGGCAAGGGTGTCCTCGACAAAGCCCGCCTCGTTGAGGGTGTCGGTGTGGATGTTGACCTGTACTCCGGCGGCTTCGGCGACCGTCAGACAGGCGTCGATCGCAGCGGGGGTGGTCCCCCAGTCCTCGTGCAATTTGAAACCTGCTGCGCCAGAACGCAGTTGCTCCCACATCGCTTCGTGACTAACGGTGTTGCCCTTGCCCAGCAGGGCCACGTTGAGCGGCCAGGTGTCCAGCGACTCCAACATCCGGGCCAGGTGCCAGGCACCAGGGGTCACGGTGGTGGCCTTGGAGCCCTCGGCGGGCCCGGTGCCGCCGGCGATGATGGTGGTGATGCCTCCGCCGATGGCTTCTTCCATGATCTGCGGGCAGATCAGGTGCACGTGGCAGTCGATGGCACCGGCCGTCACAATGCGGCCGTTGCCGGCGATGATCTCCGTCGACGGGCCGACCACCAGGTCGGGATGGACTCCTGACATGATGTCGGGGTTACCCGCCTTGCCGATGGCGACAATGCGGCCGTCCCGAATCCCGATGTCGGCCTTGATGATTCCCCAGTAGTCGATGATCACCGCTCCGGTGATCACGGTGTCGGGTGCGCCCTCGGCCCGGGTCGCGCGGGCTTGGCCCATCGATTCGCGTAGTACCTTGCCGCCGCCGAACACCGCTTCGTTGCCGGCCAGGCCGGGCCCGCCGCTGCGGTCCTCGGTGATCTCGATGACGAGGTCGGTGTCGGCGAGCCGGATTCGGTCGCCGGTGGTGGGGCCGAACAGCGCGGCATAGCGCGCCCGGGACAGCTCGGTCATTCGGCGTCCAACTTTCCTGGCGGATTCAGGCTCAGCCCGTGCACCTCGCGCAGGCCCCCCAGCGGAACCAGGCGCACCCGCCCCGCCACACCGGGTTCGAAACGCACGGCGGTGCCCGCAGGGATGTCGAACCGGTACCCGTGGGCGGCCTCTCGGTCGAAGGACAGCGCGGCGTTGGCCTGCGGCAGGTGGACATGGCTGCCGACTTGCACCGGCCGGTCGCCGGTGTTGACGATCTCCAGTTCGATGCGCGGTGCGCCGGCGTTGATCTCGATGTCGCCGTCGCCGAGGAAAACCTCTCCGGGAATCACTGTGTCCTCTTTCACCTCACGGGATCGGGTGGTGAACGGTGACCAACTTGGTGCCGTCCGGGAACGTCGCTTCGACCTGCACGTCGTGCAGCATCTCGGGCACGCCCTCCATCACCTCGTCGCGGCTGAGCACCTCACGCCCGCTGATCATCAGTTCGGCGACGGTGCGTCCGTCCCGCGCGCCCTCCAGGACGTGATCGGTGATGAGCGCCACCGCCTCGGGATGGTTGAGCCGCAGCCCGCGTGCCTGTCGGCGGCGGGCGAGGTCGGCGGCATAGGAGATCAGCAGCCGGTCGGTTTCATGCGGTGTCAGTCGCATAGTGCGCGATCCTGCCATGGCAGGACGCGATCAGCAGGTTGGCCGGACCTACCCCTGCGGCGGATCGGGCTCGAGGTTCTGCAGGCGCACCTGGCCACGGGCGACAAGTCGGTCCTTGTCGTCACGGATGGTCACCAGCCATAGCTGTTGTCGCCGGCCGCGGTGCACGGGCTCGGTGGCGCCGTAGACGGTGCCTCCGGAGATGGCTCGCAGGAAGTCGGTGTTGTTGTTGACGCCGACCACGTTGCCGCCTCCGTTGGCCGCCAGCCAGACGAAGGCCGACGTGCTGGCCATCGACTCGATCATCGAGCAATAGACCCCGCCGTGGACTATGCCCATCGGTTGCAGCAGCTTGGGCTGGACCTCCAGCTGCGCCTTGGCGCCGTCGGTGGTCAATTCGGTGAACACCAGCCCGAGCTCGTTGTCGAACGGGGCGGAGAAGGCGATCTGCTCGATCGGCGACTGCTCTGATTCCACGCATCTGTGTCTACACGAGTGATCGCCGCATGAGGGACGGGCCCCGCGTGCACAACGCGGGGCCCGTCCTCAGTACGGACCGGGGTGTCTCTGCAGCCCTCAGGACATCCGGCGCGGTCCGTTCGTCTTCAGTTGTTCTCAACGATCCGTCACAACAATAGGCAAGGCTTGCCTAAGTGACAAGACCTACACAGCCCGCCGCAGCGCCCGCACCGGAAGTCCGAAGCCCGCCAGGGCATCGAGCACTGACTGGCCGCGACGCATGCAGGTGAGCTCGCCGCTGCCGGTGAGTATCGGCACCTGGGTGGCGGTGATGACCACCGCTGAGCCGACCATCTGCCACATCGCGGCCGGGGTCAGCGAGTCATGGCTGAGGTGCTGCAGGTATTCGAAGATCGGCTCCAGCGAGCGATGGCAGCGGTGTGCCGTCCAGGTCGCCAGCGCCAGTTCATTGGGCAACCGCACCACACCATTGGTCGCCGGATCGTCGGGCAGCACCCGCAGTGTCGGGTCCACAACCGCGGTCCAGTCGATCGCGCCCTCGGAGTCGACGTGCATCCAGAGATTTCCCGGCCCGGCGTCCCACGCCCGGGCCTCGAGCACGAACAGCGTCACCGTCCGGCCCAGCACCGCGTGGGTGAACGTGGCCGCTAATTGTTGGGCGACGGCGCGGCGATCGCCCAGCTCGGCCACCGCGGCTTCGAACATGGTGGCCAGCCGGCCCGTCGTCGTCACCGAGTCGAGGGCCCACCACCGGCGCCGTGAGACGTCGGCCATCACGGCTACGCCGTGCACCCGCGGAGAATCCGGGCTCAGCTGGCGTAATCGGTTGCTGGATTCGTGCAAGGGCAAGACGCGGCGAATGCTCATTCCGTCGATCAGCGGATCAGCGACGGCTGTGGTCACGACACCTCCTCGGCTCTAGTTAGGGCAGCCTAACCAAAAGAAAGGGGTGCAGGTAAGCCTTGCCTAATGTGAAGGCTGTCACATTGATTCGCAGCGGACGCGCAGTGGCGTGCGGGTACTGGTCCCGTGGTCGGCGAGCGGGAACTGCAGCCGACATCTGAGAGTTAATCCGAAAAGTTAGTTACGACGCCCGGTAGTAACCGGGAGTACGCTTGCTTCACTGCTACCAAGATGAACGGAAATGGCCAAGTTGACTCGTCTCGGCGAACTCGAACGCGCGGTGATGGACCACCTATGGGCCGCTGGTGAACCCTTGACGGTTCGCCAGGTCCACGAGGCCCTCTGTACCGAGCGGGACCTGGCTTATACGACGGTGATGACGGTTCTGCAGCGGCTCGCGCGTAAGAACCTGGTCTCGCAGATCCGCGATGACCGGGCCCACCAATACGCGCCCGTGCACGGCCGTGACGAGCTGGTCGCCGGCCTGATGGTCGACGCGCTGGATCAGGCGTCCGACTCCGGCGGCCGGCAGGCGGCGCTGGTGCATTTCGTCGAACGAGTGGGTGCCGACGAGGCCGATGCTCTGCGCCGCGCCCTGGCGGAATTGGAGTCCAAGCACCGTTCCACCTGGCCCGCTGGCGACACGCCCAACCCCTGAGGGACAATCTCAGCGTGTCCGCGCTGGCCTTCACCTTCCTCGCATTAATGCTGGTTGGTCCTGTGCCCGCGCTCTTGGCACGGGCGTCCTGGCCGATGCGTGCGCCGCGTGCTGCGATCGTGCTGTGGCAGTCGATTGCGGTGGCCGCCGTGCTCTCGGCATTCAGTGCGGGTCTGGCGATCGCCAGCCGGCTGTTCGTCCCCGGCCCCGACGGCCGTCCAACCGCGACGATCACCAGTGAGATCGAGGTGCTGGGCTGGCCGCTGTGGTCGGTCTACGTGCTGGTCTTCACCGTCACCCTGCTGATCGGCGTGCGCCTGCTGATGGCCGGTGTTCAGGTCGCCGTGGCGACCCGCCGCCGGCGTGCCCACCACCGAATGGTGGTGGATCTGCTCGGCGGCTGTCGGCATGGCATGAGCGGGTTGCGCGTGCTGGACGTGGCCGAGCCGCTGGCCTACTGCCTGCCCGGCGTGCGCAGTCGGGTCGTGCTCAGCGAGGGCACCCTGTCGGCCTTGAGCGACGCTGAACTGGCGGCGATCCTGAGCCACGAGCGGGCCCACCTGCGGGCCCGCCATGATTTGGTGCTCGAGCTGTTCATCGCCGTGCACACCGCCTTCCCCCGATTCGTCCGTAGCGGCAGTGCGCTCAACGCGGTGCGCCTGCTGGTCGAGATGCTCGCCGACGACGCCGCGGTGCGCACCGCCGGGCCCGCTCCCCTGGCTCGCGCCCTGGTGGCGTGCGCGGCGGGGCGTACGCCGTCGGGTGCACTGGCCGGCGGCGGTCCCACCACGCTGATCCGGGTGCGCCGGCTGGCCGGCCGGCCCAACAGCCTGCTGCTGTCGCTGGGCGCGTACACCACTGCCGCCGCGGTGTTGGTCTTCCCGACCGTCGCGGTCGCGATGCCGTGGCTGACCGAGCTGCACCGGCTGTTTCTATCCTGACCCGATTTCCCTGAAAATAACTGTGCCACAACCAAATTCACACAACTGAAAGGCGCGAGATGAGCTCACCGCAAACGAATGGCACCGCACAGATCGGCGTCACGGGGTTGGCGGTGATGGGCTCCAATATCGCGCGGAACTTCGCTCACCACGGCTACACCGTCGCGCTGCACAACCGCTCGGTGGCCAAGACCGATGCCTTGCTCGCCGAGCACGGCGACGAGGGCACGTTTGTGCGCACGGAGACGATGGCCGAGTTCGCCGCCGCCCTGGAAAAGCCGCGTCGCGCGTTGATCATGGTCAAGGCCGGCGATCCCACCGACGCCGTGATCAACGAGCTGTGTGACGTTTTCGAACCCGGCGACATCATCATCGACGGCGGCAACGCGCTCTACACCGACACCATCCGGCGCGAGAAGGCGGTCCGCGAGCGCGGGCTGCATTTCGTCGGCGCCGGCATCTCCGGCGGCGAGGAAGGCGCCCTCAACGGCCCGTCGATCATGCCGGGTGGCCCCGCCGAGTCCTACAAGTCCCTGGGCCCGCTGCTCGAGGAGATCTCCGCGCACGTCGACGGCGTTCCGTGCTGCACCCACATCGGCCCGGACGGTGCCGGCCACTTCGTCAAGATGGTGCACAACGGCATCGAGTACTCCGATATGCAGCTCATCGGCGAGGCCTACCAGCTGCTGCGTGACGGCCTGGGCAAGTCCGCGCCGGAAATCGCCGAGATCTTCGCCGAGTGGAACAAGGGCGATCTGGACAGCTACCTGATCGAGATCACCGCCGAGGTGCTCAAGCAGACCGACGCCAAGACCGGCAAGCCGCTCGTTGACGTCATCCTCGACGAGGCCGAGCAGAAGGGCACCGGGCGCTGGACGGTCAAGTCGGCGCTGGACCTCGGGGTGCCGGTCACCGGTATCGCCGAAGCCGTGTTCGCCCGCGCGCTGTCGGGCTCGGTTGCCCAGCGCAAGGCCACCACCGGCCTGGCGTCCGGCGACCTCGGTGAACACCCCACGGACGCAAAGCAATTCATCGACGATGTCAGCAAGGCGCTGTATGCGTCGAAGATCATCGCCTATGCCCAGGGCTTTAACCAGATTCAGGCGGGCAGTGCCGAATACAACTGGGGTATCACGCTCGGCGACATGGCCACCATCTGGCGCGGTGGCTGCATCATCCGGGCCAAGTTCCTCAATCGGATCAAGGAGGCCTACGACCAGGACGCTGAGTTGGCCACCCTGATCGCCGCGCCCTACTTCCGCGAGGCCGTCGAGGCCGGCATCGACAGCTGGCGTCGCGTGGTCGTGACCGCCACGCAGCTGGGAATACCGATCCCCGGCTTCGCCTCGGCGCTGTCCTACTATGACGCGCTGCGCACCGAGCGACTGCCCGCGGCGCTGACCCAGGGGCTGCGCGATTTCTTCGGCGCGCACACCTACGGCCGGATCGACGCGGACCCCGCCGCCCGGTTCCACACGCTGTGGAGCGGTGACCGTACCGAGGTCGAGGCCTGACGGCAGTACCCTTAGGTACGTGCAGTTTCTCGACGGCCAGCGGCCTCCGTATGACCTGACCTACGACGACGTTTTCATCGTCCCCAACCGATCTGACGTCGCCTCCCGATTCGATGTCGATCTGTCGACCTCGGACGGCACCGGCACGACAATCCCGGTCGTGGTGGCCAACATGACCGCGGTGGCCGGACGGCGGATGGCCGAGACGGTGGCTCGCCGCGGTGGCATCGTTGTGTTGCCGCAGGACCTGCCGACCGAAGCGGTCAAGGAGACCGTCGACTTCGTCAAGAGCCGCGACCTGGTGGCCGACACCCCGGTGGTCCTGGCGCCCGACGATTCGGTCTCCGACGCGGTCGCGCTGATCCACAAGCGCGCCCACGGCATCGCGGTCGTGGTGTCCGAGGGACGGCCGATCGGCTTGGTCACCGAGGCCGCCACCGCGGGCGTCGACCGCTTCGCGCGGGTGCGCGACATCGCGATCGCAGACTTCATCACCGCCCCGGCCCACACGGATCCCCGACAGGTGTTCGAACTGCTCGAGCACGCCCCGGTGGATGTGGCTGTGCTCACCGATGCCGACGGCGCCCTGGCCGGGGTGCTCACTCGCATCGGCGCGGTGCGCGCGGGCATCTACACGCCGGCCGTCGACTCCGCCGGCCGGCTGCGCATCGCCGCCGCGGTGGGCATCAACGGCGACGTGGCCGCCAAGGCGCAGGCACTGGCCGAGGTCGGGGTGGATGTGCTGGTGGTCGACACCGCGCACGGCCACCAGCTCAAGATGCTCGACGCGATCAAGGCGGTGTCGTCGCTGGATCTCGGTGTCCCGCTGGCGGCGGGCAACGTCGTCTCGGCCGAAGGTGCTCGCGATCTGATCGGGGCCGGCGCCTCGATCGTCAAGGTGGGAGTGGGTCCCGGCGCGATGTGCACCACCAGAATGATGACCGGAGTCGGGCGCCCTCAGTTCTCGGCGGTCCTCGAATGCTCCTCTGCAGCAAGGGAACTCGGCGGGCATGTGTGGGCTGACGGCGGGGTGCGCCACCCCCGCGACGTGGCGTTGGCACTGGCCGCGGGCGCGGCCAACGTGATGATCGGATCCTGGTTCGCCGGCACCTACGAGTCCCCCGGCGACTTGATGCGCGACCGCGACGGCAGGCCGTACAAGGAGAGCTACGGCATGGCTTCCAAGCGGGCGGTGGCCGCTCGCACCAGTGGCGACGGGGCCTTCGACCGGGCCCGCAAGGCGCTCTTCGAGGAGGGCATCTCGACTTCCCGGATGGCGCTGGACCCCGACCGCGGCGGTGTCGAGGACCTGCTCGACCACATCACTTCCGGCGTCCGCAGCACATGCACCTACGTGGGCGCGGCCACCATCGCCGAGCTGCACGAGCGGGTTGTGCTGGGCGTGCAGTCGGCGGCCGGATTCGCCGAAGGGCATCCCCTGCCTGCGGGTTGGTGAGCCGGGTAGCGGCCGCCAAACCGCTAACATAGGTGTTTGTTCTGCCCCCACCGAGGAAAGGGATCCCGTGCCGCAGGCACCCGTCGAGGCCCCCGCGGACCGGGCTGCCTGTGGTGAGCGTCCCGCGGACGAATCCGACGCCGAACCATCCACTAGTCAGCCGGGCGCACGGCCCGGCGATCTGACGGCACAGGCCCGGTGAACGTGGTTTACACCTTGTTGAGCCTCTTGGCGATCGTCATCCTGACGTTCGGAACGGCCCTGTTCGTCGCCGCGGAATTCTCGCTGACCGCCCTGGAGCGCAGCACCGTCGACGCCAACGCCCGCAGCGGTGATCGTCGCGACCAGAACGTCGCGCGCGCGCATCGCACGCTGTCGTTCCAGCTCTCCGGTGCGCAGATGGGCATCTCGATCACCACGCTGGCCACCGGCTACCTTGCCGAACCTGTCCTGGCCCGGCTGTTCGACCCGGTTCTGGAGGCGCTGCACGTGCCGGACCGTGCGGCGGAGGGGATCGCGCTGGTGCTGGCGATCCTGATCGCGACCTCGCTGTCGATGGTGTTCGGCGAGCTGGTGCCCAAGAACCTGGCGGTCGCCCGGCCGGTTCCGACCGCGCGGGCCACCGCAGGCTTCCAGCTGATGTTCTCCACCGTGATGACCCTGGCCATCAAGGCCACCAACGGCACAGCCAACTGGATCCTGCGCCAACTGGATATCGAGCCGGCCGAGGAACTGCGGTCAGCGCGCTCACCCGAGGAACTCGGTGCGCTGGTCCGCAGTTCGGCTGAGCACGGCTCCCTCGACGAGGCCACCGCCTCGCTGGTCAACCGCTCGCTGCAGTTCGGATCGCGGATCGCCGAGGAGTTCATGACGCCTCGCACCGAGATCGAGGCGCTGGAGGCGGACGACACCGTGGCCGATCTGGTGACGGCCTCGGCCGACACCGGCTTCTCCCGCTTCCCGATCATCAACGGGGACCTCGACGACACCATCGGCATCGTGCACGTCAAGCAGGTGTTCAGCCTGCCGTCCGCGCAGCGGTCGACCACAAAATTGCTGACACTGGCGATCCCGGTGCCGACCGTGCCGTCGTCGCTGGACGGTGACGCGCTCATGTCGCAGCTGCGCGCCCACGGCTTGCAGACCGCGATGGTGGTCGACGAATACGGCGGCACCGCGGGCATGGTCACCGTGGAGGACCTGATCGAGGAGATCGTTGGCGACGTTCGCGACGAGCACGACGACTCCACCCCCGACTTCCAGAAGTCCGGGCTGGGCTGGCGGGTGTCGGGCCTGTTGCGCATCGACGAAGTGGCCGAGGCGACGGGTTTCCGGGCGCCCGAAGGTGAATACGAGACCATCGGCGGTCTGGTGCTGGAGAAGCTGGGCCACATCCCCGAGGTCGGCGAATCGGTGGAGCTGGCGGCGTTCGACCCCGAGGGCCCTTTCGACGATCCGGTGCGCTGGCGCGCGACCGTTGTCGAGATGGACGGTCGTCGCATCGACCAGCTGGTGCTCACCGAGCTGGTTCGCCCCAGCGACGGCGGGGAGCGCTGATGGGCGGCGACTTCTTGGGTGTGCTGTTGACCATCGCACTGCTGGGCGCGAATGCGTTCTTCGTGGGCTCCGAGTTCGCGCTGATCTCCGCGCGCCGCGACCGGCTGGAAACCCTTGCCGAACAAGGCAAGCGGAGTGCGGCCACGGTGCTGCGGGCCGGCGAGCAGCTCTCGCTGATGCTGGCCGGCGCACAGCTGGGCATCACGATCTGTTCGATCCTGTTGGGCCGGGTCGGCGAGCCCGCGGTGGCCGGCCTGCTGGAGAAGCCCTTCGATCTGGTCGGGGTGCCCGACGCCGTACTGCACACGGTCTCGTTCCTGGTGGCATTGGGCGTCGTGGTCACGCTGCACGTGCTGCTCGGCGAAATGGTGCCGAAGAACATCGCCATCGCCGGTCCGGAGAAGACGGCGATGCTCTTGATGCCGGTCTATCTCGTGTACGTGCGGTTCGCCCGGCCGTTGATCGGGTTCTACAACTGGGCGGCCAACCGCACACTGCACGCCTTCGGAATCGAGGCCAAGGACGAGCTCGACGTCACGGTGTCCACCGTGGAGCTCGCCGAGATGATTGCCGAGTCCCGCTCGGAGGGTTTGTTGGATCCCGAAGAGCACATGCGGCTGACCCGTGCACTGCAGATCCGCAACCGCGTGGTCAACGATGTCGCGGTTCCACTGAGCGAAATCCGCGTGGTCCCCGCCGCGCGGCCGGGCAGCGGTCCCACGGTCAGCGCGGTCGAGCACGCGCTGCGTGAGACGGGCTACTCCCGGTTCCCGGTCGACGGCGGCGACGGCACCCTGATCGGCTACCTGCACATCAAAGACCTGCTGACGCAGATCGACGGTCCCGATTCGGTGATCGACCTGTCAGTAGTGCGTCCCCTGCCCCAGGTCGCCGCCGACATGCCGCTGCCCGACGCGCTGTCGCAGCTGCGGCGCGACAACAGCCATCTGGCTTTGGTGACGTCTACCGACGGTGCGGTCTGCGCGATGGTGGCTTTGGAAGACCTGGTAGAGGACCTGGTCGGGACCGTGCGCGACGGGATGCACCGTGCTTGAGGTGCTGTCCGAGCCCGCGTGGACGGCACGCGCTGCGGCCCATCGCGCCCGAGTCGAGGCTTTCACCGGCCCGCATGCTCGTCGGGCCAGCCGCGGTGAAGCTCACCCGGTGTGGGACTTCCTGTTCAGCTACTACAGCCTGCGGCCACGCCAGCTGCGGGTGTGGCATCCCGGCCACGGCACCGCATTGGCCGGGCCGGGCGCTTCCGAATACCTCGACCGCGCGGGCTACACGAGCGTTGCGGACGGTGTGACGCTCAGCGCAGAGTTCCTGGGCTCGCGACTGCCGACCGTCGCCTTCGTGGCCGACCTACTGCGCGCCACCGAGGACCGGGCGCCACAGTTCGGCTGCTTCGGAATGCACGAGTGGGCGATGGTGTACCGCACCGACGCCGTTCGTCACGGCCGGGTGCCGCTGCGACTGGGGGCGGCGGGCACGGATGCGGTGGTCGAGTCGATGCCGTTGCGCTGCACCCACTTCGACGCGTTCCGGTTCTTCACCGACGCGGCCGTGCCGCGCAACCGTGGGGTGCCGACCCGTGCCGGCCAGCGCGACTGGGAGCAGCCGGGCTGTTTGCACGCCAACATGGACCTCTACAAGTGGTGCTACAAGCTCGGCCCGCTGATCGAATCCCAGCTGCTGGTGGACTGCCTGCATGTGGCCGCCGACGCGCGCGAGCTCGATATGCGGGCCAGCCCCTACGATCTGACGGACCTGGGGTTCGAGCCGATCACTGTCGAGGAACCCGCCGGGCGAGCCGAATACGTGCGCTGCCAGGGGGTGATCGCCGAACGCGCGGCTCCGCTGCGCCGGGCACTGCTGACGTGGTGTCAGCGGCTTTTGGCGTCAGAAGTGACGAATGCCGCGCACTCCGCCTACGACAGCGTGTCGGAGGGCTTCCTACCTGCGGGTAAGATGAATTGATTTGTCGTGAGGGAGGACAGATGACCCAACGCGTGTCCGTCGGCAACCTGCGTGTGGCGCAGGTGCTGTACGACTTCATCACCAACGAGGCGCTGCCCGGTACCGGGATCGACCCCGACAGTTTCTGGTCCGGCGTGGACAAGGTCGTCACCGACCTCACGCCCCAGAATCAGGAGCTGCTCGCGCGCCGCGACGATCTGCAAGCGCAGATCGACAAGTGGCACCGGCAGCGCATCATCGGCGGTATCGACGCCAGCGAGTACCAACAGTTCCTCAGCGACATCGGCTACCTGCAGCCCGAGCCCGCCGACTTCACCATCACGACCTCCGGTGTAGACGACGAGATCACCACCACCGCGGGTCCGCAGCTGGTCGTCCCGATCCTCAACGCCCGCTTCGCGCTCAACGCCGCGAACGCGCGATGGGGCTCGCTGTACGACGCGCTGTACGGCACCGACGTCATCAGCACCGAGGGCGGCGCCGAACCGGGCAGCAGCTACAACAAGATTCGCGGCGACAAGGTCATCGCCTACGCCCGCCACTTCCTCGACCAGGCGGCGCCACTGGCGAACGGGTCGTGGGCGGACGCCACCGGCGTCAGCGTCGCCGACGGGGTGCTCGACATCGCCCTGGGCGACGGGCAATCCACCGGTTTGGCCAGCCCGGAGAAGTTCGTGGGCTACACCGGCGAACTCGGTTCGCCATCGTGGTCTGTGCTGCTGGTCAACAACGGCCTGCACATCGAGGTCCTGATCGACCCGCAGTCCCCCGTCGGCAGCACCGACAAGGCCGGCATCAAGGACGTCGTGCTGGAGTCCGCGATCACCACGATCATGGACTTCGAGGACTCGGTGGCAGCCGTGGACGCCGACGACAAGGTGCTCGGCTACCGCAACTGGCTGGGCCTGAACCGGGGCGATCTGGCCGAAGAGGTCAGCAAGGGTGGCAAGACATTCACCCGGGTGCTCAACGACGACCGCACCTACAAGACGCCGGACGGCGGGGAGCTCACGCTGCCCGGCCGCAGTCTGCTGTTCGTTCGCAACGTCGGACACCTGATGACCAACGACGCGATTGTGATGAGCGTCGATGGCGAGGAAGACACCGAGATCTACGAGGGCATTCAGGACGCGCTGTTCACCAGCCTGATCGCCACTCACGGCCTCAAGGCCGAGGATGGCAGCCCGCGGCAGAACAGCAGGACCGGCTCGATCTACATCGTGAAGCCCAAGATGCACGGCCCCGACGAGGTCGCCTTCACCTGCGAGCTGTTCAGCCGGGTCGAGGACGTTCTCGGCCTGCCGCAGAACACCATCAAGGTCGGCATCATGGACGAGGAGCGCCGCACGTCGGCCAACCTCAAAGCCTGTGTGAAGGCCGCCGCCGACCGGGTGGCGTTCATCAATACCGGCTTCCTGGATCGCACCGGCGACGAGATCCACACCTCGATGGAAGCCGGCCCGATGATCCGCAAGGGCGCCATGAAGACCCAGCCGTGGATCCTGGCCTACGAGGACCAGAACGTCGACGTCGGTCTGGCGACCGGGTTCTCCGGCCGGGCCCAGATCGGCAAGGGCATGTGGGCCATGACCGACCTCATGGCCGACATGGTCGAGCAGAAGATCGGCCAGCCCAGGGCTGGTGCCACCACGGCGTGGGTCCCCTCACCGACGGCGGCGACGTTGCACGCCATGCACTACCACTACGTCGACGTCTACGCGGTGCACAAGGAGCTGGCCGGCAAGACCCGCACCACCAAGGATCAGTTGCTGACGCTCCCGCTGGCCCAAGAGCTGGCGTGGTCTCCCGAGGAGATCCACGAAGAGATCGACAACAACTGCCAGTCGATCCTGGGATACGTGGTGCGTTGGATCGATGCCGGTGTCGGCTGCTCGAAGGTGCCCGACATTCACGACATCGCACTGATGGAGGACCGCGCGACGTTGCGGATCTCCAGTCAGCTGCTGGCGAACTGGTTGCGCCACGGCGTCATCACCGAGGACGATGTGCGTGAGAGTCTGCGCCGGATGGCCGCTGTGGTCGACGAGCAGAACGCTCAGGATCCCGAATTCCGGCCGATGGCAACGGATCCCGAGGGCAGTATCGCGTTCCAGGCCGCCCAGGAACTGATCCTGGCCGGCGGCGCGCAGCCCAATGGCTACACCGAGCCGATCCTGCATCGGCGTCGCCGGGAGTACAAGGCCAGCGTCGGCGCCTGATCACAAGCCCGCACCGCACGACCGTTCGACGAAAGAGGATTAGGCACCGCCATGGGCAGGCACAGCAGACCCGGTCCCGGGGATTCCTTCGGCGAACCGGAAGAGCCTGCCGATGTGCCGGAAAGCCCGACCGGCCGGTTCCCCCGTCCCGGCGATGATGCCGCCGATGCGGACGCAGGTAAGGGTGTCGGTGATGCGGGCTACGAGCCGTCCCCGCTGACCGACACCGCTCGCCGCCGGATCGCGGCCTTCGAAGGCGGCCACCGCAGCGAGACGGGACGCCGCGGGGTGAGCATCAGCGTGATCGCCGCCTTGATCACTGTGGTGGTGGTCGTCGGTGCGGTGATCCTCTGGCGATTCTTCGGAGATGCGCTGTCGCACCGGTCAGCCGATGCCGCCCAGAAATGCCTGGACGGCAGCGTCAACGTCGGGGTCGTCGCCGATCCGTCGATCGCAGCCGACGTCACCAAGTTCGCGCAGAGCTTCAACGCCGTCGTCACACCGATCGGCGATCGTTGCGTGAAGATGACGGTGACGGCGGCTGATTCGGATCGCGTCATCGACGGGTTTGTGTCCAAGTGGCCTGCAGACCTCGGCGACCAACCTGCCCTCTGGATTCCAGCGAGTTCCATCGGGGCGGCCAGGCTGCAATCCAGCGCTGGCAAGCAAGTAGTCAGCGACGCTCGGTCGCTGGTCAGCTCGCCGGTGGTGCTTGCGGTGCGACCGCAGATCAAAGATGCTTTGGCCCAACAGGGTTGGGGCGCTTTGCCTGGGCTGCAGAACAATCCCACTGCACTGGATGGACTGAACCTGCCTGGTTGGGGTTCGCTGAAGTTGGCGTTGCCTACCGTCGGCGATGCCGACGCCACCTACCTCACGGCCGAGGCCGTCGCATCGGCGTCGGCTCCGGCCAATGCGCCGGCTACCGCGGGCCTGGGTGCCGTCAACGCGCTGGTCGGCGGTCAGCCCAAGCTGGCCGATAGCACCGCTGACGCGGCGTGGAAGGCACTCATGGGCAGCGGTGACCCGGCGGGCGGCCAGGTGCACGCCGTGGCGACCACCGAGCAGCAACTGTTCAGCCGTGCGTCAGGTTCGGATGCCAAGAACAACGTCGCCGAATGGTTGCCGCCGGGCCCGGTGGCCCTCGCCGACTACCCGACCGTGCTGTTGTCCGGGTCGTGGGTGTCCGGGGAGCAGGCCAGTGCCGCCAGCGAATTCGCCCGGTTCATGCGTAAACCCGAGCAGCTGACCGCATTGGCGAAGGCCGGTTTCCGTGCCGAAGGTGCCGCCCCGCAAGGTAATGACGTCGTCAACTTCCCGCAGCTGGGTGCGCCGCTGTCCATCGAGGACGAATCGGTGCGGGCCACCCTGGCGGCGGCGGTGTCGTCCCCGGCCACCGGGTCGGCCACCACGATCATGCTCGACCAGGCGATGGGCGCCGAAGAGGGTGGCAAGTCGCGATTGGCCAATGTGGTGGCCGCGCTGACCAACCGCATCGGTGCTCTTTCCCCGAACGCCGCCGTCGGACTGTGGACGTTCAACGGGGTCGAGGGTAAATCGGCGGTGCCGATGGGGCCGCTGACCGACCAGGTCGACGGGCAGCCGCGCTCGGCGGCGTTGACCGGCACATTGGGCGGCTTGTCGCCATCGGGCAGTGGCGCCGTCTCCTTCACCACCCTGCGGCTGGCCTACGGCGAGGCGCTGACGAACTTCCGCGAGGGGCAGGCGAATTCGATACTGGTGATCACCCAGGGCCCGCACAGCGACCAGTCTCTCGACGGTCCGGGGTTGGTGCAGTACGTCAAGTCTGCGGTAGACCCCGCCAAGCCAGTGGCGGTCAACGTCATCGATCTCGGCGACGACTCCGACCGTGCCACGTGGGAGGCGGTCGCTCAGGCCTCGGGCGGCACGTATCAGAACGTCGCGACGTCGGATTCGCCGGATCTGGCGACCGCTGTCACCAACCTGCTGTCTTAATCGAGGCCCAGCAGATGCAGTGCGCCGGCGGTGAATTCGTCGGGCACCTCGATCTGCGGGTAGTGGCCGATGCCGGGCAGTTCGATCACGTCGGCAGCGGGCCGCAGCTCCCGCAGGCCGGCTAGAACATTTGTGGTGGCGACGGGATCGCCGGTGGCCCAGAGGAACCCGAGCGGCTTGTCCCAGTCGCGGATGGCGCCGTGCCAGCGCGGCGCGAAGCGCACCCGCTCGTTGAGGTAGGCGCACAGCAGGTTCATGATGCGGTGGCCGTCATCGCGGGCCATCAGTGCCCACTGGGCCTGCGCTTCCTCGGTGGATAGCGGGTGCCCGGCGCTGAAGAGATTGGCGAAGCCCCGCACGAAGCTTCGTTCGTTGGTCAGCCGGGCGAGGACGCCACCGAAGGGGCCGCGGAGGATCTTTTGGCTGGGGCGCAGGCTGGCGCGCTCGATGATCACGCTGCCGTTGGTGAGCACGGCGCGTTGCAGCTCGAACGGCAGTGCGCCGGAGACGTCACGGGCCAGCAGTTCGGTGGCCACCGAGGTGCCCATGTCGTGGGCGAGCAGCACCACCGGCCCGGGTGCGAAGTCGGCGACGACCTGCTGCACGATGTCGGCCTGCTCCAGCAGGGAGTAGCGATGCGGGCGGGGTTTATCGGACAGCCCGAAGCCCAGGAAGTCCAGGGTCAGCCAGGCCCGGTCGCCCAAGCCGTCGACGACCTCGCGGAAATCGTAGGAGCTGGACGGAAAGCCATGCAGCAGAAGGACAGCCGGGGCGCCGGAGGGCAGGAGCGGAGCGACCCGGGAATTGGTCGAGCCTGTGTGCGATCTGACGAACACCGAGCCCGCGCTGGTGGACAGCATCCGCCCACCCTCTTGCCACTGGCGAACGCTGGCAGGCAGCACAGGTGTGACGCTATCAGGCGAAGGCCTCCACGGGCGGGCACGAGCACACCAGGTTCCGGTCGCCGTACGCGCCGTCGATGCGGCGCACCGGCACCCACACCTTCGGGCGGAACTGCTTGCCCAACGGGTAGGCGGCGTGTTCGCGGGTGTAGGGGTGAGTCCACTCGTCCACGAGCAGGCACTCGGCGGTGTGCGGCGCGTTGTGCAGCGGGTTGTCGTCTGCCGGCCACTCCCCCGAGCCGACCTTGTCGATCTCGGCGCGGATCGCGATCATCGCCTCGCAGAACGCGTCCACCTCGGCCAGGCTCTCGCTCTCGGTCGGCTCCACCATCAGCGTGCCCGCCACCGGGAAGCTCATGGTCGGGGCGTGAAAACCGAAGTCCGCCAGCCGCTTCGCGACATCGTCAACGGTCACTCCGGTGCTCTTGGTGATGGCGCGCAAATCGAGAATGCACTCATGGGCCACCATGCCGTTCTCGCCGGTGTACAGCACCGGGTAGTACTCGTCGAGGCGGCGGGCGATGTAATTGGCCGACGCGATCGCCGTCAACGTGGCATCGCGGAGCCCGTCTGCACCCATCATCCGGATGTAGGCCCAGGTGATCGGCAGGATCGACGCCGACCCGTACGGTGCCGCCGAAACCGGGTGTCCTTTCGGCAGCTCCTCGGCCAGCGGATGGCCAGGCAGGTACGCGGCCAGGTGTGAACGCACCGCGACCGGGCCGACACCGGGGCCGCCGCCGCCGTGCGGGATGCAGAACGTCTTGTGCAGGTTCAGATGGCTGACGTCGCCGCCGAACTTGCCGGGCCGGGCCAGACCCACCAACGCGTTCAGGTTGGCACCGTCGATGTACACCTGCCCGCCGGCGTCATGCACGGCCGCGCAGACATCGGCGATGTCATGCTCGTACACGCCGTGCGTGGACGGGTAGGTGATCATCAGCGCGGCCAGCTTCTCGGCGTGCTCGGCGACCTTGGCTCGCAGGTCGTCCAGGTCGACATCGCCGTTTTCCCGGCAGGCCACCACCACCACGCGCATGCCGACCATGGCCGCCGACGCGGCGTTGGTGCCGTGTGCGCTGGACGGGATCAGGCACACGTCGCGGCCGTTGTCGCCGCGCGCCAGGTGGTAGTCGCGGATCGCCAGTAGGCCGGCGTACTCACCCTGCGATCCGGCGTTGGGCTGCAACGAGATTGCGTCGTACCCGGTGAGGCCGGTCAGCCAGCTCTCCAGGTCGGCGATCAGCTTGCGCAGGCCCGGGGTGTCACCGGCCGGGCCGAACGGGTGCTGGCGGCCGAACTCGGGCCAGGTGATGGACTCCATCTCCGCGGCTGCGTTCAGCTTCATCGTGCAGGAGCCCAGCGGGATCATGCTGCGGTCCAGCGCGATGTCCTTGTCGGCCAGAGTGCGCAGGTAGCGCATCATCTCGGTCTCGGTGCGGTACCGGTGAAACGCCGGATGAATGAGGAATTCGGTTGTCCGCGAATTGATTTCGGGGCCAGCGTAGTTACCAGCTACCGAAGCATCGCCCGCCGCCGAAGCGCCGAACGATTCGAGAACCAGCGCTACGTGCGCGTCGGTGGTGGCCTCGTCGCAGGTGATCGACACGTGGTCGGCGTCCACCCGCCAGATGTTGATGCCGCGGGCCTTGGCCTCGGCTTGCACCGCAGCCGCGCGGTTGGGGACGTGGACGAGCACGGTGTCGAAGAAGCTGTCGTGCACCACTTCGACGCCTGCCGCGCCCAACCCGGCAGCCAGCGTGCGGGCATGGCCGTGCACCCGACGGGCGATCCCGGTGAGTCCCTCCGGGCCGTGATAGCTGGCGTACATCGCGGCCATCACCGCCAGCAGCACCTGGGCGGTACAGATGTTGGAGGTCGCCTTGTCGCGGCGGATGTGCTGTTCGCGAGTCTGCAGCGAGAGCCGATAAGCCGGCGCGCCGTCGGCATCGACGGACACCCCCACCAACCGGCCCGGCAGCTGGCGGGCGTGTTGGGTGTGCACCGCCAGGTAGCCGGCGTGCGGGCCGCCGAATCCCATTGGCACGCCGAACCGTTGGGCACTGCCGAACGCCACGTCGGCACCGAACTCGCCCGGTGGGGCGATCAGCGTCATCGCCAGCAAGTCGGTACCAAGGGCCACCAGCGCGCCACGCTCGTGGGCTTGCTCGACGAGCTTCGACCAGTCGGTCACCCGGCCGCTGGCCCCGGGCAGCTGTGCGATGACACCGAAGAACTCCCCTTCGGGCAGCCCGTTGCGCAGGTCGGCGGTGACGATCTCGATGCCGAGCGGCTCGGCTCGGGTGGCCAGGATTGCCGCGGTCTGGGCGAACAGGTCTTCGTCGACCGCCAGCCGGTTGGCCGGCCCCCGGGTGGCGCGGTGCATCAGGGTCATCGCCTCGGCGGCGGCAGTGGCCTCATCGAGCATTGAGGCATTAGCGAGATCCAAGCCGGTGAGGTCGGCGATCATGGTCTGGAAATTCAGCAGCGCCTCCAACCGGCCCTGGCTGATCTCCGGCTGATACGGCGTGTAGGCGGTGTACCACGCCGGGTTCTCGAGAATGTTGCGCAGCAGCACCGGCGGGGTCAGGGTGTCGTAATAGCCCTGGCCGATCATCGAAACGGCAATCGTGTTGCTATCGGCCAACGCGCGCAGCTCGGCCAGCGCCGCATGCTCGCTGACCGCGGCGGGCAGCTGATCGAGCCCGGGCGCCAGGCCGTCGGCACCAACCGCGTCGAGAATGCCTGCGGGCAGCGCCTTGGCAGCCAGATCGTCGAGCGAGGCGACCCCGATGACGTCGAGCATGGTTGTGACGGCATCGGAGTCCGGACCGATGTGACGATCGGCGAACGTGGGCTGAGAATGGTCGGACACTTGGTGGGGCTCCTGACTCGGGCGGACGCAGCCGTCAGCGGCGTCCTCTCCCTCTGTCGTCCACCCGAACCGGGCGCCTGAGAGATTCGGCCTTACGGCCTTTCCCCATGGGCGGGCGACCGCGAGGTCACCGCTTTCCAGAGGCATCGTGGCCGCGCGCGGTCCGGGGGCCTGAGAGGTTGACGGAGAGGTGTTGCTCCTTCGGCGTCCGTGACTGGCTGCCACGAAGCTCTCCCGCGCGAGGGCGATACAGAAGAGATTCTAGCGGTTAGCCGATCTTGCGGTCGCGGCTCTTGCGCCGCGAGGCCAGCTCGTCCTCGGGCGAGGCGATCGATTCGCCGCCGTCGGCGCGTTCGCCGGGGAAATCCGCGATGGCGCCGGAGAGCTCCCGCATCGCACCGCTGACCGCGATACCGAACACTCCCTGGCCGCCCTGAAGCAGGTCGACGACCTCTTCGGCCGACGTGCACTCGTAGACCGTTGTGCCGTCAGAGAACAGCGTGATGTTGGCCAAGTCCTGCACGCCGCGCTGACGCAGATGGTCGACGGCGACGCGGATGTTGTGCAGCGAGATGCCGGTGTCCAGCAGGCGCTTGACGATCTTGAGGACAAGGATGTCCTTGAATGAGTACAGCCGCTGGCTGCCGGACCCGGCCGCGCCGCGGATGGACGGCACCACCAGCGAGGTGCGGGCCCAGTAATCCAACTGCCGGTAGGTGATTCCGGCGATCTGGCAGGCGCTCGGCCCGCGGTAGCCGACCAGTTCGTCGGGCACCGAGTCATCAGGGAACAGGCCCGGCTGCACCGGCTCACTCGCCGGCGCGCTGGCGGCCGAATCAGCCTCGAAGAGGCCTTTGGAACCGCCGGCAAGGTCTAGCTGTCCCTGACGTGGCTGCTCGCCCACGATGCTTCCTCTCGCCGTTCGAACCGATGGCCCGCTGACCGCTCAACCAACCGCGTTTGCCCTAGTCCGAGTTCATCGAGCATACGCTTGTCGACGGGCAGTCGTGCTCGTCGTCACAATCAAAGTATGGCCGCCTGTGGGCGTGCTCCCGGTAATCCGCCGCGCGTGTCGAACCGCTCCTAGCCAAGTGAGACGCATCCGTGATCTTGGTGTTCACAAGGCACGGGCGGAGATACCCGATCAGGTTGCCTTGAAATCGTCCGGCGAGACGCTGTCGAGGAACTCCTTGAATTTCTCGACCTCGTCCTCCCGGACGGCGCCGGTGGACTCCTCGTCGTTCTCGTCGGGAATCAGCAGTCCGGCCTCGGCCAGCACCGCCTCTTCCACGTAGATCGGGACACCCATCCGCAGCGCGATCGCCACCGAGTCCGACGGGCGCGCCGAGACCTTGACGTCGCGGTCGAAGATCAGGTCGGCGTAGAAGGTGCCTTCCTTCAAATCTACGATGCGCACTTCCTTGAGTGAATGCCCAAGTGCGCCAATGACATCTCGGATCAAATCGTGAGTCAGCGGCCGTGAATGCTCGACACCTTGCTGCTCGAGTGCGATCGCATTGGCTTCCGACTGGCCGATCCAGATGGGCAGGTAGCGGTCGCCGTTCGATTCCCGCAACAGCAAAACCGGCTGGTTCTGGGGCTGCTCGACACGGATTCCGACTACACGCACCTCACCCATATGAGTCTGACCTCCGCGCTCCCGTTACCGTCATTCGGAGTCTAGTCCTCAGCGGTCGAGAACGTCTCGTACAGCGGACTTGATCAGCGACGTGTGCAACGTGATTGCCAGGGCAGCGACTTCGCGCGCCAAATCGTCGGCCCGATCGCGTGCCCCGGTCTTCGATGCCTTGCCCACCGGGCCGGCGATCTGTGCGATCAGGTCGGATTGGCGGTCGGCGGCCGACCGGAATGCCCGCAGGTGCCGCGGTTCCACGCCGTACTCCGCCAGGGCCCGCGCGCACTGCGCGATGACCACCGAATGCTCGTCGAACAACCCGCCCGGGCCGGTCGTGATGACACCCGCCTTGCACAGTGCGACCACCAACTCCTCGCCGACGCCGGATCGTTCCAGCAGATCCTCACGGCTCAGCCGCACCTGGTTGCGCGCCGCATCATCGGTCTCGATGGAGTCCTCGCCGGAGACCGGCACCAAACGTGGTCCGCCGTAAGGCGATCCGACGTCGGGCAGCTCGCCGTCGGGCAGCGCGTCCAGCTGCGCCTTGATCACCTTCAGCGGCAGGTACTGGTCGCGTTGGGCGGTCAGGATGAACCGCAACCTGGCGCAGTCGTACGCGGTGAACCGCCGATACCCCGATCCGCTGCGCTCCGGCGTGACGAGGCCCTCGGCTTCCAAGAATCGGATCTTGGAGATCGTCACGTCCGGGAAGTCCGGTCGCAGCAGGTCCAAGACCGCTCCGATAGACATCCCGGCAAGCGCGGGACTATCGGGCGCGGTCACTAGCTCCCTGGACCACCCTCGTCGTCGGACGGCTTCGGTCCGGTCAGAAACACCAGACGGAATTTACCGATCTGGACCTCGTCGCCGTTGGCCAGCGCGGCCGAGTCGACCGGTTCCCGATTGACGTACGTGCCGTTGAGGCTGCCCACGTCGACGACCTGGAATTCGTTGCCGTCCAACCGGAACTCGGCGTGCCGGCGGCTGACGGTCACGTCATCGAGGAAGATGTCGGAGTCCGGGTGGCGGCCTGCCGATGTCGTCGGCTGGTCGAGGAGGAACCGCGAGCCCGCGTTCGGCCCGCGCTTGACGACCAGCAGCGCCGAGCCGACCGGGAGACCCTCTACGCCGGATACCGAGCTCTCGCTGCCGGTGGCCGCCGGGGCGTCCAGCTCGTTGAGGAAGTCGGCGCGGAAGACGGATGTCGTCTCCACGGTGACTTCCTCAGACGACTGGTCCTGATCCTTGTCCGTCACCCGCTGCTCCTCACTGGCTGCCGTGGCGATGCTTGGCGGAGGGCCCGCTCAAGGCGCCCGTCCGCCTCAACAATCACTTACGACGACCGTACCGCGCAGTGGTCGCCGTTGTGCCCACCACCGTCGGATAGATGGTTGGCAGGCACCTTAACAATTTCATTCGGTCACTGTGACCCGATAGGCGTCCGCATCGAGCAACGCCGCTAACCCCTGTTCGAGGGTATCGCCGTCCACCTGCAGCTCCAACAACCACCCCTGGCCGTAGGGATCGGAGTTCACCAGTCCCGGGTTTCCGTCCAGATCGCCATTGACGGCAATCACTTTGGCCGAGACGGGCGCGTAGAGGTCCGAAACCGACTTGGTCGACTCGACCTCGCCGAACGACTCGCCCGCCGTGACGTCGCTGTCCACGTCGGGCAGCTGAACGTACACCACGTCGCCCAGCGAGGACTGGGCGAAGTCGGTGATACCGACGCGCACGGTGTTGTCACCGGTGCGCTGGACCCACTCGTGTTCGGCGGTGTAGCGCAGGTCGGCTGGGATTTCGCTCACAGTGCTCCTCGGTGTCGGGCGCTCATTTGACGGGCTGAGCGTATTGGCGGGCTTTCGGTTGCCGCAAGGTGGTGATGTCCACCCGGTCGGACTGCGAGACGGTCATTTGCCCGCCCACGCGTTCCACGCTGTCGACGGCGCCGCCCGGGATGTTCATCGCCGCGGCCAGGGTGGGTGGATCACCAATGGCCAGAACAGAATACGGCGGACTCAAACTTTGCGTGTCGATCTCCAGCGCGCCGGCGCTGCCGACCACCCAGCTGTCGACACCGATCCGTACGGCTCGTTGCCCGGAGCGGATCTCCATCGCCTCGGCGCCGGCGGCTCGTAGTTCGTTGATGACGTCGAGCATGGTCTCTGGGGCGACGCCGGGGCCCGGGTCGTCGATGGTGATGCTCACTCCCGGCCCGGTGGCGCCGACGGTGCCGATCAGGATCGACAGGGCGGCCAGCCTGGCCTGGGCGTTCTCGATCGCGGCCTGGTCGCTGCTGCCCGCGGTTTGCATGGCCGCGAGATTTCGCTGGAGCGTGGCGACCTCGGTGTTGAGCGCGGCCTCGCGTTGCTGCAGCGAACCCAGCAGAATCAGCAGGTCGGCCGGGCGTGCGGTGTCCAGCGCGTCGCCGGATTTGGTTTGCCGAACCTGCGTTGCGATCCCGATGCCGAGCACCACGCACAGCAGCACGCCCAGGATGCCGAACGCCAGCTGGGTGCGGCCTCTGGGCGTTCGCGCCGGCGCCGGCGCGTCGCCGGGCAGTTCGTGACGACCGTGCTCGGCGCCGCTGTCGGCGGGCTTGTCGTGGGTCTCCCCCTCGGTCACCTCACGCCCCGAACAGCCTGCGCCGCAGCGCGGCGGCGTTGCCGAAGATGCGGATGCCGAGCACCACGATGATCGCCGTGGACAGCTGGGTGCCCACGCCCAACTGATCGCCCACGTAGACGATCAGGGCGGCGACAAGCACGTTGAACACGAACGAGACGACGAACACCTTGGGGTCGAAGATCTTCTCCAAGTAGGCCCGTAAGCCGCCGAACACCGCGTCGAGCGCGGCGACGACGGCGATCGGCAGGTACGGCTGGATGACTTCGGGGACGCTCGGGTGGAAGACCAGCCCCAGCACGATGCCGACGACGAGTGCGGCGATTCCAATCATGTGTGACTCCCCTCCCTTCCCCGGGTCGCTTTGCTCTCCCCTGGCCTTCGGTGGGGCGTTACCCCCAGCCCACCGGATCCTTTAGGGCCCGATCTGCTTGGCAAATTTAATCTCCCGCACTGCGCCCGCGGGCAGCGACAGGCCGTCGCCGCTGGCCACGCTCACCCCAACGCCGTAGGACGCCTCCAGCAGTCGCAGCCGCTGTAGGCCGCCGCTGTGGTCGAAGCTGTCCCGCATGCTGTTGGGCGGTCCCACCGCGAGAATCGTGTACGGGCTGCTGATCGGATGATTGTCGACCAGGATGGCGCCGCCCGCCTGCCGGATCGTGACGTTGGGCCCCATCCGCACCCCGCCGACCGAGATCGCTTCGGCGCCACTGGCCCACAGCGAATTCACCACCAGCTGGAGGTCGCGATCAAGGATGACCTGGCGGCTGCCGGGCACCCGTTGCTTGGAGACGTCCGTCAGATCGCGCGCCATTCCGGGGTCGGTCACGGTGATGGTCAGCCCCGGCCCGATGACGGCGGTGGTGGCCGCGGCCAGGCTCAGTGCGTCCAGCCGGCTGAGCAGGTCGCGCCCGGTGGCATCGTCACGCAGCTGGCGCCGCTGGATGTCGTCGACCTGGGTGGCCAGGTCGTCGCGGCGGCTGGTGAGCCGGTCAGTGGTGCCCTCGGACGAGCGCACACTGGCGGCGAGCACCTGCTGGGCGGCGTTGACGCCCGGCGCGGTGGATCGAGCCTGTGCGACCGCGGCCGCGAACACCGCCGCGATCAGCAGAGCCGCCAGCGCCTGCCACGCCCGGGTGACAACCGGCCGGCGGGATGTCCCGGTGCGCTGACGTTCGGCGGCTGCTGCGGCGTACCCGGGATCGAGATGTTCGGTCAGCAGCGACCGCAGCAGGCCCGGCAACGGGATCAGCGTCGGCACGCGGTCGGCGCCAGCCGGGTAGGCATGCAGGCCGTGGCGTTCACTGCGGCCGGCCTGCGGGTCGTAGCCGCCTAGCGCGCTGTCAGCTGCGGGCATCTCCGACACCCGCTTTCGGCATCGTGCTCACCACCAGGCGCACCTGCAGCAGATACAGCACCGCCGACCACAGGTACATCCCGACACCCCAGATCAGGAAGCCCCAGCCGCATGCGCCGATCACCCGGCTCCACGTCGCATCCCATTGCCCCAGCAGGACCAGCGGGAAACCGGACATCAGCGCGAACGTTGCCGCCTTGCCGATGTAGGTGACCGGCAGGGCGGTCAGCCCGCGGCTGCGCACCACCGGCAGGGTCGCGGCGAGCACGAGGTCGCGGACGATCAGGGTGCCCACCAGCCACCATGGCACGACGCCCGCGGCGCCGAGGCCTAGTGGAACGGCCACCATGTAGATCCGGTCGACCAGCGGATCGAGCAGAGCCCCCAACCGTGACGACTGGTTGGCCACCAGCCGGGCGATCTTGCCGTCGGCCCAGTCCGAGAAGCCGCTGAACATCAGGATCGCCACCGCGAGTGCGTACGCGTGGGTGGCCAGCAGCAGGTAGAGGAACACCGGCACCAGGACGAGCCGGATCAGCGACAGGACGTTCGGGATCGTCAACACCCGATCGCCACGCGGCTCCGTCATGGGAGAAACCTAACGGAAAACCCCGGGCAGGCTCAGCGCGGACAGGGTGTCGTCGTTGAGCGGGTTGTCGTGAACCATGTACGTCCACGTCGAGGTCGGGCGCGCCAGTTTCGACAGGTCCAGGCCCTGTTCCTCTTCGAGGATGTTGGCCGTCTCGAAAGTCTGCTGGGAAGCCTCGATGGCGTCGGCGGCCAGGTTCGCGAACGCGTCGACGGCCATCCGGTGGAATTCGTCGAGCGGGTTCTGCCGGCCCAGGGCCCGCAGGTGGATGCTCTCCCGGATGTCGGCCAGATACGCCAGGTGGTCGGCCCAGCCGCGGTCCAGGTGGAAGAGCATGATCTGGCGGCAGATGGTCTCCAGCTGCTCGTCACTGGATTTCTCGGCCAGCTCCTCGTAGCGGTCGGGCGACAGGTCCTTCAGCTCGTTGCGCGCCGCGGCCGTGCGCAGCAGAGTGTTGCGGCGCTCCACGATGATCGCGCGTTGTTGGGCGATGAGCTGGTTGTAGCGCCAGGTGTTGGCGTGCACGTCGAGCAGCCTGCCCTCGGCCACCCGCTGAGCGTGGTCGAGCAGGGAGCCGGCTTTGGGGCTGGTGATCTTGCCGGCGTCGTCGGCGTCGGTGGGCAGCTTGCCCGGGTCCAGGTGCGCGACGACGACGTCGTCCTCCCAGCTGGCGAAGAACACCGACGAGCCGGGGTCGCCCTGGCGTCCGGCACGGCCGCGGAGCTGGTTGTCCAACCGTTCGGTGCGGTGCCGCCCGGTGCCGATGACGTGCAGACCACCGAGTTCGGCGACTTTATCGTGGTCGGTCTCTTCGGAGCCGCCGAGCCGGATGTCGGTGCCGCGGCCGGCCATCTGGGTGGAGACGGTGACCGTGCCGAGCTTGCCGGCCTCGGCGATGACGGCGGCTTCTTCCTCGTCGTTCTTGGCGTTGAGCACGACGGCCGGAACGCCGCGGCGGACCAGCCGCTCGTGCAGCTCCTCGGATTCGGCCACGTCATGGGTACCGACCAGGATCGGCTGGCCGGTGGCGTGCACCTCGATGATGTGCTCGATGATGGCCTCGGTCTTGGCCGCCGCGGTGATGTAGACGCGGTCGTCGGCGTCCTCGCGAACGTTGGGGGCGTTCGACGGGATCGGCGAAACACCCAGCTTGTAGAACTGGCGCAGCTGCTCACCGGCAGCCAGGGCGGTACCGGTCATCCCGCACACCGTGGGGTAGCGGTTGATCAGGGCCTGCACGGTGATGGTGTCGAGGACTTCGCCGGTCTCGGTGGTCTCGATGCCCTCCTTGGCCTCGACCGCGGCTTGTAGGCCGTCCGGCCAGCGTTGCAGCGAGGCGATCCGGCCGCGGGAGGAGTTGATCAGCTGCACCGCGCCGTCGCGGACGATGTAGTGCACATCGCGCTGTAACAGCACGTGGGCGTGCAGGGCGACGTTGACCTCGGTGAGCGTCGTGGTGACGTGCTCCTCGGAGTACAGGTCGATGCCGCCGAGGGCGGCCTCCAGCTTCTTGGCCCCGTCCTCGGTGAGGTGGACGTTGCGGCTGTCAGCGTCGGTGTCGTAGTCGGTACCGGCGGCCAATTCGCCTACCAGACGGACGATTTCGACTTTCGGGGTTTCGCGATGCGTGGTGCCGGCCAGCACCAGCGGCACCAGCGCCTCGTCGACGAGCACCGAGTCGGCCTCGTCGATCAGTGCGACGTCGGGGTTGGGTGACACCAGATCGGCTTCGTCGGTGACCAGCTGGTCGCGCAGCACGTCGAACCCGATCTCGTTGATCGACGCGTACGTGACGTCGCATGTGTAGGCGGCGCGGCGCTCGGCGGCCGTCGACTCCGCGGTGATCCAGCCGACCGTCAGTCCCATCGCCTCGATCAGCGGGGCCATCCACTCGGCGTCACGGCGGGCCAGGTAGTCGTTGATGGTGACGACGTGGACGTTGCGCCCGCCCAGGGCGTAGCCGGCAGCGGCGATAGCGCCCGAGAGGGTCTTGCCCTCACCGGTCGCCATCTCGACGACGTCGCCGGCGAGCATCCGTAGCGCGCCCAGCAGCTGTACATCAAAAGGACGGAGTGTGGTCGTCCTTTCTGCCGCCTCGCGGGCGATGGCCAGGAACTGCGGGATATCGGACGAGGCCGCGAGGTCGCCGAGCTCCAGCAGCGTAGCGGCTTTGACCAGCTGTTCGTCGTCGAGGCCCTTGGCCTTCTCGTCGAACTCGGCCGAGGCCGTCACCTCGGTCATCGACTCGGCTTTGCTCTTCTCGGTGCTGGCACCGAGCAGGCGCCAGAAGCCCCGGCTGATGCGACCGGGCCCGGCAGCGCTGTTCTTGCGATCTTTCGCCACGGGTCAACGGTACCGTCGGCGTCATGACGGATGTCGACGTGCTCATCGCCGGTGCCGGACCGATCGGGCTGACCGCAGCCCTGGAGCTCACTCGCCACGGCGTGCACTGCCGGATCATCGACCCCGTCCTCGAACCGTTCCAGTATGCGAAAGCCATTGGCGTGCAACCCCGTACCCTCGAAGTCTTCGAAGGAATGGGCCTGCTGCACCGCATTCTCGACGCTGCGATCCCGCTGTACGGCCAGATTATCTACGTCAACGGCGCGCGGGTGGGTGAGCTGGACATGGCGGTGCCCGCCGATGTGCCGTTCGCATTCGTCGGCATCCCGCAGTACGCGACCGAGCGCATCCTGGCCCACGAACTGGCCGCCCTCGGCGTGCGGGTCGAGCGCGGTGTGCGACTGGAGACGTTCGAACAGGACCCCGACGGCGTGACGGCCACCCTCAGCGGCTCGGACGCGCCGACCGTGCGGGCCAAGTACCTGATCGGATCCGACGGCGCGCACAGCGCGGTGCGCAAGACCCTGGGGCTGTCGTTCGAGGGTGGCGCGTTCAGCGAGCAGTACATGCTCGGTGACGTCGAGGTGGACTGGTCGGTGCCACCGGGCTATGTGGTACGCAGCATGCATCAGGTCGACGGAGTCACCGACGATCTGGTTGTGGCGATCCCGCTCCCGGGCCGTGGCCGTTATCGCATGTCGATGCTGGTGCCCGACGAGCTGCGGCCGCCGGAGGTGTCGAGCGAGGAGGTGGCGCACGGCTTCCAGGGCGAGCGGAAACCCGAGCTGCACCACATCCAGGCAGTGTTGGACCGGCTGTCGCCGGAGCCGACGACCGCAAGAAACCTGCGCTGGTCGTCGGTGTTCCGGATCAGTCACCGCATCGTGGACCGGTACGGCACCGACCGGGTGTTCGTGGCCGGCGACGCCGCCCACATCCATCCGCCGACCGGCGCGCAGGGCATGAACACCGGGATCCAGGACGCACACAACCTGGCCTGGAAGCTGGCGCTGGCGCTGGGCTGCACCGCTGCCGACGGCCTGTTGGCCAGCTACGACGCCGAGCGCAGGCCGGTCGGTGAGGAGGTGGTCGGCCGTACGGTGCGCAACGCGCAGAAGGGTATCGGCGCCGGCGAAAACGACCTCGACACCGTATTGCGTCGCGAGGCGCAGCTGCTCGTCGACTACGCCGACAGCCCGATCGTCGGCGTAGTCGACGAGGGCTCTGCCGCACCACGGGCCGGCCAGCGGGCTCCTGATGCGGCGGGATTGACCCGGGCGGCGGTCACCGATGCGGTGCGGCTGTTCACCGTGCTCGATCGACGCAGGCACACCACGCTGTTGTATGCCGGGGCCGACGCGACGGCGGCCGACGTGGCGCGCTGGGAAGACCTCGCCGCGGGCGCGATCGAGGCGGCGCACGGTCAGATGGACGTCTACTTGGTAGCCGCCCCGGACTGCGACGTCGCCGACGCCCTGCTCCCCCTGCTGCGCGATGTCGATGGTGAGTTCGCGAGCCGCTACCGGCCCGGTCCCGGCGCGGTGTTCGTTATCAGGCCTGACGGCTATCTTTGCTTCAGCGCCGGCGACGGGGTCACGCAGGCGGATCTGATAGCCCAGCTGAAGCTCACATTTCGCTAGTCATCCGGTGCGGATCCGCGCCATCGCCGGGATCCAAGGGTAGGTTCGCCGGGAAAGCCAACGGACCGGTCGTCGCGTGTGACGCCGCCGCAGGAGGAGATACGCGTTGGAGAAGTTCAAGCCGTCCATGGACTGGGGCAACGAGCTCGTCCCGTCCCTGATCTGGATCTCCAAGGCGTGGGCCATCAGTGCCGTACTGAGCCTCGTAGTGCTGTTCCTGCTGGCCCGCTACACCGTCTGGGGCCGGCAGTACTGGCGCATCACGGGTGACTACTTCAAGGGCCGCCAGAGCATCGGGGTGTGGGTCTGGGTCGCCGTGTTGTTGCTGTCGACGATCATCTCGGTGCGCCTCGACGTGTTGCTCAGCTTCTACAGCAACGACCTGTTCACCGCGCTGCAGGTGGCCTTCCAGGGGTCCGGCGGCGACAACGACGAAGTTCGCCAGTCCGGCATTCACGGATTCTGGGCGGCGTTGGTCCTCTTCGGCGTTCTGGCGACCATCTACATCACTCGGGTGATGCTCGACATTTATTTGATGCAGCGGTTCATCATTCGCTGGCGCGTGTGGCTCACCGACCGGCTCACCTGCGACTGGCTCGACGACCACGCGTACTACCGCACCCGCTTCACCGACAGCGATATCGACAACCCCGATCAGCGCATCCAGTACGACATCGACATCTTCACCGCCGGGGTGGGCTCGGGGCCGAACCAGCCGATGATCGGCAGCTCCAGCACGCTGCTGTTCGGCGCCATCAACTCGATGGTGACGGTCGTTTCGTTCACCGTGATCCTGTGGCACCTGTCCGGGCCGTTGACCTTCTTGGGCGTCACCCTCGGCCACGCCCTGTTCTGGGTGGTGCTGGTCTACGTCATCTTCGCGACGATCATCGCGTTCTGGATCGGCCACCCGTTGATCAAGCTGAGTTTCCGCAACGAGCTCACCAACGCTGTGTTCCGCTACGCGCTGGTCCGGTTGCGCGACGCCGCCGAGGCCGTCGGGTTCTACCGCGGCGAAGACGCCGAGCGGGGCCTGCTACGCGCCAAGTTCGCCGAGATCATCGCCAACTACCGCCGGTATGTGAATCGCACTATCGCCTTGACCGGCTGGAACCTGTCGATGAGCCAGATCATCAACCCGCTGCCGCTGGTGATCCAGGCGCCGCGGTTGTTCGCCGGTGAAATCGCCCTCGGCGACGTCACCCAGTCGTCCAGCGCCTTTGGCTCCATTCATGATTCGCTGTCATTCTTCCGAAATGCCTACGACTCCTTCGCCGCTTACCGCGCGGCCATCATCCGTCTGCACGGGCTGGTCGAAACCAACGCAGAGGCCCGCGAGCTGCCGAAGCTGAACACTCTTGCCAGCCGGGACGGCTCGGTAGAGCTGCGGCAGGTGGAGGTCCGCACACCCAGCGGCGATCAGCTGGTCGACCCGATCAACCTGCGGCTGGAGCCGGGCGAGACGCTGGTCATCACCGGCCCCTCGGGAGCGGGCAAGACCACGCTGCTGCGCAGCCTGGCCCAGCTGTGGCCCTTCACGTCGGGCACCCTGTGCCGTCCCGACGACGACGACACGATGTTCCTGTCGCAGATGCCCTATGTGCCGCTGGGTGATCTGCGCACGGTGGTCTCCTATCCCGCTACGTCGGGATCGATCACCGATGACGAGCTGCAGCGAGCGTTGAACAGAGTTGCGCTGTCACACTTGGTGATCCGGCTGGACGAGGCGCAGGACTGGGCAAAGGTGCTCTCACCTGGCGAGCAGCAGCGCATCGCGTTCGCGCGGGTGCTGCTCACCAGGCCCAAGGCGGTCTTCCTGGACGAGGCGACATCGGCGCTCGACGAGGGTCTGGAGTTCGCCCTGTACGACATGGTCCGCACTGAGCTGCCCAACACCATCCTGGTCAGCGTCAGTCACCGCAGCACCGTTGAGCAGCACCACGTCAAGCACCTGGAGTTGCTCGGCGAGGGCCGCTGGCGGCTGGGGCACGTCGAGGGTAACGAGCCCGCAACGGTGTGATCGCGCAGGCGGCAGTTCTGTTCGCGCTGACGAACATCGACGACCTTGTGGTGCTTGCGGTGTTCTTCGGCCGCGCCGGGCGGCATCGGCCGGATCAGTTGCGCGTCATCGCGGGCCAATATCTCGGCTTCTGCGGGATCCTGACCGTGTCGATCGCCGGCGCGCTGGGGGTAAGCCTGCTGCCGCACAACGCGATTCCCTACCTTGGCCTGCTACCGCTGTCGCTCGGCATTCGTGCCGGATGGCAAGCATGGCGGTCGCACACGAGCGAGGACGACGACAGTGAATCGCCGCGGGATCGCGGTTCGGGCGTTCTGGAAGTCGCCACGGTGACCTTCGCCAACGGTGGCGACAACGTTGGCGCCTACGTTCCTGTCTTCGCCGTTGTCGGTGCCGCCAGCATCAGCGGCTACGTCGGCATTTTCCTCATCTGCGTAGCGCTGTGGTGCGCTGCTGGGCTCTTTCTGGCCAGTCGCCCACCCGTCGCCAAACTGTTAACGGGCTGGAGCCACGTTATTTTGCCGGTGGTCCTTATCTCAATCGGTTTGGCGATCCTCTTCGGCCTCTAGGATTTCGCGGACGTCGCGGCGTGCGTTCCCGCGCGCCGCCCGAAGAACGAGCCCTCCCCGAGTTGGGTGCCGCTGGCGTAGCCCTTGCCGTCCTGGGCGATGTTGGACGCGCAGGCGCCCGCCGCGTACAGCCCCGCGATCGCGCTGCCGTCGGCCCGCAGCACCTCGCCGTTGACATCGGTGGCCAAACCGCCGACCGTGAAACCGGAATACATCGCCTTGCCCAGCGTCAGGTCGAAAGCGCCCCACGGTCCCTTGTCTTGCGGCGCAAGGAATTCCGGCTGCTTGTGGAACTCGGGATCCTCGCCATTGGCGGCGTGCTCGTTGTAGTTGTTCAGTGTCTCGACGAGGTTGCCGGTTGGGATACCCAATGCGGCTTCCATCTCCTCGACGGTCTCCCAGCCGTCGATGAAGGTGATCAGCGGGATCTCTGGGCGCTGCATATGCGCCTCGTCGACGATCAGGTACGCCGCGCTGTCGGGCTGGTCCATCACGAAACCCGAAGTGCGCGAGTGGTAGCCGTCCTCGGTGACGAATCGCTTGCCGAACTTGTTGACGATGATGCCGGTCAGCAGGATCGACGGCGGGTAGACGGGTGCAGTGATGAAGACCTGGTCCATGTGCTTGGTGGCCCCACCGACCGACTCGCCGAGCCGGATGCCGAGGCCGTCGTCGTAGGTGTTACCCAGCACGAACGGCTTCTCGGCGAGCTTCGGGGTGAACTGGGCGACCATATCGGGGTTCATCACGAACCCGCCGGCTGCGATCACCACCGATTTGGCCCGGATCGACCCGGTCTCGTTGAACCGCTTCCACGACACGCCGACCACGGCTGAGTCGGCTGAGTGGCCGTCGACGACCAGATTCGTCGCGCCGGTTTCGTAGCGGATCTGCACACCCAGTTCGGCCGCCCGCTTCAGGAGCAGGTCGATCACCATGGCCGCGCCTTGGGTGTCACCGGGGACCGGAACCTTGTGACCGCGCGGCGCCGGCACCGCCATGTTCTTGTACGGCCACACCTTCTCGTTGCCGGTGAACATCAGGCCCTCGGTGTTGGGCTGGATGACGGCCTTTTCCGGGTAGTAGGAGCGCTCGAACGCGATGCCGAGCTCTTCCAGCCAGTCGAAGTGTTCGACGCTGCCTTCGCAATACGCGCGGATCTTGTCGAGTTCGGGCTCGCGGGAAACCGCGACGAGGTACTTGTACATCTCCTCGACGCTGTCCGCGTGACCGGTCGCCTGTTGCACGGCGGTTCCGCCGCCGAGATAGAAATGCCCGCCGGCCATCGCGGTGGTGCCACCGGCGACGGCGGCACGTTCGAGCACCAATACCCGGGCGCCGGCGGCGGCGGCGCTGACCGCCGCGCAGCCCCCGCCGATGCCGAAGCCGATCACGACGACGTCGACATCGTCGGACCACTCGGTGACCTCGGCGGCGTCGACGGTTGCGGGGATGTCCAGGCCACTCATTGCTGCTCCTGTTTCACGTAGTCAAAGAACGCGCGGATCTCTTCGGAGACATAGGCAATCTCCAGGTAGGGCACTCCGGCTTCGGGGGCCGCGAGGTAGGCGAAGCGCATGCCGCCGGGCATCACTCCGTGGGCGGCGACGGCGGGTCCGGCGGCCTCCAGCGCTGCGTCGAACGCTTCGGCGTCGACGGTCTCCTGGCAGATGTGGTGCAGGCCCGCAGGGCTGGTGGCCAGAAATTCGGAGTACACGCTGTCGCCGCGGGTGGGCGCGATGAGCTCCAGTTGGGTCTCGCCGGCATAGCTCAGCGAGATGTCGGCGTGGTAGTCGGCCGGGGCGCCGCGGTGAACGCAGGTATCGGGCCCGAAGTGCACGCCAGGCATCCGAATCCATTTCCTGGCCCCGAGCAGCGTCGTCAACGCGGCTTCGGTGGCGTCCAGATCGAGGGTTACCCACGCGATCTGGACAGGTGTCTGGTTGGTCATCGGCTACGAGGATATCCCCGGCCCGTCGGCGTGGCTAGAACGTGTTCTAGTTCTGCGGTCCCGCGGTCAGCATCTCGATGGCCAAGCCGATCTGTTCGTCGAACAACACACCCAGGTCGGTGAAGGTGTCCGCGCCGTATTGGCCGAAGACCTCGAGGCTGACGGCGCCGATGATCAGCGCCCACATCGCGGTGCACCTGATCACCAGCGCGTCATCGCCGGGGAAGCCGAACTCGTCGCGCACTTGGGAGAGGTCCGTTGACATGGGTTGCGCGACATGATGTTCGGTGAGCGCAATGTCGCCGGTAATCACGCCGGACGCGACCGCGTCGAACAGCATCCCGATTACCCGGGTGCCTGGTCCGGTGGTCAGTTCGGCGGGAGCGTGATAGCCGGGTACCGGGCTGCCGTATAGCAGGGCCCATTCGGCGGGTTGATCCAGCGCCCAGCGCCGTACTGCGTGCGCGATTGCCCTGACGTCGGCTCGCCACCCGGCGTCAGTGCCCACCCTGGCCTGCCCGACGGAATCGGCCAGATCGGAGTACGCGTCGACCAGTAACAGGGTCAGCAGGGCGTCGCGACTGGCGACGTAGCGGTACACCGCCGAGGACACCATGCCCAGGTCGCGGGCGATTGCGCGCACCGATAAGCGGGCCGCGCCCTCGGTCGCCAGCTGCCGGCGGCCCAGCTCGATGATCTGCCGCTCGATGCGTCGCCGCGAGTCCTCTCGTTTCCCCACGCGCCGAGTGTCGCACATCCGAGAACAGTGCTCTTGATTTCCACCGTTCCGGATGGCATCGTTGTCGAGAGCATCGCTCTCTAATTAGGAAGGATTGCCAGATGAACCACTATGACCGCCCGAACGCCGCTGCCCGCGCCTTCAACGCCATAGTCCGCAGGCTCGCGGAGGCGGGCATCAGCATCGCCGGAACCCGCGCGCTACGAGTGCGCGGTCGTAAGTCCGGCGCCCTGCACAGCGTGGTCGTCAACGTGCTGCGAGTGGACGGCACCGAATACCTGGTCTCCCCGCGCGGTAACACCCAGTGGGCGCGCAACGCGCGAGTGGCCGGCGCCGTGGAGCTCGGGCCACGCTGGCGGCGGACCCCGGTAGCGTTGACCGAAGTGGCCGACGAGGCCAAGCCCGCGCTGCTGAAGAGTTATCTCGACCGGTGGTACTGGGAGGTCAAAGGGCACGTCGCCGGCCTGACGCCGGATTCGAGCGCTGACCAGTTGCGCGCGGCCGCCCCGGCCATCCCGGTGTTCGCGCTGGCGCGCTAGCTGGCGTTCGCCTCTTGAGCCGCAGCAACATTGACCACACCGGCATCCGCCCGGACCTGCTGGCTGGTGGCCACCCAGGACACCGCCGCGGGCAGATTGCCCCAGGTGCTGTTGAACAGCCCCATGATCACGGCCTTGGTGTTGCCGACCGGCATATAGACCGGACCGCCGGAATCACCCTTCTGGCTGACCACGCCGTTCTCCATGGTGAACCAGCCGTTGTTGACCCGCTCGACCGAGCCGCAGCTTTCTCCCGTGATGACCCCGAAGTGGCAGATCGGTTGGCCCTGGGTCATCGCCGGGGCGGCTTCGGCGACCAGCTGGCGGCCGCCGGGCAGGATGTTGTTGACCGCGACGTCGGGCGCCAGCGCGATCGTCTCGTAGTCGGAGATCACCTGGTCGGTGCGCACGACGGCGCCGTCGGGGGTGTTGTCCTGCGAGGTCGAGACCACACCGATGACGCGGCCGTCGCGATCGGTGACCGGCCCGTCGGCCCGGCAGTGGCCGGCCGAGTAGGCGATCCGCGCCGCGGGGTCGACGAATCCGAGCGTGCAGACATTACTGGCCTGGCGGATTTCCATCCCTGGTGAGACCACTGCACCGGGCGTAGCGTCAGCCACCGGTGCCACGATCGCGGACGCGGCCAGAGCCGCGGCGGTGACGACAACACTTCTCAGTGAAAAACGAGTCACCCTACACCCCGATCGGTCGGCGGAACGTCAAGGACGCGCCGCGAAAGTATCTCGACTGTGTATCGGCGTCGATTTCAAATCGTTACCAACGAACTATGACGTACCCGGCGTGTCGCCGCAGCAATCCCGTCAGAGGGGGTTAAGAGTCGAACCCCAAGCCCAGTTGGTCGAGGGTGCGCAGGAAGATATTGCGTTTGCCGGCGTTGTGATCGGCCCGGTTCAGCGACCATCGGGTGGCCTGGATACCGACGCTGGCGGCCGGCTCGGGCGGGAACGGAAGTGGTTTGCGGTTGACCATTTCCAGCTCGGTTCGCTCGGTGGGGTGTCCGCTCAATAAATCGAGGCAGACATCGGCGGCGAACCGGGCGGCGCCGACACCGAGGCCGGTGAACCCGTTGACGTAGGCGATCCGGCCGCGGCCGGCCAGGCCCCAATGCGCACAAAATCGGGTGTTGGTGTCGATCGCCCCGGCCCAGCGGTGGCTGAACCGTACGTCCTCGAGTTGGGGGAACGTGATGAAGAAGTGCGCTGCGAGCTTGCGGTAGGTATCGGGCCGGTCTTCGTAAGTCGGGTCGACGCGGCGGCCGAAGTGGTAAACGGCGTCATAGCCGCCCCAGACGATTCGGTTGTCGGCCGAGAGGCGGTAGTAGTGGAACTGGTTGGCGCTGTCACCAATGCCCTGCCGCGAACGCCAGCCGATTGATTCCAGCTGAGCCGGCGTCAGCGGCTCGGTGGCCAGCACGTAGTCGTACACCGGGATGGTGTGCAGCCGGTTGCGCTTGAGCAGGCTGGGAAACACGTTGGTGGCCAACACCACCTGGTCGGCCTCGATCACTCCCGCGGCCGTGCTCACCTGAACGCCGCTGCGTTCGCGGGTCAGCGACAGCGCAGGGGTGTGCTCGAAGATTTGCACGCCGGCCTCGGCGCACGCGCGGGCGAGCTCGAAGACCAGCCGCGCGGGGTGGACGATCGCGCAGGTGTCCGGCGCGAACAGCCCAGCCTGATAGGTCGGTGAGTCGACCTGGGCGCGCACCGCAGCCTCGTCCAGAAACTGCCCGTCACCGGCGTCGGCACCGTCGGCAAGCCATTCGACCTGATGCGGTTCGGTGGCCACCGTCAGCATGCCGGTGCGCTCCCAGTCCACCTGCATCTCATAGGTGCCGATATCGGCCTGCATGCCGTCGAGATTGGCCAGGCCAAGCCGCTCCAGCTGGTCGAATTCACTGGGCCAGCGGGATTTTCCGTTCTCCGCACCGTGGGTGATGCTGGCCTCGACGAAGCCGCCGTTGCGCCCGGACGCCGCCCAGCCCACCCGCTCGGCCTCGATCAGCACCACCCGGGCGCCGGGGTTGCGTTCGACGGCGTGCAGTGCCGACCACAGACCGGCGTATCCCCCGCCGACCACCAGCAGGTCGCACGTCAGGCCGCCCGGCAACCGCGGGTAGTCGGGGCGCGGGATGTCCAGCCACATCGATCCGAACGCGGCTGACCCCAATGACCGGGAGATCAGATCAGGGTCGACTCGGCTGTCGAATACGGTCCGCACCTGAGCATGGTGCCACGATGTGGCCGAGTTACCTGGCGAACCGTGCGAGCCGAGGACCCGCGGTGGCCCCCGCGGCGGGCTGCCAGCCTGGCGGTCCGACGACATAGCCGAGCCGGTCGCGCCAGCGGGTGGCCGAACGCACGTCGCGGGCGATCGCCGCGTATTCGTGCGTCTGCAGCTTCCAGATGTTGAACGTGGTGACCGGCTTGGTCAGTCCGTAATGCGGGCGGAACAGCTCGGGCTGGAACGAGCCGAACAGCCGATCCCAGATGATCAGGATGCCGCCGTAGTTCTTGTCCAGGTATTCCGGATCCATGCCGTGGTGCACCCGGTGGTGTGACGGTGTGTTGAACACGAACTCGAAGGCGCGGGGCAATTTGTCGATGTGCTCGGTGTGCACCCAGAACTGGTAGATCAGACTGATCGAGAAGCTGGTGAACACCATCCACGGCGGAACACCCAAGAGCGGCAACGGAATCCACATGATGATCTCGCCGCTGTTGTTCCATTTCTGGCGCAGTGCGGTGGCGAAGTTGAAGTACCGGCTGGAGTGGTGCGCCTGATGGGTGGCCCAGATCAGCCGTACTCGGTGGGCGGTGCGGTGGTAGGCGTAGAACAGGACGTCGACGCCCACGATCGCGATCACCCACGTGTACCACTTCGTCGGCGACAGGTGCCACGGGGCGACGCAGGCGTAAAGGGCCGCGTAGCCGAGCAGGGCCAGGAATTTCCAAACGCCCATGGTCGCAATCGACGCCAGCCCCATCGAGATCGAGGCCCAGGCGTCCCGGGACAGGTATGCGCCGGAGGCGGGCTGCTCGGCCTCGGTGAGGCGCTCAAGCTTGCGCGCGGCGGTCCATTCGAGGATCAGCAGCAGCAGGAAAAATGGAATCGCGAACAGCACCGGCTCCCGCATCTGGGGCGGGAGAACGGACAACAACTCTCCGACTCGGTCCACGCGCGTCCTCCGATGTCGCGGCCTAGACGGTATGGGGGCTGACTCGGGGCCGAAGGCCTCGGGCTGCAATCGGACGTGGGTTGCCGGTGTCGAGTGAAC
>NZ_NOZR01000013.1 GCF_002250655.1 Mycolicibacterium sphagni
CCCCCCCCCCCCCCCCCCGCCCCCCCCCCCCCCCCCCCCCCCCCCCCCCCCCCCCCCCCCCCCCCCCCGGGGGGGGGGGCCCCCCCCCCCCCCCCCCCGCCACTCTTATCTCTAAGGAAACTCCCTTACCAAAAATCTCAGAAAAAACAATCGACACGCCTGTAACGCGTGCATCACAAGTTGCGAACAACTTCACAGTGGTACGCCAGTGCCCCCTTTGTCGGGAAGGGAAACACCAATGAGCAGCTTGCGCAGAATCGTCACCCTCGCAGTTATCTCCGGAGCGCTGGCCCTGGCCGGATTCGTTCTGAACTGCGGAAATGCCAGTGCTGACAGCGGTGTGAACTGGGACGCGGTCGCGCAGTGCGAGTCCGGCGGCAACTGGTCGGCCAACACCGGCAACGGTTTCTCCGGCGGTCTGCAGTTCAGCCAGGCGACCTGGAACGCCAACGGCGGCGTTGGCGCCCCGCAGGACGCCTCCCGTGAACAGCAGATCAAGGTCGCCGAGAACGTCGCCGCCAAGCAGGGTATGGGCGCGTGGCCCACCTGCGGCGGCGCCGCTGCCACCCCCGGCTTCGCCACCCCGGTCTCCGGTGACGGCTCCGCAGCTCAGGGTGCCTGCTCCGACGTCCTGGCCGGACCGTTCAAGTCGATCAACTTCAACACCATGTGCCAGGCGATCCACAACCCGGGCCGTGCCATCGCCAACGCCCTCGGCCTGCACTAAGGCGCAGTAGGCAGCCGAAACGCCGAGCGGGCGGCGATCCTGGCCAGGTGGCGGGTCACCGCGAACTCCGGCAGCACCACGGTGGCCCTGCTGGCCAGCGCGCTGAGCGCCGCGGGCCGCAGGTTCACCACGTCGCCGATCAGCCGTGATTCCCGGGCGATCGCCCGCACCCGCCGTCGGCGGAAAGCTTCGAAAGCGGCGAACGCGGCCGGAAGGTCGCTCGTCAGGTCCACACACGCGCCCAGCACGGCGGCATCCTCCAGCGCCTGACAGCCGCCCTGACCCAGGTGCGGTCGCATGGGGTGAGCGGCGTCGCCGACCAGCACCACCGGTCCCGCGGCCCATCGCCGCGCGTGGCTGCGGTCGTAGAGATCGTTGCGCAGCACGTTGGAGGGATCGGTGGCAGCCAGCAATTCCGGAATCGGCGTGGCCCACGAGGCGAACCTGCTGCGCAGGTACGCGAGCTCGCCCTGCGGTGCCGAGGCGCCTTCAGATGCGCGTTCGGTGGCGAACCAATACGTCCGGTCGGAGCCCATGGGGACATGGCCGACCTCGGCGCCGGAGCCTAAGGTCTCGCCGGCCAGATCGGCTTCGATGGTCAGCGTGGAGACCCCGCGCCAGGCGGTGTACCCGGCGTAGCGATAGGTCAGCGGGCCGTTGAGGTGGCGCGCCAGCACCGAACGGGTGCCGTCGGCGCCGACCACCGCCTCGGCGTCGCGCGTCGAGGAGTCCGACAGATATAGCCGCACCCCGTCCCTGATGGTGCTCACCTCGCGTACCGCGACCCCGTCGACGATGGTGCCCGGTGCCAGCGCACCCGACAAGATGTCGCGCAGGGCGGCCCGCTGCAGCACGACCAGGGGTTCTCCCAGTGCGGTGACGATCCGTTCCCCAGCAGGACGGCGCAACCACCTGCCGTCTTTCCAGCGGATCGCGCCCGCGGTTACCCGTCCGCCGGCCGTCCGCACCTGCTCACCGAGGCCGAGCTGGTCGAGCGCCGCGAGTGCGTTGGGCCAGATGCTGATGCCGGCGCCGGAGCTGGTGTCGGTGCGCTCTTCGATCACTGTGACGGAATGGTCGCTCCGTTGGAATGCCGCGGCGGTGGCCAGTCCGGCGATGCCTGCCCCGACGACAACGATCTCGGCCATGCCCTGAACGTAACGTGTGCTCATGACCACCGGCGCATTCGACGATCTCGACGACTACCTCGCGCTGCCGCGCGTCTCCGGGCTGGCGGTGTCGGCGGACGGGTCGCGCGTCGTCACGACGGTGGCCGAACTCAACGCCACCAATACCGAATACGTCACCGCGGTGTGGGAACTGGATCCGATCGGCGTCGCCCCGGGCCGCCGGCTGACCCGCGGCGCCAAGGGTGAATCGGCGCCCGCGTTCACCTTTGACGGCGATCTGCTGTTCACTTCGGTGCGACCCACCGAAGGCGACGACACGCCGCCGGCCGCGCTGTGGCGGTTGCCATTCGCGGGCGGGGAGGCCGCACAGTTGGCCGAGTTGCCCGGTGGGATCACCGCCGTGCGAACCGCCCTCGCCGCATCGACTGTCGTGATCGGTGCGCCGCTGCTGCCGTCGGCCGACACTGTCGATGACGAACGGCGACTGCGAAAATTGCGCAAGGACAACAAGATCAGCGCGATCCTGCACTCCGGTTATCCGGTGCGGCATTGGGACCAGGATCTGGGCCCCGAGCAGACCCACCTGTTTCGGGTCGCTGCAGACGGCACCCTCACCGACCTGACCCGCCAGCCGGGGCCCGCCCTCGGAGAGGTGGATTTCGCTGTCAGCCCGGACGGCACGTTCGCCGTCGCCACCTGGCATGTGCCCGCCCCGCGCGCGGCGCTGCGGTCGGTGCTGATGCGCGTCGACCTGCAGACCGGTCAGCGGTCGATACTCGCCGAAGACGCGATCGCCGATCTGGAACACCCGGCCATCTCCCCGGACGGCACGCGTGTGGCGTTCACCCGCGAAACCGTCTCGACACCGGAACAAGCGCCACGAATCACATTGTGCCACTTGAATTTGGATTCAGGGGAGTGGGCGGAGCTGGCGACCGCGTGGGATCGCTGGCCAGCGTCGGTGACTTGGGCCCGGGACGGATCAGAGCTACTGGTCACCGCCGACGACAACGGGCGTTGCCCGATCTTCGCGATCAGCCTCGACGGCGACGTCCGGCAGCTCACCGCCGACGACTTCAGCTACACCAATGTCGTCGCCGCGCCGCACGGCATCACCTACGCACTGCGGAGCTCCTACGCCGCGCCGCCGCACCCGGTGCGCATCGACACCTCGGGTGCGATAACCGTCTTGCCGTGCGTCGAATTGCCGCAGCTGCCAGGAGAACTCACCGAGATAATCGCCAGCGCCGCAGACGGAACGCCGCTGCGGTCGTGGCTGGTGCTGCCGGTGACCGATCAGCCCGCACCGCTATTGCTGTGGATCCACGGCGGGCCGCTCGGCAGCTGGAATGTGTGGTCGTGGCGGTGGAATCCGTGGCTGATGGCCGCGCGGGGATACGCGGTGCTGCTGCCCGATCCCGCGTTGTCCACCGGTTATGGGCAAGCGTTCGTCCAACGAGGCTGGGGTGCCTGGGGCGGGCCGCCGTACCAGGACCTGATGGCCGCGGTCGACGCCGCAGTGGCCGACCCCCGGATCGACGCCGGGCGCACCGCGGCGATGGGTGGGTCCTTCGGCGGCTACATGGCGAACTGGGTGGCCGGTCACACTGACCGTTTCGCGGCGATCGTCACCCACGCCAGCCTGTGGGCGCTGGACCAGTTCGGCCCGACCACCGACGGCGCCTACTACTGGGCCCGCGAGATGACACCGGCCATGGCACAAGCGAATTCGCCACACCGCTTCGTCGACAAGATCACCACCCCGATGCTGGTGATCCACGGTGACAAGGACTATCGGGTGCCCATCGGTGAGGGCCTGCGGCTCTGGTACGAGCTGCTGACCGACTCCGGTCTTCCCGCCGCCGAGGACGGCACCTCCGCGCACCGGTTCCTGTACTTCCCGTCCGAGAACCACTGGGTGCTCGCCCCGCAGCACGCGAAGATCTGGTATGAGGTGGTGACGGCCTTCCTGGCCGAGCATGTCCTGGGGGAGCAGGTCCAGCTGCCCGAAACCCTGGGCTGAGTTCGGCCGGTATGTTGGCGCTCATGACGGCAGCGCAGCGAGAATTCGACATCGTCGTATACGGGGCCACCGGATTCGTCGGCAAGCTCACCGCCGAATACCTGGCCCGCGCGGGCGGCGACATCCGCATCGCCCTGGCCGGCCGCTCGCCCGACAAGCTGCTGGCGGTGCGCGAGACGCTCGGCGAATCGGCACAGTCCTGGCCGATCCTGACCGCCGACGCGGCGTCTCCGTCGTCGCTGAACGACATGGCCGCGCGCACCCGCGTCGTCATCACCACCGTCGGCCCCTACACCCGTTACGGACTGCCTCTGGTGGCGGCCTGCGCGGCGGCCGGCACCGACTATGCCGACCTCACCGGTGAGGCGATGTTTGTGCGGCAGAGCATCGACGACTACCACAAGCAGGCCATCGACACCGGGGCGCGCATCGTGCACGCGTGCGGATTCGATTCCATCCCTTCGGATATGAGCGTGTACGCGCTCTATCGGCAGGCCCGGCAGGACGGCACCGGTGAGCTCGGTGACACCGACTTCGTGCTGCGGGGATTCTCGGGCGGGGTGTCCGGTGGCACGGTGGCCTCGATGATCGAGGTCTTCCGCGCCTCCTCCAACGACCCGAACACTCGACGCATGCTCGAGGACCCCTACACACTGTCGCAGGACCGGGCCGTCGAGCCTGAGCTTGGTCCGCAGCCCGATCTGCCGTGGCGGCGCGGCCGAAATATCGCGCCCGAGCTGGCCGGGGTGTGGACGACGGGCTTCGTGATGGCGATGTACAACACCCGAATCGTGCGGCGCAGCAACGCTCTTCTGCACTACGCCTATGGGCGCCGGTTCAGATACGCGGAGAATATGAGCGTCGGCTCCTCGGTTGCCGCGCCGGTGGCCTCGGCAGTGGCAAGTGTGGCCAACAACGGTGTAGTGGCCACGGGCAGCCGATTCTTCCGCTTCCTGCCGCGCCGGCTGGTGGATCGCATCGCCCCCAAGCCTGGCACCGGGCCCAGCGAGCAGACCCGCGATCGTGGCTACTACCGCGCCGAGACCTACACGACCACCACGACCGGAGCCCGCTACCGGGCCACCATTTCCCAGCAGGGCGACCCCGGATACAAGGCCACCTCGGTGATGCTCGGCGAATGCGGTCTGGCGCTGGCGCTCGACCGCGACAAGCTCTCGGATCTGCGCGGTGTGCTCACCCCGGCCGCCGCGATGGGTGACGCTCTGTTGGAGCGATTTCCCGATGCGGGCATTTCGCTGGAGACGGTGCGCCTCGAGGGCTAGTGTCGCCGTGCAGAGCCGCACAATCCAGCAATGAAGGTGGACACCATGCCCGGTCTCGATGATCTCTACAGTCAGATTCCGGTGGCGGACATCGCCAGTAGGCTCGGGGCCCCCGAGGGGGAAGTGAATCAGGCGATCCAAACCCTGGTGCCCACATTGCTCGGCGGCATTCAACACAACGTCGCCTCCGCCGACATCGACTCCAGTTCGCTCGAGTCGGCTATTGCCACCGAGGGCGGCAGCGGTCTGCTCGACGGCGGCGTGAACGTCGACCAGGTCGACACTGGTCAGGGTGAACAGTTGATTTCCCGGATCTTCGGCGGCAACGACACTAACCAGGTGGCCTCGGCGCTGTCCGGATCCAGTGCCGGCGGCGGCGACCTGATCAAGAAGCTGCTGCCGATCCTCATCCCCATCGTGCTGGCCTATCTGGGCAAACAAGCCGCGGGCGGCTCGACCCAGGCCGGCGCCTCCGGCGGTGGGCTCGGCGATGTGCTGGGCAGCATCCTCGGTGGCGCGAGCGGCGGATCCGGCGGGGGAGACAACCCGCTCGGCAGCATTCTGGGCAATGTGCTGGGCGGCAAACAGGGCGGCGCGATCGGTGACATCTTGGGCGGACTACTGGGCGGGAAGAAGTAGCGCAGGTCACGAGCGCACAGGTCGCTCGCCGGGCCGGTCGCGCGCGTTCTTAGACTTGTCGGGTGACCACCACTGACGACTCCCGCGCCGACGCCCTGCCCAAGTCCTGGGATCCAGGAGCGGTAGAGGCGGGGCTCTATCAGGGTTGGGTCGACGCCGGCTACTTCAAGGCCGACGCCACGAGCGGCAAGCCTGCGTATTCGATCGTGCTGCCGCCGCCGAACGTGACCGGCAGCCTGCACATGGGCCATGCACTCGACCACACCCTGATGGACGCGCTGACCCGGCGTAAGCGCATGCAGGGCTACGAGGTGCTCTGGCTGCCCGGCATGGATCATGCCGGCATCGCGACCCAGAGCGTGGTCGAAAAGCAGCTCGCTGTCGACGGGAAGACCAAAGAGGACTTGGGCCGGGAACTGTTCATCGACAAGGTGTGGGAGTGGAAACGTGAGTCTGGCGGCACCATCGGCGGCCAGATGCGCAGGCTCGGCGACGGCGTCGACTGGGACCGCGACCGGTTCACCATGGACGACGGCCTGTCCCGTGCGGTGCGCACAATCTTCAAGCGGCTCTACGACGCCGGTCTGATCTATCAGGCCGAGCGGCTGGTGAACTGGTCACCGGTGCTGGAGACGGCGATCTCCGACCTCGAGGTCAAATACGAGGACGTCGAGGGCGAATTGGTGTCGTTCCGGTACGGGTCGATGGACGATTCCGAACCGCACATCGTGGTGGCCACCACCCGGCTGGAGACGATGCTGGGCGATACCGCGATCGCCGTGCATCCCGGCGACGAGCGCTACCGGAACCTCGTCGGAAAGACTCTGCCGCACCCGTTTCTGAATCGTCGCGTCATTATTGTTGCCGACGAACACGTCGACCCCGAATTCGGTACCGGTGCAGTCAAAGTCACCCCCGCTCACGACCCGAACGACTTCGAGATCGGCATCCGGCACGACCTGCCGATGCCGTCGATCCTCGACACCAAGGGCCGAATCGCTGACACCGGAACGCAATTCGACGGCATGGACCGGTTCGAGGCGCGCGTCGCCGTCCGTGAGGCGCTGGCCGCCGAGGGGCGGATCGTCGCCGAGAAGCGGCCGTACCTGCACAGCGTCGGGCACTCCGAGCGCAGTGGCGAACCGATCGAGCCAAGGCTGAGCCTGCAATGGTGGGTGAAGGTGGAGTCGATGGCCAAGGCGGCCGGCGATGCGGTGCGAGGTGGCGACATCGTGATCCACCCCAAGAGCCTGGAACCGCGCTGGTTCGCCTGGGTCGACGACATGCACGACTGGTGCATCTCCCGCCAGCTGTGGTGGGGTCATCGCATTCCGATCTGGCACGGCCCGGATGGTCAGAAAGTCTGCGTCGGGCCCGACGAGACCCCGCCGGAGGGCTGGGAGCAGGACCCCGACGTGCTGGACACGTGGTTCTCCTCGGCGTTGTGGCCGTTCTCCACGATGGGCTGGCCTGACCGCACACCCGAACTGGAGAAGTTTTATCCGACAAGCGTTTTGGTGACCGGATACGACATCCTCTTCTTCTGGGTGGCGCGCATGGTCATGTTCGGTACGTTCGTGTCCGACGACGACACCATCACCCTGGGCGGCGCGCGTGGGCCGCAGGTGCCGTTCGAGAACGTCTTCCTGCACGGGCTGATCCGCGACGAGCACGGCCGCAAGATGAGCAAGTCCCGCGGCAACGGGATCGACCCCCTGGACTGGGTGGAACTGTTCGGCGCCGATGCCTTGCGGTTCACGCTGGCGCGGGGCGCGAGCCCCGGTGGTGACCTGTCCGTCGGCGAGGACGCAGCCCGGGCTTCCCGCAACTTCGCGACCAAGCTGTTCAACGCGACCCGGTTCGCCCTGATGAACGGCGCCGCGCCGGCGCCGCTGCCGGACGTCGCCGAACTCACCGACGCCGACCGATGGATTCTCGGCCGGTTGGAACAGGTTCGCGCCGACATAGATGATGCGTTCGATTCATACGAGTTCAGCCGTGCCTGCGAGGCGCTGTACCACTTCGCCTGGGACGAGTTCTGCGACTGGTACCTGGAGTTGGCCAAGGTGCAGCTGGCCAGCCAGGAAGGTGGGGCCACCCACACCGCTCACACAACTTCGGTAATGGCCTTGGTGCTGGACACCTTGCTCAAGCTGCTGCACCCGGTGATGCCCTTCGTCACCGAGACGTTGTGGAAGGTGCTCACCGGCGGCGAGTCACTGGTGATCGCGCAGTGGCCCACGGCGTCTGGGATCGCGCTGGATCCGGTTGCCGCGGGGCGGATCGCCGATGTGCAGAAGCTGGTGACCGAGATCCGGCGGTTCCGCAGCGACCAGGGCCTGGCCGACCGGCAGAAGGTGCCCGCCCGGTTGTCGGGCATCGACGCCGCGGGCCTGGGCGGTCAGGTGGCCCCGGTCACCGCGCTGGCCTGGCTGACCAAATCCGGTGATGGCTTCAACGCAAGTGCACACATCGAGGTCCGGCTCTCGGGCGGCACCGTCAACGTCGAAGTCGACACCTCGGGCACCGTCGACGTGGCTGCCGAACGCCGCCGTCTGGAGAAGGATCTGGCCGCCGCGCAGAAGGAATTGGCCGGCACCACAGCCAAACTCGGCAACGACGCCTTCCTGGCCAAGGCGCCTGACGACGTCGTCGCCAAGATCCGCGGGCGCCAACAGCTGGCCAGCGAGGAAGTCGAGCGGATCACCGCGCGACTGGCTGAGCTGGCATGAGCGAGCCGCCGACACCGGACGAGATCGCTGCGCTGCTCCAGGTGGAGCATTTGCTGGACCAGCGCTGGCCGGAAACCAAGCTTGAGCCCAGCACCACGCGGATCGAAGCGCTGATGGAGATGCTCGGCTCACCGCAGCTGAGCTATCCGTGCATCCACATCGCCGGTACCAACGGCAAGACCTCGGTGGCGCGCATTGTCGACGCACTTCTGGTGGCCTTCAGTCGCCGGACCGGGCGCACCACCAGCCCGCACCTGCAGTCCGCCGTCGAGCGCATCGCCATCGACAACGAGCCGATCAGCCCGGCCCGCTACGTCGAGGTCTACCGCGAGATCGAGCCCTTCGTGCACCTCGTCGACTCCCAATCGCAAGCGGGGGGTGGCCCGGCCATGAGCAAATTCGAGGTGCTCACCGGCATGGCGTTCGCCGCGTTCGCGGACGCACCCGTGGACGTCGCCGTCGTCGAAGTCGGCATGGGCGGGCGCTGGGATGCCACCAACGTCGTCGACGCGCCCGTCGCGGTGATCACCCCGATCGGCATCGATCATGCCGAATACCTCGGTGACACCATCGCCGAGATCGCCGCCGAGAAGGCCGGCATCATCAGTGCTCCCCGTGGCGATCTGGTGCAGACCGACACCGTCGCGGTCATCGGCCGCCAGGCGCCCGAGGCGATGGAAGTCCTTCTGGCACAAGCCGTCAAATCCGATGCCGCGGTGGCCCGCGAGGACTCCGAGTTCGCGGTACTGGGTCGTCAGGTCGCCGTCGGCGGACAGGTGCTGCAGCTGCAAGGCCTCGGCGGGGTGTACTCCGACATCTTCCTGCCGCTACACGGCGAGCATCAGGCCCGCAACGCCGTCGTGGCGCTGGCCGCGGTCGAGGCGTTCTTCGGGGCCGGTGCCGGTCGCCAGCTCGACGTCGACACCGTGCGCGCCGGCTTCGCAGCCGCGGCCAGCCCCGGCCGTCTGGAGCGGATGCGCAGCGCGCCAACGGTGTTCATCGACGCCGCCCACAACCCGGCCGGTGCTGCCGCGCTGGCCGACGCGCTGGCCTCCGAATTCGACTTCCGGTTTCTCGTCGGCGTGTTGTCGGTGATGGGGGACAAGGACGTCACCGGCATCCTCACCGCCCTGGAACCGGCGTTCGACCAGATCGTCGTCACGCACAACGGGTCGCCCCGCGCGCTGGAAGTCGACGCACTGGCGCTGCGGGCCGAAGAGATCTTCGGGCTCGACAGAGTGCTGCGCGCCGAGACGCTTCCCGACGCCATCGAGACCGCCACTGCGCTGGTGGAGGAGTCTGCAGCCGAATCCGACGGGTTCTCCGGAGCCGGGATGGTCATCACCGGTTCGGTTGTGACCGCCGGCGCGGCGCGCACCCTGTTCGGTAAGGACCCGCAATGAGCGACACGCCCGCGCCACACGAGCCCAATGTCGCCGGCCCGGCGGCTCCGGACCCCTGGAAGAGTTTCCGCGGCGTCATGGCCGGCACCCTCATCCTCGAGGCGATCGTGGTGCTCCTGGCCCTGCCCGTGGTGAGCATGGTCGGCGGCGGCCTCACTGCCTGGTCGACGGTCTATCTGGTCGGCTTCGCGGTGTTCCTGGTGTTGCTGGCCGGCGTGCAGGGCAGGCCGTGGGCGATCTGGCTGAACCTCGGCGTGCAGCTCATCCTGGTCGCCGGATTCTTTGTCTACCCGGCGGTCGGCATGGTCGGGCTGCTGTTCGTCGTGGTCTGGGCGATCCTGGCCTATCTGCGCGCGGAGGTCCTGCGCAGGCAGCGCCGCGGCCTGCTGCCCGGCCAGCAGCAACCCCCCGACTGACGGGTACGCTGTGCGCCGTGACTGCGCCGGTGACGATGCAGATCGAAGTGATGAGGAGGAGCGGCGCCCGTGACTGAGCGGACCCTGGTTTTGATCAAGCCCGACGGCGTACAGCGTGGGGTGGTCGGCGAGATCATCAGCCGTATCGAGCGCAAAGGCCTGACGATCGCGGCCCTGGAGCTCAAGCAGGTCACTGACGAGCTGGCCCGCGCGCACTATGCCGAACACGACGGCAAGCCGTTCTTCGACTCGCTGCTGGAGTTCATCACCTCAGGCCCGGTGGTCGCGGCTGTTCTCGAAGGCCCTCGCGCGATTGCCGCGTTTCGCCAGCTTGCCGGTGGCACCGACCCGGTGGAGAAGGCCACGCCCGGCACGATCCGCGGCGACTTCGGCCTGGAGACGCAATTCAATCTCGTGCACGGCTCGGACTCCCCGGAGTCGGCCGAGCGTGAGATCGGCCTCTGGTTTCCCGGAGCCTGACTCCACTTCCCGCACCACTCCCGTTCGAACAGCTCCCGTGGTGTGGGATACTGATCCCGGATGTGCCCTCAAAGCGCATCCGGATGAAGACTTACGACGTGCGCGACCACAGCAATGTGAGGCGCCGACCGTCACAGCCGTCATTCAGCCAGGCGCCGAGCGCGTTCATCCCGAGCCGGTCGGAGCGAGACCATAACAAGTCCGGGCGAAGTAACCCGGGTAAATAGCGGAAGCCCTCGCGTGGCCGCGTCAGTACGACGCGCCCGGGGGCTTGAGGAGAATACGTGGCCAACGATGACCTCTATCAGGATCTACCCGAACACGAAGCCCCGCAGTGGGGAGCCCCGGCGGAGACGCCGAGCGAAGAGCTGCCCGACCGCTTGAGGGTGCATTCCCTGGCGAGGGTGCTCGGCACCACGAGTCGGCGTGTGCTTGACGCCCTGAGTGAACTCGACGGGCGTGCACGCAGCCCGCACTCCAGCGTGGACCGTACCGACGCGGTACGGGTGCGCGATGTCCTGGCGGCCAGCCCCCAGGACAGTGCCGAGCAGCCGGTGGCGCCGGAGCCTGCGGCCGAGGCCGTTGAGCCCCTCGTCCACGAGGCCGAAGCCGCCGAGGCCAGCGAGGCGCTCGAATCGACGGGCGAGCCGGAATCGCGGCTGATCTTGGAGACCACCACCCTCGAGCAGGCGGCCTACATGCCGCTGTTCGTCGCCCCTCAGCCGGTCGAAGCCGAACGCCGGCCCGTCCGTGCCGAGGAGGACGACGACGAGGAAGACGACGACGAGGAAGACGAGTCCACCGCCGAAACCGACGGTGACCAGTCCGAACGCCCGGCCAACCGGCGCCGCCGCCGTGGGCGCCGCGGTCGCGGCCGTGGCCGCGGCGAACAGGGCGAACAGGGCGCCCCGGACGGCGAGGACCGCGACGAGTCGGAGCGGCCCGAAGGCGCCGACGAGAGCGCCGACGGCGGCGAGGAGTCCTACAGCGACGACGACGAGAGCGACGACGAGTCCGGCAGTGGCGAAGCCGCGACCCGGCGCCGTCGCAGGCGCCGGCGCCGCAAGTCCGGCGGCGGCGGCGATGCCGGCGAGGACGGGTCGTCCGACGATCCGCCGAATACCGTCGTGCACGAGCGCCCGCCGCGCAAAGAGAAGGACCCGGACGCCATCCAGGGCATCAGCGGGTCCACCCGACTCGAGGCCAAGCGTCAGCGCCGGCGGGACGGTCGCGATGCTGGCCGTCGTCGCCCCCCAATCCTGTCCGAGGCCGAATTCCTGGCTCGCCGCGAAGCCGTCGAGCGGGTCATGGTCGTCCGCGACAAGATCCGCACCGAACCGCCGCACGAGGGCGCCCGCTACACCCAGATCGCGGTCATGGAGGACGGCGTCGTCGTCGAGCACTTCGTGACCTCGGCGGCGTCGGCGTCACTGGTCGGCAACATCTACCTCGGCATCGTGCAGAACGTGCTGCCCTCGATGGAGGCGGCCTTCGTCGACATCGGCCGCGGCCGCAACGGTGTGCTCTACGCCGGTGAGGTCAACTGGGAAGCCGCCGGTCTGGGCGGCCAGAACCGCAAGATCGAACAGGCCCTCAAACCCGGCGACTACGTCGTCGTCCAGGTCAGCAAGGATCCCGTCGGCCACAAGGGTGCTCGTCTGACCACCCAGGTGTCACTGGCCGGGCGCTACCTGGTCTACGTGCCCGGTGCACAGTCGACCGGCATCAGCCGCAAGCTGCCGGACACCGAACGCCAGCGCCTCAAGGAAATCCTGCGCGACGTGGTGCCCGACGATGCCGGCGTGATCATCCGGACCGCGTCGGAAGGCGTGAAGGAAGAAGACATCCGCGGCGACGTCACCAGGCTGCAGGAACGCTGGACCACGATCGCCGAGGAAGCCGAGCGGGTCAAGGGCAACAAAGCCGGCGCCGCTGTCGCGCTCTACGAAGAGCCCGACGTTCTGGTCAAAGTCATTCGCGACTTGTTCAACGAGGACTTCTCCGGGCTGATCGTCTCCGGCGACAGCGCCTGGGAGACAATCAATGATTACGTCAGTTCTGTTGCGCCCGATCTTGTGTCGAAGCTGACCAAGTACGCCCCGCCGGGTGGCGACGGCCCGGATGTGTTCGCGGTACACCGCATCGACGAACAGTTGGCCAAGGCGCTGGACCGCAAGGTGTGGCTGCCCTCGGGCGGCACTCTGGTGATCGACCGCACCGAGGCGATGACGGTCGTCGACGTGAACACCGGAAAATTCACCGGCGCCGGCGGCAACCTCGAGCAGACGGTTACCAAGAACAACCTCGAGGCAGCCGAGGAGATCGTGCGCCAGCTGAGGCTGCGCGATATCGGCGGCATTGTGGTGATCGACTTCATTGACATGGTGCTGGAGTCCAACCGCGACCTGGTGCTGCGGCGGCTGACCGAGGCGCTGGGTCGCGACCGCACCCGCCATCAGGTGTCGGAGGTGACGTCGCTGGGCCTGGTGCAACTGACCCGGAAGCGGCTGGGCACCGGGCTGGTCGAAGCCTTCTCGACGACCTGCACGCACTGCAGCGGCCGGGGCATCGTGCTGCATGCCGATCCCGTGGACACCACACAGGCTGTCGGACGCAAGGCCGAGGCGAGCGGTGGCGGCGGTAGCCGGCGCGGTAAGCGGGGCAAGCGCGGCCGCGCCGACGAGGCGCCGGTGGCCAAGGTGCCGCAGCACACCAGTGAGCACCCGATGTTCAAGGCGATGGCGGCGGCCAACGGCAAGCACGAAGACGACGACGAGGCCGAGGAAGAGCTGGCCGACGAGCTCGAGCGGGAGACGCACGACGAGGAGTCCGAGGACGACGCCCACACCGCTGAGCAGGTCGCCGAGGAACTTGTCGACGAGGATCTGGACGACGACGAGGACGACGACGAGGACGACGTCGACGAGGACGAGGACGAAATCGACGAAATCGACGTCGACCTGGACGAAGACGACGAAGACCTCGACGACGAGGACAACCTGGACGTCGTCGTCGTAGACGATGACGACGACGAGGATGATGACGATGACGAGGACGACGACGATGACGAGGACGATGACGAGGACGACGCCGATTCCGACGAATACGACGCCGACCAGCCCGTCGTTACCTCGGTAACGTCAGTGTCGGCTGGCCGGCAGCGGCGCCGGGCGGCGGCACGTCCAGCTGGACCACCAGCCTCCTAGGGTGGCGGTTTGACCCTCCCGGTGCTGGTCACGTAACCTTGAGCAGTTGTCGCCAGGCGTCCGACGCCGGTGGCAGCGGGCTTAAGATCCCGCACCCCCAGACCCGCGCACGCAGCTTCGGTTAGCGCGCGCCCGCAGAGCAAGGCAGAGGACACGATGGCGACGTACGCAATCGTCAAGACCGGCGGCAAGCAGTACAAGGTCGCCGTTGGAGACATAGTCAAGGTCGAGAAGATCGAGGTCGAGGCTGGCGGCTCCGTTTCCCTTCCCGTCGCCCTGGTGGTCGACGGCGCCACGGTTACCACCGACGCCAAGGCACTGGAGAAGGTTGCCGTCACCGGTGAGGTGCTCGAGCACACCAAGGGTCCCAAGATCCGCATCCACAAGTTCAAGAACAAGACCGGCTACCACAAGCGGCAGGGCCACCGTCAGCCGTTGACGGTCCTCAAGGTCACCGGAATCAAGTAGTCGAGGGAGCGAACTGACATGGCACATAAGAAGGGCGCTTCCAGCTCACGCAACGGTCGCGATTCCAACGCCCAGCGGCTTGGCGTCAAGCGATTCGGCGGCCAGATCGTCAAGGCCGGCGAGATCCTCGTCCGCCAGCGCGGCACCCACTTCCACCCCGGCGTGAACGTCGGTCGTGGCGGCGATGACACCCTGTTCGCGACCGCACCCGGCGCCGTCGAGTTCGGCGAGAAGCGCGGACGCAGGACGGTCAACATCGTTCGCGTCGCGCGACCGGAGTAGGTCTCACTCGCGAGTGTGAAACCACTGCGAGGTTGAGGCCGATATCTCGCATCACGTTCACACTTGGCGGTTGAAAGGACTCTCCGATGCCCCGTTTCGTCGACCGCGTCGTCATCCATGCCCGCGCTGGTAACGGTGGGAATGGCTGTGCCTCGGTCCACCGGGAGAAGTTCAAGCCACTCGGCGGGCCCGACGGCGGTAACGGCGGTAGTGGCGGCAGCGTCGTACTCATCGTCGATCCGCAGGTGCACACCCTGCTCGACTTCCACTTCCATCCGCATGTCGCGGCGCCATCCGGCACGCAGGGGATGGGCAATAACCGCGAAGGGGCCAACGGCTCCGATCTCGAGGTCAAGGTTCCCGACGGCACCGTCGTGGTCGACGCCAATGGCCGTCTGCTGGCTGATCTGGTCGGTGCGGGCACCCGTTTCGTGGCCGCCGAGGGCGGCCGCGGCGGGCTGGGCAACGCCGCGCTGGCGTCCCGGGCCCGCAAGGCCCCGGGATTCGCGCTGCTCGGCGAGAAGGGCGAGGAGCGCGAGCTCACCCTGGAGCTCAAGACTGTCGCTGACGTCGGGCTGATCGGCTTTCCGTCCGCTGGTAAATCCTCACTGGTTTCGACGATCTCGGCGGCCAAGCCGAAGATTGCCGACTACCCGTTCACCACGCTGGTGCCCAATCTCGGCGTCGTGTCGGCAGGAGAGCACACCTTCACCGTCGCCGACGTCCCCGGTTTGATCCCGGGCGCCTCGGAGGGCCGTGGGCTGGGCCTGGATTTCCTGCGCCACATCGAACGCTGCGCACTGCTGGTGCACGTCGTCGATTGCGCCACAATGGAACCCGGCCGCGACCCGATCTCCGATATCGATGTGCTGGAGGCCGAGCTGGCCGCGTATCGGCCGACACTGCAAGGCGATTCGACACTCGGTGACCTGGCCGACCGCCCGCGTGCGGTGGTGCTCAACAAGATCGACGTCCCCGAGGCCAGGGAGCTGGCCGATTTCGTGCGCGCCGACGTCGAGGCGCGTGGCTGGCCGGTGTTCGAGGTGTCCACCGTGACCCGGGAAGGCTTGCGGGAGCTGACGTTTGCGCTGTGGGACATGGTGGCGGCCTATCAGGCCGCACAGCCGGAGGTGGTGCCGCGACGCCCGGTGATCAAGCCGGTCCCGGTCGACCGCACTGGTTTCACCGTCGAGCCCGACCGCGCAAACCCCGGCGGCTTCATCGTGCGCGGGGTGCGCCCGGAACGCTGGATTGTCCAGACCAACTTCGACAACGACGAAGCCGTCGGCTATCTCGGTGACCGGCTGGCCCGGCTCGGGGTGGAAGACCACCTGCTTCGGCTGGGCGCCAAGCCCGGCTGCGCGGTCACCATCGGCGATATGACGTTCGACTGGGAGCCGCAGACCCCGGCCGGTATCGACGTCGTCCCGACCGGTCGTGGCACGGATGTCCGGCTGGAACAAACCGACCGGGTCGGTGCCGACGAGCGCAAGGAGGCCCGCCGCCTGCGTCGCGAGCACGAGGACGGGGCGTGAGTCAGTACCGCGACGCGATTCGCGCCGCGCGCAGCGTCGTCGTCAAGATCGGCACCACTGCGCTGACCTCGAAGTCGGGGTTGTTCGACGCTGGCCGCCTGGAGAAGCTCGTTGACGCGATCGAGGCGCGGATGGAAGCCGGTTCCGACATCGTCATCGTGTCCTCGGGTGCGATCGCCGCCGGTATCGAGCCCCTCGGCCTCACCCGTCGCCCGACCGATCTGGCGACCAAGCAGGCGGCCGCCAGCGTCGGACAGGTGGCGCTGGTCAACACGTGGAGTGCCGCTTTCGCCCGCTACAACCGCACCGTCGGCCAGGTCCTTTTGACCGCGCACGACATCTCGATGCGCGTGCAGCACACCAACGCACAGCGCACGCTGAACCGGCTGCGGGCACTGCATGCGGTGGCGATCGTCAACGAGAACGACACCGTGGCCACCAACGAGATTCGCTTCGGCGACAACGATCGGCTCTCGGCGCTGGTGGCCCACCTGGTAGGCGCGGATGCGCTGATCCTGCTATCCGATATCGACGGGCTCTACGACGCCGATCCCCGCAAAGGCGACGCGCGATTCATCCCAGAAGTGGCCGGCCCGGACGACTTGGACGGTGTGGTGGCCGGGCAGGGCAGCCGGCTGGGCACCGGTGGGATGCGCTCCAAACTGTCCTCGGCGCTGCTGGCTGCCGACGCGGGGGTTCCGGTGCTGCTTGCCGCCGCGGCCGATGCCGGCGCCGCGCTGACCGACGCGTCGGTGGGCACAGTGTTCGCACCGCGGCCCGATCGGATGTCGGCGCGACGCTTCTGGGTTCGCTACGCAGCTGAGGCCGTCGGTTCGCTGACGTTGGACGCCGGCGCGGTGCGCGCGGTGGTCAGGCAGCGGCGCTCACTGCTGGCGGCCGGGATCACCGAGGTGTCGGGCCGGTTCTTCGGCGGCGATGTGGTCGAGCTGCGGGATCTGGACGGGGAGATGATCGCCCGTGGGGTGGTGGCCTACGACGCCACCGAGTTGACGACGATGGTCGGCCGGTCGACCTCGGATCTGCCGGCAGACATGCGCCGTCCCGCTGTGCACGCCGACGACCTGGTGGCCGTGTAGCTCAGGCGCCGAGCTGCTTGGCGATTCTGTCCAGCGTTTCGCGCATGCCGTCTTCGGTCTTCTGGGGGACCGAGCCGCGGATGACCATTGACCGGTACTTCTCGTGTTCGGCATCCCACGTTTCGCGCACCAGGGTTCCGCCGTCCTGCGGCGTGAGTTCGTAGCGCCAGATCCGGCCGCCGATGAGCTTGGCCGGGCCCCAGGTCTGCCAGGCGATGAGTCGGTCGGGCACGAACTCGATCACGATGTTGGTCGTGCGGTACGGCAGGAAGAGCGTCTCCCGCCGACCTCGCATCGACATACTGAACGACGAGCCGAGCGCCAGGGGCTGGGATGGCAGCCGGGCGCCGACGACGGTTTCGGACCCGTCGAAGCTGGCGTGTAGCCCGGCATCGGCCAGCAGGGCGAATATCTGCGCTGCGGGTGCGTTGATCGAGCGTTCGACGCTGACGCGATACTGGCTCATTCTGAGACAGTAGCTCGTGCGGTGATCAGCTCGCTGAGGTCAGGCCCGACAACTCGTCGGCCAGTAGCGCCAGCATCGGCGAGCACCCGCTGTCCACCTTGACCGTCGCGAGGTCGTCGCCGCGGGTGGGTCCGCGGTTCACGATCGCAACAGGTTTGCCCGTCGCGGTGGCGTGCCTGACGAACCGGTAGCCGGAGAACACCGTCAGCGACGAACCGGCGACCAGTAAGGCATCCGATTCGTCGACAAGTGAATAAGCTTGCGCGACAACTTCTTTGCGGACACTTTCGCCGAAGTAGACGATGTCGGGTTTGAGCATGCCGCCGCATGACGGGCAGTCGATGAACCGGAACGACGCGGTGTCGGTGACGACGGCGTCGGCGTCAGGGGCCACCGCGATGCCGCCGAGATGATCCGCGCGTTCGGCGAATCCCGGATTGACCGCCTCGAGTTCGTCGGCCAGCGCCGCCCGCGACATCGTGAAGCCGCAGTCCAAGCACACCACCTGTGCGTAGGTGCCGTGCAGGTTGATGACGTTTCGGCTGCCGGCCTTGGTGTGCAGCAGGTCCACGTTCTGGGTGATGATGCCGCTGACCACCCCGGCCCGCTCCAGGTGTGCCAGCGCTCGATGCCCGGCGTTGGGCAGTGTCTGAGCCATGTGCTGCCAGCCCAGGTGATTGCGCGCCCAGTAGCGCTGCCGAAACGAGCGGCTCGAGGTGAACTGGCGGATCGTCATCGGGTTGGCCGGCGGCGAGTCCGGGCCGCGGTAGTCGGGAATACCCGAGTCGGTGGAGATCCCGGCGCCGGTGAGCACCGCGACACGCTTACCCGTCAACAGGGCGACGAGTTCGGGACCTTCCACGTCCTCCAGAGTAGGTGCGGTTAGCCGAAGTTGGTGAACGGGCTGAGGGCATCCCGCGCGAACTGGGTGACGTCGAGGGTGGGGTTGCCATCCGGATAGCTCAGGGTGGCCAGCAGATTGGCTCCGGCGTCGACGAAATCCCCATCGGCGCGGTCCTGGTGGGTTGAGGACGTCACGAGGATGATGCCGGAGGTGCCGGCCTGCTTGGCCAACGGCACCGAGAACTGGGCGTTCTGCACCGTGCTGTTGGCTCTGTCCTCCACGATGATCCGGCTGTCGGGAACGCCGAGCAGCATCAGCATCCGGCGCATCTGCGCGGCTTCGGTCACGCCGTTCTGCGGATTGCCGCCGGTGACGATGATCGGGGCCTGCGGATACATCTGCGCGACAACCAGTCCGGTCAGCACGCGTCGGCGCAGGATCATCCGCATCGACCCATCGGGCAGCAGCCCGTAGCCGAGGATGACGACCGCGGGCTTGGAGAAGTCCTTGGCGACGGGTGCAGGCGCGGGTGCCGGGTCGGCTTGGGCCGCAGCGGGCACGAGTTCGCCGAACAGGGCAGCGATCACCAGCAGTAGGGCGCCGCAGGCGGCCTTCCATCGACGTCGCACGATTCCTCCGACCCGTTTGACTTGCTGTCTGAATAGTCGCACGGGCCTGAACTGCTGTTACTTGCGTCCCAGCAGTCACAGCCTTTCCATAGCTCGGGCCATCGCCGCATGCTCGATGAAGTCGTAGTGCGCCGGCGCGTATCGCTGGCTGTCGCGTCGAGCGTCGCGCGCCGCCCGGTGGGTTGCGAACCACCCCGCCACCCGTTGCTTGGCTGGCGGGGTGATCGCGGCGGCCGTCAACAGCTTCACTTCTTGTTCGGTGATCAGCACGGTCGGTCGGGTGTCGACGACGCGAGTGGCGGTCGTCGACGACGGTGATTGTTGGACTGGAGTGTGTAGAGACATGATGAATCCCCCGATTCGGTCGGCCGGTGAGGTTCGGCCGCATGGTGGAAAAACTACGTTCCTACGCGCGGGAAAGAACGCGTAGAGACGTACTCGAAAGCGACCCACTGCTCACGCAAAAGCCTTGAGCGGCAACGTGAGTGGTAACTCAGGCCACTCAACGCCATCGATGTGACCCAGGTCACTTCACTCGCCGGATCGGGCAGACGGGCGGGTTCTCGCCTGCGCACCCCGGGCGACGGGCGACAATAAGGCATGGATTTCTACTCCGCCTACCGGCACGGCTTCGTGCGGGTGGCCGCGTGCACCCACCGCACGGTGCTGGCCGACCCCGCTGCAAACGCCGAGTCGGTGCTGCGGATTGCGCGGACCTGCCACGACGACAGTGTCGCGGTCGCGGTGTTTCCCGAGCTCACCTTGTCGGGTTACTCGATCGAGGACATCCTGTTGCAGGACTCGCTGCTCGACGCCGTCGAGGACGCCCTGCTGGACATCGTCGAGGCGTCGGCCGACTTGTTTCCCGTGCTGGTGGTAGGTGCGCCGCTGCGCTACTTGCATCGCATCTACAACACCGCGGTTGTGATCCACCGCGGTGCGGTGCTCGGGGTGGCGCCGAAGTCCTACCTGCCGACCTATCGGGAGTTCTACGAACGACGCCAAGTCGCCGCGGGCGACGACATGCAGGGCACGATCCGCATCGGTGGTGTCGACGTGCCGTTCGGCCCGGATCTGCTGTTCGCGGCCGACGACGTCTCCGGCCTGGTACTGCACGTCGAAATCTGCGAGGACATGTTCGTGCCGATTCCGCCGAGCGCCGAGGCTGCGCTGGCGGGTGCGACAGTGCTGGCCAACCTCTCCGGCAGCCCGATCACGATCGGGCGGGCCGAGGACCGCAAGCTGCTGGCTCGTTCGGCATCGGCACGCTGCTTGGCGGCGTACCTCTACGCCGCAGCCGGTGAAGGCGAGTCCAGTACCGATCTGGCCTGGGACGGTCAGACCATGATCTACGAAAACGGCCGGCTGCTGGCCGAATCCGAACGATTCCCGAAGGGGGAACGTCGCTCGGTCGCCGACGTCGACCTGGATCTGCTACGTTCGGAGCGGCTGCGCATGGGCACCTTCGACGACAACCGCCGCCACCACCAGGGCACGTTGAAGTCATTCCGGCGCATCGGTTTTCATCTCGACCCGCCCGGCGGGGACATCGGCCTACTGCGGGAGGTGGAACGCTTTCCGTTCGTGCCGAGCGATCCGCTTCGGCTGGAACAGGATTGCTACGAGGGATACAACATCCAGGTCGCCGGGCTCGAGCAGCGGTTGCGCGCATTGAACTACCCGAAGGTCGTGATCGGGGTGTCCGGCGGGCTCGACTCAACGCACGCGTTGATCGTCGCGGCTCACGCGATGGACCGGGAAAGCCGGCCGCGCAGTGACATTCTGGCGTTCACGTTGCCCGGCTTCGCCACCGGCGAGCGGACCAAGAACAATGCGATCAAGCTGTCGCGTGCCCTTGGGGTTACCTTCACTGAGTTGGACATTCGCGATACCGCCAAGCTGATGCTCACCGAGATGGGCCACCCGTTCTCTCAGGGGGAGGCGGTCTACGACGTCACCTTCGAGAACGTGCAGGCCGGGTTGCGCACGGACTACCTTTTCCGGCTGGCCAATCAGCGCGGCGGCATCGTACTGGGCACCGGCGATCTCTCCGAGCTGGGGCTGGGCTGGTCGACGTACGGTGTCGGCGACCAGATGTCGCACTACAACGTCAACGCCGGGGTTCCGAAAACCCTTATCCAACATCTGATTCGGTGGGTGATCTCCTCGGGGCAGTTCGAGGACGAGGTCGGGGAGATCCTTCAGTCGGTGCTGGAGACCGAGATCACCCCGGAGCTGGTGCCCACCGGCGAGGACGAAGAGATCCAGAGCAGCGAAGCCAAGGTGGGCCCGTACTCGCTGCAGGACTTTTCGTTGTTCCAGGTGCTGCGGTACGGCTTCCGGCCGTCGAAGATCGCGTTTCTGGCGTGGCACGCCTGGAGCGACCCCGATAGCGGCAGCTGGCCGCCGGGTTACCCGGCAGGCAAGCGACCGGCCTACTCGCTCAAAGAGATCCGGCACTGGCTGCAGGTATTCGTTTCTCGGTATTACTCGTTCAGCCAGTTCAAGCGGTCGGCTCTGCCGAACGGGCCCAAGGTATCTCACGGCGGATCGTTGTCGCCGCGGGGGGACTGGCGCGCGCCCTCGGATATGTCGGCACGGATCTGGCTGGCGGAGATCGAACGGGAAGTCCCCGAGGACTGATCAGCGGCGGGTTTACAGCCTGCCGTCGATGCGCAGGTCGGGGTGCACCCACTCCGGCGAGCGGCGCTCCTTGAACGCCATGAATCCCTCGATGGACTCCGGTGAACCGAGGCTGCGTTGCATGCCAATGCGGTCGTAGAGGCCCAGGTAGTTGTCGATGCTGGACTTCACCACCGACCGTGCGCCAGGGGCTGTGCGGCAGCACTGGGCGAGGACCTCGCGAGCCGCCTCGGGCAGTTCGTCGTGCGGCACCACCCGCGCGACCATGCCCCAGTCCAGGGCTTCCTCGGCGGTCAGCGTGCGGCCGGTGAACATCAGGTCGCGGGTGCGGACGGGGCCGATCAGCCGGGCCAGCATCTGGCTGTAGTACGTGTCGGCGATCCCGCGGTAGAGCTCGGGGACGCGGAACGTCGCGCGATCGCTGACCACCGCCATGTCGGCGCACAACGCGATCTGCAGTCCGCCGCCCTGGCAGAGCCCGTTGACAGCGGCCACCACGGGCTTGGCGGACTGCCGCAGGGTGTCGAACGGCAGGGCGTCCATGCCCAAGGCCGCCCCGAAGGTCAGCCAGTTGTCCTCACCGCCGCCGCCCATATCGCCACCGGGGGCGAAGACGTCGCCGGTCCCGGTGATGAGCAGACCGGCCAGGTCCGGCTCGGACCCGACATGGTTGACCGCGTATTTGATGCCGAAGTACATCGCCGGGGTCATCGCATTTCGAGCCTCGGGGCGGTCCAGGGTGCACACCCCGAACCCCCCCTCCCGCGTGAACCTCAGGAATTTGGTTCCCAGCCAGTCGCCCTCGGGCGGTCGCGGAGCGTCGGTGTGCGTCATCGCCGCAGACTATCGTCACAACCGTAGGGCGTTCAGTACCGGGTGAGGGCGTCCTCGATCGCCTCGGCGACGGGCGCGCAATCGCCGGCGCCGGGGACCAGGGTTGCCAATGCGCCCGCCGCGCAGGCTCGCCGAAGCGCACGGTCGTGTCCGGTCGTCCATTCTGCGGCGAGTACGCCGGCGAAGACGTCCCCCGCGCCGGTGGTGTCGACCGCCTCGACGCCGGGGCTGGGCACTTCGAGGTCCCCGCCCGGGCCGCGGTAGCTCGCTCCTCGGGCGCCTCTGGTGACAACGAAATGCGTTGTGGGCCACGGCCAATACGGTTCCTCGGCGTCATTGACGATCACGACGTCGGTGACGGCGGCCAGCTCGCGCAGGAGGGGGTCGGTGCTGACCGGCGAGGCATTGACGATCACAGTCGCCCCTACCGAGCGGGCTTCGCGCGCAGCCGCCAGGGCCGTCGCGATCGGCACCTCCAATTGGACGAGCAGCACCTCGCACGTGGCGATGACCGCCCGGGCAGCGGCCGAACTCAGCGTCAGGTGTCCGTTGGCGCCGGGGGCCACCACGATCATGTTCTCGGCGTGGTCGTCGACCAGGATTACCGCGCTGCCGCTGGCGACCGGCAACTCCTGCAGGCCGTCGAGCCCGACGCCGTTGTCTCGCAGGTGCGCGCGCAACCTGGTGCCGGCCGCATCACTGCCGACCGCACCGACGAACTGCACGTCGGCACCGGCCCGGGCGGCTGCCACGGCCTGATTACCGCCCTTGCCGCCCGGTTCGGTGGTCACCGCCGACCCCAGCACGGTCTCTCCGGCGCCCGGCAGAACAGCGACGCGGAAGAACTGATCGACGTTCACGCTGCCCACCACACATACCTGGGTCACGCGGCTCAGGCTAGTCCTGGGTCAGCCCCCACCTGCCGGTTGGTGGGGAGACCGATACCCTGGGGGAATGAGTGTCCAAGTGGCCCCTCTGGATCTGAAGAACGAGGTTCTCGACGCGGCCCGCCGGGCGCGCGTGGCCTCGCGCACTCTGGCATCGCTGACCACCACGGTCAAAGACCGCGCCCTGCACGCCGCCGCGGACGCGGTGCTGGCCCACGCACACCAGATCCTGGCCGCCAACGCCGCAGACCTCGACGCCGCCCGGGCCACCGGCACCGCCGAGGCGATGCTGGACCGGCTGGCGCTCAACCCGCAGCGGATCGACGGGATCGCCGCCGGCCTGCGTCAGGTCGCCGGACTACCTGACCCGATCGGTGAAGTGCTCCGCGGCCGCACGCTGCCCAACGGGCTGCAACTGCGCCAGCAGCGCGTTCCCCTCGGCGTGATCGGAATCGTCTACGAGGGCCGGCCCAACGTCACAGTCGACGCGTTCGGCCTCACCCTCAAGTCCGGTAACGCCGTCCTGCTGCGCGGCAGCTCGTCGGCGGCCAACTCCAATGCCGCACTGGTCACCGTGCTGCGCGGCGCACTCGCCGGGGAGGGCTTGCCCGAAGACGCGGTGCAGCTGCTGCCCAGCACCGACCGTTCCAGCGTCACCCACCTCATCCAGGCTCGAGGTCTGGTCGACGTGGTCATCCCCCGCGGAGGTGCCGGGCTGATCGATGCGGTCGTCCGCGATGCCACGGTGCCCACCATCGAAACCGGCGTCGGCAACTGCCACGTCTACGTGCACTCCGCCGCCGACCTCGACGTCGCCGAGCGAATCATCCTCAACGCCAAGACTCGTCGGCCCAGCGTCTGCAATGCCGCCGAAACCCTGTTGGTGGACAAGACCATTGCCGGCACCGCGCTGCCGCGACTGGTGGGTGCGCTGCAGCAGGCCGGGGTCACCGTCCACGACAACCCGACCGAGGAAGAGCTGCGGGCGGAGTTCCTGTCGATGGACATCGCGGTCGCCACCGTGAACGGTCTCGATGCCGCGATCGAGCACATCAATACCTACGGTACGGGTCACACCGAGGCCATCATCACCGCCGATCTCGCAGCGGCACAACGATTTACCGAACGCGTCGATGCCGCCGCGGTGATGGTCAACGCCTCGACCGCGTTCACCGACGGTGAGCAGTTCGGCTTCGGAGCCGAGATCGGCATCTCCACCCAGAAGCTGCATGCCCGCGGCCCGATGGGTCTGCCCGAATTGACGTCAACCAAATGGATCGTCTGGGGAGACGGCCAAACCCGACCTGCCTGAGGCGATGACAGGAGAACAATGACAGAGACCCCCGCACGCCCGGTGCCGCTGTTCAGCGACATCGACGACGTCGCCAAGCGGCTGGCCGAGACCGGCTACCTGCCCGACAAGGCCACCGCGACCGCGGTGTTCCTCGCCGACCGGCTGGGCAAGCCGCTGCTGGTCGAGGGACCGGCCGGTGTGGGCAAGACCGAATTAGCCCGCGCGGTCGCCCAAACCACCGGGTCGGGGCTGGTGCGTCTGCAGTGCTATGAGGGTGTCGACGAGGCCCGCGCGCTGTACGAGTGGAACCACGCCAAGCAGATCCTCCGGATGCAGTCCGGGTCGAACGACTGGGACCAGACCAAAACCGACATCTTCAGCGAGGAATTCCTGCTCTCTCGGCCGCTGCTGACCGCGATCCGGCGCACCGAGCCCACCGTTCTGCTGATCGACGAGACGGACAAGGCCGACATCGAGATCGAAGGCCTGCTGCTGGAAGTGCTCAGCGATTTCGCGGTCACCGTGCCGGAGTTGGGCACCATCACCGCGTCGCGCACCCCGTTCGTGGTGCTGACCTCCAACGCCACCCGCGAGCTGTCGGAAGCACTCAAGCGCCGCTGCCTGTTCCTGCACATCGACTTCCCCGATGCCGACCTCGAGCGGCGCATCCTGCTGTCCCGGGTGCCCGAGCTGCCCGAGTCGCTGGCCGCCGAACTGGTCCGCATCATCGGGGTGCTGCGCGGCATGCAGCTCAAGAAGGTGCCCTCGGTGGCCGAGACCATCGACTGGGGCCGCACCATCCTGGCGCTCGGGCTGGACACCATCGACGACGCGACCATCGCCGCGACGCTCGGGGTGGTGCTCAAGCACCAGTCCGATCAGCAACGCGCGTCCGGCGAACTGCGGCTGAACTAAGCCGATGGCCGTCCGCAGGGTGCGCCCCTCACAGCCGCTGGCCCCGCACGGGCTGCCCGGCCATCTGGTCGGCTTCGTCGAAGCGCTACGTGCCCAAGGGATTTCGGTGGGCCCGTCTGAGACGGTCGACGCCGGCCGGGTGCTGACCGTGCTGGGGCTCGGTGACCGCGAGTCGCTGCGCGAGGGACTGGCCTGTGCGGTGCTGCGCCGCGCCGACCACCGGCCGACCTACGACGCGCTGTTCGACCTGTGGTGGCCGGCCGCGCTCGGTGGGCGGACCGTCGTGGTCGACGAGGACGCCGACGAGGATTCGCCGGACGGGTTGCCGCCCGAGGACATCGAGGCGATGCGGCAAATGCTGCTGGACATGCTGGCCGACAATCCCGACATCGGTGACATGGACGAGCGGCTGGTCGCGATGATCGCTCAGATCGTCGAGGCCTACGGGCGTTACAACTCCAGCAGGGGCCCGTCGTACTCGTCGTATCAGGCGCTTAAGGCGATGGGGCTGGACGAACTGGAGGGCCGGCTGCTGGCCGGACTGCTGGCGCCGCACGACGACGACCCGACGCCCACGCAGGAGCAGATCGCCAAAGCGCTTGCCGCACAGAAGATCGCACAGCTTCGCCGGATGGTGGAAAGCGAGACCAAGCGACGCACCGCCGAACAGCTGGGCCGCGAGCACGTCCAGATGTACGGCATCCCGCAGCTGGCCGAAAATGTCGAATTCCTGCGGGCCTCCGGCGATCAGCTGCGCCAGATGCGCAAGGTGGTCTCCCCGCTGGCGCGGATGTTGGCGACCCGGCTGGCCGCGCGCCGCCGTCGCGCCCGTTCCGGTTCCATCGACCTTCGCAAGACGCTGCGCAAGTCGATGTCGACCGGTGGCGTGCCGATCGACGTGGTGCTGCGAAAGCCGCGGCCGGCGCGACCGGAACTGGTTGTGCTGTGCGATGTCTCGGGCTCGGTGGCCGGTTTCAGCCACTTCACACTGCTGCTCGTGAACGCGCTACGTCAGCAGTTCTCCCGGGTGCGGGTATTCGCTTTCATCGACACCACCGACGAGGTGACCCACCTGTTCGGTCCGGACGCCGACCTCGCCGTCGCTATCCAACGCATCACCCGGGAGGCGGGCGTCTACACCCGCGACGGGCACTCCGACTACGGCAACGCGTTCGTGTCGTTCACCGAGAACTTTCACAATGTGCTGTCGCCGCGCAGCTCGCTGCTGGTGCTCGGCGACGCGCGCACCAACTACCGCAACCCCGCCGTCGACGTCCTTGCGCACATGGTCAGTGCCAGCCGGCATGCGCATTGGCTCAATCCAGAGCCCCGGCATCTGTGGGGCAGTGGTGACTCGGCAGTGCCGCGCTACGAGGACGTCATCCCCATGCACGAATGCCGTTCGGCCAAGCAGCTCGCCGCGGTGATCGACCAGCTGCTCCCCGTCTAGGCCAGCGCGTCGCCGCCGGTGCGCCGAGACCAGAGGTACGGCGCCCACATGACGATCGGGAGTAGGAAGTTCGTCCATAGCGGAAAGCCGCTGTTGTAGGGCTCGGTGTCGTTCTCGGCCAGCCAGTAGTAGACGTGGCCCGCGCCGTCGCCGATGTATTGGATCGTCAGCACGATGATCGTGCAGAGCCAGAAGTGGCCGCGGAACAAATACGCCAAGATGCCGATGACACCGATTGACTTGTCTCCCAAGGCATTTTCCCACTGGAAGCCCCCGCTGCCCCGGTGTAGCCGATCAGTTCGACGGTCGCGCGCTGCCGCCGGTGCTCTTCTTCGGTCCGTCGCTCTGCGACGATGCGGCCGACTTGGCGGAGGTCGCCTTCTTGGCGGTGCTGACCTTCTTCGGCGTGCTGGCCGCGGTGACGGCTTTCTGCGTGGCGACCGCGGGAAGGCTGATCGAAGGAAGGCGCAGCGATGGGAGGAGGTCGATTCCAGGGAGTAACTGCGCCTTCGTCGGCTTGCTGTAATCGGTTCGGTCGTAACCCATCTCTATGAACTTGCGCAGCACCGGATCGATCGCGCCCAGAATCGGTTCGGGCACAATGCCCTGCAGCGGCATCAGCAGCGGCACCAGGGGAGTGCGTATCAGGTAATACGTTGTGTCCCCATGCACTTGGTAGTACGCGCTGCCGCCGGCCGTGGCGGCTTCGATCTGCCCGGCGGTGAGTTCGGTCTGCGTCTGCGCGTGGACGTAGATCATGCCCATGATCGCGTTGACCGTCGCCAGCAGATCCAGCGGGTAGGTGGGGAAGTCCGCCCAGCCGTCGTACTGGCGTGCCACGTCGACCGTGGTGTCACCGTTGTCGGGGGTGGCGCCACTCAAACTGATGTCAAGGCCCGGAATGTACAGCCCGGCAAACCTTTCCAAGATTCCGCCATTGGGCCGGCTCGGGTTTTCGACGAGGACGAACGTGTTGCCGGTGCCTTCGGGATGGGCGGTCTTGTAGCGAGACAGCACAACCGCACCCTGCGATATCCCGAACACGACATCGCCTCCGGGGTTCTTGGCCTCCAGGTGCGCCACACCCTGGGCGACCGACTTGTTCCACGTCAAATCGAAGATGCCGTTGTTCGAAAATGGCCAGAAGCCGGCGTTGTACGCGACGCAGCCGCTCGACGCGGGCGGGTTGGACGGGGTGTCCGTGCCTTCCAGCACCTGAGAGATGAACGCGCGATATTGGTCGTCGGTGGGTGTCCAGCCGATGTTCGTCCCGTACAGGTAATCCACGGTCGCGGCGGTGAGCGCCGGTGCCGTCGTCATCGTCGGGGTGAATCCCACCACCACGGCGGCGGCCACGGCAGCCACACTCGTCACGGGCAGTGCCCTGCGTCGACTGCCGAACTTCATCATCATTGACCCCTTGATCGGCATAACTCGAATCGGCGCAAAATGGTACCTGAACCGCAGCAATATCCCGGGATGTTCTTTGCCGGCGCGCAATTCTCGCGATGGCTTGCGAGCGTCGCGAAACGCCCGCCGCCCTCCCGTAAGCTGGTCAATCGTGGTTTCCTCGGCTCGACGCAGGCTCGGCGTGATGGGTGGAACGTTCGATCCCATCCACAACGGCCACCTCGTCGCGGCCAGTGAGGTGGCCGACCTCTTCGATCTCGACGAGGTGGTGTTCGTGCCCACCGGCCAGCCGTGGCAGAAGTCCCGGGAGGTGACCCCTCCCGAGGACCGTTACCTGATGACGGTCATCGCGACCGCGTCCAACCCCCGGTTCTCCGTCAGCCGGGTCGACATCGATCGCGGTGGACCCACCTATACGCATGACACGCTGCGCGACCTGAGCTCGCTGAACCCGGACGCTGACCTGTTCTTCATCACCGGGGCAGACGCTCTGGCCTCGATCCTGTCCTGGCAGAACTGGGAGGAGCTTTTCGCTCTCGCCAAGTTCGTCGGCGTCAGCCGGCCGGGCTACGAACTCAACGGACAGCACATCGTCGCCGCCTTCGACCAGCTGCCCGAAGAAGCACTGAGCCTGGTCGAGGTGCCCGCGTTGGCTATCTCGTCCACCGACTGCCGCGTCCGCGCCGCCGGTAACCGGACGATCTGGTATCTAGTGCCCGACGGCGTCGTGCAATACGTGTCCAAGCGCGGCCTGTACAGCGCGGCGGGCCAGGTGCGCCGCATCGCCGCCGTCACCACAATCGAGGAGACCACCACGTGACCGCGTCCGACGAAGCCGTCCAGATGGCCACCGTGGCTGCCCGCGCCGCGGCAGCCAAACTCGCGCAGGACATCGTCGTCATCGACGTCTCCGGCCAGCTGGTCATCACCGACTGCTTCGTGATCGCCTCGGCGTCCAACGAACGGCAGGTCAACGCGATCGTCGACGAGGTCGAGGAGAAGATGCGGCTGGCCGGGTACAAGCCTGCCCGCCGGGAGGGCACCCGGGAAGGCCGCTGGGTCTTGCTGGACTACGTCGACATCGTGGTGCACATCCAGCACCAGGAGGAGCGCAACTTCTACGCCCTGGACCGGCTGTGGCGGGACTGCCCGTTCCTCTCGGTCGATGTGGACGATGTCGAGGCCGGAGCTGTCGGGCCGGCGACATCGGAGGAGGTGCCGTGACGGTGCGCCGTCTGGTCATGCTGCGGCACGGCCAGACCGAGTACAACGCCGATAGCCGTATGCAGGGCCAGCTCGACACCGAACTGACCGATCTGGGCCGGGCGCAGGCCGTTGCGGCCGCCGAGGTGCTGGCCAAGCGCCAGCCGCTGTTGATCGTTTCCTCGGACCTGCGGCGCGCCTATGACACCGCGGTGGCGCTGGCGGAGCGCACCGGGCTACGGGTGCAGGCCGATACCCGGCTTCGGGAGACCCACCTCGGTGACTGGCAGGGGCTCACGCATCATCAGGTGGACGACCACGCGCCCGGAGCGCGGCAGGCTTGGCGCGACGACGCCACCTGGGCGCCGCACGGTGGCGAAAGTCGTATCGACGTTGCTGATCGCAGTGTGCCACTGGTTGCCGAATTGGTTGCCGGAGAACCTGAGTGGGGTCGGGATGATCCCGACCGGCCGGTGGTGCTGGTGGCTCATGGTGGGCTGATCGCAGCGCTGTGTGCGGCACTTCTCGGACTCCCCGTCGAGAGCTGGCCGGTGCTGGGCGGGATGGGTAACGCCAGCTGGGCACAGCTGTCCGGGCACAGCGCCGACGACGCTGCGTTCGAAGCCATCCGATGGCGGCTCGACGTGTGGAACGCCTCGGCTCAGGTGGCCAACGATGTCCTCTGACCGGCTGGATCCTCCTTCGGGTCGCTCCGCTCCTTTCCCCCGGACTCTATTGATCTTCTGTGATTCCCTGTCCTACTACGGCCCGTTAGGCGGTCTGCCCGCTGACGATCCGCGCATTTGGCCCAATATTGTTGCCCGCCAGCTGGGCTGGGATGTCGAGCTGATCGGGCGGATCGGCTGGACCAGTCGCGACGTCTGGTGGGCGGCCACGCAGGATCCGCGGGCGTGGGCCGCATTGCCTCGTGCCGGTGCGGTGATCTTCGCGACCAGCGGCATGGACTCGCTGCCGTCACCGTTGCCGACTGCATTGCGCGAACTGATCCGCTACGTGCGCCCATCCTGGCTGCGCCGGTGGGCGCGCGACGGCTACGGTTGGCTGCAGCCAAGGCTGTCGCCCATCGCCCGCCCAGCACTGCCGCCTCATCTGACGGTCGAGTATCTGGAAATGACCCGTGGTGCTTTGGATTTCAACCGCCCAGGCATCCCGATGGTCGCCTCTGTGCCCTCGGTGCACATCGCCCCCACATATGGCATGTCGCATCGCGGCCGGGCAGGTACTGTTGCCGCGATCAACGCGTGGGCAGCCGAGCACGAGATGCCGGTGGTGGACCTGAAAGCCGCGGTGGCCGAAGAGGTTCTGGCCGGACGTGGCAACCCTGACGGTATCCACTGGAACTTCGAAGCGCACCAGGGCGTCGCCGATCTGATGCTCAAAGCTCTTGCCGAGGCTGGTGTTCCGCTCGACAACACCCGGGACTGACCATGGCCGTCGTCGTGGTCACCGATTCGTCGGCTCGGCTGAAGGCCGACGAGGTCCGCGCCCGCAATATCCGTGTGGTGCCGCTGCACATCCTGGTCGACGGGCGCGACCTGCGCGATGGCGTCGACGCCGTCCCGGGCGATCTGTACCAGCGCGGGCACGTGACGACTGCCGGTGCCACCCCGAGTGAACTCAGCGCAGCCTACCGAGACGCGTTGCGCGACAGCGACGGCGACGGTGTGGTGGCCGTCCACATCTCCGGGGAACTTTCCAGCACGCTCGGCGCCGCCGAATATGCCGCACGCGAGTTCGACGGTGCGGTGCGGGTGGTGGACTCGAAGTCGACAGCGATGGGCACCGGCTTTGTCGCACTGGCCGCCGCCCGCGCAGCACACGCGGGAGCGAAGATCGAAACCGTTGTCGCCGAAGCGGAATCAACGGTGTCCCGGGTGCGCGCTCATATCGTCGTGCAGCGGCTGGATAATCTGCGGCGCAGTGGCCGGATCGGCACCGCGGCGTCCTGGCTCGGCACCGCGCTGGCCCTCAAGCCGTTGCTGCGCATCGACGAACAGGGCCGGCTGGTGCTGGCCCAACGGGTACGCACCGCATCCAAGGCGCACGCGGCGATGGTCGAGCAGGTACTCGAGGTGGTGGGGGAGCAGCGCGCGGCCCTCGCGGTCCACCACATAGACAATCCCGGTGCGGCCGCTGAGATCGCGGCCACACTTGCCTCCGCGCTACCCGGCTGCGGCGATGCCGTCGTCACCGACCTGGGCCCCGTGCTCGGCGTCCACGTCGGCGCCGGCGCGGTGGGAATCGTCGTCGCCGTCGACCCCACCCCGCCGGGACCTCTCAGGCCTGCCTGAGCGCCTCGATCTCCAAGGTAATGGTGACCTTGTCGCCGACGACAGCGCCGCCGGTTTCCAGCGGCATGTCGATGTCGATCCCGAAGTCCTTGCGGTTCAACACCACTGATGCCTCGAAGCCCGCGACCGCGCCGTGCCCCATGCCAGGGTTGACCCCGTTGAACTGAAGGGCCAGAGCGACTCTCTTCGTCACGCCCTTGAGGGTGAAATCGCCCTCAAGGCGGTAGTCGTCGCCGTCGGGGGTCACCGATGCCGACACGAATGTCGCGGTGGGGTACTTCTCGACGTCGAAGAAATCAGCCGCCCGCAGGTGCGCATCGCGCTGCTCGTTGCCGGAGTGCACCGAGGCCACGTCGATCTCCGCCGACACCGACGGGGTGCCGTCAGCCGCGACGGTCACCGCCCCGCTGAACGTGCCGAAGGTCCCGCGGACTTTGCTGACGACGAGGTGGCGTACCGAGAAGCTGATCGACGAGTGGACGGGGTCGATCGCCCAGGTTCCTGCGCTGAGATCGGTGGTCTGAGCCGGTGCGGTCATCGAGGGGTCTCCTTGTTCCGGGCGTGCTGGACCTAGTGCCCAGCACCTCAGACCAAGTAACCGGACTACGGTCCGGATTAATTCCCGCCGGTTGGCTCAGCCGGAAAAGCGCCCGGTCACCGGGGGCAGGTCCGCCAGCGTGACGATGCCCGGCGCGGCCGCCACCACCGCAGGCACAGCGTTGGTGACCGGCATCGCGGTATAGATCATGCCCAGCCCCATGAAACCGGACTCAGGCCAATTCTTCGGCGGCAGGCAGTGCAGTACCGTGCGCATGTTGGGCACGCCGTAGACCTGGATGACGTGACCGTGCTCCAGCGGTTTGGGCGGCACTACGTGGCTGCCCATGGTCCAGTTGAAGCCGACGCTCACCACATTGCGGTCACCGACCCAGCCGCGGTGGTAGCCGTACACCCCGCCGACGGTGCCCTCCGGGATCGTCATGAATCCGAGGTCGCTGTCGCCGGTGGCGGTGGTGAAGGTGACGTCGAACGTCATCCGGTCCAGCTGCGCGCCGATCGCATCGGCCATCATCGCCGCCGACTCGGCGAACACTTCGCTCTCCCGGCGCACGCTCTCCTCCAGTCCCGGAGTCTGCGGATCGCAGCCGAAGCCCATCGCGGACTGCGTGCCCGCCGACTCATACGTCGAACAGTCCACCGACTCCGTGATCCGGATCTCGTCGACGCTTTCACATGCGCCGGACAGCACCATGCCGACCATGTTCGTCATACCGGGATGGGCGCCGCTGCCGAAGATCGTCGAATTGCCTTGTTCGCAAGCCTTTCGGATTCTGTTCAGATCCTCCGGTGACTGCTTGCCGCCGGTGATCCAGGCCGCCGAGGAACACACGTTGACCCCGGCCTCCAGTAGGCGCACCAACTCGTCGACGCTGGGCCACAACGGGTTGTAGCAGCATGCGTCTGGCTTGGCGGCCAGCAGCGCGTCGATGTCGTTGGTCGCGGTGACGCCGGTGGGTTCGGGCCAGCCCGACAATTCGGCGGCATCGACACCGAGCTTGTCGGCGCCGTGGGCGTACACCCCGACCAGCTCCAGGTCCGGCCGGCTGATGATCGCGTGCAGCGACCGGCGTCCGATATTGCCAGTGGTCCACTGGATCACCCGAATTGGACGGTCGGCGGTGGTGGTCATGGGAAGTCCTCCTCGGCTGGCAAACGATCCTGATGGGTCTACCACCACCGGGCGCCCTCCCGAAAGGCGAAGTCCTATCGGGCGGCACACGGGCCGCCCCGGAGGCCTGTCCACAGACTCGGCATCATCCACAGGGTCGGGCTGTCGGCTGCTTGGAGGAGCGTTCGCGGTCCGGGTGCGCGCTTACGGTCGCGGCATGCGATCCGAGCAGCCGCTGGCGCGCCTGCGCCCGAACGAACCGGACCACCATGACGAAGACGCCGAGGACGAAATTCCGCTGCCCAGCTGGATCCCTGACGGACCGTCCGAACACGGCGCGGGCTGGCTGGCCGCGGTCCGCGCCGACCCCGGCCGGGCCGGTGGTATCGCCCTGGCGGTGATCGCTGTTGTCGCCGTACTCATCACGGTGTTCACCCTTATGCGTGACGATCCGCCGCCGGTCACCTCCGCCAAGCTCCCGCCGGTGGAGATGGTGTCCTCGGCCGCCGCTCGGCCCAGCGCGGACGCCAACCAGCCGGTCGTCGTCAGCGTCGTCGGGCTGGTCACCAAACCCGGTCTGGTGACGCTGGCGCCCGGCGCCCGTATCGCCGACGCGGTGTCGGCCGCCGGTGGCACCATCGCCGGCGCCGACACGCTGGGCCTGAACCTGGCCCGCCACCTGTCCGACGGTGAGCAGATAGTGGTCGGCATCGGCACCCCGGCGGGCCAGCCGACCGCGCTGGGCAGCTCGGTCAGCGGCGGACCACCGGCGGCTGCTTCCGATCCGCCTGCGTCGCCGGGCAAGGGGACGGGGGCACCGGCCGCCCCGATCGACGTGAACACCGCCACCGTCGAACAGCTCGACGCACTGCCCGGGGTCGGGCCGGTGACGGCCTCGGCGATCGTGGCGTGGCGGGACGCCCATGGAAAGTTCAGCAGCGTCGACCAACTCGGGGAGGTCGACGGCATCGGGCCGGCACGGCTGGAGAAGCTTCGGGCACTGGTGCGGGTGTGACCGATCCGGCACCGCCCGTCGCCGCGTTGGATCTGCGGCTGGTGCCGGCGGCGCTGACCGCGTGGGTGGTCACCGCGGCCGGTATCACCTGGCCAGTCGGCGCGGTGCTGGCCGCGGTGTGCGCGGTCGTCGGGCTGGGGTGGGCGGCGCTGGCTCGCTGGTGTGGTGCGGGCCGCCCGGTGCTGCGCACGACCGCCGTCGCGGTGATCGGCGCCGCGCTGATCGGAGCGGGGTTCGCCCTGGCGGCGGCGATGCGCGCCGACGCGGTCCGCGACCACCCGGTGGCGCGCCAGATCGGCGCCGTGGCCACCGTCACGGTGACACCGGGGGAGGATCCCCGGCCGCTGGGCAGCGGACGTCTCCTATTCCGCGGCACGCTGGCCGAGCTGAATGGCGCTGAAATGACCGGCAGCGTAGTCGTTTTCGCCCCGATTACGGGGTTCGGCGACCTGATGGCAGGCCAGCCGGCCCGGTTCAAGGCGCGTATCAGCAGACCGGCCAGGCACGACCTCACGGTGGGCGTACTCAATGCCACCGGTGAACCCGTCCTGGGCCGCGCGTCACCGCTGCAACGTGCAGCCAGAGCGGTGCGTACACGCTTCGCGGCGGCGGCACGCGACGTGCTGCCCGCCGATCAGGCCGCGATCCTGCCCGGACTCGTACTCGGCGACACTTCGACTGTATCCGCAGGAACGACAGCACAATTCCGCACGGCTGGTCTGACTCACTTGACCGCGGTGTCCGGTGCCAATGTCACGATCGTGTGCGGCGCGGTGCTGCTCTCGGCGGGAGTGATCGGTCCTCGTATCGCCGTCGGGCTGGCAGGCGTCGCGCTGATGGCGTTCGTCGTCGTGGTGCAGCCGAGTGCCAGCGTCCTGCGGGCCGCTCTGATGGGTGCGATCGCACTGGTAGCGATCGTGAGCGCCCGCCGGCGACAGACCATCCCGGTATTGGCGGCCACCGTGCTCGGATTGCTCATTCTGACACCGCAATTGGCGGTTGACGCCGGTTTCGCGCTGTCGGTGTCGGCGACCGCCGCCCTGGTCGTGCTGGCGCCGGGCTGGTCGGCGCGGTTGATCGCGCGGGGCTGGCCGAGGCCGCTGGCCGAGGCTGTCTGCATCGCGTTGGCCGCGCAGTTGGTCACCGCTCCGTTGGTGGCGGCGATCTCGGGTCGCTTCAGTGTGATCAGTGTGATAGCCAATGTGGCTGTTGCCGTGGTTATTCCACCGATCACCGTGTTGGGCACCGCGGCCGCGGCGGTGTGCTGGTTGTGGGCGCCTGCGGCCGGACTGTTGATCCGCTTCACCGGGCCCGAACTGTGGTGGCTGCTGAATGTCGCGTCAGTGGCCGCCGAGATTCCCGGCGCCGCGGTGCCGGTGCCGTCCGGTGCGGCAGGCGTAGCGACTGTCGGTGGGGTGACGCTGGTCGTCGTGCTGCTTTGGCGGTGGGTGTCGCGCCGCCGCGGATCGTCGTCGGCGCGGCGTGGCAGGATCGTGTGGTGACATCCGGCCTGCACCTGATCCTCGGTGACGAAGAGTTACTGATCGATCGCGCCATCTCCGAGGTGCTGCGGGCCGCACGCACCGCGGCAGGCAGCGTCGACGTCCCGGTGGACCGGCTACGCGCGGGTGAGGTGTCGGTCAACGAGCTCGTCGAACTGCTCAGCCCGTCGCTGTTCGCCGACGAGCGGGTCGTGGTTCTCGAATCGGCCGCCGAAGCCGGCAAAGAGGCCGTCGAGCTGATCGCCTCGGCGGCGGGGGACCTGCCGCCGGGCACCGTGCTGGTGGTCGTGCACTCCGGCGGCGGGCGCGCCAAGGCGCTGGCCGATCAGCTCAAGAAGCTCGGTGCCGAGGTGCATCCGTGCGCCAAGATCAGCAAGGCCGCCGAGCGGGCCGACTTCGTGCGGGCCGAGTTCCGCGCCCAGAAGGTCAAGGTCAACGAGGACACGGTCACCGCACTGCTCGACGCCGTCGGCTCCGACATCCGGGAACTAGCGTCGGCCTGTTCGCAGTTGGTCGCGGACACCGGCGGCCACATCGATACGGCCGCGGTGCGGCGCTATCACAGCGGCAAGGCGGAGGTCTCGGGGTTTGACATCGCAGACAAGGCGGTGGTGGGCGATATCGCCGGGTCGGCCGAGGCACTGCGATGGGCGATGATGCGCGGTGTCCCGCACGTTGTGCTGGCCGATGCGCTGGCAGACGCGGTTCACACCATCGCCCGGGTGGGCCCGCTGACGGGAGACCCCTACCGGCTGGCCGGTGAGCTGGGCATGCCACCGTGGCGCGTTCAGAAGGCGCAAAAGCAATCGCGGCGCTGGTCCCGCGACAAGGTGGCGACCGCGATCCGGCTGGTGGCGGCGCTTAACGCAAATGTCAAGGGCGCAGCGGCTGATGCCGACTACGCCCTTGAGGATGCGGTGCGCAAAGTGGCGCACCTGGCCGCCGGTAGCGGCAGGGACTGATCAGATCTTGTTGAAGGCTTGAGCCAGCGCCGACTTCTTGTTGGCGGCCTGGTTCTTGTGGATGACGCCCTTGCTGGCGGCCTTGTCCAGCTTGCGGCTGGTCGCCACGAGCAGCTCGCCGGCCTTGTCCTTGTCGCCCTCGGCGGCGGCCGCGCGGAAACCGCGGATCGCAGTGTGGAGCGAACTCTTCACCGACTTGTTGCGCACCCGGCGCCGCTCGTTGGTGCGGATGCGCTTTTCCTGCGACTTGATGTTGGCCACGCGTTAGGTCTCCGATTTTCTTGCTTGGGGGTCTCGGTCTTGCCGGGGCCGTGGGGCCCTCGGGCAGCGACTGCTCAGGGTACCAGTGTGGGTGTCAATCTCCCAAAGTGGAGCTCACTGGCCTGCCGAAACAGCGATCTTCGGGCAGCATGTGACAGGTGAGCCTTCGCACCCTGCCTTCGGAATCCAGCCGGTCGTCTCGTAACGGTTCGCGACAGCCCCACCGCCACGACCATATCTTCGGCGGCTACAACGCCATGGGCTCGTATGCCAAGGCCTTTGACGAGATGTTCGACAAAGAAGGCAACGTCAGGGGGCCCTACAAGGGAATTTTCGCCGAACTTGCTCCGGCGGACACCGACGATCTCGAAGCCAGGGCCGAGGCGCTGGGCAGAGCCTTCATCGACCAGGGCATCACGTTCTCGCTGTCCGGCCAGGAGCGTCCGTTCCCGCTTGACCTCGTGCCGCGGGTCATCTCCGCGGCTGAGTGGTCCCGCCTCGAGCGCGGCATCACTCAGCGGGTCAAGGCGCTGGAAATGTATCTCGACGACATCTACGGCGACCAGGAGATCCTGCGCGACGGGGTCATCCCGCGACGGCTGGTCACCTCCTGTGAGCACTTCCACCGGCAGGCAGCCGGGATCAGCCCGCCCAACGGGGTGCGCATCCACGTCGCCGGCATCGACCTGGTGCGCGACGCCCAGGGCACCTTCCGGGTGCTGGAGGACAACCTGCGGTCCCCGTCGGGTGTCTCCTACGTCATGGAGAACCGGCGCACCATGGCCAGGGTCTTCCCGAACCTGTTCTCCACCCACCGGGTGCGCGCGGTCGGCGACTACGCCTCGCACCTGCTGCGCGCGTTGCGCAACGCCGCGGCCACCAACGAGGCCGACCCCACGGTGGTCGTGCTCACCCCCGGCCCGTTCAACTCGGCCTATTTCGAGCATTCGCTGCTAGCTCGCCAGATGGGCGTGGAACTGGTCGAGGGTCGCGACATGTTCTGCCGCGACAACGTGGTCTACATGCGTACCACTGAGGGCGAGCGCCAGGTGGACGTCATCTACCGCCGCATCGACGACGACTTCCTCGATCCCATGCAATTCCGCCCCGACTCGGTGCTGGGAGTGGCGGGCCTGCTCAACGCGGCCCGGGCCGGCAACGTCGTGATCTCCAGCGCGGTCGGCAACGGTGTCGGCGACGACAAGCTCGTCTACACCTATGTGCCGACCATCATCGAGTACTACCTCGGCGAGAAGCCGTTGGTCGCCAACGTCGACACGTTGCGCTGCTGGCTCGATGACGAACGCGAAGAGGTGCTCGACCGTCTCGACGAGCTGGTGATCAAACCGGTCGAGGGCTCCGGCGGCTATGGGATCGTGTTCGGACCGGACGCCTCGGAGAAGGAACTGGCCACGATCCGCAAGAAGGTCATCGGCGATCCCCGCGGCTGGATCGCCCAGCCGGTGGTGCAGCTCTCGACGGTGCCCACCAAGGTCGGGGATGCCTTGGCTCCGCGGCACGTCGACTTGCGCCCCTTCGCCGTCAACGACGGCGAGGACGTGTGGGTGTTGCCCGGCGGGCTGACCCGCGTCGCGCTCACCGAAGGGTCGCTGGTGGTGAACTCCAGCCAGGGCGGCGGTTCCAAGGACACCTGGGTGCTGGCCTCGCGCACGTCAGTGGCCGCGCGCGAGCTCGGGGCCGCTGAGATCGTCCGCAAGATCCCCAAATCGTCCAAAGCGCAGGTCGCCGAGAAAGGCTCAGAGCAGTCCGGTAACCAGCAACAACAGAATCAGCAGCAGCAGAATCAGCAACAACAGCAGCAGGTGATGCACTGATGCTCGCCCGCAACGCCGAGGCGCTCTACTGGATCGGTCGTTACGTCGAGCGCGCCGACGACACCGCCCGCATTCTCGACATCACGGTTCATCAGCTGCTCGAAGACTCCAGCGTCGACCCCGACCAAACCTCCCGCGTGCTGCTGCAGGTGCTGGGCATCGAGCCGCCCAAACATCAGCTCGACCTGTGGTCACTGACCGATCTGGTGGCGTTCAGCCGCGATCTCGAGGGTGGCTGTTCGATCGTCGACGCGATCTCGGCGGCTCGCGAAAATGCCCGCTCGGCAAGGGAAGTCACGTCCTCGGACATGTGGGAGTGCCTGAATACCACCTACAATGCGCTCGCCGAACGTGAGCGGGCGGCCCGCCGGCTGGGCCCGCACGAGTTCTTCAGCTTCATCGAGGGCCGGGCGGCGATGTTCGCGGGGCTGACCGATTCGACACTGTCGCGCGACGACGGCTACCGCTTCCTGGTGTTGGGCCGCGCCATTGAACGGGTCGATATGACGGTGCGGCTGCTGCTGTCCCGGGTCGGCGACAGCGCATCCTCGCCGACCTGGGTGACGGTGCTGCGCTCAGCCGGTGCCCACGACACCTACCTGCGCACCTACCGCGGTGTGCTCGACGCCAACCGGGTCGTCGAATTCATGTTGCTGGACCGGCTTTTCCCGCGGTCCATCTACCACTCGCTCAAACTGGCCGAGCACAGCCTCGACGAATTGATGCACCGCGCACACAACCGCGTCGGATCCACCGCCGAGGCGCAGCGGCTGCTGGGCCGGGCTCGAAGCGAGCTGGAATTCATCCGGCCAGGTGTGCTGCTCGAGTCGTTGGAAGAACGGTTGGCCTCCTTGCAGGAGACCTGCCGTGACGTCGGAGAAGCAGTGGCGCTGCAGTACTTTCACTCGGCTCCGTGGGTCGCGTGGTCGGATGCGGGGCAGCATGGCTCGCTGGTCATTGAAGAGGGAGAGATCTAACAATGAGCGCTTGCGCGAAGAGAGCCAGCTGATGTGGCGGATGCGGGTGGTGCATGCGACGGGGTATGCCTACAAGTCGCCGGTTACCGCCTCCTACAACGAAGCCCGGCTCACACCGCGCTCAGATTCCCGGCAGAACGTCATCCTCAACCGCGTCGAGACCATTCCGGCAACCCGCAACTACCGCTATGTGGACTATTGGGGCACGGCGGTAACGGCTTTCGACCTGCATGCGCCCCACACCGAACTGGAGGTGACGGCGTCTTCGGTGGTCGAGACTGAGAAGCCGGAATCCCCGGCCGAAGAAGTGTCGTGGAAGGAGCTGGCGTCCCCGGCGGTGCGGGACCGCTTCGACGAGGTGCTCACTCCCACGCACTACACGCCGGCCAGTCGGCGGCTCGAACGGGTCGGTAGACGCATCGTCAAGGAGAACGATCCAAACGATGCGGTGATCGCCGCCGCCCGCTGGGCGCACAGCGAACTGAAATACGTTGCCGGCACCACAGGTGTGCACTCCTCAGGCCTCGACGCGCTGCGCGAAGGCAAGGGCGTCTGCCAGGACTTCGCACACCTGACGCTGATCCTGCTGCGGGGCATGGGGATTCCTTCGCGGTATGTGTCGGGGTATTTGCATCCGAAGCGCAACGCGGTGGTCGGGGACACTGTCGACGGGCAGAGCCACGCCTGGATTCAGGCGTGGACCGGCAGCTGGTGGAACTACGACCCCACCAATGATTCCGAAATCAACGAGCAGTACATCAGCGTCGGCGTCGGCCGCGACTACGCCGACGTGACCCCACTGAAGGGCATCTACTCCGGCGAGGGGTCCACCGATCTCGATGTGGTGGTGGAGATCACGCGGCTGGGGTGATCACGCCGGGCGGCGATGATGCCCTCGGCGACGAGCACCACGACCAGTGAGAGGCCGAAGGCGGGGAACAGCACCCCGAGGACGACCGCGACGACCGCGACCGTGACCATGGCCCGCTTGGGGGTGCTGGCTCGGGTGGGTGCGCTGGCCGGCCCGGGCAGGCCACTGCGCCCCGACGGGCGGCGCTTCCACCACATCAGAAGACCGGTCAGCACGCTCAGCAGCACACCAAGGCAGGCGACGGTGGCCGAAATCCTTGTCAGCCAACCGAGTTGGTTGCCCATGTGCATGGCGATCCCGAAACTGGTCAACCGGGACAGCGCACCGTCCTGCGCGGCGGTGGCATTGGCGACGGTCAGCCCACTGAACTGGTCGAGGTACAGGGTGCGTTGTTCGGAGACCCGCTGCGGCCAGTGGTTGACCACCGTGTAGCTGCCGTACACCATTGCGCCGTCCTGCGTCGAGTCCGACGGCGGGAAGATCGAATAGCCGGGCACCATGTGTTCGTCCTTGGCGATGCGGTCGATGTCGGCGTATGACATCCGGGCCGCGCCCGCAGCATGGGGTTGCGAGGCGTAGACGGGATCGTCGACGGCGGCCCAGGCGATGCGACGGCCGAGCCGGTCGTAGTCGCCGAGCTTCGCAGGCGTTGAGGGAGCATCGATTTCGGTCGACGGAGTGACCGTGGCGGTCACCGCCCGCCAGTTCTCACCCCAGTACCGCGTCCAGGTCATGCCCGACAAGATGTAGCAGACTCCGATGACGGCGATCACCACACCGGTGAGCGCGTGCAGGTCGCGCCAGCGGATCCGGCCGCCGCGCCGCCACCGGACCGTCACTAGCGGCTTGGCGGCTTCCACTGCCCTGGGCCACCACAGATAGATGCCGCTGGCAAGAAGCACCAGAATCCACGTCGCGGTCAGCTCCATCCAGAGGTTGCCGATCCCGACCGGAATGGTGGATTGGGGATATGCCGACGGGTTGATGAGGTGGCCGAGTGACGGCAATTGGATGTGCGGCCCGTCGTTGCCGAACATCCGGTGCAGCTGATTGGCCCATCCGACGAGTCCGGAGAGTTGGCTGCGCTGGCCAAGATACGCACCGGTGTAGGGATCGACGTACACCTGGATGACGTCAGCTTCGGCCTGTGGGTAGCCCGGCGCGTCGGCAGCCACGAAATCTACCCGCGTCGAGGAGTCCTGGGCATCGGGCGGGGTAACCGCTTCCAGAGTGTCGGTGGCGCCGACGTGTTGCTTGGCCACGGCCACCTGCTCATCGAGCGGCACTGTCTGCGGGCCCGGTTCGACCACGAGCAGATGCCCGTTCAGCAGCGTGTCCAGCGGCTGGCTGTAGAGGATCACCAAACCGCTGCAGGCCAGGACCACCAGCACCGGGGCTGCGAACAATCCCACCCAGAAGTGCAGCCGCCAGATCCGGCGCAGCACAGCGGTGTCGGCGGGTGGCTTCGAAATCTCCGTCGTCGTCATCGCACCCTGAGTCGGTTGCGGGGCGGGATTAGTTCCCGACGGACACCCGGTGCAGGTCGTTGCCGACTTCCACCGGTCCGCTGAACTCGCCTGCCGCCAGCGCCCGCCATTGGTCCTCCTGCCCGGGCACCAGTGCGGGCACGTAATGGGTGAGCACCAGCGTGCCGACCCCGGCGCGGGCGGCGGTGGCCGCGGCCTGCTCCACCGAGGAGTGGTAGTCGAGGATGTCCCGGAATCGTTGAATCGGCATCTGCTGGACCAGATCGGCGCGAATCACGGTGTGCACCAATGCGCCTGCGTCCTTGGCGAGCGCGTCCAAAGATTCGCACGGCACCGTGTCACCGGCCAGGACCACCGAGGCGCCGTCGTATTCGACGCGGAAACCCAAGGTCGGTTCGACCGGGCGGTGGTCGGTGGGCGCCGCGGTGATCCGCACGCCGCCCTCGTCCCACACCAGACCGTCGGTGTATTCGTGCACCTGAATCGACGGGGGTTCAGTGATGTCGGGGTGGTGGCCGATGCGGTACGAGATGTCGGGTGCCAGCGCCGCCAATGTCGCTTCGACGACGGCCTTGGTGCCGGGCGGCCCGATGATCGGCAGCGGGCTGGGCACGAACGTCGTCACCCAGCGGGTGGTGATGACATCGGACAGATCAGTGATGTGGTCGCTGTGCAGATGGGTCAGCAGCAGCGCGGTGATGTTGGCCGCGCCGACACCGGCTGCGGCGGCCCGCATCAGGACCCCGCGCCCGCAGTCCACCAGGAACACCCCGGCGCCGGCTTTGACCAGCGTCGACGGTCCGGCGCGATTCGGGTCGATCATCGGGCTTCCGGTGCCCAGCAGCGTGATGTCGATCATGGGGTCATTCCTACACGCCCGATCGTCACTCGCGGGCCGATGACACCCAACCCGGATCGATCGAACGGTGGCCGGACACGCCCGTGCCGGCGGTCTCCAACGTCGTCACCTGGTCGGCGTTCAGCTGCACCGACAGCGATGCGGCGTTTTCGTCGACGCGGGCGGCACGCCTGGTACCCGGGATCGGCACCGATGCCACACCCAGCGACTCGGCTCGTTGCCGCAGCCACGCCAGTGCCACTTGGGCGGGCGTCGCGCCCACCACCTCGGCGATGGCGGAAACAACCTGCACCACAGCCAGATTCGCATCCAGCGCCGAGTCGGCGAAGCGGGGCATCAGGTGGCGCAGATCCCCATCCGAGCTGAGATCGGCGGCCGAGCGGACCGCACCGGCCAGGAATCCGCGGCCCAACGGCGAGTACGGGACGAAGCCGACGCCCAGCTCGGCGGCAGCCGGTACGACGTTGCGTTCGACATCCCGGCTCCAGATCGACCATTCACTCTGAACCGCCGCGATCGGGTGCACGGCCACCGCCGCGCGCAGCTCGTCGGCGGTCACCTCGGAGAGCCCGAGATGGCGCACCTTGCCCGCGGTGACCAGCTCGGCCATCGCACCGACCGTTTCCTCGATCGGCACCGACACGTCGCGGCGGTGCATGTAATAGAGGTCGATGACGTCGGTGTCGAGCCGGCCCAGGCTCTCGTCCACGCACTGGCGCACATAGGCGGCATCGCCGCGGGCCTTGAGCTTCCCGGTGGTCGGGTCGCCGTCGATGCCGAACTTCGTGGCCAACTGGACCTCGTCGCGGCGGTCGGCCAGCAATCGGGCGATGAGCCGCTCGTTGGCGCCGATGCCGTACACGTTCGCGGTGTCGATGAACGTCATGCCGACGTCCAGGCAGTGGTGCAGCGTTGCCAGCGATTCGGTGTCGTCGACGGCGCCATAGACCGGGGTCAAGGCCATCCCGCCGAATCCGATCGCGCTGACCGTCAGGCCATCACCCAACTTCGTCTTCGGCAGTGTGCCCATTGCAGACCTCCTCGGTGCTACTTCTGTCTCACGCAACTGTCTAACGCAACCGCTGCGGTTTGCCTCCCCGGGGGTGCGATAAGCCTTAGCCTGATGTGACATCCATCACAAGGGAGTGGCGATGCGCATCGCAGACATTTTGCGCACCAAGGGTGCGGCAGTGGCGACCATCACCGAGACGACATCCGTCACCGGATTGCTCGCTGAGCTCGTGATTCACAACATCGGCGCGATGGTGGTGGTCGGTCCTGACGGTGTGGTGGGCATCGTCTCGGAGCGTGACGTGGTGCGCAAGCTGCACGATGACGGCCCTGAGCTGCTGCGCCGCGCGGTGTCCGACATCATGAGCAAGGTCCTGGTGACCTGCACGCCGGACGACCCGATCGACGATCTGAGCGCCTTGATGACCAACAACCGGGTGCGTCACGTGCCGGTGATGCAGGGCGGCCGGCTGGTCGGCATCGTCAGTATCGGCGATGTCGTGAAGAACCGGATGGAGCAGCTGCAGGCCGAGCAGGAGCAGCTGCAGGCCTACATCACGCAGGGCGGTTAGCCGACGCCGGCTAGCTCCAGGAGTACTCGGCGCGCAGCCGGGCGGCCACCAGTTCGAACGTCGACTTCTCCAGGATCGCGCCTTCGCGGCGGATACCTTCCTCAGGGACGTCGAGGACCCGGTCCAGCCGCACCCAGCTGGGGCGACCGTCGTAGTCCCAGCCACCCGAGCCGATGCTGATCCAGTTCCGGTCCTCGGCGTGATGCGTTTGGCTGGACAGCATCAGGCCCAGCAAGGTCTGCCGGTCGCGCCCGACCACCAACACCGGGCGATCCTTGCCGCGGGTCGGATCGTCCTCGTAGACCACCCAGGTCCAGACCACCTCGCCCGGGTCGGCCCGACCGTCGAGATCGGGCGCGTAGACCAGGCGACGGGCGCGGTGCGCGGTCGGGACACTGCTGCTGGTCACGGGCCGGCCGGTGGTGATCGCGGCGGGTTGTTCGGTGGCTACGGAATTGGCAACCAACACCTCGATGCCCAGCTTGAGGCCCTGCTGGATGGTCCGCGGCACGGCCTGGGGAATCGGCAATTGCCGGATGAATTTGGGCGCCTCGTTGAACACGAGGTGCTCCGCCAACTTCTGGAACGTCCTCCACTGCGACGCCATTCTCGACAGCATAGGCGGGCGGAGTCTCGGTCGCTTCGCTCCTCCTCGGTCACTTCGTGCCCGCATCGTGGGCTCGGGAGATAAGCCTGCGGCGCGCGATTGTGTGCCGCGGGGCCTCTGTCGATACCCTGGATAGGCCAGAGAGCCCCCTCGAAGCATGACCCGACCAGGAGATTCCCATCAGCAGCTTCGCCGACAAGACTTTCACTGCGCCGGCGCAGATTCGGAACTTCTGCATCATCGCCCACATCGATCATGGGAAGTCGACGCTGGCCGACCGGATGCTCGGCATCACCGGCGTGGTCGCCGATCGCGATATGCGGGCCCAGTACCTCGACCGGATGGACATCGAGCGGGAACGTGGCATCACGATCAAGGCGCAGAACGTGCGCTTGCCCTGGAAGGTGGGGGACACCGATTACGTCCTGCACCTGATCGACACCCCTGGCCACGTCGACTTCACCTACGAGGTGTCGCGCGCGCTTGAGGCTTGCGAGGGTGCGGTGCTGCTGGTGGACGCCGCCCAGGGCATTGAGGCGCAGACGCTGGCCAATCTGTACCTGGCGCTGGACCGAGACCTGACGATCATTCCGGTGCTCAACAAAATCGACCTGCCCGCCGCCGACCCCGATCGGTACGCCGCCGAGATCGCCCACATCATCGGCTGCGAACCCGACGACGTGCTTCGAGTGTCCGGCAAGACCGGTGAGGGCGTGGCCGAGTTGCTGGATGAGGTGGTCCGACTGATCCCGGCGCCGGTCGGGGAGGCCGACGCTCCCGCGCGGGCGATGATCTTCGACTCGGTCTACGACATCTACCGCGGCGTGGTGACCTACGTCCGGGTGGTGGACGGCAAGCTCAACCCGCGCGAGCGGATCAAGATGATGTCCACCGGCGCCACCCACGAACTGCTCGAGGTGGGCATCGTCTCGCCCGAACCCAAGCCCAGCGACGGCCTCGGCGTCGGCGAGGTTGGCTACCTCATCACCGGTGTGAAAGACGTGCGTCAGTCCAAGGTCGGTGACACGGTGACCGCCGCCCGGCACGGAGCCACCGAGGCACTGACCGGCTACCGCGAACCCAAGCCGATGGTGTACTCCGGGCTCTATCCGGTCGACGGCTCGGACTATCCGAATCTGCGTGAGGCCCTGGACAAGCTGCAGCTCAACGACGCGGCGCTGACCTACGAGCCGGAAACTTCGGTGGCGCTGGGGTTTGGCTTCCGGTGCGGCTTCCTCGGGCTGCTGCACATGGAGATCACCCGCGAACGCCTGGAGCGCGAGTTCGACCTCGACCTGATCTCCACCTCGCCCAACGTCGTCTACCGCGTGATAACAGAGGGGACGGCGCCCGGTGATTCAGGATTGATCGTGACCAACCCGTCGGACTGGCCCGAGGGCAAGATCCGCGAGGTCTACGAGCCGGTCGTCAAGACCACCATCATCTCGCCGAGCGAGTTCATCGGCACCATCATGGAGCTGTGCCAGTCTCGGCGCGGCGAACTCGGCGGCATGGACTATCTGTCGCCCGAACGTGTCGAACTGCGCTACACGATGCCGCTGGGCGAGATCATCTTCGACTTCTTCGACTCGCTGAAATCGCGCACCCGCGGGTACGCCAGCCTGGACTACGAGGAGTCCGGCGAGCAGGAAGCCGCACTGGTCAAGGTGGACATCCTGCTGCAGGGTGAGGCCGTCGACGCGTTCAGCGCGATCGTGCACAAGGATTCGGCCCAGGCCTACGGCAACAAGATGACCACAAAGCTCAAAGAGCTGATTCCGCGCCAGCAGTTCGAAGTGCCGGTGCAGGCAGCCATCGGCTCGAAAATTATTGCCCGCGAGAATATTCGGGCGATCCGCAAGGACGTGCTCGCGAAATGCTACGGCGGTGACATCACCCGCAAGCGCAAGCTGCTGGAGAAGCAGAAAGAGGGCAAGAAGCGGATGAAGACGATCGGCCGGGTCGAAGTGCCCCAGGAAGCCTTCGTCGCCGCGCTGTCCACCGACGCCGCCGGGGACAAAGCCGGCGACAAGGCCAAGAAATAAGCCGTCGGTACCCGCCCAGTTGAGCCACAGGAAACTGCCAGCGGGGGGACAATATCGTTCGTGAGCCGCTGCGCGCCCGTGTTGTGCACCGCCGTTCTTCTCGGCGCACTGCTCACCGGCTGTGTGTCCACGGTAAACGGCACAGCGCTGCCGGCTCAGGGCGGCGGCCCGGTGACCACCACGGTGCCAACGCTCGCGGAGGCCGACCTCGACCGGATTCTGCTCAGTGCCGGTGAGGTCAACGGTGTCATGGACGCCACCGGAATCCGGGTGACCGCGTCGGCGCAGAGCATGAGTGACAACTCCGACGGCGTGTCGGATGTCGACTGCCTGGGCGCGATCTACGGTGCCGAGGAACTGGTGTACGACAGCAGCGGCTGGACCGCCGTCCGTGACGAGGTCCTGCAGGAGCCGACGACTGACAACGCGCACTGGGTCGAACAGATTGCCGTGCTGTACCCGTCGGCTGCGCAGGCCGAGAAGTTCGTCGACCAGTCCAAGACGACATGGCAGAAATGCGGCGGCACATCCATCGACATCGACAATTCGGATGTGCACTCCACCTGGAAGATAGACAAGGCCGATGTCAGTGGCGACATCCTGACTCAGGGCTCGAATCAGCGCAATGCCGGTGGGTGGGGTTGCCAACATGCGCTGACGTCCGCATCCAATTTGGTCGTGGAAGCGTGGGCATGCAGCAACTCGATCAGTGACGAGGCCAAGACCCTCGCGTCGGAGATGCTGACGAACGCGGCGAAGAAATAGCGCTGGGCGGCAATTCAATTCGGTGCGGGTTTAACCGGTGTGATCGGCCGCGGACGGCCCTAGGCTGCCCATGTGTCCCGAGAAGTGCACCTCCTGACTTTCGGCAGCACCCGCTCAGCGGGGCCGTGGCGGCACCCGGAGATCGACAACAGCACGGCGACGGTGCGCCGGCGGCTCATCGAGCGTGCTCAGATCGCGGAGAAGGGCACCTTCGACGCGCTGTTCTTCCCCGACGGCCTCAACTTCGGTCCGCGGGAAACCTGGGCGTACAAGACAACTGAGGACTTCGAACCGCTGACTGCGACGGCGGCACTGTCCTCGGTGACCAAACACATCGGCTTGGTGGTCACCGGGTCGGCGACGCTCGCACACCCCTATCACCTTGCCCGCCAGCTATTGTCGCTGGACCACCTCAGCGCCGGCCGGGCCGGGTGGAACCTGGTGACCAGCTTCGCCCACGCGGCGGCGGCCAACTTCAGCGGTAGGGGAGTGATCGAGCACGACACCCGGTACGAGATCGCCGACGAAGCGATCGAGGTCGTCAAGAAACTCTGGGACGGCTGGGGCTCCGATACCATCGTCGAGGATCGCGGACGGGGAATCTTCAATGATGTCAGCACGATTCGGGTCGCCGACCATCACGGACCGCACTTTCAGGTCGCCGGTCCGATCGGCGCCGCCCGTTCGGCGCAGGGCCAGCCGGTGATTTTCCAGGCCGGATCTTCGCCACGCGGAAGGCAATTCGCGGCGCGTCATGCCGAAGTCATCTTCACCGGGCAGGGCACCATCGCCCGCGCGCAGGAGTTCTACCGCCAGGTCCATGCCGAGGCCCGGCTGGCCGGCCGGTCGGCCGCGCCGCTGATCACCCCGTCACTGCGATTCATCGTTGGTTCGACCGAGGACGAGGTGCGCCGGATCGAACGGTCGGCATACGAATATTTCAGCCCCGAATACCAGGCCGGCTGGCTGCTGGAGGTGGATGTCGACGTCGTCGGCGCCGATCTGGACGGCCCGGTGCCGGATTCGGCGTTCCCGGACAGTACCGAGACCCACCAGACCGCGCTCGCCGGTTACCGTGCCCTCGCCAGTGACGGCAACCCGACCGTGCGAGAGTTTCTGTACCGCACCATCAACGGCTGGGGTGCCCAGGTCATCGGCACGCCGGAACAGATCGCCGACGAGATCCAGACGTGGTTTGTGTCCGGGGCCGCCGACGGGTTCGTGCTGACCGACTCCGGGTTGCCCGGACAGTTGGCCGATTTCGTCGACCAGGTGGTTCCGGTGCTGCGCAAGCGCGGGCTGTTCCGGCACGAGTACACCGGCACCACCTTGCGTGCGCATCTGGGCCTGCCCGTCCCGCAGCGAGCGGAGTTGTCCGCGTGACCGTGACGCAGCCGTTCGTGTTGTCGGCCTTCAGCATGTCGACGGTGTCGCACGGCAACTTCGGCATGTGGCGTCACCCCGAGGACCGCACTGCGCAATACACCAGCCTGAACTACTGGGTGGAGCTGGCGCGCCTGCTCGACGACGGCGGCTTCGACCTGTTGTTCATCGCCGACGCGGTGGGCCAGCTCGACGTCTTCGGCGGCAGTGCCGATGCCGCGCTGCGCCACGGGGTGCAGACACCGGTCACCGATCCGCTGCTCGCGGTGTCGGCGATGGCCGCGGCAACGCGGCGGTTGGGTTTTGGCATCACGGTCTCCACGACGTACGAAAGCCCTTACCTGCTGGCCCGCAAGTTCAGCACCCTTGATCACCTGACCGGTGGGCGGATCGGCTGGAACATCGTCACCTCGCTGCTCGACAGCGCTGCTCGCAATATCATCGGCCGTGAGCGCCAGGTACCTCACGACGAGCGCTACGCAATCGCCCAGGAATTCCTCGACGTCACCTACAAGCTGTGGGAGGGGTCCTGGGAGGACGGTGCCGTGGTGCGCGATCGCGACACCGGGGTGTTCACCGACCCGACGAAGGTGCATCCGATCGGCCACGAGGGCCGGTACTTCAGCGTGCCAGGCGCGCATCTGGTCGAGCCGTCCCCGCAGCGCACCCCGGTGTTGTTCCAAGCTGGATCATCCACCGCGGGAAGAGAGTTCGCGGCCACCAACGCCGAGATCGTGTTCGTGTCCGACCCCAGGCCCGCCGTCGTGCGGTCGCGGATCGCGGATGTGCGCCGGCGCGCGGTCGAGCACGGGCGCAGCCCGGAGTCGGTGCGGTTCCTGAGCTCAGTGGAGATCGTCGTCGACAGTACGCAACGCGCGGCGCAGGCCAAGGCCGACGAACTGTCGCGCTACACCGACCTGGACGGCGGACTGGTCCTGCTGTCGGCATTGAGCGGCGTGGACTGGTCGACTTACGGGGCAGACCGGCCGATCGAGCAGTTCGACACCGATGCCAGCCAGTCGATCCTGGCGACGGTGGACGACTCCGCCGGGCTTCGACAGCGGATCACGTTGCGCGACTACGTCGGCCGGCTGGGCGGATTCGGCGGCCCGCTGTTCGTCGGTGACCCCTCGACTGTCGCCGACGGGCTGGCCGAGTTCGCCGCGCTGACCGGCGTCGACGGATTCAACATCGCCTACCACGTCACGCCCGGAAGCTTCGCCGACGTCGCCGAATACCTGATCCCGGAGCTGCGTCGCCGCGGGCTGGCGAGCACCGACCGGGCGGACACGTTGCGGCAGCGGTTGTTTCCCTCCGGTTCGGCGCTGCTGCCCGACGAGCACCCCGGCGCAGCTGCACGGAAAAGAATCTCGGCGATCCGATAACTGACGCCGGGGGCGAGTTTCCGGCACCGTGTCACATACGTCAACAATACGTTAAGTCCCTGCGTGCCAAGCGAATGCGAGACGGCGACAGCGCGCGCGGGCGGAAGGCGGCACTGTGTCCACACCACAATTCGGGTCCACACCACAATTCGGCCTCGGCGGCCGCTCGCTTACGGCGGCGGATTCCACCGGTCTGGAACGAGAAGCATTGGGGCCGTGGGGCGTATTCGCTCAGGGCCTGGCCGCGGCGGCACCCAGCGTGGCGGTGGCCGTAGTGCCGTACTCGCTGTTCGTCGCAGCAGGCAAGGGGGCGTCGTGGGCAGTGCTCGTGGGCCTGGCGCTGACCGTCCTCATCGCGACGACGATCAGCTTCCAGGCCAAGCGCACGGTGTCGTCGGGCTCGCTCGGCACCTACGCGGGCAACGGCCTCGGCCCCGGCTTCGCGTACGCCGCCGGCTTCAGCCTGCTGCTGGGGTACATCGGCTTCGCGATCACGGGAACCCTCGGCGGGGTGCTGTACCTGGACTCGTTCCTGGAATCCATCGGATTGGGTTCGCAGGCAACGTGGTTCCGCTTGCTCCTGGTGATCGTCGTGGTCGCCGCTGCGACCTATCTGCCGTTCCGGGGTGTCGCCATCGCGGCCAAGTACGAGCTGGCCTTCGAGGTGCTCGCGATTGCCTCGATCCTGGTCATCATCGTCGCGTCCTACGTCAGCTACGGGTTCCATATCGACACCGACCAGTTCAACCCTTCGCACCTGGGGTCCAGCGCCACCTTCATCGCTGCCGTCACCGCGGTTGGCTCCTACGCGGGATTCGAGAGTGTGGCCTCGCTCGGCGCGGAAGCCAAGGACGCCCACCAGAACATCGCGCGCTCGCTGCTGCGGGTGGTGCTGCTGATCGGCGTGCTGTACATCTTCGCCACCTATCCGCAGATCCTGCACTTCGGCGATATCGACGGCGACAAGGCGGTGCTGCCGCAACTGGCCGACGTGACCGGAGTGTCGTGGGTCAACTATCTCGTGAGCGCGGCGGTGGCCATCGCGTTCATCGTGTTCGTCACCGCGGTGACCACCGCGGCGGCCCGGTCACTGTTCACCCTGGCCCACGAGGGCGCTCTGCCACGCGCACTGACGAAAGTGCACGCCAAACATCGGACCCCCTGGGTTGGTATCGCGCTCGTCGGCGTGCTGGCCTTCGTGTTCTCGCTGACCGCCACCTTCAGCTCGGTCGGCCGGCTGGTGTTCGACGTCTACGGTGGCTACGTCGCAAACTGGGGGTTCTTGGTCAGCTACCTACTGGTCGTCATCGCGACCCCGATCTGGCTGCGAAAGATCAAGGCGCTGAACACCACTCGGCTGGTGGTCTCGGTCGCGGCTGCACTGGGTATCGGCTATGTGATCTTCTCCAATTTCTTCCCGGTGCCCGCATTCCCCTTCAACATCCTGCCGTTCGTGTTCTTCGGGCTGCTGCTGGCGGGGCTGCTCTGGTACTGGTACCTGCGTGCGACCCGTCCCGAAGTGGCCGCGCGGCTGGGCAGTATCCAAACCCTGTCGGAGTCCGAACAGCAGCGGCTCATCGACGAGGGGATCCTCGACGTCCTCAACCACGAGGACCCGCAGGGCGACCGCGACAAGGAGGTGGTGGCGCCATGAGCCGGCTTCGGCGGCTCGCCTCGGCGCTAAGGACCGGCTTTGTCCGAGCGAGCACACCGGCCGTCCCGGCTGACGTCCAGCCCGACTTGGCTTTGACGTGGCTGAACGAGGCGACATTGATGGGCATCTCGGTGCCCGCACCCAGGAGAACCCGATGACACTCCTCGACGTGACGGTGACCGGGAACTGGTCGGTGACCCCGGTCAGCACCTTCGATTACCCGCAGATCGCCGACTTCCTGGCCACCACGCATGGCCTGAGCGGACGCAAGTTCGGTGCCGACTCCCGTGACATCGCCGAGCAGCTGGCGTCGGTTTTCGAGGCGACGGCGCTGCGCGACGGGACAGGGCGAATCCGCGGATACGCAGCTGTACACCGGCCGCACGGTGGGGAGCCGGAGGTCAGCGGAGACTTCGTCATCGACCCCGATGTCCCCTCCGACATCATCGACGACGTTGTGCGCACGGTGGTGAACCGGTTCGAGCAGGAGGCTGCCGAGCTACCAGGGGCCTACCTGCGGGTGATCATCGGTGCGAACCAGCCTGTCGTGATCGATGCGCTCAAGCGCCGTGGGGCGGTACGCGAAGCCGAGTTCGTCCGCACCCGCAAGCCACTGCACGGTGAGAGCCGCGATTCGCTGGAACGTGTTGCTGCCCCTGGCATTACCGTCGTCAACTGGGCAGAGGTCGTCAGCCGTGGTCTTGGCGAACAGGTACGGCAGCTCCAGCACAGCACGTTCCTGGAGCATTTCGGCAATATGTCGAAGAGCCCGGAGGGCTGGCAGCACCACATCGCCAGCCGGGCATTCACACCCGACTTCAGCATCGCCGCACTCAACGGGTCCGATGAGGTCGTGGGGTACGTGCTGGGTTCGACCTTCACCACGGGAGTGGCCGGGGCCCAGGAACTCAGCGCGCACACCGATTACATCGGGGTGCGCCCGGAGCTGCGCAGGCACGGCATCGGAGAGCTGCTGCTGAAGAAGATATGGCTGGCCGCGCTGCGGCGCGGATTGACGGTCGCCTCACTGGGCACCGACATCAACAATCGCAGCAAGGCACACCTGCTGTACCGACGCCTCGGATACGTTGCGGTCGAGGAACATTATTCGTATCGCATCGCTCACGCGGGACGCCGATCATGAGTGTGCCGTCCACGTACCTGGCCGAGCCGACAGCCTCCGACGAGGGTCTGTTCTCGGCGTTCCGGCCGGTGTTCGAGAAGATCGCCCAGGGCAACCTCGAGCGGGAGCGCGACCGGCTGTTCCCGCACGAGCAGGTGCGCTGGCTCGCCGAGGTCGACTTCGGCACGGTCCGGATTCCGGCGATCCACGGTGGATTCGGCGCCTCACTGGAGCAGACTTTCGCGTTGCTGGCCGAGCTGGCCGAGGCCGACCCCAACGTCGCGCACATCTGGCGTAACCATTTGGCGTTCGTCGAGGACCGCCTCAATGCGCCCCAGTCGTCCTCCAACGACACCTGGATCAAACGGTTCCTTGCCGGTGAATTCGTCGGCGGCGGGTGGACTGAGGCCAACAATCTGACCCTGGCCAACCTGACCACCACGATCACCGCTCACAACGATCACTGGCTGGTCAGCGGTGCGAAATACTATGCCACCGGGAGCCTTTACGCCGACTGGCTCGACGTGCTGGGGCGTGCCGAGGGCGGTGAACTGGTCACAGCGCTGGTTCGCCGCGACGACCCGGGCGTAACCCTCGTAGACGACTGGGATGGATTCGGTCAGCGCACCACCGCCAGTGGCACCGCCCGATACGAGCAGGCGCGAGCCGAACGAGGCGACGTCTTCCCGGCCACCGATCGGTTCGATTACCAGGCGCACTTCTATCAGACCGCCATGCATGCGGTGCTGACCGGAATCACCAAAGCCGCACTGCGGGACGGCTCGACCGCACTGACCGGGCGTGCCCGCAACTACCCGCAGGGGCTGACGTCGGTGCCCGCCATCGATCCGCAACTGCTGCAGGTGATCGGTGAGGTGTCGGCTGACGTGTTCGCCGCCGAGGCGGCGTTGGGTCGCAGCACGGCAACGCTGGATCGCGTCGTGGCAGGGCGGCTGGCCGGAGATGAGGCGGGCGCGCGGCGGCGACTGATCGATGCCGAGGTCGCGGTCGATCAAGCCCAGTTGGTGATCATCGCCGCGGCGTTGTCCGCCAGCACCAAGATCTTCGATGCGCTGGGCGCCTCCGGGGTGTCCGAACGCCGCGGCCTGGACCGGCATTGGAAGAATGCGCGGACGCTGGCCTCGCACAATCCCCGGGTCTATAAGGCGCGCATCGTCGGCGACTGGCTGATCAACCGCATCGATCCGGTGGCCGACCTGGCGTCGCTCGGGCGTGGGGGACAGGGCAACTAAGCCGTAAGTTCTGTGGCGTTGTCCAATTCGTCGTCGACGAGAACGACGGCACGCCCCGCACGGTCGAGCAGAGATGCCGCGATCGACGCCCGGTAGCCGGTCGCGCAGTGCACCCACACCACGCCGGCAGGCAGCTCGCCGATCCGATCGATGAGCTCGTGGATCGCGATATTGTGCGCGCCGCGGATGTGGCTCTCGCGGTACTCATGCGGCTGACGGACATCGAGGACGACGACCTCCGTCCCGTCGCCCAGAGCGGAGGCCAGCGCGGCGAAATCGGCCACCTGGTAAGAGCGAAGCGCGACTCCGTCAGCCAGGGCGTCAACCGGCTGGCTTGTTGCGCCGGTGAGGTTGTCGATGCCGATACGGGCGAGTTCCCTTGTGCCTTTGGCGATCTGATCGGCGTTGTCCCCAATCAAGGTCAGTGGCGCCCCCCACGTGTACAGCCAGCCGACGTAGGCCACGAACGAACCCGACAACTCGAATCCGAGCGACCCGCTGAGGTGCCCGGCCGCGAAGGCTGTCCGATGCCTCAGGTCGACCACCCATTCCCCGGCGTCGATTCGGCGCCGCAGCTCGGCGGGGTCAACCGGTTCCGGCGGCGACAGGTCGACAGGGCCGGGCCCGGCGCGGTTGATCACACCCATATGGGCGTAATAGGCCGGATAGTCCGCCAGGCCGGCGATAAGCTCGGCGACGTAGCTTTCTTCGTCCTGGGTCAGCGCCGGATTGGATTGCCGCTGGTCGCCGATCGTCGACGCGTCACCTGACGTGGGCGCTGCGGAGCAGAAGCTGCCGAAGCCGTGGGTCGGGTAGATCGTTGTGTTGGCGGGTAATTCGGTGGCCAGCCGGCGCGCCGAGTGAAATTGGGCATGGGTCAGCTCTTCGGTGTGCTCGGCCCCAAGCAGATCGGTGCGTCCGGTGCTGCCGTGCAGCAGGGAGCCTCCGGTGAAAGCCGCCACCGTGCCCGACTCGCCGTCGATGAGTTCGTAGCTCATGTGGTGATGCGTGTGGCCGGGAGTGTGCAAGGCGCGCAGCCGAATCGGGCCGGCCTCGACGATCTCCCCGTCACCGATCGGGCGGCGCTGGTAGTCGACGTCCTCCCCGCCCGGGACCACGTACTCGGCCCCGGTGACCCGGGCTAGTTCGACGCCGCCGGTGACGTAGTCGTTGTGGATGTGCGTTTCCAGCACGTGCGTGATCCGCACGCCGCGCTCGTCAGCAATGGCCAGCACCCGGTCGATGTCGCGCTGTGGATCGATGACGACTGCGGTATCGCCCTCGCTGATCAGGTAGCTGCGATCACCCAGCCCCGAGGTCTCGACGATCGACACGTCCACGTCGGCGGCTCCTATTCCCGGGTCAGATCATGTACTCGAGCTGCAGCTGACTCTCTTGCTCGGCGCGCGCGCCCCCCAGCACCGTCTCGGCGACGCGGCGGGCCTGAACGCGTAATTCCGGTACGGCGATGGTTTCCCAATACGTACCCCGCAGCAGTGGTCCCAACGCGAGCAGCCACGGCGATCGGTCGCCCGAACTCGTCACCGCCGTGTGATCGCTGTCGATGCGCACACCCATGTCGATGGAGTCCGGGGCGATTGCGCCGCGCCGCAGCAGGTTCTGCAGCAAGGCTGAGCGAGTCTCCGTGAACTTCGTCGCCGGCCCGGTGGCGTTGATCACCAGGTCGCCATGCACTGACTGACCGTCGGCCAGCTCGATGCGAATCTGCCCGGCAGACGGCTCGAGCTTGACGATCGAACCGGTGTGCACCCGAAGCTGGCCGGTGAGTTGGGAACTGGTGATCTGCGCGTGGATATCGGGGGCGATACGGTGCCGGAACACATTCCAGCGAGCCGCATGTTCACGCGCGAACGTCAGGCGCTCGTCGTGGCTGAACCCGGACCAGATCCGCTGCGTATACGGCCGCAGTTTGTCGACGATGATCGCGGGATTGGCGTTGCGCTCGTGCAGGATTGCGCAGTGTTCCTCGACCAGTGCCAGTAGCCGCTCGAGTCCCAGGGCGCCGAGGTCGACGTCCGGCGGCGGAAACTCCGGGTACTCGATCCCGCGGAAATGTGCGTGCGGGAACCAACCGTGCCGGGATATCGCATGAATGGTGCCCAACCACCCCAAGGCCCGCAAAGTGATGATCGCGTCGACCGTTGAGAGTCCGGTGCCGAGCAGGACCACGCTCCCGTCGTGTTCCGGACGGCGTTGCTCCCAGGCCTGCCACGGATTTGCCACCCACGCCGGGTGATCGGCCAGTTGCTCTACTCCTGGCAGCGGTGCGGGTGGTTCGTTGCCGGTGGCGAGTACCACGCGGTCGGCATCGATAGCCGTCCCGTCTGCCAGTCGGACACGGCACCCCGCCTCTGCAGGCTCGATATCGACCGCCTCGCCGCTGACCAACTCCGATGTGGCGTAAGCCCCTTCGCCTGGGCTCTGCAGATGGTGTTGTGCGATGGAACGCAGATAGTCGCCGTAGATCTGACGGGCGACGAAGCGCTCCCGCAATTCGATGTCTGGAGTCAGCTCGAATTCTGAACGGGTGCGGAGCCAATCCAGGAAATGGTTGGGCTCGTGAGGAAATGCCGACATGTTCCGCGCGGCCACGTTGAGCAGATACCCCGGCCTTCGCAGGCCGTAGGCGACTCCGCGCCCGACCGGTCCTTGGTCGTTGACCACGCAGACGTGCAGCGGCTGCTCGGTGAGCCTGGCGATGTTGACGGCCGTCATCGTGCCGCTGAAGCCGCCGCCGACGACGACGATGCGGGCCGAGCGCGACCGGCGCGTTGACGAATGCAGGGATCCCCGTGTCGACACCGGGTGATGATAGGCGGATCGGGGCGAGGCTGAGTCGAAGGGCAAGGTCACGTGCCGTTCGCGCGGACGCTCTCCAGGTGGGCAACGATCCGCGAGACATCGCCGGCAGGCGTGCGGTTATAGGGCAGCTTCGACAGTGCCGTGCCCATCGCGCAGGTATTGCTCACAGCCGCATACGTCAGACCCGCGCCGATACCTGCGGCCAAGGACCGACTTATATTCACCTCGGGTTTTTCTCCCCGGCCTCGACGGCAACGGGCAACCGGTTCTCTGCGGGCGCGACCGGGCAGGTCGCGTAATCGGTGAACGCGCAGGGCAGGTTCGACGCCCGGTTGAAGTCGAGGATCACCGCGCCGTCGGCATCAGGTTCGTCGACACCGAGCCCCCTGGCGGCCGGATACGTCGACACACCGCTCGTCGCGTCGGTGAAAAGCACGTGGAGGCTGCCATCCGGGCGGCCGAATGCGACCAGACGCAAAGCCGTGCCGGCCAGTTCGAAATCGATGACGCCGACCGCGGTGTGGTGGTGTTCGAGCCCCTCGACGACGGCCCCCGTAGTGACGACCGACGGCTCCGGATGTGGGGTGAACCTGCCCGGGACGCGCCACCGTTGGTTCGGTGCATAGGCGGGGATGCCCTGATATGTCTTCAGGTGGGGGGACTCCGGGTCGTGGACTCGCAGTGCGACCGACCCCGTTCGGCGAATGACTTCGATACGCCGATCTCCGGCGTCGACGAGGAGTCCCGGCGCACCTTCGACCGGTTGCAGCCTCTCCGTCCCGTCAAGGCCTTCGACGTAGACGGCGTCGGCGTCGGCCCTCCAGCGGCCGGGAAGGTCGGCGACCGAGGCGAATTCGTCGGTGAGCCAATACAAACCGGTCAGACTGACCCAGCCGAGCGGATCGCCGTAGTACTGCTCTCGTTCGCGGTGCCAGTCATGCCACGCGTCCTCGAACGTCGCGGGTGTGGTGTCTTCAGCTGTCGTCATGGCGCTCCCATCCCTGTCGAGATTAGCGCGCGGCGACGGTGACCGTCCGCGTCGCGAGCAGGTCTGCCCAGGCGTCGAACGCCTCTGATTCGAAGGGAACTGAGTCGCCGGGAGATCCGGCGATCGCCACCAGCGCCCGCGCGATGCTGCCCAGGCCGATCCCGGTCCGCTGGACCACCGCGACGAGTTCGGTGAACGCCTCGCGCTCCGAGCATCCGCGCAGGCCCACCAGGATTCCGGTGGCCAGATCGATCACCCGGCGGGACGTGTCGACAGTGTGATAACTCATGTGAATCATGCTCTGCACGAGCGCGACCTCGAACAAGACATCGGTGCAGCGTGATTGCTTCACACCCGTTCAGTTCTGGTGAACGCCCGTGGCGTGCGGCACCGTGCTGCCCCACAATGGGTCTCGTGTTGCCCGTACTCGACTTGGCCGACGCGGACCGAGACCCAGCCGGGTTCCGTTCGCGCCTGCGCGAGGCCGCCCACGATATCGGGTTCTTCTACCTGGTGGGTCACGGGGTGCCGGACGTTCAGATCGACGAGGTGCTGAGGCTGGCACGGTCGTTCTTCGCACTGCCGCTGACCGCGAAGAACGAGATCAGTCAGCTGAAAAGTCCGCAGTTTCGCGGCTACTCCCGCCTCGGTGGTGAACTGACCAACGGCAAAGTGGACTGGCGCGAGCAGATCGACATCGGACCGCAGCGTCCCATCATCGAGGGGGCGACCGGGTACTGGCGCCTGCAGGGACCCAACTTGTGGCCGAGTTCCCCCGCTGGCTTCCGCGCGGCGTTCGAACGCTGGCACGCCAACCTGTCGCAGGTGGGGCTGCGGCTGCTGAGGCACTGGGCGGTCTCTCTCGGTGCCGCCGAGGACACTTTCGATCCCGCGTTCGCCGACAAGCCCGCGACGCTGATCAAGGTGGTCCGTTACCCGGGGCGTGACGACTACGTGCAAGGCGTTGGCGCCCACAAGGATTCCGGCGTGTTGACGCTGCTGTTGCTCGAACAGGGCTCGACCGGGCTGCAGGTGGAGCTGGCCGACGGACAGTGGCTCGACGTCCCGCCGCTGGCGGGCGCGTTCGTCGTCAACATCGGTGAATTGTTCGAGGTGGCCACCGGTGGCTATCTGCGCGCCACCCAGCATCGGGTGCTGGCCCCGCGGCCCGGTACCGACCGGGTGTCCATCCCGTACTTCGTCAATCCGGCTCTGGACGCCACGATCCCGATTATCGATCTGCCGCCCGACCTGGCTGCCCGCTCGCGCGGGGTAGAGGCCGACCCCAACAACCCGATCTTCAACACCTACGGCGAGAACGCCTGGAAGTCACGCACGCGTGCCCATCCCGATGTCGCCGAGTTGCATCACGGCATCAAACCGGCGGGCGCCGCGTCCGCGTATTGATTACTTTCGCCCTGATCACAACCATGGGCAGCGCGGTCGGCTGCACGTAATTTCAACAGGGTGTTCGATGTGCGACGGCTGCGGGTGCTGCAGGAGGTCGCGCGGTGCGGGTCGCTCAGTGGTGCGGCCGCAACGCTGAACTACACGACCTCGGCTGTCTCCCAACAGATCACCGCACTCGAGCGTGACGTCGGCGTCGCTGTTCTGGTTCGCGGACCGTCAGGGGCTCGCCCGACGCCGGCCGGAGCGAGACTACTGGAGCACGCCGAGCGGATCCTCGACGCCATCCTCAGCGCCGAGCAGGATCTCCAACGGCTCGCCACCGCAAGCCCCGACGTCGTCCGGGTGGCGTCGTTCACCAGCGCGGCCGCGGCGATTCTGCCGCCAGCGCTGGCCCGCTTCCGGACCCGGCATCCGCGCACCGAGGTGCAACTCGTCGAGGCCGATCCCGACGATGGGGTGGCGCTGTTGGCCACTGGCGGCGCCGACGCGGCGATCATCACCGAGGTTCCCGGTGAACGCAGTCAATACGCCGATGTCGTGGCGGTGCCGGTCTTCGACGACGAGTTCTTCGTCGTGCTGCCCGCCAATCACCGGCTCGCGTCGGCGGTTGAGGTGCCGCTACCCGCATTGGCGGCCGAGCAGTGGGTCGTCAGCTCGGCCACGGGTACCTGCCCGGATACGAGGGTCTTCCACAATGCTTGTCGCCACGCGGGATTCGCGCCGTCGGTGACATTCCGGGCTGAGGACTACTCGACGGTCCAGGGCTTGGTGGCGGCCAATCTCGGGGTGTCGCTGGTGCCTTCGCTGGCTGCCGCGGGTGCCCGAACGGATGTCGCGGTGCGCCGGGTTGCCGGCCGCCGGCCGGTGCGGCGGATCGCCGTGGCGACCGGTGCCGAGCCGGAAGGCGGTTCCGCCCTGGCCGCGTTGGTCGCGCTCGTGCAGAACGTCGGCTCCCGGCTGACTGCCGACGCCGTGTACAGCGTTCCTGCACGCCCCTTCAGCGTTGCTTGACGCCCGCTTGCCAACCCCAAAGAGCCCCTTACAGTTCGGCGTACACCTTCTCAAGGAGTGAATTGCATGACGACCATCGAAGCCGGTGCCCCGGTGCTGCAGTCGGTTGACCACGCCCTGTCGGTCGCCGCTGAGATCGCCGCTGAGATCGGCGCCGGCGCCGCGCAGCGAGAACTCGAGGGCGTGCTGCCGACCGAACAGCTGCGCGCTGTTTCGGCGTCGGGTCTGCTTGGCATCATCGTGCCGGCCGAACACGGCGGCCCCGATCTGCCACTGTCGACGGCGGTCGAGGTGTTGCGGGTTTTGTCGCGGGCGGACTCGGCTGTCGGCCAGTTGTTGTTGGCTCACTTCGTGCTCAGCGCTGCGATACGTGGACTCGGCCAGAGTGAGCCTGCACCAAGGATTTTCGCCGACGTACTGGCCGGCGCCCAACTGGGTAACGCCACGGTCGAACGCGGCACCAGGACCTCTGTCGAGCGGCTCACGACCGTGCAGCGAAGGGCCGAGGGCGGCTGGGTGCTCAACGGTACGAAGTACTATGCGACGGGCTCGCTCGGAGCGGCGTGGATCGCGGTGGCCGCCCGTATCCCCGGCACCGAACCTGCCCACGGTGCAACGGTGTTCGTCCGGGCTGGCGAAGCGGGTGTCACGCTGAACTTGGAGAAGTGGTCGTCGTTCGGGCAGCGCGGCACGGCCAGCGGTGAGGTGGTGTTCGACAATGTGGTGGTCGACGATGCCTTCGTGATCGACGAGGGGCCCGACCCCGATCCGGTCACCGCTGATCCATCAGTCCTGGGCGCCTTCGACCAGGCTCTGCACGCCGCTGTCGACATCGGCATCGCCAGGGCTGCACTGGAGGACGGCGCGGAGTTCGTCGCCACCAGGAGCAGGCCGTGGTTCGAAGCGGAGGTCGACTCCGCGGCCGATGAACCGCATGTGGTGCGACGCTTCGGTGAGCTCACCGCCCGGCTGTTCGCTCTCGAAGCCCTGCTGGCCCATGGGGCCCAATTGGTCGACAAGGCCTTGGCCGCCCCCGACCTGACCCGGGCGGCCGCGGCGGACGCGTCGCTTCAGGTCGCGGCGGCCAAGGCGCTGGCGCAGGAGTTCGCCGTCGAGATCGCCAGCGGCGTCTTCGAACTCGCAGGCTCCTCGGCCACCGACCGCGGCTTCGCGCTGGACCGGCACTGGCGCAACGTTCGTGTGCATTCCCTGCATGACCCGGCCCGGTGGAAGTACATCCACCTGGGCAACTTCACCCTGCGCGGCACCTTCCCGCCGCGCCTCGGCCTGCTCTTGTAAACCCTTGCGATCATTGGAGTTTCGATGACCACCTTCTATGTGACCGGAAGTATCAACGTCGCGAGCGTTGACGAGGCCTTCCGGCTCGTCGGTTCCCGACTGCAGCCCGGTGTCAGCCGTGTTCCCGACGGCGAGCCGGGGGACCGGGCCAACTGGGTGTTCACCCAGGCCGACCACTTCCAGAAGAATCCGACACTGGAAGTCGTCGGTGACCGGGTCAGGGCCCGGCACGGGGTGCCGTTGGAGTTCGGGCCGGTGGACTACCACAGCACCGCCACCGAGTCCTATGCGAAATTCCGCCGTGCCCGCGACGAGGGTGTGCTGGCGGCGGATTCGCGGTTCCTGGTGTCGATCCCGACTCCGTTCAACGCGGTGAACTCGTTCGTCGAGTTCGCCGACCGTGTGCAGGTGGCATACGCCTATGAACAGGCGTTGCGACACAGCGTCGAGGCGATCCAGGACGCCATCTCGCCCGTCGACCTGGCAATCCAATGGGATCTGCCGACCGAGCTCGCGACTGTCGAGGGCTGGTTCGACAACCCCTACGGCAGCCTGGAACCCATCTTCGCGGCGGCCGGCAGGGTGGGGGACTGGGTCGACCCCGAGGCCGAGCTGACCTTCCATTTGTGCTACGGGGACTCGAAATTCGGTGCCTCGCCATTCATGGGTGAACCGCCGACCGAGGAGGCCGCCGACCGAGGTGGACGCCACATCCTGCCTCGCGACGCCTCGGCGATCGTCGCACTGGCCAACGGTTTGTCACGCCACGTGAATCGACGCATCGATGCGATTCAGGCAGCGACGGTGGCCGCCTGGACCAAACGTGCGCACTGGCAGCCGTTGGCTGATCTGGCACTGGAGCCCGGCACCGAGGTCTATCTCGGCCTGCTGCACGCCCAGGACGGTGCCGAAGGGGCGACGACGCGGGCCGCGTTGGCCGCGGAGTTCCTGCCGGAGTTCGGGGTGTCTACCGAATGTGGACTCGGCAGGCACTCGCCGGAACAGCTAGAAGCCGTTCTGGTTGCGTGGCAAGAGTATTCGGCCGCCTGCGAACCGGCGCTGGCCGGTGGATAGCGACGAGGCCACGTCATGACTGACACCGTCATCGCGCCCGCATTCGAGGCCCTCGTCACCGAACCGTCTCCCCAACAACTCCCGGAGGGCAATCCGGGATTGCTCGGGCTGCCGTTGATCATCGCCGGTGCGCTCGGGTTGGGGTTCACCAACACCGGGATCATCGGCGCCGGCGCGGCAGCGGTGCCAATCCTGTTGTCGGCCACCACCGTCGGTCTGCTTCTGACCACAATCTGGTCGGCGGCGCTGCGGCAGAACGTCAACGCCACCGTGTACGGGGTGTTCTTCGGGTTCTACGGCAGTTACGCGGTGCTGTCACTGGGGCTGACGCACAACTGGTTCGGTATCCCGTCGGGCGCCGTGCAGCAGACCACCGCGCTGTGGCTCGCAAGCTGGCTGCTGACCATCGGTCTGCTCACGGTGCTGACGCTTCGCCTGCCGTGGACGTACCCGCTCCTGCTGGGGATCGTCGACGTCGCCCTGGTTTTGTTGTTGATCGGCACGCTCACCGGCAGTGCAGCGGCGACGCGGACCGGCGGCTGGTTTGTGTTCGCGTTCGTGGCGTTCGTCATCTACTTCTACGTCGCCGCGCTGTGGGAAGAGACCGGCGGGCGCGCATTGCCACTGGGCCGGCCACTGGTCAGCTGACCCGGCGACCCGCGAGGAACGCCGTCAGCGCCAGCACCGCCAGCGTCACCATCACCACCGCCAGCGGCAGAGCGGTGTGTTCCCCACCGAGACCGACCAGCGGGGAGACCGCAGCACCCAGGCCGAACTGCAGGGCGCCCAGACCCGCGGATCCGGAGCCGGCCGCGCGCGGGACCGCGCCCAGCGCAAGTCCGGTGGCATTGCCCAGGATCAGGCCCTGGCAGGCGACGGCCACGAAGATCGGGATCATCATCGTCCACGCAGGTGCGCCGGTGAGGACCAACGCGAGCAGCGCCAGCGTCGCGGCAACCGTCACGCCGAGCCCGAGGCCGAGCAGTGTTGAGGTGGAGATGGTCTGGCTCAGTCGCGATGAGACCGCGCTGACGACGATCATGCCCAGTGCGTTGACACCGAAGGCGATGCCGTACTGCATGGGTGTGAGGCCCACCATCACCTGGTAGACGAACGGTGAGGCCGAGATGTAGGCCATCATCACCGAAAAGCCGAGCCCAAAGGCGAGGGTATTGGCGATGTAGGCGCGTGAGCGCAGCTCGGTCCACGGCGAGATGCCCTGCGCAGCATCGGCTTTCAGCTGAGCGCGACGCTTAGCGGGGTGGGATTCCCGAATCACCGCCACGATCGCGATCAACATGGCCACCGCGATACCGCAGACCACCCAGAGGATGCCGCGCCAGCCCAGTGGCCCGACCAGCACGCCGCCGGCGAACGGCGCGACCACCGGCGCCACGCCGCCGACGATCATCATCAAGCTGAACGCCCGTCCGGCGGTCTTACCACCGGTGAGGTCGGAGATGACCGCGCGACCGATCACCATGCCCGCGGCGCCGGTGAAGCCCTGGGCGAACCGGGCCGCGATCAGGACGCCGACGGTGGGGGCGGTGGCCGCGATAACGCTGGCGACCACGCACAACAGCGCGCCGACGACCAGCGGCCTGAGCCGACCGAGCCGGTCCGACAGCGGGCCGAAGGTCAATTGCCCGAAGGTCAGCCCGAGCAGAAACGCCGTCAGGGTCAGCTGCACCGCGGTGGCGCTGGCGTGCAACTCCGAGGCCATCCCGGGGAAGGCCGGCAGGTAGAGGTCGGTGGCCACCGGTGCGACCGCGCTCAGCAGGGCAAGAACTACCAGCAACCAGGGGGAGATGGCGGCTTCGCGTCGGGGCCGCTCGGCCGGCGACACTGGACCGCGCGATGCGGGGGCGGGCTGCACTCCGGTGCTCATGACGTCCTCGTCCTAGATAGTTATTAAACAATAACTATTAAATCATAACTAGTGCGGTAGAATTTGTCCATGGATAGCGAGCTGGCCGATCTTGCCGAGGCGATTCTTGGCGTGGGACGAGAGCTGCGGATGCGGATGGACGCCGGAGTGGCTGGGCCGGCGACATCCGAGACAGCCGTCGTGCACCTGACCGCATCGGAAGCCCACGTCATGCGGCATATCGATCACCATCCAGGGGTCACGCCGAGCGATGTCGCGCGAGCGACCGGCCTGCAGCGCAGCAACTTGTCCACTGCGCTGCGAGCGCTCGAACAGCGCGGATTCGTCGAGCGGCGTACCGATCCGCACGACGCCAGGGGCGTCAATCTGTTCCCGACCGATCAGGCCGCCGACAACCTCACCCGGCTGCGGCGGCAATGGGCCAGCCAAATGGCGCGCGTACTGGGCGGCGACAGGGAAAGTGCGGCAGCGGCGACCGCACTGCTCCAGCGCGTCGAGGCCGGGCTGGTGGCCGACCGTCTCGGCTGACTACATCATCTACATCGGCGCGTTGGCTGGCTGGAACACTCCGGTGCTGTCGGCTTCCTCTTCAGCGCGGATGACGTGCACGACGGCGTTGATCAGGGCCAGATGGGTGAACGCCTGCGGGAAGTTGCCCAGGTGGCGGCCCGTGCGTGGCTCGATTTCCTCGGCGTAGAGATGCAGCGGGCTGGCGAACGACAACAGCCGCTCACACAGATGCCGGGCCCGGCTCACCTCGCCGATCTCGACCAGCGCTGACACCAGCCAGAACGAGCAGATCGTGAAGCTGCCCTCTTCGCCGGACAGGCCGTCGTCGGTCTCGTCGACGCGGTACCGGAGGACCAACCCGTCTTCGGTGAGCTCGTCGGCGATCGCCAGCACGGTGGCCCGTAATCGCGGGTCGTCCGAGGGCAGGAACCGCACCAGCGGGACCAGCAGCAGCGACGCGTCCAGCGCGTCGTCGCCATAACGCTGGGTGAGCACCCCCCGCTCGTCGACCCCGTTCGCCAGGATGTCGGCCTTGATCTCCTCGGCGATCGCCCGCCACTGCTGGGCGTAGCTCTTCTCGCCGACCAGCTCGGCCAGCTTGGAGCCACGATCCAGCGCCACCCAGCACATCACCTTCGACGAGGTGAAATGCTGCGGCTCGCCGCGCACCTCCCAAATGCCGCGGTCAGGCTCCCGCCAGTGCTTGATGGCCTCTTCGACCTGCTCCTTGAGCACCGGCCAGAGCTGATCGGAGATCTGCTCACGGGACTTGGCATGCAGGTACACCGAGTCGAGCATCGTGCCCCAGATGTCGTGCTGCATCTGGTTGTAGGCGCCGTTGCCGATGCGCACGGGCCGGGCGTTGTCATAGCCGGACAGGTGGCTGAGCTCTTCTTCGACCAGCTCGCGTTCCCCGCCGACGGCGTACATCACCTGAAGGGGATGCCGCTCGCCGTTGTTGGCGCCGGATACGTCGGCGATGAAGGAGAAGAAGTCGTCGGCCTCGCGGTCCAGGCCCAGGGTGTACAGACCCCACAACGCGAATGTCGAGTCGCGCACCCATGCGTAGCGGTAGTCCCAGTTGCGTTCGCCCTGCGGAGTCTCGGGCAGCGAGGTAGTGCTGGCGGCCAGCAGTGCGCCCGTCGGCGAGTACGTCAGGCCCTTCAGGGTCAGCGCACTGCGCTGCAGGTAAGACCGCCACGGATGGTCGGGGAAGTCGCCGATGTTGATCCACTGCCGCCACGCCTCGCTGGTCTGCCACATTTTGTCGGCGGCTTCTTCATACGTCTGCGGTGACGGATGCTTCGACCAGGACAGCGCGACGAAGACGTTGTCGCCTTCCTTGAGACGGGTGCGGGCGCGGGCTTCCCGGCCCTCGAGCCCGATTCGCAGGTTGGTGGTCAGCCGCAGCGTGGGGTGGGCGTCGGGGTCGTTCCTGGCCCGCGCGATCGCCTCGCCATAGGCGTTGGCCGAATACTCCCAGGTGGCGTTGACCCGGCCATAGTCGAACGAGGGCTCGCAGTTCATCAGCACTTCGACAGTCCCACTCACACAGCGCACGGTGCGCAGCAAGATGTGCTCGGCGTCCCAGTCCATCGGGGTGCGCCGGTGCGTTCTCGACCGGGTGTCGATGTCGTGCCAGGGGCCCATCACGAGGGCTTCCCGCACGATGAGCCACCCGGTGTGCGTCTGCCACGTGGTCTCCAGGATGAGGCTGCCGGGCAGGTAGCGGCGGGCGGCGGGCACCGAGACGCCATAGGGTCCCAGCCGGAAATGCCCGGCACCGCGGTCCAGGATCGCCCCGAACACGCTGGGGGAGTCCGGTCGCGGAACGCACAGCCACTCCACTGCGCCCGCCGAAGAGATCAGGCAGGTGTTCTCGCAGTCGGACAGGAAGCCGTAGTCGGCGATCGGCGGGAACGGGTTGCGTAGCGAGGCGGGCGACGCATACGGCACCGGGGCGGTGACGGACAGGGGCGGGACTGACTCGACGGTCACACCGTTAGTGTCCTCGCCCCTTGGCTGGGCTTCCAGAACCATTGGGACATCATCGACCTGCGGGGTGTTTGTCGTCCACTTATGCGGCGATCTGTGCCTTTGCTGTTACCGCCGGTGACAGCGCCGCGACGGCCGCGGCTTACGCTGGTGCGATGCACGGGTTCCTGAGTTGGTGGGACGGCGTCGAACTGTGGCTGTCCGGCCTCGGATTCGTGCTGCAGACGATCATCGTGATGCCCGTGGTTTTATTGCTTGCCTACGTGATCGCCTTGGTCATCGATGCGTTCCTGGGCACCGGCATTCGGGTATTGCGCCGGCTGCGGCACTCTGACCGGCGGCTCCGATGAACGGGATGCCGCGCTCACGTGTGACTTTGGCGCTGGTGGCGCTGCTGATCCTCATCATCGTGGTGTGGCTGATCAATCGTTGACACCCCGGCTGGTTGTCTGGGAAATGTCTGTTAAGCTTCCCGCCATGCAAACGGCGACCGGGTACGGCGAGGGCCATATTTTGGCCCTTATTGCCGTCGGTTCATTGGCCGTTGCTGATGTTGCTTGTTGTCGCTGACACCCTCTGCCCGTCCGCGGTTTGGTGTCGGTGATGGTCGTTGGCATTCGCTTGTCAAACATCGCCATTCCGTTGCGACGGGGCTCGAATCCCCTAACCCGCAATGAGAAAGGCCAGCAATGCCCAAGATTCACTTCCCCGTACGACGGTGGAGCACAGCAGTCGCGCTAGCGACGACCGCAACGGTGCTTGCCGCCTGCGGTGGTGGCGGTTCGAGCGACGTCGCCGGCGGCAGCAGCCAGCCCAAGGCTGACACCACTCTCACCCTGGTTGCCTACGCCGTGCCGGAGCCCGGCTGGAGCAAGATTCTTCCGGCGTTCGCGGCCACCCCGGACGGCAAGGGCGTCGCAGTGACCACCTCCTACGGCGCCTCGGGTGACCAGTCGCGCGCGGTGGTCGACGGCAAGCCGGCCGACATCGTCAACTTCTCGGTGGAGCCGGACGTCACCCGCCTGGTGAAGGCCAACAAGGTTGCCGCCGACTGGAATAAGTCCGTCACCAAGGGCATTCCGTTCGGTTCCGTGGTGTCGCTGGTGGTCCGCAAGGGCAATCCGAAGAACATCCATGACTGGGATGACTTGCTGCAGCCCGGTCTTGAGGTCGTCAGCCCCAGCCCGCTGAGTTCCGGGTCGGCCAAGTGGAACCTGTTGGCGCCCTACGCCGCCAAGAGCAACGGTGGCCAGGACGACGCGGCCGGCATCGACTTCATCAACAAGCTCGTCACCCAGCACATCAAGACCCGCCCGGGTTCCGGCCGCGAGGCCACCGACCTGTTCCTGCAGGGCACCGGGGACGTTCTGATCAGCTACGAGAACGAGGCCATCAACACCGAGCGGCAGGGCAAGCCGGTCGAGCACATCAATCCGCCGCAGACGTTCAAGATCGAGAACCCGGTGGCGGTGGTGACCACCAGCGCCCACCTGGACAAGGCGACCGCGCTGAACAACTACCTGTTCACCCCGGAGGCGCAGAAGATCTGGGCCCAGGCCGGATTCCGTCCGATCGACCCCTCGGTGGCCGCCGATTTCGCCACTGATTTCCCGACACCACAGAAACTGTGGACCATCGCTGACCTCGGTGGCTGGAGCAAGGTGGATCCGGCGCTGTTCGACAAGGACAATGGCTCCATCACCAAGATCTACAAGCAGGCCACTGGATGACAGCAGCCATAGAACCGAATCCGCAGGCGGTCCGGCCCGAGCTCACCGGAGGTGACTCGGGCGGGCCGTCCCGCTCCACAGGCCGCAGGCACGGCACGACCAGCTTGCGGGTCGGGGCGGCGTCGATCTGGCTGAGCGTCATCGTCCTGCTGCCGCTGGCCGCGATTGTGTGGCAGTCGGCCAAGGGCGGCTGGCATCTCTTCTGGCTGGCGGTGAGCTCCAATGCCGCTCTGGAGTCGTTCCGGGTGACGCTCACGATCTCGATCGGCGTCACAGTGGTCAACGCGGTCTTCGGGCTGCTGGTCGCCTGGGTGCTGACCCGCGACGATTTCCCAGGCAAGCGGTTGGTCGATGCGGTGATCGACCTGCCGTTCGCTCTGCCCACCATTGTCGCCAGCCTGGTCATGCTCGCGCTGTACGGCCCGTACAGCCCGATCGACGTGCACCTGCAGCACACCAAATGGGGTGTCGGGGTGGCCCTGCTGTTCGTCACGTTGCCGTTCGTGGTGCGGTCTGTTCAGCCGGTGCTGCTCGAGCTCGACCGCGAGGTCGAGCAGGCGGCCGCATCGCTGGGCGCCAACAACACGATCATCTTCACCAAGGTGGTGCTGCCGGCGTTGCTCCCTTCGCTGTTGTCCGGTGCGGGACTGGCCTTCTCCCGCGCGATCGGCGAGTTCGGCTCGGTGGTGCTCATCGGCGGGGCGGTGCCAGGGGAGACCGAAGTGTCCTCGCAGTGGATCCGGACGCTCATCGAGAATGACGACCGGACCGGCGCGGCCGCGATCTCAATTGTGCTGCTGCTTGTTTCGTTCGTCGTATTGTTCGTCCTGCGCACCATCGGCTCGCGGGCGGCCAAACGTGAGGAGCTGGCGAAGTGACGCCGTCGCCGTTTGTCCGGTACCTCACTCGATACGTCGCACTGGCGTATGTCGCGGTGCTGGTGATCGTGCCCGTCGGGTTGATCCTGTGGCGGGCCTTCGCGCCGGGCATCGGTGCGTTCTTCGCGTCGATCACCACCCCGGCTGCGATCTCGGCACTGCAGCTGTCGCTCGTGGTCGTGGCGATCGTGGTGCCGCTCAACGTGCTCTTCGGGATACCGACGGCATTGGTGTTGGCGCGCAACAAGTTCCGGGGCAAGTCCGCGTTGCAGGCCATCATCGACCTGCCGTTCGCGGTGTCACCGGTGGTCGTCGGTGTGGCACTGATCCTGCTGTGGGGCACCGCAGGGGTGTTCGGGTTCGTCGAGAACAGCCTGGGCTTCAAGATCATCTTCGGGTTTCCCGGGATCGTGCTGGCCAGCATCTTCGTTACCGTGCCGTTCGTGATCCGCGAGGTCGAACCTGTTCTGCACGAGCTCGGAACTGACCAGGAAGAGGCGGCCGCGACCCTGGGATCCAGCTGGTGGCAGACGTTCTGGCGGATCACCCTGCCGTCGATCCGGTGGGGACTCACCTACGGCATCGTGCTGACCATCGCCCGTACGCTCGGCGAGTACGGCGGCGTCATCATGGTGTCCTCCAACCTGCCGGGTACCTCGCAGACCATGACGCTGCTGGTGTCCGACCGCTATAGCCGCGGTGATGAATACGGCGCGTACACCATCTCGACACTGCTGATGGCGGTGGCCGTGATCGTCCTCGTCGTCCAGGTGGTCCTCGATGCTCGACGCGCCAAGGCGAGCGAGTAATGCAACTAGGAGAACGACTTTCATGACCAACGCCATCACCGTCACCGGTGCCAACAAGCGCTACGGCGAGTTCGCCGCGCTGGACAACGTCGATTTCGTGGTGCCCGCCGGGTCGTTGACTGCTCTGCTGGGGCCCAGCGGGTCGGGGAAGTCCACGCTGTTGCGCGCCATCGCCGGCCTGGACCAGCCCGACACCGGCACCATCACCATCAATGGGCGCGACGTCACCAACGTCCCCCCGCAGCGACGGGGCATCGGCTTCGTTTTCCAGCACTATGCCGCCTTCAAGCACCTGACCGTTCGGGACAATGTCGCGTTCGGGCTCAAGATCCGCAAGAAGCCCAAGGCCGAGATCAAGGCCAAGGTTGACGATCTGCTGGAGGTCGTTGGGCTGGCAGGCTTCCAAACCCGTTACCCCAATCAGCTTTCGGGTGGCCAGCGCCAGCGGATGGCGTTGGCTCGGGCGCTGGCCGTGGACCCGGAGGTGCTTCTACTCGACGAGCCGTTCGGTGCGCTGGATGCCAAGGTGCGTGAGGACTTGCGGGCGTGGTTGCGGAGGCTGCACGACGAGGTACATGTCACCACCGTGTTGGTCACCCACGATCAGGCCGAGGCGCTCGATGTCGCCGATCGGATCGCGGTGCTCAACAAGGGCCGCGTCGAGCAGGTGGGCTCGCCGACTGACGTCTACGACAGCCCGTCCAACGCCTTCGTGATGTCGTTCTTGGGCACGGTCTCGGCACTCAACGGGATCCTGGTGCGCCCGCACGACATTCGGGTCGGGCGTAATCCGGAGATGGCGATCGCCGCCGGCGATGGCACCGCGGAGTCGACGGGTGTCACCCGAGCCACCATCGACCGGGTCGTGTATCTGGGGTTCGAAGTGCGTGTCGAGTTGACCAGCGCGACCAATGGTGCGCCGTTCACCGCGCAGATCACCCGTGGTGACGCCGAGGCCCTGGGGCTCAAAGAGGGTGACACGGTGTACGTGCGCGCCACCCGGGTGCCGCCGATCGCCGGCGAAGTGCAGGTCGCGGCGAGCTGAGCTAGGCCGCGGCCGTCCGAGCGGACGCGGCAGCGTCGAAGCGGTCCAGCACCGTCTCGGCCACCTGGCGATGCGCGCCCAATGGCGCCGACATCGGAATGTTGTGTGCAGCAGCGAAGTCCGCGACACGATCGGTGATCCGGCCATGCGCGAGGAACCACGGCGCGATCACCGGCCGGGTCACACCCCGACGGCGGAGCTCCTCGGCGGCGTCGGCCAGGGTCGAATGCGGGCCGGTGGCGAATGCGGTCGTCGCTGTCCACCGCGTCGTCAGTGTCAGCTCATGTGCCACTGTCGCGGTTTGGGCGTTGGCGGCCGGTCGTGATGACCCGACAGCGGTCACGATGACGCCGACGCGGGGATCCAGTCGCGATATTCCTGCGTGCTCCAGGCGCTGCCGCAGCACGTGGATGAGCCGGTCGTCCTCGCCGAGCACATCAGCCTGCCGAGCATCGGCCCCGGATGCCGCGATCATCTTCGGGATGTCGACCCGCGCGTGATAGGCGTCAGCCAACAGCAGGGGGACGACGATCGCGGGCTGGTCGCACAGCGTTGACAGTTCGTCGCGCAGATTGGGGGAGTTTTGTTCGCAGAACGTGATTCGAGCATCCAGGCCTGGGCGCAACCGCCGGATGCACTGCACGATCGAGTGGGCCGTCTCCGCTGAGCGCGGATCGGCACTCCCGTGCGCCGCGAGGAGGAGCCTCACGAAACGTGAAGCCCGCATTCGGTTTTCGACAAACCTTGCCAACGCCCGCTGCGCGGGTCGGCCCCCTCGGCAGGCTTCGCCGTGCACGGCGCGCAGCCGATCGACGGATAGCCTTCCTCGACAAGCGGATTCACCAGCACGCCGTTGGCCTGCATGTAGGCGTCCATATCCTCGTCGGTCCACGCGGCCAGTGGATTGATCTTCACCAGCTTGAATGCCTCGTCGAAGCTGATCAGCGGTGCGCTGGCGCGGGTGGGGGACTCGACGCGGCGAATACCGGTGACCCATGCCGAATACCCTTGTAGCGCCTTGCGCAGCGGCACGACCTTACGCAGCCGGCAGCACTCGGTCGGATTGCTGGCGAACAGGTCCTTGCCCAGCAGCTGGTCTTGCTCAGCGACGCTGTGCTCGGGTGTGACGTTGACGACGTGGATGTCGTAGACGGCCTCGACCGCGTCGCGGGTGCCGATGGTCTCGGCGAAGTGATAGCCGGTGTCCAGGAACAAGACATCGACGCCGGGGCGTACCTTCGCGGCCAGGTCGACCAGGACCGCGTCCTGCATGTTGGAGGCCACCACATACTCGCCGCCGAAATGCTTGTCGGTCCACGCCAGCAGCTCAGCAGCGCTTGCGCCCGCCAGCTCCGTGGCGCCCCGCTCGGCCAGCTCCCGCAGGTCGGCCTCCGTCAATTCACCCACCCCAATACTCATCGCACACCACTCATCGCAGATCGTCTTCTTCCGCTCGTATGACCCACTGAGCGAAACGCTCTCCCGCTTCTCTTTGTTTCACGAAGTTGCGCACCACCCGTTCGATGTAGTCACCGAGCTCGCTGGAGAGCACCTTGTGCTGGCGCAGCTTGCGGCCGAAACCGCTGTCGAGGCCGAGGCTGCCGCCCAGGTGAACCTGGAAGCCTTCCTCTGGGCCGTCGCCCTCGTCGATCATCTGTCCCTTGAAGCCGATGTCGGCGATCTGGATGCGCGCGCACGAGTTGGGGCAGCCGTTGATATTGACCGTGACGGGCACGTCGAGTTCGGAGTTGATGTCCTCGAGGCGCTTCTCCAGGTCCGGCACCAGACTCTGAGCGCGCACCCTGGTCTCGGCGAAGCTGAGCTTGCAGAACTCGATTCCTGTGCAGGCCATCAGGTTTCGACGCCAATGTGACGGGCTCGACGGCAATCCGAGGGCATCGAGCCCGCTGCGAAGCTCGCCCAGCTTTTCATCGGGAACGTCCAGGATGATCAGCTTCTGGTACGGGGTGAACCGGACGCGTTTGGAACCGGCGGCCTCGGCCAGGTCGGCGACTTTCGTCAGGATGGTGCCCGAGACCCGTCCGGCGATCGGTGCCACCCCGACAGCGTTGAGCCCGTTTTTGAGCCGCTGCACACCGACGTGGTCGATTGGGCGGGCAACCGGCTCGGGTGCGGGCCCGTCGATCAGGGGCCGCTTGAGGTACTCGGTCTCCAGGACTTCCCTGAATTTTTCGATGCCCCAGTCCTTGACCAGGAACTTCAGCCGCGCCTTGGCGCGAAGTCGGCGGTAGCCGTAGTCACGGAACACGCTGACCACGCCTTCCCATACGTCGGGCACCTCGTCGAGCGGCACCCAGGCGCCGACCCGCTGGCCCAGCATCGGGTTGGTGGACAACCCGCCGCCGACCCACAGATCGAAGCCGGGGCCGTGTTCAGGGTGGTTGACCCCGATGAATGCGACGTCGTTGACCTCGTGCACCACGTCCTGCAGACCACTGATAGCGGTCTTGAACTTGCGGGGGAGGTTGGAGTACTCCTTCTTGCCGATGTAGCGCTTGACGATCTCGTCGATCGCCGGTGTGCCGTCGATCACCTCGTCGAGCGATTCGCCCGCCAACGGCGAACCCAGCACCACGCGGGGGCAGTCGCCGCAGGCTTCGGTCGTCTGTAGGCCGACCTCGTCGAGGCGGCGCCAGATCTCGGGCATGTCCTCGACCCGGATCCAGTGGTACTGCACGTTCTCGCGGTCGCTGATGTCGGCGGTGTCGCGGGCGAACTCCGTCGAAATGCCGCCCAGCGTGCGCAGCGCCCCGGTGGTCAGCGCGCCGCCGTCGCTGCGCACCCGGAGCATGAAGAACTCGTCCTCGAGCATGTCGGTGTTCTCGTCACCGGTCCAGGTGCCGTCGTAACCGGGCTTGCGCTGGGTGTATAGACCCCACCAGCGGAAACGGCCTCGAAGATCACCCTTGTCGATGCTGTCGAAACCGTTCTTGGCGTAGATGTTCTCGATGCGCTCCCGCACGTTGAGCGGGTTGTCATCCTTCTTGCTCTGCTCGTTTGCGTTCAGCGGCTCGCGGTAACCGAGGGCCCACTGGCCTTCGCCCTTAGGGCGTTTCGGTGCTGCCTTGGTCGGCTGAGTCATGAAATGTGCTCCTCATGTCGAAGGAGCTGGCGTTCGAATCGCGCGCATCCACCGGTGGGCTGTGCCGGCGGCGCAGATCCGGTGGCCAGCTGACGTACAGGTGGACGGGTCTACGACGTCAAGCCGGACAACAACACGTACAGACGCGCTTGAAATCGACGTGCCGCCTCGCTACCAGCGCAGGAGTGCGCAGGGTGTGGGGGGCTGTCATGCGGGCCATTCTGCCACGAACGGCGTCAATAGCTCTAACCGGGCTACATTTTGGCTCGGCGTGAGTAAAAGTCGGTTCTGGGACACTAAAGGCATGTCGGTCCGTCCCGCGCTGGCCGCCCTGCCGGAACTCGTCGTGGCTCCCGGCCCGGCGTTCGGCATTTATGTCCATGTGCCGTTCTGTGCCACCCGTTGCGGGTACTGCGACTTCAACACCTACACCGCCGCCGAGCTCGGCGGCGCGTCCCCGCATGGCTGGCTGACCGCGTTGCGCACCGAGCTCGAATTGGCCGCTGACCGGCTGGGCGCGGTGCCGGTCGACACGGTGTTCGTCGGCGGCGGAACTCCGTCACTGCTGGGCGGTGCGGGGCTGGCCGAAGTGCTCGACGCGGTGCGAGGCACCTTCGCCCTAGCCGCTGGCGCGGAGGTGACCACCGAGGCCAACCCGGAGTCGACGTCGGCGCCGTTCTTCGAGCAGATTCGCGCCGCCGGCTACACCCGGGTGTCGCTGGGCATGCAGTCGACTGCGCCGCGGGTGCTGGCGGTGCTGGACCGGACCCATTCGCCGGGCCGGGCCCTGCAGGCCGCCGACGAGGCGGCCGCCGCCGGGTTCGAGCACCTCAACATCGACCTGATTTACGGCACGCCGGGGGAGTCCGACGATGATCTGCTGCGTTCGGTCGACGCCGCGCTCGCCGCCGGCGTGGACCACGTCTCGGCGTACGCGCTGGTGGTCGAGGCGGGCACCGCGCTGGCCCGCCGAGTGCGCCGCGGCGATATCGACCCACCCGACGACGACGTGCTCGCCCACCGCTACGAACTGCTCGACCAGCGGCTCGCTGATGCCGGCCTGAGTTGGTATGAGGTGTCGAACTGGAGCCGGCCCGGAGGCGAGTGCCGGCACAACGTCGGCTACTGGAACGGCGGGCAGTGGTGGGGTGCCGGTCCGGGCGCGCACGGGTTCGTCGCCGACACACGTTGGTGGAATATCAAGCACCCCAGCGCATACGCGCAGCAGCTGGCCGATGGGCAACTGCCGATCGCTGAGTTCGAACGCCTCGACGGCCACGCCCGGCACATCGAGGATGTGCTGCTGCAGATCCGGTTGCGGACCGGGCTGCCGATCGCGACGCTGACGGAGTCCGAGCAGCTGCGCGCCGGCGATGCGGTGGACCGGGGGCTGCTCATTCGCGCCGATGACCGGTTGGTGCTCACCGACCGCGGGCGATTGTTGGCCGACGCCGTGGTACGCGACCTGCTCGACGACTGACCAGACGTGGCAAGGCCGCGGGGAAGCCTTGGGGGTAAGCACTTCCCGCGGCCTTGCGCGGCGGACCTGCCGGCTAGCCCAGCACCCACATCGGGATGCCGTTGAACCCGAATGCCTGCTGGGGCGAGGTGACAGGCGGTGCGGTGTGAATGCGGGCGTGGCCCTGCTTCTGGCACATGGTCGCCCCGCCCCTGTCCTGGCAGTCGATCGGATTGGGCGCTGCTGCAGCGCTCGGCGCAAGGCCGAGGGCCAATGCCGCTGCGCCGGCGGCGACGACGGGGGCGAGGTGGCGGAGTGTGATCATCATTGATCGTCCTTTCTTCTGTCGGCCAGAGAAACCCATTGGGGGGGTGCAGGTTTCGTGACATCTGCCCGATACCTCCAAGCTAGGCGGCAGATGGACCCTAGTCACGGTATTCATATCCCGATCAAATATGTTGAGGGCCAAATGAACTCAATGATGCGGCGGCGGTGGGCTCGATGTGCAGCACCCTTGCACTGGCAATGTCATAGAACAAGCCGACGACCTTTAGCCGGCCCTCCTCGTACAGTTCGCGCACCAGCGGGTGTCGCACCAGAGTGTCCACCTGGACTGCAACGCTGACCATGCTGAGCTGGTCCACGGTGTTGAATCCCTGATCTCCAGCCGATATCGCGATTGGATGACGGCCTTCGTCGAAGGCGTCCAATGCGGGCCTGGCGTGCGTGAGCCAGGACCGCAGATATTCCTCGCCCGGTCTGTGCTGCGCCGCGACGCCTTGCTCGCGCAAGGCGGCATGCATTGCGCCGCAGGCGGAATGGCCGCACACCACGATCGAGGAAACCCGCAGCCTGCCGACCGCGTACGCGATCGCCGCTTCCACGGAATGGTCGAGCTGGTCGGCGGGCACCAGATTGCCGACGTTGCGCACCGTGAAGAGGTCGCCGGGCCCGCTGCTGGTGATGGCGTTGGGCACTATCCGGGCGTCGGTGCAGGTGATGAACAGCGTCTCGGCCTGATGGGAGTGCGCCAATTTCGCCATGTGCGGGCGTATCTGGGGTGCAGTCCTGCGGTGATAGACCTCGAGACCGTCGAGAACCGCTTGCGGCGGGGTGTCGCGCCGCTCGTGGCCGTTCTTGGTATGCGGGTCCTGCCACGAACTCCACGGCACCACGCCGAGCCGTTTGTCGGTCAGACCGAACGCGCGTTGCGGCGGCCCGGCGAGCGCGCTACTGAGTTCGACGGAGCCGACTTCCTGCACGAGCACGCTGCCGCCGGAGGCCTCGTGTTGCCGTTGCCAGTCTTCGATGACCTGGTGTGCGGCGTGGTCGATGAAATCCACCGACATCTCCAACGTGACGCGGACACCGGACGGCACGGACGCCAGCGACTTGTGCAGTTGAGGCAGGGACAAGAACGTGCATGATCCTTCGACCGCGACGTGCCAGTCGTCGTTGTCGGCATGCTCGGCGGGTTGGGCGTGGATCCTGGCGCGTGCCACCCGCCATACCGTCAGCGCGATCGCCAGCGCCAGTCCGAGCAGGACGCCTTCGAGCAGGTTGAGGAAGACGACACCGGTGATCGTCACCAGGTAGACCGCGATGTCGCCGGTGCGCCGCGCAGTCTTGATATGGGTGAGCTTGACCAGCTGGATACCTATCACGATGAGCAGCCCGGCCAGCGCCGCGGTCGGGATCTGCTGGGCCAGGCCGGCGAACGGCAGAGCGAACACCAGCACCCACAGGCCGTGCAGGATCGACGATGCGCGGGTCTTGGCGCCGGCCGTCACGTTCGCCGAACTGCGCACGATCACACCCGTGATCGGCAGCCCGCCGACTGCGCCCGACACCACATTGGCTGCGCCCTGGCCCACCAGTTCACGGTTCAGGTTCGACCGTGGACCGTCCTGCATACGATCCACGGCGACGGCCGTGAGGAGGCTTTCCACGCTGGCGATGAGCGCGACGGTGATGACGCCCGTCGCGAACGCCCCCCAATTCCCTTGGGGCAAGCCAGGTGGCGCCAGGGCGTCGAGCAGGGACCCGTTGAGCTGGATGCGGGGCACATCCAAGGCGAAGAGCGCCGATACTGCGCTGGCGACGACGATGGCGACCAGCGGGCCGGGCACTTTGCGAATCCGTGCGGGCACCCAGCGCCATGCCACCAGGATTCCGATGACCAGCAGGCCGACGGCGAGCCCCGCGTGATCCGCAGCGACCAACTGGCCGGGCAGTTCGGTGATGTTGCGCCAGGCCGAACTCTCGGAGCTGCCACCCAGCAGCACGTGGACCTGTTGCAGCGCGATCGTCACACCGATGCCGGCCAGCATGGCGTGCACCACCATCGGCGAGATTGCCAGTGCCGCCCGGCCGACCCGGCTCACCCCGAGCAGTACTTGCAGCAGGCCGGCGCAGACGGTGATGGCGCAGGTCACCGCCCAGCCGAACTCGGCGATCAGCCCAGCGACGATGACAGTCAGCCCGGCCGCCGGTCCACTGACCTGCAGTGGTGACCCGCCCAGGGCGCCGGCTACCACGCCGCCGACGATGGCCGCGATCAGCCCGGCCAGCACCGGCGCGTCGGAGGCGATGGCGATCCCCAGCGAAAGGGGCAACGCCACCAGGAAGACCACCAATGAGGCGGGCAGATCATTGCGCAGGAACGTGGACACCCTGCCCGGGTCTTCGGTACCCGTAGTCGGTTCGGTTGAGGGCTGCAAGGCCAGACTCCTGTCTTCGTAAGCGAGATCGTTTCGGTGACAGCCGATTCACGCATCGCGCCGTCAATGCGGCACGAATTCACTAGCGCGACAGTAGGTGTGGCTTCGAAGGTTGTTCAAGGAATCCATATCGGATCCATATCTGCATCCGCTGAAACGGACTGTCAGCGTGACCAAACTGTGTTCCGAATAACAGGTCACCACGGAAAACTATGGCGGCGAAGGCAATACGGCAGTGCGTGTGGTGGTTGGGTGACCGGCCAAGATATGAAACAGATATGGGCTCCATGACAGATTCCTGTGTTTTCTACAGAATCGAAGTATGGCTCTACCGGTAGCACCCACTTCATCCCGTCCACATCAGCCGCGTCAGGCGATTCTCGGCCAGCTGCCCCGCATCTCACGGATTGACGGATCGCCGATCCGTGTTCTGCTCGTCGACGACGAGCCGGCGTTGACCAATCTGGTCAAGATGGCACTGCACTACGAGGGCTGGGACGTGGAGACGGCAGGCGATGGGCGCGACGCTTTGGCGAAGTTTCAAGACTTCGAGCCAGACCTCCTGGTCCTGGACATCATGCTGCCCGATATCGACGGCCTGCAGATTCTGAAGATGACCAGAGAGTCGGAGGGTTACACACCGACGCTGTTCCTGACCGCGCGCGATTCGGTGATGGACCGGGTCACGGGTCTTACAGCAGGCGGCGACGACTACTTGACCAAACCGTTCAGCCTGGAGGAGCTGGTGGCCCGGTTGCGTGGCCTGTTGCGCCGGGCCAAGGCCACCATGGCGCCCGAGGACGAGGTGCTCAAGGTGGGCGATCTGGTGCTTGACGGCGCGAGCCGCGATGTCCGCCGGGCCGGTGAACGGATCTCGCTGACTACGACGGAGTTCGAGTTGCTGCGCTTTATGATGCGCAACCCGCGGCGCGCCGTCACTCGCGCGGAGATCCTGGACCGGGTCTGGAACTACGGTTTCGGCGGACGGTCCAGCATCGTCGATCTCTACATCTCTTACCTGCGCCGAAAGATCGACGCCAACCGCGAGCCGATGATCCACACCGTGCGAGGGGTCGGCTACATGCTGCGGCCGCATCAGTGATTTCCATGTGGCGGTGCCGAAGGCCGCGCTCGCTGCGCCGCCGGCTGGTGCTGTGGGTGTCGGCGATCGTCAGCGTAGCTCTGGTGGGGGTCGGCGCGGTGGCGGTAATGAGCCTGCGAGACGAAGCGGCCAGCCTGGCCAACAGCCAGGTATCCAATTCCTTGGCGGCGTTCAGTTACTCCTATGCCAAGGCCAAGCGCCATCAGATGGACCCGCCGGCTTCGGATGATGCCTCGCACGACGGTTTGGTCGACTTCCCGGGTCAGGCCCCGGGCACTGTCATCGCGATGTTGCACGACGGTGTCGCCGTTTACGGCACGGTGTTCACCGACGGCGAACCCGTGCCGGCATCAGCCGCGGTCCTGCGTTCACTGGAGAGCATCGACTGGCGCTACGGTGACCCACAGACCGTGGGACTGCCCGGGCTGGGTTCGCACCGGGTCGGCCACAGCGACTTTGCCGGCGGCGAACGGCTGATCTCGGCGGTGTCCCTCGACCAAGCGAACAAGACCGTCGGCGGCAAGGTGCTGACCATCGCGGGCCTGGTGGTCCTGACGATCCTCGTCGCCGCGCTGGGCACCGTCGTCGTGGTCAACTATGCACTGCGACCGCTACGCCGGGTCGCGGCTGTCGCCGGCCAGGTGGCCGCGATGCCGCTGGACAGCACGGACTATCGCATCAGCACTCGGGTAGGCCCTGACGACACCGATCCCGGAAGTGAGATTGGGGTCGTCGGCCATACGCTGAACCGACTGCTGGCCAACGTGGACGCGGCGCTCAACGAGATCGCCGGAGCCGACCGGCGGACCCGGCAATTCCTCACCGACGCGAGCCACGAGCTGCGCACTCCGCTGGCCGCGATCCTGGGTTATGCCGAACTGACCCGTCAGGACAGCGAAATCCTGCCGCCCACCACCGAATACGCGCTGGCGCGCATCGAAGCCGAGTCCCGGCGGATGACGTCATTGGTGGCCGACCTGCTGCTGCTTTCGCGCCTCGACGAGGGGCTTGACCTCGAGCTTGAGGAACTCGACCTGTGCGACGTCGTTGCCGATGCCGTCAATGACGTGTCGGTCACCGCGCCGGATCATCGTTTCGTCACCGAGTTGCCGGACCACGCAGTGTGGGTGCGGGGCGATCGTGCCCGGCTCCATCAGCTGCTGGGCAACCTGCTGAGCAACGCACGAGTGCACACCCCGGCCGGCGTGACGGTTACGACGTCACTGTCGACCTGCGTCGACGGCACCGGCACAGCGGTCGAGCTGGTGGTGGGCGATGACGGGCCCGGGATCCCCGACGACATCATGCCCAATCTGTTTGGCCGGTTCGTGCGAGCCGATAAGTCGCGTTCGCGTGAACTGGGCTGCAGTGGCCTCGGGCTGGCGATCGTTCTGTCGATCGTGGAGGCGCATAGCGGTACGGTCTGCGCCGAATCTCGCCCCGGCAGAACAGTATTCACCGTGCAGTTACCCGCGGTGCCGGCGACGACGTCCGGTCAGCTCGGCGAAAATTGGCCGTCCGTGGTGGGGTCCATGTCATAGACCCGTGCGTGCAGCACGGTGCGATTGCGCAGCGCCGCCCGCACCGCCCGGTGCAGGCCGTCTTCGAGGTAGACGACCCCGCGCCACCTGACCGCATGCGGAAACAGGTCGCCGTAAAAGGTGGAGTCCTCGGACAGCAGACGGTCCAACGCGAGCACCGTAGTCGTGGTGACCAACTCGTCGAGGCGGATCTGCCGAGGGGGGATCTGCGACCAGTCTCGGTAGGTCAGGCCATGCTCGGGATACGGCTTGCCCTCCCGAACGCCCTTGAAGATCATCGGGTCGTTGCCTTGCGCGCAGCCCCCCGACCCCGCATCACCATTTGAGCAAGGCTAGTCGCTGGTGGCCGGAACGCCAGCGGAGGGCGCACCTGGGTCCATGGCGCGCGGTGGCACTCGACGCGCGTGGGTGCTAATTGTGCTGATGCTGCCCGTAAAATAAAGGCAACGTGGAGGTGGACCAGATGGGAAGTGCCGACGACCGTCGCTTTGAGGTGCTTCGTGCGATCGTGGCCGACTTCGTCGCGACCAAGGAGCCGATCGGCTCCAAGGCGCTCGTCGACCGCCACAACCTCGGCGTATCCAGTGCCACGGTCCGCAATGACATGGCCGTGCTGGAAGCCGAGGGCTACATCACCCAGCCCCACACCAGCTCGGGTCGAGTGCCCACCGAGAAGGGCTACCGGGAGTTCGTCAACCGCATCGACGATGTCAAACCCCTGTCGTCGGCGGAACGCCGCGCGATCCTCCAGTTCCTGGAATCAGGGGTCGACCTCGACGACGTGTTACGCCGTGCGGTGAAATTGCTGGCCCAACTGACCCGACAGGTCGCGATCGTCCAATACCCGACGCTGTCCACCTCGACGGTGCGCCACCTGGAGATCGTCGCGATCACGCCTGCGCGGCTGCTGATGGTCGTCATCACCGACTCGGGCCGTGTCGACCAGCGCATCGTCGAGCTGGGCGACACCATCGACGATCAGCAGCTGTCCCAGCTCCGCGAACTGCTTGGGCAGGCGCTGGAGGGCAAGCGGCTGGCAGCGGCCTCGGCCGCAGTCGCCGACCTGGCAGCCCGGCTCGACGGCTCCGGCGGGCTGGGCGACGCCGTCGGTCGCTCGGCGACGGTGTTGCTGGAATCGCTGGTCGAACACAACGAGGAACGGCTGTTGATGGGCGGCACCGCCAACTTGACCCGCAACACCGCCGACTTCGGCGGGTCGCTGCGGTCGATCCTCGAAGCACTTGAGGAACAGGTCGTCGTGCTTCGGCTGCTGGCCGCCCAGCAGGAAGCGGGTAAGGTCACGGTGCGCATCGGCCATGAGACCGAGGCCGAGCAGATGGTCGGGACATCGGTGGTGGCCACGACGTACGGAAGCTCGGGCACCGTCTACGGCGGCATGGGTGTCTTGGGGCCCACCAGAATGGACTATCCGGGAACTATTGCCAACGTCGCGGCGGTTGCGATGTACATCGGCGATGTTCTAGGACACCGAGCCGGATAACCGGCAGGGACTTCGAAAGGTCAAGCGTGGCACGGGACTACTACGGCTTGCTCGGGGTGAGCAAGGGCGCCAGTGATCAGGAGATCAAGCGCGCCTACCGAAAGCTGGCCCGCGAGTTGCATCCGGACGTCAACCCCGACGAGGCTGCCCAGCACCAGTTCAAGGAGATCAGCGCCGCCTACGAGGTGCTCTCGGACCCGGAGAAGCGCCGCATCGTCGACCTCGGCGGTGATCCGCTGGAGAACGCCGCCTCGGCTGGCGGGTTCAGTGGCTTTGGTGGTCTGGGTGACGTGTTCGAGGCCTTCTTCGGCGGCGGCGGCGCATCGCGCGGCCCGATCGGCCGAGTGCGCGCGGGCTCCGATTCGCTGCTGCGGATGCGGTTGGACCTGACCGAGTGTGCGACGGGTGTGACAAAGCAGGTAACCGTCGACACCGCCGTCCTGTGCGACGTGTGCCAGGGCAAGGGAACTCATGGTGATTCCAGCCCGGTCAGCTGCGACACCTGCGGGGGACGCGGCGAGGTGCAGACGGTGCAGCGCTCCCTGCTCGGGCAGGTCATGACGGCCCGCCCCTGTCCGACGTGCCGCGGAGTCGGCGAGGTCATCCCCGACCCGTGTCACCGCTGCGGCGGCGACGGCCGGGTGCGTGCCCGTCGCGACATCAGCGTGAAGATCCCGGCCGGTGTCGGCGACGGCATGCGGGTCCGGCTGGCCGCCCAGGGTGAGGTCGGCCCGGGCGGCGGTCCGGCGGGCGACCTCTACGTCGAGGTTCACGAGCAGCAGCACGACATCTTCATCCGCGACGGCGACGACCTGCACTGCACGGTTTCGGTGCCGATGGTCGACGCCGCGCTGGGCACTTCGGTCACCGTCGAGGGCATCCTCGACGGACTGACCGAGATCACCATCTCGCCCGGCACCCAGCCCGGCTCGGTGACCACGCTGCGCGGGCAGGGCATGCCGCACTTGCGCTCCGGTGTCCGCGGCGACCTGCACGCCCACATCGAGGTGACCGTGCCCGGCAAGCTCGACGCCCGCGCCAGAGAGCTTCTCGGCGAATTCAAGACACGCAGCCACGCCGAACCCGAGGTCAAGTCCACGCATGCCGGCACCGCCAATACCGGCGGGCTGTTCAACCGCCTGCGCGATACCTTCAGCGGCCGCTGAGGCGTTGGCCGACACCCTGTTCTACGCCGACGCCATCCCGGCGGTCGGACAGCGTGCCGTGGTCGAGGGCGACGAAGGCTTCCACGCCGCCACAGTGCGGCGTATCCGTGCGGGTGAGGTGCTGGTGCTCTCCGACGGCGCGGGCACACAAGCCCGCTGTGAGGTCGAGGACACCAGCAAGCGCGGGTTCTCAGCCCGGGTGCTGCAGTCCTGGACCACGCCTCCCGTCAGCCCGACAGTGACTGTCGCACAGGGTATTCCGAAATCGGAGCGTTCGGAGCTGGCAGTCGAACTGGCCACCGAGGCCGGCGCCGACGACTTCATCGCCTGGCAGGCCGACCGTTGTGTCGCGCGCTGGGATGGGGAGCGCGCCGAGAAGGGCCTGCGTCGCTGGCGTGCGGTGGCACGCTCGGCCGCGCGGCAGTCGCGGCGCGCCTACATCCCGGGTATCGGCGGCCCGGTAACCACCACTGCGTTGGTGGCGCAGGTCGCCGACCGGGTCGGTGCCGGTGGCCTGGTGCTCGCGTTGCACGAATCCGCCGATCGCCCGTTGGCTGAACTCCCGGTGGCGCATGCGAATTCGATCCTGCTGATCGTTGGACCCGAAGGCGGGATCAGCGACGGCGAGCTCGACGCGCTGGCGTCCGCCGGCGCCACCGCGGTCCGGCTGGGTCCGACGGTGTTGCGCACTACGACCGCCGCCGCCGTGGCGTTAGGGGCGTTGGGTGTTCTGACGCCGCGCTGGTCGTCTTAGGATCGGGCCGGGCCGCCAACCGCGCCGCTGGCTCGCCTGGAGGTGTTCGCGGTGGTCAACGCGCTGCTCGACCGCTATTCGGTGACCTGCAAACGGCGACTAGCTTGCTGTGTGGGGCCACCAGAAATTCCTCCGGACGGTCACCGGGCACACCTGGGAGTCGGAGTTCGCGCACATCATCACGCTGCGCGACGGCAAGTGGTTGCACTTCCGGGACTTCATGAACTCGGCGCTGACCCATGATGCGTTCACCCGGGGTGGGGAGTAACTGCTGGGAGGTATCCCGCCGGGGCGGTAAACTGGGGTCTCGGATCTGACCGGAAACCCAGGAAGCAGGCATCGAAGACCACGTGACGCCCCGCGAGACGACCGCTGCCTCGCAAGTGCGCAGCAGCATGACTGTTCCGCCCGACCTCGTCATGGGCCTGCTGGGCTCCGCCGACGAAAATCTGCGGGCGCTCGAACGCAGCCTCTCCGCCGACGTGCACGTGCGGGGAAACACCATCAGCCTGTCCGGTGAAGCCGCCGACATCGCGATGGCCGAGCGAGTGATCTCCGAACTCACCGCGATCGTGGCCGGTGGCCAAACCCTGTCCCCGGATGCGGTGCGCCGCAGCGTCAGCATGGTCGCGGGCACCGACAACGAGTCACCGGCCGAGGTGCTGACGCTGGACATCCTGTCCCGGCGCGGCAAGACAATCCGGCCCAAGACGCTCAACCAGAAACGCTATGTCGACGCCATCGACGCCCACACCATCGTGTTCGGCATCGGTCCGGCGGGCACCGGCAAGACTTACCTGGCCATGGCCAAGGCCGTCAACGCGCTGCAGACCAAACAGGTCACTCGGATCATCCTGACCCGCCCCGCGGTGGAAGCCGGTGAGCGCCTTGGCTTTCTGCCGGGCACGCTGACGGAAAAGATCGACCCGTATCTGCGGCCCCTGTATGACGCGCTGCACGACATGATGGACCCCGCCGCCATCCCCAACCTGTTGGCCTCTGGCGTGATCGAGGTCGCGCCGCTGGCCTTCATGCGGGGCCGCTCGCTCAACGACGCATTCATCATTCTCGACGAGGCGCAGAACACCACCGCCGAACAGATGAAAATGTTCCTTACCCGGCTGGGGTTCGGATCCAAGATCGTGGTCACCGGTGATATCACCCAGGTCGATCTGCCCGGCGGCGCCAAATCTGGTCTGCGCGCGGCCATGGACATCCTCGACGGCATCGACGACATCCACTTCTCCGAGCTCACCAGTGCCGACGTAGTGCGCCACCGGCTGGTTTCGGAGATTGTGGACGCCTACGCCAAGGCCGAGCAGCCGGCATCGATGAACCGCTCCCAACGTCGCACGACGCGGCGTTAGGGGCGAACTGAGATGACTATCGAGGTTTCCAACGAATCCGGCCTCGACGTTTCCGAAGAGGAACTGATCAGCGTCGCGCGCTTCGTGATTCGCCGTATGGACGTCAACCCCGCCGCCGAATTGTCGATGGTGCTGCTCGACGTCAGCGCGATGGCCGATCTGCACATGCGCTGGATGGACCTGCCCGGCCCCACCGACGTGATGAGCTTCCCGATGGACGAGCTCGAGCCCGGCGGTCGCCCTGATGCGCCCGAGCCAGGGCCCTCCATGCTCGGCGACATCGTGCTGTGCCCGCAGTTCGCCGCCGACCAGGCCACTGCGGCCGGGCACAGTCTCGGTCAGGAGCTGGCCCTGCTGACCGTGCATGGTGTGCTGCACCTGCTCGGATACGACCACGCCGAACCTGACGAGGAAAAGGAAATGTTCGACCTGCAGCGCAAGCTGCTCGAGGAATGGGTCGCCGAGCAGGTCGAGGCCTACCACCAGGACCGGCAGAACGAGAAGGACCGCCGGCTGCTCGACAAGTCTCAATTCTTCGACGAATCGTGACGGGCTGGTCAGCGCTACTGGGTGCGATCGCTCTCATTGCGCTCGGCGGTATGTTCGCCGCGATCGACGCGGCTATCAGCACGGTGTCGATCGCGCGGGTGGAAGAACTGGTGCGCGACGAACGGCCCGGTGCCCTGCGGTTGGCCCGGATCATGGCCGAACGGCCGCGCTACATCAATCTTGTTGTGCTGCTGCGCATTGCGTGCGAAGCGGCCGCGACGGTGCTGCTGGTTGCCTTCCTATGGGATGACCTGGGGCTGACATGGGGACTGGTCGCGGCGGCCGCGATCATGACGGTCGCCAGCTTCGTGGCCATGGGGGTAGGGCCGCGCACCATCGGCCGGCAGAACGCCTACACCATCGCACTCACGGCGGCCGTTCCGCTGCAGGCGATCTCGGTGCTGCTGGCGCCGATCAGCCGGTTGCTCATCGTGATCGGCAACGCGCTGACCCCGGGCCGCGGTTTCCGCAACGGGCCGTTCGCGTCCGAGATCGAACTGCGCGAAGTGGTGGATCTGGCTCAGCAGCGCGGCGTGGTGGCCGACGACGAACGCCGGATGATCCAGTCGGTGTTCGAACTCGGCGACACCGCGGCGCGCGAGGTGATGGTGCCGCGCACCGAGATGGTGTGGATCGAAAGTGACAAGACCGCAAGCCAAGCGACGTCGCTGGCAGTGCGCAGCGGCTACTCCCGCATCCCGGTGATCGGGGAGAACGTCGATGACGTTGTCGGCGTCGTCTATCTCAAAGACCTGGTGCAGCGCACCTATTACTCGTCCGACAAAGGCCGCAGCACCGCGGTGTCCGAGATCATGCGGCCGGCGGTCTTCGTGCCCGACTCCAAGCCGCTCGACGAGCTGCTGCGGGAGATGCAACGCCATCGCAATCACATGGCCCTGCTCGTCGACGAGTACGGCGCGATCGCCGGCCTGGTCACCATCGAGGACGTGCTGGAAGAGATCGTCGGCGAGATTGCCGACGAGTACGACCACGGTGAGGTCGCACCGGTGGAGGAATTGGGCGACAACAAGTTTCGGGTGTCGGCCAGGTTGCCGATCGCGGACGTCGGCGAGCTCTATGACGTCGAGTTCGAAGAGGACCTCGATGTCGACACCGTCGGCGGATTGCTGGCCCTCGAACTCGGCAGGGTGCCGCTGCCCGGGGCCGAGGTGGTGTCGCACGGGCTGCGACTGCAGGCCGAGGGCGGCCGGGATCACCGCGGCCGACTGCGCATCGGCACCGTGCTGGTGAGCCGGGCTGCGCGAGAGGAAGACGACGACGATGAGTAAGCCGCTGGAAGCCGAAGACGCCAAGCTGGTGGTGCTGGCACGCGGCGCGATGGCACGCGCGGACGCAGGAGAGGGGGCCGCGGTGCGCGACCTTGACGGGCGTACCTACGCCGGCGCGCCAGTCACCCTGTCGGCCTTGCGGCTGACCGGCCTTCAGGCGGCCGTGGCCGCCGCGGTGTCCAGTGGTGCAACGGGTTTCGAGGCCGCCGTACTGATCGGCGGATCCAATGAGGATGACGGGGTGGCCGCGGTGAAAGAACTATCGCCGGAGGCCGCCATCATCGTGACCGACCGATCGGGGACACCGCAATGACCGCAACGAATGAGTTCCGGTCCGGCTTCGTCTGTCTGGTCGGCCGGCCTAACACCGGCAAGTCGACCCTGACCAACGCGCTGGTCGGCACCAAGGTGGCGATCACCTCCAGCCGGCCGCAGACCACCCGGCACACCATCCGCGGCATCGTGCACCGTCCGGATTTCCAGATCGTCCTCGTTGACACCCCGGGGCTACACCGCCCACGCACGCTGCTGGGCAAGCGGCTCAACGATCTGGTGCGCGACACCTACTCCGAAGTCGACGTCATCGGGTGGTGCGTCCCCGCCGACGAGACGATCGGGCCCGGGGACCGCTGGATCTACGAACAGATCCGCGAGGTGGCGCCCAGGACCACCCTCGTCGTGATCGTCACCAAGATCGACAAGGTGGCCAAGGAGCGGGTGGCCGAACAGCTGATGGCAGTGCACGAATTGGTTGGCGACACCGCCGCTGAGATCGTGCCGGTGTCGGCGACCAGGGGCGACCAGATAGACGTCCTCATCGAACTGCTGGCCGGTCAGTTGCCGCCAGGGCCGGCCTTTTATCCCGACGGTGAGCTCACCGACGAGCCCGAAGAAGTGCTGATGGCCGAGCTCATCCGGGAGGCTGCGCTGGAAGGTGTGCGCGATGAGCTGCCGCACTCGCTGGCGGTGGTGATCGAGGAGATCGAAGAACGGTCGGGGCGTCCGGCGGATGATCCCTTGATCAACGTGCACGCCGTGCTCTACGTCGAGCGGGACAGCCAGAAGGGCATTGTCATCGGCAAGGGCGGCGCGCGCCTCAAAGAGGTGGGAACGGTGGCCCGCACGCAGATCGAGAAGCTGCTCGGCACCAAGGTGTACCTGGACCTGCGCGTCAAGATCGCCAAGAACTGGCAGCGTGACCCCAAACAGCTTGGCCGGCTTGGCTTTTAGCCTTCGGGCTGCGGTGTGTTCCACCAGATTTCGGGCTGTTTGTTGGCCCAGCCGTTGATGGCCTCCAGCTCGGCGGCCAGGGAGATCAGCAGCGGCTCGCTGTTGGCCGGGCCCATCAGCTGCACACCGATTGGCAGGCCGTTGGCGGTGAAACCTGCCGGGACGTTGATCGACGGCCAGCCCAGCACGTTCCATGGAAAGGTCACCGGGCAGGCGGCGATCATCGCGCGGTCGGTCGCGGTCGGGCCGAGGTTGTCGAACTTGCGGGCCGGCGGTGGCGGCTGTGCGGTGGTCGGGGCCAGTACGACGTCGACGGAGCGGAAGATCGCCCCGACGCGGCGGTGCAAGATCGGCTCACTGGCTTTGGCCCGGCGTAACAAGGCCCCCGAGAGCAGCCGGCCCATCCGCATGTTCGCCTCGGTCCGGGGGTCGAGCATGACGTCGTCGCCGAGCCGGTCGGCCCATTCCAAAAGCCCGGCGGTGGAGCGGGGCAGAAAACTCATCGGCAGCCGCAGCCCGTAGTTGGGATTTCCCTCCATCACGGTGTGGCCCAGCATTCCGAGTTGTTCGGCGACGCCGTGGAGTGCCACCCGGATCTCGGGGTGCAGCTTGGCGGGGAAGATCGTGAATGGAAACCGGATGGAAACAGCGATTTTCAGCGGTCCCGGGGCCACGCCGACATGGTCGGACATCCGCACCGGCGGCGGCTTGTGCGGGTCGTCGTCCACATTGCCCGACGCGGCGTCGAGCACTAGGGCGGCGTCGGCCACTGTGCGGGCCAACACTCCGTTGACGGTGATGCCGTTGAACGGGTCGCGGATCGGCCAGGTCGAGATACGCCCCCGCTGCGGCTTGATGCCGACGAGGTGGGTCCAGGCGGCGGGTACCCGCACACTGCCTGCGCCGTCGGAACCGATGGCGGCGGCCACCAGGCCGGCAGCGACCGCGGCCGCGCTGCCACCCGATGAGCCGCCCGGGGTGTGCTTGCGCGACCAAGGATTTCGCGTGTGGCCGAACGCTGGGCCACTGGTGAACGGCCATTGGCCTAGTTCGCAGCAGTTCGTCTTACCGACGATCACGGCACCCGCTGCGCGGAGCCGGCGCACCACCTCGGAGTCCTCGGTGGCCGGCCGGATGGGCCCGGCGGCGCCGAACGACGTCGGCACCCCGGCGACGTCGACATCGTCCTTGACGGCGATGGGGATGCCCAGCAGTGGCGCCTGCTCTCCGGCCGCGCGACGGCGGTCGGCTTCGGCGGCTTCGGCCAGCGCCGATTCGGTGAGCACCACCCGGAACGCGTTGAGAGTGGACTGGCTGGCCACGATCGCGCGCAGCGACTGGCGGACCAGCTCGGTGGAGGTCACCGCGCCGCTGGCCAGTTGATAGAGCTGCTCACCGATGGTGGGAAACCGCGGCGGCCTGCTCAAACGCCCGTGAGCTGTCATGGCGAGTCGAGATTATCGGCGCGCGTCCGCGGTTATGTCGCATTGCGATGGGAAACTTTCCGGATGCGGTTGTATCGGGATCGGGCTGTTGTGGTGCGCCAGCACAAGCTCGGTGAAGCAGACCGCATCGTCACCCTCCTGACCCGCGACCATGGTCTGGTCCGCGCGGTGGCCAAGGGAGTGCGCCGTACCCGCAGTAAGTTCGGGTCCCGGCTGGAGCCGTTCGCGCATATCGACGTCCAGCTGCATCCCGGCCGCAACCTCGACATCGTCACCCAGGTGGTCTCCATCGACGCCTTCGCCGCCGACATCGTCAGCGACTACGGCCGCTACACCAGCGCCTGCGCGGTCCTGGAAACCGCTGAGCGGCTGGCCGGGGAGGAGCGCGCCCCCGCGACCGCGCTGCACCGGCTCACCGTCGGTGCGCTGCGGGCGGTCGCCGACGGCACGCGATCGCGTGAGCTGGTCTTGGACGCTTACCTGCTGCGGGCTATGGGTATCGCAGGCTGGGCGCCCTCGCTGATCGAGTGCGCCCGCTGTGCGGCGCCGGGCCCGCACCGCGCCTTCCACATCGCCGCTGGTGGCAGTGTCTGCATGCACTGTCGTCCGTCGGGTTCGACCACTCCGCCGCAGGCGGTGATCGACCTGATGTCGGCGCTGCACGACGGCGACTGGGAGGCCGCGGAGGCGTCGTCGTCGGCGCACCGTAGCCATGCCAGCGGTTTGGTGGCCGCGCACCTGCAGTGGCATCTGGAACGCCAGCTGCGGACGCTGCCGCTGGTGGAGCGTGTCTACCGGCAGCCCGCCAATCACGTTAAGGAGATGTTCAGGCAGGATGAGGCCTATGGCGATGAACCGGGTGACCAGCTCGTGGCGGGGGGCTGACCGCAAGCGGAAAGAGCAATTTCCGCAGCTGCCCCCGGCGCCCGACGACTACCCGATGTTTCCCGACACCTCGGTGTGGCCGGTGGTGTTCCCCGAGCTGCCGCCCTCGCCCGACGGCGGGCCGCGCCGCCCGCCCCAGCACACCTCTAAGGCCGTGCCGCCGGCCATCCCGGCCGACCAGATGCCCAAGCACGTTGCCGTCGTGATGGACGGCAACGGCCGCTGGGCCACCCAGCGCGGGTTGAGCCGCACCGAAGGCCACAAGATGGGCGAGGCGGTGCTGATCGACATCACCTGCGGAGCCATCGAGATCGGCGTTCAGCATCTGACGGTCTATGCGTTCTCCACCGAAAACTGGCGGCGCAGTGCCGAAGAGGTGCGCTTCCTGATGGGCTTCAACCGCGAGGTGGTGCGCCGGCGGCGCGAGAACCTCGACGCCATGGGTGTGCGGATGCGCTGGGTGGGGTCGCGCGCGCGGATGTGGCGCAGCGTCATCAAAGAATTCGACATCGCCGAGAACATGACGGTGGGCAACAACGTCATCACCGTCAACTACTGCGTCAACTACGGCGGCCGGGCCGAAATCGCCGAGGCGGCAAGGAATATCGCCCGTGACGCGGTGGCCGGGCGGGTCGATCCGGAACGGGTGAACGAGGCCACGATCACCGAGTATCTGCACCGGCCCGACATTCCCGACGTCGACCTGTTCATCCGGACGTCGGGGGAGCAGCGCTCGAGCAACTTCATGCTGTGGCAGGCCGCTTACGCCGAATACGTGTTCCAGGACAAGCTTTGGCCCGACTACGATCGGCGTGACCTGTGGGCGGCGTGCGAGGAGTACGCCGAGCGCAACCGGCGCTTCGGCCGGGCCTGATCGTGGAGTCCGGGGTTCGGCTGGCCGAGGCGCTCACCGCGGTGATACCCGTCGAGGTGGAACCCGATGGCGCGCTGACCTTGCGCTACGAGGGCACGTTCGCCTCACTGCGGACGGTGACCATCGCCGAGGACATCGAGATGGTGTCGGTGACGCAGGTACTGGCATGGGATCTGCCGCTGAACGCCGATCTACGTAAACGTGTTGCGGCACAAGCATCCTCGACGATGCTCGGCACCGTGACGCTGGCGGAGCAAACCGGCAAGCGCGGGGATGTGATGCTGCGCTACAACTTTCCCGGCGAGGGGCTCACGGACCAGGCGCTGCAGACGCTGGTGCTGATGGTGCTGGCCGGCGGTGCCGATGCCCGCCGCGCCCTCACCGACTAGCGCTCAGCTGAGGCACTGCGCGCAGGTGCCGAACAGCTCAATGGTGTGGCTCACATCCGAAAACCCATGCTCCTGAGCCACTTCGGCGGCCCAGGCTTCGACCTCACGTCCGCTGACCTCGACGGCCGCGCCGCAGGTGCGGCACACCAGATGGTGGTGATGGTCATCGCCTTCGCAGCGCCGGTAGACCGACTCTCCAGTGTCGGTGCGGACCATGTCCACCAGATCGGCCGCCGACAGTGACTGCAATGTCCGGTACACGGTGGTGAGCCCGATGTTCTCGCCGCGGCGGCGCAGTTCGTCGTGCAGCTCCTGGGCCGAGCGGAATTCGTCGACGGTGTCGAGCAGCGCGATGATCGCCGCGCGCTGACGGGTGGCGCGCACTCCGGTGGCAGCTGCGCGGGGGCGAACCTCAGCGCCGGTCATTGTCGCTCCTCGCTGGCGTGGCTGATCGCGGCGACGATGATCTCTGCCAGGTGGTCGTCCACCAGCCGGTACATCACCTCGCGCCCCGAGCGTTCCCCGGCTACCACTCCGGCGGCCTTCAGGATCCGCAGATGCTGGCTGACCAGGGGCTGCGGCACGTCGAGGGCGTCGACGAGCTCGTGCACGCACCGCTGCGACTCCCGCAGCTGCAGCACGATCGCGATGCGGACCGGTGCCGCTAGCGCGCGTAGCAACTCACCGGCATGTTCCAGGATGTCGGCTCGCGGCGACGACAGGTCGTCGACTCGGCCATGGGTGGGTGCGGACATCTCACCACCTCCCGGCTTATTGGAAACGATTTCCACTTGACGCTCCACTTTTCCATGCACGATCACGCATGTCAAAACCAGTGTGTGCGTGTCGTTAGGCTGTATGGCTGTTATCCCCATACAACCCAAGGAGTGGCACCCAACGTGGCGTCCGTCATCGATTCCGTCGTCAACCTGGCCAAGCGTCGTGGCTTGGTCTACCCCGCCGGCGAGATCTACGGCGGGACCAAGTCGGCCTGGGATTACGGCCCACTGGGTGTCGAGCTGAAGGAGAACATCAAGCGCCAGTGGTGGCGATCGGTGGTGACCGGCCGCGACGACGTCGTCGGCCTGGACTCCTCGATCATCCTGCCGCGCGAGGTGTGGGTCGCCTCCGGCCACGTCGAGGTGTTCAACGACCCGCTCATCGAGTGCCTCAACTGCCACAAGCGTCATCGCCAGGATCACCTTCAGGAGGCCTTCTTCGAAAAGGGGGGCGAGAAGAAGGGCTATGCCAGCCCGGACGCGGTGCCGATGACCGAAATCGTCTGCCCGGACTGCGGCACCAAGGGTCAGTGGACTGAGCCCCGCGAATTCAACATGATGCTCAAGACGTACCTCGGGCCGATCGAATCCGAGGAGGGCCTGCACTACCTCCGCCCGGAGACCGCGCAGGGCATCTTCGTGAACTTCGCCAACGTGGTGACCACGTCGCGCAAGAAGCCGCCGTTCGGTATCGGCCAGATCGGCAAGAGCTTCCGCAACGAGATCACCCCGGGCAACTTCATCTTCCGCACCCGCGAGTTCGAGCAGATGGAGATGGAATTCTTCGTCGAGCCCGACACCGCACCCGAGTGGCACAAGTACTGGATCGACACTCGTCTGCAGTGGTACGTCGACCTCGGCATCAACCGCGACAACCTGCGGCTCTACGAGCATCCGCTGGAGAAGCTGTCGCACTACTCGGCGGGCACCACCGACATCGAGTACAAGTTCGGCTTCCAGGGCAACCCGTGGGGTGAGCTGGAGGGCATCGCCAACCGCACCGACTTCGACCTCAAGACCCACTCGGAGCATTCCGGTACCGACCTGTCGTTCTACGACCAGGCAGCCGACACCCGCTACATCCCCTACGTTATCGAACCCGCAGCGGGACTTACCCGTTCGTTCATGGCGTTCCTGGTCGACGCCTACGCCGAGGATGAGGCCCCCAACGCCAAGGGTGGGGTGGACAAGCGTACGGTGCTGCGGCTGGACCCGCGGTTGGCACCGGTCAAGGCAGCCGTGCTGCCGCTGTCGCGGCACGCCGACCTGACGCCGAAGGCCAAGGACCTGGCCGCCGAGCTACGCAAGTACTGGAACATCGAGTTCGACGACGCCGGCGCGATCGGCCGTCGCTACCGCCGCCAGGACGAGATCGGCACGCCGTATTGCGTGACGGTCGATTTCGACACGCTCGAGGATCACGCGGTCACGGTGCGCGAGCGTGATCAGATGACCCAGGAACGCATCGGGATCGACTCGGTGGTCGACTACCTCTCGACGCGCCTGCGCGGCTAGAAGCGCCCGCCGCCGCCGAACATGTCGCCGCCTGCGGCGGGTCCCTGCGATCCGCCGTAGGTGCTCGACGTCCAGCCGCCGCCACCTCCGAGTCCGCCGCGCACGCCGCCGGACAGGATGTTCCCGAGGATGAGCCCGCCGATCACCGCGCCCATGTTCGACGAACCGCCCACTCCACCATGGTGATTCATGTACGTCCGCTGGGCGGACTGCACATCGCTGTTGGCCAGCTGTTGGGCCTGTGCGGTCAGCATCGACGCGCCATTGGCGTGCGCAATGGCCTCGGTGACATTGGTCTTCTGCTTGGCCTGGGCGGCTTCCAGCTGGCGCACGGCCTCGTTGAGGCGGGTCCGTGCCTCGGGTCCGACGCTGCCGCGGCGGGTGTCGATGTAGTCCGACACGGAACGCACCCGCGATTGGGCGGTGAACAGCGCCTGGTCGAACGACCGGCCTAGCCGCTCGGCGGTGTCACGCTCCTCGGCGGCACCGGCCAGTAGCCGGTCGAGGTCCGCGTCGGCCTGGGTCAGCTGGGTGAATGCCCCCAGCGGGTCGGAGGTTCCGTCAGTCTGTGCCGCCGTCACGGCGGCGACCGCGGCGTCGCGCGCCGCTGTCAGCTCGTCGGTGTTGGACAGCCCGCCCTGGGTGAGCTGCGCTACCGCCTGGTTGATGCCCTGCTGGGTGTCGGCGATCGCCGACGGCAGGGTGGCCACCGCGTGCCGGATATCGCTGGCCGCACTGTCAACCGCGTCGAGCATCGAACCGGCTTGCTGCAGAGCCGATTCGGCGGAGCGCACGCTGTCGACGAGTTCGCCCTGTTCGCCGGACACAGGTTTGGCTGCCAATTCGCGGGCGCGGCTGATCGAGTGGTCGGCGAAGTCCAGCCGCTCCTTGGCGGCGGCGACGTTGCGGGCCACCGAAGCCAGTGCGGTGTCGGCGAACTCGGTGTGCAGCTGGGTCAGCGTGGCCTGGGCGGGATCGATGCGGGCGCTGACATCCACCAGCTTCTGGGTCAGCCCGTCGAGCCGGTCGGGCGCGTTGAGCACGAGGTCTCGGAGTTCATGGAACGCCTCGGTCTGGGCGTCCAGTTCCCGGTTGGCCTGCGCGGCCGCGACCACCACCCGGGTGAGCAGATCCCGGCGCTGGGCCGGAGTTTCGGGAATCGCGTCGTCGAGTTGCTGGCGTACGTTGAACGCCTGCTGCAAGGTGACTTTCGCATTCTCGACGGCCCTGTTGAACCGGTCGGCCTGCTGCTGACCGAAATCCTCAGCAGCCAAGGCCAATTCGTTGGTGCTGGTGCGCACGGCGTTGTCCACATCGACGACGATCGACCGAGACAGCTCGTCGAGGGCATCGAGCGGGACCGATGCCAGCGCATTGGGATCGGTCGGATCCACCCGCTTGGCGGCTGCCACCTCGGCTTCGTGCCGCTTTTGGCGGCGCCGGCGGCTCCACAGCAACAGCACCACGACCGCCAGCACGATCAGCCCCGCGATGATTACCAGCGGAATCAACGCCGATACGCCGGACCCACCGGTCTTGGTGGCGCTGAGCCCCGCAAGCCCGTTGGCCGCCGCGATCGCCGCACCCGTCCAGTCGCCGTTGTGCAACGCCGGCTCGACCTGGTTCAGGCGCACGTTGTCGACCTGGGCCGAGGTGGCCCCACCTGCGGCCGCCGACGGCACCAGGAACGCATAGGAGCGTTGCTTGGTCGCGATCGCCAGGATGGCGTCCTGGTCGCTCAGATCACTGGCGCGCCGGGTCTCCTCGGTCCAGCTCACCGCCGTCTTGGGGGCGAAGGAGTCGACGTAGACCACCCACAGCCGGACGTGCCGGTCGCGGTAAAGCGCGTCGACCGCATGCTGCACGTTCGCGAGCTGTCCGTCGTCCAGGACGCCGGCGTTGTCAGTGACGTAGTCCGGGAGTCGGAAGGGTGGTTCGGCCGCCGCGACGGGTGCCACCAGAGTGACGGCGGTCAGAATGGCCGCAAGGAGGCTGAGCACACGAGCGAGGCGCATGAGCTTCCAATGTAGTAGGACGGTGCTGGCAGACTGTGCTTCGGTGACAACGAATGAGCACGGCCAGTACGACGCGGCCGACCGTGAGCGGGTGGTGCACGAACCCCCGAAGAGTGCCGGGCTGCCTGGCACGTCGACCGAGCACCGCACCGACTTCGCCCGCGACCGCGCTCGCGTCCTGCACTGTGCGGCCCTCCGCCGGCTGGCCGACAAGACCCAGGTGGTCGGGCCGCGGGAGAGCGAGAACCCCCGCACCCGGTTGACCCACTCCCTCGAGGTCGCCCAGATCGGGCGGGGCATGGCGGTACCGCTGGGCTGCGATCCTGACCTGGTCGACATGGCGGGGTTGGCCCACGACATCGGTCATCCGCCGTACGGCCACAACGGGGAACGCGCGCTCGACGAGTTCGCGGCCGCCTGCGGCGGCTTCGAGGGCAACGCCCAGAACTTCCGGATCCTCACCCGAATTGAGCCGAAAGTGCTTGATGCGCAAGGTCGTAGCGTAGGTCTGAACCTGACCCGCGCCGGCCTTGATGCCGTCACCAAATACCCGTGGTTCCGCGGCGAACGCGGTCGCAAATTCGGCTTCTATGAAGACGACCGCCAACTCGCCGACTGGGTGCGCGGCGGCAAGCCGGCGTACCGCCCCTGCCTGGAGTCCCAGGTGATGGATTGGGCCGACGACGTGGCCTACTCGGTGCACGACGTCGAGGACGGCGTGGTGTCGGGCCGCATCGACCTGCGGGTGCTGGCCGACGACGACGCCGCTGCGGCGCTGGGGAGGCTGGGGCAGTCGGAGGGTCTGAGCGCTGACGAGCTGGAGGCCGCGGCGCAGCGGCTGTCTCAGCTGCCGGTGGTCGCCGGAGTCGGCAAGTACGACGGAACTCTGTCGGCGTCGGTGGCACTCAAGCGGCTGACCAGCGAGCTGGTCGGGCGGTTCGCCTCGGCGGCGGTGCGGTTGACCCACGAGGTGGCCGGGCCCCAACCGCTGGTCCGCTACCAGGCGGATCTGCAGGTGCCGGCCACGGTCCGCGCCGAGGTCGCGCTGCTCAAGACGCTGGCGCTGCAGTTCATCATGTCCGACCCGCGGCATCTCGAACTGCAGGCGCGACAGCGGGAACGCATCCACGAGGTGGCGCACTGGCTGCTCGACGGTGCGCCCGCGACACTGGATCCGATCTTCGCCCCGGAGTTCAATGCCGCCGTCGACGACGCGGCCCGGATGCGAGTGGTCGTCGACCAGATCGCGTCATTCACCGAGGGCAGGTTGGAGCGCATCGACGCGCACAGCACCCGCGTCCGCGAGCTCTAGACTGTGCCGATGGCTGCAGCGTTGGGCGGGGGCGGGGACCGGAAGGGTCGGATCCCCGAACGCGATATCGCCGCAATCCGTGACCAGGTCCGTATCGAAGACGTCGTCGGCGACTACGTACAGTTGCGCCGGGCGGGCGCCGATTCGCTGAAGGGCCTGTGCCCGTTCCACGACGAGAAGTCACCGTCGTTCCATGTGCGGCCTAACCACGGTCACTTCCACTGCTTCGGTTGCGGGGAAGGCGGCGATGTCTATGCCTTCATCCTGAAGATCGAACACGTCAGCTTCGTCGAAGCCGTGGAGATGCTGGCCGACCGCGTCGGTTACAGCGTGACCTACAGCGGCGGCGGCACCAGTGTGCAGCGCGACCGCGGCAGTCGCAGCCGGCTGACCGCAGCCAACGCCGCCGCACAGGAGTTCTACGCTGCCGCACTGGAATCCGAGGAGGCCGCGCCGGCCAGGAAGTACCTCACCGAGCGCAATTTCGATGCCGCCGCGGCTCGCCAGTTCGGCTGTGGCTTCGCCCCATCGGGCTGGGATTCGCTGACCAAGCATCTGATCCGAAAAGGCTTCGAGTTCAAGGAACTCGAAGCCGCCGGGCTGTCCCGTGAGGGTCGGCGCGGCCCGATGGACCGCTTCCACCGCAGGCTGCTGTGGCCGATCCGCAGCGCGAGCGGTGAGACCGTCGGCTTCGGGGCGCGCCGGATTTTCGACGACGACCAGATGGAAGCCAAGTACGTCAACACCCCCGAGACCGTGCTGTACAAGAAGTCCAACGTCTTGTTCGGCATCGACCTGGCCAAGCGCGATATCGCCAAAGGACATCAGGCCGTCGTCGTCGAGGGCTACACCGACGTGATGGCGATGCATCTCGCCGGCGTCACCACGGCGGTGGCCTCGTGCGGCACCGCGTTCGGCGACGAACATCTCTCGATGCTGCGGCGACTGATGATGGACGACAAGTTCTTTCGCGGCGAGCTGATCTACGTGTTCGACGGCGACGCCGCCGGGCGTGCGGCCGCGCTCAAGGCGTTCGCGGGCGAACAGAACCTGGCGGGCCAGAGCTTCGTGGCTGTGGCCTCGGACGAGAAGTTGGCCGGGATGGATCCGTGCGACGTCAGGCTTCATTTCGGCGATACCGCGCTGCGGGATCTGGTGGCCCGGCGCACGCCGCTGTTCGAGTTCGCCATCCGCACCGCGCTGGCCGAGCACGATCTCGATGCGGCCGAAGGCCGGGTGGCGGCCCTGCGCCGCTGCGTGCCAATGGTCGCCCAGATCAAGGATCCGACGCTGCGCGACGAGTACGCCCGCCAGCTGGCCGGCTGGGTCGGCTGGGACGACGTCGCCCAGGTGATCGGGCGAGTCCGCGCGGAGGCTGGGCACAAGCCCGGGGCGCGCGGTGACAATCGGCGCGCGGCGCCCGCGCGTCTGAGCGCGGCCGAGGTCGGTGCCCGCAGGCCCGACCCTCGCGATCCGACGCTGTGGCCGCAGCGCGAAGCGCTCAAGGCGGCACTGCAGTACCCGGCGTTGGCCGGCCCGGTCTTCGATTCGCTGACCGTGGAGAGCTTCACCCATCCCGGCTACGCCGCGGTGCGCACCGCCATCGAGACCGCCGGCGGTACGTCGTCGGGTGTGATCGGTGCCCGGTGGATCGACAAGGTGCGGGAGCAGACAAGTGCCGCGGCGACGGCAGGCCTGATCACCGAGCTGGGCGTCGAGGCGATCCGGGTTGAGGACGAGGAGAGACTGCCACGCTATATCGGTGGGGTGCTGGCCCGCCTTCAGGAGGTTTGGGTGGGTCGGCAGGTCGCCGAGGTCAAGTCCAAGCTGCAGCGGATGTCCCCGGTGGAGCAGGGAGACGAATATCACGCCCTGTTCGGCGACCTGGTGGCGTTGGAGGCGTATCGGCGCAGCCTGCTCGAACAGGCCAGCGGCGACGACCTTACTGCGTGATAGCTGTCAGCAGGCTATGGTTAACGGACTGCCTGTCTGGAGCGAAAGGTCAGATATGACTACCGCGAACACCCGTGCCCGGCGTATAGCCGCTGCTGGCGCGCTTGCCGTGGCTGCTGCTGCCGTGCCGGCTCTGGCTGAGCTGACCGCCCCGACCGCTTCGGCGTCTCCTGGTGGCACTTGCCTGGCGTGGTTCGGCTCCCGTGGCGACGGACAGTGCCTGAGCTACTCGAACAACAACGTCAGCGTGGGCACCCCGCAGCTCGGCGTTTACGGTCCCAACGCCGGCTCAATGCCCGGCGGCGGTATCGGCGTGAGCACCGGCCCGCTGCTGCCGGGTCAGACCATCAGCATTCCGCTGGGCTGAATCTTTTACTGAGATTCCGACCGCCGTGGTTCCACCACGGTGGTTTCGGCGTCGATCTGGGTCAGCTGGACCATCTTCGGATCCGGGTCCGGTGACACCCGGTCGGCAAGCTTGCGGCGCCCGGCGTCGATCACGGATTTGGTGGCGGGGTTGTCGGTGAGCGCGCGGTAGGTGCCGACGATCTGCTCGTAGCGCTTACGGCCGGCCTTGGTGCCCAACACATAACCGACGCCAAGCACGGCCAGATACTGAATCACAGCGTTCCCTTCCTCAAACCTCGCCTCACCATCCTGCCTGACGCGGCTGGGTTCGCGCCCGTCCACCCGTTTTGGCGTCGAAGGTCCCCGGTAAGCTAGAGTCACTCTCCGGCCCGCACAGCGCAAGCGCGGGAAGGTAGTCCCCTGTAGCTCAATTGGCAGAGCTTCCGACTGTTAATCGGACGGTTCTTGGTTCGAGTCCAAGCGGGGGAGCAGGATTGCCGAGGTGAGTCATCACAGGTGCAGCTGGTTTCGCCGGATGTGAAGATCTCCAGCCGGCACCGGCGCACCGCACCATCTGATTTCGCGGCTGCTGCAATCAGCTTGTCCCACGGATGGGACTGATCAAAGAGCAAACACCGTCTGCAGCCTCGCGCCGAAGTCGGTGTCTCCGGTTGGATTATTTCCTGCCGCTTCTGCCTTGACCAGTGGCCGCCGCTGGAGCTGCGGTCTTCTTGGTCGTCGGCACTGCCACGGTGGCGGTGTTCTTAGGGTGGCCGGCCCCCGCAGCCAGGAGAGCGGGCGTCGCAACGATTGGGGTATCAGCGACGTGTTTGGGTTTCGCCGAATCAGCCTGCATGCCCGGATTGTTCGGCTTGACGACACTGCTGGCCGCATTGACCGGCAAGACGGCAGCCACCCCCTGGATGACCTTCGCCACCCAGGATTCAAGCTGGACCACCCAGGAGGGTAGCTGCCCGTCGGGGCCGAGTAGCGGGAGGAAGAGCAGATCGTAGACCGCAATGAAGCCGAGGAAGGAAACAAACGCTATCTCCCCAACCACGCCCACCACAAACGACCGCAGCTGTTGTGTCAACGACTGCAGCCCCTGCGCCACCGAGGTGAGCGGGTTGGTCGTGGGCGTCACCGCGGCAACAGCGGAGATCGCGGCGGCTGATGCTGGGCGAACTCCGGCGGCCACAGGGGGGACCTGGGCGGCGACGGCGGCGTCGAGCTGCATGACGCGGGCCTCGATCTGAGACGACACACCGTGAAGTGCCGGAGGTGGGGCAAGGGTAAGGCCCAGGGCGACGATCATTGTGCTGGCGGCAGCCAGACCCGTTGGGTAAGAGCGAACAGACAGATCCATGGTGACCCCCGCAAGGGATGCTGATGACCGATCTTTGTCGGTCAGGTGATGAGGTGAATCATCGCACCAGTCGCAGCGGCGGGGACGAGTACTGGACTACTCGAAACCGAAGACCCGGTGATCCGGGCGCAAACTCGGTCGCGCCGCCAGGCGTAAAGATAGCGGGGACCGGCTGACTTATGGCCCAGCATTCGTTGTGTCACGAGCTGTGACCCGGGGAACTGCCGCTGCGAGCGGCTCTTGGTGGGGATTGACGAGAGCCTTTGCAGCTCAGGCATTTTCGGTGCGATCTGACAACGACGCACCTCGCCGGACGACCACGAGCCTTTTGTCGCCAACCGGTGGGTGACGTGTGACAACCTCGATTCCCTAGGTGATCTTGAGAAGTGTCGCGGTCATCGTCCCGCCGTTCGCCGTGGGCGACGAATACGTGCCGATGAAGGCCGGGTCGCCTTGGTAGTTATAGGACACCCAGTCGCCGATGCCGCCGGTGATCGCGTAGGTGGTGCCGATCTGTGCTCCGGTGGCGACGTTGATCACCACGAGCCGGGTGGTGTAGCTGCCGTCGGCGTTGCTAGCGGTGGTGGTGATGAAGGCGAGGGTGTTGGCGACGTTCTCATATGCCGATATGAGGTTGCCGGGCAGGGCGAACGTGGAGCCGACCTGTGCGCCGGTGGAGGTGCTGACCACTGCGAGCTGAGTGGTGTAACCGCCGGTGGCGGCTTGGGCGGTTGTCGTGACCACAACGTTGCCGGTGCTCTCGCTGAACAGCGGCGAAGGCGCCGACACAGGCTGTTCTCCGGGCAGCGTCACAGTCGTTCCGAGCTGGGCGCTTGTCGCGCCGTTGATCACCGAGATGTGGGTGGTGTAGCTACCTGTGGTCGTATTCTCTGTGTAGGTGGTGAGAACGGCGTTGGAGGCGTTGGACGCGTTGGAGTTGTACGTCTGACTGGTGAATCCCGCCAGTCCTGTCTGGCTGAATGTGGTGCCGATCTGGATGCCGGTGGCAGCGTTGATCTCCGAGTCGCGGAAGGTCTGGCTGCCGTCGGCATTGTGGGCGAAAGTGCCCACGAAGATCCGGGAGTTGTCGGTGCTGAATGTCGGACCCCCGAACGCCTGACCGGTCTGGGTGAACGTGCTGCCGATCTGGGCGCCGGTCGCGGTGTTGATCACGGCCACATGGGTGGTGTAAATGCCGCTGGTTGCGTTCTGGGAGTAGGTGGCGACGAGCAGGCGGCTGCTATCTGCTCCGGCGGTCGCCCAGCTGAACGACGACCCGTCTCGTTCGCCGGGCACCGCGAGCGTCGTGCCGATCTGGGTTCCGGTAGTGGGGTCGATGACCACGACCTGGGTGGCCGCGGTGGTCGGATCGAACCCAGAGCTGGTGACGACGAAGCGGGTTTGGTCCGGACTGATAGCTCCTGTCCCCGACCCGGACAGGGTCAGGGTGGTGCCGACCTGCGCGCCGGTGGCGGTGTTGAGCACCAGAACTTGTGTGGTGTACGTGCCGGTGGCTGCGTTCTGCGTTTGGTCGGTGATGAGGGCCCGGGTGCCGTTGGGCTCGACGGTCGACTCCCCTTCAGTCGGACCTGTACCGGTCAGAGTGAGTGTGGTGCCGATCTGGGCGCCGGTGACGGCGTTTACCACAGCGAACCGGAAGGTCGAGGTATTCGTCGTAACGTTAAAGCTGTTGGTGCTGACGTAAATACGGGTGTCGTCGGAACTGATCTCGGCGTACCCGATACCGGGGAGGGCGAACGTTTTGCCGACTTGGACACCGGTGGCGGTGTTGAGCACTGCAACCTGCGTGTTGTCAATCGGAGTACCCGTACCACTGTTGGTCAGGTCGCTGACGAGCAAGCGGGTGCTGTCTTGACTGAACTGTGCACTCTCGCTGCTGCCGGGCAGGCTGAACGTGCTGCCGACCTGTGCGCCGGTTACAGGGTTGAGCAACGTCGCTGACACGATTTGGCTGCCGGTGGCCGCGTCCACCGGCTGGCTGGTATAGACCACGTGGGTGCCGTCGTAGCTGAATAGTCCCTCCCCGAGGCCGGTCACGGTGATTGTCTTGCCGATCTGGCTGCCGGTGGCAGTGTTCATCAGTGCGAGTTGTGTGCTGAGGACTTCCCGAGTGACCGTGCTCGAGGTGTGTGCAATGACGATTGCGCGGGTGCCATCGGGACTGACTTCCCCGTAACCCTGGTAGTAGCTGTCGCCGTTCAGGGTGATCGCGCCAACGGTGCTCACAGTGCCCGTGGCAGCAACGGGTGCGATCGGAACGGTGACGGTTTCGGTGGTGGAGGCAGTCCCGTTGCTGGCGGTGACGGTGAAGGTGTCGGTGGTGGTGGAGGTGGCCTTCTGGCGGGCCGCGGTGGTCGGGGTGTAGGTGTAGGAGCCCGCGGTGCTGACGGTGACCGCTCCATCGACGGGGGCGGTGGTGACGCTGTAGGTCAGAGGTTTACCGGCTGGCTCGGTGAACCCCAGAGTGCCGGTGACCACCCCGGTGGTCGGATTGGGAGTGCCCACGGTTGGGGTGCCCGCGATTGGCTTGTCCACGAGCGGGGAAACCGTCACGGTGACGGTCTCGGAGGTGGAGGCGACCCCGTCGCTGGCGGTGACGGTGAAGGTGTCAGTGACCCGGGTGGTGGTGGTGCCTGCTTTCAGCCGCGCCGCGGTGGTGGGAGCGTAGGTGAACGCTCCGACCGAATTGATCGTCACGGTTCCTTTGGTGGGGCTGGTGCTGACCGTGTAGGTCAGCGGCAGGTTGCCAGGCTCGGTGAAACCCACTGTGCCGGTTACGATCCCGGTGGTCGGATTGGGAGTGCCCACGGTGGGGGTGCCCGCGACGGGCTGTGGATTGGTATTGATCACCGATACCGTGTTGCTGCCCTCGTTGGTGACGTAGGCCACGGTGCCGGTGGGGCTTATTGTCACGTCTGCTGGTGCGGTGCCGACAGCGATGCTCGCGATGACGTTGTTGGTGGCGGTGTTGATCACCGACACCGTTCCAGCGCTGGAGCCGTTGCCGTCGTTCGTGACGTAGGCAAGCGTGCCGGCCGGGTTGAAAGCCACCGCACCGGCGATGCTGCCTACCGGGATGCTCGTGCTGACGTTGTTGGTGGCGGTGTTGATGACCGACACCGTTCCGGCACTGGAGCCATCACCCTGGTTGACGACATATAGCTGGTTGCCCTTCGGGCTGACCGCAGCATCGACGGGGGCGATACCGACCGTGATGGTGTTGGTGACTTTGTTGGTGGCGGTGTTGATGACCGACACCGTTCCGGCACTGGAGCCATCGCCGTAGTTCGTGACGAAGAGAAGCTTGCCGTTGGGGCTGACCGCCACCCCCTCGGGTCCGTCGCCCACGGTGATGGTGTTGGTGACTTTGTTGGTGGCGGTGTTGATCACTGACACCGTTCCCGCGCTGGAGCCATCACCTAGATTGGCGACGTAGAGATGGCTGCCGTCGGGGCTGACAGCCACCCCAGCTGGGCCAACACCCACGGTGATGGTGGTGGTGACTTTGTTGGTGGCGGTGTTGATCACTGACACCGTTCCCGCGCTGGAGCCATCACCGAGATTGGCGACGTAGAGATGGCTGCCGGTGGGGCTGACCGCCACCGCGAACGGTGCGACGCCCACCGTGATGGTGGTGGTGACTTTGTTGGTGGCGGTGTTGATCACTGACACCGTTCCCGCGCTGGAGCCATCACCCAAATTTGCGACGTAGAGCAGCTTGCCATTGGGGCTGATCGCGTCTCCGGCCGGCGTGCTGCCCACACCGATGGTGGTGATCACAGGACTGCTCGCGTTGACCGGGCTGGCGGCTGCGCTGCCGGCCACATTGCCGGCGCCGGTCGAAGCATCCTTGTACGAAATGGTTTTCGCGGTTTCGATATCCCGGAAGAATCCCCACAGCAGCGCGCCGAGTTGGTTGGTGGGTGCACTCGGGGCGTTGGCCCCGAACAACGACAACACCCCCGCCAACAAACTCACCAAAGGGTTGGCCGGTGCTGCGGGAGAGGCGGCCGGGGTCACCGATGTGGCGGCTCCACCGGCGGTCCCAGTCGCCGTGGCGGTCGCGGCGTGAGCAACTGCCACGACGGGGATGTTCGCGGTACTGTCGGCGGCTGTGGGCGACCCGGCGTGCGGTGAGGTGTTGTCGGTGCCGGCAGCCGGGCGCGGATAGCGCTTCGGGGCGCGCGTGCTCGCGCCGGCGGCGTTGGTGTTAGAAGTGTTGGCGGCAGACGCCACCTTGAAGGCGCCACTCGTCGCAGGGGGTGCTGCCTTGCCTGACGGATTGCCGGCCGCCGATCTGGACGTCGAAGACGCGGGGCTGCCGTTATGGCTCGACAACAAGGAACCGCCCGTCCCGGTGGTGTCAGCGTGGGCCACCCCGGACCCGGCGAGGGCGGCACCCACACCCAGCGTCAGGGCAGCCGTGCCCAACCAGGCATACGGCTCACGGTGATATGAGGCCGCGCGGTGCCGCCCCCTCTTGCCTCTCGCCCTGGTCTTTGCTGCCGTTGTCGCCCGCTGCCCAGCCGCCATGTCCGCCCCCGCACCATGAGTTTCGTTAAGCCGACACCCTGCACGGCCTAAAAAATAGACGCGGACGACAATTGGCAGAAAATTCACAGATGGGGGTATTCATGCAGCTTGCCGCATTAGAACGAGGTCCACCTGCGCTTTGCTAAAGCCGCTGCGCGGCGTCAAAAACGCATACCGCGGAGACCACGCGTCAGAGCCACAAATACAGGCCGGACAGCAGCGCCCACAACGCCACGCAGTACACCTCGAACGCCAGCCGCAGCGGGATCGGGGAGAGGCGCAATTCCATGAAGTCGAGGCCCACCAGACGCACCTTGATCGCGGCGATGGCCAAGACGCCTACGGCCACCAGTGAACCCATGCCGTGGTCGTGGCCCAGGGCCCACGACGCCAGCGTCGCGCCCACCAGAATCAGCCAGCTGACGCCGGCACGGTTGCGTATCAACGCCCACATCAGCTCACCAGGTACAGGAGTGGGAACAGGACGATCCACAACAGATCGACCAGGTGCCAGAAGCAGCCGCCGCCTTCGATGACCGCGAGCCGGGTGGCCGACAGCCCGGTCCGCCGCGTCTGGGTCAGCAGCAACACCAGCACGACGATCCCGATACAGACGTGCAGCAGGTGCAGCCCGGTGAGGATGAAGTAGTACAGGTAGAAGTGGTTGGCGCCCGCGGTGTGCCCCGCGCCCACCAGCAAGACGTATTCGGTGACCTTCAGCGCCACGAACACCACACCGCAGCCGATCGCGATCAGCAGCGCTCTGGCGGCGATGGTGCGGGCGCGGGTGCGCAGACCGCCGATCGCCGCCACCACAAACAGCGAGCTGGTCAGCAGCACCAGCGTGTTGACCAGGCCGATGTTGACATGCAGCGTCTTGCGTGCGGCGTCGAAAACCTCTGGCGCCTTTGATCGTTCGACCATGAACGTGGCGAAGAAAGCCGCGAACACCAGCATGTCGCCGAACAGGAATACCCAGGTGCCCTGTTCGCCGGGGATGCGTCGCGCGTTAGCTGGTGCCGGTTCGCCGACTGCCGTCATGACGCTTCGGCACGCTGCTGAGCCTTGATCCCGCGGTCCAGCACAATCGTGGTCGAAATCAGCCAGATCACCAGCGCCAGGCCGGGGACGTAGAACGCGAACACCCCGTGCCAGGCCAGCGGTCCGTCGTTGAAAACCACGACCACGCAGCCGGGCAGTGACAGCAGCGCCACCCACAGATTCAGGTAGCCATACCAGCGGGGGAACGTCTGCGGCTCGGTCTTGTCGATGAACGACGCAATAGCCAGCGTGATGTTCTGCACGATGATCGTGCCGACGATGCCGATGAACATCAGCCAGAACACGTCGTCGAGTGCCTGCGTGATCTCCGGCGGCCTGGACTCTGGCCGAAACGATGCCGCGGCCAACACGAGGAACGGAAACAGCAGGGCGGGAACGAAAATCGTCGCCGCGAACAGCTGGGTCACCGTCAGCATGCCCCACTGCCCTTCGACCCGGCGGATCCGCAGCACGATGGTGGCCAGGAACGGCAACGCGATCACCGATGTCAGCAGGCAGCCGGCGATGCCGATGCGGATCCAGATCTTGTGGTCGACGAAGAACTCGGCGACCTCGGTCGGCGACCAGACTGGCGATATGGGCGGGAACAGCCGAGCCAATCCCGACATGCACGTGCCGTACAGCAGGATCATGATCGTTCCGCACCATGCGCCGATGCGTTGCAGCCTCAATTCCACGGCCGCGACGTTACTGCGTCAGCCCACCTGTTTTGTCAAAATTGTCAAAACGATGGGCTAGGCATTAGTTCAGATTCTCGGGATGCAGCATCTCCGCGTAGCGCAACTGCTCAGGGATTCCGAAGCCGTCGACCAGTAACTCCGCGTACGGCCGCAGCGCCCGGCATCGATCATTGATAGCGCGGATCACGGCCTTGGCCCGCTCGGTGGACAGGTAGCGGTGTTCGATGAACCAGGCCTTGTCGTCCTCGATCACCGACAGCGCGTACAGGTCGCACACCAGGCCCAGAATGCGGCGCGCCTCGGTGTCCTCGCAGGCATCGACGCCGGCGACGAACGCCTCGAGCACGATCCGGTCGATATGCGCCTTGGCGGTGTGCAGCACGTGATCCTGCACGGCGTTGAAGGCGTCGAACGCGCTCATCTCCTTGGCCTTGCCCTGGAGCCGGCGCGCCACCGAGGACAGCAGATACTGCTCGCGGTCCTCGAACATCTTGACCTGCGTGCCGCGGTTGAAGAGGCTGCCTTCCTCCTCGCTGTCCTGCCGCGAGTCGACGATCGTCTGCATGATCGCTTCGGCCGCAGTCCTTTTCAGCACCCGGTCGCCGGCGAAGTTGGCCGCAAAGCGCACCCACTCCACCGGGCTCATGCCCTTGACGTCGTCGGCGTAGGCGGTCAGAAGCTCCTTGGCCACCAGCTGCGTCAGCACGTGATTGTCACCCTCGAACGTGGTGAACACGTCGGTGTCGGCACGCAGGGCGATCAGCCGGTTCTCAGCGAGATAGCCTGCACCGCCGCAGGCTTCGCGAGCCTCCTGGATCGCGGCGCTGGCGTGCCAGGTATTGGCGGCCTTCAGGCCGGCCGCCCGGGATTCCAGCTCGCGCTGCTCTTCGGCGTCGGGGTTGTCCGAGGTCTGCACCTCGTGCAGCTTGGCCACCAACTCGTTCTGGGCGAACTGCAGCGCATACGAGCGGGCGATCAGCGGGAACAACCGGCGTTGATGCACCAGGTAGTCCATGATCAGCACTTCGCCTTCGCCATCGGGCGCGCTGAACTGCTTGCGCTCCAAGGCATACCGCACGGCGATGTCAAGGGCCACCCGCGCTGCGGCGCCCGCGCTACCGCCGACGGTGACCCGCCCACGGATCAGTGTGCCCAGCATGGTGAAGAAACGCCGGTTGGGGTTCTCGATCGGGGAGGAGTAGGTGCCATCCGGCGCGACGTCGGCGTACTTGTTGAGTAGGTTCTCCCGCGGAACGCGGACGTTGTCGAACATGATCCGGCCGTTGTCGACACCGGGCAGCCCACCCTTGTAGAGGCAATCCGATGTGGTAACGCCCGGCAGGTCGTTGCCGTCCTCGTCGCGGATCGGCACCACGAAACAGTGCACCCCGTGTGATTCGCCGCCGGTGATGAGCTGAGCGAAAACGGCTGACACTCGGGCTGTTTCGGCCGCACCGCCGATGTAGTCCTTGCGGGAGCTCGGGGTGGGCGAGTTGATCACGAATTCTTCGGTCGCCGGGTCGTAGGTGGCCGTCGTCTCGAGCGACTGCACGTCGCTGCCGTGGCCGGTCTCGGTCATCCCGAAGCAGCCCACCAGGTCCAGGTCGATGATGCGCTGCACATAGGCCTTGTGGTGGCGCTCGGTGCCCAGGTTCTCGATGGCCCCACCGAACAATCCCCACTGCACGCCTGCCTTGACCATCAGCGACAGGTCGGACATCGCGAGCATCTCGATGCGGGTGACCGCGGCACCCGCGTCGCCGTTGCCGCCGTGCTCTTTTCGGAACCCGTCCTCCGCGGCGCCGGCGGCAGCCATGATCTTCATCTGCTCGGCGACCTTCGCGCGCGCGATCGCCGTGTTGGGGGTGTAGTGCGGTTTGAAGATCTCGGTGGAGAGTTCGGTGCGGACGGCGTTCTTGACGTCTCGCCAGCGGCCGTCGAGCGCGTTACGGAGATGTTCCGCAGTGGTGGTCATCCACCGAAAGTATCCCCGCGGCCACTTCTGTAAACGCGGATGTGGCAAACACAGGCAAACCTGAGTCGATGTGAGTCTCTCGCATGGCGTTCAATGGGCGACATGTCGGACTCCGGCGGGGACATCACGCGCAGGCAAAAAGTCGTGTTGCCGCACGACATTGACCATCGCCATGCCGACGTCACCGGTGGCTGGCTGCGTGCTGCGACGTTCGGTGCGATGGATGGATTGGTCAGTAACAGCGCTCTCATCGCCGGGGTGGCGGCCGGGGCGGGCGCCCACACGGTGGTGCTCAGCGGTGTGGCCGGACTGCTCGCGGGTGCGTTCTCGATGGCGCTCGGCGAATTCACATCCGTCTCGACGGCCAACGAGCAGATCGACTCCGAGGTGCGCGTCGAACGGCGCTCCTTCGAACGTCATCCGCAGGCCGAGCGCACCGAACTGGTCGCGATGCTGATGGAGATGGGGATGACGGAGGCCACGGCACGCACGGCCACCGAGGAGATCCACCGCGACGAGGAACGGGCGGTGAACTTCCACCTCGTGCAGGAGTTGGGCGTCGATCCGCGGGAGAAGCCCTCGCCGGTGGTCGCCGCTGTCTCGTCGTTCCTGATGTTCGCGGTTGGCGCGATCGTGCCGCTGCTGCCGTATCTGCTGGGCTCGCAGTCACTGTGGGTGGGCCTCGCGTGTAGCAGCGTCGGGTTATTGGTGGCCGGCGCGGTGGCCGCCCGATTCACCAAAGGCTCGATGTGGTTCGGCGGCGGACGACAGCTGGTATTCGGGGCCATCGCGATCGCCGCGACGTATGCGGTCGGAAATCTTGTCGACGCGCTGCTCTGAGGCGGCGGGTAATACTCTGACGCGGTGATTCGCAGTGTCGGGAAGCTAGGGCCGCTCAAGGTCTGCTGGTTGCTCTGCAAGCGGATGCGTTGGGATCTGCTGGCGATCGTGGTGGTGGCCGCCATCCTGATCCCGATTCCCGATCCCACCCAGATCGACTACGCCTCGGCCGTGCTGTCCGTGCTCGGTATCGGTGCCTCGGTGTTCATCGGCTTTCGCAACACCACCGCCTACAACCGCTGGTGGGAAGCCCGCACGCTGTGGGGCAATGTCATCATCAACTCCCGCGCCACCCACAACACCCTGTATTCGGTCGACACCGGGGCACCCGAGATGGCCCCCATCCTGGATCGGATGCGCCGTCGCCAGGTCCGCTACGCCTGGCAGCTCGCCGCGGATCTGCGGGGGGTCACCGCGGTCCCGGGGGTCGCCGACCTGACGCCGGAAGATTCCATCGACATCACAGCTACCGACTTGCTGACCCGCCAGGCCGTCGATATCCAGACGTTGTCCGCCGCGGGCAATATCGACGACCAGGCCCGCGTGATGCTGATGGGCGTCAACACCGCTCTGGTCACTGCCCAGAGCGGTCTGGAACGCATTCGCAATGAGCCGATCCCGCTGCAGTACGAAATCTTCATCCGGGCGCTGGCCTGGTTCTTCTCCGTCATGGCCTTCAGCCGGCTGGACGGCTCGTCTCACCCCTATGCCGGCGTGGGGATCGGCCTGCTGCTGATGGTCGTGTTCATCGGCGCCGAACGCCTCGGGCACTTCATCGAGCAGCCGATGAACAACAGCATCTTCGACATCGCGATGTTTCGGTTCTGCACCATCATCACCGGCAACCTGTTGGGCGCCGGCCACCTGCTGGCTCAGCCCAGGGAGAGCGCGAATGCCGCCGTCTGGATGTGAACGCTCAACGGCTTTGGGCGATAACGGTTTCGGCGAACCGCTCAATCGGGCCGCGGAAGCGTTCGACATCGCCGCCGGCGGCGACGGAGGGATCCGTCATCCACGGGGCGCACATCACCGCGGTGATCCCGATGTCTTCGGCCCGCTTGTACAGATCCGGTGACGGCGGATCCATGAGCGCCAGCATGATCTCGAAAGGTTGATCAGCGCGGCCGAATTCGCGGCGCAGCGCGTCAAGCTTGGCGATGTAGGCCTCCGCGGCGTCCCAGGTGTAGGCCGTGCCGATCCACCCGTCGCACAACGAGGCTGCGCGGCGCAGTGCGGCGTCGGATTCGCCGCCGCAGAGGATGGGCACCGGCTGCGGTGGATGCGGCTCGATCATCATCTCCGGCACCTGGTAGTACCGGCCGCTCCATGACACCCAACCGCCCTGCCACAGCGCCCGCAGCGCGGGGATCATCTCGTCTAGCCGTTTACCGCGGTTCCCGAACTCTTGCCCCAGCAGCTCGTATTCCTCACGCATCCAACCGATTCCCACGCCGAGCGATACTCGGCCCTCGGACAGCGCCGCCGCCGTCGCCACCTGCTTGGCGACCTCCACCAGGGGACGGGCCGGCGCGATGTAGACGGCGTTGGAGAACCGCAGCTGCGTGGTAACCGCGGCCATCGCCCCGATCAGCACCCAGGTATCAGGCCATGCGGTCTCGGGCGACCAGCCCGGCCGTCCTGACGGCGACGGATACGGCGAGCGCAGATCGCGCGGGTAGATCAGGTGATCGGCGCAGATCATGCCGTCGTAGCCGGCTTCGTCGATCATGCGCGCCACCGCGACCGCTTCGGTCGGCTTCATGAAGGGGGTGCCGCACCAGAACTGCATCGTTCTCCTCGGGGTCGGCCCCCGCCCCGCTCAGCTGTCGCTGCCGATGGTCACCGCGGTGGCCTGGTCGGTGATCTCCTCGAGCTCATCCTCCGGTGTGTCAATACCGCTCAGATACCGGGCCGTCACTGCGAGAACACCCGCCCCGGCCAGCACCGCACCAGCGCCCACCCAGAACGGCAAGTGCACGCTGACCCGCTCGCCCAGCACCCCGGCCAGCCACGGTGCGACGGCCGCGCCGCTGAATCGCATGAAGCTGTAGGCCGCTGAGGCCACGCCGCGTTCGACGGGTGCCGCCTTCATGACGGTTTCGGTGATCAGCGTGTTGTTGACGCCGATGAACAGGCCGGCCACCACCACGCAGGCGGCCAGAACCGCCCTGTTCTCGGTGAGTAGGGCCATCACCGCCAGCAGCGTGGAGAAGCACAGCAGGTTCACCAGCAGTACTCGTACGGTGCCGAACCGGTGTTGCAGCCACGGGGCGACGACCACCGACGTGAGCGCCAAGCACAGGCCCCAGCCGAAGAAGATCAGTCCGATTTCGTGGGCCGACATGTTGAGCGGAAAGGGAGTGAACGCCAACAGGGTGAAGAACCCGAAGTTGTACAGCAGTGCGGTGATGGATACCCCGAGCAGGCCCCGGTGACGCAGCGCCCGGAATGGATCGGCGAGCGTCGTAACCCGTTGCGGGCGTGGTGTTTCGGGCAACAGTAACGCCGTAACCACCAGCGCGACGGCCATCAGCGCCGACACCCCGAAGAACGGCCCGCGCCACGAGATTCCGCCGAGCACGCCGCCGACCAGCGGGCCGACCGCGATGCCCAACCCCAGCGCCGCCTCGTAGAGGATGATGGCCTGGGCCACCGAGCCGCGGGCGGAGTTGACGATGGTGGCCAGCGCGGTCGCGATGAACAGGGCATTGCCCAATCCCCACAGGGCGCGCCAGCCAACGATGCCCATCACGGTGTCGCTCATCCCGGCCAGGCCGGCACCGGCGATGATGATCACCAGGCCCACCAGCAGTGTGCGTTTCGGGCCGATGCGGCTGGACACTACGCCGGTGATCAGCATCGCCACGCCCATGACCGCCATGTAGCTGGTGAACAGCAGCGACACCTGTGACGGTGTGGCGTTGAGGTTGTCGGCGATGGGTTTCAGGATCGGGTCGACGAGACCGATGCCCATAAAGGCCACGACGGATGCGAACGCGACGGCCCAGACGGCCTTGGGTTGGCGCCACATGCGTGGCTCACTCCTTTGACTAGTAGGTGTCGAGGTCGTCGAGCAGACGATGCAGTGCTCCGACGGCCGCCGACAGAATTTCGTGATCCGCTTCGGAAAGCCGCTCGATGCGCGGGTCGATGACCGCGGCGCGGTCCGCGCGGACCTGGGCCAGGATCGTCTGGCCCTTGGGGGTGATGCGGATGCGGACGGCGCGCGCATCGTCGGGATCGGGGGTGCGGGCCACCAGGCCGGCGTCTTCCAGGCGACGGACCTGGGTGGTCATCGTCGGCTGGGAGCAGTGGTCCAGTTCGGCCAGATCGGAGATGCGGGCTTCGCCCTGGTCATCGATAGTGCCGAGCAGCCGCGCCTGCGCCCAGGGCAGGGGGAGCCGGATTCGCTGGGTGGCCAGCCGGTTGAGCCTCGCGACGACGGTCAGCAACTCGGACCCCAGAGCGGGTGGAGCGCCGGGTCGTTCCTGGGTGGGCGTCGGACTCATGCGTTCCATATTTACATAGAAATCCTATGTTGTCGCCCGAGGACTTGGTGGCATTCCTCACAGCATGTCCACAGGAGGGCTCGTGGCGGCAGGTCGAACCGACTGCCCGGCGGCAACGGCTGGCAGAATCGGATGATGACCGCGACGAGACCGGAGGCGCCGGCGAAGCCACCCTCCGGACCGACGGTCGATCTGCGCCCCGGGCGCTCGCTATCACCGGTCGAGATGGCCCAGGCGTCCGTGATGGCCGCCCTGGCCGCCGCCCTGTCGATCATTTCGGTCGTCATCCCGTTTGCCGGGGGACTGTCACTGCTGACCACAGTCCCGATGGGACTGCTGGGCTACCGCTATCGCCTGCGCGTCCTGCTGGCCTCGACGGTCGCGGCGAGCGTCACCGCGTTCCTGATCGCCGGTGTCTCCGGGCTGATGGTGGTGGTCAACTGCGCCTACGTCGGCGGCCTGGCGGGCATCATGAAACGCCGCGGGCGCGGCACCCCGACCGTCGTCGCCGTCGGCCTGCTGGCCGGGGTGGTCTTCGGCCTGTTCATCATCGCCGCGCTGACCGTGCTGGTGCGGCTGCGCACCCTGACCTTCGAGGCGATGACCGCCAACTTCGACGGCGTCGTCTCGGTGATGTCGCATATCGAGCCGTTCCGGGCGGGAGCCCAGGACGCCAGGCGCATCTTCGGACTCGGCCTGCAGTACTGGCCGGTGCTGCTGATGGTCTATGCGATCTTCTCGATCATGGTGGTGACGCTGGTCGGCTGGTGGGCACTGTCGCGGGTGCTGGGCCGGCTCAGTGGCATCCCCGATGTGCACAAGCTCGAGACACTCGATGAATCCGGGCCCATCGCACCGGTTCCCGTGCGCCTCATCGATGCCCGGTTCCGCTACCCGAAGGCCGCACACGACGCGTTGCGGCCGCTGACCCTGACCATCGAGGCCGGGGAAGACGTGGCGATCACCGGCGCCAACGGCTCTGGCAAGACCACGTTGATGCTGCTGCTATCCGGACGCGAACCCACCTCCGGATCCATCGAGCGCCCCGGCGCGGTCGGGCTGGGTCTGCTGGGCGGCACCGCGGTGATCATGCAGCACCCCGAAAGTCAGGTGCTGGGAACGCGAGTCGCCGACGACGTCGTGTGGGGCCTGCCGCCGGGAACGCAGACCGACGTCGCCGGACTGCTCGCCGAGGTCGGCCTGGCCGGCATGGAGGAGCGCGACACCGGCGGGTTGTCCGGGGGTGAGCTACAACGATTGGCGGTGGCCGCCGCGCTCGCGCGTCAGCCGTCCATGCTGATCGCCGATGAGGTCACCAGCATGGTTGATCAGCGCGGGCGGGAGGCGCTGCTGGCTGTTCTGTCCCGACTCACTGAACAGCACCAGATGGCGCTGGTGCAGATCACGCATTACAACAACGAGGCCGAGACCGCTGACCGGATCGTGAAACTCAGTGAGTCGCAGGACAACACTCACATGGTCGAGAGCGCCGCGGCGCCCACGCCGACGGTGAGTGTGACACCGCGCGCGGCCGAGGCGGTCCTGCAGCTCGAACACGTCGGCCACGAATACGCCAGCGGCACACCGTGGGCCAAGAACGCGCTGACCGATGTGGGCTTCACCGTCCACGACGGCGAAGGAGTGCTGATCCACGGCGGCAACGGGTCCGGTAAATCCACCCTGGCCTGGATCATGGCAGGTCTGACCACACCGACGACGGGCTCCTGCCTGGTGCGCGGACGCCCCGCCACGGAGTGTGTCGGCGAGGTGGCGATCGCGTTCCAGGCCGCACGGTTACAGCTGATGCGCAGCAGGGTGGATCTGGAAGTTGCATCCGCGGCTGGTTTTTCGCCCCACGATCGCGCTCGGGTGACCGCCGCACTGGCGAAGGTCGGCCTGGACGCGTCGCTTGCGGGCCGCCGCATCGACCAGCTCTCCGGCGGGCAGATGCGCCGGGTGGTGATCGCCGGGCTGCTGGCGCGCTCGCCGCAGGCGCTGATCCTCGACGAGCCGCTGGCCGGGCTGGACGCCGCCAGCCAACAGGGCCTGCTGCGGCTGTTGAGCGATCTGCGGCGCAACAGCGGGCTGACCGTCGTGGTGATCTCGCACGACTTCGTCGGGCTCGAGGAGCTGTGCCCGCGCACCCTGAATCTGCGCGACGGTGTATTGGCCGAGGGGCTGTCATGACGACTGCCCGTCAGCCGCGTCCGGTGGTGCTGTTGCGCCCTGTCCCCGGCACGTCGGCGATCCACGAGTTGTGGGCCGGCACCAAGATTCTCGTGGTCCTCGGCTTTTCGGCCCTGCTGGCGTTCTACCCGGACTGGTTGCCGCTGGCTCTGGTCGCGATCGGCATCGGCATCGCGATCCGGTTGGCGCACATTTCGCGTGGCGCCTTGCCGACCGTGCCCCGGTGGCTGTGGATTCTGCTGCTGATCGGTGCGGTCACCGCGGCACTCGGCGGTGGTACTCCGGAGCTGCATCTGGGGTCGTACGACATCGCGTTCGGCGGCCTGCTGAAGTTCCTGCGCGCTACGGTGGTGGCCGTCGTGCTGTTGGCGCTGGGCATGTTGGTGTCCTGGACGACGAACGTCGCCGACGTCGCGCCCGCGGTGGTGAAGCTCGGCCGGCCGCTGAAGGCGTTCCGGATCCCGGTCGACGACTGGGCGGTCGCCCTTGCCTTGTCGCTGCGGGCTTTTCCGATGCTGCTCGATGAGTTCCGATTGCTCTACGCCGCGCGGCGGTTGCGGCCGCGGCCGGTGCTGACCAGCCGGCGGGCTCGGCGCCGTCGCTGGGCCATCGAGATGGTGGACCTCATGGCGGCCGGTATCACGGTGGCACTGCGCCGCGCCGACGAGATGGGCGATGCCATCACCGCGCGCGGTGGGACCGGCCTGATTTCGGCGGCACCGTCGGGGCCGCGACGAGCCGACTGGGTGGTGCTGACGATCTCAGCGGTGGTGATTGTGGGGTCGGTGGTCCTGCAGGCGACGGTGCTGGCCGGAATCTAGCGCGCAGCGGCGGCGTTGGCCGCCTGCTGGGCGGCGCTCAGCGCGTCAGCGACGGGCGTTCTGCCCAGGAACATCTCGTCGAAGTACGGCTTGATGGCCTGATAGCCGGCGGCGAACCCACGCCCGCCCGGTGCGGCGATGTGGGGGCCGTCGAGCACCGAGAAGAAGGGTGCGACGTCCACTCCCTTGGCTGACCAGTAGCCGAAGTACGCCGCCTGGGCGGGCAGCACCGCGGGGATGGCTGCGCCTTGGCGGCCGACGTACTGGTTGCCACGGGTGCTGCCCAGCCAGCCCAGCACCTCACGTACCGCCTCGGGATGTCGGCTGGCCGGATTACCCGCGGCAACAATGCCGTTGGTGACACTGACCCGCCCCGCGGGCCCGGCCGGCAGCAGCGCCACACCCCAGCGGAATGGGGCGCGTTCGGCCACCTGAGCCAGGTTGTAGGTGCCCGACTGGAACAGCGCCATCCGCCCGGACAAGAACTGGTTGCGGGAGAAGTCGCCGTTGTCGTTGGTGTCCGATGCCGGCGGAGCGACCTGATCCGTATTGATCAGGCCGATCACGTACCGGAACGCGGTGGCGGCCTGCGGGTTGTCGAACGCAAACCGGTCGCCGTCGGAGAACACCCCGCCGGCCGAACCGATGTAGTTGAGGTAAATGGCCTGTAAGTCGTTGGCGGCGTTGTATCCCCACTGCCTGCCGTGAGTGAGACGCTTCAGGAGGCGCCGCAGGGTGTCGACGCTTCCGTCCGGATCCCAGCGCAGCGTGTTCAGCTCGGCCGGGTCGACACCGTCGGCGGCCAGCAGATCGGCGTTGTAGTACAGGGCGATTCCGGCATCGGTCAGCTGCGGAACGCCCCACAGCGTGCCGTTGCGGGTGAATTGGGCGACCACCGACGGCTCCCAGTCCGGGCTGGCCTCGATCGCCATGAGCCGGTTGTTGTCCGCGTACTCGGCGAAGCTGGCGTTGTTGATCCAGAAGATGTCGTCGGCGCCGCCACCGGCCACATCGGTGCGCAGGGTGTCGAAATAGCTGGCGTAGGCGACGATGTCGGTGCGCACCTCGATGTCGGGGTGGGTGCGGCTGAATTCTTTGAACGAATCTGCGTAGGCGGCCGCCACCGCCGGGTCCCACAGCCGCACGGTGATCACGGTCTTGCCGGACGGCTCGTCGGGGCGGCCCAGCACCAACGCACCAGCCACCAACAGCAGTGCCACCGTGATCAGCGCGGCCAGCATCCTGGTGGAGTACCGAGGGGGCCAGCTCATTTCAGTCCCGTGACGACGATCGAGCGCACGATGTGGCGCTGGAACACCAGGAACAGCGCGATCAGCGGAACGATCGCCACCGTCGTCGCCGCCATCACCAGCGTCCACTGCGCGTTGTACTGGGTCTGCAACCCGGCCGTCGCGACCGTCAGCACCCGCCAGGTTCCGCCGCTGGTGATCACCAACGGCCACATGAACGAATTCCATTGACTGACAACAGTGATCAACGTCAGCGTCACCAGAATCGGCTTGCTGGCCGGCAGCACCACGTGCACCAGCACGTCAAGAGTGTTGGCCCCGTCCAGGCGGGCGGCGTTGACCAGGTCGGCGGGGATGCCGCGAAAGTACTCGCGCAGCAGGAAGATCGCGTAAGGCGAGCCGAACAGGAACGGCAACAACAACGCCCAGAACGTGTTCCGCAATCCCAGCTCGGCCATCATCAGATAGAGCGGGACGACGGTGACGGTGCCCGGCACCATCAGGGTGGCGATGTAGATCCAGAACAACACGTCCCGGCCGGTGAACTCCAGACGGGCGAACGCGTAACCCGCCAGCACCGAGAACGTCAGCTGCGCCAGCGTGATCGTCGCCGTCATCAATGCGGTGACCGCCAAGGCCCGGCCGAATCCGGCATCGCCTAGCGCGGCGTAGTTGGCCAGTGTGGGCGGGTTGGGCAGCGACAGTGGGGTGCCGGTGGCGAACTGTTGGGCGGAGGTGATCGACGTCAGCAGGCTCAGCCCGAACGGGGCCAGGGTGATCACAGCACCGGCCAGCAGTCCGAAGTAGATCAGCGCGTTACGTGAGGTCATAGCTGATCCGCCGGCGAAAGTAGAGATGCTGGACGACGGTCGCGCCCACCAGGATGACGAACAGCACCAAGGCCATCACCGCTGCCCGCCCGATCGCCGCGGCGCCGAACGCCTCGGCGTAGATGCGGTGAGCCACCAGGTCGGTGTGCCCGGCAGGCCCGCCGCCGGTCAGCGCGTACACGGTGTCGAACACCTGGGCCGCGCTGACGATGCCGGTGACCGAGACGAAGAACAACGTCGGGCGCAGCATCGGCAGGGTGATGTGCCAGAACCGCTGCCAGCTCGTCGCGCCGTCGAGCCGGGCCGCGGCGTGGATCTGCGGCGGGATCGCCAGGATGCCGGCCAGGAAGAACAGCGTCACGTAGCCGACGTTGGTCCACACCGTCACTGCTGACACCACCGGTAACGCCAGCCCGGGATCGGTCAGCCATTCGATGCGACGGCCTGCCAGGGTGCTGACGGCGCCGTCAGTGGGGGCCAGGATCCAGTGCCACAGCACCGCGACGGCCAGCGGTGAACACACCCACGGCAGCACGTACACGGTTCGGAAGACACCGCTGCCCGGCAGCGCGCGAGCCAGGAGTGCCGCCGCGGCCAACCCGAGGACGATCTGGGCGGGCACCACGATCGCGATAAACAGCAGGGTCACCAACAACGAGTTGCCGAAGCTGGCGTCGGTCAGCACCGAACGCCAATTGTCCAGCCCCACATAGCGGATGGGGCCCAGCAGATCCCAGCGGTGCAGGCTCAGCCACAGCACCACCAGCATGGGCAGCAGCAGGAAGCACACCACTCCGAACAGGCTCGGCGCCAGCAGCGCATACCCGAGGAGGGTGGAGCGCACACGCCGAGTGGTCACCTTGGCCATTAAAGCGGGTTCACCGAGCCGGCCGTTACGGTGTAGCACGTGAGTCCACGTGATGTTGACGCCGACTTCCTGGCTCTGCCGCGCCATGCGCTGGCCGACGCCGCGTTGTCGGCCGCCCGGGCAGCCGGCGCCAGCTACGCCGACCTGCGTATCCACGGCATCACCAATGAGGTGGTGCAGCTGCGCGACGGTGAGCTGCAGAGTGCGGTCACCGACCGCGGGATCGGGTTGGCGGTGCGGGTGATCGTCGACGGCACCTGGGGGTTTGCCTCGCACGCCGAGCTGGCGCCCGAGGTCGCTGCCGACACGGCCCGGCGCGCGGTGGCGGTGGCCACCTCATTGGCCGCGCTGAACGCCGAACGCATCGAGCTGGCGCCCGAGCCTGTCTATGCGGACGCGACCTGGGTGTCGCCCTACCTCATCGATCCGTTCACAGTGTCGACCGCAGATAAGATCGCCCTGCTGGGCGAGTACAGCGGCCGGCTCATGGCGTCCGACGGGGTGGACCACGTCTCGGCGATGGTCAACACGGTCAAGGAGCAGACGTTCTATGCCGACACGTTCGGCTCGTCGATCACCCAGCAGCGGGTGCGGGTGATGCCGGCGCTGGAGGCGGTGGCCGTCGACGCCGCCGCGGGCAGCTTCGAGTCGATGCGCACCCTGGCCCCGCCGATGGCACGCGGATGGGAGGCGCTGAGCGGTGACGACGTGTGGAACTGGAGCACCGAACTGGCCGAGCTGCCCATCCTGCTGGCAGAGAAGACCAAGGCGCCCAGCGTGATTGCCGGCCCGACCGACCTGGTGATCGACCCGACCAACCTGTGGCTGACCATTCACGAATCCATCGGACACGCCACTGAATACGATCGTGCGATCGGCTACGAGGCGGCGTACGCGGGCACCTCGTTCGCCACCCCGGACAAGCTGAACACCATGCGCTACGGCTCACCGGTGATGAACGTGACCGCCGACCGCACCGTCGAATACGGTTTGGCGACAATCGGATACGACGACGAAGGGGTGGCCGCCCAGAGCTGGGATCTGGTGCGGGACGGCATCTTCGTCGGCTACCAATTGGACCGGGTCTTCGCACCGCGGCTGGGTCAGGCCCGCTCCAACGGTTGCTCGTACGCCGACTCGCCGCATCACGTCCCGATTCAGCGGATGGCCAACGTCTCGCTGCAACCGGGCACCGACAACGTGAGCACCGACGACCTGATCAGCAGGGTCGACGACGGCATCTACATCGTGGGGGACAAGTCCTGGTCGATTGACATGCAGCGCTACAACTTCCAGTTCACCGGGCAGCGGTTCTACCGGATCCGGTACGGCCGGATAGAGGGCCAGCTGCGCGACATCGCCTATCAGGCGACCACCACCGACTTCTGGAATTCGATGGAAGCCGTTGGAGGACCGTCGACCTGGCGTCTCGGCGGGGCGTTCAACTGCGGTAAGGCGCAGCCCGGTCAGGTGGCCGCGGTCAGTCACGGCTGCCCGTCGGCGTTGTTCCGCGGGGTGAACGTGCTGAATACCCGTGAGGAGGCCGGTCGATGAGCGCCAGCGAAGAGGCCAAATCGAGGTTGCGCCGATGATCCCCGCACAGCAGGTCGTCGAGCTGGCGCTGCAGGCCGCCAGCCAGTCAAGGCGGGTCGACGAGACCATCGTCATCGTGACCGACCGCGCTGAGGCGTCGCTGCGGTGGGCCGGCAATTCGATGACCACCAACGGCGTCTCGACAACCCGCTCGACCACGGTGATTTCCGTTGTGCGTAAAGGAGATACCTCGCACACCGGGGCGATCCGCACCAGCGACGTCGACCCGGCGGCGATCGGTGCGCTGGTGGCCGCGGCCGAGCAGGCCGCGCATGCCGCTCCTGAAGCGCGTGACAGCGCACCGCTGCTGACGGGCAGCGGCACCCCCGACGACTGGAACGCGGCGGTGCCAGAGACCGGCGTCGAAGTGTTCGCCGATGTCGCCGGATCGCTGTCGGGTGGGTTCGGCCGATCCGACCGGCTGTACGGCTACGCCCATCACGTCGTCGAGACGACGTTCCTGGCCACCTCCACCGGAATCCGGCGGCGCTTCACCCAGCCGACCGGAACGGCGGAGATCAACGCCAAACGCGACGGAGCCAGCGCGTGGGCGGGGGTGAGCACGCCGTGGTTCGTCGAGGTGCCGACCGATGCGCTGCTCGACGACCTGGCGCTGCGGCTGGGCTGGGCGGAGCGCACCGTCGAGCTGCCCGCGGGCCGCTACGAGACCTTGATGCCGCCGTCGACGGTGGCCGACATGATGATCTACCTGGGCTGGTCGATGGACGGCCGCGGCGCCGAAGAAGGCCGTACGGCGTTGTCGGCGCCGGGCGGTGGAACCCGGGTGGGCGAGAAGCTGACCGCGCTGCCGCTGACCATGTACTCCGATCCGTTCGCGCCGGGCTTGCAGTGCGCGCCGTTCGTCGCGGCGACAAGCAGCTCGGAGACGATCTCGGTGTTCGACAACGGCCTGGATATCGGGCGGGTGGACTGGATCCGCGATGGCACCATCAACGCACTGGCCTATCCGCGGGCGGCGGCCACCGAGTTCGGGACATCTCCGGCGGTGCCGGCCGACAACCTGCTGATGACCGGCGGCAGCGCCGAGCTGGCCGACATGGTGGCGTCCACCGAGCGTGGTCTGCTGCTGACCACGCTGTGGTACATCCGCACGGTAGATCCGACGACGCTGCTGCTGACCGGCCTGACACGCGACGGGGTGTACCTCATCGAAGACGGCGAAGTCACCGCGGCGGTCAACAACTTCCGCTTCAACGAAAGCCCGCTGGATCTGCTGCGGCGGGCCACCGAAGCCGGCATCGCCGAGCCGACGTTGCCCCGCGAGTGGGGCGACTGGGCGACCCGCGCGGTGATGCCGACACTGCGAATCCCCGACTTCCACATGTCGTCGGTCAGCCAAGCGCAATAATCCAAAGATGGCTGACGATCTTGACGCAGTACTGACCGAACTCGTGGTGCAGTCACCGGCCGACCAGCAGCGGTTGGTGGGACTGATCCGTGCGATCTGCGGTGACACGTTGTCGCTGACGCCACTGCCGGCCCAAACCCCGGTGAGTGCGCCGGGGTCGGACGCCGAGAAGGTGGTGGCCGAGTTTGCCGAACAGTTCAGCGTCGACGTGTCGGCGATCTCCGATCGCCAGCGGGAGGCACTGACCACGGTGCTGGGGGCCGGGACGTTCGGGGCCGTCGCGCAGATGTTCTTCGCCGACTTCCTCCCGCGGGTGCGCAACGGGTTGGAGATCCTGGGGCTGCCGGTGAGCTGGGTGCCCGATGAGCCGGTGTGGGACCCAGACATCGACGCCGCCGACGTGCTGTTCAATCAGCTGCTGCCGGGGGTGGCACGGCTGCGGTCGCTGGATCCGGTGACCACCGAGGTGGTGCGGCTGCGTGGCGCGGTCGCGCACAACTGCCGGCTGTGCAAGTCGCTGCGGGAAAGCAACGCTCTAGATGCCGGTGGCAGCGAATCGATGTACGACGACATCGAGCACTTCGAGTCTTCCGAGCTGCTGAGCGACGCGCACAAGGCCGCGCTGCGCTATGCCGACGCGCTGATCTGGTCACCGGGGCGGATCAGCCCGGCGGTGGCTGCCGGTGTGCGGGAGCACTTCTCGCACGAGCAGGCCCGTGAGCTGACGCTGGATGTGATGCGCAACGCGAGCAACAAGATCGCGGTGTCGTTGAAGGCCGATCAGGCCCGCGTCGCGGAGGGCACCGACCGCTATGTCATCGATGCCGACGGCCAGACGGTCTTCGCCGAACTTTAGTCCGGCTTCTGGTCGTATTCGTCGACGCGCCAAATCCCGTCGACGCGACTGAGTTTGTTCCAGCACGCCGTGCGCTGCGGAGCGTCGGTCAGGGTGGGGTCGAGCTGGCCGAGCAGCGCGCGGTTGAAGGCGTCATGGGAGACGAGAACCAAAGGGCCGCCGTCATGTTCGTTCACCAGAGCGGTGAACGCGGCCAGGGCTCGCTGGCGCACGGCCTCCGGCGGCTCGACGCCCGGGGCGTTGTCGATGCTGCCGTAGCGTGCGATGACCTCGGCGCGCTTGGCACCGGTGTGCGGGCCGTAGTCCCGGTCATTGAGCCGGATGTCGACCCTAGCCGGCACTCCGGCGGCGTCTGCGATGGACTGCGCGGTGGCGACCGCGCGCTGTAGCGGACTGCTGATCACGGCGGCCGGTTGTTTGTCGGCCAGGGCCGCGGCCAGCTTGTGGGCCTCGTCCAGGCCGACCTCATCCAATGGCGGGTCGCTCAGACCCCGCATGCGGTCCTCGGCATTGAACGCCGTGCGGCCGTGGCGGGCGAGATACACCGTGCTGACGGACATCCTGTCGCTCCTCTAGATGATGCGATCGTGGGCCTTCGACAATTCTCGTAGTGCCGCATCGACGTCGTTGTCGGTGGTGGCCCACGAGCAGACGAACCTGGCCGCCGGCTTGTGTGGGTCGGGGACGTGCACGATGAAATGTTGCCGCACGGCGGTCAGGGCTTCGACGGGGAGGTCGACGAACACCTCGTTGGCCTCGGTGGGGGAGGCCAGATGCAGGCCGAGGAGGGTCAGGCCGGCACTGAGCCGGGCGGCCATGGCGTTGGCGTGGGCGGCCGCCCGAAGCCAGGTGCCGTCGGTCAGCATGGCGTCGAATTGTGCTGAGACGTAACGGTGTTTGCTGGCTAGATGACCGATCTGTTTCTGCACGAACTCGATGCCGGTGAAGTGCTCGGGACGACGGACCAGGATCGCGTCGCCGAACAGCATGCCGTTCTTGGTGCCGCCGATGGTGACGATGTCGGCGTCGGCGATGGCCTGTGCCGGTGGGACATCAAGGGCGGCAATGGCATTGGCGACTCGCGAGCCGTCGACGTGGACCAGCAGGTCGAGCTCGTGGGCGTGGTCGATGAACTCGGCAAGGGCCTCAGGCTGCCACACGCGCCCGTTCTCGGTGGACTGGGTGATGGTGACGATCCGCGGCTGGGAGTGGTGGACGTCGCCGCGCCGGGTGATGCGACGGTCCAACAGTGCAGGGTCGATGATGCCGTCGTCGCTGGGCAGCGCGAGGAGGCTGGCGCCGGAGACCAGGACCGGACCGCCCGCCTCGTCGAGCAGGCTGTGGGCGATGTCGCTGCAGAGGATCTCGTGCCAGGGCCGCACCGCTGAGGCCAGCGCGATGATGTTGGCGCCGGTGCCGGTGAACGCGAACAGGACCTCGGCATTGGGGGAGTCGAAAGTCTCTCGCATGCGCGCGGTGGCGAGCGCGGTGAACGGATCGGCGCCGTAGGACGGGGTGGTGCCGTCGTTGGCGGCCAGGATCGCTTCGAGGGCCTTCGGGTGCGCGGGGGCGGCGTTGTCGGAGGCGAAAGCGCTGGAGGGGGCGGGCACAGTAACCATCGTGACACCGCGAACCATCGTGACACCGCGAACCATCGTGACACCGCGCTTGGGGTGAGCGAAACGGTTGCCGCCTGCTCAGGGCCGCCGGGAGAATTCAGACATGTCTGATGCCGAACCCCACAAGACGGACACTACGGCGGGGCTCGCGCCCTTGGCCGGCCAGCTCGAGAAGATCGCGGAGCAGCTGGGGGTCAAGTCGGTCCTCGTGATGCGTTCCGAACCTGATTCGATGGTGGTTTCTGCCACCGCAGGGGAAGCCACGCAGCAATACACCGTCGGTGCGGCCGGCAGGAAAGCCCTGGAAGACAAGTCGAGGGTGCCGCTGTACTGCGAGCAGGTGGTCGACTCCGATAGCGCGTTGTTCGTCCGTGATTCCCGGAACGACGCCACCTTCGCCGGTAACGAGGATGAGGTGGAATTCGGTCTGCACAACTACTTGGGCCTCCCGGTACACGACGGTTCGGGAAAGGTCGTCGGGACGGTCTGCGTGCTCGACGACAGCGCGCGGGAGTACACCGACAAGGAGCGTGCGCAGCTGTCGGCGTTCGCCGGTGAAGTGGACATGGCCTTGTGCATCTCGGCAATGCCGGTACCCCAACTCGATTGCTTCTCAGACAGGCCAACGAGACTGTCGAGGACACCGATCCACGTTGCTATTTCTGACTTCTGGAAGGCCCGCGACTCTAGCCACTGGCTATCCTCGTTGCTGATCATGAACGGATGGATCTGAATGTTGCGGTTGATGAACCCGATTCGGCCGGCGTTGGCTGGACCGGTCAGGCCCCGGCCCATCTGGGCGGCCAGCTCGTGCGTATCCTCGGCGGTGGTGGACTCATCGAATGAAGCAATGGCACTGATCGTTGGGCCGTTGCCCTGGAAGTTCGCGGCGCCCTGATCCGCTGCCCAACCGGACGACAACGCATCACATGGCTTCGTGCCCGGTCCTGACCAGTCGGTTCATGTTGTTGATCTCACTGACGACCTTGCGGCGATCCGCGATGTCGAGAGCTCCACGCGAAGTTGGAGACGTTCCTCAAGAAGGGCAAGTAAGCCAGAGCGGGCCAGCCCGGTCACTCAGACACACCAACTCATGGGTGCGGTGCTGAAGAACGCCGTGCGGACGGGGCGGCTGACGAAGAACGTCGCGCTCGAAATCGACCCGAATCAGGATCTGCCCGAGGACCCTGAAAAGGAGCGCGTCTACCTGACCCACGCCGAGTTGCTCACCCTGGCACAGGCCTGCGGTCGATACGAGGTCGTCACCCTGATTCTCGGCTACATCACTGCGGCGCGAGGAGTATCGCCGTGCGTTCGACGCGGCGCGCGACGCCACGGGGCTGCCGGAAGGTCTCACCCCGCACGGGTTAAGGCATTCCTGCGCGTCGTTGGCGATCTCGGCGGGGGCCAACGTCAAAGTTGTTCAACGGATGTTGGGACACGCTTCGGCGGCAATGACGTCGACCTCTACGGCCATCTGTTTGATGACGACCTTGAGAAGGTGGCCGACGCGCTGGGCAAGGCCATCGATGCCACGGCCCGCTCGCGGCCAGCTAAGATACGGGCTGGTCGACCGGGGGCGGTAGCTCAGTCGGTTAGAGCCGGGCACTCATAATGCTCTGGTCGCGGGTTCGAGCCCCGCCCGCCCCACTTCTCAATGTGTGTGACCTCGGCTGATGGTTGACGTTGTGTCTTCGGGTGATGGGTGACAGTGTTTGGCTGATGCTTTACGGCTACTTCGGTTGATCCTTGACACCGGGGAGGGATGCCGGGTGCTCAGTGGGGCTGCTGCAGTCCGCTGGCCAACGCCTGCCTGATCCCATCCTGGATGGCCGGCGCGAGCGTCTTCGCGAACGTCGCGGTCAGGTGTGAGTTGACGCCGTCCTTGAGATCGCGGTAGACGATCGCGTTGCCGATAACGGAGGGGCAACGATCGGCATTGCAATAGAAGCGCGTCAGGTCGAGCAGCGTCGCACCCGGAACTGCTTGCGCCGCTGCAGGAAGCGTCTGATTCTCAGGGAAGGCCTGCGCTATCGGCGTGCCGCATTCGCCGGTGTGATCGCCGTCCAAACTGACTCGCGTGAGGCAGGCAAGTGCGTCGGCTGAGGTGGCCGGATTATCCCGCAAGACAAGGAAGCGACTTCCCGCCTTGGCGACAGGTGTCCACGCCGCCAGATAGTTGTTGACCGGCAGCCCGTAGTCGAAATTGGCGATTATCACCAGGTCATACGGGTGCGCAACCAGGTCGCTTTCAGTCTGGGCTAGCGCATCGTGGCACATCTTCCCTGGGGCCGGTGGATTTGACAGGATGCAGTCGGTCCCGACATAAGCAGTTAGTGACCACTTGTTGGCCTGCAACGTCGAGCGCAACGCTGGCAAAATAGCTTGCGCGTGCGAATCTCCCACCAGTGCGATGCGGAGCGCCCCATCACCGTCATAGCCGTAGTGGCAGGCGCCCGACGTCGCCGCGATGTTGCAATTCAGCTGCCCCTGCGTGTCGCGGGCGAACGTATCAACGGATGGCCGCAGCGGGACATCGGGGTTGCGCAGAGCACACCCGGGAGTCACCATCGCGGGCGCACCAAAGCACGGGTCGACCTTCTGGGCCGGCGCAGCGAATTGCGTCGGCTGCGGGTCGTCTTGGCCGCGGGCGAGTTCCTGCGTGACGGCGGCATCGTCTGCGGTCTGAATGACGAGGATCGAGATCACGACCAAACTGGCCGCCACGAGGCCAGAAAGTCCCCACACCGCTGGCCGCGTCCTGCGGTCGCGCTTGCTGGTGCGGGGGAGCAACCACTGGGACTTTCGGAGGGGGTCTTCATAGAAGTGGTAGGTGACGGCGGTCAACCCCAACGACAGTGCGATCGCAATGCTGTAGAACAGCCAGCCTCTTGGGAGAATCGCGTACAGCAGCGTGATCACCGGCCAGTGCCATAGGTAGAGCGTGTAGCTGGTGTCGCCGAACCACCGCGCAGCTCGGTTAGTGAGAGGCAACAAAAGGCGGGGTATCGGTGCGCCGTGGTACGAGGCGACCACCAACGCTGTGGCCAGCACTGGGAGCGCGGCCCACGGCGCCGGGAATCGTACCGTCGGACTGATCAGAAACAGGGACGCCGCGACGCCGGCCAACCCCAGGTAGGCCAGTACCGGCCGCAGATGTGAGGGGATTCGCTCGAGCATCGGACCCGCGATAGCCAGCATCGCGCCGACTCCGAGCTCCCAGACTCGGGTGAAGGTGGAGAAGTAGGCGGCGTTCGGGTCGACCGCTGATAAATACATCGCCCACGCGAAGGATGCGGCCACGACGGTGAACATGACCGCCGACAGGGCCCACTCGCGCGCTCGCCGGTTTGCCCGCCGGCGGATGCTCCTGGTCGCGGCGAAGACCAGAGCGATCAGGAATGGCCACACGAAATAGAACTGCTCCTCGATCGACAGCGACCAGTAATGCTGGATCGGTGACGGCGGCCGGGCGGATTGGAAGTAGTCGGCTCCGACGGCCTCGAAGTGCCAGTTCGACGCGAACACTGCGGCGTAGAGCGCATCGACGAGTGTGTCCTTGGCCCGGGTCGCGGTGAACAGGAGATAGGCGCCGCCTACGGTAACGGTCAGCACCAGGACGGCTGATGGGATGATGCGCTTCACCCGGCGGGTGTAGAAGTTCTGGAACGACAGGTGTCTCGTGGTTTTGCGTTCGCGGATCAGCAGGCCGGTGATGAAGAACCCGCTGAGGACGAAGAACACGTCGACGCCGACGAATCCGCCTGATGGCCAGTTGAATAGGTGGTTCGCGAACACCGTCAGGACGGCCACGGCGCGCATGCCTTGGAGGTCAGGGCGGCGATAGTCCGTCGATGATGGCCGCGTGATGCTGTCTGCCTGCACGTCGGCCGGGGATGAACGTGTGCTCACAAAGACCCCCCCGGATCTCGATGTTCAGTCAGAATCTACTTCAAACACACTGCGCATGCGACAGGTCAGTCGACGACAACATGTCTCGATATGTCTGCGCCGGGCATACTGCCCGCTGTTGGTCAGGTTGGCGTTGCTGAGGTTCGCGTCGGTGAGGCTGTCCCCGCTCAGGTCCTCGCGTTGCAAATCCGCACCGGAGAGGCTCTTGCCCGAGCAGTCCTTTGCAGCCACACACGCCGCCGTCCCCCACAACCCCACGTCACAACCGACCGGGAACAAGGTCCCGCGCAGCGGCCACAGCCCCCCGGTAAGAAGATCGGTAATCGGATTGGCCGGGAAAGTCGACAGCCACGTCCCGACTCTGTCCATGAATTGTTCGATGGTGCTACCGGCGGTCGCGACCACTTCACCAAAGGGTGTCGGTGTCACTGACGCCGCCGGGGTGGGAGTACCGGCCGTCGCAACTGCCGACTCGCTCGCTGGCTGGCCACGCCGTCGGTTGCCGCGGCCGCGGCTATCTGACTTTCTTCCACAGCGTGAATCGCTGAGGCAGGACCAGAGACCTGCCGGGACAATTCGACGTAGGCCGTTGTCCCACAGGGCGAACGGGTATTGCGTGGCATCTTCGGCGACCGCTCGGGCCGAATCTGTTGGTCGTGGGTTCGAGCCCCGCCCGCCCTGTGAGTTGGGAACATTTCCTTCGGCACCGGTAGTTCGTATGGTTGAGCATCAGCCGCAATCAGGAACGAGGCGTCAGCCATGGCCGCAGATCTGCCCGAAAAGGCCCTTGAATTGCGGTCGTTGGTGACCTCCACCGGCACGCTCGAACTCTCACTGCACGAGGTCGACGTACCGAAGCCAGCCGATAACGAGGTGCTGGTGCGGGTCGAGGCCTCGCCGATCAACCCATCGGACCTCGGACTGCTCGTCTCCACCGCGGACATGAGCGCCGCGACAGTCTCGGGCACGCCGGAACGCCCGGTCGTCACCGCGCCCATCAAGCAAGAAGCTCTGAAAACACTCACGGCGCGGCTCGACCAATCACTGCCAGTGGGCAACGAGGGCGCGGGCACTGTTGTCGCCGCGGGCTCATCCGAAGCCGCCCAGGCCCTCATCGGCACGATGGTCGGGATCGCCGGCGGGGCGATGTATTCCCAGTACCGCGCCGTCGATGCGCGGGCATGTCTGGTCCTCCCTGACGGCGCGTCGGCGCGAGACGGGGCATCGTCGTTCGTCAACCCGCTGACCGCACTCGGTATGACGGAAACCATGCGCCGCGAAGGACATTCAGCCCTCGTGCACACTGCCGCCGCCTCGAACCTCGGCCAGATGCTGGTCAAGCTCTGCCAGAAGGACGGCATACCGCTGGTCAATATCGTCCGCAAGACTGAGCAGGAGAAAATCCTGAAGTCCCTGGGCGCCGCTCACGTTGTGAACTCGACGTCTTCGTCGTTCGAGGCCGATCTCGTCGAGGCCCTGAAAGCGACCAAGGCGACGCTCGCGTTCGACGCCATCGGCGGCGGCACGCTGGCAAGCCAGATCCTCAACGGCATGGAACAGGCGGCCAGCGCGACCGCGGCGGAATACTCGCGTTATGGATCGACCGTGCACAAACAGGTGTACATCTACGGCGGACTCGACACCAGTCCAACCATTCTCACCAGAAATTTCGGCATGGCCTGGGGCATCGGTGGATGGTTACTGACGCCATTTCTGGCGGGTGCGGGTGCCGAGACCATCGGTCGGTTGCGCGCTCGGGTGGCAGACGAGCTCACCACGACATTCGCCAGTAGCTACACCCGAGAGGTGTCACTGGCCGGAATGCTCAACCACGACGCCTTCACCGAATACGTCAAACGCGCGACGGGTGAAAAGTTCCTCGTCACGCCGCAGGCCGCCCCTTAGATCGGAAATACGTATTTCGGCAACAAATCCGTCGATTAAATAGAGTGGACTGTCTCACTCGTTTAGGCTGCATTCGGCCCTCCAGCGGGGGGTGGCCAGATGGGAGCGCGCCACTATGGATCCTGCACGCACGCGAGCAATCGTCCGAGTCACGGCGGCCGCCGTCGCGCTTGGGTTGGTCGTGGCCGGCTGCGACAAGGACAGCTCGTCGACGCCGACGAGCACTTCGACTTCGACATCCACGTCGACCTCGACTTCGACATCGACCACCACGAGCGTCGAGGCGTCAGCGCCGACGGGCACACCGGATTACGCCTCGCTGCTGGTGAAGGCATCTGACATTCCTCAGGTCGGGCAAACCCCGTGGACGGGTGACGCGCCGAAGGTGACCACCACCCCCGCGCCCCCGGACGTGTCCCAGACATTCTCGTCGGGCACTGACGCCATCAACGTCTCGGTCATCATCGCCGACGACGCCGCCCAGGCTGCGACGGCTCTGACCGGCGCCTCGCAGAGCGTTCCGTCTCAGGTGACGGGTACGGCTGCGCCGCTGCCCAGCGTGGCCACCGACGCGACGGTCACCATCGGCACCTCGCCTGACGGCAAGTCCGCGATGGCGGCTCTGCTGTTCACCGTCGACCGGACCGTCTCGGTGCTGGTGTTCGGTAGTGCGCCGGGCGACACCAACCCGGTCCCGAAGGAATTCATCGAGGCCGTCGGTAAGGCCCAGGCCGCCGCGGTCGCCGCAGGCCTGCCCAACCTCAAGTAACGACGAAAAAGGCCAGGGGCTTGGTGCCCCTGGCCTTTTTTGTGCCGTGGTTCCGGACTGAGCCGCACTACACCGTCGCCGGCACGCGTTCCCGCGCCGCAGAATTGCGCATCTCGGCCCGCAACGAGGTGAAGTCGGAGATCGTCTTGGCTGCCACGGTGGCGACCGGGCGTGCGTTGCGGCTGGTGGCTTCCGTCTTGGACACCATGATCACGCTGTCGATGTAGGGCTGAATTGTGGTCGCGTTCTGCACGGTCGCCACGATGACGAGCTGGAAACCGAATTTCCGGAACGCCTGCAGCGCCTGCTGGGCGAACTGCGGGTCCGATTTGGAGAACGCCTCGTCGAGCATCAACTGAGCGAAAACCGGCTTGTTGTCGGCATTTTCGGCGGTAGCCGAAAACTCGGACTGCGCGGGGCTGGCGAGGTTGAAGCTCAGGGCGCCGGCCAGGCAGAAGGCCATCAGCTTCTCCTGCTCGCCACCGGAGTTGTCGCCGGCGTTGCTGTGCGTGCGGATCAGCTCCTCGGTGCTGACATCCCATTCGGCGCAATCGAACGTGAAGCGGTTGCGGACATCCAGCGCGTCGCGGGTCCAGGCCTTGTCCTCGGGCGCGGTCGACGCCAGCCGGTTGCGCAACCGCAGAATGTCGGCGTACTGATCCAGAATCGCCTGCTTGTCACCCATGCCCACCTCGGCAATGCGCCGGGAGATCGCGCGGACGATCTCGGTGAGCTCGGCGACCGCGGTCAGGTTGCGGGGCGTGGCGCGCAGCGTCAGCCGGGTTCCGTTGTTGAACTCGACGGCACCAAGTCCGGTGTTGACGCGGTCGATCTGCTCGCTGATCCGGCGCGTCTCCTGTTCGGCGACCCGGTGCAGGGTGAGGATGGCGTCGGGCGCCTGCTCGGTGACCAGCCGCATCATCCGCTCGTAGGCCTCGGGTAGTTCTCGCTCGTCGATGTGCCGGCACAGCGCCACGTAGTCGTGCACCCGCTCGTCGAAAACATCACTGTCGTTCGGGATCGCGTCGGGGAATGCCGTATCGAAGGTGTTGAGGATGCGGGCCAGCTCATCGTAAGAGCGCCTGCGGCTTTCGCGCAGCTGCTCACGTTCGCGGCGGATCGCGTTGAACACTGCCTCGCGGTGCGGCTCGGGGTTGAGCACCTCCAGCGTGACCGGTACGTCGGCGGCGTAGCGGTTCAGCAGCTCGGTCAGCGGCTCGGAGACGAACGCCGGCGCCAACCGGTCTTGCAGTTCGAGCAGCTGGGTACGACGGCCGTCCAGATCGTCGCGGCGGGTCTGGATGGCACCGCGTCGCGTCATCAGCGTCTGGATGTCCTCCCAGACTTCATCGGCGCGCGCGTTGAGCGCCTCGATGTCCGGATTGTCGGCCAGGAGCAGTTCGTACTGCTCCCGCAGCCGGTCGGCGTGCCCGTCGGCAGTGTCGATGTCGACCTGATTCCACTGCGGGAACTGCTCGCAGATCGCCTTGCAGGCTGCTGACCGGTCGCGCCACCGTTGACGTTGCGCCGCAATTTCATCGGCGGCCCGCCGCGCCTGCTGGTATGCCTCTTCGGCATTGGCGAGGTCGACAGTCAGAGCGTCGATCTTGGCCCGCACGTCACCTTGGTAGATATAGTCCGACTGCTTGAGCGGACGCCGGTCGTCCTTGATGGCCAGCCGCTCGGAATCCTTGTACAGCCCGGCGTCGGTGACCGCACGCCGGAAGCGGGAGAACACATCTGGGGTGTCGACGCAGATATGGTCGCCGGCGGCGGCGACGACATCGGCGGCCTCAGCGGCGCACGGATGGGTGGGGTCGACGACGAACAGCTTGCCGGCCAATGTATTCGGCTCGGCGTCCGCCGGGGCAGCGCCGACGAGACTCGCGCGCACATGGTGCAGTTGCAGCCGTCCGCCCATGTTGGTCTCGTTGACGAAGCGCAGCACCGCGGCATACTGATCGTCGGGCACCAGCAGGCGCAAGCCCACCCCGCGCAGTACCTTCTCGACCGCCACCCGCCAGCGGCTCTGCTCGGGTCGCAGGTCCATCAGCTCGGCGATGTAGGGCAGCTCGCTGGCGTCGACACCGACTGCGGCGCAGATGTGTTCGCGCATGGTGATCGCGAATTCGGGCAGTGCCGAGCCGACGTGCTCGACCCGCTTGAGCTCCTTGGCGGCGTCGTCACGGGCGATCCGCGCGGCCTTCTGCGCGTATTCGGCGTCGGTCGATGCTTCGCGGCCGCGGTCCAGCTTGGCCAGCAGTTCGGTGACCTCGCCTGACAGCTCCTCGCGCAGATTCCAGAAGTCGTCGGCGCTGTCGGGTACGTCGATGTCCTGGGTGTTCAGCATCGACTCGTAGGCAGCGCGGCGCCGTGACACCTGCTCGGCCTGCGCCTCGGCACCGGCCACCTGCGACTGCAGCGGGCCCAGGTTGGCGCTGGATCCACTGATCTGGGCGTTGAGTGAATCCCCTTCAGCCTTAGCCAGATTGAGCTGGCGGGTGACGTCCTCGTACTCGTTGCCGAGCTGGTCGATCGTGGCGTCCAGCGACTCGATCTGCGGCCCGCACTGCGCCAGCCGGACGTGATCGGTGTAGGCGCGCACCATCGGCTGGTCCACCAGGTCGATGATGCCCAGGTCCGAGGACTCCGAGGCGTAGCGCTGCTGGATCTTTTCGATATCGCCGAGGATCTTACGTTTGCGCTGCGCGACGGCCAGCAGTTCGCGAGCCTCCACCAGCGGGTCGATCTGCTTGAGCGCATCGGGTAGGCGGGTGAGGCTGCTGGGTTCGTCGAGCATGAACTCGCGAACGAACTGTTCCAGTCCACCAACGCTTTTCAGCGATTTCGCCTTGCCGAGCAGCTGCTGGGCGGCATCCGATGCTCGGATACCGATGGTGGCGTACAACTGGGCGAGGTACTGTGATTCGACCTTGGTGGAGAACCGCCATTCGTCGTCCTTGAACACCCCGGAGTCGAATCGCCCGGCCGCCCAACGGTTGCAGACGTCCTCGATGTCGCGGTCGCCGTCGGCCAGCACGAAGCGGCTCGACGAGTCCGACCGGGATTCTCCGGTCAGCCATTTCAGCACCAGGCCGGTGACGGTGCGCCCGGTGTTGCTGGTGTAGCTGACGGCTACCGCCGACCAGGCGGTGCCGTCGCCACGCAGGTACATCACCTTGCTGGCGCCTGCGTCGCTGCGCTGCCCCCAGGCGCCGCGCACGTACTTGTCGACGGTGCGCCGGCCCGCGTTGGACCCGGCAGCCGAATTATCGCCGGAGGCGTTGAAATTACGCCGGTTGAACGGTAGGAACCCGAGCGAAATCGCATCGAGCAGTGAGGATTTCCCGCTGCCGGAAGCGCCTGCGATCAGCGCGCCGCCGTCGCTGAACGGGATGTCGTGGTATCCGTCGAACACACCCCAGTTGATGATCTGCAGCCGCGACAAGTGGAACTGTTCACCCATCGAGCTGGGCCTCCTGTTCGTCACGCTCCGGTGCTGCGCCGCCGGACAGCAGGAGTTCGAACTGCTGCTGCAATTCGGCGATCACCGATGCGGTCATCACGGCGTTGATCACCGGGCTGATGATGTAGCTGTCTTCGTCGTCGCGCGTCCTGCGCAAGATCTCCAACCCTGCCAGCCTGGCGATGGCTCCGTCGACACGGGCGGTGAAGGTGACGGTGTCGCGATCGACATCGTTGAGCACGCCGGAGAACAGCCCATGCACTTCCTCGCGGCTGATCAGCACGGCCTGCCCACCGGAAGCGCGCATCATCTGCGCCAGGTGCAACGCCAGGATGGAGTCGTAGGTGCCCAGCGGCTCGCGGCGCAAAAGCTTGACACCCCTGGCTGATTCGTAGCGGGCCTGTTCGACGAATGCCACTCCACCTGATTCATACCCGACGTCTGTGACCCGCAACATCAGGTCGAGTTCGGATAGTCGCACGCAGAGCTGCGCCCGGTATTCCAGCACCCAGCTGTACAGGTCGGCATCGGCCTCGGCACTGATGTAGCGGCGGGTCAGCAGCTGCTGCAGCGCCCAGCAGGCCCGGTCGGGCAGCTCGCTGACGTCGCCGTCGAAACGCGGACGCCGTTGATGCGGGGTACGGGCGGTCTGGTCGACCTGGGGCAGCGCACTGAGACCCGTGATGTCGATGTCGGAGATATCCGTCATGCGCCGGCCCCCAACATGCTCGAGATCGGTTCGGTGAACACCAAGTGCGGAACCTCCATCTCGCGGTCACGGCCGTCCAGCGACTGGAACCGGACGGTGACCGACTTCTGCGCGGCTGTGTCTGTTTGTGATGGCTGCTTGAGCGCCCAAGACCACAGCACGATGACGTGACCCAGATACGGCGCGTCGAGCATCTCCAGCGCCTCGGGCAGGGTCAGGCGCCCGCCGCCGTCCAGTGCGGTGTTGATCATCTCCGACATCGCGGGTGCGTCGACCTGGGTGGTCAGCGCCGCGAAGCTGGACAGGTCGAGCTCGCCTTCCGCGACGTGGGCGGGCTTGGGATTCGACAGCTCACCGATCCGAAAGCTCAGTGCGCCAACCGAACTGATGGCGTGGCGGGCTAAGGGAAGTTCGATGTCGATGCGCGAGTCGGTCAGCGAGCTCTTGAGTAGCGCGCGTGCGGCGCCGATCGCGTCGTTGAGCTGGCGCGCCACCCCGCGGCTCTGCTCCAAGGTGCCGAATGCGGTGAACCGTTTGACCCGCTGGGCGCAGCGTTGCTGGATGCGTTCCACCTCGTCGATCTGCTGACCGACGAGTTCGAAGAAACCGGCCATCACCTTGCGCAGCGCCGGGTCCAAGGCGGGCAGTGAGTGGGCGACGGCGGCGACGTCGGCCTCGAACTCGGCGCGCTGGTCGGGGTCGTTGATCATCCGAAGGAAGGCGCGGTGACTGTCGCGTCCCTGGGAGTCCCAGGCGGTCTGGTAGTCGGCGTACATCTGACGCTGCCGGTCGCGGTAGGCCAGGTTGCTGTCGATCGGCTCGTCGAGCGCTGCGGTGGCACGCTCGATCATGGTGCCGTACTGGCCGATGTCGGTGATCAGCCGTTCCATCTGCAGGGCGATGGCGTGGGCCTCGTCGTACATGTCGGTCATATCGACGTCGGCGGTCCGGCCGCCCAGGTCCTCGCCGCGCTCCAGCGCATCGAGTTCTGCGGTCAGCGCGTTGATTTCGGCTTTGATGCCGGCGCGGATGCGCACCGGGTCGTTGCCGACGCGCAGGGCGATCTGCTTGAGGCGTGAGGCGATGCCGTTGATGGATCCGCCGGTGGCGATGGTGTCCTGGCGTCGCAGTCCGCGCAGGAAGTCCAGGGCCCGGCGGGCGTCCTGGGTCAGGTAGCAGAGATTGCGTTCCACGCCGGTGCGCTGGTCGGCCACCCGGTGCAGCCAGCCCTGACTGGCCCAGCTCTTGATCAAGCCCAGGCCGGATTGCTCGCCGCCGGGGCGGCCGAGCTCGTCGAGATCGCGTTCGAGCCGGACCACGAGTTCGGTCTCGCTGATTACGCCGGCGCTGAGGTGGCGTTCCATCAGGGTGGCGTAACCGCCCAGATTGAGGGTGGCCAGCAGGCGGATCGTGGGGGAGCCCTGGATGTCGCGATTGATTTCGAGGAGGTCGGCGGCCGACAAGGTGGTGTCGTCGTCCACGCCGTTTCTCCCTCGATGTAGTTGGTCGGACGCTCCAAGATAGGCCACCGCGCTGACATCGGACGGCCCCGTCCGCGGGTGTCGGCCGCGTATTCAGGAAGGTCTGCCCCAGGTGCCTCAGGAGTCAATACGCGCCTCGCTTGTCACACGGGTGGGTGGCAAGGATTGCCGCCTACATGTCCCCGCCAACGGCGATACGGGCGGCATAACGGCTCGAGTGGGTTTGCTGCGATTCACGCATCTGCGCGGATCTAGCTACGTCCAAAATGCCGTAATCGGCACTAGCGCCGGTGATTAGAATTTTATAGCAGCAATCGGTGCGGCCACTTCTACACGATTTGCTGGTTGATTTCTATGTGACAGTTGACACATCTTGGGTGACGAGCCTAGGGTTGGCACTAATCAGATTTTTGAGGATCGCATTAGGTCAGCTGTCGCGAGGAAATCAGACAGCTCACAAAGGATCTGCAAATGACGGCGAAAAAGCCATCAAGCGTAATCAGGCATTCCGTGCTTTCTGCTGCTCAGCGACAGGTCTGGTCGCAGCTTTAATCTCGCCGGCATCGCGGCGTTGGTTGTGAGGATGCCAACCATATCTGCAGCATAACGCCGGTGATTGGATCCGCCGCACAGCGCCTTAGCGTGTTGCGCATTGGGCGCGATCGACATCTAACTTCAACATAATTTTGGGTCAGTCTCAGACTGGCCTATCCAGCTTTGCGTTTGAAATACGTTTCAATGCGTGAAGAACGTCCAGTGGGGTGGTGTTCTTCCGGGGGGAGCTCGCCAAAAACAATAGGACCTGGGAAATCCTAATCTGCAGTCCATTAATTTTGCGAGCCTGAAATAAGGCTCAACATCAGTAACTCAAAACAGGAGCAAGACAATGAGAAAATACATCTATCCATGTGCAACGGGAATCGCGATGGTCGGAGCGGGTGCCTCCTTGGCGTTCGGCGCCGGTGCCGCGCAGGCCGCGCCTGCGCTCGCCCCGCCTCTGTCACCAGCGTCAAGCGCTGAGGCATCGACCGGGCTTCAATGCCTCATGGTGGGATCCGGATGTTCGGCCAGTAGCGCTCTTCAGGCCAACGCCTCTGCGGTCACCCTGAACTCACCCACCCCGAATATGCTGGCCGCCCAGCTATTCAGCCCAGCTGGTGTGAATGAACCTCTCTACGGCCTCATTGGGCTCGCCGGGCAGATCCCGATCGTGAATATCTTCATCGCCAACGGCACCAATGGTGCGGCGGGCTCGGGCGTCAATGGTGGGAATGCCGGTCTCTTGATCGGCTACGGCGGTATCGGTGGCTCCGGGTCAGCGGGACTGACCGGCGGCAACGGCGGCAACGGCGGCCTGTTCTTCGGCAGTGGTGGTGGCGGCGGAGCCGGCGGAACCAGTGCGGCAGGCGGCAATGGCGGGAATGCCGGCTCTTTGGCGTTGTTCGGTCACGGCGGTAACGGCGGGACCGGCGGCAACGGCACGCTCGGTACGACCGGCGGCGCAGGTACCGGCACGGCTGCTAACGGCGTGACCGGCACGGCTGGCACGACGACGGGCACAACGGGTGCCGACGGTGTGAACCCGACTCCGAGCGGTGCTCCGGGCGTCGAGGGCATGGCGGGTGCGACCAGCACCGTGACCGGCGGTAACGGCGTCGCCGGCACCGACGGCAACGGCGGCGGCCAAGGTGGCGCTGGCGGTGCCGTGGCGGGCGCAGCGCCCCTTGCGACCGGCGGTAACGGCGCGGCCGGCGGCAATGGAACTGCTGGATCCAACGGTGGCGCAGGCGGCGCAGGCGGCGCCTCGTCCACCACCGCGACAGGTGGGCTGGCTGTCGGGGGTAACGGTGCCAACGGTGGCAACGGTGGAACCGGTAACACCAATGGTGGCGCTGGGGGCGCCGGCGGAGCTGCGGTCAGCACCACGGGTGTCGGTACTGGCGGAACCGGCGGTAACGGCGGTAACGGTGGAACCGGTGTCGCAGGCCAGGCCGGCGGAACCGGAAGTGCTGGCGGAGCCGGCACCAACGGTGCCAACGGGACCAACGTCGGAGGCAACGGCACTGCGGGTGGACCCGCAGGCGTCGGTGGCAACGGTGGCACAGGTGGCCTCCTCGGTAGCGGAGGTGCGGCGGGTAACGGCGGCACCGGCGGCACCGGCGGCACCGGCGGTGCAGGCCAGGCCGGCGGTAACGGCGGCGCAGGTGGAACCGGCGCTGCGGGCGGGACCGGCGGAGCCGGTGCCGCTGGTGGTAACGGCGGCGTCGGCGGTGCCGGCGGAGCTGGCACGGGCGCTGGTGGAACCGGCGTCGGTGGCACAGGTGGACTCGGTGGTTCGGGTGCAACAGGCGGTTCGGGCGGTGCTGGTGGAACCGGCGGCGCAGGTGGGACCGGTGGAACCGGTGGCACCGGCGCTGCAGGTGGGACCGGCGGAACCGGTGGCAGCGGCGCTGCAGCCGGAACCCCGGGTCACGGCGGGCTGCTCGGCCACACCGGTCATACCGGCACGGCCGGTAGCAACGGCGCGACCGGCACCACCGGAGCGACCGGCGCGACCGGAACAACCGGGGTGAAGGGCAACACCGGTGCAACCGGTGCAACCGGTGCCACTGGCGCCAACGGCACCAACGGCGCTCACGGCGCTCACGGCGCCTCGTCATAACTGATACGGCGGCGGCCCCGATCAGAGGCTGCTGCTGTTAGGGCACTTGGGGCGTCGGCTACCGCCGGCGCCCTGAGTGCTTGAGTATGAAGGATTCTGAGAGACATGGCATTTCGCAATGGCGCCCAGGCCCCGGCGAACGGGCGGTACCCCCAGATGATTCCGGGGGCGCCGGCGAAAGCGGACGTCGGCCGATTGCTGCTGCACTGTGCCGACCGTCCGGGGTTGGTGGCGGCCGTCAGTGCATTCCTCGCTCGGGCCGGTGCCAATATCGTGTCGCTGGATCAGCATTCGACTCAGTATTCGGGCGGAAAATTCATGCAGCGCACAATCTTTCACCTCCCTGAATTGTCGACTGTGCGCGCCGCTCTGGAGCGAGACTTCGCTGAACAGGTGGCTTCACAGTTCGATATGGACTTCGCATTCACTGAGGCCGCCCAACCCAAGCGGGTGGCGATCATGGCGTCGACGGCTGACCATTGTCTTCTGGACCTGCTGTGGCGCAACCGCCGTGGTGAGCTGGACATGTCGGTGGTGATGGTGATTTCGAACCACCCCCACCTGGCCGATCAGGTGCGCCCGTTCGGTATCCCGTTCGTCCACGTGCCCGCTACCAAAGACCTTCGGGCACAAGCCGAACAACATCAACTCGAGATGCTGCGCGGCAACATCGACCTTGTGGTACTGGCCCGCTACATGCAGATCCTCTCGCCGCATTTCCTCGCCGAGGTCGGTTGCCCTCTGATCAACATTCATCACTCATTCCTGCCAAGTTTCGTCGGCGCCGCACCGTATCGCCAGGCGAAGGACCGCGGCGTCAAACTCGTCGGGGCGACAGCGCACTACGTGACCGAAACACTCGACGAAGGACCCATCATCGAACAAGACGTCGTGCGAGTCGACCACCGCCATGATGTCGGCGACCTGACCCGCCTCGGTGCGGATGTCGAACGCGCTGTGCTGTCCCGCGCGGTGCTGTGGCACTGTCAGGACCGCATCATCCGACATGGCAACCAGACAATCGTCTTCTGAGGAACTCCCCCAGGTCGGCATCAGTCCACGAAGTCGATACGAACGCTGATCGGATCGGATTGCAGCGCCTTGAACGTGGCGATCACCAGCGGCGACAGCAGCGCCGACGTCGCAAAGGTTCGAACTCGCGCCAGCGGGTCGTCATCGGGCACGAAATGCGCAGTACCGCTTCGCCATCGATGCCCCTGCCGGATACGGACATTCGGATCGTCGGCGACATTGAGTGCCCACCCGGACCGATGCCCATGCTGGGAAATCACCCACGCACCGGTCGCGTCGAAACCCGCGGAAACGGGGACCGAGCGCCATTGCCCCGACTTGCGGCCCATCGTCTGCAGCTCCGTCGCGAACGTGGTGCGGACACCGATGCGCCGAAACAGTGTCACCGCTGGATTGGCGACGTACCGGCCCACGATGCGTTCTCGGCGGAATTTCCGTAATGCTTGATTGGCCGTACTCATCACGGCCCCCTTCCTTGCAGTTGTAGACCGATCGATCTACTAAGCTTCATGCGATAGTAGACTGATTGGTCTAGTGCAATGGACGGAGGGCGCGATGTCAGCCAGGCAACGCTTGATCGACACCACGATCGCGCTGGTGCGCCGGCGTGGAGTGGGTAGCGCGAGCGTTTCGCAGATCCTCGAACACAGTGGCTTGGCGCGTCGCACGCTCTACCTGAATTTTCCGGATGGCAAGCCCGAATTAGTCGCCGCGGCAACCGAATCCGCTGCCGCGGGGTTCGCGGCGATGCTCGAGGGAATCGTCGTTGAAGGCGACCCGATTGCATCGGTCCAGGCATTCGTGCTGGCCTGGGAGGCTGCGCTGGCCGACAGCGACTACGGGGCCGGCTGTCCGATTGTGGCGGCCACGCTGGGCAGGTCTGAGGCGCCGGCGGCGGCGGCGGCGGCTGCCGCCGACGCCTTCACGCGATGGGTGCGACTCATCGCGCGGCCCGTCGAGGCGGCCGGACTCGACCCCAGCTCCGCAGAAGATCTCGCGACCACCGTCGTCGCGACCATCGAGGGCGCCGTGATCATGTCGATGGCGGCTCGATCGTCGGTCCCGCTACAGCGGGCTGGTCGTGATCTGGCAACGCTGATCCGGGCGAAGCTCGGAGCTACCTGAGTAGCTGACCGTGCGGCCGCTTGGATAGAGGTTTGGGCCGCACGGTTTGCGGCCACCAGAACCACGGCCCCATTATCGCGGCGATCGCCGGCGTCATGAACGCACGCACCACCAGGGTGTCGAACAGCAGGCCGAGCCCGATCGTCGTGCCCACCTGAGCGACCACCACCATCGCGCTGACCGACATCGAGATCATGGTGAACGCGAACACCAGGCCCGCCGCCGTCACCACCGAACCGCTGCCGCCCATCGCGCGGATGATGCCGGTATTGATTCCGGCGGGTATCTCCTCTTTCATCCGAGACACCAACAGCAGGTTGTAGTCGGCACCGACCGCCAACAAGATGATGACCGCCATGGCCATCACCATGAATTGCAGCTCCATGCCCAATATGTGCTGCCACAACAGAACTGAGAGCCCGAACGACGCCCCGAGCGAGAGCACCACCGTGCCGACGATCACCGCCGCAGCGACGATGGCGCGGGTGATGATCAGCATGATGATGAAGATCAGCGACAACGCGGCCACTCCGGCGATCAGCAGGTCGTACTCGTTGCCCTCCTGCAAGTCCTTGAAGGCGGACGCGGTACCGCCCAGGTAGATCCTCGAGCCCTCCAGAGGCGTGCCCTTGATGGCCTCGAAAGCAGCGTTCTTGATCGCGTCGATGCGCTTGATGCCGTCGGCCGACAACGGGTCTTCCTCGTGGGAGATGATGAACCGGATCGCGTGGCCGTTGGGGGAGATGAAATTCTTTATGCCGCGCTTGAATTCGTCGTTGTCGAAGATCTCCGGCGGTAAATAGAACGTGTCGTCGTTGAGCGAGTCGTTGAACGCCGCACCCATGGCGGATTGGTTCTGGCTCAGCGCGGCCTGCTGATCCTGCTGGCTGGCCTGGGTGGCCTGCTGGGTCAGCATCATGATCCGCATCCGCTTCATCGATTCGATGGTCGGGCGCATCAGCGAAACCATTTGCGGCATCAGGGCATCCAGCCGGTGCATGTCCGGGAGCAGCGATTGGATGTCGTCGACCATGGTGTCGACGCCGTCAAGGGTGTCGAACACCGATCGGATAGACCAGCACATCGGGATGTCGTAGCAGTGCGGTTCCCAGTAGAGGTAACTGCGGATCGGACGGAAGAAGTCGTCGAATTCCGCGATGTGATCCCGCAGCGCGGCGATGTCCAGCGTCATGGTGTCCATCTTGGCCACCATGTCGTGCATCATGTTGCTCATCTCTTCCATCAAGTCGATCATCTGCGTCATCGTGTTGATGGTCTGCTGCATCTGCTCGCCCTGAACCAGCATGTCCTTCATGCGGTCTTCCATGTACGAGCGGTTCATCGTCTGGTTGGTGCCGCCCATGCTGATCTGGGCCGGAATCGTGCTGTACTTCAACGGCTTCCCGGCTGGGCGGGTGATCGACTGCACCCGGCCGATGCCGGGGACCTTGGAGATGGCCTTGCTGATCCGCTCTATCACCAAGAAGTCCGCTGAGTTGCGGACGTCGTGATCGGTCTCGATCAAGAGCATTTCGGGGTTCATCCGGGCGATCGGGAAGTGGCGCTCGGCCGCCGCGAAGCCCTCGTTGGCCGGCAGGTCGGCAGGCAGGTACTTGCGGTCGTTGTAGCTCGGTTGATAGCCCGGCAGAGTGATCAACCCGATCAGGGCGATCATGATCGTCGCAAGCAGAATGCCGGCGGGCCAGCGCACCACCAGCGCGCCCAGCTTTCGCCAGAACCGAATTCGCATCGCGCGCTTGGGCTCCAGCAGCCCGAAGCGGCTGGCGACGGTGATGATCGCCGCGCCGAGCGTCAACGCGGAGATCACGGCAACCACCATGCCCACGGCCAGTGGCACACCCAGCGACTTGAAATACGGCAGCCGGGTGAAGGACAGGCAGAACGTCGCCCCGGCGATGGTCATGCCCGAGGCCAGCACCACGTGAGCGGTGCCGTGGTACATCGTGTAGTAAGCGGATTCTTTGTCCTCGCCGAGCGCCCGGGCCTCTTGATATCGCCCGATCAGGAAGATCGCGTAGTCGGTTGTCGCGGCTATCGCCAGCGTCACGAGCAACTGGGTCGCGAAGGGCGACAGCCCGATCAGGTTGTGATAGCCCAGGAACGCCACCGCGCCGCGGGTCACCGACAGGCCGAGCACCAGCATCACCAGCACGAGGATGACGGTGACGACCGACCGGTAGAAGAACAGCAGCATCACCAGGATGACGGTGATGGTGGTGAGCTCGATCAGCCTGATGCTGGCGTCGCCGGCCTGCTGCTGATCAGCCTGCAACGCCGGGCCGCCGGTCACGAACACCTTCACACCCGGTGGCGGCGACAAGCCCTTGACGATTTTCTGGACGGCTTCGACCGAGTCGTTACCGAGCGTCTCGCCCATGTTCCCGGCGAGCGCCACCTGCACGTAGACGGCCTTGCTGTCCGCGCTCAGCGCACCGGCCTCGGTGAGTGGATCACCCCAGAAATCCTGGATGTGCTGCACGTGCGTGGTGTCGGCACGCAGCTTGGCGACCATCTCGTTGTAGAAGTGGTGCGCGGCATCGCCCAGAGGCTGGTCGCCCTCGAGGACGATCATCGCCGAGCTGTCCGAGTCGGACTCTTCGAAGACCTTGCCTGAACGCATCATCGCGATCACCGATGGCGCGTCTTTGGGGGACATCGAGACCGCACGCAGCCGACCCACTTCGTCCAGCTGCGGGACGACCGTGTTCAAGACGACGATCAGGCCGACCCAGCCGAGGATGATGGGCACCGCCAGGCGGCGGATCCATTTGGCCAAGGCTGGTCGGTGAGGCTGCTCAGCAGCGACCACGCGCTCTTCGGTCGGGGCGCTCACCAGGCCCAAGTCCTCCCCGTTACGGCAATTTACTTAGACAGTCATACCAGACGTCGGGGGGTGTGGGTGAGGTAGGTAACGCGGTTCTCCTCTAACCGGTGTTCGCGCCGCCGTCGGCGATGCGTCGTACCGCGTTGATGAAGACGTCGATTTCGTCGTAGGTGTTGTAGAAGGCGAATGATGGGCGAACGGTGGCTTCGATGCCCATTCGTCGCAGGATGGGTTGTGCGCAGTGATGTCCGGCGCGTACCGCGATGCCTTCGGTGTTGAGGGCTTTGCCGACTTCGAGCGGCTCGTGGCCGGCGAGCACGAAGGACAGCACGCTGGCCTTTTCGTCGGCGGTGCCGATCAGGCGGACTCCGTTGATAGCGGCTAGTCGGGGTGTGGCGTAGTCCAGTAGTGCGTGTTCGTAGGCGGCGATGCGGTCGATGCCTATCTTCTCGACGTAGCGCAGGGCTTCTCCGAGTCCGACGGCGTCGGCGATGTTGCCGGTGCCGGCTTCGAACTTGTTGGGCAGGCCCTGATACAGCGAGCGTTCGAAGGTGACGTCGGCGATCATGTTGCCGCCGCCCTGCCATGGTGGGGTTTCGGCTAGGGCCTGCTCGGTGCCGTAGAGCACGCCGATGCCGGTGGGTCCGAAGATCTTGTGTCCGGAGAACACGAGGAAGTCGGCGCCGGTCTTGTTGACGTTGATCGGGATGTGGGGGATCGATTGGGCGGCGTCGATGAGGACTCGGGCGCCGTAGCGGTGGCCGAGTTCGACGATTTTGTCCACCGGTGTGATTGTGCCCAGCGCGTTGGACACCTGGGTTGCGGCTACTAGTTTGGTTCGCGGGCCGAGCAGGTCCTCGAACTCGCCGAGTAGCAGGTTGCCGGCGTCGTCGACGGGCGCCACCTTGAGGATGGCGCCGGTCTTCTGTGAGATCATTTGCCAGGGAACGATATTGGCGTGGTGTTCGAGGTGGGTGATGAGGATCTCGTCGCCCGGCTTGAGGTGTTTGCCGCCCCAGGCATTGGCTACCAGGTTGATGGCTTCGGTGGTGCCGCGCACGAAGATGATCTGTTCGGATTTTGGTGCTCCGATGAAGCGCCGAACGGTTTCTCGGGCTTCTTCGTAGGCGTCGGTGGCGCGGGCGGCCAATTCGTGTGCGGCGCGGTGGATGTTGGAGTTCTCGTGGGCGTAGAAATAGGCCAGGCGGTCGATCACGGCCTGGGGCTTTTGGGTGGTGGCCGCGTTGTCGAACCAGATCAGCGGTTTGCCGTTGACGGTTTCGCGCAGGATCGGGAAATCGGCCCGGATCGCGTCGACGTCGAAAATCTCGTGACGGTCCGGATACTGCGGCACCGGTTCGGGCAGCGCCGGTGCGCCGGAGATGAAGTAGTAGTTCGACTCGTCACCGGTTGGCGTGAGCGTGGCAATAGGGATGTCGGGGATCGCGGGAATCTCCGTCGGCCACCCGGGCGTCGAACCGCGGGGCGCCACCGGCGCGCTGGGCGTCGGTCGGGCCAGCACTCCCGGCACCGTGGGCACGATGCCAGTCGGCACGGCGAATTCCTCGAGATGTGGCGGGGTGTAGATGTCGCCCACCCCGGCCACCGCATGCCCGGCTGACGGAGCGGTGGTGACATCTGGTGCGTTTCCGCGCGGGGCAACCGGCACCGTCTGCGGTGGAACCGGTTCGGGCCCAGGCGAACTCGGAGGCGGCAACGTCATCCCAGGGGCTTCGGTGAACACCGCGGGCGGTGAGACCGGCTGCGCTCCCGCGCCGGCCGCGCCGTAGGACGCGGCAGCCGATGTCGTGTCGGGGACTGAGCCGCGCGGAGCGGGCGCAGTCGTCTGGGGCGGGCTGTCGTTACCGGGCCGGAAGCTGGCGGCGAACAGCTGGTTGGCCATTGCGGCTAGTTCGGCCTC
>NZ_NOZR01000014.1 GCF_002250655.1 Mycolicibacterium sphagni
CCGGAAGCTAAGCCTGCCAGCGCCGATGATACTACCCAACACGGGTGGAAAAGTAGGACACCGCCGAACACAATTTAGTGAAACGCCCCCCGAGAAATCGGGGGGCGTTTCCATTTCTCAATCCGAATGCAATTCCTTTTAATATTGAATTGGCCGAATTGTGGCCGTCTCGGTGATGCCCGTATCCTTTACAGGTGGTCGATGACAGGCAAGGCAATTCCGGCGGGCGTCCGCCGCGTCGTCCTGCGGGAGCCGGCGGCGCGAGCCGCGACCGTCGGGGTTCCAATGCCCCGCACCAGTCGGGTCCGGGACGTGCCCGTCGGGCGCAGCCTGAGCATGCGGGCGACGGGCAGGAAAGCACGTCGACCCAGAGCGGCCCGACGATCCCGTCGACCATCGAGGCCAAGCAGCTCTCGCCCGAGATCCGTGGCGAGCTTTCAACTTTGGATCGTTCGACCGCCGACACTGTGGCCCGCCACCTTGTCGCGGCCGGTGAACTTCTCGATGACGATCCACAAGCCGCACTCGAGCATGCCCAAGCCGCCCGGGCCCGCTCGGGCCGCATCGCGGCCGTACGGGAGGCTGTCGGTATCGCCGCCTACCAGTGCGGGGACTGGGCCCAGGCCCTCTCGGAATTCCGGGCCGCCCGCCGGATGGGTAGTAAGTCGCAACTGTTGCCGCTGATCGCCGACTGCGAGCGCGGCGTCGGCCGGCCCGAACGCGCCATCGAGCTGGCTCGCAGCCCTGAGGCTGCGCAGCTCACCGGCGACGACGCCGACGAGCTGCGGATCGTCGCTGCCGGCGCCCGCGTCGACCTTGGACAGCTCGAACAGGCGCTGGCCGTCCTGTCCAGCCCCGCGCTCGATCCGTCGCGCACTGGTTCCACGGCCGCAAGGCTGTTCTACGCCTACGCCGAGACCCTGCTCGCACTGGATCGTGGTGACGAGGCGGTGCAGTGGTTCATCCATGCCGCCGCTGCCGACGTCGACGCCGTGACCGACGCCGAAGAGCGCGTCAGCGATTTGGCCTGACGTGACAACGCTTGCCCGGCAGCATGATTGCCTGCTGCTCGATTTGGACGGCACTGTGTTCCGCGGCCACGAGCCGACCGAGGGCGCCATCGCCGCGCTCGACGCAGCGCACACCCGCAAGCTGTTCGTCACCAACAACGCCTCCCGTGCTGCCGACGACGTGGCCGCCCACCTGCGTGAACTCGGTTTCACCGCGCACGCCGACGATGTGGTGACCAGTGCCCAGAGTGCGGCCCGGCTGCTCGCCGAACAGCTCGAACCCGGGTCGAAGGTGCTGATCGTCGGCACCGATGCGCTGGCGGGTGAAATCGAGGCGGTGGGACTGCGTGCGGTGCGTCAGTTTGATGACCACCCCGTCGCCGTGGTGCAGGGGCATTCCATCGCAACCGGCTGGGCTGACCTCGCCGAGGCGGCCTTGGCGATCCGCGCCGGCGCCCTGTGGGTGGCCGCGAACGTCGACCGTACGTTGCCCACCGAGCGGGGGCTGTTGCCCGGGAACGGCTCGATGGTCGCCGCACTGCGAACCGCGACCGACGCCGAACCACAAGTGGCCGGCAAGCCGGCGCCCGCACTGATGCGAGATGCGTTGGGCCGTGGCTCATTTGACGATCCGCTTGTCGTCGGTGACCGTCTGGATACCGACATCGCGGGCGCGAACGCCGCAGATCTGCCCAGCCTCATGGTGCTGTGCGGGGTCAGCACCGCAGCCGAGGCAGTGCACGCCGTGCCGGAGCAGCGGCCCACCTACATCGGTGCCGATCTCCGGGATCTGCACGAAAGCGCCGACACCTTGAAGGTGGCCGAGCAGCCGGCCTGGCGGGTGGAGGTTCGCGACGGTGTCATCACCGTGGCGGCTGCCGGCGGCGACCCGGGTGCCGACGGGCTCTCGGTGGTCCGAGCCACCGCCAGGGCGGTGTGGAACACCAAGACCGACGGCAGGCCAGTGGCGGTGCACGCCGGCGACGACACCGCACGCGCCGCGCTGCAGCGCTGGTCCCTGCTGACGGCGCCTGATCGGCTAGCGTGAGCGGTGACATGAGTACCGACCCCGAACAGATCCGCGCCGATATCGACGCCGTGCTGGCACAACTGCCCAGCGTCGACCCGGAGAGCGCCGACGTCACCGGTGTCGACATCGACGCCGTCGGACGACAGCTCGAGGAAGCGCACCAGATCCTGGTCAATGCGCTGGAATCGGTGGAGAAGGGCTGAGTTCGCGCATGACGCGGCGTGCCCGGGTTGACGCTGAGCTGGTCCGTCGAGGATTGGCACGGTCGCGCCAGCAAGCCGCTGAACTCATCGACGCCGGCCGCGTCAGCATTGACGGGATGCGGGCGGTCAAACCGGCGACCGCGGTGGCGGTTACCGCGAACCTCACGGTCGAGGTCAGCGAGGAGCGCACCTGGGTGTCCCGCGGCGCCCACAAGCTGATCGGCGCCCTGGACGCCTTCGGTATCGACGTGACCGCCCGGCGCTGCCTGGACGCCGGCGCCTCGACGGGCGGCTTCACCGAGGTGCTCTTGGACCGCGGCGCCTCCGAAGTCGTGGCCGTGGACGTCGGCTACGGGCAGCTGGCCTGGTCGCTGCGGTCTGATCCCCGAGTGGTTGTCATCGAGCGCACCAATGTGCGTGACCTCACCGCCGACACGATCGGCGCGCCCGCCGACGTCGTGGTCGCCGACCTGTCGTTCATCTCCCTGGGCACCGTGCTGCCCGCACTGACCGCATGCGCGTCGGCGGGCGCCGATATCGTTCCCATGGTGAAGCCACAGTTCGAGGTCGGGCGAGACCACGTCGGCGCCGGCGGCGTGGTTTCCGATCCGCAGCTGCGCACGGCTGCGGTGCTGGCTGTCGCCGGCCGAGCCGCGGATCTGGGTTGGCAGACCGTCGGCGCCACCGCGAGCCCGCTGCCCGGTCCGTCGGGCAACGTCGAATACTTCCTATGGCTGCGGGCCGAGACCGACCGCGGCCTGCTTGGAGACGATTTGGACGCCGCGGTTCGCCGCGCCGTCGCGGAAGGACCGCAATGACTTCTGAGCGGGTGATCCTGCTCGTCGTGCACACTGGCCGCGACGAGGCCACCGAGACGGCTCGCCGGGTAGAGAAAGTGCTGGGGCACAACGGGATCGGCTTGCGGTTGCTGTCCGCCGAGGCGGTCGACCGCGTGTCCTTGAATGCGGGTTCGACCATCGAAGTGGTCGACGCCGACGCCGACGCCAACGCCGCCGAGGGCTGCGAACTGGTGCTGGTGCTCGGCGGCGATGGCACCTTTCTCCGGGCCGCCGAACTGGCCCGCAATGCCGAGATCCCGGTGCTCGGAATCAACCTGGGCCGCATCGGCTTTCTGGCCGAGGCCGAGGCCGAGGCTATCGACACCGTCCTGGAACACGTGGTCGCTCGCGACTACCGCGTGGAGGAGCGGATGACGCTGGACATCGCTGTGCGCGCTGACGGGGACGTCATCGCCCGGGGATGGGCGCTCAATGAGGCCAGCCTGGAGAAGGGTGCGCGCCTGGGGGTGATCGGCGTCGTGCTGGAGATCGACGGCAGGCCGGTGTCGTCCTTCGGCTGCGACGGCGTGCTGGTGTCGAGCCCGACCGGCTCCACGGCCTACGCCTTCTCGGCGGGCGGTCCGGTGGTCTGGCCGGACCTGGAGGCAATGATCGTAGTGCCCAACAACGCTCACGCCTTGTTCGCCCGGCCGATGGTCACCAGCCCGACCGCGCTGATCGCCATCGAGATCGAGAACGACAGCCACGAGGCGCTGGTGTTCTGCGACGGCCGTCGCGAGATGCGGGTGCCGGCCGGAGGGCGGCTCGAGGTCACCAAGTGCACGACGCCGCTGAAGTGGGTGCGGCTGGACAGTGCTCCGTTCACTGACCGCCTGGTGCGCAAGTTCCGCCTGCCGGTCACCGGCTGGCGGGGGCAGTGAGCTGGCGATGCTGGCTGAGATCCGGATCGAGGCACTGGGCGCGATCAGCGCGGCAACCGCGGAGTTCGACCGCGGCCTGACCGTGCTCACCGGCGAGACGGGCACGGGTAAGACCATGGTGGTCACCGGGCTGCATCTGCTGGGTGGGGCGCGGGCCGACGCCACCAGGGTGCGCTCGGGTGCCGAGCGGGCTGTCGTCGAAGGCCGGTTTGCCACGGCCGAACTCGACGACGCGACCGCCGCCCAGATCGACGAGATCCTCGATTCCTCCGGCGCCGACCGCGACGACGACGGCAGCATCATCGCCCTGCGCACGGTCAGCCGCGAAGGCCCGTCGCGCGCCTACCTCGGTGGACGCAGCGTGCCGGCCAAGTCACTGACCACGTTCACCACCGGCCTGCTCACTTTGCACGGCCAAAATGACCAGCTGCGGCTGATGCGCCCCGAAGAGCAGCGGGCCGCACTGGATCGGTTCGCCGGGGTCGACGCCAAACTCGAGCGCTACCGGAAGCTGCGTGACCAGTGGCTACTGGCCCGGCGCGATCTGGTCGACCGCACCAACCGGGCCCGCGAGCTGGCTCAGGAGGCCGACCGGCTGAAGTTCGCGCTCACCGAGATCGACCGCGTCGATCCTGCTCCGGGCGAGGACGAGTCGCTGGTGGCCGACATTCGCCGGCTCTCCGAGCTGGACGCGCTGCGCGAGGCGGTCGCCGGCGCCCGCGCGAACCTGTCGGTAGACGACCTTGGTGACGGCGAACCCCGTTCGGCAACAGACACTTTGGGCCGTGCGATGTCGATGCTGCAGTCCACCGACGACCCCGCGCTCGGCGCGCTGGCCCGCCAGCTCGCCGACACCTTAACCGTCGTCGGCGACGTTGCGCGTGAGCTGGGTGACTTCCTTGGTGACCTGCCCGATGATGCCAGCGCGCTGGAGACCAAACTTGCCCGTCAAGCCGAGCTGCGCAGCCTCACCCGCAAGTACGCCGCCGACGTCGACGGAGTGCTGGCCTGGGCCAAGCAGTCCCGAGAGCGGCTCGCGCAGCTCGATGTGTCCGAGGATGCGCTGGCCGGGCTGGCCCGGCGGGTCGAGGAGTTCGCCGCGCAGGTGGCTACCGCCGCACTCGACCTGTCGAAGGTCAGGACCAAAGCGGCCAAGGGGTTGGCGAAGGCGATCACCGCCGAGCTCACCGGGCTGGCCATGACACACGCCGACTTCACCGTCGCGGTGTCGCCGATGCCGGCCCGCGACGATGACAGCGCACCGTTGCGGTTGCCGTCCGGGGAGACCGTGCACGCCGGCGGCGAAGGCATCGACCTGGTCGAGTTCGGTTTCACCGCGCATCGCGGCACCGATGTGCTGCCACTGAACAAGAGCGCATCCGGCGGCGAGCTGTCCCGGGTGATGCTGGCGCTGGAAGTGGTGCTGGCGGCCTCGGCGGAGGGCACCACGATGGTCTTCGACGAAGTCGATGCCGGAGTAGGCGGCCGCGCCGCGGTGCAGATCGGGCGGCGGCTGGCGCGGCTGGCCCGCAGCCACCAGGTCATCGTCGTCACCCACCTGCCCCAGGTCGCCGCCTACGCCGACAGTCATCTGGTGGTCGACAGCGCCGGGAATGGGGCAAGCGAGGTGCGCCGGCTCGACACCGAGGAGCGGGTCGCCGAGCTGGCTCGGATGCTGGCCGGGCTGGGGGAGTCGGACACCGGCCGCGCGCACGCCCGCGAGTTGTTGGAGGCGGCGCGGGAGGACCGGGTCAGCTGAGCCGGATGACTACGGCGTAGCCGGAAGGTGTTGGGGGAGTTGGGCGCCGTGGCTTCTTGGCCGCGCGCATCGCGGCCGGGAGCGGCCCGGCGACGAGCCGGGGCGGCGACCAAACCGTGTTACTCCTGTGACAAAATGTGACTTGTGGGGCAGTTGTTACGGCGCGCCTCCACTGATATGGGCCTGCACGCCGACAGAATCGGCCCATGAAGATGTCAGCACTTCTCTCGCGTAATACCGGTGCACGACCTGGCGTCGCGGGCACGGCCCGCGTCGACCGCGACATCGACCGCCTGCTGCGCCGGGTCGGCGCGGGCGACATTGTCGTGCTCGACATCCTCGACCTGGACCGGATGACCGCTGACGCTCTGGTCGACGCGAACATCGCCGGCGTTGTCAACGCCTCCCCGTCGATCTCGGGTCGCTACCCGAACCTGGGCCCGGAGGTGTTGGTAGCCAACAACATCACGCTGATCGACAGTGTCGGCACGGACGCCTTCAAGAAGATCAAGGACGGCGCGAAGATTCGGCTGCACAACGGTGGGGTGTACGCGGGTGACCGCCGCTTGGTGCACGGTGTGGAGCGCAGCGACGAAGAGATCGCCGACCTCATGCAGGACGCCAAGACCGGGCTCGTCGCCCATCTGGAGGCCTTCGCCGGCAATACTATCGAGTTCATCCGTAGCGAGAGCCCGCTGCTGATCGACGGGATCGGCATTCCGGAGATCGATGTCGACGTCTATCGCCGCCACGTGTTGGTGGTGGCCGACGGCCCGGGCGCAGAGGATGACCTCAAGGCACTCAAGCCCTTCATCAAGGAGTATCAGCCGGTCCTGGTCGGTGTGGAGGGTGGCGCTGACGTCCTGCAGAAGTGCGGTTACCGGCCGCAGTTGATCGTCGGCAACCCCGATCAGATGAGCGCCGACGTGCTCAAGAGCGGCGCACAGGTGGTGCTTCCCGCCGACTCCGACGGACACGCCAACGGGCTGGAGCGCATCCAGGACCTGGGTATCGGGGCGATGACGTTCCCGGCCGCGGGTTCGGCCGCCGACCTGGCGCTGCTGCTCGTCGACCATCACGGTGCCGCGCTGATCGTCACCGCCGGTCATTCAGCGAGCATCGAGGAGTTCTTCGACCGGTCCCGACAGCAGAGCAATCCGTCGACGTTCCTCACGCGGCTGAAGGTGGGCGAAAAGCTGGTCGACGCGAAAGCCGTTGCCACGCTGTACCGCAACCACATCTCCGGCGGCGCGATCGCCATGCTGATCCTTGCGGTGCTGATCGCGATCATCGCCGCGCTGTGGGTGTCGCGAGCAGACACCTTCGTCATCGACTGGATCGTGACCTATTGGAACCGCTTCTCGCTGTGGGTGCAGAGCTGGGTGACCTAACCACCAGCCGCTCGTCGAACTCAAGTCGGAAGGGGTCACCGCTGTGATTTCGCTACGCCAACATGCCATTTCACTGGCCGCGGTGTTCCTCGCGCTTGCCGTTGGAGTGTTCCTGGGCTCGGGGGTGCTCTCCGACACGCTGCTGTCCGGGCTGCGCAGCGAGAAGCAGGATCTCAACAAGCAGATCATTGCGCTCACCGACCAGCGCAATGCGCTGAACGTAAAGCTCGGTGCCGCTGACGATTTCGATAATCAGATGTCGAACAGGATCGTGCATGACGCGTTGGCCGGGAAGTCGGTGGTGCTCTTCCGGACCCCTGACGCCGACGATGACGACCTGGTGGCGATGAGCCGCATCATCGGCCAGGCCGGCGGCACCGTGACCGGCACGGTCGCGCTGACCCAGCAGTTCGTGGACGCGAATTCGGCGGAGAAGCTGCGCTCGGTGGTCAACTCGTCGATCGTGCCCGCCGGGGCTCAGCTGAGCACCACGCTCGTCGACCAGGGCTCCCAGGCCGGAGACCTGCTCGGCATCGCGCTTCTGATCAACCGCAACCCGGAGGTCAAACCGGCCGATGACGGCCAGCGCGACACTGTGCTCGCGGCGCTGCGCGACACCGGCTTCCTGACCTACCAGGGTGACCACCTCAGCGCGGCGAACACCGCCGTCGTCGTCACCGGGGGAGCGCTCGGCGACGACGCCGGCAACCAGGGCTCCACGGTCGCGCGCTTCGCGGCGGGCATGGCTCCGCACGGGTCGGGAACGGTGCTGGCCGGCCGCGACGGCTCGGCCACTGGGACCTCCGCGCTGGCAGTCACGCGATCCGACGCCGGCATGGCCGCCGACGTGACCACCGTCGACGACATCAACCTCGAGTCCGGCCGGATCACCACGGTGCTGGCATTGCAGAACATGATCAACGGCGCATCGACGGGCAAGTTCGGCGTCGGCCCCGGCGCGGCATCCGTCACCGTCCCGCAGTAGGGCTCAGCAGCAACTCGGCCGCGAGTAACCCAGAGGTAACCAAGCCCACGGGCGTGTTAGCGCCACCTTGTCGGCGTCGGTGTTAGGGTGAGATTCCGTGGGTCGGCAGGCCCCAGCTAGCTCACAGCGATCCCCTGCCCGTCGTCACGGAGGCCGCTCTTGCCACCACTGCGTAAGCATCCGCAGACCGCTACCAAGCATCTCTTCGTCAGCGGTGGGGTCGTTTCGTCCCTCGGCAAGGGGCTTACCGCAAGCAGTCTCGGTCAGTTGCTGACCGCGCGCGGCCTGCAGGTGACGATGCAGAAACTCGACCCGTACCTCAATGTCGACCCGGGAACGATGAACCCGTTCCAGCACGGCGAGGTGTTCGTCACCGAGGACGGTGCCGAAACCGATCTCGACGTCGGCCACTACGAACGCTTCCTGGACCGCAACCTGTCCGGGTCGGCCAATGTGACCACCGGTCAGGTGTATTCGACGGTCATCGCCAAGGAGCGCCGCGGCGAGTATCTCGGTGACACCGTGCAGGTGATCCCGCACATCACCGACGAGATCAAACGGCGCATTCTGGCGATGGCCGAACCCGACGCGACCGGCAACCGCCCCGACGTGGTTATCACCGAGATCGGCGGCACAGTTGGCGACATCGAATCGCTGCCCTTCCTGGAAGCCGCCCGGCAGGTCCGCCACGAGGTCGGCCGGGAGAACTGCTTCTTCCTGCATGTGTCGCTGATTCCGTATCTGGCGCCGTCGGGTGAGCTCAAGACCAAGCCCACCCAGCACTCGGTGGCCGCGCTGCGCAGCATCGGTATCAGCCCCGACGCGTTGATCCTGCGCTGCGACCGTGACGTGCCCGAGCCGTTGAAGAACAAGATCGCCCTGATGTGCGACGTCGACATCGACGGGGTGATCTCCACTCCCGACGCGCCGTCGATCTACGACATTCCCAAGGTGCTGCACCGTGAGGAACTCGACGCCTACGTGGTGCGCCGCCTCAATCTGCCCTTCCGTGACGTCGACTGGACGCAGTGGAACGACCTGCTGGGCCGGGTGCACGATCCCAAGGAGACCGTGCGAATCGCCTTGGTGGGCAAATACGTCGACCTCTCCGATGCCTACCTGTCGGTGGCCGAGGCGCTGCGCGCCGGTGGATTCGCCCACCGCGCCAAGGTGGAGATGCGCTGGGTAGCCTCCGACGACTGCGAGACTGACAGCGGTGCGGCCACGGCGCTCGGCGACGTGCATGCGGTACTCATCCCGGGCGGGTTCGGCATCCGCGGTATCGAAGGCAAGATCGGGGCTATCCGCCACGCCCGCCAGCGCGGGCTACCCGTCCTCGGATTGTGCCTAGGGCTGCAGTGCATCGTGATCGAGGCGGCCCGCTCGGTGGGGCTCAGTGAGGCCAACTCGGCCGAATTCGACCCTGCCACACCAGATCCGGTCATCTCCACGATGGCGGACCAGGAGCAGATCGTGGCCGGTGAGGCGGATCTGGGCGGCACCATGCGACTGGGCGCTTACCCGGCGACGCTGGACGCGGGATCGATTGTCGCCGAGGCGTATCAATCCACGCACGTGTCCGAGCGGCACCGGCACCGCTACGAGGTCAACAACGAGTACCGCAACACGATCGCGGAGAGCGGTCTGCGGTTCTCGGGGACCTCACCCGACGGTCACCTGGTGGAATTCGTCGAATACCCCCGCGAAGTTCACCCGTTCCTGGTCGGCACGCAAGCCCACCCGGAACTGAAGAGCCGTCCCACCCGTCCGCATCCACTGTTCGTCGCGTTCGTCGGTGCCGCGATCGATTACAAGGCGGCAGAGCGGCTGCCGGTGGAAATTCCCGAACAGCACCCCAACGGTAAGGAACATACGGACAAGGCGGCCCAGCCGCTGGCCGAGCAGTCGTCTCGTGGGTAGCCACGATTTCGAGACAGTCTCCTCCGAAAAGATCTATCGCGGAAATATTCTCGCCCTGCGGGCCGACCAGGTTCGCATGCCTGGCGGCAACATCGCCAAGCGCGAAGTCGTCGAACACTACGGCGCGGTGGCTGTCGCCGCCGTCGACGACACTGACCGGGTGGCCATGGTCTACCAGTACCGCCATCCGATCGGGCGGCGACTGTGGGAGCTACCCGCCGGGCTGCTCGACGAACCGGGCGAGGCTCCGGCGGCTGCCGCAGCCCGCGAACTGCGGGAGGAGACCGGGCTCACCGCCAGCCACTGGAGCGTGTTGCTCGATCTGATCTCCTCCCCGGGTTTCAGCGACGAGGCGTTGCGGGTGTATCTGGCCCGCGGCCTGACCGATGTCGGTCGGCCCGACGGCCACGACGAAGAAGCCGACATGACGGTGGAGTGGGTGCCCATCGCCGACGCCGTGCAGCGGGTGCTAGCCGGTGAGATTGTGAATTCCACTGCGGCAGCAGGCATTCTGGCCGCGCACGCGGTGATCGTTGGCGGTAAGCCCAACCGCCACGTCGATGCGCCGTGGGCCGATCGCCCGACCGCGTTCGCCGCGGGGAAGGCCCGCTCATGACGACCTTCTCAGCCGATGTCCCCGGTCACTCCGCTCCTGTCCTCCGCGCCGCACTGGACGGCCAGCTGCAGGGCTACCTCGACCACCTCACCATCGAACGCGGGGTGGCGGCCAATACGATCAGCTCCTATCGGCGCGATCTGCGCCGTTACGTCGAGCACCTGACTCAGCGCGGCATCGACGATCTGACCAACGTCTCCGAGAACGACGTCAGCGACTTCCTGGTGGCGCTGCGCCGCGGCGACCCGGACGCCGGCTCGGTGCCGCTGTCGGCGGTGTCGGCGGCACGGGCGCTGATCGCGGTGCGCGGATTTCACCGGTTCGCCGCCGCCGAGGGGATCATCGGTGTCGATGTGGCCAGGGCGGTCAAGCCACCCACCCCGAGCCGTCGACTGCCCAAGAGTCTGACCCTCGACGACGTGCTGGCCCTGCTCGACGGCGCTGGCGGCGACAGCCCGTCGGACGGGCCGTTGACGTTGCGCAACCGGGCGATGCTGGAGTTGCTGTACTCCACCGGCGCGCGGATCTCCGAAGCGGTCGGGCTGGATGTCGACGACGTCGACACCGAGGCTCGCTCGGTACTGCTGCGCGGCAAGGGCGGCAAGCAGCGGCTGGTACCGGTGGGCCGGCCGGCGATCGCGGCGCTGGACGCGTACCTGGTGCGGGGCCGTCCCGAATTGGCGCGCCGAGGGCGCGGGGGGCCGGCGATTTTCTTGAACGCCCGAGGCGGACGGTTATCACGGCAGAGCGCCTGGCAGGTGCTGCAGGACGCGGCCGAGCGCGCCGGTATCTCCGCGGCGGTGTCACCGCACACTCTGCGACACTCTTTTGCCACCCACCTGCTGGACGGCGGCGCCGACGTCCGCGTGGTCCAGGAACTGCTTGGGCACGCGTCGGTCACCACGACGCAGATATACACCCTGGTCACGGTGCATGCGCTGCGCGAGGTGTGGGCCGGCGCACATCCGCGGGCATGATGTCGCGGGTCTGCCATTCGCAGCGCCGACACACCGTTAGACTTTCGCGGATGTCCGCCACGCCGCCGAATCGCCTGATGACGGGGGGCACGGCGTGACCGACGAGGTAGACGGCGACGTCCCCATCGGTCTCACCGGCCGCCCACCCCGACACATTCCCGAACCACAGCCGCTGACTTCGCATGGGCCGGCCAAGGTCATCTCGATGTGTAACCAGAAGGGCGGCGTCGGCAAGACCACCTCCACGATCAACTTGGGCGCGGCGCTGGCCGAGTACGGCCGTCGAGTGCTGCTGGTGGACCTCGATCCCCAGGGTGCGTTGTCCGCGGGACTGGGTGTGCCGCACTACGAGCTGGCCAACACGGTGCACAACCTGATGATCGAGCCGCGGGTGAGCATCGACGAGGTACTGATCAACACCCGGGTCAAGAACCTGGATCTGGTGCCCAGCAATATCGACCTGTCGGCCGCCGAGATCCAGCTTGTCAACGAGGTCGGCCGCGAGCAGACCCTGGCCCGCGCGCTGCACCCGGTGCTCGACCGCTATGACTACGTGTTGATCGACTGCCAGCCGTCGCTGGGCCTGCTGACCGTCAACGCGCTGGCCTGCTCCGACGGCGTGGTCATTCCGACGGAATGCGAATACTTCTCCCTGCGTGGCCTGGCGCTGCTCACCGACACCGTCGAGAAGGTGCGCGAGCGGCTCAACCCGCGGCTGTCGATCAGCGGGATTCTGATCACCCGGTTCGACAACCGCACGGTCAACGCCCGCGAGGTGATGGCCCGCGTGCTGGAACGCTTCGGCGATCTGGTGTTCGACACCGTCATCACCCGCACCGTGCGCTTCCCCGAGACCAGTGTCGCCGGCGAGCCCATCACCACCTGGGCACCGAAATCGGCTGGCGCACAGGCATACCGATCGTTGGCCCGCGAGGTCATCGACCGCTTCGGCAAGTGACCGAACAGCCGGCGCCTACGAAGGGCTTTCGTGTCACGCTGACCAACTTCGAGGGTCCGTTCGACCTTCTGTTGCAGTTGATCTTCGCCCACCGCCTGGATGTCACCGAGGTCGCGCTGCATCAGGTGACCGACGAATTCATCGCCTACACCCGCGCGATCGGCCCCGAACTCGAGCTCGACGAGACCACGACGTTTTTGGTGATTGCCGCCACGTTGCTGGACCTCAAAGCCGCACGGCTGCTGCCCGCCGGTGAGGTCCACGACGAGGAGGATTTGGCGCTGCTGGAGGTGCGCGATCTGTTGTTCGCGCGGCTGCTGCAGTACCGCGCGTTCAAGCATGTCGCCGAGATGTTCGCCGAATTGGAGGCCGCGGCGCTGCGAAGTTATCCGCGGGCTGTCGCGCTCGAGGACCGCTTCGCCGACCTGCTTCCCGAGGTCATGCTGGGTGTCGACGCGATCACCTTCGCCGATATCGCCGCCGCCGCGTTCACTCCGCGCCCGGTGCCCACTGTCGGTACCGATCACCTGCACGCGTCGCAGGTGTCGGTACCCGAGCAGGCCGAGCGGCTGCTGGAATTTCTCTCGGCTCGCGGGGTGGGGCAGTGGGCGTCGTTCAAGGAGCTGGTGGCCGACTGCGACGAGCCGATACAGATCGTCGGGCGCTTCCTGGCGCTGCTCGAACTGTATCGGGCCAGGACGGTAGCATTTGAGCAGGCAGAACCGCTTGGTGTGCTCCAGGTTTCGTGGACCGGGGACCGGCAGGTAGACGAAGAGCTGGTCAGATCCGAGTGGGAAGAAGAGCAGAACCAACCATGACCGATGACGCAGGCGATGCACCCGACTTGGATCTTGGGGTCGAGCTGGACATCGACGTCGCCCATTCCGATCTGGATGACGACGAACTGGGCCGTGTGCTGGAGGCGCTGCTACTGGTGGTGGACACCCCGGTCAGTGCCGAGACGCTGGCCACAGTGACTGAGCAGCCGGTGTACCGCATCACCGCCAAGCTGGAGTTGATGGCCGGGGAGTTGGCGGCCCGCGACAGTGGCATCGACCTACGTGAGGCCGGCGGCGGCTGGCGCATGTACACCCGCGCTCGGCTCGCACCGTATGTGGAGCGGTTGCTGCTGGACGGGTCGCGTTCGAAGCTGACCCGGGCAGCGTTGGAGACGCTCGCCGTGGTGGCCTATCGCCAGCCAGTGACCCGGGCACGCGTCAGCGCGGTGCGTGGCGTCAACGTCGATGCGGTGATCCGGACGTTGGTGGCGCGCGGGCTGATCACCGAGGCGGGTGCCGACGAGGACACCGGAGCCACGATGTTCGCCACCACCGAGTTGTTCCTCGAGCGGCTCGGGTTGTCGTCGTTGACGGATCTTCCCGACATCGCCCCGCTATTGCCCGGCGTCGACGTGATCGACGACCTCAGCGAAAACCTGGACTCTGAGCCACGTTTCGCCAAGCTTTCCGCCGGCGCGGGTGCCGATGCGGCCATCGCCTTCGATGTGGACACCGATGCCTGAGCCAGAAGGGGTACGTCTTCAGAAGGTCCTGTCGCAGGCCGGAATCGCCTCGCGGCGGGTGGCCGAGCGCATGATCCACGACGGCCGGGTCGAAGTCGACGGGCGCATCGTCACCGAAATGGGCACCCGAGTGGACCCGGACACCGCTGACATCCGGGTGGACGGATCGCGAATCATCCTGGACGACACGATGATGTACCTGGCGATCAACAAGCCCATCGGCATGCATTCCACGATGTCCGATGACCGGGGCCGGCCGTGCGTCGGCGATCTCGTGGAGCATCGGGTGCGGGGCAACAAAAACCTTTTTCACGTCGGGCGGCTGGACGCCGACACCGAGGGCTTGCTGCTGCTGACCAACGACGGAGAGCTGGCGCACCGGCTGATGCATCCGTCGTACGAGGTGCCGAAAACGTACCTGGCGACGGTAACCGGCTCGGTGCCAAAGGGTTTGGGTAAGACGCTGCGGGCTGGTATCGAACTCGACGACGGGCCGGTCGCGCTCGACGATTTCGCGGTGGTCGACGCGGTGCCGGGCAAAACCCTCGTCCGCGTGACGTTGCACGAGGGCCGCAAACGGATCGTGCGCAGGCTACTGGCCGCGGCGGGCTTCCCAGTGGAGTCGTTGGTAAGAGTCAGTATCGGCGAGGTGACACTGGGCGAGCAGCGGCCGGGCAGCATCCGGGTGCTGAGCCGCAAGGAAGTTGGGGAACTGTACAAGGCGGTAGGTCTGTGAGTGGTCTGGTGGTGGCGGTCGACGGTCCCGCTGGGACTGGAAAGTCTTCGGTCTCAAGGTCATTGGCGCGTGCACTGGACGCCCACTACCTGGATACCGGGGCGATGTACCGGATCGCCACGCTGTCGATGCTGCGCGCCCACGTCGACCTGACCGATCCCGACGCGATCGCGGCGGCCTCCGATGTGCCGCTGTCGGTGGGCCACGACCCTGATGTCGATCGTGCTTACCTTGGCGGAGAGGACGTTTCGGCCGAGATCCGCGGTGACGAGGTGACTCGCGCGGTCTCGGCGGTGTCGGCCGTTCCGCAGGTACGCACCCGGCTGGTGGCCCTGCAGCGGGAATTGGCTTCCGGGCCGGACAATGTCGTCGTCGAAGGGCGTGACATCGGCACCGTCGTGCTGCCGGACGCCGACGTGAAGATCTTCCTGACCGCGTCGGCGGAAACCCGGGCGCGCCGGCGCAACGATCAGAATGTCGCGGTGGGCTTGGTCGACGACTACGAGACGGTGCTGGCTGATGTGCGTCGCCGCGATCACCTGGACTCCACGCGCGCGCTGTCACCGCTGCGCCCCGCCGAGGACGCGGTGATCGTGGATACCAGCGATATGAACGAAGCAGAAGTGGTGGCCCACCTGCTGCAATTGGTCGAGCAGCGAAGCGGGGCAGTGCGATGACCGACGACGGCACATGGTCGGACGAAAGCGACTGGGAACTCGGCGAGGAAGGCTTCGAGGACGAGGGTGAGGCGTTCGCGCCACCGCCGGTAGTCGCCATCGTCGGCCGGCCCAACGTCGGCAAGTCCACATTGGTGAACCGGATCCTTGGGCGACGTGAAGCCGTCGTGCAGGACCTGCCGGGTGTGACCCGCGATCGAGTGTCCTACGACGCGTCCTGGACCGGGCGGCGGTTCGTGGTGCAGGACACCGGCGGGTGGGAGCCCGATGCGAAAGGCCTGCAGCAATTGGTGGCCGAACAGGCGTCGGTGGCAATGAAGACGGCGGACGCGATCATCCTCGTGGTCGACGCCACGGTCGGCGCCACCTCCGGGGACGAGGCCGCGGCGCGGATCCTGCGCCGATCGGGTAAGCCAGTGTTCTTGGCGGCCAACAAGGTTGACAACGAGAAGGGCGAATCGGACGCGGCGGCACTGTGGTCGCTGGGGCTGGGGGAGCCGCACCCCGTCAGCGCCATGCACGGGCGCGGCGTGGCCGACCTGCTGGACGAACTGATCGCCGTGTTGCCCGAGGCGTCGGAGGTGGCCCCGGCACCCGGCGGTCCACGTCGGGTGGCGTTGGTGGGCAAGCCGAACGTCGGCAAGAGCTCGCTGCTGAACCGGCTGGCCGGCGCCGAGCGATCGGTCGTGCACGATGTCGCGGGCACTACGGTGGACCCAGTTGACTCGCTGATCGAATTGGGCGGCAAGACTTGGCGTTTCGTCGATACCGCCGGATTGCGCAGACGGGTCGGACAGGCCAGCGGGCATGAGTTCTACGCCTCGGTGCGCACGCATAGCGCGATCGACGCCGCCGAGGTGGTGGTGGTGTTGATCGACGCCTCGCAGTCGCTGACCGAGCAGGACCAGCGCGTGCTGACGATGGTGATTGAGGCTGGCCGGGCGCTGGTGCTGGCGTTCAACAAGTGGGATCTGGTCGACGAGGACCGGCGGTATCTGCTGGAGAAGGAGATCGACCGCGAGCTGGCACAGCTGCAGTGGGCGCCGCGGGTGAATATCTCGGCCAAGAGCGGGCGTGCGGTGCAGAAGCTGGTGCCGGCGATGGAGACCGCGCTGGCGTCGTGGGATGCCCGGATCTCCACCGGCCAGCTGAATACCTGGATCAAGGAAGTCGTCGCCGCCACACCGCCGCCAGTGCGTGGCGGTAAGCAGCCGCGGATCCTGTTCGCCACTCAGGCCACCGCGCGTCCGCCGACGTTCGTGCTGTTCACCAGTGGTTTCCTGGAGGCCGGCTACCGCCGCTTCCTAGAGCGCCGGCTGCGCGAGACGTTCGGTTTCGAGGGTTCGCCGATCCGGATCAACGTCCGGGTGCGCGAGAAACGCAAACTCAAGCCACGCTGAATCGGCGGGTTTGAAGCTCGTGAAGGGCTTGTGGCCAGTAGATTGCCAGGTATGGAGTTTGCCGCCTCGCTCGTGCCCACTCGCCGCCTGATCTACGGCGTTGCTGGCTTGATGATCGCCACGGCGCCCGCGATCGCCGTGTTCTCGGGTGCCTTCGATGGCGCCGCGCCGCGGGTGCTGGCCTGCTCGGAGACTGACACCGAGGATAGTTTCTCGATGGACTGCGCACCGACCGTCATCCCCGACACCAGCGACAACCTGACCGAGGCTGAGGTCGCGGAGCCGGGATTCAACGGCGGCGACCACGGTCCTGGCCCCACCGGCGGCCACCATTAGTCCTTGACCCACCGCTTTCCGTACGAGTCGAGGTGGACGACGTCCTCGACGGGCTTACGGGTGGTTGGCCCGTAGCGCCCCTTCGGCCACCCCAGGGGAATCACGCAGATCGGCGTCACCGACAGCGGTAGGCCGAGAGTCTTACGAGCCGAGGTGACGCTCCATAGCGGCATGGTGATCAGCGATGCGCCCAGGCCCATGGCGCGGGCGGCGAGCAGCAGGTTCTGCACGCTGGGGTAGATCGACCCGAAGTAGGACGATTCGCCGACGAAGGGTGTCGGCAGGTAGGGCAGGCGCATGCCGCCGCGCAGGCACGGGATGACCAGCACGGGGATCTCGCTGAAGTGCTCAACCTGCCACTTCACGGATCGCAGGATCTTGAGCATCGATTCGTCGCCGGCAGCTGCTCGCTCGCCGAGAGCCCCGTAGGCCGCCCAGCCTTGGCGGTAGCGCTTGCCGAGCTTGTCTTTGACGCGCTGGTCCTTGACGACGATGAACTCCCAGTTCTGGCCGTTGGATCCGGTGGGGGCGCGAAGTCCGAGTTCGATGCATTTGGCGACGAGGGCGTCGTCGACGGGGTCGGGTTTCACGCGGCGGATGGCCCGCTGGGTCATCATCGCGTCGAGCAGGGGCATGGACAGGGCGGCCAGCGCCTCGTCGGTACTCGGTATCTCGCTCATAGCGTCCGACAGTATTGGTCGCGGTAGCGGTCCGCGCCTGTGTCGTGGAACACATTGAGCGTCAGGATGTTTCGGGTCTTCCCGCCCGGGTGTGATGGGTTGTCGACATCCGGTTAGGGTTTTTTGGTGCCTGTTTCCCACATGATTGTGATCGCCTTGGCCGGCCTGGGAGCGGGGGCGATCAATTCGCTGGTCGGCTCGGGCACGCTGATCACGTTCCCGACGCTGGTGGCGCTGGGATTTCCGCCGGTGACGGCGACGATGTCGAACGCGATCGGTCTGGTGGCCGGCGGTGTGTCTGGGACGTGGGGGTATCGCAAGGAGCTCGGCGGGCAGGGGGATCGGCTGCGCTGGCAGATCCCGGCGTCACTGGTCGGGGCGGCCATCGGGGCGTTTCTGCTGCTACATCTGCCGGAGAAGGTGTTCACCGAGGTCGTTCCGGTGCTGTTGATCTTGGCGCTCGTGCTGGTGGTGATCGGGCCGCGGATCCAGGCATACGCGCGCGCTCGAGCTGAGGCGACGGGGCGGTCGGCTGAGCACGTGTCGCCGAAGCGGATGGCTGCGCTGGTGCTGGGCACGTTCGCGGTCGGGATCTACGGCGGGTACTTCACCGCCGCGCAGGGCATCCTGCTGATCGGTGTGATGGGGGCGTTGCTGCCCGAGGATATGCAGCGGATGAATGCGGCCAAGAATCTGCTATCGCTGCTGGTGAACATCGTCGCGGCGGTGGGCTACACGCTGGTGGCGTTCGACCGGGTGAGTTGGGAGGCGGCGGGGCTCATCGCGGCCGGGTCGCTCATCGGCGGGTGGCTCGGCGCGCACTACGGGCGACGGCTATCGCCGAACGTGCTGCGTGCCGTGATCGTCGTGGTGGGGCTGATCGGGCTGTACCGGTTGGTGACGGTGTGACGGGTGTGGCCGATTCGGGTGTCGGCGGGGGCCTACGGTAGGCTTTCGATCTGCTGCCGGGGATCCCGGACAGCGCCGCGGGCTGTGGCGCAGCTTGGTAGCGCACTTGACTGGGGGTCAAGTGGTCGCAGGTTCAAATCCTGTCAGCCCGACTGAGGTTCTTGCAGGTAAAGGGCGGTTTCCGGAAAATCCGGAGCCGCCTTTCCTATACCTGGTAGGGGTGCCGAGATCAGGGCTCCCGGCCCGGCGCCGTGTTCATCTCATCGCCTCGGCCCACTCAATGTGGCCCTCGAAACCCAAGTAGCTGGCCATGGTCCGGTAGCGATCCCGATAGTCCCGGTACCTATCCTCGTCGCCGTGGGCGCGTGCCAGGAGAGCGCGGAGTCGCAGCAGCCATATGTCGCGGATGGCCAGTCCGTCATCGGCTTGCGCGTCGGCCAAGCAGGTGATCGCAGCCTCGGCTTCGGCCACGTCGGCGTCGGTCCCGCGGTCGAGCAGGGTCTTCACCAGGACACCCGTCGCAGGAATGCCCCACCCCAGCAGCTGTCCGGCGCAGATCAGGTGGTCGAGGGCGGCGCGCATGATGGAGATGGCGTCATCGCGATCTCCACGCCGAGCATTCTCACGTGCCGAATAGGCCTTGACGCTGGGTAAATCGCACAGATTGTGTCCCCGCTGTTCGAACGCCTCGCCGACATCCGCAAGCAGCTGCCGTCCGCGCTCACGTTCCGCACCCGTTGGGCGGTGCACCAACGCAAAGCCCAGCGTCATCTGGGCGTGAGCCACCGCCAGGTCATCGCCGCATCGTTCTGCAATCCGTAGAGAATCCTCGATCTCACGAATCGCGCGATCGTCGGCCTTCAGCGCGCCAGCCGGAATGCCCAGGCCGTAGACATAGGTAACGGCCCTGGCATAGGAAGGAGCGTCAGCGCTATGGGCCATCACCAGGCCGTGGCGCAAGTCGTCGTGCCATCCGGAATGACCCATGCAGTACCGGGCAATACCCCGCGTCGCGAAGGCGACCGCTAGCGGAGACCCGATGATGAAGTTGCCTTTAGAGGGATCGCCGTCGGCCAGGTCGATGACCCGCTGTGACCACCGCAGCAGGGCAGGCCATTCGGCGATCTGAGCCTTGGCGTAGACCACTGGCACGGATAGCCCCACAGTCAGGGTCGGATCGCCTACCGATTCCATGAGGGCCATGGCTTCCGACGCCAGCTGCGACGCCTCGCGCACCTCGGCCTGGAAGGCGTGATCGGTCGCCAGCCCTGCCGTCGCGATGGCCAGCGACGCCATGTCTCCGGCGGCGACGCACAACTCCCGCAATTCCTCAAAGCGGTCACCGGTCAGATGTTCATGGACTCGCCAGGCGCTGCCGCACAACATGGTGCGGGGGGCGATACGCATGGCTGCCTGGTCGGGGTCATCGGCGGGGCGGCAATCAGCGATCGTTTGGGCACGCGCCCAACTCCGTCGCGCCGCGTTGATGTCGCGGTTGGTGGCCCACGTGGCGGCGCGCATGTGCCAGCTGTAGGCGATGTGCAGATCGCCGGCGGCCTCGAGGTGCTCAGCGATCAAGGTGGCATTCTCATCAGCAGCGCCCGGCTCACGGGTTTCGATCGCGGCGACCACCCGCCGGTGCAGTTCGGCGCGATCGGATTTCAGTTGGGATTCGTAAGCGACGTTACGGATCAGCGGATGGTGAAACACGTATTCGGGGTCTTGCGTGAAGCTGATTTGTTCGATGAACTCCCCGCCCACCAAGTCCGCCACGACGGGTTCGACGCCCAGTGTTTCCAGGAGGCCCCGGCTGAACTTCGAGCCGATGACCGCCGCCGCCCTCAGAGTGCGCTTAGCCGCCGCGTCGAGCCGGTCGATACGGGCAGCAATGGTGGCCTGCACCGTGGCGGGCATGCTGACCTCGGCCACGTCTGCCGTCGAGACGTAGCCGCCCGGCTGTCCCTGCAGCACACCGCGCTCGGCCAGGTCTCGCGCCATCTCCTCGGCGAAAAATGGGTTCCCAGCGGACCTTTCGACAATCACGGTGGCCACGGCAGTGACGGAGGGGTCCGGGCCGACCAGTTCAGTCACCAATGCCGTGATCTCTGGATCGCTCAACGGGGCCAGGGCGATGCTCGGGGCACCCTGCACCCGTGTCAGTGCCCCCTCGTACTCCGGGCGGTAGGTGATCATCACCAGCGAGGGGGTCTGCGGGATCACCGTCAGGAACTCGGCGAGCATCGACTCGCTGACCTCGTCGATCCAGTGGGCGTCCTCAATGACATAGACCGCCGGGGACTTTCGGGCGACAGAGGCGGTGTTGACCAAGGCGGTCAGTCGCCGCCGCCGGGCGTCCGGGTCGATTTTCGGCAGTGTGATGTCGGGATCGGCGATACCCAGCAGGTCCTCGAACAGCAGCAGATCCTCGGGGTCAGCGTCGGGAGTCCTTGCCCGAACTCGCGCACGGGCAGCCGGACCGTCCAGGCCCCGCAAGCCGGTCACGTCGCGTAGCAGCCGTGACACCGCGTGGAATGGCACTTGGGTGGTGTGGGACTCGCAGAAGGAATTGAAGACGTCAACCCCACTATCGGCGGCTGCAGCGGTCACCTCGCGCACCAGGCGGCTCTTGCCGATCCCGGGCGAGCCCACCACGGTCACCACCGCACCGTGACCGCCGGCGGCAGCCTCTAACAGGGCCTCGGCGGCAGCCATCTGCCAACGTCGACCCACCAGAGTCGACTCAGCACTAGTGGCGCGGTGATCCCGGTCTGGCAGGCCTACCAGCTGCTGGGCGGCCACCGGCTGGTCCGCACCCTTGATGTGGACCAGCTCCGGGTTGCCCAGGGACGCCACGCCTTCGACCAGGCGAGCTGTGGAGGCGCTGAGCATCACGCCACCCGGCGGGGCAACCGACTCCATCCGCTGAGCCAGACCCACCTGCTCGCCGACCGCGGTGTACCCGGTTGCACCCGAGCCGATCTCTCCGGCGATCACCTGCCCGGAGTTCAGCCCTATCCGAAGCTGAAAATTCATACCATCCCGGCGGGACACCTCCTCGGCCAGATCACTGATGCCGCTCCGGATCTCGAGTGCGGCCCGACACGCTCGCAGGGCGTGGTCTTCCAGTGCCACAGGTGCACCGAAGACGGCCATGATGCCGTCGCCGGTGAACTTGTCCACGGTCCCGCCGTAGCGGACCACCACCGCAGCGGCTCGGTCAAGAAGCCCGGCCATGATCTCGCGCAGCCGCTCGGCACCGACAGCCTTCGCGATGTCCATCGAGTGGACCACGTCGGCGAACAAGACGGTCACCTGCTTGTACTCGGCTACCGGGGGTGAGGCGGTGATTGCCGTTCCGCACTCGTCACAGAACTTGGCATTCTCGCGCAGTTCGGTACCACAGGTCGCGCACGCCACGATTGCGCCCATCAGACCTTCCCGCCTGGTCCGCACTGCCCTCACGCCCAAGGATAGGGTTCCCAGGCCGCTGTAGCCCGATAACGGAAGTTGGGTCAGACCTTTACCCGGTGCTGGAAGGCAGTCGGTAATCGGCGCTCACGTTGAGATCGGCTCCTGCTGACTCAGCATCATCGAAAGTTGGAAACCGACGCTGCGGCTGATCCCGAAAATCGTCTCGAAAGAAAGATGGAGAAGATGGAATTGAAGTGCTCGTTTGCTCTTCGCAAATTGGGATGGGGTGCACCGTCCAGACGCCGTTTGTGTGCGAAGACGGGAATGGAAACCCGATCGACGAGTCGATAGGAATCGAGCAGTCAGTTCACGCTTTTGGTAGATGCTGCGCCATAGCCGCGTAGACCAAACCGGGTTCCACCAGGCCAGCGGGGGCACCAGTGCACCCATGATAGAAAATCGTCGGTGAAGCCGAGCGAGGGCAAATCCAGCAATTGACCAGACGCCGCCACGTCCGCGATCGCTACGATCCGGATGTGAGACTGACGTCGGGGGAGCAGTTCGCAGGATTTCGTGTCATCGAGTCGCTTGGGACCGGGGGCATGGGCGAGGTGTATCTGGTTGGGCATCCCCGGTTGCCGCGTCGCGAGGCGCTGAAGGTGCTCTCTGCGGACTTCACCACGAATGAGGAATTCCGTCAGAGGTTTCTGCGCGAGGCGGAGCTGGCCGCGGCACTGTGGCACCCAAATCTGGTCACCATTCACGACCGCGGCGAAGCCGAGGGGCGACTGTGGATCTCGATGGACTACGTCGACGGCGCAGACGCCGCAAACCTGGTTCGCGGGCGCTATCCCTCTGGCATACCGGTAGACCAGGTAATCGCCATTGTCACTGCCGTCGCGTCGGCATTGGACTCCATTCACACCGCCGGCATGCTGCACCGCGACGTCAAACCGGCCAACATCTTGTGCGCTGAACAAGGGATGGGCGCGCGCCGGATAGCGTTGGCGGACTTCGGGATTGCTCGCCAGATCAACGACTCAAGCGGCATCACCGCGACGAACACGACCATCGGAACAGTCTCATACGCGGCTCCTGAACAACTCATGGGTAAGAGGTCAGACGGTCGGGCGGATCAATACGCGTTGGCGGCCACTGCATTCCACTTACTGACGGGTGAAGCGCCGTTTGCGGACTCCAACCCAGCAGTCGTTATTGGCCAGCACCTCAGTGCGCCACCGCCGCGGCTTGCTGGCATTCGGCCAGAACTGTCACAGCTTGACACCGCGTTCGCGAGAGCGTTGGCGAAAGATCCGGCGCAGCGCTTTGCCTCCTGTAGTGATTTCGCTGAAGCGCTCGCCGGTGCGGTCGACATGGCGGTAGTACAGGGAGGCAACACGATGGCCACGCCGGGATCGGCGGCCGCGCTTCAGGCGCCACAGACCGAACCCAAGGCCGCACCAGCATCGCCCCCGAAGCGTGCCTTGAGCCCGCCCGCGTTGGTCTTGACGGTCTTAGGCCTTGGCCTGATTGCAGCCGTTGTGTTCGTGGGTTGGCAGCTAGCGAATCGGCAGGAGAGGTCTGCCTCGACTCCGGCAGCACCTCTGTCCGTTACGACTACGGCAGCCCCGATATCGCCCCAGGCCCCAGTGACCGTCACGGTGTCGGCGCCCCAAAGCGCCGTCGTCCCAACGCCGGCCAGCCAGTCCGTGACCGCGGCGCCGATGGTGCTTGCCGATGCCGATGTTCACGGATTCGTGGGCTTCGGCGATGACGCACGCTGCAGTGGATATGATCGCGCGGTTGTTGTCATGCGCACGCCGCAGTCGGCACTAGTTGTCTGCCGGTCCCCCGGAGGGGGTGCGTACTACCGTGGCTTACGGCTTAGCGACATGGCAACGATTGAACTCACCAACATCGCTGTGACCGACTCCGGCTCGACGGTCGTGGTAACCAATAACTCTGACGGCACCCGATATGAGATCAGCAAAACGGGCCTTCAGATTGTCAAGAATGGCGAGGTGCTCAGCAGCGAGTCGGCGATCGAGTTCGCCACGCCGTAGGCCAGACCCCTCAGCGAGGATGCGGACGAATCGACTCCGGCAGAAAACTGCCGTCGTTCGTGCCGACTTCAGTGGCTATCAGCTGGTTCAACAAGGCGTTCATCCGCATTATGAGATCCCCATTCTTCTGAGGATCCAGCGCCAGATTGTGCGTCTCCAGTGGATCGACTTTCAGATCGAAGAGCTGGATATCGTTGTCGCGCAGAATCTCTTCCAGCGTTGTCGGCGTGTTGAAATTGTTCGGTGCGTAGTAACGCGCGAACTTGTACTGACCGTCGAACGCAAAACTCAGGAATCCGCGCTTGTTCAGCTTGCTTGCCAGGTCGGTCAACGGAGGTGCCGGCTTGTTCTGAAGCAGTTCCTTCATCCCCGCCACGCAATAGTCCGCATCGATGGTGAGCGGTCCGACGTAATTGAACAACGCACCGCGACGCACGGCTTGTGGGCTCGCTGTGCCGGCCGTCGCAAGTACGCCGGAGAAGTCGTGGCCGGGCAGACCCTTGATCGTCTCGGCACGTTGACTCTCAGGTACCTTCGCGAGTCCGGGCAGCGACGGCATCAGGTCGAGGTGGCTGGTCACGACGTCCGACGACTGGCCTTGGGGATAATCGGGATGCACGACGATCAACGGAACGTGTGAGTTGCCTTCATAAGCCATCGGACCTTTGCCGCGAATACCGCCGTGGTCGCCAGCCATCTCACCGTGATCCGCGGTGAAGATCACCACGGTCTCGTCCCAGAGAGAAAGCTCGTCCAGTGCATCCTCGAGTTGTTGCAAGCTGAGGTCCGTGTCCCGGATCATGTTCAGGTAGTAGTCATTAAAGACTTCCCACATATCGGGGCGATTCGTCGGAATGGTGCCGAGAACACCTTCCCATCCAGTGTGGTATTCCGCCAAGGCCGCCGGCATCCCTGGCGCAGAGAGCGATTCGGTCAAGGTCGCTGACGCAGCGGTGTGCCAGCGGTGGTCGTACAGCGAATTCTTCGGCGGTGTGACGATCGCTTCCTTCGAGATGCCCTGCTGTACCTGGGGTGTTCCAGGGACATTGGCGTCGGCATACATGATGTCGTGCGGATTCAGGTAGCTCATGATCAAGAAAAACGGTTGCCCCGATTCGCGTAGCTTGGGCACATTGCCGCGCAGCCAGCGGACACCTTCGCCTGCTGTATACACATCGGTGTCGTAACCCTGGTTGGGTGCGCCGGGTTTGTCGCCGTCCGGCTGATAGATGTCAAAACCGTAGGGCTGCAGTGCTTCGCTGTAGTTGACCGTCGGCTTGGGCGGGATGAGGTCGGCTTCCATTTCCCACTTGCCGAAGAACGCGGTCTGGTAGCCGAGCTTTTTCATCATCGAGCCCATGTTGGGCTGGTCTTTGGACAAATTCGGCACCCAGCCCGTCTCCATCTGGTCGAAGACCCCGTTGACTTGTGGTGGATGGCCGCTGTAGAACGCTGCGCGGGAGGGGGTGCACATCGCCGAAGCAATGTAGTGGTTGCGGAACGTAATGCCTTGCTGTGCAAGGCGATCCAGAGCCGGCGTGTTGTAGCCGGCCGCAGCAGGAATATCGAACCGGGTTTGGTCGCGGATCACCAGGATGACGTTCAACGGCCGGTTCGTCTGCCGAGCTGTCGCCGGAGATGCGGGCCCGGTGACGTCGCGCGAGGGACTCTGCTGGTGTTTGGCAATATCCGAGCCGCGTACAGCGGTGGCGGCAGCCGCCCCCGCGGCGGCACCCAGACCGAGAAGCCCCGCACCACCGAGTAGGTTCCGTCTACTCACCCGCGCTGACGGCCGCCCGTCTGGCTCAGGCGGCGTCGATGGAACGTCGGGCTTTTCGGTCATCTGACGGCCACCTTCGCATCACGACGTGTACGTGCGATCACATTCATGGATACGTCCCCCCGACGAGGCAATCCCGATCCGTCGTGCAACAGCTTAGTTCGAATGATGGTCGCTTGATCAGCTGACGCAGGCCTAGTGCGTCATGTGTCGAGTACCTGCTTGCAATAGGCCGACCAGGAACGAAAGCTCTGAGCCATCAGCTCCCGAAGCAGTCATGGATTTGGCGGATGGCCATCGACCCTCCGCCGACCGCGGAGGCCACCCGCTTGACCGAGCCGCTGCGCACGTCTCCCGCCGCGAAAACGCCGGGTTGACTGGTCTCCAGCGTCATCGCCTGACGTGGTGTCCGAACCGGATTGCCATCGGTGCCCGGGTAAACCGCGGCTAGGCCCGTCGGGATGAACCCGCGGTCGTCGAGCCGAATGGCACCGGCGAGCCATGCGGTATTGGGATCCGCGCCGATGAAGACGAACAGGGCGCGGGTCTGGATCGTGTCCGCTCGCCCGTTCGTCTGTCCTCGGTCACCACCGCGCTGAGTGCACCGTTTCCATGCACCTGCCGGACTTCGGTGCACGACCGGACAGTCACGCGGGGGTTTTGGATGATCTGGTCGACGAGATATCGCGACGTATTTTTGTTCAGGTCGTCGCTGCGAATCACCACGTACACCCGGGAAACCTGCGTGGCTAGGAAAACCGCCGCCTGGCCCGCAGGTGCAATCTCGGTGGGCCGGTTCGGCCTCACAGGTCAAAGAGGACCCCGTGCAAGGTTTTTGCCGCAGGCCGGTATGAAGAGGGTGAAGGTGGTAGGGGTCCGGTTGCGGAGATACAGTCGGCCGCCCTCGGATTCGGCGATGTTGCGCGCCAGCGGAAGCCCAATTCCGTGGCCGCTGGCGGGGCCGCGGCAGAACGGGTCGGTGTGGTCGCTGGGGAGCGCCCCTTCATCGGATACGTCGATCGCAACGGCGGCGTTGGCGTCGCGCGCGTAGACGGTGACCCTGCCGGTGCCGTGCCGGGTGGCGTTGTCGATGAGCACTGCGAGTGTCTGGCGAACGGCCGCCGCTGATGCCGGTGAGCGGGGGAGGTCGCGGTCGGTGCGGATTCGAAGGTCGCGCCCGTTCTCGGCGAGCAGGGGATGCCAGGTCTCGGTCATCTCGTCGAGCAGCGCGTCAAGGTCCAGTGGCTCGGTGGCGTGGGTGGTGCCGCGTGCAAGAGCGATCAGATCGTCGATGGTGTGGTCGAGTCGTTCAGTGGTAGCGATCGCGTCAGCGATGGCTCGGCGGTGATCAGAGCTGGGCGAGTCCAGGGCCGCTTCCAGGCCGAGGCGCAGCCCTGTCAGGGGGGTGCGCAGTTGATGAGAGGCGCTTGCGGTGATGGTGCGTTCCCGGTCGATGAGGTCGCCGATGCGGACGGCTGTCCGATTGAGCGTCGTGCTGACCGCGTCGATCTCGGGGATACCGCTGGGCTGAGCGCGAACGCGAAAGTCGCTGTCCCCCAGAGTGCCGGCGGCGGTGGAGAGGTATTCGAGCGGGCGCGCCAGGCGCCGCGCCTGCCAGCGGGCCAGCTGCCAGGTCACCAGAAGGACAAGCGCTCCCAGGGCGATCATGAGTGCCCAGGTGAGGTGGATCCTGCGGTAGACCTCGGTATCGGAGGTCGTCGCGCGGATCGCGTACGCGGCGTGCGCGCCTTCGGCGACGGGTACCGCGGCAAGGAGCTGGTCGCGGTCCCTGTCGTAATGGACGGTGTTGTCCGCCAGGGTCGCGGTGACGACGGGATCGGCCGTGCCCGGCCCGTGACCGCCCAGGAGTCGGCCGCCGGCGTCGTAGATCGCGAGCTGGGCGCCCCGGGGGCCCTTGGGAAGGTCACCGGCGAAGCGGCCGTGGAACAAGTCGGCGGCCACGTCGACCGCGGCGGCGTCGGCGACGCGTTCGAGTTCGGCGGATTGCTGGGACCGGTAGTAGTGCGCCGCAAAGAGGGCCAAGGGGACGGCGAACATGCTGGTCGCCAGGGTCGCGGCCAGCATTGCGAGGGTTACGATGCGGTTCCGCATTCGTGGCTCTGCTCGCCGGACACAAATTTCGCGGGCGAGTTCACGGGCATTGATCGGGGGGAGTCGAGGCGATATCCGTAGCCGCGCAGGGTGGTGATTCGGGGTGCCCCCGCCGGGTCGGTGCGGTGGTCGGCAATCGCAGTGGCGAGTTTTCTGCGAAGTATTGCGATATGCACGTCGAGGGTTTTCGTGGAGCCGTACCAGTTTTGATCCCACACGTCGGCGATAAGAGTTTCGCGGGTGAGCGCGAAGTCGGCGTCGGCGGCCAGCCGTGCGAGTAGGTCGAATTCGCGTGCACGCAGGCTAATGGGGTGTCCGGCGAACGTGCACATCCGCGCGGCGGGTTCAACTACCAGCTCACCGATGACGTGGGATTCTGCTGGCGCGGCGGGAACGGGTCCGCGGCGGAGGTGGGCGCGAATGCGGGCGAGCAACTCGGCGTAGCGGAACGGTTTGGTCAGGTAGTCGTCGGCGCCGGCATCCAGACCGACCACGGCGTCGATCTCGGCGTCGCGCGCGGTGAGGATCACCAGGACACAGCCGGGCTGGGTGGCGCGCAGCTGGCGACACACCTCGACGCCGTCGAGGTCGGGAAGGCCGAGATCCAGTAGCCCCAGGTCGAAATTCCGTCGTTCGGCCTCACGCAATGCGGTCAATCCTGTGCGGCTCCACGTCACGTGGTGGCCGTTGGTCTGCAAGCCGTCGGCGAGCAACTTGCCGATCGTCTTGTCGTCCTCGACGAGCAGCAGCTGCGCCATCGTGGACCTCCTATCGATTACTGGTCGCCGGCTGCTGGGGTCGCAGTGCCGTCTCACAGGTCATGCGCTCCATCACCGCCGCCCTCGGATTTCGCCGGTTCGCCTCTCCTGCCAGGCATTTGACGTCAAATCGGACCACTTGCTCCGTATCAACACCGAACAGCTGCTACGGTCGTCGGCCCGTGATCGAACGCTTAGGCCCAGCGTTCGTAGGCAGCTTGCTGTGACATCCCGAGTTGGCGGCCGATGTCAGACCACGAGGCGCCAGCGATCCTGGCGCCGATAACCAGGTCGTCGATATTGCACCGAACCGCCTCGGCGACGTCGGTCAGCACAGCAAGGGCATGGAGTTGAGCATTGTCGCCGGGAAATCGCCGCAGCGTCGTAGCCACGCAGGCACCAACGAACTCGCCGACCCAGTCGTCGGCGCTCAGATCGCCGACAAGGCCTTCGACGCTCAAGGCACCGAGATCCGCAGCGGCGTTCTGTGCGCGGTCGGCCCGTGCACCTGCGATGCGAAGCACACATGCAGCATTCCTGATGAACATTTGGGCTCCCTGCATGAAGGGTTGGACGTGCCTGTGCAGTGTGTGATCGCGACGTCGGCGCGGGGTGCGAGAACACGCGCTTCAGAGAAGGGCCGAAACGGGCCGGCCGCCTTGAGGGATTCGTCGGGTCCTGGCCCCAACGCCGCGGCACTTCTCCTGGCGAACTGTGTTGCTCCAGAGCGCTTGCGCCCGGTCAACTCCACGGCGTCCGCGACGGCGAATGCGATGGTCGCCACGACGTCAAGCACTGCGAACAGACATGACCAAGTGATGACGGGACGAGATCCCGAAAAGCCTTGTCGTGCAGCGCTTCAGTCGTCTGCTGGAGAAAATTGTCGCCGGCCTTGACGTTGTACTGCTGATTCGTGAGCTGGCCCAGCCGAAACTGGTCAAAGCTGGCGCCTGGGTGGTGGGCAAAGCACTCCCGCGCCCCATTCGATCGGGAGGAATGCAGTGCAGCATTCGGCCGAAGTAATAGCCTGAGTCATGAACGTCTCCCTGACAGCGGCTACCCATGCCGACGTTACCGATTACCTGGTCGATGCCCGAGAGTCTTATTGTGCGAATCTTGTTGCGGCTGGCGTTCCTTCGTCAGTAGCCACCAGAACGGCGGACGAGACGTTCAGCCAGTCTTTTCCGGGCGGCCAACCGGCGGCAGGCCATCAGGTTTTTCGCGTGGAGCACGGCGGCGAGAAGGCCGGAGTGCTCTGGATCGGGCCGCAGCCCACCGAACCGCAACGCTGGTGGGTATTTGACATCGTCATCAGCAGTGCGTTGCGCGGACAAGGTCTCGGGAGGCGGGCGATGCTGCTCGCCGAAAACGAAGCTCGAGCTCAAGGCGCGGTTGAACTAGGACTGAATGTGTTCGGCCACAACACTGTTGCGGTCGCTCTGTATCAGTCTCTCGGCTACGAGATGACGTCGATGCGAATGCGGAAGCCGCTGTCGTAGGGCGCGGTGATAATCGACGACCCGCCTCGGCTGCCAGCGCAACCGACTCAGCCGGTGCACTGCCAGTTCGGGGGACTGGTGAGACTGATGACGGCGCGGCCGGCGTTGAGACGGCTGCACCAGGCGTCCGGGTCGACGGAAAGGTCGGCGATGATCCCGCCGTCCGGAGAGACCGAGACACGTTTGCACCGCCATGAGAATGCGTCGCGAGGCGCCACTAGGTAGGCCTGACCAGGTAGGAACTGGGCGTTACCGGGGTACTGGATGCGGCACTGTTCGGCCATGTCGACGATGAGGGCGTGCGTGGCCATGGCCGCCGGGGCGCCGAGCAACCCGGCTGTGGCGACGATGAGCAGCAACACGGCTCCGAGGGGTGTCCGGCCGTGCCGGACCCGCCCTGCGCTCACGTTGCTTCCCCCTCGGTTTCCAACCCGCACTGTCAGGCGTCTTATCGTATGACGTCATTACGACATTACAGCCCATGCGCGGGGTCGGTCCGTCGGCCCTTACGATGGCGCCGTGGGTTCCACGGGTGAGCAGCACGCTGCGGGAGGCGACGCGTACGACTCGATGCAGCGCCATCTCCTGCTGATCGTGGCAACCAACGCCTTACGGGGCGCGGCGGCGCCGGGGCAGTTCGACGCCGAGGTCGACTCTCAGGCCCTGGCCGAGGCGATGGCCGGGGCCTACTTGCAGGCCAAAGCCCGGACCGGTGTCGGGGAGAAGTTTGGCTACCAACTTGGCGCCTCTGCGGCGGTGATGCTGGTAGGGGACTTGAGGAGCATCTTTCCAGGCCGGATGCCCGAACCGGGGCCGCCGTTGAGCGCTTTCGCCTATCGGGGCTATCCAGCCGGTGCCGCGTTCAGCGTGGCCATGGCCGTCACCGAAGCCTTCGCCGACGTGATCTTGCCGGTCTGGTCCCAGCCGGAGAGCCGCGACCATTTCCTGGATCTGATCAGTGAGATCATCGCCGATCCCGAGTACCCGCCGCGCAGTGCGGTCACCTCGCTGGTGAACTGCCTGCGAGAGTTCCGGCAGGCCGACGAGCAGCTGGCGCCCGGCCCACAGGGGACAGCGGCGGCGGCGACGCCGCGGACGATCCCTTGGCGGCCGATCGGGATTGCGGCGGTGGCGACAGCGGCGGCGCTGGCCCTGCTGGCATGGATGATTCCGGCGATCCCGCACGCATTCACCGGCGCAGGTACCACGACGGCCGGGCAGTCACCGACCGACGACATCCCGCTGCCGCCTGGCGCTCCGACCAGCGTCGCGCTGGCGCAGCGGCTGCCCAACACGCTGGTGCAGCTGTTCGCCTTCGTAGAGGGCGAGGGCCCGGCTCGGGAGTCGCAGACCGCGCCGGGCGTGCTGCCTGCGGTGGCCCCCGCGGTGCTGCGGATCAACGGCCGCTTGGTCTTTGAGCTGTGGCTGTCGATCCGCGACAAGAACCTACCGCCCGATCAGCTGTCGCTGTCGGTTTACGGGACCGCCCCGACGGTGGTCACCGATTCGCGCCTGATGGACAACGGGCAGCCTGGCAACGCGGAGCCGCACCTGGATGCCGGTGACTTCATTCCCGTGCATGCCATCGACAAGGACGGGGCGCCGACGATCTACCGCTTCGTCCTCAGCGCACCGCCGGACCGCACCACGGTGGGGTATTGGTGCGGCTACACCCCCAAACCGGTGCAGATTCTCATCACGACCAGCGATAACGCCAGTGCGGCGACTACCACTTACCCGGTCTACGTACTGCGCGACAAGGACTGCTGAGCGTCAGCGGTCCCGTGTGCTCGCCTGATCCGCGCCAGCGTCGGTGTCGGCCGGTCGGGGAACCAGCACGTCGAGCTCAGCCAGCGCCTGCCTCTTGGCAGCTTCGTACTGCTCACGGACCTGGGCCTTGAGGGCGTCGATATCGCCCTCGGCCTCTGCGAGAACCTTGTCCGCGCCGACCTTGAGCAGCCCCGACTCGGTAAGGCCCCGGGCCCGGGCCACCGCCGCGAACCGCCGGGCATAGTCAGCATTCACCCTCAGTTGCAGCGTCTTGCCTTTTTCAGCCGCCATCAGACTTCCGATCTCGGTCTTTCGAGTTCGCCGTGTAGTGCGAAGTTACACCAATCGTGCCACAGCCAGCTTCTCTAGTCTTGTAGCCCCACCTGACAAGATTACCGGTTGCACTGCTTCGTGTCTTATGGCAATACTGTAATACACAATCCCGGGTAGGCCGGGGTTGGTCAGATGGGAGAGATCATGAAAGTCATGTTGGTCGCGGCCGGCACCTGCCTTGCCGGCGCGTTGGCGTTCCCGGTCGTCGCGTCCGCTGTCGCATCGGCTGCCGAGCAGGCACCAGTCACAGTCGGCTTCACCGACGGTGGGGCCGGCTGGAGCCAGGACTTCGTCCCGATGGGCTGGTATGACCCCCAGTGGGGCCCGGGATGGAATGACGGCTACCCCGCACCAGGCTGGGTTCCGCCACAGGGTTGGGCTCCACCGGTCGACTGGATCCCGCCGCAGGGGTGGTACCCGCCCCCGGGTTATGCCCTGCCGCCGAACTGGGCCGGGCCCTGCCATGGTCCGCTGTTCAACTTGTTCCATCCGCTTCGTTGCTGGTAGCGGGCGTCGATGCGCCCCGGCCGGCAGTGTGGTCCGGCTGGGGCGATCAGACCCCACCGATCAATGACAACGCCTCTGCGGGGCCGACAACGCGATCATGAAGGTCCCCGCCCACCTCGAGTCGACCCGACTGTTCGGTCCCGCCGATCTTCATCGGCTCGAAACCGGCCGTGCGGATCAACCGCTCGACGTCCTCGCCGGCACGGTCGTCGTCAGAGGCGTAGAACAGGACCGCCGGCTCCGGTGACCGGTGGGCGGAGGATTCGAACAGATCGGCCGACAGGGTTCCAAACGCCATGGCCAAGCGCGTCCCCGTCGGCAACCACCCGGCTACAACCTTGCCAGAGGATTGTTCGTTCGGCAGGAGACGCCTGAGGTTACCTTGCGCGTCGACGGCGAGCGGGTTGCTCGGAACGGCCAACAGTGTGTCGGTTAGCAGGTCGGCGATTTCGCCGATGACGCCTTTGAGAGCGGCGAAGCGCAGGGCAAGGATGACGGCATCGGCGCCTCGCAACGCATCGCGATTGTCGACGGCAACGACGGCAGCTCGACCGATCTGGGCAGCCAGCGTTTGTGCCGACTGGTGGTTGGCGCTTGAGAGCCGCAAGGTTTCGCCGCCCGCGGCGAGCTGGCGTGCGATGGCCGATCCGATCCCGCCAGCGCCGATGATCGCGGTGGTCATGGCAGTACCTCCGAAGGGATTGCCCTGGCAGTCTGGGCGTCTACTCGGACTGCTCGGCGGCCGTGCTCGACGGCCAGTGAGCGGGCGACCAGTCTCCCTGTGGGTCCGTGGTTTGCCCTACCTCGATCAGATGACCGTCGGGATCGCGTATGTAGCAACGGATTTCGTACTGGTGCTGTTTGGGTGGCGTCAGGAATTGGGCACCCCGGGCCCTCCATTCGGCGTATACGGCCGCGATGTCTTTGACCCGGATGTTGAGGAAGCTACTGACTCGGTCGGGATCGCGTGGGGCCTCCAAAGTGACCGTCGGCTTGTCGTCGGTCGGGCCTCCGCCGACATTGATGATGATCCACGTGTTAGCGAGCGCGACGTAGGTCACGTCTCCTTCGAACACGACCCTGCCGCCGAGTACTTCGGTGTAGAAGCGTCGAGAGCGTTCGACATCGTTCGAGACGATGAAGTGGGCCAACGCAATTCCCTCTGGGCGCGGGGGTAGCTCGGTCATCTCGTATCTCCATTTCCACTGGTTAGCCGTTCATGTGAGCTACGCCCCCGGGAAGCCAAACATCAGCCACGACTGATTGGCTACCCAATCGGGGTATAGCGCCGTCATCTGATCGAACAGTTCCTCATCGGACCTCGCGGTTTTTTGCACCCGATCGAAGTCCTCGAGGTATCGCTTGGTGTCCTGGATCGCCGTGGGAGAGTCGGGCGCGCCAGGCTTCTTGTGACCGGCGACGACCATCGTCGGGTTCAGCGCCGCCAACCGATCGAGGTCGGCGATCCAGTGCTTTCGGCTTTCGGGGGTGGTGTCGCCGACATACATTCGACATTGGTTGTACACAACGTCGCCAGCGACGATCAGCCCGATCGAAGGAACGTAGAGAGAGGTCGAATCGGCCGTGTCGGTGTGACCTTGTTCGATGATGTGTAATTCGTGGCCTTCGAGGGTGAACGTCTCGTGTTCGTACGGCTCAGGGGCAACCAATTTGGTGGGCACTTGGCCAGGAAACATGCTGCGGGCCAACCGCTCGATGGGCGGAGCAAAGGAACTTTGCATGGCGTCGAGCGCGTTGGGCGTTGTGATCGCCCGAGCGCCGGGGAAACGCTCGAGCAGAATGCCCAGACCATAGAAGTGGTCGAAATGGGCGTGGGTTATATAGATGGTCTCCAGGTTGCGGTTGTGCAGGGCAACCCAATCCGCGAGTGCTTCGGCCTCAGCCACCGTCAGCATCGCGTCGACCAACACCGCGTCGTGTTCGCCGAAGATTAACGTCGACGTGATCGGGTCAAAAGCGAGCGCTTCGCCGAAAGGCTTTGGCCGCTCGCCGACCATCGCTTTTCCCGGCGCAGTAAAGACGTTCACACTCAGTGCGCTCGACGCAACAGGCGCGGTCACCCGGAGGCCACTTTCGGTCCATTGCTGCTGTCCATTGGTCACTCAATTCCCTATGAGCGCGGTGGAAGCTTGGTCGTCTGGTATTCACATCTCCACTGGCGCGGAGTGCTGAGATCAAGTTATCGGAACCAGAAGGGGTTTTGGGGGCCATCCAGGGACCTCACATCATGCGCGATGCTGAACACGCCCCGGTGGCGGTGGTGGCGAATTCGTTGAGTGCAGTGACCGCGTGGGCGGCCATGGCACCGCCAGACTCGTGCCCCATCCCTGCCACGATGTGGAGCCGCGATGCCGGCCAGGCCTGGTGGAGTTGCCAGGCGATGTCGGGTGGACCGCTGACGTCGAGGCGTCCGTGGATCAGCACCGCGGGGATGCCGGCGATGACGGGGATGTTGTCGAGAAGTTCGGTCGGCCCGCGCCACGCAGCGTGTCGCCAATAGTGAGTGACTAACCGTGCAAAGCACATCCGGAAATCGGGGGCAGCGTTGACCAGGCGCGGCCGGGGCTCCGGCGCCAGATTGATGTGGGAGTCCTCCCAGCGACACCAGTCCAGGGCGGCCTGACGCCGCACGTCTGGCTTGGGATCGCTGAGCAGCCGGGAGTACGCCACGGCCAGGTTGCCGTCTCGGTCAGCCTCCGGTAACCCTTCGCGGAAGCGAGCCCACTCGGCGGGAAATAGTCGCCCGACGTCGCGGGTGATCCACCGCACCTCGCGCTCTGTTGTCGTTGTGACCGCCGTCAGCACGAGCGCTGCCACGTGATCTGGATGCCGCTGGGCGTACGCGAGCGCCAGGGTGGTGCCCCACGACCACGCCGCCACCACCCAACGACTGATTCCCAGGTGCTGACGCAAGTGTTCGATGTCGTCGATCAAGTGATCGGTCGTGTTCGTTTGCAGGTCGACGGTGGGGTCGCCGGCATGCGGGGTGCTGCGTCCGCAACCGCGCTGGTCGAACAGGATGATTCGATACTTGGCGGGATCGAATAGCCGCCGCATGCCAGGCACACAGCCTGAGCCCGGACCGCCGTGAACCGCAAGTGCGGCAACGCCTTCAGGGTTACCGCATGCCTCCCAGTAGACGCGGTTACCGTCCCCGACCGCTAGGAATCCCGAGTCATACGGCTCGCCGTCTGCATACAGTTGCGGTTCACAGGCCACGGTTGTCGACGGTATCCGAACCGTCAGTCAACGCGCATCACCGTGCAGTAATAGGCTCTGCGGGAGCATGTACGTGCCTCGTCACAGTGTCGCGAACGGATCGAAGAAGGCAACGCTTCCGAAGCCTGCAGAAGCGTCATATGTCGACCAGGTGGGAATGTCGCCGACCGGGGTCAGGATCTTGAAGGAGATTTTGTCGCCTGATGCCGAAGGCAAGTCCGCGTAGTAGGTGCCGAACCCGGTGTTGCCGAAGTAGGTGTAGTTGAACACGGAGCCGACCGGTGGGACGTCGCCGGCATCGGTTCCGGCAGTACCGCCGGTGACATTGGTTACCAGGATCGCCTGGCTGTAGGTGCCGTACATGTCCAACTGGGTCGCTACGTCGGCGTCGAAGCTTCCCTCCTCAATGCCGGCTGCATCGTAGATACCGAACTGCTGATAGCCCTGTAGCTGAATTTCTCTGGGAGGCAGACCGTTTACGCCACTCGGTACCAGATTCGAAGTGGGCAGCAGACTGGAGCCGCCGGGGCCGGGTAACCGTTTGACGGGCGGCAGCGCCGACGCGTCGAGAATGTTCAACGGGAAGGTGCCGATGTTGGACACCGTGCCGTCCTTCACCAGGATCGTCGAAACCTTGTCTCCGAACTGAGAAGGCAACGAAGAGTACAACGCGTACGTGGTGTCATTGGCCTCGTACATGACGTTGAACACCGACCCCACCGGTGGGACGTCACCGGCAGCTGTCCCGGCTGTGCCTGCTGAGACCTTGGTAACCAGTATTGCCTCGGTCTTGACTCCCATGACATCCGCAGTGGAGGTGAGGACACCCTCGAAACTCCCCACGGTGTTGCCGGACGGGTCGCGGATGTCAAAGACTTGTTGGCCTTGAACCGTTGTGTAGTACGGCAGGAATCCGCTTGTCCCGACGTATGTTTCGCCCGTGGGATCGGCGGGACTGATGGTGTATCCGTTTCCAAGGTTGACTGGCCTGCTGTCCACCGAGTGGTCAGCGATGCCTTTGGCCGCGTCGAAACCGAACGGAATCGGGATGTCGCCGAAAGGCGTCAGAATCTTGAACGTGACCACATCGTTGGTTGATGACGGCATGGCCGAGTAGGACCAGCCGAACCCTCCGATCAGGTCGAAGTTGGAGATCAACGAGCCGACCGGCGGAATCTGGCCCGGTCCGGTGCCGACGTTGGTTCCACTGTTCGTGGTGACCAGGAGTTCGACGTACTTGCTGCCCACGTTGAACGGACTGCCCGTACTCACAAGGGCGCCAAAGCTTCCCACGTTCTCATTGGTAACGGGATTCACAACGTTGTACTGCTGCTGCCCCTGAACCAACGTCGGCCCACCCGGCCAAAACGTCCACTGCCCGTAGAACGAGCTGACCAATTCGGTCGAGCTGGGCACCAGGTTGTAACCGTTGAAGGATAGCGTCTGGTTCAGCGTCGACACGGTCGGACCCACGTGGACGGCGATGGACACTGTGCGAAATGCTGCTTGGGCGATGCCGACCAAGGAAGAAGCAACGGCCACCCAGATCTCCTGAAGGGATGGTTTCGGCGGCAGCGCATAGGGATTCACCGCCGCATTCTGCGCCGCCGACACTGAAGCCAGCTTCGCCGACACGGCCGCGACCGGTCTGGCCGCGATGCTCGTTGCAGAGGCTCGGGGAATCTGCTTCGCGGTCGGGGTGCGGTTGGCGCCCTGAGCCGGTCGCGGGCGCACTGGGCTGTGAGCCGGCGAGCTGCTCACAGAGTGTCCGGACGAGTCTGGGGACCCGGAGTCAGCCGAGGCGATCGCGCATCCGGCAAAGGCCACGGTTCCCACGCCGAGAGCGACCGCCAGGCCACCCACACGACCGATCCAGGTCGACGTCCGCTGTGGAGAGCTCATTACTCGACACCCACACTTTCAGTTCAGCTGGTGCGGTCCGCGAGGCCATACGCCTCATACACATACGTGAGGTCGGCTCGGATACGTTCGGGATCGAGGCCGAACTGGTCGGGGGAGTGCTCATGACGACTCTTGTAGGCGCGTTGGCGTTGCGCCTGGACCCGGACCTCTTCGCGGAATTGTGCCGTGGGCTCGATTTCGATGAAGTCAAGAATCCGCTCGATCGTCGGTTCGAGGTTCTGCAGCAGGTCGGTGTAGCGCACGACGCAGAGATTCCGTTCCGGGATGAGGCCCGTTGTCTGCGCCTCGTAGAACGTGTCGAGCATGGCGCGGGAAGCCTGGTAGAGGTTTTCGATCCAGCGCTCCTGGTCCTCTGTGTGGGTGCGGTTCCACACGTCGTAGCCGTTCTCCAGCACTCCGGCCAGCAACGACATTCCAGAGGGGATGACCTCGACCGGGTCGCGGATGATGTAAACGAGCTTGCAGTCCGGGTAGCGCTCCAGCACCTCCTGCAGCCGGAAGCCCAGCATGCTGGTTTTCGCCAGGATGCGCTGACGCCGCTTGTAGACCAGGTTCCGTCGCCAGCATGCCTCGTAATAGCGGAAGAAGCGCTCCCGCTCATGGTCGGGCACACCGGCGATGCCGAAGTTGCGCCGGGACAGTTCGCTGCCCCACTGGTCTTGCCAGGCAAGGAAATACGCCCAGGCAAACGGGCCGTCGAGGGTGCGGAAGAACCACGCCACGTCGTCAGTCTCGATACCCCGCAGGCTCGTGTCGTGCACATCGGAGGGGTGATAACGCGCAGGTGAGAGTCGGTCCATGCGGGGGACGATGCGGCCGAGCAGCTTTCGCGCCGTAATGGCCGGAAAGAGCATCTCCCACAGCTCGAAGGAGGCCATCCCGCCCGCGCCGAGCAAGAGTCGGTGCAGGAACGTGGTGCCGCTGCGCGGGTTGCCCACGATGAAGATCGGCCGATCGATCGGCTGCTTGCGGTGGCCAGGGTAGACGAGATGGTCCAAACCCAGGGTTGCCGCCGAGATCGCCTGGCGCACCTGCAGAAGCAGGAACGCGCCGATCGGGCGCGCTCTGAACCCGAAGGTCTTCCTGATGACCCGGTAGAGCCGCAGGTAGTGGCTCACCGGTCCTCCCATACCGCGGCGGCCCCTACGATGGTGAAACCGGCGGCAGCGCTCGCGAGGACCATCTTGTGGCCGGCTTGCACCGAGCCTTGTTTAAGGCGGTAGTCCAATGCCAGGGCCCACGACGTACTGGCGGTGTTGCCGAACAACGAGTGCGTGAAGATTCCGGCTCGCGGACGTGCGCCGAGTCCGTTCAGCACTTGCTCCACCATCGATTCGCTGGGCTGGTGAAACACGTAATGGTCGACGTCCTCGGGCATCCATCCCACCGTGGACAACAGGCGCCGTATCTCGCCCGGCACGTGGACGCCGAGCGCGAACAACTCGTTGGACCTGGAGACGAAGTGCCCGTCCACCGGCGCCCGGCATAGGTCATAGTGCTCTGAAAATGTCTTGTGTTGTAGCGCCAACACCCGTGCGCCGCCCGCAGGCAGCAGGTCCCTGGTGACCAGTAGCGCTGCGGCGGCGTTGCCGAGTGTCAGTCCGGCCACCTCGAGTGCGACGTCTTCGATGGTCTGAAAGTCGTAGCTGACCCGGTCCCGGGTGATTTCCCCGGCGCAGATGAGTGCCGTGTCGATGTCGTCGTGGAGGGCGAAGTAACCGGCGACAACGTGGAGCGCTTCGATGAGTCCGGCGCAGGCGCATGTGACGTCCATGGCGTGCAGGGGCGTCGCGCCAAGCTGTCCAGCCACCTCGGTGGCTGTTGCGGGCTCGAAAGCGTCTCGGGCGATCCCGCCGTAGACCAGGAGGTCGACATCGGTGGCTGCCACTCCGTTCTGCTCGAGGCAGGCGGTCGCCGCGCGCGTAGCGAACTCCCCGGGCGACACGGTGGCGTCCTCTTCGAGGTACCGCATCTTGCTGTTACATCGGTCGAAGGCATACCGAATGCCGAGCTCGATAGGCGCCCATTCGGCGGTGGTCCCGCGAAACGATTTCCGCACTCGTCCCAGCAACTCCTCGTTGTCCACCGCGGCATCGGGAAGCACCACCGCGGGCCGCGAGAGATGCAGTTGGGGAATCATCATGAGGAGAACCGTTCTCGTGCGCTTGGTCGTGTGCTTGCTGCATCACAGTAATAGCTTGCTGCATCACAGTAATAGGAAGAGCCCTCCGCCACGGGACCCTTCGCCTCTCATTGTCGGCAGGTGTCGTCACAGACGGGAACAGGCTCGTGTCGGCCCGATTCGTACCCGCACGCTAAGAGCCCTTGACCGCGGGCATTTAGCCCGAACGGCCCGACGAATCTCCCAGTGAAGTGCGGAAATGCCAGTGCGAGAACGGAAACAACCCGGTCCCGCCGGTGAGGTCGGCGCTCCCGTGCGTGTCGCCTGGTCACTGGCGGCCGCGGCTACACCGACATGCCACAGTGAACGACGTCGTCGACGCCAGGCATCGTTGACCGTGTTTGCAGTGATTGCCGCACCGCGGGCTGCGAGTTGGCGATAATCCGTGCATGAACGATGCAGTTGGCGAACCGACGCAGCCCTCCCAGAGCGGCCATCGTTCGGGCGAACACCACGAGCGGCTCCCCACATGGCTGCGACCGGGCAACCCGGAGAGCCGTTGGCCGGTGTTCATCGCTTTGATCACCGCAATGGTCCTGCAGTACGCGATTCCGCTGCAGTACACCGTGGTTCCGCGGTGGCCACTGATCTCGTTGGAAGCCTTGCTGCTGGTGATCCTGACGGTCATCAATCCGGTCCGGCTGACTCGCTCCACCCAGCTGGGCAAAGCCGCCACCCTGGTGCTGCTCATCGCGATCACCCTCGACAACACCGCCTCGGCCGTGATCCTGGACTACCGAATCCTGACCGGGCAGGTGAGCAATAACGCCGCGGTGCTGCTGGGCAGCGGTGGGGCGGTCTTCTTGACCAACATCATCGCGTTCGGCATCTGGTATTGGGAAACCGATCTGGGTGGTCCTTTCGGGCGATCCGGCGTCGATGAACGCCATCCCAAGCGGTGCTATCCCGATTTCATGTTCCCTCAGACTGACAAGCCTGAACTGGCGCCGAAAGACTGGGAACCGCGTTTCTTGGACTACCTCTACGTCAGCTTCACCAATGTGGTGGCCTTCTCGCCGACGGACACGATGCCGCTGACGCGCCGTGCCAAGGCCATGATGGCGCTGCAGTCCCTGGTGGCAGTGTCAACACTGGCCCTGGTGATAGCCCGCGCCATCAACGTTCTGAAATAACGATGCGAACGGTGCGCGAGAATCGGGCTGGGGTTGTTGAGCTGATCGATGTAGGTGCTCGCATCGTGGTCGTTGACAGGCTTGATCCTCAGAACGCGGGCACGCCGTCCCGGTGGGGGTGAAGTGCACCGAGTGGCGACGTGAGTGGCAGATGCAGCGCATCGACAATCCCCGCGGGTGCCTCACACACCCACGGGATGGCGTTGACTGCGCGCATGCCGGTCGCAAGCAGGCCGTGGTCGTTGGCGCTCTCACCGTCGCGGTAACCCACTTCGAATTCACCGTCGAAGGACGGCTCGCCATCGATGATGACCCGCCAGATACCGTCGGTCCCGCCGGTGCGCCCCGTCGGCCATTCTGGTGCGAGATCGTCGGCCATCCGGTCGACGTGTTCGATCGTGATGACTTCTTGGCCGTCCACAACCCCGACGCAGCGGGCGTAGGTCGCGCCGACTGTTCCCGCTTCGATAACTCCGCAGGCGGTATCGAGTCGCCGAGGAGTGGGCAGGAACTCGCAGGTCTCTCGGATCTCGTCGAGCTCTACGCCCAACGCGTCGGCCACCATCGTGACCGCGGCGCCCCATCCCCACTTGAGCACTCCGGGGCGTTTGAGGCCGCCCTGGTAGTCCAGCGGTTGGCCGAAACCGAACAACTCTCGCACGTCGAACTCGACCGGGTACTGCGAGTAGTTGGTGATCTCGATGCCGCGCACTGAGTACACGCGGTGTGACATCGACAGAAGGGCGATGGGGAAGAGGTCACATCCAAAGCCCGGCTCGATACCGGACGAATAGATCGAGCTGTTGCCGGCGCGGCAGGCTTCGCGGATGGGCTCGAGAAAGCGTTCGGAGAGCGAGCCTCTCTCGTACACCAGGCCGGGCAGAGAGGTCGTCACGATGTTCTTGCCGGCGGCCAGGATCTGGCAGAAGTCGGCGAGCGCCTCTTTGGGCCGGGGTCCGGCGGGTGCGGCGTACATGATGCAGTCGGCGTCTCCGCCGAGCAGGGCGTCGATGTCGCGGGTAGCCGTGACGCCCAGGGGATCGATACCAGCCAGGGTCCCGATATCCTGACCGTCCTTGGCGGCCGAGTGAACCCAGGCGCCAACGAGTTCGAGGTTGGGGCGGTCGGCTGCCGTGCGGATGGCATAACGCCCGACGCCGCCCGTTGCCCAGACCACGACCTTGTATGTCTTGCCCGTCGTCGACCTCATGGTGAATCCTTCCCGGGGATGCTGGCTTAGTTAAACGATAAAGTGTGTAATGTTTTTATGTCCGAAAATTCGAACGAATCGAGCCGAGCGAACAGCGTTCATCACGTGGTGTTTGCGGTGCCGCAGGAGCAGCTCTCGGATACCGCACAGTTCTTCTCGGAGTTGGGTTTTCGTTTCCAGACCATCGAGCTCGAAGACGTGGGACTGCGGGTGCTGCTGGACTGGGACGGTGGGGTTGAATTGGTGACTCCACTGCCCTCGGCAGCGGACGGCGAAAATGCGGTGGCGAATTTTCTGCAGCAGAACGGCCCCGGTGTGTATTCGGTGGTGATCCGTGTCGGCGACGCTCCGGCCGCTGAGCAGGTGGCGCAGCGATACGGCGCGCAGACTCTGTTCCATCAACATCGTGGCGGTGACGGGTACGAGCTCGACGAGATCGAGATGTCGGTCCTCGGGCTACCACTGACGTTCCTGTCCACCGATCTGCCGTAATCTCGCTCAGCCGCCGTGTGATTCGACATAGGCGGTGATCACGTCGATGAGCGCCCTGCGGTCTCGGGAGGAGTCCACGGGTTCCGGCCACACCATCTGTGCGACCACCAGGCCGCGCAACGTTGCCCAGATCAGGTTGCCGATCCGGCCGGCGTGCGGCGCGGACAGCCCCTCCCCGAGGTGGCGCCCAAGGCTGGTCAACGTGGACATCAGGTCGGTGAGGTGGGTGTTGGCGACGGCGTCGCGAAGGCCGCGGGTCGAGATCAGGATTTCCAGCGCAGCCATCGATGTCGGACTCGAGAATGCGTCCCAGATCGTATCGATGACGAACTCGGTTCGCGCTCGCACGTCGCCTGCCCGCACGGTCGGCGGTGGTAACTCGTCTAGGGCATCGAGCAGTTCGCCGAAACCCTTGTCCACCAACGCCATCAGCAAGCCGTCCAAATCGCCGAAGTGGTATTGGACGACACCCCAGGTCACACCGGCGCGTTCGGTGATGTGTCGGACGCTGGGTGGGGCAAATCCCTCGTCGAGGATGCAACGCACCGTCTCATCGATGACGGCAGCGCGGGTGCGGTCGGCCCGGGCTTGACTGCCGGTGGCCGGCCGACGAGGTGCGGTCATGAGATCGGAGTTACCGCAGCACGCCACGCACCGACACCTCTGCTGCTCCCTGTGCCGATCGCGACCTCGTCGTCGAGCACATCCATGGTCAACGTCCCTTGCCGTTCGATCGCGTCGCCCGATAAGCCTGTCGCAAAAAAATTACACGTGTAATCATTACAGGACAAGAGCGAGAGGAGTCGCAACGATGCGGCAGGAACCCTTGGATAACCCGGAGCAGTCGTACAAGGTCGTGGTGTGGGCGACCGGGAGGGTCGGACGATTGGCCATCCGCGCGGTGGCCGACCGACCGAACCTCGAACTCGTGGGTGTGTGGGTGCACTCAGAATCCAAGGATGGCAAGGATGCCGGCATCATTGCCGGCATCGATCCACTGGGCGTGGCTGCGACCCGCGATGCCGCGGCCATTCTGGCCGGCGACGCGGACTGCATCATCTACACGGGGCCCGCGACCAGCCGCCCTCGCGAAGCGATCACCGACTTCTGCCACATCCTGGAGTCGGGCAAGAACATTGTCACCACCTCCGTTCCCGGTCTGGTCTACCCGCGAGGATCCATCAAGGAGTCGACCGTGCAGCGCATCGTCGACTCGGCGATCAAGGGCGGCAGCTCGATCTATTCATCGGGCATCGAACCCGGATTCGGATGCGATCTGCTGGCTGTTGCGATGGCGTCGATGTCGAATCGGATCTACTCGATCCGAGGCTTGGAGATCACCGATTACTCGCGTGACAACACCGTGTACGAAATGCGGGAGCTGTTCGGCTTCGGTCAGCCGATGGACTATCAAGGCGGAATCATGATGCCCGGCGTGATCAGGTACGGCTGGGGCGCTGCGGTCACCATGGTCGCCGAAGCGCTCGGCGTACAGCTGGACGAGATACGCGAAACGTGCGAGTTCGCACCGTCACCGCGCAGACTCGAGACTCTCTCCGGGGTAATCGAACCTGGCACGGTCGCGGCGGTCTGGTTCCGCTGCATCGGCGTGATCGAGGGCCGGGAAGTAATCACGATCGAGCACGTCGATCGGATGGCAGAAGACGTAGCACCGGACTGGCCGAAGAGCCGTGCCGGCGGCATCGATGGCGTGTGGCGCGTGATTATCGAAGGTGAGCCCAGCTTCGACGCCGAATTCGAAACCGGCTTCAACTCCGATGAGGACTCCACCGATCACGGGCTGCTCGCGACCGGTATGCGTGCTATCAACGCCATTCCGTGGGTCTGTCACGCGGCACCGGGTCTCGTTGATGCACTGCACATCCCGCTAACGCCGGCGATCGGATCGCTGCGCCCACGCCGAGACGGAATCACCACGATCGAGGGTCACCACGACGCTCGGACAAAGGTCTAGGACAGCGTCCACACGTATGTAAGCAAACTCTTTGCCATATGCTCAAACAGTTGTGCAAACACACAAAGCAGCAGCGCTCCTACGGGATGAGGCATACGACAGCAAACCCCTGATCGTCTCCAGGGATCGGCTCACGATGCGCGGTCAGAACTAGCCGCGTGTCATGGGCGTCTGACTCCCGCTGTCGGGGTAGGCCGAGGCCTGTTGGAAGGCAGTTTGACCGGTTACCCTGTGTCCGCTCAAGTCAGTGTGGCTGCTCAAACATAGGGGCGATCACCCGGTGCGGGCGCCGATGAGGCCTGCCGTTCTGCGGCCCTCGTCACGCCGGTACACGCCCCTGAATGCGCTCAGTCGCGACCTACGGCGGGGGGTTTCGGCCATGGACACATCCACAGCGTTACGTCGTCAAACGATTCACCTTGCCCACGGCTCGGGGGCGATCCCGGTTGTCGGGTTCGGCACGTTGATTCCGGATTTGGCCGAGACCACGCAGGCGGTCAAAACCGCGCTGGGGGTGGGGTTCCGACATTTTGATTGCGCGGAACGCTACCGCAACGAAGAAGCGGTCGGTGCCGCATTGCACGACGCATTCCAGGCCGGGGCGGTTGCGCGGGCCGACGTATTCATCACCACGAAGTTGTGGAATACCAACCACCGCCCCGAGCGGGTTGGACCTGCGTTCGAGGCGAGCCGGCGTCGGCTGCAGATCGACTATGTCGATTGCTATTTGATCCATACCCCATTTGCATTTGCCCCTGGTGACGACCAGGACCCGAGAGATGCTCGCGGTGAGGTGATCTACGACGACGGGGTCACCCTGGTGCAAACGTGGCAGGCGTTGGAGCGCTTAGTCGACGACGGAGCCTGCCGGTCAATTGGCCTGTCGAATGTGTCGTTGGAGAAGCTGCGTGAGATCGTCTCCGCCGCAAGGATTTTGCCCGCGGTGGTGGAGGTCGAGTCCCATCCTTACCTACCCGAATGGGAACTGCTCGACTTCTGCCGCGATCATGGGATCGTACTGCTGGCATTCGCCCCGCTCGGGCACTCCATGGAACCAAAGCTGGTGGACGACCCGGTGATCACAGCGATTGCGGAGCGCGTGCACCTGTCGCCAGCCCAGGTACTGCTGTCCTGGGCCGCGCAGCGAGGCACTGCATTTCTCACCACTTCGACCAAACCCCAACGGATTCAAGAAAACTACGAGATTTCATTGCTGCCCGACGATGCTATGGACGACATCCGGTACCGCATCACCTCCGCCATCAGGTTCAACGCGGTAGTGAACAGCGGACAGCCTGGCTTCATCCCCCGCAAGGAATAACCCGAAGATGCAAGACGGAAGGGCAATCGTGGATTTTGCTAGCCGGGCCAACGTGAACAGTCGAAATATTGCGTCGCGCAGACTATTTCAGCGGATAGTCACTGATGGCGGGCACTCCCAGTGAGTCGCGTTGCGGTGATCACCGGCGCCAGCAGGGGGATCGGTGCGGCAACCGCACAGGTGCTTGCCCAGCAGGGCTTTCGGGTGGTCGTCAACTACCGATCGAGCGCTGAGGAGGCAGACGAAGTGGTCGCGGCGGTGAGCGCCAGCGGCGGGCAGGCTGTGGCGATCCGGGCCGACGTCACCGTACCCGGGGATGTCGCCGCGATGGTCGATGAAACCATTGGCAAGTGGGGCCGAGTCGATGTGCTGGTACACAACGCGTTGATACCGTACGACGTCACTTCGTTTGTCGATCTGCGCTGGGAGCAGCTTGGCGACAAGCTTGAACGTGAGCTTCGTGCAGCGTTCCTGGTGACAAAGGCGGTTGTGCCAGACATGATGTCGCGCAACTATGGTCGGCTCATATATTTGACGACGGTGTTGTCGCGCCAGCCCCGTCAAGGAATGATCACACTGGGTACGGCCAAGGCGGCGATGGACCAGTTTGTCCGGTACGTCGCTCTGGAACTGGCACCGCATGGCATCACCGCCAACCTCGTTTCGCCCGCCACGGTGGCCGACACCACGGCCAACGCACTGCTGGAAGCCACAGAGATACATCAACTCGGCGCAACCAATCCAATGGGCCGCCTTGTCCGTCCCGAGGAGGTGGCCAAGTCGGTGGCGTTCTTGGCCAGCGCGGACTCCGCGTTCACCACCGGTCATTGCCTCGAGGTCAACGGTGGCCTCGCCATGAATTGAGCCGTGGGTCTGGCCGCAGCTGGACTCATCAGTGGGAGAGGGGTTTTGGGCGTGGAGACGATTGATCTCGCCTATGTGGGGCGAGGTATCCACGAGGAGTTGGTCGCCTTTGTTGCCGACCAGGAGGGCTACTTCGCCGACGAGGGGATCCACGTCGCCATCCGCGACGGGGTGAGCTGGCCCGCGGAGCGTCTGCGCCACGGAGCGGTGATCGGCTTGGGCCGGGGACTGTTTTCGCGGCTGACCGACGGGATCGGTTGGACGGCTCTGAGTGTGAGCACCACGCACCCGCTGTTCTGGTTCCTCGGTAACGCCGACGTGGCGACCATGGCGGATCTTCGTGGCCGACGGCTAGCCGTCCACGCCCCGGACACCCCGCCCGGGGTGTTCGCTCGGATCGTGCTGCGCCAGTACGGCCTCGATCCTGACCGGGATCTGCAGTGTGTGGTGCGCCATCCCGGTGACTATCAGATGGATCTGCGGCGCCTTCGCGACGGCTCGATCGACGCGGCCTACGTCGGCAGCACACTCTCACCTGAGCAGGTCGCCGACGAGGAAGGTTTCCATGTGTTGGCCTGGGTTGGCGATCACTTCCAGATTCCCACTGTGGGTGTGGTCGTGGACCCTGCCCATATTCCGCTGGACAGCCCCGCGCTAGGCGCACTGGTACGGGCCAACCAGCGGGCGCTGCGGACTCTTGCCGCACAACCCAGCCGCGCTGTCGATTACGTCGCGTGGTTCCTCGATCGGCTCACCCGTGAGGAAGCCCAACGCTATTACGACCATTACATCGGACCGCACTTCATCGCCGAGCACGCCGTGAACCTCACCGTCGCACAACAGGCGATCGACGCGGTTGCCGCCGAATTGGGCGTCGCGCCGATCGCCCCCGACGATATCTACGGGCCGGCGGTATGAGCGTCGTGATCGCCGGAGCCGGCCCGAACGGTTTGATGCTGGCCAGCGAACTGGGATTGGCCGGAATCCGGCCGGTGGTCGTGGATCCCATGTCGGGGCCTGACCCGCAGCCACGGGTCAACCGCATCGTGGGTCAAGCTGCCCGCATCCTTGATCACCGGGGCCTCTACAGCGCACTCACCGGGACGACGGAGCCGCCAAAACCCGCTGCGCGGTCCATGTTCGCGGGCTTTCCGTTGGATTTGGCGGACGTGACCGGTTCTCAATTGTTTACGGTTCCCGTTCAACAGCGGGGATTGGTGCACTTGCTGGCCGAGCGGGCCGGCGGATACGGTGCGGATCTGCGGTGGGGTCACGCTGTGGCCGGGTTCGACCAGCACGACGGCGATATCACCGTGCACGTACTCGGCCCGGACGGTGCCTACGACGTAAGCGCGCAGTACCTTGTCGGTGCCGACGGCGGCACGAGCAAGACACGTCACCTGGCCGGCATCGACTTTCCTGGGATGTCGTCGTATGACTTGGTCATCCGGATCGGGTTTGATGTAGTGCCGCCGGACGCGTGGATCACTGCCGCCGGCGCCGGGACGGTCAGCGGCCTGCCACCCCTGCGGTTTTACCGAACGGAACACGGCGTTTTCAGCTACGGCGCGGTGGGTGACCGGGTGGCGGTGATGACTTACGAACTGAACAGCGCACCGAGCGATCAACGCAGCGGCGAAGCCGCCGACGAGCCCGCGATGAGCGTCGGCGAACTGGAGGCCAGCGCCACGCGGATACTGGGCACCGATGTTCCGTTGCGGCCTGTGTCTGCGGGTAGGCCACTGGATCTGCGTCGAATCCGCGGCATCAACTCCAGGATCGCGGCGCACTACCGCCTGGGCCGGGTCTTTTTGCTCGGTGATGCCGCCCACGTTCACTCGCCCATCGGTGGGCCGGGTCTCAATCTAGGTTTGCAGGACGCGGTGAACCTCGGCTGGAAGCTGGCGGCCGTCCTCGCTGGGTGCGTCGCGCCCGGGCTGCTCGACACCTATGAGACCGAGCGGCGCCCGGCCGCCGAACGAGTCATCATGCAGAGCCGCGCCCAACTCGCGCTGTTGCGGCCGGGACTTGAAATCGCGTCATTGCGTGATTTGTTCGGCGAACTGCTCACCGATTCCGACACAGTTCGTCGCCTCGGTGATCTGCTGTCCGGGGCGGACAACCGCTACGCACCTGGCGTAGGGCGGCACCCGCTGGTCGGGCGCTGGGTACCCGACTTCGCGGTGGCCACCGCGCGTGGATCACACCGGGTCGCTGAATTGGCTCGCGATGGTCGCCCACAGCTGGTCGATCTGACTGAGAACAGTGCCGTCGCAGACTCACTTGGCGAGATCGACGACCGGCTCACTGTCACCGCCGGATCACTCGTCGGTGCGCTGAGCGCAACTGCGGTGCTGATACGTCCTGATGGTTACGTGGCCTGGGCGTCGTCGGACGAGCACCCCGCGGCTGACGAATTGACTGACCTGCGTGACGTTCTGAAACAGTGGTTCGGTATCTGATCAATACGTGCCGGTCCTGATATCGGATCGGACCGTCGACAGGCTAGACGAACTGCTGTCGTGACGACATCTGAATCGACCGCGATGTGGAACAAAGGCCTCGAATGCGTTGGTGCTCTGGGGCCCGGCTCTTTGTCGGCGCGATGCTAAGTGGGCTCGCCCCACTGTCCGTCGCCGTGGTCGCGCTGGAGTGTGTCCGGGGTCGGTAGCCCCTTATCCGGCGCGAAACCAGCTTGCCTGAGCATCCGGCGCAGATCGACAATCATCTGCTCATCGATGTCTTTGCCTCGCGGAGCTTCGACAACCTCTGTTTCGGGCCCCAATGTCACGCTGAACTTCCCGTTATGTTCTTCGGTGACGGTTGCGATGCCTTCGAGGAGCGACAGGACCTGGCGCCACTCGATGTTGCCGCTGGCCGGGTGATGGAAGATCTTCTCGATCGTCTGGCGATGGTGACTGCTCACGTGACCGCTCATCGGCTGAACCTTTCGTTGTTGTCCCACATACTGATTGGTTTGCTACCGAGGTCGCTCACTGGGTTTGGAGGAGACACATCACGCTGGCGATCCGGGGAAGGATTGCGCAGGTGCCGGTTTCGGCATCTGCGTCGTGACTGCGGCGGTCATGGTGGTCCCGGGGTTGATCACGGACGTGTTCGGCCGTGAGCGACTGCTCGGTGAGAGGCGGCGGCGGACAGCCGCCCTCATGCCGGACTTGTTGAGCTTCCCAACATCGTTGACGCTACACCCCACGGCCGAGGTGCTCGTCGTCGTCGGCGGTGGTGATTGTGTCGAGGATCCGGCGTGCGGCGCTGTGTCGATCGGTTCGGCTCTTGTCTCCTTGGCTGTCGAGTTGCCACTCGGCTTGTTGTGGTGTGTAGCCGCGCCCGATGAGTACGCCGATGGCCTGATTGATGTCTGACACAGCTTGGAGTTGGCGTACGGCGTCGGGTTCTGGAGTGATGGTGAGGTGCTGGTCCAGCGCGAAGTCGGTTGTCGGCCGTCCGGTGAGCCAGGCCAGGTCGGCGGCGAGGTCGACAAAGGCGCCCGGTGCCGCCGCGTACAAGATGACTGCCACCGGATGGCCGTCGCCGGTTCCAGTGGTTGGCAGCAGCACCCGCAGCGAAGTGCGGATGTCGCGGTCGCTTGCCCCCAGGGCCAGGCTGGTGATGGTCAACGGGGAATCGGTCTGCGGGACAAGCACACTCAGGCCGAGATAGGTTGGGATGGCGCCGGCGGTCTCGAGTGCCAACTGCTGCACGCTGTCGGCGATGTCGGCGCTGGGGTCGTCTAGTGCCGCGGTGAGAATCTTCAAGCTGGCGGCCATCGCCGCAGTGGTCGTCACGAGTTGGTGCTCCGCTGGGCGCTCCCGAGCGCCGATCACGCGTGCCGAGGCCGAACAGGGCGAGTCGCCGCGCACGGTGGAGGGTCCGGGATTTCGGTCAGGACCGGCCCCGGGTTTGTGCCGCCGTTGTCAACGCTACGCGGGTCGGGCGTGTACCGACACCTCCGCCGCGGTGGTGCTGGCTCAGGTGGGGTTATGCCGGGCGCGGGCGCGGCGGACAGCCTCGTCGACGATGCGTTGCGCCACGTCCCCCAATTTGCGGTGCTCGGTCTGGCTGATCGACCGGAGCTGGGCGAACGCCTCCTCGGCGCTGCGCCCGGTGCGCCCGCGCAGGAGTCCGATAGCTTGATCGATGACCGGGCGCGTGGACAGCGCGGTCTGCAACTGCGCGGCCAGGGCCGTTGCCTTGGCCAGGATCTGGGCATTGTGCACGGCGACCGCTGCCGGTTTGGCGAACAGTTCTCCTAGTTCAGCGGCACGCTCGTCGAAGACATCTTTGTCGTGGGCATAGACGTTGATCGCCCCGACCACCTGGTCTTGCAGTAAGAGCGGTAACGACAGCGCGCTGTGTACGCCCAGCCTGCCTACCCGCGGGCCGAAGCGCGGCCACAGCTTTTCCCCTCCCAACGACCCAGACCGCACCGTTCGGCGCTCCAGCGCTGCGGTGATACAAGGTCCCTCGTTGAGCGCGACGTATTGAATTTCGTCGATTTCGGCGACGAACGGCGCACTTGCGGCGAGCGCTTCGATCATGTTGTCGACGCGGTCGACCCGTAGCAGGGTCACCCCGGCACCGTCGGCGCCCGGAATCGCATGAACTGCGAAGGCCGCGACCTCGGCCAGTAGCTCAGGCAGGCCGCGACCATCTGCGACCAGCCCCGCCAACTCGCCGATGGCGGCTTTCAGGTCGGCGGCATCGGCGCTGGCTTGCTCTGGGGTCACTAAGCCGATTGACGGGTTTTCGGTACCTTCGGTCAGTTCTGTCATCGCTATGCCACCTGGCTCGCTTTATCCCGCTCCGGGCCCCAAATACTGACGCGAACCAGACGGCAGACCCATGCGGCTCAACGGCCGCGACGTGGACTGCCAACCCAAGAGTACCAAGGCCATAGGCGCTGAGGACCCGGTGAAATCCATTCGTCGCGGTGCCCGACCGCGCGGCTGCGCCCCAAACGGGTGTAGCGTTGCGATTGCTGAGAATTTCAGCTGGTTCGGGATGAGTTCGGCTGTCCGCTGCAGAACTTGAGGAGCGTTGGCTCCGAGGCCCTTCGTGTGTCGGTGATCGTTTGCGTCAGGATCACTATGACTGTCCCCCAGAATTTCTCCATTCGATCGGCCCTGTTGCAGCAGCCCAGAACGACGACTCTCGCCGCCGATGATGTCGCGGCCAGTCCCCAGCGCGGCGCGCCGCGGGATGGCCTGCGATGAAGCTGCTCGGCATGGTGGTCGTTGTTGTCTGCATCCTTGTGCTGTTGGCCGTGGCGATGTCGGTGCGGATCGTGAAGCAGTATGAGGATGGGGTGTTGTTCCGGTTGGGCCGGGTGGTCGGGGAACGGGCGCCCGGGTTGCGGTTGATCATCCCCTTCGTGGATGTGTTGCATAGGATTTCGTTGCGGATCGTGACGATGCCGATCCAGTCCCAGGGCATCATTACCCGCGACAACGTCAGCGTTGATGTGTCGGCGGTGGCTTACTTCAAGGTGGTCGACGCGGTGAAGTCGGTGATCGCCATCGAGAACGTCCGCGCGGCGATCGACCAGATCGCGCAAACCACGTTGCGCAAGGTGGTGGGCCAGCACACGCTTGATGAAACCCTGTCTGAAACGGACAAGATCAACCTCGATATCCGCGCGATCCTGGATGTCACCACGATCGAGTGGGGCGTGCAGGTCACCCTGGTCGAGCTCAAGGACATTCAGCTGCCCGAGACGATGAAGCGGGCGATGGCGCGCCAGGCGGAAGCCGAGCGGGAGAAACGCGCGAAAATCATTGCTGCCGAGGGGGAATCGCTGGCGGCGGCCGCTTTGGGTGATGCCTCGGACACCATGATGGCCCACCCGCTCGCGTTGCAGCTACGCAATCTGCAGACCTTGGTCGAGCTTGGGGTGGATAAGAACACCACCGTCGTGTTCCCGGCGCCGTTGATGTCGACCATCGCCGAACTGGGAGCCTTCCTCGCCCGGGAGGGCGCCGCGGCAGTCGACCCCCAGCCGCAACCACCGATCCCTGTTCCCGCGCTGGCGTCCAACGGAACCCCGACTGCCGGGGACCGGCCATGATCGCCGGGGTGATCCTCATCGCGGTAATCGGGTGGAGTTGCTGGTTGATGCACCGCGCCGGGCGTTCGTCCCAGGGGACGACTCCCACGGCCGAGCCACCCAGCAGCCGGCATTAACCATCTGGGATGGCAGGGACGCGAATATGATTGGCGCACAGAGTGCTTTCGCCCGCGGGGCGCAGAACAATCGAGACGCCCGCCGCGGTCAGTACGCGCCCGCCGCCGTCCCGGCTCCCGCATGACGGCTAGCCAGGAACCCGCACCGGCCATGGTTGTCTCCGCATCAGCCCACGATCTTCCGCACATGCCCAGCACCCCCGCGGATCACCTCTTCCACGACAGCGCTGACTGCCCTTTCGGTGCGGAGAGGGTCGCGCCCTACGGCGACTACCTAGTCCCGCTGTACCCCCGCCGATGCAACTGGTGTAACGAGCACAACCAGCTGACGCCGTCGTGAAACTGGTTATTATCCGCCACGGCGGCACCGAATGGACGATGTCCGGACGCTACACCGGCACTACGGATCTGGCTCTGACACCCCACGGGCGCAGGCAGGCCACATCACTGGTGCCGCTGCTCGAACGCCTGCTGGCCGGCCAGGATTGCCTGGTGTTCTCCAGCCCTCGCCGGCGCGCCTCCGCGACCGCCGCCCTCGCTCTGCCAGGATGGTCGGTCACGGTGGATCCGCTTGTCGCGGAATATGACTACGGCGACTACGAGGGCATGACCGTTCGTCAGATCCGCCTGGAGGCGCCTGGCTGGGACATCTGGCGTGACGGCTGCCCCCACGGCGAATCAACCCAGACGGTCGGCGCGCGGGCGGACGCCTTCCTCGCTGCGCACGCGCTCCACGGCAGTGAGACGCTCGTCGTTGTCACGCACGGGCACTTCTCCCGCATCCTGGCCGCACGTGCGTTGGGACTGCCCGCCGAGAGCGGGCGCCTGCTCGCCAGCACCACCGCCTCGATCGCGGTGATCGAGGACTACCACGGCGAACGCTGCATCGGACGATGGAACGTCGACCCGGAGCTCCTCGGCGACGGGGGCGGCCAGACTGAATCCGCCGAGAACACCTGGCCCACCGGACAGCGCAGCAAGGAGCGACTATGACGATCGACTCGACGCATTTTCGGGTGGCGGCCGGTCCCCACGTTGACCTCGCCGACGCGCCGACAGCGGTGACAGCCCTGTACAAGTCGCACAAGAACTATAAGAAGCAGCTGACGAAACACGTCAAGAAACTGGCCGCACTGCAGCAACTGCACTACGCGTCCGACCAGTGGGCGCTGCTGGTGATCTTTCAAGGCATGGATGCCGCCGGCAAAGACGGCGCGATCCGCCACGTGATGTCGGGGGTGAATCCTCAAGGCTGCCAGGTCTTCAGCTTCAAACAACCCACTGATCAGGACCTCGAGCATGACTTTCTGTGGCGCACCACCTGCAACCTGCCCGAACGTGGACGGATCGGCATCTTCAACCGCTCCTACTACGAGGATGTCCTCATTGCCCGCGTCCACCCCGACATCCTGCACGGACACGGGTTGCCCGATCAGCTCATCGATCTGAAGAGCCTGTGGAAGCAGCGTTATCAGTCGATCCGCGACCTCGAGACCCACCTGCACCGCAATGGCACTCAGGTCGTCAAGATTTTCCTGCACCTGTCGAAAGACGAACAGGCGCGACGGTTCCGTGCCCGCATCGACGCACCCGAGAAGAACTGGAAGTTCAGTCTCGCCGACATCCACGAGCGGTCCTTCTGGGCTACTTACCAGCAGGTGTATGGCGAGTGCCTGCACGCAACCAGCACCGAGCAGGCGCCCTGGTACATCGTGCCGGCTGATGACAAAGACAACGCCCGCCTCATCGTCTCGCAGATCGTCCTCGACACCCTCGACAGCCTCAAGATGGCCTACCCCGAAACCACCCCCGAACGGCACCAGGAGTTGGAGTCGTTCCGCAGCCAGCTCTGATCCGTTCTCAAGGAGGCTGTACAGCTTGTGCAACGCGCCTCGCGGTGCCGTCGTCTACTTACTGATGTTGCCGCAGACGATGGGCTGGAAGTAGAGGGTGGGCTGCCCGTTTTGTTCGATCTGGCTGGCCGATCCGAGGTGAACGTTGATGTACCAGCCCGAGACCGGTGGAGCTTGATCGACGTTCTGGATGAGGGTGTTCGCTGCAGCGCTACCATTCGGCGAGGCCAGCAGATCGGTGAGTGGATATTTGACGGCACCCTGAGAGTCGCACGAGCCGAGATGGATATGTACTGCGTGGCCGCTGCCGGGGACGAGACCGCTCACGGTGGCGGACACGGACAATGTTTTCTTCGCCGGATCGTAGGTCAGCGTCGCCGAACCCTGTGGATGCTGGCCGGGCTGTGGCAGCGGCGCCATAGTCAGTGTCGTCGACGCGGCAGGGGTGATGTCGGCACACGAGATGGGCGTGTATCCAAGTGAATCTGGGCTGCCGAGTTGGTCGGCCGGAGCCAGATGGATGTTGAGTAGCGTGCCAGCGGCAAGCCCGGACGCGGAGGGTTGCGAGCTGACGACGGTGGTGTGGATCGCTCCAACGTTGTCGGCGGTCACATCGGGAAATGGCACCAAGACGTTCCCCTGAGCTTCGCAGCTGCCCTGATGGATGTGCATCGCGTGACTGCTGCCCGGGGTAAACCCGGACATCTGCAGCTTGGCGGTGACGTTCTTGGTCTGCGGGTCCCAGCTCAGTGACACCGTGCCGGACGGCTGGCTGGTGAGCGACACGCTGATCGGCGGCCCGGCAGCCACCGCGGAGGCGGGTGCAGTCGAGGTCGAGGTCGAGGATGGGGTGGAACTGGAGCTGCAGGAGGCGACGGTCGCGGTGGCAGTGGTGACCACAGCGATGACCCGTACCGATTTCGACACCCATGTGATGGCTTTCATGACCCTGCTCCCATGTTGGACTGGCGCCGCCGAGGGGAAGGATGGTGTCCATTGTTCGAGCGTGCGCTCAGAAGTGCTATCCAGCAACATGTTTCGCTTACTGATTCCGGTTTGGGATCGTCGGTAAATGGGGGAATGAGGGAAGTGCGCATGATGCCTCGACCGCGGCGGGTGGAACATCGGCATGTGCGGCTCGAGCGAAAGCTCCTCGAATTCGGCGGCGGACGGCCAAACTCGTTCCGGACTGGCTGTAAGGACTCAGCAACAGGGAACGCTACGCCGTTATGAAGCCGCCCGCTAGATCTTCCAGCCGATGCGAACAGGCAGGAAGGGGCGAGATGTCCCCAAGGGCTAACTAAAAACGCACGACATAATTGGCCGTTACCGTGCATGCGCGTTCCCGGTACCCAACTGTGCCGGCAGCGCATACTGAGCACATGACCCTTACTGGACAATCAAATTCGGAGTCGCTGCCTGTTACCGAAGGGCCCCATGAGAGCGGACGGCTCGTGGTCGGCGTCGATGCTTCGCAGGGGTCGTTGGAGGCGCTCCTGTGGGCATTCGGAGATGCCAGGGCCCGCCAGATCCCCATCCATGCAATCCTTGCTTGGCAGTATCACCCACCGTGGGTCGATCCGGGAATGGGCAGCATGTTCCCGTTGGGGTATCAGCCAGAAGGCGGCGTACCCGAGGACGCGTTCGCGAAAACGTCTACCGCTGTGGACAATCTGCTGGACGCAGCCATCCGTAGAGCCACCGCAGCCGACCCGGACAGCGCGACCGATCCTGTCGCGATCACGCAGGAGACGGTGGAAGGACACCCCGCGCAAGTGCTGCTCGAAAGTGTTGGCACATGCGACATCATGGTGGTCGGCTCACATGGACACGGGGGCTTCGTCGGGGCGGTACTCGGTTCTATCAGCCAACATGTGGTGTCCCATGCCCGGTGTCCGGTCGTCGTCGTCCCCGCCCCCAGCGGTCAACGAAGAACTGAGCGGTCGCGCGAGTGCTGACTCGCCCCGCGCGGCTCGGTGCGATGATCCGCCGCGGTTCGACGGCTCGGATCCGTGTACATACGTTGGCGCGGCCTTGGCGCCCGCGAAGCCTGAAGGCATCCACATTCCATATCGGCGCCCGGTGACCGGTCCGATACGAATCGCCGTGCTCGCGCCCATCGCGTGGCGCACACCGCCCCGGCACTACGGGCCTTGGGAACAGTTCGCGTCGTTGCTCACCGAGGGACTGGTGGCCGCTGGGCATCATGTAACGCTTTTTGCCACCCAAGATTCCATCACGACGGCCAACCTGCACGCGGTCGTGCCATGCGGCTGGTCGGAGGATGCGACGATCGACGCGAAAGTCGCCGAGTGCTTGCATATCGCGTCGGTGTTCGAACGTGCTGGTGAGTTCGACATCATCCACAACGGTTTCGACTTCTTGCCACTCACCTACAGCGACCTAGTCTCGACTCCGGTCGTTACCACGATCCACGGGTTTTCATCCGAACGGATCGTTCCCGTCTACGAGCGCTACGACAGGACAACCGCTTACGTGTCGATCAGCGACACTGATCGACACCCGGATCTGCAGTACGCCGCCACCATTCACCACGGGATCGACATCGACGGGTTCGCGGTCCATCCTGACCCCGGCGACCATCTGTTGTTCTTCGGACGGATCCACCCCGATAAAGGCACCGCGCATGCAATCGAGGTCGCGCGCAGGTGTGGTCGCCGGCTCGTCATCGCCGGGATCATCCAGGATGCAAACTACTTTCGTACCGAAGTCGAGCCACACGTCGACGGTGAGCAGGTGCGCTATGTCGGCGCCGTTGACGCCGCTATGCGTGCCGAGGTACTCGGTGGTGCGCACGCGCTGCTGCACTTGATCGATTTCGACGAGCCCTTCGGTTACAGCGTCGTAGAGGCGATGGCCTGTGGTACACCCGTCATCGCCTACGCGAGAGGGTCGATGCAAGAGCTCATCGAGCACGGTGTGACCGGCTTTCTGGTCGGGGACGTCGAATCAGCGCTCGCCGCAGTCGATTCCGCTGGTGAGCTCAAACGGCACGAGATTGCCTCGCTCGCCGCCGAGCGATTTTCGGTCAGCTCCATGATCGACAATTACGTCACCGTCTACCGCCAGATCCTCGGCAATCGGAGATGACGCCGCAGGACGCTACGTGGTGGAAGTCTGCCGTCGTCTACCAGATCTATCCGCGCAGCTTCGCCGATTCGAATGGCGACGGGTTCGGCGACCTGGGTGGCATCATCGAGCGGCTCGGCTATCTACAGGCGCTGGGGGTTGATGTCATCTGGTTGTCACCGATCTACCCTTCACCTCAGGCCGACAACGGCTATGACGTCAGCGACTACCGCGACATCGACCCACTGTTCGGCACGCTTGCTGAATTCGATGTGCTCCTAGCAGAAATCCACGAACGCGGGATGAAGCTGGTGATGGACCTTGTGGTCAATCACACTTCCGACGAGCACCCGTGGTTCATCGAGTCACGCTCGTCTCGGCATAATCCGAAGAGGGACTGGTACATCTGGCGCGACTCTCGTGCGGCTGCCGAACCCAACAACTGGGGCTCGTTCTTCTCCGGACCGGCGTGGACGTGGGATCAGGTGACCGGGCAGTACTACCTGCACCTGTTCGACCGTAAGCAACCGGACTTGAACTGGGAGAATCCTGCGGTACGAAAGGCCATGCAGGACATCATGGTTTGGTGGCTCGACCGTGGCGTCGACGGCTTCCGAATGGATGTCGTCAATTTCATCTCCAAAGCCCGGGGGCTTCCAGACGCGCCCACGATCCCGGGGCATCAGTTCGTTATCGCCGTGGACGAGTTCGTCGACGGGCCGCACGTGCACGAGTACCTGGCCGAGACGACTCGCGAGGTGTTCGGGAGCCGCGACGGACAGTTCATCACGGTGGGGGAGATGCCGGGGGTAACTCCTGATCAAGCACGCTTGTATACCGATCCGGCTCGGGGCGAGCTCAACATGGTTTTTCAATTCGAGCACGTGTCCGTGGATCAGAGCCCGGCGAACAAGTTCGAGTACCTGGGACTCGACTTGGTTGTCCTCAAGGAATCGCTTTACCGATGGCAGGGCGCATTGGCCGACATCGGCTGGAATAGTTTGTATTGGGAAAACCACGACCAGCCTCGCGTCGTTTCCCGGTTCGGCGATGACGATCCGGATTACTGGGCCGCCTCGGCGAAAGCGCTGGCAACGATTCTGCACGGCATGCGCGGCACACCGTTCGTCTATCAAGGCGAAGAACTCGGAATGACGAACTACCCGTTCAGCAGTGCGCGAGACCATCAGGATCTCGAGGCGGTGAATTACTACACGAGTGTGGTCGAACTGAGCGGCGACGAGATTGCTGCCCTGGCCGGCTTGGGAGCGATGAGCCGCGACAACGCCCGCACACCGATGCAATGGGGCCCGGGACACAACGCAGGATTCACATCCGGCGAACCGTGGATGCCGGTCAACCCTAATCACACCTGGCTTAATGCGGAATCACAGTTCACTGCACCAGATTCCGTATTCGCCCATTACCAAGAGCTCATTCGCCTTCGTCATGAACTGCCGATCCTCGTGCACGGGGACTTGACGCCGCTGATGGCGGCGGACCCGCAGATCTGGGCGTACAGCAGACGCGCGCCGGAGAGCGCAATCCTGGTGATCGCCAACTGCGGTCGCGAGCCCAGAGCCGTCGATGTCGGCGCCGAGTGGATCGGCGCCGGCCTGTTGCTGGGCAACCTCCCCGACACTCCGGGCGCGCTGACCTCGACGTCCTTACAGTTGGCAGGCTGGGATGCGCGCATCTACGCCGCCGGCTGATCAGCGGTTCATTCTCGAGCGGCTCGCGGTCGACCACGACTTTCACCCGGTATGGGTGTAGCGTGAGAGGAGTTGGTAACCCCAGCCAGTCTGGATTGGCTCAGCTTCTGACGCTGATCTGCCCGAGCAACCGCTCACGCCGGACGCACCGTATTACCGCTTAGTCGGGACAATTTTGAACTCGTTATCGTTGTTACCGCAGTTGTTTTCTCCCCGTAGAGTGCACCGCTTTTCCCGCATTCCGAGTTTCGGGATCCTCGGCACCCACCCACCGACACCGTGCGGGATCGCGACGTTCAGCGCTGCGCTCTCCGACGGACTGGAAGCCAAGGGCGCCAGCGTCACTGTGGTGCGGGTGGCCGACGAGTTTCCTTCTGCGCGAATCAACGTCATCGGTGAACTCGTGAATGGTTCCCCCAAGTCAGTCGCGGCATGCTCGGAACTGCTGAACCAGAACGACATTGCAGTCATTCAGCACGAATACGGCATCTACGGTGGGCTGGATGGCGAAGAAGTCGTCCAAATAATGGCCGGTTTGCACGTCCCGTCGATCGTCATCGCTCATACGGTCCTCAAAGATCCGACGCCGCATCAGCGTTCGGTACTCGAAGCGGTCGCGGAGAGCGCAGACCAAGTGGTGGTCATGTCTGAGGCGGCCAGGCTCCGACTGGGCCTCAGCTACGCGATCGACCGCAACAAGGTGGTCACCATCCCACATGGCGCGACGGTGCCCCACAGCGCCACCCAGAGGCGTCCGAGGCGACCCATCATTTTGACCTGGGGCCTCTTGGGCCCTGGTAAGGGCATCGAGCGGGTGATCGACGCGATGGCGTCGCTCAAGGACCTGCCAGGTCAGCCGCGGTATCTGATCGCCGGCCGAACCCACCCGAAGGTGCTCGCCGCCGAGGGCGAGGCGTATCGCGAATCCCTCATAGAGCAAGCGCGGTGCCTCGGCATCGCCGCCTCGGTGTCTTTCGATCCGGTCTACCGGAGCGCTGCCGATGTGATCGCGCTCGTCCAGTCCGCCGCCGTCGTCGTACTTCCGTACGACTCCAGGGACCAAGTGACCTCCGGTGTGCTGGTCGACTCCGTCGCAAGCGGACGACCGATCGTCGCCACTGCCTTTCCGCACGCGATCGAAATGCTTGGTAGCGGTGCGGGCACCGTTGTCTCTCACGACGATCCCGATGCACTGGTCAGTGCCCTGCGCCGACTGTTGACCGATCCCCGTATCGCAGGCTCGATGGCCGCGGAATCTCGGGAGCTGGCCCCGACGGTGGCCTGGCCTGTCGTCGCCAATACCTATGTCGCACTGGCCCAACGGCTGGTCGGCGCACGATTGGCACTGACATGACCGGCACTGTGCCCACGCCGTCGTTCGCTCACCTGTTGCGGATGACGGACCACCAAGCCACATTCGAGCACGCCCTCCTGACCGAACCCCGTCGCGATCACGGTTACTGCACTGATGACATGGCCAGGGTTCTCGTGGTCACAACCCGCGAGCCTGAGTCGCCCGGCCCCGTGAACGGTCTCGCAGGCAAGGCCCTGCAGTTCCTCAACGATGCGCAGTCCTATAGCGGCGCCTGCCGCAACCGGATGGACAAAGCAGGACGTTGGCTCGATCAACCTACGGTGGAGGATCATTGGGGCCGGTGCATCTGGGGGCTCGGCACCGCCGCCGCCAACAGCGACGTGAGCCTGGTGCGCAAGCTGGCTGTGATTCAGTTCGAGCGCGCCGCCAAGGCCAGATCGCAGTGGCCGCGGGCCATGGCATTCGCCGCAGTCGGAGCCGCCGAGGTCCTCAGTGTCGAGCCACGTAATGTCTTGGCGCGCAAGCTGCTGGTCGACTATGCCTGTACCGTCGCCAGAGGCAACGGTGACGCCGACTGGCCATGGCCGGAACCACGACTTACCTATGCGAACGCGATTCTCCCTGAGGCGATGATCGCGACGGGCGTCGCGCTCGGCGACGCGGGTCTGCGGCAGTGTGGGTTGGATCTGTTGGAGTGGCTGCTCGCCTACGAGACAGCCGACGGCCACCTTTCACCTACCCCCGTAGCGGGGCGTGGGCCGGGAGACCCCCGTCCTGCGTTCGACCAGCAGCCGATCGAAGTGTCCACCCTGGCCGACGCCTGTGCGCGCGCAGCAACCATCGATGCGCGGTCGCTCTGGACCGAGGGGATCCGCTCCGCCGCAGCCTGGTTCGACGGCGCCAATGATGGGGGACAACCAATGTGGGATCCGGCGACCGGTGGTGGCTTCGACGGTCTGCATGCAGACGGTGTGAACCTCAACCAAGGCACCGAATCGACACTGGCGGTCATCTCGACCTTGCAGCGCGCACGCCGCTTCTCGCCTGCTCTGCAATGACGTCTACCCGAACCGACTTCGTCACACGCAGTGCGCAGCGGGTCGCCGCTGACTCGGCGCGGGTGATCACTCGGCTCTTCGTCCCAGGCCAGGAGGGTTTCGAGCTGCAGGAGTCTCGAGCGGGGGTTGTGCTCGCGCGCATCCTCGCTCTCGCCGACGACGACGTCCAATCGTCCCTGGATGATGTCATGACTCGCTTCGACAGCCGTCACCGTGACCTCGCGGGCACTTTCCGTCGGCACGCCCGCGAACTCGCCGACCGATTGGATCCCGACGGCGAGATTTCTGATGCCCGGATGTTGTTGCTTGGTGCGGCATTCACCAACGAGTACGCCATCGAAGGGGCTGCGCTGTGCAACCCCAGTATCGTGGCCCACCACGATCAAACGGGTATCCCGACGGGAAGCCTGCGATTCGTGCTCAGCGTCAGGGGAATTGGCGAAGGACACCGGTCCTCTATCGGGTTCCGCACCGGCATCGTCGACGCGACGGGCCGCGCCACGATCGACGACCCGTCCCCCTTCGTCACGACCGGACGCATCGGACCCACGCTCCTCGACAAGGCCATATTCCGTGGTGAGCTCGACCGGCACGCGCACGTCGGCGAGGCCACCGACTACGTGCTCAACGCACTCGGTGACCGCTTCACCAGGTCCGACCTCGACGGGCGGCTCAACGATCTGAGTGCCAACCTCAACACGCGCGGCCACGCGCAGGACGCGATCGCCTTGATACGGAGCATCGCCGGACGCTCTTACTCCATCGAATTCAGCGACCAAGTACCACTTTCCGAGCGCGTCCTGTGGCCTGCGATGGCGGCCGAGCAGGCCGGCATCGAGGACGCACGCTTCGTTCGTTTCGTCGAGGCCGACAGCTCGGTGACCTACTACGCCACCTACACGGCCTACGACGGATCCCACATCAGTCAACAGCTACTGGAGACCAAGGACTTCCAGAGCTTCACCTCGTCGCCGCTGGTCGGGCGTGCCGCGGCAAACAAGGGACTGGCGTTGTTTCCCCGCCGGATCCGCGGGAAGTACGTCGCGATGTCACGATCCGACCGCGAGACCAACACCGTGGCCTTCGCCGATCACCTGTCGGTCTGGCCGAATGCATCGCCCTGCCAGCAGCCGACCGAGGTGTGGGAGGCCTTGCAGCTCGGAAATTGCGGCCCGCCAATCGAAACCGACGCGGGGTGGCTGGTGCTGACTCACGGGGTCGGGCCGATGCGGACTTACAGCATCGGGGCGATACTGCTCGACCTCGACGACCCAACCCGGGTGATCGGTCGGCTGCGACGGCCGCTCCTGACCCCCACGCCCGACGAGCAGAACGGCTACGTCCCCAACGTCGTCTACTCGTGCGGCGCGCTCGCGCACGCTGACACCCTGGTACTCCCGTACGGGATCGCAGACGGTGCCATCGGGATCGCTACCGTGCCGCTGCCTGAGTTGCTAGATGCACTCGGCCCGTCCCGGTCGCCAGCGCAGGCGGGCTGAGACGGCCGGCCAGGCGGGCAGTCTTTGACTATTCGGTCTCGGGGTTTCTTGCATTCATCTCGCGAAAGGGAATTCGACCGACTTGCGGTGATGGTTCGGCCGCAGTGCGCGCACCTACCGCACCACCATGCGCCACGGCCCGACCCGCGATTAGCTATCGCCACTTACGCTGACGCGTCAGTCGCTGATCGCCTGCGCCGCAAACCCAGTCGCCGTCGCATCGATTCCGGGGGATGGCCCGTACGGGTGATCTTGCCCCGGGCGATCAGTTCCAGCGTCACCGCGACCGCGCACGTTTGTGACAGCAGTATCGACAGCAGGATCAGTATCTGGACCGCGCCGGCCTGCATGGCCGACCCGGTGCTCAGCAGCACACCGACGAAGGCGCCGGGAAGCGTCACGATACCTACCGTCCGGGTCTGGTCGAGGTTGGGCAGGAGTGCGTCGGTGGCAGTAGGGCCGATGATTTCCATCCGTGCGAGCCGGTCGCGGAATCCCAGGCTGAGTAGTGCCTCGACCTCGCCTGCCCGGGTTCGGAGTGTGTCGAGTGCACGTCGCGCAGCGACGGCGGTGGCAGTCATGGTGCTTCCCAAAAGGATGCCGGCGATGGGCACGATAGCGATACCGGTAATCGGCACGAGTCCGGTCGCAAGCAGCAGCGGCAATACCGAAAGCATGCCTGTTGCGAGCGCCAGAGCGAGGAGCCAAGAACGGTTGGATTGGCTGCGGTGGGCAGCGGTGACTGTGGCGGCCGCGAACATGACTGCCAGCACGATCAGTGATGTCCGCAGGCTGCTCAGTGCGGCGGTCAGAATGGCGGCGACGGCGACGAGCTGGAGCACTGCGCGCACCGCGGCCCGTGGCACTGTCCAGGCCGATCCAAGCGCCGTTGACCAGTAGACGCCCGCGGAGGCTAGCACCATCGCCGCACATACCCAGACCAGCGTCGGGCCTACGAGGTGTTGCGACAGCTGCACTCTGCCGATTCTCCGGCAAGCGATGCTGGCACCCGTGCCATTTTCGGCCGTGCCCCTGAATGCGCCCGATCTCGACGATGCCGACGCCGCCCACCTTCATGTTTCGTGTAACTGCCGCCCGACGGCACAACACGCTTACGCGGTGTCGTCGGCTGGTGCTTCACGGGAAGGCAGGGCTGTGTCGAGCAGTGCCGTGACCGCTGCGCGAGCAGCGACGGCGATCGAGGGTTCGTGGTCCATCTGTGCGCTGATGATCGCTCCGTCGTAGATGAGGTGGAGTTGGCGCCCCAGGGTCGCAGGGTCTGTTGTCCCGGTGTCTTCAGCGAGGTGATTGAAAAATCCGCGGAGGTCGCTGCGGTAGGAGTCTGCTGCGTGTTCGACTAGGCCACCCTTCGGCGCTTCTGCGCTGGCCGACATGAATGCACACCCCCGGAAGTTGGGTTGCTCGAGGATCACGGCTTGGGCGTCGAAAACCGCATATATCCGAGCGACGGGGTCGGTGTGTTGTTCGACCGCACTATTGAGACGTGCGAGGGTGCGGGCGTGGCGTCCCTCGAGATACGCCCCTATCAGCTCCTCTTTGCTCCCAAAGGTGTTGTACAGCGACCCTTTTGCTACGCCGGCGTGTTCGATGATGCGGTCGATACCAACCGTTTGAACACCTTCGTCGTAGAACAGCTCGTCGGCGGCAGCGAGAAGGCGTTGGCGAGCGGAGCGGCGCGAACGACCGGGCGCCGACGCCGCGGTGGTCATTCGTTCTCCTGATCCGGCTCCAGCAGCATGATCGGAATCTCTCGATTCCCGGCGCGGGCCCGGTACTCGGGGAAGTGCGGCCAAAAGCTCTCTGCCACAGTCCACCAGTGGGCTTTATCCACTCCGTGGACTTCCCGGGCCCGCAACCGGTGGATGCTGGCGCCGTCCTGGAGTGACACTTCTGGATGGGCGATCAGGTTGCGGTACCAGGCCGGGTGGTTTGCGGCACCGGCGTTGGAGGCCACCGCCACGTAGGTGTCGCCCTCCTCGATCCGCATTACCGGGTTTTTGCGGACGTTGCCCGTCTTGGCCCCAATCGTCGTCAAGATGACCACCGGGCGGCCCTCCAGGGTGCCGCCCTCTTGTCCATCTGTGGCTTCATAGAGCGCGACCTGATCGCGGATGCGATCCGCCGGGCTAGGTTCATAGTTAGTGGTCATGGGTCAGACCGCCGTTCTTCCGCCGTCGACAGCAATGACGGCACCGGTGATGTAGCTAGCCTTGTCTGAAGCCAGAAATGCGACGACTTCGGAAATCTCTTCGGGCTGTGCGCCCCGATTGAGCAGCGTCGTGCTGGCCAGGCTCTCAATCAATTCACGCTTGGACTCGGCGGTGAACACCGGCCCTGGTGCCACGGTGTTCACCCGAACGCCAGACGGGCTGAACTCAGCCGCCCAAGCCCGGGACATTGCCGTCAACGCAGCCTTGGTCGCGCCGTACGCGGCGCCACCGGCAATGCCGATATGCCCGGCCATGCTGTCGATGCTCACGATGCTGCCGTGGCCCCGCTTGGCCATGCCCGGCGCCAGCGCCGCAACCAGCTGGTAGGCGGCGCGCACGTTGCTGTCGAAGAGGTGATCGAACGTGTCGGTGTCCAGCTCGGCGCTCGGCCCGAACCACGAGATGCCGCCGTTGTTAATCAACACCTCGACATCGCCGACCTGTTCGGCCAGCGCACTGACGGCGTCGGCATCAGCCAGATCCGCCGAGACGAACCGAGCGTGTCCGCCCTTCGCTTCGATCTCGGTCACCGTGGCGGCACCGCGAGCCGCGTCACGGCCGTGGACGATCACATCGAACCCGTCTCTCGCCAGGTTCAGGGCGACCGCTCGGCCTATGCCCGATGTCGCTCCGGTAACCAGCGCCACGGGTGCCTGGCCGTCGAATTGTGCCGCCATGGAGGCTCCTAATTGAGTAGACCTGTCTGTCTAATTTCTCGGACAAATGTTTGAACAGGTCTGTCCATCGAGTAATTCCCGGCGGCGACTCTGGGCGGATCATGATCGATCGCCCCGTCATCCTCGGAGCTAGGAGGGCGTGTCACTCTGTGCTTTGCGCCCAGACGAAGGCGATGGTCGCGAACCAGCTCGCGGTGCGGACGTCGCGCGGCCCGCTGGGGGTTGCGATGTAAGGGTTCATCTTCACCGGAACGTTGATGACGGCGATGAGTTCGCTTGGAGTACTTCAGGCTTCGGATGAGAAGCCGGGTGCGTTGCCCGGCATCAGCAACGCCGGCTACGGCATCGGCACCTCGACCGGATACGCATGGGTGGGACCGATCGTGGGGCTCCGGCACCGTGTCGAGTTTCGCCCACGCCCTGTGGGTCTGTATCGGCATCGGGGTGGCGGCTCTGATCTGTGCATTGATCCTGAAGCCGAAACAATCTTCTGTGGCCCTCGGCACACTCGCCGGTCACGGTTGACGGGTTTAAAGACGCGTCAAATAGGGAAAATTGGGCCAGGTTCAACTCCGAGCCGGACGTCTTGACGAAGCCACTCAGCGAGGATATTGAATTGACGAGCCAGCCTGCCGCCGAACGCGAGTCCGAATACTCCGACGTTCTGGTGATGTTCCGCCATCTGGCGACATTGGACTCAGAGAGCGCTGCCTATCAGCGCCAACGCGACGCCATCATTGCGCGATGCTTGCCGCTGGCCGACCACATCGCCCGCCGCTTCGCCAACCGCGGAGAGCCCCTCGAAGACCTCGTCCAGGTGGCACGCGTCGGCCTGGTTCAAGCAGTGAAGCGGTTCGATGTCGAGACCGGCTCGGACTTCCTCTCGTTCGCCGTCCCCACGATGATGGGCGAGGTACGCAGATATTTCCGCGATCACAGCTGGTCACTGAAGGTGCCGCGACGACTCAAAGATCTCACCCTGCAGCTCAACCGGGGCAGGGCAGAACTCTCCCAGACGCTGGGACGCGCGCCGACAGCCACCGAACTCGCCGAGCACCTCGGAATGGATCGCCAAGAGGTCGTCGACGGTCTGATCGCCTCGAGCGCCTACGCCACGCAGTCCACTGATGTCCCGGTTCGGGCCGATGACGAACAGCGTCCGCTCTCCGAACGATTGGGGAGCGTTGACGTGAACATCGACAGGGTGCTGGACGTGGAGACGGTCCGACCGCTGCTCGCCGCATTGCCGGAACGCGAACGAACCATCCTGCTACTGCGGTTCTTTGAGAACATGACGCAGTCACAGATCGCCGAGCAGATCGGTGTTTCGCAGATGCACGTCTCCCGTATCTTGAGCCGGGCGATCGCCGGCATCCGGCAACGTATGGAAGATGCCGAGGCCGCCTCACCGACGCTGCCGATCTCGCCGCGACGGGCAGCGATGGTGTCGCGGGACCTGCCGCGCACGGGTGCAGCCGAAAAAGCCCGACGAGGTCTGCGGTCCCAAGCGAGCTAGCCGAGCGATTTCACAGCCGATTGTTAACGAGGACCAATCTGGCTGCTAAGCGCGGGGCGCTTGATGAGCAGCATGACAAGCAAGCCATCAAACAACGGCCGGGTCGTGCGGGCGATATGTGGCGGGGCGGTGGCCATCGCGGCGGCAACGCTGTGCGGCATCGTCTCACCCCATAGCGTCGCAACCGCGGCTGCGGCGTCAGGGCCGAACAGCGCAAAGATCGTCGTCGTCGATGACAGTGACAACGGCAACAGTGTCAACGACCAAGGCCAGAACTCGGGCGACATCTTCACCCAGAACGCGCAGGATCAGAGCACCGCCTGAGGCGGTGGAAGCTCAACGTCCCGTCGCTGGTCGATTCAAACGGTTGCCACTGTTGTTGCCACTGAGGGCAATCGGCCACCGTCCTGACGGCAAGTGCCACTCAACCCGTCAGCGCCAAGACGAAGACGCTCGCCCAAAAGCGCAGTCAGACAGAACCATCGAACCCTGCCAAGCGCGGTGTGGCGGGCTCGCACCGAGCCGCGTGATTGGCCGAACGTGCGGGTTGTCGGTGCTCGGCGCCTTGAATGGCCGACGAAAACCCCCGCTGTCGGCGCGGATTGGGGGCTACAGTCGTCCGGTGAACCCGAGACTCCCCGCGTGGGCGGCCAGCGTGGTGACCGCAGCTGCCCTGATCGTTTCGGCAGCGCCGACAGCAGCAGCCGAACCCGCTTGTGCGCCTGATTCACTGAGCTTGAGCACCAGCTCCCCAGGTTCCCCCGGGGACGGCACCCAGATCCACTTCGACGTAATCTTCACGAACACGTCGGCGCAGACGTGCTCGTTGCAGGGCTACCCCGGCGTGAACCTCATCGGACCGGATGACCCGACGTGGGGTCCGGACTATCAGCTTCCGCAGCAAGCCGGCGATCCCCAGCCGGTCACATTGGCGCCCGGCGCCGCCGCGACCAGCCGGTTGACCTTCCTGCCGAACCCCAACGGCTGGGTCCCGCAGACCATCGCGGTGACCCTGCCGAACAATCCGGGACTGATACAGATCCCCTGGATTCCCGGCGGCATTCCCGTCGCACGGCAAGACGCCGCATCCCATCCCGGCACCTACATCGGGCCGCTGCAGTCGGCTGAGTGACACCCTGCGAGGGGGTCTCACTGACGAGCACGATCTCGCTCGAGAATTGGTCCAGCAGGGCTAACCCAGCGGGATGCTCTGCTCGTAGCAGAAGACATTGTCCGGGTCGTAGAAGGCCTTGATCGTGCGTAGCCGCTCGGCATTGGCGCCCCAGTAGGCCCGTTCCCAGTCCGGCATACCGGCGTTGGGCACGTTGACGTACGCGCCGTTGACGTAAGGGGCCATGGCCTCGGAGAACTCTGCAACCCACCCGAGGACCGCGGCCGTCTCCTCGTCGGAAGCCGGCGCCCCGCCGCGAACGCCCCAACCGGCACCGGGTTCGGCGTAATACAGCGCATCGCGGTGCGCGAAAGCAGACCCGCCCGACGGCTCGCTGCTCGCAACCGCGCCGCCGAAAGCGTTGGTGAAGTAGTTGCACCCAGCCGGCGCGTTCGCCATGAACGCGCCGATGATGCGTATCGCCTCGGTTGGCAGCGGCTCAGTGATCAACTGTGAGTTGAACTTCCAGTTCGCCGGCTCTTCTTCGATGGGAATCTGAAAATCAGCGTAGATGTCGGCCCAGCTCGCATCCTGTATCACGGTATCGGGGCTTCCTATCGACAGCACCGGCGAAAGCAGTTGCAACGCTTCGGATTCAGATCCACCGGCGAGAGCCGCATGAAGTGCGAGCCTGTCACGCTCGATCTCCAGCTGACTGGTGAGCCGGTCGTCGACAAACGGAGCTGAGCGCTGCCAGGCCTCCAAGACCGCCGCGAGGTCGTCGAGCCCGGACCAGGTCGCGACAAGGAAAATCGCCTGATCCAGCGGATGAATCCGGTACGTCAGCGAGGTGACGATCCCGAAGTTTCCGTTGCCGGCACCCCGTAGCGCCCACAGCAGATCCGGATTGGTCTGCTCGTCGGCGATCACCACGTTGGCACCGCTGTCCGCTGGCGCCACGACCACCTCGGCCGCAATCAGGTTGTCCGACGCCATCCCGAATTTGCGCGTCAGCAGGCCAAACCCGCCGCCCAATGTCGCACCGACCAATCCGACGCTGCCTTCGGTTCCGGTCGGCGCCGCGACACCGGCCGCACCAAGGGCGGTGACCGTCTCCAACTGATTGAGGCCCGCACCGACGGTCGCCGTCTGTGCTGCCGTGTCGATCGCCACCGACTTCAACCCGCTGACGTCGATGATCACGCCGCCGTCCACACCGGACCACCCCTCCAGGGCGTGCCCGCCACTGCGGACCCGGACCGGGAGACCCTGCTGCCGAGCCCACGCCAGCGCATTCACCACATCGGCGGTGTCGTCGGCGAACACCACCGCAGCGGGGAGATGTGTGAAGAAGTGGTTCCAGCCTCGGCTGGCGTCCGGGTAGTCGGTATCGCCGGGAGTGACGACCCGTCCGGTGAGCGCATGCGAGTTCATGGTCACTGCACCTCGGCGAACATATTGGGATCGCCGGGTTCGTGCTCGAGGACCTCACGGTTGAACTTCCACATGTAGCCGAAGTACAGCAAGCCTGCCGCGGACAGACCGAAGGCGATCACGATGGGCGTCAGCGTTGCCGATGAGGCGATCACGACGAACAGCGAAATGACCACCCAGGCAAGCGCGCCGATCGCGACCGGCCACTCCCAGCGACCCAGGTCGAACCCGGCCGCCGTGCGGTCGAGCTTATGGCGTGTTGCCATGTATAGGACGATTGTCATCAGATACGGCAGGATCGTGACGATCGCGCCGGCCAAAATCAGTTGCAGCAGTGCATCACCGGGCATCAGGGCCATCAGAATGATGCCGACGGCAAGCACAACCAGGGTCGCTGGAATCGGCGTCCTGGTGCGCGGATTGACCCGGCGCATCACCTTATGCGCGGGGAATCGCCCGTCGCGTGACATCGCGTAGATGTAGCGGGCGCCGGAGACCATGGCGACCAGAGCCGCACCGAAGAAGGCGAGCGTGATCGCCGCGAGCAGTGGCCGTTCGAAACCCGGCCCGAATCGTTCGGTCATGATTTCCGCGACCGGCGATTCAGTGGTGGAAACCTTGGTCATGTCGGTGATCGACACGGTGAGGATGATGACGAACAACATCCCGAGGACCGATGCCGCCGTCACCGATCCGATGATCGCCCGCGGCACGCTCCGGGTCGGATTCTTGGCTTCCTCAGCCATATTCGACGCCGTCTCGAAGCCGACGAGGGTGGACAGTCCCATGATCGAAGCGGCCATCAAGCCACCGCCGACAACGAAATAATTGGGGTCGCCTGAGGTGATGCCGCGCGAGAAGAGGTTCCCGGACGAACCATTGCCGGTGACCACCAACGCCACGGTCAGCGCCACTCCGATCACCAACAAGATGCCCAGTTCGACACCCACCGACAGGGAGTTGACCCAGCCGACAATGCGTGTCGCGGCGATCGCCAGGATCGCTTGAATGACCAAGACAATCACCGTGATCACCCGTGCGGTGGTCTCGTTGGGCTCCATGCCGAGCAACGGCATCAGACATTGGCTGGCCAACGCGTTGTCGATGGTCACCGGAGCGGCGACGGCGCTCAGCACGGCGAGCCACCCGAAGGCCCAGCCGATCTTGGGACTGGCCAGTCGCGAGGCCCACGCATACGAGGACCCGCTAAGCGGTATGCGAGCCGCGAACTGCGCGTAGACCAAAGCCACCAGAATCTGTCCGATCGCTACGATCGGGAAGAGCCAGATCCCCACTGGACCGGAGTTGCGCAACACATCGTCGTAGGTGGCGAAGATGCCCACCGCGACAGACAGCGACGCGAACGAAATTGCAAACACCTGAAAGCCATTCAGCGTTCGCTTCAGTTCCGGCTCGTAGCCGCAATCTTCGCAGAATTCGTCGGCGGCCTCATTGGCCGCGAGCGCCTCGGTCACTTTCCCATCCTTGTGGCTCCGGCGGCCGCGGGGGAGTGATTGACAGATCTCGGGTGTTCGTCATCGCCGTGGATCGGGATGACGGTGCCGCGCCGGACGACGTCCTGGTCACCCCGGTCGTACGACGAGACGTGATGACTGCTCGTGGAGGGCACTCCGGATTCGGCCTGCGCCAGCCCTGTGCCGACGCCGAGGGCGGCAGCGCAGAGGCCGCCGAAGACTGCGCCGTAAACGATCGACTTCTTGATGCCGGTGATGATGTTCATGGGGTCAACGTATGGCGCGCACCAGACGCAGGACTTCGGGCGAAAGATGTGTTCCTTGGCCGCCGCTGTGGGGCAAATGATGTAGATGAACGGTGAGTGACGCTTCGACGAGCCACACGGCGATTCGCCGTTTCCGTCCGCCCGGCACAGGCTATGAATCAACAGTGAGCAACCACCACGTGAACCTGACCCCGCAGGAAAACTCGTTGATCGCCGAGAGTGATCCAGCAGCTCTGGCCCGCATGGACGAGAAGCAGTTGAAGGAACTGCAGAGCCGCCTGCGGCAGGCGCGGGAGAAAAACTTCAGCCTCTTGCGGCGCCAGGGCGCAGCCCGAGTCGAGGCCGAGGGTGGGCGCGGCGGCGCGCAGCCGGCCAACGAAAAGCGCAGCGAGAAAGTCGACGTCTTCGACGAGGCGCTGGCTCGGGTCAGCCAGCACCTCGACGCCGAATAGCCGCCGCCAAGGGCGGGATCTGGATCGGGTGTTTTCTGGTTGAACCGGAAAGCTCCGCGCCTCGTGTCATAGCCAGACGACGGTTCCTGGTCGCCGAGAGATAGGGGCATGCGATGTGGAGACCAGCAGAGTGAATCCCGAATGAGCTAGAGCGCTGCGCACGTGGAACAGAGCCTGATGGGCCTAGCCTTCGGCGCCGGATTGGTAGCAGTACTGAATCCGTGCGGCTTCGCGATGCTGCCTGTCTATATGACCCTGGTTGTGCGCGGTGACGCCGCCGGTGAGCTGAGTGCGCTACGGCGCGCACTGGTAGCCACTCTGGAGATGGTGTTGGGCTTCATGGCGGTGTTCGGCGCGTTCGGGCTGCTCACGGTGTCCGCCGCCGCGGCCGTCCAGCAGTACCTCCCGTACGTCACGGTCGCGATTGGCGTAGCCCTCGTCGGCCTCGGCATCTGGTCATTGGCCGGCCGCCACCTGCCTGGGCTCAACCCGGTGGTGACTCGAAGCAGCCGATGGGCGCCGACGGTGCGGGGCGGCTCGATGTTCGGCTACGGCATCGGATACGCGATCGCGTCGCTATCGTGCACGGTCGGTCCCTTCCTGGCCGTCACCGCTGCAAGTTTCCGCAGCGGGCTGATCATCGACGGTCTGGTCACCTACCTGATCTACGCCGCCGGCATGTCACTGATCGTGGGTGTTCTGGCGATCGCCGCGGCGTTCGCCAACCCCATCGGGATGTATCGGATGCGCCGAATTCTGCCGTATACAAACAGGATTGGCGGCGCTCTGGTGTTGATGGTCGGACTTTACGTCGCGTACTACGGCGTCTACGAAGTGCGGATCTTCGACGGCGCCGCGGCTCCGGACGATCCGGTGATCTCCGCCGCGGGGCGCCTCCAGAGCGCTCTGGTCGTGTGGGTGCACGGGCACGGCGGCTATCCGTGGCTGGTGGCGTTGGTCGTGCTGGTGTTGGTCTCGTTCGCGGTGGCGTGGGGCAGGGCGCTGCATCGGAGCGCGAAGGTGCGGCGGGTGCTCAAGCTGCACTCGGGCGAGCTCACCGCGTCGTCGTCCTGACTCAGCCCCGGTCGTTTGGAACGAAATGTGCCAATCCCCGGCGAACTTGTGAATTTCCTGGTCTCCTGCTGAACCAGCCCGTGTGGCCAGTCGTGTCTCACATGGGGAATGCACTGACTGAGCGATCAGGGAGACGGCCATCGACGAGCAACGAGCGCCGATGTTGACATCAACGGCTGCGGCCGACGAGCGTGTCGGGGTGGCTGAGGTGACGGCCGGCGACGCCCGGCAGCGGATCCTTCAGGCGACCGTCCAGTGTTTCCGCGCCTACGGGTACGAGAAATCGTCGATGCGCCTGATCGCGACCACAGCCGGGGTGTCGCAGACACTGCTGCACTATCACTTCGAGACCAAAGAGAAGCTGTTCGACGCGGCCATCAACGACGTCGCCAAGACATTGTTCGCGACGGCGTCGGCCCAGCTGACCCACGCCGCGTCCGTGCCCGATGGCCTGGCCGACGCCGCCGGCCTGCTGTACACCCTGTTCATCGACAATCTCGACACGGTCACCTTCGTCGTCGAGTTCGGGGCCGCGGCCAACCACAACGACTTTCTGCGGTCTGCATACCTCGAGTTCCGCGATGCGCAGCGCCAGCAGTTCGCCTCACTGCTCCAGACGATCACGGGAACCGACGCGCAAGACGACATGATCGACGAATCGGTGCGCCTCATGGAAATCGTGCTGCTCGGCATGTCGATGCAGCGTCCGTTCGTAACCGACGCTCCGCGCTTCCGCGCCGACTTCGACCGCTTCGTCCTCATGCTCATCACCCAGCTGATCGAGGGCATGACTTCGAGGTGACGTAATGACCACTCTTGACGGCCCGACGCCGTCCGGCGGCACCCATCCATACGCCCTGTGGGACGCGGCTTACGTGCTGGGCTCCCTGTCGGCTGCCGAGCGGCGTGAATTCGAAGCTCACCTGCGCGGCTGCCCGTCGTGCGCCGACGCGGTCAGCGACCTCAGCGGTATGCCCGCGCTGCTGTCCCAGATCGACCGCGGCTACATCAACACGCTCGACGAGATCGGTGCGCCTGCCGCACTGCCGCCGATGCGAGACGAGCTCCTTGCTCGCGTCAACTCACGGCGGCGACAGTCCCGTGCGCTGACGTGGACGTTGACGGCAGCTGCCGCGGTGGCGGTCGGCGTGTTCGTGGCCATCGCCTCGAACCCGATGGCCGTGACAACTTCTCAGGAGCAAGTCCAGGCCGCGGCGCTCACCATGACTCCGGTCAAACCAATACCGCTGGCGGCCACCGTGACCCTCAGCAGCCGGACGTGGGGCACCCGCATCGACGTGCACTGCACCTCCACCGAGGGGCCGGGGGGCGTCGAGTACGACGGTGGCGACGACCGGCTGGCGGTGGTCGCGATCGGACGCGACGGTAGCCGGGTTCAGTTGGCAACGTGGACAGCGCAACCCGGAATGACGGCGACGTTAGGCGGCAGCACATCGATCCCGCTCGACCAAATCGCTTCTGTGCAAATCGTTTCCGCCAACGTAGGAGATGTGCTTCTGCGGCGCGACCTTTGATCTAGAGTGAACCGTGGCTGGGAGTTGGCTGTATTTGACACACGACGAAGTGCCGGACCGTAGCGTCGGTCGCGCTGATTGAGCCGACCAGAGATATGGGGTGGTCCCTGTGGGCCAAGCAAAACGCCGGCGCCAACCCTATCTGTGGCTTGGTGCCGGGGCGATCACCTTCGGTGTCGGAGCGGCACTGGCCAGTGGATCCGGCGTTGCCCACGCCGATAGCGCCCAGGCCGGTCCCGCGCCGCAAAATGCCGGCGCGGTCCACACCACCACCAAGCCCGGCTCCGGCGTCGCGGCACCCAGGGTTGCGTTGAGCAGTGTCACCACGCTCAAGGCGGCGGCTCTCACATCGAGCATCAAACGGGCGGCGGTCGCCGTCCCCGCCACCCCCTCGGCCGCGGAGCAAGCGTTGTCCGGCGGCATCAACGGCTTCGTCCAGACGCTGACTGGGCGTCCACTGGTGGGCAACGGTGCCAACGGAACGACCAATGCCGAAGGGGTGGGCACCGCCGGAGCTCCCGGCGGATGGTTGTACGGCAACGGTGGCGACGGTGGCGATAGCACGGCGGCCGGAGTAGCCGGCGGCAATGGCGGCTCGGCCGGATTGATCGGTACGGGCGGCGTCGGTGGGACAGGCGGCTGGGGCGCCTCCGGTGGGGTAGGTGGCGCCGGAGGACTGGTGTACGGCAACGGCGGTGCGGGTGGTGTCGGCGGGCCGGTGGGTGCCGGCGGTGCCGGCGGCAACGCGCTGTTCCTCGGAGCCGGTGGTGCCGGCGGGCTGGGCGGGGAAACAGCGCAAGGCGGTAACGGTGGCCGGGGCGGCCTGTTCGGTGGCAGCGGTGGAAGTGGCGGCGCCGGTGGGGTTTTGGGCGCCGGCGGGACCGGAGGCTTCGGCGGTTTGTTGGGTCATCGGGGAGCGGCTGGTGCCGCGGGCGGCGCGCCCACCGTCGCCTTGACCTACACGACGACCAACCAATACACGACTGTCGGTCTTTCCATCGGTGGAGGACCCGTGACCCAGGTCGAAGTCGACACTGGTTCAAGCCCTTTGATCATCCCGATCACCGACGTCAATGCTGACAACATCGGCCAGCCCACCGGCAAGACGGGCATGATCCAATACGGGGACTGGGGGCGGTTCTACTACAGCGTGTACGACACATCGGTGAATTTCGGCGATGGAATAATTACTGAACCCACTGATATCGGCGTGGTCACGAGCGTTTCGGAATCGACTGACAACGGCGCGACCTGGCACGACATCCCCCAATCCGAGTGGTCGGACCCGAAATACGCGGTGTCGGCTGATATGGGTGTCTGCTGGGGCACGTCCGACGGGGTGGGCAGCGTCGTGCACGCATTGCCTACGGGCCTCAATCAAGGCCTGTTGATCAATGAACCCGCGGGCCAGCTCACATTCGGAGCCAACCCCCTCACACCTGTCACCTCGGCTACCGGCTGGTACGACGCAACCCTGGACGTGCAGGTCAGTTACAAGGGAACTTCGACTCCGATCCAGCAGATCGTCAACAACGTGACCATCGACAGCGGTGGGCTGGGCGGAAATGTTCCGATCGATGTACTCCCATCCACCTTGTCGGACTTGAAAGTCGACGACTACCTTCCGGTGGGAACCACCGTCTCTGTCTACACCAGCGACGGACTGACTCTGCTCTACACGACGACGATCACGCAGGATGACTACGACGATGGCCCCAGTGCCTCTGTGTCGTCGAAGGACTATGGATTCAATAGCGGGATCACACCATTCCTGCAGGGGCCGATCTACTTCTCCTACGACCCCGCGGATGTCGGGACGACCACCTTCGACTACGCGCCGAGTACGCCGGTCTAGTCGCCTAATTCGTCGCGGGCCTCCGCGACAGTATCGCCGTCGCACAGCAGGAGACTGTGTGCCAGCTCGGCTGCCTCACTGGGGTCGGCCACCAGATGGAGTGGAATGCCCTCGCCCTGAAGTGCTTCGGCGTGCTCCCGCAGCAGAGCGTTGCGCTCCTCTTCGTCACTGCCGACCTGCCTGATGATCGCCAGTAGCACCCGATCGGGAAACTCGCGGGCCATCTCCTCATAGATCAGCGGGTCGCGCTGGCCGCTGTCGCCGATCAACACGAAACGCATTCCTGGATACGCGTCGAACAGCCGCCGTACAGCGGCGCGCTTGTGTTCGGCCCCGCTGCGCCTCAGGTAGCGCTCGGTTGGCCCCCAATCGGTGAGGAACATCGGGCCCGGAGGGAAGGCACGAAGTTCGATGAACTGCTCCAGCATCGAATAGAACGACCAGCTTCCCGTCGACACATAGAAGAACGCGGGCTCCGGGCGGAGCTTCCCGCTTCGCCCGGCAACACCCCGCGCCAGTCCTCGGTAGAGCGCGGACATGCCGGGAATCGCGTTGCGCTGCTCCACTTCTCGCAACAGTGTTCTGGCCACCATCGCCAAGCCTTCGGTCAGTCCCGTGAGCAGGATGGTGTCGTCGATGTCGGAGATCACCAGAAACGGCGCGGCCAGAGAGGGTTTGACCACCCATCCGCTGCCGACGGCGGGCTCGTCGTCACCGATCCCCGCGGCGACCGCTTCGGCGGCGTGCCAGCCGACCTTCAATTTCGGCACGGGCAGCGAGAAATTGGCGAAGCCGTGACTGTCGGTGACCTCCGTTGCCCGATGTCTGCCGACCCGCAATTCGACCTCGGCTCCGACGATGGACAGGGCCGCATGTCGACGCAAATTGCTCTGGGCCACCTCCCAATACGGGATGCGGCTATCGCCGGGCAGTTCGGGAGTCTCGATCACCCGAACCCGCACCTTGGCCACGTCGTCGGCCGCGAATCCGCGGTAGACCACCACCCGCACGCCCCGGAACGCCCCTGATTGCAGCTTGTAGTCACGGCGACGTTCGGTGAGCTTGCTCTCCAGCCCGGCGACCACGGCCGCGGTCTCGGGGCTGCGCAATCTCGCATTCAGATCCGATGCGATCCGGCGGGGCAGTCGGGGCATGAGAACAGCATGGCAGCAGAACGTCCCCCGATCGGTGGACACGCGATTCATCCCGCACATCCGCCAGCCACCCGATGCCGCTCAAGGCCGTGAACCAGGAGAGTCAGTGCCAACAACAGAGGAGGTCAATCATGAAGGCTCGGATCACACGCTGGCTGGAGCGGGCCGGCAACAGCCTGAGCGGCGCGGCACCGCTGACCCCGATCGATGCGTCCTACGGCGCGACGTGGTGGGGCCGGGTTCCCGCCCTGGACGAAGGTCGCACCCGAAGCGCCGGGCGTCTGCCACTGGTGGCCGCAGCGCACCTGCCGGTCTTCTGAGCGCGTTACCTCAGGCCAGTAGCGGGTCGATGGCCGCGCGCGGAACCAGTACCTGGGTTGCGCCGGCTGCTTCGGGCAGCAGCTGGCCCTGGCTGAAGAAGAAGATCACGCCGTCGTTGGTGATCGCGAAGTCCTGATAGCTGGCGGGGTCCATGCCGGTGGTCGGGTCGACGATGACCGGCTGGCCGGTTTGCTTCTGCAATTCGGAGACCACGATGGGGAAGACGACCTTCAGCGGGTCGGCGCCCGGTTGCCACAGCGTGTCGTAGGTGATGGGCTTGCGGTAGGTCTGATCCCAGTTGAACGCCTTGAACGACGTCTCCGGGTGCGCGCCGCCGATGTTCTCGTAGTTCTGCAGCACGACGGACTGGGTGCCGCGCGGCGGGACCGATGAGCTGTAGCTGGTCGCGGTGATGTCCAGCTCGTAGGGCACGTTGAGCGGGTTGGAACTCTTGGCCACATTGAGGAAGCCGTCCCGGGTCTGGCTGACGTAGTCCGAGATCGACTTCAGGTCGGGGTAGTCGCTGGGGAAGCCGATGCTGACCTGGTAGGCCGGATTGGACTGCTGGATCTGGCAGGTCTGGCCGTTGTCGACGCCTTTGAGGTCGGCGCAGTAGTTCTTCGGCGCCGCCACGGCGATACCGGGAGCACTCGCGACTGCGATCGCCGTGACCAGCGTCGCCATCTTCAGCGTGCGCATATCCAGATCCTCCTCAGTGCCGGCGGCACGAACACCGCGGACACAGACTAGGTCATGATTGCGCCGTGAAGTGGTGCGCCGTGATTTGCCGACGATTCCGCATATAACGCCGATGAGCGGCGGCCCGGTCGGCGCCCACCCCGGAATCCAGCTGAATCTCATCGCAATCCAGTAACCGAGTCTCCGTCCGGCCGGCATCTGAATTTTCACTTGACGAGCAGTGATTCGATTCCGCCGCGGGTGAAGTAGAGAACGAAGCCGGCCGCGACGATCCACAACAACGGACTGATCTCCCTGGCCTTGCCGGCCGCGGACCGCACCACCACCCACGTCACGAACCCGACACCGATGCCGTTGGCGATGGAATAGCTGAACGGCATCACCGCGACTGTCAGCACCACGGGCAGCGCGACCGAGAACTCCGAGACGTCGACGTGGCGCAGTTGGGAGAACATCATGGTGCCGACGATGACCAGCGCGGCCGCGGCGACCTCGGTCGGCACGATCTGGGCCAGCGGCCCGACGAACATCGCGGCCAGGAAGAGCGTGCCGGTCACCAGGTTGGCCAGTCCGGTGCGGGCACCTTCCTCGATGCCTGCGCCGGACTCGATGAACACGGTGTTCGACGACGCCGAGGTGGCACCACCGACTACCGCGCCGGCGCCTTCCACGATGAGCGCCGAGCGCAGCCGGGGGAAGTTCCCGCGGTCGTCGGCGAGACCGGCTTCCCGCGACAGCCCGGTGAATGTGCCCATCGCGTCGAAGAAGTTGGCGAACACCAACGTGAACACCAGCATCGTGGCGGCCAGGATGCCGATCCGCCCGAAGCTGTCGAAACTGAGGGCGCCCACCAGGGACAGGTCGGGCAGGGCGAACGGTGACCCGGACAGCGTCGGAACCGACAATGTCCAGCCACCGGGCCGGTGGGCCGCTGAGCCCAGATGCCAGATCGCCTCGATGGCGACCGCGACCACGGTGCCGGCCACCAGCCCGATAAGAATGCCCCCGCGGACCCGGCGCACCACGAGGATTCCGGTGACCATCAGCGTGAACACGAACACCAGCGTCGGGATGGTGTTGATCGATCCGTGGCCGCCGCCACCGAGTCCGACTGGGGGAGAAGGCAATCCGGTGGCGGAGATGAACCCGGCGTCAACCAGCCCGATGAACATGATGAACAACCCGATGCCGGCCGTGATCGCCAGCTTGAGTTGCATTGGTACGGCGTCGAATACGAGTCTGCGCAGCCCGGTGACGGCCAGCGCGACGATGATCAGGCCGTTGATGACCACCAGACCCATCGCCTCGGGCCAACTGACCGTACCGACAACGGTGGTCGCCAGGAATGAGTTGATCCCCAGCCCCGCGGCGAATGCGAACGGGAGCCGCGCGAAAACACCGAACAGGATGGTCATCACCCCGGCGGCCAGTGATGTGGTGGCCGAGACCTGGGCGAAACCAAGCTTGTTGCCCGCCACGTCGGCGGCACCGGACAAGATGATCGGATTCAGCACGACGATGTAGGCCATCGCGATGAACGTGACCACGCCGCCTCGAAGCTCGGCGCCGATCGTGGTGCCGCGAGCGGTGATCTCGAAGAAGCGATCGAGACGATTCATCCTTGGCACCCTAGGGGTCGAGGCTAGGCGGACGGGACCGCGGTCACCGGGATGACGACGGTCCCTTGGCAGGCGCCGCTGTCGATCGTGGTCTGGAAGGTGCCGGCCAGCGATCCGTCTGGCTGTGGCGTGTAGGCGGTCACCGAGTTGGCCGGGTCGTAGGTGATCGTGCCGTCGGGCAGCGTGCAATCCCATCGCCAGCTGTTCGACCGCGACCATTGCGAACCGGTCCACGCGAATGTCGTGGATTGCGCGACGTTGTCCTTGGGCGTCGGCCCGTCGAGAGCCGAGGCGATGCAGGTGCCCGACGAACAGTCCGTCGTGATCTTGTACGAAGCGGTGTAGGGCGTTTCCTGCTGCGTGGCCGCGATACTGGTGCCCGACTTCTGGTCGGTATGGAAGGTGATCTTGTACCAGCCGCCCCAGAACGGCTCGTCCGCGTGCGCGACCGGGACTGCGATGACCAGTGCTGCAGCGGATACCAGCAGACTTCGGCGCGCTAACCGGCGCTGGGCGCCTGAATTCGCGCCGAAATCAGCCAAAGTATGTCTCGCCGCCGGTGGGATAGCCGCCGCCGTCTGTGGCGATGTGCACGTGGGTGTAGTGGTTCGCGTCATCGCCCCCGAGATTAGGCATCAGGGACGGCTTGCCGTTGTGGTCATACATGACACGCCGCCAGATCACGTGATTCAGCGAGAGCCGGTCAGCGTTGGCGAGCGCGAAGGACGCGATTCGGTCGCCGAGCTCTTTGCCTTCCGGGCTCTGATAATTCGGGATCATTACATCGATGGCCATGCCCATGGGATGCCATTTCAACGCGTCCGGCCGTACTCCGCCGATGGTGCGGATCTCCGGGAAGTAGGCGCTGACGAGACGCTCGGCCAGGATCGTCTTGATCTGCAAACCCTTTTCGATACCGACGCCCGCGGGAAGTGCACGCAAGATCGTGCGGTTGACGGCGCTTCTGCTGGCCACCAGTTCGGCCTGGGTCATTACGACGTAATGTCCGCTGATCAATTCGGCCTTCAGATCCAAGGGGCCCGCGGCCACCAGTTCGGCGCAGCACCGCGGGTGGCTCTGGGTCAGCTTGGCGGGCAGCGCGCCGCTACTGGCGGAGAGCATGGCGGCCACCGGCAGTACGGCGAACACAACCACGGCGACAGACCACCGGCGCCGTGGCTTGGCTAACCGATGTCTGCCCACGGACGGCACTCTATCTGGACAATTCCGGCGGTTGAACTCGCTTCGCTATCTTCTGTCCGGCGCCAGAGGGGGGCTTAAACCCGCCATCGACGGTACGTGAGGTTGCTGCCGATTCCGCATCCGGCCCCAGTGAAAATGTCGAAGCCCACCGCCGATTGAGCCGTTGAACTGTGTGTTCATCTTCTGTTCGCCGAACCGAATCCGGACCGATACTGTTGGGTATTCAGTTCGCTCCTGGGCGCATCAGCGAACGCCCATTCGGGGCGTTACTTTTTGAATCGGCCGGCGAATCCGCGCAATGGCAGGTCCGCACTCGTGATGAGCCCCGGCGGGGCAGCCACCACCGCACGGATCGCGTTGAGGGCCGGCAAGCCGGTGACCGTCATGCCGATGGACGCGAACGAGTCCGGGTTGGACAGATCGACGCCGGGCTTCGGGAAGATCATGTGCTTGTTGTAGACGTGTGGATCGCCGGTGATCTGGGTGATGTAGCAGCCCCGGATGTTCCAGCTTGGATCGGTGTGCGGGGTCATCTGCCACTCGAGGTGCGTCTCCACCCGGGGCACCCCGTCCACCATGCCTTGGTATTTCAGGTAGTTGCCGCCCAGCGAGCCCTTGGGCATCTGTATCCACCCGAGGTCGACGTCCTTGGTGCAGGCGCCGAGCTCGTAAGTGAACTTGACCTCGTCGAGTTCGAGGTCGAAACAGTCGGCCATCATCAGCACGCTGTCGGCGAAAACGCGGGTGTACTTCTCGAGCTTGCCCGGCAATGACGGGTCGTCGACTGGCAGGCCGTAGCCGACCTCCTTCCAGGTCTCCTGCGAGTGGTGGCAGGACACGTCGACGGACTCGATGGTGGTGATGTTCTCGATCTCGGCGACGTCGGCGGAACAGACCACCCCGAGAATCTGGTTGACGCCGGGGTTCATGCCGGTGCCGTAGAACGTGGAACCACCCTTCTCGCAGGCCTCTTGGAGGAGTTGCGACACCTTCTTGCCGGAGGGATGCGGGTGGTTGGTGTCGCGGTGCCAGCCGGTGATCCAGTCGGCGGTGGTGACGATGTCGATACCTGCCTCGAGCACCTTGACGTAGAGATCCTCGTCGGGAAACACACCGTGAAAGGTCAGCACATCGGGCTTGGCCGCGATGATCTCGTCGACCGAACCTGTTGCGGTGACACCGATCGGCGCCAAGCCCACGATTTCACCGGCGTCGCGGCCGATCTTGTCCGTGGAGTAGCAGTGCAGACCGATCAGCTCCAGATCGCGGTGCTCTCCGATCCGCTTGATCATCTCGGTGCCGACGTTTCCGGTCGCCACCTGGAACACCCGAATCGGCTTATTGGCTGACACTTTGTGGTTCTCCTTGGTGATCGGGTTGGTAGAACTGGTTGGCCCACTTGCGGATTGCAGTGAAGCCGTCGAATTCTGCGGCGGCCAATCCCGGCCGGTGGGTGTAGCGCTGGTGTTGCCAGATCTCGATATCGGCGGCGAATTGGTCGATCACCGCCTGCCCGAACGCCTGCGCCTTGGCCTCGGCTTTCGGGCTGTCGTCGCCAGGCACACGGCCGATGTAGACCATGAACCGGACATCGGAGGTGTTCTCGTCAACGGGGGTGACCGCCGAGATGGTGCGGTTGTCGACCATGCCCCAACTCTTGGTGACCGCGACGCCGAGCCCGCCGTTGATCGCCTCGACGCCGCTGTTGATGTCGTCGATGATCTGGCCCTCATCACCTTCGAAGGTGATGGTGAAATCCACATACGAGACCGGCTCGTCGAAGTCGTGCCGGGTGAAGAGCGGCACGATCGGCGTCTGGTGGACGAACTTGAAATGTGCGAAGTCGACGCCGTTTTCGAGAACGTACTGCGGATGCAACTCAAGCTGGGTTCGGTACAGCCGGGCCTGCGGGTAGTAGTCGGCGGCGGTGCTGTCGTCGCCGAAGTCGCCGAAGATGTCCGGCACGTCGAAATACGGCTCACGGCCGGCGGTGTCGTACCAGAGGTACACCGACGAATTGCGTTCGACCGTCGGATAGGTCGGGATGCGGCGACCGCGATTCGGCCTGTCCTGGTAGGGGATACAGACGTTTCGCCCTTCGTTGTTCCACTGCCACCCGTGGAACGGGCACTGAATGACCTCGCCGACCACCGTGCCGCCGTAGCCGAGGTGGGCGCCCAGATGTTCGCAGTAGGCGTCCATCACGGTCACCATGCCCGACTCTGCGCGCCAGGCCACCATATCGGTGTCGAAGTACTTCATCCGATGGACCTCGCCCACCGCGATCTCGTCGGACCACGCCACTTGGAACCAGCCGGTGGGCTTCATCGACAGAGACGGTTTTGCCACGCAGGCGAGTCTAGAAATAGTTCATAGAAGTGTCAATGAATCTGGGATACGATCCCGGGATGGCGGAAGCGGACAGTGCGCGGCGACGGCCGAACAAGCGCGGTTCGGCCACGCGCGAGAGCCTGCTCGAGGCCGCGCTGACCGCACTCGCGTCCGGTCATCCGGGGGCTGTCTCGGCCAACCGCATCGCCAAGGAGGCCGGCGCGACGTGGGGCACCGTGCAGTATCAATTCGGCGACACCGACGGCTTTTGGGCAGCCGTGCTGCGCTATACCGCGGAGCGGCGGGCCAACATCTTCACTCCGCCCGACACATCGGCGAGCCTTCGCGACCGCGTGGCCGGCATCATCGACACGCTCTACGACGGCCTGACCAACCGGGACTCCCGTGCGATCGAGAACCTGCGCGCAGCGCTGCCCCGAGAACATGCCGATCTGGAACGGGAGTACCCGCAGACTGCCGCCGAACTGTTCTCGTGGGGGCAGGGGTGGCAGGAGACCTGCCAGAAAGCCTTCGCGGATCTGCACGTGGACCCGCAGCGCATCCGTGAGATGGCCTGGCTGATTCCCGGCGCGATGCGCGGGATCGCGTCGGAGAAGCAACTCGGCAGCTATGGAGATCTTGACGAGGCCCGTCGCGGGCTGACCAACGCGATCGTCGCCTACCTCGACGACGGGCGCCGGTAGCCGCTCGGCAATTGGGCATGCTTACCGTAATACTTCCAGTACGGTATCGGGTGGTCGCCGACGAGAGGGTGCTGGAATGAACATGCCGGATCCGCGCGAGCTGTTCTCGCTGACCGGACGGGTCGCCATCGTGACGGGTTCGACGCGCGGTCTAGGGCGGGCGATGGCCGAGGGATTCGCGCACGCCGGCGCCTCCGTCGTGGTCACCGGGCGCGATCCGGATCGGTCTAGCGTTGCGGCAGAACAGATTCGGTCGGCCACCGGGCGGGACGTGATCGGCCTCGGCTGCCACATGGGGGATTGGGACGCGATCCCCGGCTGCGTCGAACGCGTCGTCGGGCATTTCGGCCGGGTCGACGTCCTGGTGAACAACGCCGGCATCAATCCCGGTATCCAGTCGCTCGACGACGTCTCGCTGGAGCTGTGGCGCAAGGTGTTCAGTGTCAACCTCGAGGGCGTGCTCCGCATGAGTCAGTGCGTCGCGCCGGTCATGCGGGACGCCGGCGGCGGCAGCATCATCAATATCGGCAGCACCCAGGGCTACGAGGGCAGCCCGGAGGCAGTCGCCTATGGCGCCTCCAAAGCCGCCTTGCGCCACTTGACGGTGATGATGTCGAAAGTGTGGGCGCCGTGGAAGATTCGCGCGAACATACTCAGCCCCGGCTCGTTCCTGACCGACATCCTCGAACGCGCCGAAGAGTTTCAGCCGGGAGCGCTGGCCTGGCTGGCCAGTCTCAACTCCCAGAACCGGATCGCCAACACCCACGAGATCGTCGGCCCGGCGCTCTATCTCGCGAGCGCGGCGTCATCGTTCGTCACCGGCGACGACATCACCGCCAGTGGCGGCATGCACAAGTAGGCGGGTTCAGTCCTCTTTTGCGATCAGCCGCTTGAGTGCCGCCTGGTCAGGCTCGAGCAGCTCGGCGATCCGGTCGTGGTTGACATCGGCGACGATGATTTCGCCGACGTCCTTGTGGACGTCGCTGAAGATGCCGTGCGCCTTCATTTTGTCGGCCTGATAGATGTTGTCCTCGGTCGGCGTCACGTAGTACACGGCGTCGGCCTTGAACCGGTGCACCATCCACAAGTGGATCAGCGTCATCAGGCGCTTCTGCCGCAGCTTCTCGGCAAAGGTGTTCTGGTCGCGCACCGTCAGGATGCTGCGGCCGTGCCGGTCCTTGATCGGGTCGACGAGGACGTTGGCGAGCAGCTCTTCCTCGCCGCCGTCATCTCGGGTACCCCAGATGCCGAGCTCGAGGACCTCGCCACCGGCCCGGCGGGGCCGCAACGTCACCCGCAGCTTCTCACCGAGCTGGTAGTGCTCGCTCCACAGCGCCAGCCACTCCTCGAGGAGCTTCTTGGGCACCTCGGTCTGCACCAGATGCTGATGCTGCGTGGATCCCTTGCCCATCGACTTCGTGGTCGCGGTGCGACCCGATGACGCGGCGAGCGCGGCATCGCTTCGCGGCCCACCGACGAGCGTCTGCGGTGTGCGGTAGGGCGATTCGACCAATCGCATCTTGCGCTGCAACCGAGCCAGCGCCAGCATGCCGTCCTGGCGCAGGGCCGTCGCGAACTCCTCGGCGGCGACACCGTCGATCTGGTGACCGCCGTAGGTCATGAAGTTGAAGACGAAGCCCATCTTGGCCAGCTCTTCGGGGAAGGCGCGCATCTCCTCGTCGCTCATGCCGGTGGTGTCCCAGTTGAACGAGGGGGACAGGTTGTAGGCCAGCATCTTCTCCGGGTACACCGCGTGCACGGCTTCGGCGAACTCGCGGGCGTCAGCCAGGTCGGCCGTCTTGGTCTCCATCCAGAGAATATCCGCAAACGGTGCTGCGGCAAGCGATTTCGCGATCGCATACGGGATTCCGCCGCGCACCTGGTAGTAGCCCTCGGGGGTCTTGGCGCGCTCGGGATCCCACGGCGCATCCACACCGAGTTCGCGGGCCTTCTCCCTGGCGGCGTACAGCGACGCCGTATTGGCGAACGCGAGCCACTCCGCCGGGTTCATCTCGTGCGTCTCGCCCTCGCCCTCGCGGAACTTCAGAAGTTCGGCCACCGCGTCGGCGTACGTGTCCAGCCCTGCGTCGTCCTGCCACGCGTCGACGAACTTGGACTCGACCTTGTCGAACAGCGCATCAAGCGAGCGTTCCCGGCCGTCGCGCCAGGCGGCGGCCTGTTCGGCGACCAGGTCGACGATGCCCTGGCGCCGCAGCCACGCATCGGCCACCGCGTACTCGCCGTCCGGCAGGGCGTAGAGCAGGTGCCCGTTTAGCTCGGTGACTCCGGCCTCGTAGAACGAGCGCACCATCGCCAGGAAGCAGGACTTGTACGGCGGAACCTTGAGGTTGGTCGCGCCGAGCAGGAATGGCTGGTCGCGCTCGTCGGCACGGCTGTCGATCAGGTTGGCCGCCTCGGCGTCGGTGCGAGCCACGATGATGCCCGGCACATTCATGATGTCGAGCTGGAAGCGGGCGGTGTTGAGCCGCTTGAGCTGCTCGTCGGACGGCACCAGCACCTTGCCGCCCTGATGGCCGCACTTCTTGGTGCCCGGACGCTGATCCTCGATGTGATAGCCGGGCACGCCCGCTTCAACAAAGCGCCGAATCAGGTTGCGCACGTGCGGATCTCCGCCGTGGCCGGTGTCCGCGTCGGCGACGATGAACGGCCGATAGTCGACGGCTGGAGTTGCCGCGCGTTGTTCGGGGGTCATCTGCAGGCGCAGGTACTGCTGGTTGCGGTCGGCGGTCAGCAGTGCACGCACCAGCCCGGCGGCCTCGTCGGGAACCTGGCTCAGCGGGTAGCTGGCGAGGTCGGGGCCGGGATCCTCGGTGGTCGAGCCCTTGGCCGACGTCGCCCAGCCGCCGAGGTAGATGCCTTCGATGCCCATCCGCTTCATGGTCACGGCCTGGCCCGGCGAGTACGGGCCGAAGGTGGTGATGCTCTTCTTGGCGGAGAAGAGTTCGCGCAGGCGTTTGTAGAACGCGGCGGCGGCTTCCCGCGCGACGGTGTGGTCGACCGGGATCGTGCCGCGCTGTTCGACGACCTGCCGCGCGGTGTAGAGCCGGGTGATTCCCTCGAACCGCGGACTGTCGATGTAGCGCTGCGTCTCGGCGACCTCGCGCTCGAATGGGGACTCGGTGGTGGCATCCGCTTCGATGATGGACATTGCGTCTCACGCTCCTCGCTGAGCTGGTTCCCGCACCGGCGACAACCCCGGGCGGCGATTTCGATTATCCCGACTCCACCGGCAACCGGTGTGGCTTTGGCACCAGTTCGGGAGAGCCTGATGTTCCCGCGCTGCTGGGCCGGGGCCCAGCAAATTCGACGGATTGCACAATTCGGTGTTTACGGCGGCAGTTGCGATAATGCACATCCCGCATGGAATCGGTTGTGTCCCGCGATGTTCCGAGGCGATCCGTGACCTATTCGACTATTGACGATGGCGAAAGCTGAATTGTTCGTCTGGTCGTCGCGGCGAATTGTGTCGATGCTGTTCATTCGGTGTACAAGATCAGGTACATTCCTTTGGTCCGTCTCACCGACCAGGGGTTGGGGAGGCGGGTGCCTTTTCTCGTTGGGGTCGGGGTCAGGGAGGCAGCATGTCCGGCGGTTGCCCGCGGGATGACGGCCCCTACGGATGGACCGTGCGGTGAGCTGGCGCGACCGGCCTCCGCTGAAGACCGCCGGTCTGGTGTTCCTTGTTGTCATCGCCGCCGTCGTCACGCTGATCTTTCTGCAGTTTCGCGGTGACCTCACCCCGAGCGCAGCGTTGACCATGGTTTCCAGCCGTGCCGGCCTGGTGATGGACGCCGGCTCGAAGGTCACCTACAACGGGGTGGTCATCGGACGGGTTACCAAGGTCGCTTCGGCCGAGCGCGACGGGAAGACGATCGCGAAGGTGTCGTTGGAGGTCAACCCCCGCTATCTGGCCAGCATGCCGGCCAACGTCAACGCCGACATCAAAGCCAGCACCGTATTCGGTAACAAGTACGTGGCACTCACGACACCGAAGAACCCGTCGGCCGCCCGCATCAGCAATTCCCGGGCGATCGACGCATCGTCGGTCACCACTGAGTTCAATACGCTCTTCGAGACCGTCACGTCGATCGCGGAGAAAGTCGACCCGGTCAAGCTCAACGTGACGCTCTCGGCGACTGCCGAAGCGCTCAACGGGCTGGGCAGCAAGTTCGGGCAGTCCATCGTCAACGGCAACGCGGTTCTCGATGACGTCAACCCGCAGATGCCGCAGATCCGCCGGGACATCCAGCGGCTGTCCGATCTTGCCGACGTCTACATCAAGGCCAGCCCGGACCTGTGGAGCGCACTCGACAACGTGGTCACCACCGCGCGCTCGCTGAACGCCCAGCAGAAGGACATCGACGCCGCGCTGCTGGCTTCCATCGGTTTCGGCAACACCGGCACCGATATCTTCGAACGCGGCAAGCCGTACTTCATTCGCGCCATGTCGGACTTGGTGCCCAGCGCGCGGCTTCTGGACACATACAGCCCGGAGCTGTTCTGCAGCTTGCGAAATATTGCAGAGGTGTCACCCGCTGCGCTGGATGCCTTCGGCGGCAATGGGTACTCGCTGAGCACGATGACCGAGATCTTGGGCGCACCCAATCCATACGTCTATCCCGATAATCTGCCGCGGACCAATGGTCAGGGCGGCCCGGGTGGGGCGCCGGGCTGCTGGCAAAAGGTCGACCGCAATTTCTGGCCGGCGCCCTACTTGGTGGTCGACGACGGAGCCTCGATCGCCCCCTACAATCACTTCGGACTCGGCCAGCCATTGCTCACCGAATACGTGTGGGGTCGCCAGGTCGGCGAGAACACCATCAACCCCTGACGATTGTGGTTAGCCTGAGCCGATGCGGGTTCGTCTCGAAAGGTCCCGATGCGTGGGCCATGCGCAGTGCTACGCCGTCGATCCTGAGCTGTTCCCCATCGATGATTTGGGTTATTCGATCCTCGAGGACCATGAGGTTGCGTCCGAGGATGAACAGATCACCCGCGCGGGAGTGGCGTCCTGCCCGGAGGAAGCGTTGATACTCGACGACGACGGCTGAGAAACCCGCTGCGCGGCAGCGGATTTAATGCCTGCGTATCAATCAGCCACACTGCCGGGGGAAGCAGTGCGGCTGATTGATCGGACTTTCTAAGCGGGTTGGGGAGCGAGATCGCCTGTCGGCGGCGCCATTTCGGCGACAGCAGGCACGATGTCACCGGCGGGCGGCGGGGGAGCATCAGCGGCATCGGGCGCCGGCGGTGCCAGCGGGTCCTGCATGTCCTGAGCGGGCATCGGCAGATACATGTGGTGGGTGAACTGCGACTGATAGGCGCCGCCGCCGCCAATCCGCACGCCGCCGCCCTCACCGCTGGACACCGGGGTGCCGTCGGGCAGCGTGACGGCGGTGTGGCGGCCGTTCCAGCCGATCACGAGAGAGTTCGGCGCGGTTCCGTAGTGGAATCCGCGGGCGAGGAGGGCGGCTTCCTCATTGCCGGTGTTGAACCGGCTGCCGTATACGGGCCTGTCGGTTGCCACATTGGACACCCAGGAGGCCAGGCCTGAACAGTCCGTGCCAGCCGGACTGTCCCCACCGGGGATGTACGGCGTGCCCGACACCTGAGTTATCAGGCTCATCAACGTCGCGATAGCAAACATGCAGCCGAAACTAACAACAAACTTGTGCCCATACCAAAGTCTGTGTTTTCCAACACGTTTCGCGAATTGGTGTGTTCTACACCTCAATTTCTCTGAGGAATCAGAACTGAATCGGAATTTGCCGCTTTGCGCGATCTGCGAATTAAAGCCTATAGCAGGCATTTTCACCAATCCGATGCTGGCGGGCTCGGAAACGCCTGCCGTAGGACTCCTCAGGTGTTTTTGGGGTGCGTGACGGGTATGTAACCACTTGATCGATTCAGCTGAGCCACAAACGGTGCTTTGCCGTGATGGCCGGCGTGCGCACAAAACAACGCCGGCTGCACGGTCGAAACCGCGCAGCCGGCGTCAAATCAATGTGGGATCAGCCCTCGGCCCGGACCTGGTCCTTGACCGCCGGCACGATCGGCGGTGCGGTCCGCCAGTTCGGCAGGCCGTCTTCCTCGAGGCCCACCGGCCAGCCGTTCTCGTGCACCTGAGCCCAGTGTGAGTGGTTGAGCTGGTGCAGCGTGAAGCAGGCGTTCAGCGCGTTGTAGAAGCCCATGTTGTCGACGGTCTGGTTCACCGCTTCCTTGGCCAGCAGTGCGGCCATGGTCGGCACCTCGGCGATCCGCCGGGCGAACTCGAGAGTCTTGTCGGCGAGCTCGTCTTGAGGGAACACCTTCGAGATCATGCCCAGTGAATAAGCCTCGTCCACCGTCATCGCGTCGCCGGTGAGCATCAGCTCCTTGGTCTTGCGGGGGCCGAACTCCCACGGGTGGGCAAAGTACTCGACACCGCACATGCCCAGTCGGGCGCCCACGACGTCGGCGAAGCGGGTGCCTTCGGCGGCCACGATCAGGTCGCACGCCCACATCAACATGAGCGCGGCCGCGTAGACGTCGCCGTGCACCTGCGCGACGGTGATCTTGCGCAGGTCGCGCCAGCGGCGGGTGTTGGAGAAGAAGTGATGCCACTCTTGCAGCATCAGGCTTTCCGCACCCTCACGGGTGGCACCGTTGACCTGAAAGCTCGGATGCTGGTCTGGTCCCGGAGTGTGTTCGGCACGCGACACCGCGGACCCGAGGTCGTGGCCGGAGGAGAACATCGGGCCGTGACCGCCGAGGATGACCACCCGGACTTTGTCGTCGGCCTCGGCCCGCAGGAATGCCTCGTTGAGCTCCACCAGCAGGCCGCGGTTTTGCGCGTTGCGCGCCTCGGGCCGGTTGAGCATGATGCGCGCGATGCGGCCTTCATCGAGCTCTTCATAGGTGAGGAACGTGTAATCCTGGGGCATAGCGGCATTCTATGCAGAGGAGAATGTCGTTACCCGAGCCGGGCGCGCAATTCGCGTTTGAGCACCTTCCCATAGCTGTTCTTGGGCAGGTCGTCGACGAGAACATAACGCTTGGGGCGCTTGAACCGCGCGATCCGGTCCAGTAGGTGGGCATCGAGTTCAGCGTCGTCGGCCGAGCCCACGATGAAGGCCACGACCACTTCGCCCCACTCGGGATCCGGCGCACCCACCACGCAGGCCTCTGCCACGCCCGGATGCTCCAGCAGCGCCTCCTCGACCTCTCGCGGGTAGATATTGCTGCCGCCGCTGATGACAACGTCCTTGGAGCGATCCCGCAATGTCAGAAATCCCTGCTGATCGAAAGACCCCATGTCGCCGGTGTAGAGCCAGCCATGTTTCAACGTGTCGCGGGTCGCATCGGGGTTGTTCCAGTAGCCGGACATGACCACGTCGCCGCGGCAGACGATCTCGCCGATCTGGCCCGACTCGACGGGCGTACCGTCCTCGCCCAGCACAGCCACCTCGACCCCGGAACGTGCAGTGCCGACCGAGCCGAGGATCGCGTCGTCGTCGGACTCGTGGTCCGCGCGGCGCAAACCGGTGATCGTCATCGGTGATTCGCCCTGGCCGTAGATCTGGGCGAAGATCGGCCCGAATGCCGCCATCGCCTTCTTGAGGCCGTCGACGTACATCGGCCCCCCGCCGTAGACGATGGTCCGCAGGGCGGCCGGCGCATGTCGACCGGTGCCGACGAGGCGCTGAATCATGGTGGGCGCCAGGAAGGCTGACGATCCAGAATGGCTGGCGCACAGGTCCAGAAATTCATCAGGGTCGAATGCGCCCGACGCGGGGACGACCTGGCGGGCGCCGCGCAACACGTAGGGGGCGATGTAGAGCCCCGAGCCGTGTGACATCGGGGCGGCGTGCAGCAGGCTGCAGTTCTCGTCGGGGGAGTCGATATCAGCCAGGTGCGCCACGGTCATCGCGGTGAGATTGCGGTGCGACAACATCGCTCCCTTGGAGCGACCGGTGGTACCGCTCGTGTAGAACAACCAGGCCAGCGTCGACGGATCCGTCGAGGGCGGTGCCAGCGGTGATGCGGTGAAGAGCTGCTCGTAGTCCGGCCCGCCGATCAGCTCGACGACGACCGGCGACTGCGGTGTCAGTTCTGCTGCGATCTTCGGTGACGCGAATACCGTTGCGGCGCTCGAGTCTTCGATAATCTGCACCATCTCGCGGGGATGCAGTTTGAAATTCACCGGGACGACCACACATTCGGCTGCCCACACCGCATAGAACAGTTCGACGATCTCGGCCCGGTTCTCGCTGGCGATCGCGATCCGCTGACCAGGTGCGTAGGTGCGGCGAAGGGAGGCGGCCAGACGCAGTGCGCGGTCGCGTAGCTGGTTCCAGGTGTGCAGCTGCTCTTCGCCCCGGAAGACTGCACCGCGGTCGCCGAATCGGGCGGCGGCCTGATCGAGGGTGGCGAACAGGTTCACCGGGCGACCCACTCCGAGGACAGTGCGAAGTCCGACAGGTATTTGGTGGAGCTCCAGCCGCCGTCTACCACGATGGTCTGCCCGTTGATGAAACTGCCCGCGGGAGAACACAGGAACGCGACCGTGCCGGCGATGTCCTCGACCCGACCCAACCGGGTGTGCGGCGTCATCTCGGTCTGCATCTTCCGAAAGCCCGGGTCTTCGAGCCGATGTTCGACCATGGGCGTCACTGTCACGCCGGGGGCGACCGCGTTACTGCGGATTCCCTGCGCCCCGTACTGGCAGGCGATGTGGGTGGTCAGTGCGGTCAGGCCGCCCTTCGCAGCGGAGTAGGCGCCGCCACGCAGACCACCGACCACCGCGAACGTCGACGTGACGTTGATGATCGCCGAACCCGGCCGCATGTGCGGAATCACGTCCCGGGCCAGCCGGAACGGGGCGCGCAGCATGACCCCCAGAAAGTAATCCAGTGTCTCGTCGTCGGTTTCGTGCAGCGGCTTGGGGCTGCCGACACCGGCGTTGTTGATCAGGAAGTCGATGTGGCCCCACCGCGAGACCGCCAGATCGACGATCCGCTGCGGAGCGTCGTCCTCGGTCAGATCGACCGCCAGCGTGCCAACGCGGTCGGTATCGCCGATGGCCTCGGCCAGTCCGGCCAGCCGTTCGGGATCGCGCCCCGTGCCGACGACGGCCATCCCCATCTCGGCGAGCTGTGTGGCGCACGCGAATCCGATGCCGCTGCTCGCCCCGGTCACCACCGCTACCTGTATGTCACCCATCCGCCTCGACCAATCTCGCTCGGATCCGATGTTTGAGTACCTTGCCGGCGTCGTTCTTGGGCAAGGTGTCCCACACGACGACCTGTTCGGGCCACTTGAATTTCGCGACGCCCGTGGCCTGCAGGAAGTCGCGCAGGTCGGCGACGCCGAGACCCGATTCGGCGTCGGTGACCACCACCGCGCAGGCCCGCTCCCCGGTGCGGGGGTCGGGCAGCCCCACGATCGCGATCTCGCGGATGTCGGGATGGTCCAGCAGGACGTCCTCGACCTCCTTGGGTGAGATGTTCTCGCCGTTGCGGATCACGATGTCCTTGGCTCGGCCGGTGACTACGAGATAGTCGCCGTCGACCCAGTGACCGAGGTCGCCGGTGCGGAAGTAACCCTCGCTGTCGAAGGCATCCGCCTCATCCTCGGGATGCAGGTAGCCCAGTAGCATCTGCGGTCCGCGCGCCAGGATCTCCCCGTCGGCGATCACGACCTCGGCGATTCCCGGCTTGCCATCGGTATCCGCGGCGTGTTCGAGGTCGTTGTCTGCGCCGACCGTCATAACGGGCACCTCGGTGGAGCCGTACACGCGGGTGACGACCGCGTTTTCGAAATACCTTGCGGCGCTGTGGATCAGCGCAGGGGGGACCGAGGCGCCGCCGCAGATGAACACCCTGAGGTCAGGTAGCCGGGTATCGGCGCGTTGGGCGGCGGCCAGGAGGTGCTGCAGGAACGGTGTGGCGCCGGACATGTGGGTGCAGTGCTCGCGGAGCATCAGTGCGACCGCGGCGTCGGGATCCCATCGGTCCATCAGTACCGCGGTGGTGCTGAGCAGGATCGGGAATTCGAAGGCGTAGATCGAGCCGCCGATATGGGCGATGGGGGAGGGCACGAGGTACGTAGAACCCGGCACAACCCGCCAGTGCTCGCCGAGCTGGCGGATCAACGCGTGGATGGAATTCTGACTGTGCAGAACACCTTTGGGGCGACCTGTGGTGCCAGAGGTGTACAGAATCATCCGGACCGCGTCAGGGTCCAGCTTCGGCGGCGTCAGCGGCGCGTCGGCGTCGGCCAGCGACTCGAACCGGATCTGCCCCGGCTGCGGTTCGCCGCGGACGACGACCACAATCGGCGGGTCAGGCATCGACGCGGTGACTCGGTGCAGCATCACCGCGTAGTCATACCCGCCGAAGTCCGCAGGTATGAAGATCATTCGCACGTCGGCGTCGGCCAGGATGAAGGCCAGTTCGTGGTCGCGTAGCGACGGCAAGATCGGGTTGACCACCATGGCCGCCGCGGTCGCCGCGTGGTAGATCAGCGCCGCCTCGTGCCAGTTGGGGAGCATGAACGACACCACGCTGCCGGCGGGCATCCGGCGCAGCATCGCGGCGGCCAATTCGTTGGCCCGGTTGTGCAGGGTTTCGCAGTCCAACCGGACCGGGCCGTCGACGACGACCTCTCGCCGCGGGGTGTCGTGCGCGGCGGTCTGCAGCGCATCGACCAGCGTTTCGCGTACCCACAAGCCACTGGCGTAGGCCCGCGCGGCCAACTCGGAATCCCGCTGTGCGGTGCGCACTCCGGCTACCCCTTCACCCTTCGCATCGTCATCGAGTGGCGGAACCGGGTACCGGGATGGGTGTTCACGGTCACCTGTGCGATCTCGCCGTCCGAGGTCGTGTAGGTGCGCTGCATCTCCAGCGCGGGTGCGCCCGGCTCGACCTTGAGCCCGGCGGCCAGTTCCGCGCCGACTTGGACAGCGGAGATCTCCTGCCGTACTTCGACGACGCTGAGCCCGAAGAGGTCCTCGATCAGGGGGAAGATCGGGCCGGTGTGGTTCTGCAGCATCCGGCCGACCGCGGCGAAGGCACGGTTGATGTAGTACTCGGTACGGCAGACCGGAGCGTCTGAGCCCTCGGCGCGGCGGAACCCGCGCACCGCCAGCCACTGTTCGCCGACTTGCAGACCGGTGCGCTGAGCGAGATCGTCGTCGATGGTGGCCATGGTGATCGATTCGATGGCGAAGCGGGCGCCGGTCGCGAACGCCAGCAGGTCGTTGATCGACACGACATCTTGTACGTACGCGTGTGACGACGGCCGCGGCACCACCATGGTGCCTGCCCGTGGCCGCGACGACACCAGGTTGTCCTCCCGCAGCCGGCGAAGCGCCTCGCGAACGGTGTAGCGGCTCACCGAAAAGCGTTCGCACAGTTCATGTTCAGTCGGTAGCTGGGACCCGACCGGATATACCCCGTCGACGATCTCCTTGCGCAGCGTGCGGGCCACCTGGATGTAGCGGTGGTCGCGGGACTCGGTCTGCGGCATCTCAGGCCTGCCGGCGGATGGCCAACACGCTGCCGTCGGAATCCGCGGAGACATACAGGGTGCCGTCCAGCCCGGCGGCGATGCCGGCGAACGGCCCCTGAGGTCCGGAGAACGGCGGCATGCCGCGCAACGGCTTCGGGGTGACCCCGGGCGGAGCGCCGACCGGAAGACCGGACGCGATGGTCTGGCGTGATCCGCTGGACAGATTCACCGCGATCAGCGACTTGGCGTCCGTGTCGACGATGTACAGCAGGTCGCCGTCGACCAGAATGCCTTGCGGGCAGCCCAATCCGTCCACCACCGGCTCCGCGGTGCTGCCGTCGACCTTGACCACACGGCCACGCTCGGAAACCAGCGGGTTGCCGTCCGGCCCGATCGCCACCCCGACGGGGGTGTCGAGCCCGGAGGCCAGCACCTCGGTGCGGCCGGCATCCACCGACAACAGCCGGCCGGTGCCCTGTTCGACGGCCACGATCCCGCGCGGGCCGATTGCGACGCCGTAGAGCTGATCCAATCCGTCTGCCAGGAAATCACTTTCGCCGTCCGACGGACGAAATCGTGCCACCTGTCCACCCGATGTCGTCACCACGAACTCGCCCGGTCCGGTCGCGGTCACCCCGCGCACAAAGCCGGGGTAGCCCGGACTGAACAGCATGCCGAGGGCATGGAGGGTGCCGTCGGCGCGCACGTGATAGAAGTACGTGCCGTCGGCGACGTACAGCTCGCCGTCGGATCCGACCGTGAGATCCAGTGGCCAGTTCAGGCCGCCAGGCAGCACCGCACGCGTCCGCAGGCCGTCGAGAACCTCGGAGATCTCGCCGGTGAAGTTCGAGACGAACAGCCTCTTCCCGACGAAGGCCAGGTTGTCCAGGCCGGGGTTCAGATTGGCCAGCACCGTCTGCTCACCAGTGCGCGGATCGATCCGCAGAACCTGTCCGCTGTGCACCTGGGTAGAGACCAGCTGCCCCTGGGAGTCAAACTTGACGGCGTCGGGCACACCGAGACCAGTCGCCACCACTTCGGGGGTGCCGCCATCGGGGTCGATGCGCCAGATTTCGTTGGCGCCCATCACCGGGAAATACAGCAGCCCGTCGGGCCCGACCTCCATGGCGTTGGGAGAGGGCACGTTCTCCAGCAGGATGCGTTGCCCGCCGGTGGCCGGATCCAGTTCCATCAGCCGGCCGCCCTCACGGCACTCGCCGATGAACAACCGGCCGTGGTGCACGGTGATCCCGTTGGCGCATGGCAGGTCGTCGCGCAAGACGCGCGTGGTGCCGTCGCCGGCGCGGACGCTCACCCGGCCGTCCATCACCTCGGTGGCGTAGAGGTTTCCGGCGTCATCGAATGCGACATCGTCGGGGGCGATGATGTCACCGCCCTTGGCGCTGACGGTATCGACTTCGCCGGTGCCGATGTTCAGTGCGCTGATCTGGCTGCCGGTCACCTGGGCGATGTAGACGCGGCCGTCGGGACCGGTGCGCAGGCCGTTGGCGCCGAAGAGCCGGCTGGGCGCGGTGCGGCGCTCGACGGTCCAGCCCTCGGCCACGACCGGCGGCTGGGCGAGGGTGAAGCGCGCATCCTGCGGAGTCATCGGCGTGACGGTATCAAGCGAAGTTAGTCCAGACAATAGTTCCCGCCTATCTTCGGCGACCCCCTTGACGGTGCTATAACTGCTGCGGAATCATGTTCTCCAGTCAGCAGAGTCCCATGTTTTGTCCGTACAAATAGGCGAAGCTCCGGACAAAACTGTGAACGAAAGTGAGTTATGGCGGATCTCCTGAGGCTCGACGGCCGCATCGTGGTGGTGTCGGGCGCCGGAGGCGGCGGCATTGGAACGACCGTGACAGAGATGGCCGCACGCGCCGGTGCGACCGTCGTCGCCGTCAGCCGCTCGCAGGACAACCTCGACCAACATATGGGGCCGCTGGTCGACGACGGACTGTCGATCGTGCCGGTGGCTGCCGACGCGTCCACCGACGCCGGGATCGCGACCGTTCTCGACGCGGTGCGCCGCACCGAGGGCCGTCTCTACGGACTGGTCAACATCGCCGGCGGCGCCGCGCCCTCGACCTGGATGCCGGCTACCCGGGTCAGCCGCGCCGACTGGCGCGAGCTGTTCACCGCCAACCTCGAGACCATGTTCTTCATGAGCCAGGCGGTGGCCGCCGAGATCCGGTCGGGCGGTGGGCCGGGCTCGATCGTGTCGGTGTCGTCGATCAGCGGGATGAATACCGCGCCCTTCCACATCGCCTATGGCACCGCCAAAGCGGCGATCGTGGCGGCCACCCGCACCATGGCCGTGGAACTGGCGCTCGACGGCATCCGTGTCAACGCTGTCGCGCCAGGCGTCACCGAGACGGCAGCGTCGCGGACATATGTCGACAACGACCCCGAACGCGACCGTGCCGCTATCGCGATGGGACGGCGGGGGCGTCCCGAAGAACAGGCCGGCGCGATCCTGTTCCTGCTTTCGGACCTCTCGAACTACGTCACCGGTCAAACCTTGCTCGTCGACGGCGGTTTGAATCTGCGATGGACTCACCTCGGCGCCGACAACACGTCGCTGTTTCTCTCCGACGACGACTTCCGCAACGAAATCAGCAGGCCCTGAAAGGATTTGATGATGGGCGAACTCAACGGCACGGAAGAACTGTCAGAACCGATGACCATCGGCGTAGATGCCTACATCTCGCCGGAGTACGCCCGCGCCGAACGCGACAAGCTGTGGCGCAAGGTGTGGCAGCAGGTCGGCCGGGTCGAGGAACTGCCAGAGGTCGGCAGCTACCTGACCTACGACATCTTGGACGACTCGATCATCGTCGTGCGGACAGGATCGAACTCATCCTCAGACAGTTTTGCTGCGCACCACAACGTCTGCATGCACCGAGGCCGCCGGCTCGTCGACACCCCGCCCGGCGCGAAACAGGCTGTGGGCCGGGCTCGTAAGTCGTTCGTCTGCGGATTCCACGGCTGGAGCTACGGCCTCGACGGTGCCTGCTCGCACATCCGCGAAGAGGCCGACTGGAAGGGGGCGCTGACCCCGGCCAGCACGCGTCTGCGGTCGGTCAACGTCGACACCTGGGGTGGCTGGCTCTGGATCAACATGGATCCCGACTGCGAACCACTGGCCGACTTCCTCTTTCCGGCAGCCAAGATCCTGGATCCGTTCGGGTTGGAGAACATGCGCGTCAAATGGCGCAAATGGGTCCATTTCGACTGCAACTGGAAGGTCGCCTTGGAGGCCTTCAACGAGACCTACCACGTCTTCACCACCCATCCGGAGTTCAACAAGTTCGGTGAGTTCAAGGGCTGGGCCAAGGCGCAGGGCCGGCACAGCAACATCGGCTACGACGCGCCCGAAGATCTCGCCGAGACCAAGTCCAAGATCCGGCTCGGCACCGGCGATCCGCGGATCTCCACCGCCGAAATGCAGGTGTACACAATGGAGGAGACCAACGCGACCACCACGCAGACGTTGGTGAACGCCGCCCTGCGGCTGGTCGACGAATTGCCCGAGGGCACACCCGCGGACAAGGTGCTCGACCATTGGCTGTCCTCCGCACGCCGCGACGACGAAGCCCGCGGGGTGGTGTGGCCGACGATCCCCGCCGAGATCCTCGGGCAGAGCGGAACCGCCTGGCAGCTGTTCCCGAACTTCCAGATCGGGCAAGGCCTGACCAGCGCGCTGTGCTACGGCGCACGCCCCGATCCGGGATACGACCCGGACAAGTGCATCTTCGAGGTTTCGGTGTTCGAGCTATACCCCAAAGGTGCTGAACCACAGGCAGATTGGGAGTACACCCCGGTGGGCGATCCGCGCTGGCGCAGCGTGCTGCCGCAGGACTTCTCCAACATGGCTGCTGTCCAGCAGGGGATGAAGTCGCTCGGTTTCCCCGGCACCCAGCCCAATCCGTATCGCGAGCGCAGCACCGTCAATCTGCACTACCAGCTGTCGAAGTACATGGGCACCGGGGAACCCCGCGCGCTCACGAAGGAGAACGATCAATGACCGCCGAGTGCGGACCGACTCAGACACCGGCCGATATCGACATCGACGCGCTGCGGGAGAAGTACCGCGTGGAGCGGGAGAAGCGTCTGCGCCCGGAGGGATCCGCGCAGTATTTGGAACTAGAGGGCGACTTCGCGGACTTCTACGAGATCGATCCCTACACCACCGTGACCGCGCGTGATCCGATCGTCGAAGACGCCGACGTCGTAGTCCTCGGTGGCGGCTTCGCCGGTCTGCTGGCCGGGGCCTATCTGAAGAAGGCAGGCGTCGAGGGTGTGCGGGTCATCGAGATGGCCGGCGACTTCGGTGGGGTCTGGTACTGGAACCGGTTTCCGGGGATTCAGTGCGACAACGACGCGTACTGCTACATCCCGCTGCTCGAAGAGCTCGATTTCATGCCGTCGAAGAAGTTCGCGGACGGTGCCGAGATCTTCCAGCACTGCCGAAACATCGGGAAGTACTTCGGGCTCTACGACGGCGCGTTGTTCTCCACCCAGGTCCGCGAACTGCGCTGGGACGACGCGCTCCAGCGCTGGCGGATCAGCACCGATCGCGGCGACGACATCCGGGCACGCTTCGTGGTGATGGCCCAGGGGTCCTACAACCGGCCCAAGCTGCCGAACATTCCGGGCATCAAGGACTTTCGCGATGCCGGCGGGCATGTGTTCCACTCCGCCCGCTGGGATTACGACTACACCGGCGGCGACGCGAACGGCGGTCTGGACAAGCTGGCCGACAAGCGGGTCGCACTGGTCGGCACTGGTGCCACCGGCGTGCAGCTGGTGCCACATCTAGGCCGGGACGCCAAGCAGCTCTTCGTTTTCCAGCGAACCCCATCCTCGGTGGACGAGCGGGCCAATACGCCGACCGATCCGGCGTGGGCCGGCTCCCTGAAGCCGGGTTGGCAGGAGGAGCGCAAGCGCAACTTCCACAACTGGTCGCCGTTCGTCGGTGTGGTGTTCGGCGAGCCGGACCTGGTCTGTGACTTCTGGACCGAGCTCGGCCGCAACCTGACTGCGCGGATCGCGGGTAGCGAGGATCCCGCGTCGGTGAGCATCGAGCAGATCATGGCGTTCCGGGAAGAGGAGGACTACAAGATCATGGAGCGGCTGCGACGCCGCATCGAAGGCCTTGTCACCGACCCGGACACCGCCGAGGCGCTCAAGCCGTACTACCGTTTCATGTGCAAGCGGCCATGTTCGAGCGAGGAGTACCTGACCGCGTTCAACCGGCCCAACGTGACCCTGATCGACGTGGCCGAATCTAAGGGCGTGGAACGGCTGACCGCGAAGGGCATCGTCGCCAACGGCGTTGAGTACGAGGTCGATTGCGTGATATTCGCCAGCGGCTTCGAGATCTCCACCGAGATCAGCAGGCGCTATGCGATCGACACCATCGAGGGCCGCAACGGGCTGTCGCTCTTCGAATACTGGAAGGACAACTACCAGACGCTGCACGGGATAACCAGCCGTGGCTTCCCCAACCAGTTCTTCACGGGGTTCATCCAGGGTGGCGTCTCGGCGAATACCACCGCGATGTTCGAGCAGCAGGCCAAGCACATCGCCTACATCATCGCCGAGGCGCAGAAGCGCGGCGCGAAGGTCGTCGAGCCCAGCCAGGAGGGCCAGGACGCCTGGGTGGCGACCATCCGCGAACTGGCGATCGACAATTCGGCATTCGAACTGTCGTGCACACCCGGCTACTACAACAACGAGGGCCGCGGCGGCGCGGAAGGCAACGGCTCGTTCCTGGGCGACTTCTATTCGCCCGGCTTCTACGCCTTCGAGGACCTCATCGCCGAATGGCGGGCCAAAGGCGATCTCGACGGCTTGGAGCTCGGAACCTAGATGGCGACAGCACGATTCGACGATCGGGTCGCCGTTGTCACCGGCGCCGGCCGGGGGCTGGGGCGCGAGTACGCACTGTTGCTCGCCCGGCTCGGGGCCAAGGTTGTGGTGAACGACTCCGGTGGCGCGTTGACCGGCGAGGGTGACGACAGCGGGCCGGCTCAGCAGGTCGTCGACGAGATCGTCGCCGCAGGCGGGGAGGCGATCGCTTCGACGGAGTCGGTGGCCACCGCGGTCGGCGGGCAGGCCATCGTCGGAGCGGCGGTGCAGCGATACGGTCGGATCGATGTCCTGATCCACAATGCCGGAATCGTACGGAGTGCGCCGCTGTGCGAGATGGCGGGCGAGGATTTCGACGCCGTGCTCGACGTCCATCTGCGGGGCGCGTTCCACGTTGTGCGGTCGGCCTTTCCGGTGATGTGCCGGGCCGGCTACGGCCGCGTCGTACTCACGTCATCGATCGGCGGCCTGTATGGCAACCACGCGGTGGCCAACTATGCGGCCGCCAAAGCCGGGGTGATCGGGTTGTCCGATGTCGTGGCGCTCGAAGGCGCCGACCACGGCGTGCGGTGCAACGTCATCGTCCCGGCCGCGGTGACCAGAATGGCTGAGGGGCTGGACACTTCCGCCTACCCGCCGATGGGGCCCGACCTCGTCGCTCCGGTGGTCGGCTGGCTGGCGCACGAATCGTGTTCGGTCACCGGCGAGATCCTGACCGCTATCGCGGGCCGGGTGGCCAGGGTCGTGGTCGCGGAGTCCATCGGGGTGTACCAGCCGGAGTGGAGCATTGACCAGGTGGCTGCCCGCATCGAAGAGATTCGCGATATCAACGACCCGCTGGTGTTCCCGGTGGTGCCCGACGGGCACAGCGCTCACATCGGCCACAGCTTCGGGATGGCAAGGGGCACAGATGACTAGCACCGGCCCGCTGGCGGGAATCCGGGTGATCGACCTCACCGCGATGGTGATGGGCCCCTATTGCACGCAGATCATGGCCGATATGGGTGCCGACGTCATCAAGGTCGAGCCGCCCGCCGGCGACGACACCCGCTACGTCTCGGTCGGTCCGGCACCGGGACTGAGCGGGGTGTTCGTCAATGTCAATCGTGGTAAACGCAGTGTGGTGCTGGATCTTCGGTCTGAAGAAGGCAAGGCGGCGCTGCGCGCGCTGATTGCGGGTGCCGACGTGTTCATCCACTCGATGCGCGCGAAGGCCATCACCCGGCTCGGGTTCGGCTACGACGACGTCGTCGCCATCAACCCGGCGATCGTCTACACCAACTGCTACGGGTATGGCCGCCGTGGACCCGAACGGGACCGCCCCGCCTACGACGACACCATCCAGGCCGAGTGCGGATTGCCCGCCGTGCAGGCCGAATTAACCGGTGAGGCCAATTACGTCGCCACGATCGTGGCCGACAAGGTCGCCGGCCTGACCGCCGTCTACGCGACGACGATGGCGCTGTTCCACCGCGAACGCACCGGTGAAGGCCAGGAAGTCGAAGTCGCGATGTTCGAGACGATGGCCTCGTTCATGCTCGTCGAGCATGCCAACGGCGCGATGTTCGACCCACCGCTCGGGCCCGCCCTGTACCACCGGACGGTCGCACCTAACCGCAAGCCGTACAAGACAAAAGACGGCTACATCTCGGCGCTGATCTACAACGACAAGCATTGGGCCGGTTTCATCAACGCGGTGCGGCCGGCGTGGAACACCGAACGCTACGCCACGCTCAGTGCGCGAGCCGCGGAAATCGACACCGTGTATTCGCTGGTCGCCCAGACCATGGCCGAACGGACCACCGAGGAGTGGCTGACATTGTTCGTGGAGTTGGAGATCCCGGCGGCGCCGCTGAACTCCCCGCAAGCGCTGTTCGACAATGAACAGCTCAATGCCGTCGGATTCTTCGAGACGGTGCCCACCCCGCACGGCCCGGTCCGGATGCCGGGCGTGCCGACCTGGTTTTCCCGAACCCCGGGGCGCATCGGGGGACCGGCCCCCGAACTCGGTGCCGACACCGCTGACGTGCTGGCCGAATTGGGCCTGGCCGGGGTGGAGAGCGCATGAGCCTGCAGTTCGAGTTCGGGCCGCAGGCCAGTGCGCTGCGCGGACAACTACGTGCGCTGGTTGGTGATCACGTGCCCGAGGGCTACCTCGGTGCGTTCACCGACGATCCGGCCGACCTCGAAGTGGCCCAACAGTTCTGTCACACGCTCGCCGAGCAGAACCTGCTCTGTATGGCATGGCCCGCCGAGTTCGGTGGCCGCGATGCATCGGTGTGGGAACAGACCGTTGTACGCGAGGAGATGTGGGCACACCACGAGCCCCGCGGCGCGCAGTACATGGGCGTGAACTGGGTGGGTCCCATCATCATGCGCCACGGCACCGACGAGCAGAAGCGACAACACTTGCCACCCATCGCCGATGGTGACGTCATCTGGTGCCAAGGCTTCTCCGAGCCGGAAGCCGGCTCCGACCTTGCGTCGTTGCGGACCACCGCACGTCCCGATGCGGACGGGTGGCTGGTGAACGGGCAGAAGATCTGGACCTCCTACGCGACGATGGCGCAGTGGTGCTTCCTGCTGGCGCGAACCAGCAAGCGGGAGAAAAAACAGCAGGGACTGACCATTTTCCTGGTGTCGATGGATGATCCCGCGATCGAGGTTCGGCCGCTTCGCACCATGCTCGGGCCGCACCACCTCAACGAGGTCTTCTTCGACAACCTGCGGGTGACCGAGGCGAACGTCCTCGGGACTGTCGACGACGGCTGGTCGATCGTGCAGGACGTGATGTCGTTCGAGCGGGTCGGCATCGCACGTTACGCGCGGTGCGAACGATTGCTGGCGGCGAGTCCGAAAGTTCTCGGCGATCGTTGGGAGACATTGCCCGGCGAGTTGCGCGGCCGTTGGATCCGGATGCTCACCCAATGCCGGCGTGCTCGGCTGATGGCCTATCGGGTCGTCGAGCTTCAGAGCAGTGGGCAGATCAAACCCGGCGACGCGGCCGCGTACCGGATCGCCGTGACCAAACTGGATCAGGACAGCGCTGAGGTGCTCAGCGATATCGCCGCCGAGGTCTCCCACGACGACCCGAGGGCCGCCTGGTTCCTCGGCGAGGTCGAGGACCACTGGAGGTATTCGCAGGCCTCGACGGTGTCGTCGGGGAGCATCGAGATGCAACGCATCCTGTTGTCCCGGGCAATGTTGGCGGCAGCGAAATGACAGACATGATCCTTGACCTCGGATCCGACGCCAGGGAGTACGGCAGACAGGCGCTGCGGGCCTTCGAGGCCGCCGGCGGTGACGAGCTCATCCAGCAAGCTGAAGCGAAGCCGGAGGCTCGTGAAGGTCTGGTGGCTCCCGTGCTGGCCGAGCTCGGCGCGTGGGATCTCGATCACCGCACCGACGCCGACGGGCTCGAGGCTGCGGCGGCTCTGTGCCGCAGCGCCGGCTACTGGGCGGTGCCGTATCCGATCGCCGAGCGGCTGTCGGCTCCCGATGGCCTCGACGCCGACGGCCTGGTGGTGGTGTCGTCGAATCGTCCCTGCGCCCCCTTGGTCGGGCTCGAAAACCGTTGGGCTGCGGTAACACTGGATGGACGACGCAGTATGGTCACCGGGCTGGGCGCGGCCGGACCTGCCTTCGTCACCGAGTTGCAGCTGTCCGAAGTCGATGCCTCGGGCAACGCGGACCTCGCTCTGGGGCTGATGCTGCCGTGCTGGACCCTGCTGGGCATGCTCGACCGCGCTATCGAGTTGACCGTGTCGCACGTGACTCTGCGTAAGCAATTCGGTCAGCCGTTGTCGGCATTCCAGGGCGTGCAGTTTCAACTGACCGACGCCGAGGTCGGACGGAGCGGGGTCGACATCCTCGCCAAGTACGCGGTGTGGAGCGTCGCCACCGGACGCCGGGAGGCAGTGGACGACGCGCTGGCGCTGCGGCTTGCAGCGCTGGAAGCCGCCGAGGTCGTGTTCCGGGTGTGCCATCAACTGCACGGCGCTGTCGGGTTCTGCGACGAGACCACGTTGTCCTGGCTCTCGCGCTACAGCCAGCCACTGCGCAGGCTGCCGTTCGGGCTGTCGGCGACCCGGGATCATCTCGTCCGCAGCGTGGGCAGCCGAGGACTGACGGGGCTGTTCGCGTGAGCCTGGACAACTTTCGGGGCGAAGTCCGCGCGTGGTGCGAGAGGCACGTGCCGACGGACTGGCGCGCCAGCCAAACCGGTGCCAGCGAGGCCGAATTCGCGGCCTTCCAGAAGGCTTGGTTCGCCGAACTGCACGGCGCCGGATTCGCCGTGCCGCACTGGCCGGCGCAGTGGGGTGGCGGCATGCCTGTCGATGAGCAGATCGTGCTGTATTCCGAACTGGCCGCCCACGATGCTCCTCGGCTGGTGCTGGCGTTCGTCGGCATCCATCACGCCGCGTCGACTCTGCTGGTCGCCGGCACCGACGAGCAGCGCCGCCGCCACCTACCCGCGATCCTCGACGGCGAGATCTGGGTGCAAGGATTCTCCGAGCCCGAAGCGGGATCCGACCTGGCCAGCCTGCGTACCACCGCGCGCCGTGTCGGCGACAACTACCTCGTCGACGGTCAAAAGCTCTGGGCCAGTGGTGGTTTACACGCCGACTGGTGTCTGCTGCTGGCGCGTACCGACCCCGACGCCCCAAAGCGGCGCGGAATCTCGTACTTCCTGCTGGATATGACCACCCCCGGCGTCGAGGTACGCCCGATCCGCAACGCCATCGGCGACTCGCACTTCTGTGAGATCTTCCTCGACGGTGTGGAGATCCCGGCAGCCAATCTGATCGGCGTCGAGAACCAGGGCTGGCAAGTCGCGCAGGCCACGCTGGGCGCCGAGCGCGGCATGACCATGCTCGAGCTCGCAGAGCGGCTCGGCAATGCCGGTTTCCGCTGGCTGGTGCAGGCCTGCCAGCCGATCGAGGATGGGCTTGTCGCCGACCGGCTGGCGCGGTTCGAGATCGAGATCGCCGGCCTTCGCGGATTGTGCCGTGACTTGGTGCAGCAGCACGACGCCGGCGCTGTCGGGCCGGCGGACGCGTCCGTGGTGAAGCTGTACTACAGCGAACTGCTGCAACGGATGACCGATTTCGGCGCCGAGGTCGCCGGGATGGCCGCCCAAACCCAGCTCACCAAACCCGCCTCGAGCGGCTGGGAGTCGGGATCGTGGATGTTGGACTTCATCGGCTCCTGGGAATGGACGATTCCGGGCGGAGCCAGCGAGATCCAACGCACCATCATCGCCGAACGGGGTCTCGGGCTGCCGCGAGAGCCGAGCGCTGTGTGATGACAGGCCAATTCGAGGAGTTTCACGCCGAGCTGCGATCGGTGGCCGGCGACCTGCTGGCCAAGGACCGCGCCGTGGAGTGGTCGGTGCTGGCCGACGCGGGATGGACGGGGCTCGAAGTGCCCGAGCATCTCGGCGGTGCCGGTGCGACGTTCTCCGAGGTGGCCGTCATCTGCGAGGAGATGGGCCGCGCGGCGAGCGCCAACAGCTTTCTCGGTAGCGCGGTGCTGGCCGCTGGCGTCGTGAATGCGTTGGCGCCCAGCGACACCCGTGACACGCTGCTGACGGAGATCGCGGCGGGGTCGACCAGGGTGGCCGTCGCCTTCGAGCCGTTCGAGTTCGTGCCGGACGCCGAAGGCGCCGACCGGATCCTGATAGTCACCGACGACGGGGTCGTCGAGACCGACGTGACTGTGACCCCGCAACCCGTCCTGGACGAGACGCGCCGGCTGGCCATCGTGACCGCGAAGGGCGGGTCCGTCGCATGCGTGCATCACTTCGACGGGTACCCGCAAGCACAGATCCGCCGTGTGCGTGACCGTGCGGCGACCGCGGTGGCCTGCGACAGTCTCGGGTTGTCCGAGGCGATGCTCGCCGCGACGGTCGCGTATGCGAAGGTGCGCCGGCAGTTCGACCGGCCGATCGGCTCGTTCCAGGCCGTCAAGCATGCGTGTGCCGATATGTACGTCGCCATTTCGGTCTCCCGGCAACTGGTCAACGCCGCGGTCCGCGCCGTCGCCGAGGATCAGCCTGACGCCGGTGTCAAGGCGGCGATGGCGAAGTCGTACGCCTGCAGCGCCGCCGTTGACGTTGCCGGTAAGGCGATGCAACTGCATGGCGGCATCGGCTACACGTGGGAGAGCGGTATCCATGTCTATCTCAAACGCGCGGCGCTGAATCGCTCGCTGTTCGGCTCTCCCACGACATATCGCAAAGAACTCGCTCAACGCTATCTATAGAGAAATCAAGGAGTTTCGCATGGGTGTACCGGTCTATAAGCGCATTCTCGACCTCTTCGAGGCCGAGGGCGTCAACACGCTGTTCGGGATTCCGGATCCCAACTTCGTGCACATGTTCACCGAAGCCGACGCGCGCGGCTGGTCGGTGGTGGCCCCGCACCACGAGCTGAGCGCGGGCTTCATGGCCGAGGCGGCATCGCGGATGACCGGCAAGCCCGGTCTCTGCATCGGCACGCTCGGCCCCGGTATGGCGAATATCGCCGGCGCCATCCAATGCGCGCTCGTCGAGAACTCACCGGTGATCTTCCTCGGTGGACAACGGGCCCGGGTCACCGAGCGTCGCGTGCGCCGTGGGCGTATCCAATTCGTCCAGCAGGAGCCACTTTTCGCCGCGTCGGTCAAGTACAGCAGCTCCATTGAGTACGCCGACCAGACCGACGAGATCATCCACGAGGCCATCCGCAGGGCGATGTCGGGCACCCCGGGCCCGACCTACGTCGAGTTCCCCTCGCACGTCATACTCGAGGAACTCGATGTCGCGGCTGCGCCGGCACCGTCCAGCTACCGGCTGGTCAACCAGGGCGCTGGTGCCCGCGAGGTAGCCGAGGCCGTGAAGCTCATCCGGGAGGCCAAGAGTCCGGTGCTGCTTGTCGGGCACGGTGTGCACACCTCCCGCACTCAGCAGGAAGTCAAGGAACTGGCCGAGCTGATGGCCTGCCCGGTGATTCAGACTTCGGGCGGCACGTCGTACATCCCTGGCCTGCAGGACCGCACGTTCCCCTACCTGTTCTCCCCGGCAGCCAACGAGGCGGTCGAGGAGTCCGACCTGTGCGTCGCGCTGGGCACTGAACTCGGTGAGCCCATGCACTACGGCCGGACCCAGCATTGGGCCGGCAACAACGCCAACCGCAAATGGGTGTACGTGGAGCAGGACCCCACCGCCATCGGCGTCAACCGCCCGATGGACGTCGCTCTCGTCGGCGACCTGCGCGGCGTTGTCCCGCAGCTGGTCGACGCGCTCAGGGACTCTCCGCGCACGGCCGCACCGTCGCTGGAGATCCTGATCGAGAAGGATGCGAAAGAGCTTGCGGACATGGCGGAATCGGCACCGTCGGGACGGTCGCCGATCCACCCCGCCCGCTATGTCGTCGAAGCCACCAAGGCGTTCAACGAACTCGAGGACGGCATCATGGTCCGCGACGGCGGCGCGACCGTGATCTTCCAGTGGACCTACTCGCAGTCCAAGCCCCGCGACGTGATCTGGAACCAGAACTTCGGCCACCTGGGTACGGGCTTGCCGTACGCGGTCGGTGCCTCGGTCGCCGAGGGCGGCAAACGTCCGGTGATGCTGCTGACCAGTGACTCGGCCTTTCTGTTCCACATCGCCGAACTCGAGACGGCAGCCCGGCAGAACCTGCCGCTGGTCTGCGTGGTGGGCGTCGATCACCAGTGGGGCTTGGAAGTGGGCGTATACAAGCGCACTTTCGAACAGCCGTCGCCGCAGCCCGGCGTGCACTGGAGCAAGGACGTCCGGATGGACAAGGTGGCCGAGGGCTTCGGTTGTCACGGCGAGTACGTCGAGAAGGAAGAAGAGATCGGCCCCGCGATCGCCCGCGCCTACGCCAGTGGCAAGGTCGGTGTGGTGCACGTGTGCATCGATCCGAAGGCCAACTCCGAGGAGATGCCGAAGTACGACCGATTCCGGACCTGGTACGCCGAAGGCACCCAATAACGCCCACGGGCGAGCCTGGATTTTAGGAGGATGACAACCATGCGCGAATACCTGAAGTTCTACATCGATGGCCAGTGGGTGGACCCGGTCAAGCTGACGACCCTCGACGTCGACAACCCGACACTCGAGCAGGTCGGCGGCACGATCGCCCTTGGATCCGACGCGGACGTGGACAAGGCGGTCAAGGCCGCCCGCAAAGCCTTCAACGCCTGGTCGCAGACCACCCGCGAAGAGCGCCTGGATGTTCTGCAGGCGTTGCTGGCCGAGTATCAGAAGCGCGCCGGCGACCTGGCCGACGCGGTCCACGAGGAAATGGGTGCGCCGCCGTCGCTGGCGGCCGGATCGCAGGTCATGATGGGCCTGGCCCACCTGTCCACCGCGATCGACGTCCTGAAGAACTACTCCTTCGAGGAGCAGAAGGGCGCCACCATGGTGGTCAAGGAGCCGATCGGGGTCTGCGGGCTGATCACACCGTGGAACTGGCCGATCAACCAGATCGCCTGCAAGGTGTTCCCGGCCCTGGCCGCCGGCTGCACGATGGTGCTCAAGCCCTCGGAGGTCGCCCCGTACTCCGGGCAGATCTTCACCGAGGTCGTCGATGCGGCGGGCGTGCCCGCCGGCGTGTACAACATGGTGTTCGGCGATGGCCCGGGTGTGGGAGCGGCCCTGTCGAGCCATCCCGGCATAGACATGGTGTCGTTCACCGGTTCGACCCGGGCCGGTATCGAGGTGGCCCGCAACGCCGCGCCGACCGTCAAGCGGGTGGCCCAGGAACTAGGCGGCAAAAGCCCCAACATCGTGCTCGACGACGAGGCGTTCTCCCAGAGCGTGGCATCCGGCATCGCGGTGATGATGCTGAACTCGGGCCAGAGCTGTAATGCCCCCTCGCGCATGTTGGTGCCCAACTCGCGCCTCGACGAGGCCGTCACCGTCGCCCGTGCGACTGCTGAGGGCGTCAAGGTTGGTGACCTGTCGGACAATTCGGCGATCGGGCCGGTAGCCTCCCGTGCACAGTTCGAGAAGGTCCAGGGGCTGATCCAGAAGGGTATCGACGAGGGCGCGACGGTGGTCGCCGGCGGTCCCGGCCGGCCCGAGGGAGTGTCCACCGGTTACTACGTACGCCCGACGGTCTTCGCCGACGTCAACAACGACATGACGATCGCTCGCGAGGAGATCTTCGGGCCGGTGGTGTGCATCCTCGGCTACGACGACTTGGACCAGGCCGTCGAAATCGGCAACGACACCGACTACGGGCTCTACGGCTACGTCTCGGGCGCCGATCTCGACCAGGCGCGCGCCCTGGCCCGCCGGATCCGCGCCGGCGCGGTGACCATCAACCACGCGTTCGACATCAGCGCGCCGTTCGGTGGCTACAAGCAGAGCGGCAACGGACGCGAATGGGGCGCAGAGGGCCTCGATGAATTCCTCGAGTCCAAGGCCGTCCTGGGCTTCGCGCCGGCAGGTGCGGGCGAATAGGGGCTAGCATCGGCGCTCATGCGAGTGCTGGTGCAGCGGGTCACCTCGGCGTCGGTGTCGGTGAGTGGCGAGGTGGTCGGCGAGATCCGGCCACCGAGCCAGGGTCTGCTGGCCCTGGTCGGCGTCACCCATTCCGATACCGACGCCGTCGCCCGTCGACTGGGTGAAAAGCTGTGGCAGTTACGGATTCTCGATTACGAACGGTCGGCGGCCGATGTCGGTGCGCCGATCCTGGTGGTCAGTCAGTTCACGCTGTACGCCAACACCGTGAAGGGGCGCAGACCGACCTGGAATGCCGCGGCACCGGGCGCGGTCGCCGAACCGCTCGTCACGGTGTTCGCCGATACCCTGCGTGAGATGGGTGCCCAGGTCGAGACCGGCGTGTTCGGGGCCGATATGCAGGTCGAGTTGGTCAACGATGGGCCGGTGACGGTGCTGCTGGAGCTGTAACGAGTTGTGTAATAAGGACTTTCCGAAGGCGACAGACACTGGAGGCGCGATGACCGGCACACAAAATCTGGCGCAGTTTCCGATACAGGTTCCCGACTCGGCCCTCGCTGATGTGCGCCGCCGCCTGGAGAACGCGCGGTGGCCGGCGGAGCTGCCAGGTTCGGACTGGGATTACGGAACCGAACAGGCTTTCCTGCGAACCGTCGTGGAGCGTTGGCGTGACGGATATGACTGGCGGGCAACCGAAGCTGAGCTCAACCGGTGGGGATCACATGTCACAACCGCCGCGGGCCAGCGAGTCCACCTATTGCACGCGCGCTCCGGAAATGCCGGGGCGATTCCCTTGGTGCTGGTGCACGGCTGGCCCGGATCGATCGTTGAATTCCTCGATGTACTGCCGCTTCTGAGTGAGCAGTTCCATGTGGTCGTCGTCTCAATGCCTGGCTACGGGTTCTCCGGTCCGACGTCACAACGTGGTGTCGACGTCGCGGCCGTCGGCGCGGCCGTGGACGATGTGATGTCCCAACTCGGCTATGACCGTTACGCCGCGCAAGGAGGCGACTGGGGTGCACTCGTGGTCCGTCATCTCGGACAGCACTATTCGCCCAGGGTGGCGGCTATCCACACGAACATGCTGTTCGCGCCCTTCGACGGCGATCCTGCCGAGGCGATGAACGGGGTGACCGAAAGTGAACTCGCAGCAATTGTTTCGTCGGCCGAGCGGATTGCGGATGGAACTGCCTACATGCAGATCCAATCGACGCGGCCGCACTCGCTGGGTTACGGACTCGACGACTCGCCGCTGGGACTGGCCGGCTGGATCCTGGAGAAGTTTCATTCCTGGTGCGATATCCGCGACGGCATGCCTATCCGCATCGATCGCCTCATCGACAACCTGATGATGTATTGGCTCACCGGCACGGCGACGTCGGCGGCCCGGCTGTATTACGAAGCGAGCCGGGCAGGCACGTCGGCACTGAGCGATTGGGATGGGCGCGTCGATGTGCCGACGGGGTATGCGGTGTATCCCTTCGAACTGTTGCAGACACCACGGGTGTGGGCCGAAGCCCGTTACAACCTGGTGCATTACACCGTCCAGAACAGTGGGGGACACTTCGCGGCGTTCGAGCAACCGGGACTGTTTGCCGCAGACGTCAACAGCTACGGCGACAAGCTTCGGGAACTCGGGGTGTTCTGAGCGGAAACGGAAAGACAACGGGCTCGGGGGTTTGACTCAGTCGATTCCCGGCAAGACGGGACACGCGCGTACCAGCTCAGGCTGCGTTCCCGGAGTGTTGGGTGGGCGCGAGTGGTTGACTAGTGCAAGTCTGTCGCGGATTGGAGGTTGCGCGATCGGAACCGAATCGGATTACGTGGATCCGGATGTTCCCGAAGAGGTCCGCCGGACGGTGCTCGCCGCCGCCTACGAAGAGCTCAGCCGGTGGGGACTCGAGCGTTTCGACATCCCGACGATGTGTGCTCGCCACAAGATCGACGAGTCGCTGGTGAGCCGCTATTGGGGTGATAGCCGCCGGCTTTCCCTTGACACGCTCCTGTACTGGAGCGACGAGATCCTGAACCCCGCCGACACTGGCTCCCTTCGCACCGACCTGCAATTCTTGGCCGCCGCGGTGGCGCGTCAGGTGAACAGTGGCACCGGACGAAGTCTGCTGCGTGCGATGGTGGTTGACGACCGCGCGGCCTTCGCTGACGACACCAGGATGGCCTTCTGGATGCGACGGTTCGCCGGCATCCGCTCGGTGTTCGACCGCGCCGCCGAGCGCGGCGAGATCCGAGACGGTGTGGATGCCATCGCCGCAATGCAATTGATCCTTGCGCCGATCAACGTGCGCGCTCTCTACACCGAAGACCCGGTCGAACCGCAGTATTACGAAGCCATCGCCGATCTGGTCTGGCACGCCATCGCGAAGCACTGAGCTATCCCGATACGGCCTATTCGTTACCGGTCCGCGCCCTGCCGTGCACCTCGGACATGAGAGCGTAGAACCTTATGCACACGCACAGCTTCGTCACGTACGAGGAATTCGGCCGCCGATTCTTCGAGCTGGCGGTCACCGAGGAGCGTGTTGCCGCCGCCTTCGCCGAGATCGCCGGCGGCGAGTTCGAGATGGGCCCGATGGCGCAGGGGCCGGCCGGGCTGGCCAAGGTCACCGCGAAAGTCAAGATCCAGCAACCGAGCGCCCGGCGCAGCGTCGGGGACACGATCACGTTCAACGTCCGCATCCCGCTGGTCATCGAGCTGGTGGTCGACCTGCGCGTCGACAAGCAGCGATTCACGGTGGACGGCGATATCGTGCTGCGTGCCACCGCGCGGGCGGCTGAACCGCTCCTGTTGGTCATCGACGTCGCCAAGCCCCGGGCCTCGGATATCGCGGTGAACGTGACGTCGAAGTCGGTTCGGGGCGAAATCCTGCGGATCGTGGCCGGGGTTGACGCGGAGATCCGCCGGTTTGTCGCGGTCTACGTCGCCGACGAGATCGACAGCCCGGCATCGCAACAGGCAAAGGTGATCGACGTGTCCGAGGCGGTTGCATCCGCTTGGGACTGAAGTCGACCGGGAAATCTGGATAATCGGTGCGATGACCGCGACCGACATCGAGCAGGTAGCCGACTCGCCAGGGGCTTCGGACCGCCGAACCCGCCGGCTCACGCTGGCCCGCCGCGCCGCAGTCGCGATCTGGGCCGTTGCGATCGTATCCCTCACTGTCACAAATGGTTTGGCGTTCAATCGCGAATTGATCCTGGCCTACATCTGCACCGGACTGCTGGCCGCCAGCATCGGCCGGCGCAAGGTGTTGCTGATCGTCTGGGACTGGCTGCCGTTCGCGGCGGTCTTGATCGTCTATGACCTCAGCAGGGGAGTAGCACATCTGATCGGCACACCCACCCAATGGTTGTGGCAGCCGGGGTTGGACCGCGCGCTGTTCGGCGCAGTGCCCACGGTCTGGCTCCAAGAGCACCTCAAGATGCCCACCCCGCCCTGGTGGGAGGTGGTCATCAGCACTGTCTACATGTCGTTTTTCATCCTCCCGTACGTGGTGGCAGGCGCGTTGTGGCTGCGCGACCGGGAGGAATGGCAGGCGTTCGTCCGTCGCTTCGTCGCGTTGTCGTTCACCGCACTGGTCATCTACGCGGTGCTGCCCGCCGCCCCGCCGTGGGCGGCCGCCCGGTGCAAGCCGGCCGAGGTCGCCGGCGGTCCCCCCGAGCCTCCATGCATGTTCAGGCCGGCTCCGCTGGCCGACGGCGGGCTGCTCGGACCAGTCAGCAGCCACCACACCGGTGCCAACGACTTCGTGGAACGGATCTCCACCCGCGGCTTCGGCACACTGCACCTGGACGTGGCTCGTGCATTGCTCGACGAAGGCCAGGCCAGTGTCAACCTGGTGGCGGCCATTCCGTCGCTGCATGCGGGCCTGTCGGCGATGATCGCGGCGTTCCTCTGGGGCCGGGTGCGCCGGGCGTGGCGGCCGCTGCTCGCCGGGTATGTCGCGATCATGGCCTTCGCGCTGGTGTATTCAGCCGAGCACTATGTCATCGACATACTGCTCGGCTGGCTGGTGGCGGTCGCGGTCGTGTTCGCGGTTCGCCGCTATGAACGCCGCCGGTCAACTGCGGCGCGGCTTGCCGGTGAGGTTCAGCGGCAGCCCGACGGTGCTGAGCTGGATGAGGACGTCCTCGACGCGACCCCGGGGCACTTCGGCGCGCCACTCCGGCAGGCTTCCGGTCAGGTGGAGGGCGCCGGGTTCGAACGAGAGACTCGTCAGGGTCAGGCCGCTGGCCAGTTCCGGTAACCGCACCGGATAGGCCGGTGTCTTGGCCGGTAACGTCCACCGGCGCCGCCGGGTCCGCACCGCACGCGGATGCAGCCACAGCGTAGAGCCGTCCAGTTCCACCTCGACCTCGACACTGCCCAGCCCCGGGCGACGAGCCCAGCGCAACCGGGCCACACCGTCGTCGTCCACTTGGCCCGACAGGCGGGGCAGAGCTTCGGCGAAGACCTCGTCGAGCGCGTGCGTCGACACTTCCATGCTTACCTCGACCGGTGCGGCCACCAATACCGGAGGCACCCCCGGGCGCAGATGTACGTTGTGCAGAACCACCGCTGCGCTCTCGAAATACCGCTCGTCCCAACGAATATCGGTGGCCGCAAGCCGGACGTCGTTCAGCTGCCCGACAGCGAGCCGGCGAAGATCCAGGCGTGAATCGAATTCGGTGACAGTCAACGTGATGTCCCCGTTGTCGAGCCGCACCGTCATGGTGCGGCCCACCACCAACCGCCTCACGGTCATGAACAGCGTTCGATACGCCACTGCGGCCCCGGAGCTCACGGCCGTCGACGGCCACACCGAGGACAACATGTCCAGCGGCCGAAGCAGATCCCAGCGGGCAAGACCAAGCGAACGTGCCATAGCGGCTAGAGATCCAATTCCAGGTGGCCACCGTCAGGCGCGCGCGACACACAGGTCAGCATCATTCCGCCAGCACGTTCCGGCTCGGTGAGAAGCGTATCCCTGTGCTGCACAACACCATTGGTTACCAGAATGCGGCATGTGCCGCAAAAGCCTTGCTGACAGGAGTACGGGGCGGCCACCAGCTCGCGCCGCAGTGCAGACAGCAGCGTCTCGTTCGGCCCGACCGTCACGGTCGCGCCGGTCGAGGCTATCGTCGCGGTGAAAGCGGTGCCGTCGACCACCGGAGCGGCGGCGAACCGTTCGAAATGCAGCTCCACGTCGTCACGGCCGGCCAGTTCCGAGCGGATCGCGGTCAGCATCGGCGCGGGACCGCAGGTGTAGACGGTTGTCCCGTCCGGGCAGTCGCCCAGCAGCTCCTCGGCGGTCGGCACCCCGTGCACGTCGTCGGTGCGGATCCGGATACGCGAACCGAACCGGCGCACCTCGTCGAGGAACGGGATCGACTCCTGGCTGCGGCCGGCGTAGATCATCGACCAGTCCACACCGAGCCGGTCGGCCAGGCCGAGCATGGGCAGGACTGGGGTGATGCCGATGCCGCCGGCAATGAACCGCAGCCGCTGCGCGGGCGAACCGTAACCAGGCACCGTCAACGGGAATGCGTTGCGGGGGCCGCTGCTGGTCACGCTCGTCCCGATGGCAAGGCCGTCGTGCACCTCGACCGAACCGCCACCGCCGTCCGGGATGCGGCGCACGGCGATCCGGTAGCAGGTGCGCAGCCCCGGATCGCCACACAGCGAGTACTGGCGGATCCGGCCGCTGGGCAAGTGGATGTCCAGATGCGCGCCAGGATGCCAGGGCGGCAGCGGCCGACGGTCCGGTGCGGCCAGCGTCAGGGCGACGACGTTCTGATCGCGGGCGACCACCTGGCGCTCGACGATCTGGAGCGTGAGCGTGTGATCGCGGTCTGCAGGAGCCGCCGGCCTGCGAACCGCACCGCTGATCGCCCACAACGTCGTGATGGCGGCATCCGTGAGGCTGAGCGGAACGTCGTGGCGGGTGCGTCCTGACGCGCTGGGCGGCGCCGTGCGCAAACGAGGCAGCCGCATCACAGGTGCGCGGCGCGGGCAGCCGGCGAGCTGGCCAGATAGGCGACCGCCTGGGCGGTGGAGCCCACGTCCTCCGGCGAATAGTTGGGCCGGAAATAGGTCAGTGTCGCGCTGCCGAAGAGCTTGCGGTACATGGGCAACAGGCCGCGCTTGGAGTCGTCGGCCCGCAGTCGCTGCATCCGCCACCAGCTCATGTCCAGACTGGGATCGGTGCGGCACAGATACCACGCGCCGCGGTTGAAAAATCCGGCGATCAACGTCGCCGCCATCGCCATCGAGCGGATCCGGTCCAGATAGCTGTCGTGGAAGTAGACCGCGACCTCATGGGCGACGTTGCGGTGCTCGACCTCTTCACTGCCGTGCCAGCGGAACACGTCGACGAGCGTGGGGTCGGCGCCGTAGTCATCCCAGCGGCTGTTGAGCGCGAAGTCGCCCAGCACGGCGGTGTAGTGCTCGATGGCTGCGATCAGCCACAGCCGGTCGCAGAGGTGGTTGAGCCGGCGGCGCGGGTCGGTCGACGGAATCGGCGAGAGGACCTGGGCGAAGACGTAATCCAACTGGCGCAGGATGGGCGCGGGGTCGACCCCGCGCGCGACCATCAGGTCCTGAAGAACCCGCTCGTGGACGTCGGCGTGGGTAGCTTCCTGGCCGATGAATCCTCGCATGTCCTCGGCTAGCCGAGGGTCTTTCACCAGCGGCAGCGCCTCGTTGTAGGTGGCGACGAACCAGCGCTCGGCCACCGGAAGGACGACGTTGAGCAACCCGATCACATTGGAGGCCACGGGATGACCTGGAATCCAGTGCAAGGGCGCGTGCGAGACGTCGAACGCGACCTTGCGGGCCTGGATCTGGACCCGGCCGGGATCGATTTCATGGTCGAAACGGCGTGGCCGCAGCATGGGCAGAACCTCCCGGTCTGTTGCCGAGAAGTCTAGCCGAGAGGGGCTCTCAGCCGACCTGAGTCGGCGTCACCGTGACTGTGCCGGGGGCGCCCGGTGTCGGGCGGGTGCCGCCGTCAGACGGAATCGTGGGCCCGGCCGGGGCGGTACCGGCCGAGCTGGGCGGCGGAGCCTCGGGCTGAGCGGCCTTCGTGCAGTTCAGCATCAGCGACATCTTGCCGCTGGCCAGGTATTTCTGACTCTGGACGATGCATTGGGCCTGCGGGATGTCGCTGCCGACCGAACCGCCGAACACAGTCTGGATGCCTTGGGCGTGCAGGATGGCGACGGCCTTGTAATACGGCTCGCCGAGAATGTTCATCGTTCCGCCGGCGTTGGGGTCGGCGTTGCTGGGCCCGATGCTGAGGGCGGCTGCTGCCGAACCCGCAACAAGCGCTCCGGCGGCCACCAGGATGAGCCTGTTCACTCCAACCTCCGTCTGTGTCTCCGCGTCGAACATAGCGCAGATGCGGCAGGCGGGCCTGTGCGCGGCCCGCTGCGACGTGTATCGCCGCGAGGTGGCCGGAACGTTTCACTGACGGCCGTCTGCCGGTTTGGGCGCAGAAGAAAGACGAGGTCAGCCGCCGTTGCCGCGGAGGATCTCCGCGGCGCAGCGCAGCCGGGAGTGTCCGGTTTCCTGCATGCAGATCCGGACCGGGGACTCGTTCTCAGTTGGCGGGACCGTCGTCGGCGACGACGTCACCACCGGGTTCGGGATCACGTCCTGGTGCACCGACCACAGGTAGCGCTCGGTGTATTGCAGCTGCGTGCAGTAGGCGGTCGCCCCGTCGGCAGTGGTGCCGGTTGCGCCCGGCTCGGTGCAGTTCGACCCGATCACCGCGGTGGGTGTCGGCTGCACGGTGACGGTGTCGGTGCCGGTCGGCGCTGTGGTGGGCGGCGCTGTCGTGGGCGCCGGTGGTGGCGGTGGCGGGGGGACGACGAGGGCGCTGGTCGACGGCGTCGTGGTCGTGGTGTGGACGTCTTCGGAAGCGACGGTCTCGCCGCGATCGCGGCCTGCGATGAATGCCACCGCGACCGCGATCAGCAGCACGACCAGCACCGCGATCAGAATCGCCGATCGCACCCGCGACCTGCGGGCCGCTGGTTCGGCGTCGCCGATCGGTGAGGCATCGGTGATGGGAGTCAGCCGGGTGGCGTCGGTGTCGGTCAGGCCGTCACCGGACAGCGGTGTGGTGATGTGGTGGGCAAGAGCGCGGGCGAAATCTACGCACCGGTCGAAGCGGTCGGCGGGGTCCTTGGACAAAGCCTTGCGCAGCGCCGGGTCGAGGTTGGCGAGCTCGGGGCGGTGTTCGCCCACGCTCGGCGGCAACGCGGACAGGTGCTGGCTGATGACGACGGCGGGGTTGGAGTGCTGGAACGGCGGCCTGCCGGTCAGCAGGTGATAGGCGGTGGCGGCAAGGGCATATTGATCGGCCCGCCCGTCCATGTCGCGGCCCATCAGCTGTTCTGGGGCGGCGTAGGACACTGTGCCGACCGTCATATTGGTCTGGGTGAGCCCGCTCGCGTCATTGTCCCAGCGGGCAATGCCGAAGTCCGCCAACAAAATTCGCTCTTCGCCGGATTCCTGCTTGGCGACCAGGATGTTTGCCGGCTTGACATCGCGGTGCAGCAGATGCCGCTGGTGTGCATAGTCCAGCGCCTCGGCCACCGCGGTGACGATATTGAGGACTTCACGCTGCGGCAGGCCGGTGGGGTAGCTGTTCAGCAGGTCGCCGGCGTCGGTGCCGTCGACGTAATCCATCGCGATCCACAGCTGCCCGTCGAATTCGCCTCGGTCGTGGACGCCGACGATGTGCGGGTCCCACAGCGTGGCCGCGATATCGGCCTCGCGTTCGAACCGGGCGCGGTACTCGTCATCACTGCTGACCGCGCCGGGTAGCACCTTGAGGGCGTCGTGGCGGGGCAGCCGCGGATGCTGGGCAAGGTAGACCTCGCCCATCCCTCCCGCGCCGAGCAATCGCAGGATCGTATAGCCGGCGAATGTCTCGCCTTCGGCCAGCGGCATGGCCCGATCCTACAAATGTCCTACTCGCGCGGGCCCGAAGTGCGCCAGGTAGTGGTGGGTACTGGTCCGAAGGGCGGGAAGTGCGCCGTCGATGACGCCGAGTACCCGCAGGCAAGCGTCGGCGACATGGCCGGCAAGGGTGGCGTGGTCGGGCTGCGGCGGCTGCGACCACATGTTGACCAGAGATTCGACCAGGCGGAACGGCAGGTCCGCCGCGTCGTCGGCGACGCCGGTCGTCGTCAGGATGGATCGGCTGAGGTCGAGGTAGGCCAGTCGCAGGCGCTCCCGCTCGGTCCAGAAGGTCGCCAGCCGGGCTTCGCGCAGCTCAGGAAGTAGATACAGCGCACCCAGGTTCCAGCGCGAGGTCAGTAGCTGGGCGCCGTCGAACGCGGCCAGGGCATGCAGGCACTGCGCGGCCGCTGGTTCCGGGTCGGCGCGCTGCAGCGCGGACAGGAACGTCAGGGTCGGCGTGACGGTCTGGTGCAGTAGCGCGGACAGCAGCTCGTCCTTGGTCTTGAAATAGTGATAGAGCGAGGCCTGCCGGATGCCGACCGCTTCTGCGATCGCCCGGGTGGATGTGCTGGCGTAGCCGCGGGTGGTGAACAGTTCCCCCGCGGCGTCGAGGATCTCCTCTCGCGCCGTCGTGCCGGGTCTGCGCCGTTCGGTCAAGCGCGGGCGACCCGCCCGCGTCGTCTCCATGAGTCCGATGGTGGCCCACACCACCTGCGAAAAGACAGACCCAGGGATTTTCTGTCACACGACAGAAACGCGGGATACCTATCGGTTACGCGCCGTCCTGGTTTGGTTACGCCAGCGACACCCATCGCGGCAAGCGGCCCGCAAAACTGTCAATCGACAGGCTGATGGCTCACCGGTGAGCTCATCCTCTGACTTCTGAACTACCCGGGAGACTCTGCGATGGCGAGCGCCGCAAGTGTTGCGCTACGACCTGACGCGGCGGCGACGACGTCGGCCGGCGATGTGGTCGCGGCGGTGGATGATCTGTGCGTCACGTTCCGCCGCAACGGCAGGAACGTGCACGCGCTGCGTGGAGTGTCCCTGCAGATCGCACCCGGCGAGATCGTCGGTCTGGTCGGCGAATCGGGCTCGGGCAAGAGCGTGCTCGGATTCAGCATGCTGGGGCTGCTCGGGCGCGCCAAGACCGTAGGCAACGTCCAGGTCTGCGGAACCGACATGCTCACCGGTGGGGCCAAGCAACTGCGTAAGGTCCGGCGGCTGGATCTCGGCGCCGTGTTCCAGGACCCGATGACGTCACTGAACCCCACCATGCGGATCGGAAAGCAGGTCGAAGAGGCGGCAGGCAGCAGCGAGGAAGCACTCAAACTGCTGACCGCCGTTGGTATTCCGGAGCCCGAGCGACGGATGCGGGCCTATCCGCACGAACTCTCTGGCGGCCTGCGACAGCGGGTGATGATCGCGATCGCGGTGGCAGGCAACCCCGAGCTGATCATCGCCGACGAGCCGACCACCGCACTCGATGTCACGGTGCAAGCCCAGGTGCTGGCCCTGCTGCAGCGGCTGCGTACCGAGATCGGCTGCAGCATCGTGCTGATCACCCACGACCTCGGAGTTGCCGCCCAGATCGCCGATCGCATCGCGGTGCTCTATGCCGGGCGGATCGCCGAGATCGGGCCGACCGCAGACGTTCTGGCCGCTCCTGCGCATCCCTATACCCACGGCTTGCTGCTGTCGCGCCTCACCTTGGAAACCGCACGCGACCGGCCACTGGCCGCGATGGCCGGGCAGGTGCCCAGCGCGACCGCTCCGCTGCCGGGCTGCGCGTTCGTACCGCGATGTGCGCTCGCCCGCGCGGAGTGTTCGGCCACACCGCCGGATCCGGTCGTCATCGCCACCAATCGGGTGAGCGCCTGCATCGTTGCGCCCGAGCAGATGCGGGCCGAACTGGCCGCTGTGGTGGCCGCCGAGACCGAGGCGTTCGCCGCTGAAGCCGACGTCGATACCGGGCAGCCGCCGGCCGTCGACGTCCGCGCCGTCACCAAGGCGTTCACCGTTCGCCGCCGCTGGCTGGACCGCTCAGGTGCCAGGCAGAGCAAACTGCAGGCGCTACGCGGCGTGTCGCTGACGGTGACGCATGGCGAATCGGTGGCGCTGGTGGGGGAGAGCGGATCAGGCAAATCGACCCTGCTGCGGATGATCGCCGGGCTGGACACGCCCACCACCGGTGACGTCGCGCTGGCCGGAAATCAGCGCCCCCAGATGGTCTTTCAGGATGCCGGTGCGTCACTGACGCCGTGGCTGTCAGTAGGCGAGCTGATCGGTGAGCGACTGCGCAGCACGGACATGTCGCGTGGCGAACGCAAGGACGCCGTCGCGAAGGTCCTCGAGCGGGTCGGCCTGCCGCAGGACGTGGTCAAGTCCCGCGCCGCGCAGCTGTCCGGAGGCCAGCGCCAGCGGGTGTCGCTGGCGCGGGCCACAGTGATCCCGCCACAGGTGCTGCTGTGCGACGAACCGACGAGTGCGCTCGATGTGTCGCTGGCGGCATCGGTGCTCAACCTCATCGGCGAGCTGCGTCGCGGACTGGACATGTCGGTGGTGTTCGTGACCCACGACCTGTCGGTAGCCCGCGTGGTGGCCGACCGGATCGCGGTGATGTATCTGGGCCGCATCGTCGAGATTGGCCCCGCCGAGGACGTCATCGGTCGGCCGACGCACCCCTACACCCAGGCCCTGGTTGACGCGATCCCGGATCTGGGCCGCGACTGCCGGGTCTTGTCCGGCGAGCCGGCCAGCCCGCTGTCACCGCCCACGGGGTGTGCGTTCCACCCGAGATGTCCGATCGCGATCGACGCGTGCAACGACATCGCACTCGACGTACGGCTGGAAGGCGTTCCCGGCAGCCCGCACCAGGTCGCCTGCATCGAACGGAAGGCGCGCTGATGGCCATCGCGTTACCCGCCCCCGCACTGCTGCGCAGCCGCGAGAAGCGTTTTGCGGCATTACCTACCGACCGGGCGACGATCCTGAATTGGCTTGGCGTGTCTCTGATTCTGGCGGTCACCCTGATCGCCGTCGCGGTTCCGGTACTCGCCCCGCACAACCCGCTGGTGCCGGTCGGCATGCCGCTGCAGGCTCCCGGCAAGGACGGCTTCCTGCTCGGCACCGACAGCGTCGGGCGAGACATCTTGAGCAGGGTGCTGTTCGGTGTGCGGTCGAGTTGGTTCGCGGCGTTGGTGGTGGTGGCGGTCGGGTTGTTGATCGGCGGTGTGATCGGGCTGATCGCCGGGGCCACCGGCGGCTGGCTGGACTCGACGCTGATGCGGATCACCGACGGCTTCCTGTCGCTGCCCGCTCCGGTTCTCGCGATCGCCGTCGTCGCCGCCCTGGGCCCCAGCTTCGTGCACACCCTGATCGCTGTCTCTATCGTCTGGTGGCCGTTCTACGCCAGGCTGGTTCGCGGTGAGATCGTCCGGTTGGCGGCGCGCCCGCACGTCGAGGCCGCCCGGTTGGCCGGCGTCGGACCGTTGCGGGTCGCGTTGCGTCACCTGCTGCCAGGGGCGGTGCCCAACGCGCTGGTGGCAGCCAGCCTCGACCTCGGGACGTTGATCCTGACTCTGGCTGCGCTCTCGTTCCTGGGACTGGGCCAGTCCGCCCCAGCCCCGGAGCTCGGTGCCGACGCCGCCCGCAATCTCAGTTACTTCCTGCAGCAGTGGTGGGTTCCGGTGATGCCGGGCTTGGGCGTACTGGTCCTCGCCCTGATCGGAAACATCGCCGGCGACAGCCTGCGCAACCTGATGAAGACGAGCTAGGAGGCCTGCGATGAAAACCTTCATAGCCTCCCGGCTGGCGGCCATGGTGGCGATCCTGGTTGCGCTGACCGCAGTGATGTTTGTGCTGCAACATATTTCGCCGCTCGATCCGGTCAAGGCCCAGATGGGTGCGCAGTCCTCGGCATCAGCGGTGGCGGCCCGTCGGGAAGCGCTCGGCCTCAACGACCCGATCTCCACCCAGTTCTGGCACTACCTCACCGCGGCAGTGCACGGTGACCTCGGGATGTCCTACCGGACCCGCCACCCTGTCGCGTCCGACCTCGGCAGCTTCTTCCCGGCCACCCTGGAACTGGCGCTCTACGGCCTCGGTATCGCCTTACTGCTGGCCGTGCTGCTGGCCTTCAGCACCACGCTCAAGTGGCGGGGATCGGCTGTGCTGCGGGCGATCCTGTTCACCGGATCCTCGGCGCCGATGTTCCTGCTCGGCATCCTCGGCCTGATCGTCTTCTACCAGAAGCTGGGCTGGGTGCCGGCCAACGGCCGGACCGGGATCAGCAACCCGCCCACCGGACCCACCGGATTGCTCACCGTCGACGGGCTGCTCAGTGGACGCTTCGACGTCGTCACCGACGCGTTGCACCACCTGATCCTGCCGGCGCTGGTCATCGCGCTCGGTCCGGCCGTGGCGATCGGCCGGGTGCTGCGCTCGAGTCTGCTCACCGATATGGACAGCGACTACGCCCGCACCGCACGCGCAAAAGGGTTGTCGGAGAGCCGGATCGTGGCCCGGCATGTGCTGCGTAACTGCATCGGCTCGTCGCTCTCGATGACCGGTCTGCAGGTCGGGTTGATGTTCTCCGGTGTGCTCGTCGTCGAGCAGGTGTTCGGCTGGCCGGGCATCGGCCAGTACATCGCCCAGAGCATCCCGGTCGCCGACTTCCCGGCGATCGCCGGTGTGACGCTGATGCTCGGCGCCCTCTACGTCTTCATCAATACGGCCGTGGATCTTCTACAGGCCGCCGCAGACCCCCGTATCGCAGTAACAGGAGGATAAGTTAGGTGCCGAAACAGCCACTGATCGTGGGCAATCCCGTTCTGGTCGTCGTCGATATGCAAGAGAGCGGCGGCATGCCCGCCGACGAAGTGGGCATTGAACACATGCCCGGCTACGACGACCGAATCGAATTGGCCGAGCGGATGATCGCCGCCGCCCGCGGTGCGGGTATCCCCATCGTGTTCTTCCAGGAGGTGCACCGTCCCAGCGGCATCGACTTCGGTCGCGAGCTGGACGGCAACGAGGGTGAGCACTGCGTGGAGGGAAGGGCGGGCACCCCACTGCACCCGAGGCTGTTGCCGAATCTCGATGGTCCCAACCACGAGTTCCACATCGTCAAGAGGCGCTATTCCGGTTTCATCGGAACGGAATTCGACATTGTGCTCTCCGGGCTGAAGGCGGACACGCTCATCCTGATCGGCGGGCTGACCGACGTGTGTGTGCACTACACCTTCGCAGACGCGCACCAGCGTGACTACTACGTCCGGGTGGTGACGGACTGCGTCGGCGGGTCGTCGGTGTACCGGCACGATGCCGCACTGGACGCCATGGAATACCTGCAAGCCGGTGCGATGCGCACCGGTGACGAGATCATCGCCGCCTTCGAGCGGCTCGGCGCACCCATCCTCGAAGGAGCCACCCGATGAAAAAACTCCGTACGCTCCTCGCGATCGGCGTGACAGCAGCCCTCACCGTGACCGCCTGTGGCGGATCGAATTCGGGTGGCACCAGCACTCCCAACGCGGCGCCGACTGACAAGGTGCTGCACCTGTCGTTCCTGCAGGACCCGGGCCAGCCGCCGGACCCCGACGTCTACTACGCGGGACAGGGCCTTCTGCTGACCACGAACACCTACGAGGGCCTGCTGCAGTACAAGGGCGGTACCGACAAGCCGGTCCTGGAGCCGCTGCTGGCCACGGAGTGGACCGCCTCGCCGGACAACAAGGTCTTCACCTTCAAGCTGCGCGAGGGCGTCAAGTTCCACGACGGCACCCCGTTCACTTCCGCCGCCGTCAAGGCCTCCTTCGACAGGCGGGCGGTGGTGAACCAAGGACCCGCGTACATGGTCACCGACGTCGATTCGGTCACCACACAGGGTGATTACGGCGTCACCATCACCCTGAAGGCACCCAACTCGGCGTTCCTGGACTACCTGGCCTGCCCGTACGGCCCGCGGATGCTCAGCCCTCAAGGCCTGACGAAGAACGCCGGCACCGATAACGCTCAGCAGTACCTGACCACCCACGATCTGGGCACCGGCCCGTACACGCTGACCGCAGCCGAGGTCGGCTCGAAATACCAACTGACCGCCTACCCCGACTACTGGGGTACCAAGCCGTACTTCGAGAAGGTCGAGCTTCCGGTCGTCACCGACGTCTCGGCACAGCAGTTGCAGTTCAACAACGGTCAGCTCGCGGCGATATTGCATGACCTGCCGTCCTCGGCGGTGCAGTCCTACCTGGATAACAAGTCATTCGCGAATTATTCGCTGCCGACCATGATGTCGAACTACGTCTACATCAATCCGCGCAAAGGCATGATGACCGACGTCAAGAACCGCAACGCCGTCATGCAGGCCATCGATGTCGACGAATTGGTGAAGCAGACCTACTTCGGCCGCGGAAAGAAGGCCGAACAGATCTATCCGCCGAACATGATGGCTGCCGAGTTCGGTAAGCAGGCGGTGTCGCACGATCCGTCCGTGCTGACCGGAATCGCGGCCGGTCTGCCGGCCGACCAGAAGACCGTCACCATCGGCTACGACTCCAGCAATCCCGACAACCAGCTGATCAGCAACCTGATTCAGACTCAGTTGGCCGCGGCCGGGCTGACTGCCAAGGTCCAGGCGTACCCCACCTCGCAGATCTACGGATGGGTCGGCAGCGACGGGCAGTCCGCGCCGGAGATCATGACCTATCTCGGGTGGCCGGACGCGCCGTCGCCCTACACCTGGGGCCACATCTCCTGGGATGCCGACGGCGGTCTGAACTTCTTCGGCTGCTCGGCGCCGGCGGTTACCGATGCACTGGCCAAGGGGTTGCCCGCCGGTACAGACGCAGACTTCTCGACGGCCGGGGAGGAAGCGGTCAAGACGGGCTGCTGGCTCAACGTCGCCGATGTCAACGATTTCATGGTTGCTCAGCCGTGGCTCAAGGGCGTCGAGCAGGCGCACGTGGTGACCGATCCGAACACGCTTCGGCTGGCCGCGCTGTCAGTGGGCTGACGTTAATGGTCCTGGGAGACGGGAAAGTTCGCCGGATCATCCTGCTGACACTGGGTTGGGAGGAGCTGCCGAAGTCGGTATCGGTGTACGGGTCGCCACCGGAGCTGCGGATGCGTGAACCCGTGCCGGGTGTGCTGCTGCAGACCGACGGCGGTTGGGTGTTGCTCGACACCGGGTTCAACACCGCGCTGATCCGTGATCCGGCGCTGTACCGGCGGTTCTTCCCGACCGTCGAGTACATCCCGGTGCTCCCAGGGCCAGGTGAGCCGATCGAGGAGTCGCTACACGACATCGGCATCGACGTCGACGAGATCCACCTCGTGGCGCTGTCGCATCTGCACCACGACCATGCCGGCGGCGTCAAGCTGTTCGCCGGCAAGGTGCCCGTGCATGCGCAGCGCCGCGAGCTGGAGTACGGGCTGTCGAATCATCCTGAACCCGAACGCAATGCGATCGTCCGGGTGGATTTCGACGATCCGCGGATCGACTGGGTGCTGGCCGACGGGGAGGCCGAGATCGCACCCGGTATCACCGCGGTACCGACCTATGGGCATACCCCGGGCCACCAGAGTTTCGTCGTCGAGCTCGATACCTCGGTGGGTGGCGGCGGGTTCGTATTCGCCTTCGATGCCGCTGATCTGACCGAGAACATCGCGCACGAGCTGCCGATCGGCGGGTTCATCGACGTCGACCCGGCCGACACGGTGGAGCCGATCCGCCGACTGAAGAAGCTGGCCGCCGAGTTGGGCTACGAGCTCGTTCCCGGGCACGACCCGCATGTGTGGCCCGAACTGACCCACCGGCTCGAGGAGCGGTTCGGCCCGGTGCGGCCACGGTGAGTCCACCTGCCGTCGAGCATGTCATCCGCGCCCCGCGCGCGGCGATCGACGGGGTAGTCCGCCCGGCCGCAATCGGGTTGGCGGACGGCCTGATTCGGGTCATTCGGGATATGGACGCGGTGTTCGATTCCGCCGGGCAGACCACCCTGGACGACACTGTCGTGCTGCTGCCCGGCCTGGTGGACACCCACGTGCACATCAACGAGCCGGGCACCGATTGGGAGGGCTTCGCCACGGCGACCTCGGCGGCGTTGGCCGGCGGCATCACCACGGTGGTGGACATGCCACTGGACAGTGACCCGGTGACGACGACGGTGGCCGCGCTGGATATGAAACGCGCCTCGGCAGCGGGTGCGTGCCGGGTCGACACCGGGTTCTGGGGCGGCATCGTGCCGGACAACCTGGAGTCGTTCGGCGAGCTGGCCGGCGCGGGCGTGCTCGGCTTCAAATGCTTTCTCTCCGAGTCCGGAAACCCGAACTTTCCGCCACTGGACCCATCAGAGTTCCTGCGGGCGATGGCCGTTGTCGCCGAGTTGGATTCGGTGCTGCTGGTGCACGCCGAAAGCGCACGCGTGCTGGCCGATTGTCCGCCAGCCGCGGGCCGCGACTACGGCGACTTCCTTCGGTCGCGGCCCGACGCTGTCGAGCAGGACGCGGTGCGGATCGTGCTCGATGCCGTCGCCGACACCGGCGCCCACGCACACATCGTGCACGTCTCCAGCGCCGCCGTGTTGCCGATGATCGCCGATGCAAAGCGGGACGGACTGCCCGTCACCGCTGAAACATGTCCGCATTACCTGACTTTCGCCGCTGAGACGATTCCCAACGGGGGCACGGTATTTGCAGCCTGCCCGCCCATTCGTGGTGAGGGCAACCGCGCCCTGCTGTGGGCTGCCCTGGTCGACGGCACCCTGGACATGGTGGTCTCCGATCATTCGCCCTGCGCTCCGCAGCACAAGGACATGGTCGGCGGGGACTTCGGCCGCGCATTCGGCGGGATCAGCTCATTGCAGATCGCGCTGCCCGCGCTGTGGACCCAAGCGGTGCAGGCCGGCTGCGGTTTGGCCGACGTATGCCGCTGGATGGCGCAGGCACCCGCCGAGCTGGCCGGGCTCAGCGATCGTGGTGAGATCGCCCCCGGCAAGCGCGCGGACTTCTGTGTGTTCGACCCCCACGCGGCGTGGATGGTGCGCGGCGCCGACCTTCGGCACCGGCATCCGGCCACTCCATATGAGGGGATGGCGCTCACGGGTGCGGTGCGCCAGATGTGGCTCGGCGGCCAGCCGGTCGGCGGCGACAGCCACGGCGAGCTGCTCCGCGCCGGGATACCGGAGCCGGTATGAAGATCTTGGTGCTCAACCCCAACACGTCGGCCACGATGACTGCGGAGATCGACGCCGCGGCCCGCGTGGCGGCCGCGCCCGGTACCGAAATCTACACCGCCGCACCCGGATTCGGGACCGTCGCGATCGACTCCGCGGCCGAGAGCTACCTGTCCGCGGTCGGGGTGATGGACCTCGTCGCCACCCAGCTGGCCGACGGAACATTCGACGCCGACGCAGTGGTACTCGCCGGTTTCGGCGAGCACGGCAAGGACGCGCTGCAGGAGATGCTCGACGTTCCGGTACTCGACATCGCCGAATCCGCCGCTCACGTCGCACATCTCATCGGCCGGAGGTTCTCGGTGGTCACCACTCTTGCCCGTTCGATCGCCCCGATCGAGGACCGGTTGCTGCTGGCCGGACTGGCTGCGCATTGCGCGTCGGTACGGGCGTGCGGGCTGGGGACAGCGGAAGTCGACGCCGACCCGGCCGGCGCGGTCACAGCGATCGTCACCGAAGCCGGACGCGCGGTGACCCAGGACGGCGCCGACGTGATCTGCCTGGGCTGCGCGGGGATGGCCGGAGTGACCGCGGCGATCACCGCGGCATTGGGTGTGCCGGCCGTCGACGGGGTGGCTGCCGCGGTGGGGTTAGCCCAGATGCTGGTCGGACTGGGCCTGTCCACCAGTAAGGCCGGTGCGTATGCACCTGGGCCGGAAAACCCGCGGACGTACTGGCCGCTATCGCAGGCGCTGGGCTCATGACTCTCGACGCCCGCCTTGATCTGGCCTGCCGCGCGGTCGGCGGCAGTGTCGTCGCGGCAAGCGACGAGTCCTTCGGGTTCAAGGAGAACCTGATCGAAGCGGCCGAACCGAGCTTCGTACCCGGCACCTTTGACCTGCGCGGTGAGGTGGTTGACGGCTGGGAGACCCGCAGGCACGCGCCTGCCGGGGACTGGGTCATCGTCCGGCTCGGGGTGCCGGGGCGACTGCGCACCGTCGATGTCGACACCCGCTTCTTCACCGGCAACCATCCGACCGGCTGCTCGCTGTACGGGGCCACACTGGCGGCGACCGACGACCCGTGCGATGCGGGCGTGCACTGGCGGCCGCTGGCCGCGCCCACCACGCTGAAAGCCGATGCGCACAACCCGATCGCGGTCGACGACCGGCGCCGCTGTACCCATGTGAAGCTGGTGATCGCCAGCGACGGCGGGATCGCCAGGATGCGGGCATACGGCGACCCCGTGCCCGACCCCGCACTCTGGGACGGGGTGACCGTCGAGGTGTCCGGCGCCGAGAACGGTGGGCGACTCGAGCATTGCAGCGACACCTTCTATTCCGATGCCCACTCGCTGATCGCCGCGGATCGCCCCAAGAACATGGGATCCGGCTGGGAAGCCCGGCGCCGCCGCGATATCGGACCCGACACCCACGACGCGGTGACAATCTCGTTCCTGACGCCCACCGACCTCGACCGCGTCGAGATCGACACCTCGTATTTCGTGTTCAACGCATCCCGGGAAGTCTGTGTGCACGGCACCCACGACCTTCCCACTTCCGGACGTCCATGGTGGGCATTGTCATTCGAGGAGATCGTGGTGCCGCGCACCCGGCTGCTCCCGGATGCCCGGCAGGTATTCGTGGTGGCTGCCGCCGGGATCACCGCGATCCGGGTGCAGGCCTACCCGGACGGTGGCATCGCTCGGGTCCGGGCGCTTGGCCAGCCCACCGAGGCTGGGCTGGTACGGCTCCGCGAGCGTTGGGAGGCGGCACGGTGACCCCGATGATCGCGGAATGCGCCGGACTATGGCGCCGCATACTGCTGATCGATGCCGTTGGATCCCGGGACACCGGAACGAATGTGCAATGGCTACAGGGTATCTCGCTGTTCGTCGACGTACGCGGCCCGGGGGAGGGATTTGCCGGCCAGCTCGAGCAGCGACTGGACGTTTTCGAGTGGACCAGGTATGTGGATCTGCAGCCACCCGGGCTGCCCGACGCCGGGCGGATGAGCTGGGACGGTGACATCATGGTCGAAGTCGGCGTGCACGCCGACTACACCGAGCATTGGCAGCGGGAACCTGGCCCCACGGACCCGTGCTGGGGGCTGCTGCTCCGCACGGCCGACGACGCGGCAGGAGTGCTGGTGCGGGTGGGGGAGCGCTTCGGCTGGGCCTGGCGAGATGCCCATGCCGGCGAGATCTCACTCGGAGAGATCACCGGGACCGATTGGCGGATAACCACTTCCGCCGCCGCGGACCGAGTAGGGGCGCTGCTGAATCCCCGATTGACAGCGGGACAACTGCGAGTCGACGACGACATCGCCTGGGACATCAAGGAAAGCGAAGGAAGCGTGACACTGTGAGTGGGGCGACATCATTCCAATCGATACCCGTGATCGACATCTGCGGGTTGCGGTCCGCCGACCGCACCGAACGGGAGCGCGTGGCCGCTGAACTCGGCACGGCCGCCCGTGAGGTCGGGTTCTTCTACATTTCCGGCACGCCGATCAGCGACGCGCTGTTCGAGAACCTGCTGGCCGCGACCAAACGGTTCTTCGCGCTGCCGATGGACGAGAAGATGAAGTCCTACATCGGCTTGTCGACCTGTCATCGCGGCTATGTTCCGGTGGGCGAAGAGGGCCTCTACGGCGAGCCGACCGCCGATCTCAAAGAGGCGTTCGACACCGCGCTGGATCTGCCCGCCGACGACCCCGACCATCTGGCGGGCAACCCGATGCTCGGCCCCAATGTGTGGCCCGACATCCCCGGTTTCGCCGAGTCTGTCACCGATTACTACCAGGCGTTGCTGGGTGTCGGCCAGGATCTGTTGTGGGCCTTCGCGGTAGCGCTGGGTGAGGATCCGGACACTTTCACCCGGCATGCCACCAAGACCCCGAGCCAGTTGCGGCTGATCTACTACCCGTACAACCCAGAAGCCAAAGACGCCCAAGGCATCGGCGCGCACACCGACTACGAGTGCTTCACCCTGCTCAAGCCGACCGCGCCGGGGCTGGAGGTTCTCAACGGCGACGGTGAGTGGATCGATGTCCCGCCGATTCCCGGCACCTTCGTCGTCAACGTCGGAGACCTGCTCGAGCTGTGGACCAACGGCGCGTTCGTCGCCACGTCACACCGCGTGCGCAAGGTCAAAGAGGAGCGCTACTCGTTCCCGTTGTTCTTCAACGTCGACTACCACACCGTGGTGCAGCCGCTGCCGCAATTCAGCGACGGCCCGTCACGGGCGCCGCTGGTGGCCGGAGAGCATCTGTTCGCCCAGACCGCACAGACTTTCGCGTATCTGAGGTCCCGCCTCGACAGCGGGGAACTGGTGCTTCCGGAAGGTGCGCTGGAGGTCGGCACGTTTGGTCAGCAGGCACTGCAGTCCCAGAACTGAAGATCCCGACGCTTAGATGCGTTAACATCCGCTCGATCAGCGGCGACGCCGAACGACGAGTGGGGGTCTTACGTGGTCCGACTATCGGGTGCGCTGGCACGGGGTTCGCGGCTGCGATCTCTGGGATTCCAGTCCAAGTTGTTGATCATGCTGCTGTCGGTCAGCATCGTGTCGGTCGTGATCGCCGGCGCCATCGGATACGTCTCGGGCACCACCTCCCTGCGCAATGCCGAATACCAACGGCTGACTCAGTTGCGGGAATCGCGGGCGCGCGAGATCAAGACGTTCTACACCGAAGTCACTGACGCGGCATCGATCGTCACCCACGGCACCCAGACGATCGCCGCGGCCAACGAATTCAGCAAGGCGTTCAACGAACTTCAGACGACGCCGCTGCCGCCGGGCGCCCAGCAGGCGGTGGCCAACTACTACTCGACGGTGTTCGGTCCTGCCCTGGCGCAGAGAACCGGACAACCGGTAGACGCCTCGCTGTTCGAGCCGACCAACAACGCGGCGATGTACCTGCAGAACGCGTACACCGTAGCGGCCCAAGGTAATGAGCAGGCGGCGATCAAGGTGGTGTCGGCGGGCGATCCCAGCGCCTGGTCTGCTGTCAACGCCCGCTACCAGCCGTTCTTCGCCGACCTGACGCAGCGGTTCAAATTCGGGGACGCGATGATCCTCGACACCCAGGGCAATGTCGTCTACACCGCATACAAGGGTGTCGATCTCGGCGCCAACGTGACGAACGGCCCGTACAGCACTACTGCCCTGGCAGCCACGTACCGCAAAGCATTGCAGGCGACGTCGGTCGATCAGACCTTCATCAGCGACTTCGAGCGGTACGCGCCGTCGTACGGCAGGCCGACTCAATGGGTGTTGTCCCCGATCGGGCGGGACGGCAGCATTGCCGGGGTACTGGCTCTGCAGCTGTCCCTCGACTCGATCAACGATGTGATGACGGGGCAGGGGCACTGGGTCGACGACGGGCTCGGGCAATCCGGTGAGACATACCTCGCCGGACCGGACAAGCTGATGCGGTCGGTCTCCCGGGAGCTGCTGACCGATCCCAAGCATTACGTCGAAGAGGTGGTCGCCGACGGGACCCCCGAAGACATCGCCCAGCGTCAAGTGGCCGTCAAGGGCAGTGTGCTCCTGCAATCGGTGGACAAGTACGCGGTCAACCGCGCGCTGACGGGGGAGACGGGGGTGACCACCTCACGCGACTACATCGGACCGGAGGCGCTGGTCGCCTACTCACCGCTGGAGATTCCTGGATTGGACTGGGTGCTGGTCGCCAAGATCGACCGATCGGAGGCGCTGGCCCCGGTCACCACGTTCGCGCGCAACATCGCACTGTCGACGGCGGCGATCGTCTTGGTGGTCTCGCTACTTGCGTTGTTGTTCAGTCGGATTCTCACCCGGCCGATCAAGAGTCTGGGCGCCGCGGTGCGCCGCGTGGCCGGCGGCGAACTCGGCGTGAGCGTGCCGGTCACCGCGCAAGACGAAATCGGTGAGCTGGCTTCCGCTTTCAACGATATGAGCGCGAGCCTGCAGACGAAGCAACTGCTGATCGACGAGCAGCGGCGCGAGAACGACGAGCTGCTGGCGACTCTGATGCCCGAACCGGTGGCACGACGCTATCGCGATGGCGAGGAGAACATCAGCACCCATTACCGCGACGTCTCGGTGATCTACATCCAGTTGCTCGGGTTCGACGAGTTCAGCCGTTCGATGCCTTCCGGAGAATCGGTCGCGATGCTCAACTCACTGGTCGAGTCCTTCGACGGGGCCGCCGAGCGACACGGGGTGGAGCAGGTCCGCAGCATGCAGGACAACGGATTGCTGGCGACCTGCGGCCTGGTGGTGCCGCGGGTCGATCACGCCAGCCGGACGATCGCGTTCGCGCAGGAGCTGACCGAGATCATGCACCGCTTCAACGACCAGCACGGCGCGCGGCTGGCGATCCGGGCCGGTATCGACAGCGGGCCGGTGACCAGTGGTCTGGTCGGGCAGCGCTCGAAGATCTATGCGTTGTGGGGTGAGGCCGTTGACCTGGCCAACCGGGTGCATTCAGCGACCAAGACGCCCGGGGTGTTCGTCAGCGACCGGGTGCATGAGGCCGTGGTCGGCATCTACTCGTTCTCCGACGCAGGCACCCTCAGCGGCGCCGAGGGGAACGAACCGGTGTGGCGCCTGGATGTCGGAACGCGGCAGTCGGTATGAACAGCTTCACCTCTCAACCCTGGTTCTGGCCGGCTCTCGGCGTCATCGTCGGCCTGCCACTAGCCCTGCTGCTGCTCAACGAGCTGCACGCGTTGCTGGCGCGCCGAGGAAGTTCCTACGCCAAACCTGTTGCACTGCTGCGTAACTGGGTGCTGCCCGCATGCGCGGTGTATCTACTGGTGGCTCAGCTGGAGCAGGCCGATGTGCAGGCCACCTGGTCGAAGATCGCCGCGACGGCGTTCGGGTTCCTGATCATGCTGCTGCTGTTGTCGGGGGCCAATGCCGCGTTGTTCGGTGCGGCGCGGGCGGGCAGCTGGCGTGAGCGACTGCCGGGCATCTTCATCGACATGGGCCGGCTCGTCCTGATCATCCTGGGCGTGGGGCTGCTGCTGTCATGGGTGTGGGGCGCCAACATCGGCGGCCTGATCGCCGCGGTCGGGGTGACATCGATCGTCATCGGCCTGGCGGTGCAGACTGCCGTCGGACCGGTGATCGCCGGATTGCTGCTGCTGTTCGAACAACCGTTCCGAATCGGTGACTGGCTGGACACTTCGCCGGCCAAAGGCCGCGTGGTCGAAGTGAACTGGCGTGCGGCGCACATCGACACCGGCAACGGGATCCAGATCGTGCCGAACGCAATGCTGGCGACGGGATCGTTCACCAACCTGAGTCGGGCGCAGGGGGCGGCCTACCAGGCGTCGGCAACGCTGGCGTTCGGACCCGACGACCCGCCGGGTGCGGTGGGCGCTGCGCTGATGTCGGTGGCCACGGGTTTGCCGACGCGGCTGGGCAGTCTGCCGGCCAAAGTGGTGGCGCTGGGCGAGGCCAAGTACAAGGTGTCGGTACCGATCGCATCGCCGGCTGATGAGTCGCGGACCAAGGCGCTGCTTCTGCACCGCGCTTGGTATGCCGCACAACGGGCGGGGCTGCACCTCGACGAGGCGAGCCCCGACGCCGAGACCGCCAAAACCTATGTGGAGAGCCAGTTGCAGCGGGTCGCTGCCGGGCTGGGCCTCGGCGAGGACGCGGTCGCCGCGATGGCGGCGCATGCCCGCCAGCTGCTGTACGCCGAGGGCGAGATCATCCAACCGGTGAACAGCATTCCGGAGGCGGTCGGGTTCATCACCGCAGGATCGGTCGGGCTGTTGGTCTACGCCGAAGACGGCCGGGAGCTGTCGCTGGGCAGCATCGGAGTGGGGGACTACATCGGCGGGACCTCGCTGACCCGCCAGCGGATGATCACCGGCGTCGTCGCGCTGACCGACACCACGATCGTGTCGGTACCGCGCGACGCGATGAACGCGGTGGTGCAGAACAATGCCCGGCTGGCACGTCAGATCGGCGAGGTCATCGAAATGCGCCGTAAGGGCGCGACCGACGCGCTGGCCGAAGCCGCTGCCGGCGTGCGCTAGGCAAATCGCCGGCCGTGGGCCTTATCGTCGAAACTTCGCGGCGTTTCATGCGGTAACCCCCACGCTCGGCGCACAGAAACCTACCGCAGCCGACGGGTGGGACGCGTCTCGATCGCATCGATCGTCAGCGCGCGCCGCGCGAGCAGCCAATCCGATTCGGCGCGCACGTACTCGTCGTCGTAGCGCAGGTACCACACCAGGTCGGCGACACCGTCCGAGCGCCGGCTCCAATGATGTGCGGTCGCTGCGATACGCCCATGTACAACATCCGGATTCGTCCCCGGCGTGTAAACCTCCGAGTCGATGCCGTGATGGGTCCGTCCGACGTTGGTGGCCTCCGACAACGCCACGCCGATGGCGTCGGGTCCGCGCTGATGCCGCACCGGGGTCAGCACATCGGGCGGCTCGGGCAGCACCAGTTCGCCGTCGGCGACAAACAATCGGAGCACCGTCTCGACATCCCGATCGTCGACGGCAGCGGCGTAGCGATGTACCAGCTCTGACAACGCCAACCGGTCTGGGACCGAAAGGCTCACGGCTGCAAGCCCAGTCGTTCTGCGCAGGCCGACAGCACGTCCTTGGCCTCGTTCAGGTCGCTGATTGACGGCATCCCCAGCACCAGCCGGTTGGCGCCCATCTCGACCAGCCGGCCGGCGCGGTCGGCGTCGACCTTGGTGACCAGGTGGCCCAGCGACAGCTCAAGCTCATCCGGGTCGCGGCCGGAATCCTCGGCCGCCATCCGCATCACTTCGACCAGCGTGGCCAGTTCCGAGCCGGCCACCCCGAGCGGCTGAAAGCCGTCGCCCAGCCGTCCTGCCCGGCGCGCCGCCAACCGGCTGTGCCCACCGATGTGAAGCGAAACACCCTGGGCAGAAACGGGTTTCGGATAACACATGACATTGTCAAAGTCGAAGAACTCGCCATGATGACTGACCCCGTCGGGATGGTCGGCCCACAGCTGCCGCAGCACGTGAATCTGCTCGTCGGCACGCCGTCCCCGGCTGTCGAAATCCGCTCCGCAGGCTTCGATCTCCTCGCGCAGCCACCCCACCCCGACGCACAGCCGGAGCCGCCCGCGGGAGAGAACGTCGACGGTCGCAGCTCGCTTGGCGAGCATCACCGGGTGGTGGTTGGGCAGCACCAGCACACCGGTCGCCAACCCCAGCGTCGTCGTCTGACCCGCCAGGAACGCCAACAGCTCCAGCGGATCGGGCACCGGATCCGCCGGGGTCAGCTCGACCCGCCCGGACGGGTCGTAGGGATACACGCTGGTGTAGCGGGTCACCAGCACCGTGTGCTCTGCGACGATGATCGACTCGAAGCCGCTCGCCTCGAGGTGGCGGGCGAATTCGCCCAGCCACACGGGGTCCGCGGTGCCTGAGGCTCCGACCGGAGCAACGACGGAGACCTTCACGTCGTGAGGCTAACCCTCCGGCCCTGAGTCGCCTTCGCCGAGTCCCGTCAACTGAGCCATCAACAGATCAAGAAACGTCACATGTCCCTTGAGGAGCTTCCGGCGGGCGTGTGCCACCGGGAACCAGCCGACCCGATCGAGTTCGGGAAACTCCTGCAGTCGCCCGGACCCCTTCGGCCACTCCAGCGTGAAGGTGTTGCTTTGCGCTTCGGTCACATCCAAGTCGGCGCCGACGCCGAACACCGTCAACACTTTGCCGCTCGGCTGCTTGACCGCGTCGAACGCGATCCTGGGCCCGTCCGGTACATCGCAGCCCAGCTCTTCGGCGAACTCACGTTGCGCGGCCGCCCACGGGTCCTCGCCGGGTTCGTACTCGCCCTTGGGAATCGACCATGCGCCGTCGTCCTTGCGCGCCCAGAACGGGCCGCCGGGATGGCCGATCAGAACTTCCACCACATCGTGGGCTACCCGGTACAGCAGCACGCCGGCACTGTATTTCGGCATCGCTATTCGGGGCGCGGCGCCGTCGCCGCCTGCAGCGCGGCCGCCAGCCTCTGTGCCCTCGGGTCGGTCAGCACGTCCTCCAGCAGCAGCGGTGAGCCGTCGGGCCCGGTCAGCGGAACCCGCCAGTTCGGATACTCATTGGTGGTGCCAGGCTGGTTCTGGGTGCGCCGGTCGCCCACCGCGTCGGTGAGCGCCAGCCCCAACAGCCGGGACGGGGTTCGCGCCAGATACCGGTACAGCCCAAGGATCACCTCCTCCTCGTCGGGATTGTCGCCGAGCAGCCCGACCCTGCGCAGTTCGGCCAGCCACGCCGCCTGCTCGGCGCGGTCGTCGGCCAGCTCGTCGGCCGCGGGCCGGGTGAGCAGCCCCAGCTCGTCACGCAGCCGTACGTGTTCGCCGGCCAGATAGCCCGGTGTCGGCGGCAGGTCGTGCGTGGTCACCGACGACAGGCACAGCTCGCGCCATCGTTCGGCCGGCAGCGGCCCGCGGTCACCGTCGTTGTCCCGTTCGAACCACAGGATCGAGGTGCCCAAGATCCCGCGAGCCCGCAGGTAGTCGCGGACCCACGGCTCCACGGTGCCCAGATCTTCGCCGACGACGACGGCACCGGTTCGGTGTGCCTCGAGCGCGACGATTCCGATCATCGCGTCGTGGTTGTAGCGGACATAGGTGCCCTTGGTCGGCGACGCACCGTCGGGAATCCACCACAGCCGGAACAACCCGATGATGTGGTCGATCCGAACCCCGCCCGAGTGCCGCAGGATCGCCTCGATCAACGTCCGAAATGGTTGGTAGCCAAGCTCTTCGAGTTGATCGGGCCGCCATGGCGGCTGCGACCAGTTCTGGCCGAGCTGATTGAACTCGTCGGGTGGCGCACCGGCAGCCACTCCCAGTGCCAGCACGTCTTGCAACGCCCAGGCGTCGGCACCGTCGGGATGCACCCCGACGGCCAGGTCAGCCATGATTCCCAGCACCATCCCGGCGCGGACCGCCTGCGACTGGGTGGCGGCCAGCTGATCGTCGAGCTGCCACTGCAGCCAGCGGTGAAAATCCACCGCAGAGCGGTGTTTGGCCACAAAGTCGGCCACTTCCGGGTTCCCCGGGTGCCGCAGCGCCTCGGGCCATTCGTGCCAGTTGCCGCCATACTTCTCGGCCAACGCCGACCAGGTGGCGAAGTCGTCAAGGGCCCGGCCCTCCCGCTCCTTGAACGCCTCGAAGGCCAGCTGCCGGCCCGCCGACCGAGGCACCCGGTAAATCGCCTTCAGCGCAACGCGTTTGGCTGCCCACGCCGAATCACGGTCGATGGTGTCGACCTTGCGCGCCTGGGCTTGGACGGTGGCCCGCACCTTCCATACCCGCCCACGCTTCGGCAGATAAGCGAATTCGGGGACGGATTCGACCCGAAGGTACAGGGGATTGGTGAACCGACGAGACGTCGGAAGGTAGGGGGAGGGTTCCATGGGTTCGGTCGGTGCGGCCGCATGCAGCGGGTTGACCAGGACGTAGCCGGCGCCGTGCTGCGCGCCGGCCCACACCGCCAGATCGGCGAGATCGCCGAGATCCCCGACGCCCCAGGAGTTTTTCGACCGCACGCTGTAGAGCTGGGTGGCCAGCCCCCAGGTGCGACGGGCCCCGAGCCGGGCCGGCAGCCCCAGCCACGGCGGGGTGACGATCAGCGGGGTGCTCGACTCCTCACCGGCGGAGCTCAGATGGACGCTGTGATATCCCAGCGGCAGATCTCCCGGTACGACGAACGTCGCCTCACCCACGAGCCGGCCGTCCAGTTCGAACGGCGGGGTGAAGTTGTCGGCCTGTCGAACCCCCGTGCGAACCGTGCCGTCCTCGAGCCGAACCCAGACATATGCCAGTTCACCGTGGGTGACATGCACCCAAAAGGACGTCTCGCTGCCGGCGCGGCCGATGATCGTCGGCGGCAGCGACCGCGACCAGTACCGGGCGTCCAGGGCCGAAAGTGCTGCTGCCCGACCCTGTTCGGTGCCCGCCTCGACACCGAGCGCGGACAGGACCCCGATCAGAGTGGCTTCGTCGACCGTCACCAGCCGTCCCGTCCAGTCGTGATAGTCGGTGGCGACGCCGAACCGGTGGGCGAGGTCGGACAGTGCCGAGTCAGTCATGGCTGCCATCTTGCTTGGTTACCCGTAACCTCGCCTCACATGGGCGCCCCCGGACTCGACGTGCGCAACCGCCGGGCCCGGATTGCGACGGCGGCGCTCTTCCTGACCAACGGCGCCTTGTTCGCCAACCTGCTGCCGCGCTACCCCGAGATCAAGGCGGACCTCGGCCTGTCCAACACGGACTTCGGTCTGGCGGTCGCCGCGTTCTCGGCGGGCGCGCTGCTGAGCGGTCCCGCCGCGGGTGCGCTGATCCGCCGCTTCCGTTCCTCGGTGGTCGCGGTTGCGGGCGGGCTGCTGATCGCGGTGTTCGTTCTCGCCGCCGTGCTGGCACCCACCGGCGCCACGCTCGCGGCGGCACTGTTCTGCGCCGGCGCCGCTGACTCGGTGACCGATGTCGCCCAGAACGTGCACGGTCTGCGATTGCAACGCGAGTACGGCCGGTTCATCATCAACTCGCTGCACGCGGTGTGGTCGGCGGGGGCGGTCCTGGGCGGCCTGATGGGCGCGGGCGCAATCTATCTCGGCATTCCGCGGGCGGTGCAGCTGTCGGTGTCCGGTGTGCTGTTCAGCGCGATCTGCCTGATCGGCTACTGCTTTCTGCTGCCGGGCCCCGACCATGACGAGGCCGACAAGCGGCACCAGCAGGCAGCCTCCGCGGGAGCGGGCCGCGCCGTCTACCTCGTACTGGCTGCGTTGGTGGCCATCGCGATCGCGGGCGCCGTCGTCGAGGACGCCGGCAGCTCGTGGGCGACGCTGTATCTGCGTGAATCGCTGGCGGCCCCGGCGGCACTGGCCGCCTTCGGCTACGTGGCACTGATCGGCTTCCAGTTCATCGGCCGCGCACTCGGCGACCGGATGGTCGATCGGTGGGGTCAGCGCGCGGTGGTCCGGGCCGGGGGATTGCTCATCACGCTGGGCATGGCCACCGCGCTGGCGTTCCCGAGCATCCCCGGCAGTATCGCCGGGTTCGCCGCCGCCGGATTCGGTTCGGCCACACTGGTGCCGGCTGCCATGCACGCCGCCGACGAGCTACCCGGGCTGCGGCCCGGCACCGGGCTGACTGTGCTGACCTGGCTGATGCGCGTCGGCTTCCTCGGTTCGCCGATCGTGGTGGGTGTGATCGCCGACGCCATGTCACTGCGCGTGGGACTGCTCACCGTGGTGGTGGCCGGGCTCGCGGCCGTGCTGCTGGCCCGGGTGCTCAGCCCACGGAACCCGTCAACTCGATCGTGAGCACACCGGCGATGATCAGCCCGATGCCGGCCACCATCACCCACGTCAATGGCTCGGCGAAGAGCACCCGCGCGATCACCGCGATCAACGCCACTCCGGCCGCCGACCACACCCCGTAGGCAACACCGACGGGCATACCCAGCGACAGCGTGACCGACAGCAGCGTGAACGCCACGAGATAGCCGATCATCATCGGCGCGATCCACGCCTTCTTGCGGAAACCGTCCGACGCACGCAGACACAAGGTGGCGAATACCTCGACTCCGATGGCGCCGGCCAGAGTCAGCCACATCACGGCGGGGCCTCGTGGTGTCGCGACCCCAGCTCCACCAGCAGCACCCCGGCGATGATCAGGCCGATACCGACGATGATCGGTGTAGTGAACGGGTCGTCGAAGATCACCGCGGCCAGCGCCGCCGTTGCCGCGGTTCCCACCGCGCCCCACACGCCGTAGGCCACCCCGACCGGCATGCCGGCCCGCAGCACCAGCGCGAGGAAATAGAACGAGGCGAGGTAACCGATCGCCACGACGATCAGCCACGCCTTGTGATCCTGGGAGGCTCGCAGCGACAGAGTGCCGGTGACCTCGACGAAGATGGCGGCCAGAAGCAGCGCCCACTTCCGCACGCCCGGCACCTCCATCGGCTATCAGCCCGGTCAGGATAGCCGGGTCAGCGACGTGTGGCCGCCGCCATAGCGGAGCGTCCCGGTGGCCGAACAGACCCCGGGCAACGTACCCATGGCGATTACCCGTCGGTAACGTGGACGGAATGACAACGGATGCGCATTTTCGGCCGGTCGTCGACCAGCCGGTCGTCGCGACCACCTACGGCCCGGTGCGCGGGGCGGACAACGGCCGAGTGAAGACGTGGAAAGGCCTGCGCTACGCCGCTGCGCCGGTCGGGGACCTTCGCTGGCGCGCGCCGGCGGCCCCCGAGCCGTGGACCGAGATCGCCGACGCGACGTCGTTCGGGCCGGTCAGTCCGCAGCCCCGCAGCCCGATCCCGATGGGCCTTGGCACCCGAGCCGACGAGGACTGCCTGTTCCTCAACGTGTGGGCGCCCTCCGGCGCCGACACGGGCGCCAAGCCGGTGATGGTGTGGGTACACGGCGGCGCTTACATCTTCGGCGCCGGCAGCCAGCCGCTTTACGACGGATCGGTGCTGGCCGACAGTTCCGACGTCGTCGTTGTGACCATCAACTACCGCCTCGGCGCGCTGGGCTTCATCGATCTTTCGTCGGCCGGGTTCGACAGCAACGTCGCTTTGCGCGACGTGCTGGCCGCGCTGCGCTGGGTGCGTGACAACATCGCCGGCTTCGGCGGTGACCCGGACCGGGTGACGTTGTTCGGCGAATCCGCCGGCGCCGGGATCGTGACGACACTGCTGGCTGTGCCCGCGGCCGCCGGGCTGTTCTCGCGGGCGATCGCCCAGAGTTCACCGGCCACGTCGATCTACGACACCGACCGGGCCGGCGCCGTCGCCCAACTGCTGTTGGACCGGCTCGGGATGACTGCCGCCGAGGCTCACCAGGCTCCTGTCCAGGCCCTGATCGACGCCTCCATGGAGGTGTTCGACCACGTGCCGACCGCGACACCAGGGCGGCTGGCGTTCGCCCCGACCGTCGACGGCGATCTTGTGCCCGACTACCCGGTGACGCTGGCCCGCGCCGGCAAGACGCACCGGGTGCCGTTGCTGATCGGGACCAACAAGGACGAAGCCGCGCTGTTCCGGTTCATGCGCTCACCGCTGATGCCGATCGCGCCCAAGGCAATTCGCACGATGTTCGACGAGATCGCCAGCGACCAGCCCGGTCTGCAGCTGCCGACCGCCGAGCAGATCGGCACGGCGTACCCCGCCCGCCGCGCCCGCACCCGCAGCCTCGGCGTAGCGAGCGACATGGGCTTCCGGATGCCCACGGTGTGGTTCGCCGAAGGACACGGCGCGGTGGCACCCGTCTACCTGTACCGATTCGATTGGGCGACACCCGTTTTCAAGGCGATCCGACTCGGCGCCGCGCATGCCACCGAGCTGATCTACGTGTGGGGCAACCTGGTCTCCGGTTCCCGCGATATCACCTTCAAGCTCGGCGGCCTCAAAACCGGTGAAGCGCTGTCGCAGCGGATGCGCACCCGGTGGGCCAACTTCGCGGCCACCGGCGTGCCCTCCGGGCCGGTCGGGGAGCCACAGTGGGCGCCCTACGAGGTCGATCGCCGCACCACCCTGATCATCGACCGGGAGGACAAAGTGGTCGATGATCTGGACCGCACGATCAGGCTGGCCTGGGGCGATCAGGTGCTCAGCTTCCGCTGAGCGAGCTTCTTGACGCGGTGTCTAACAACGCAGCCCGATCGCGTTAGACTCCCCGCGGGCGGTCGGAACAGCTGATATGTAGGCGTTGTTTGTCAAGAGGCAGGTGAAAGCCGCCCCGGTTTTGGTGCCGGGGCGGCTTTCGTT
>NZ_NOZR01000015.1 GCF_002250655.1 Mycolicibacterium sphagni
GAATACGAAGCAATCATGACCACACCGGCCAGTCAGGCCGCGTGACCGTAACTGTCACCTGATCGTGCAGCAGACCCAATCAATGAGTCCCGTTGCATACGGCTGCAATGTGAACGCGGTCACCACCGGGCGAATCAGACCTGAGGTGAAGCGGAGGCGTGAACGAACACCACCTACGAATCGCTCGCCTCGGCCTCGATCTGCGCTGCCCGTTCGCGCCACCTGTTTGCTTCTCGCGACCTCGGCGGTTCCAACCCGTCCAACAGATCTGCAAGGTCCCACATTGCTGATGGGACATCCAGTTTTGCCGCGGCCGTCAGCCAGCGACGAGCATCCTTTGGTCTTGGCGGGTCGACAACGTCATTGAGAAGATGTGCGGCCCAAAGCATCGCACCCACATCGCCAGCATTTGCAGCAGCGACGGACCACGCGACCGCACGCTCTGGATCGTCGAACTCCTCGAGCAACAGATCGATCAACTCAGGTAGCGCGTCGCAGTACCCGTTCCGAAGTGCTTCCTCGAAGTGGTCGCGAGATTCTTCCGGGGTCTCTGCCCGAGCGATTATTCCCAACTTGTATCGCGCCACCAGGTGGCCGGCGTCCGCTGCCTTTGTGTACCAGGCGATCGCACCCTCCAGATCGGGTGGAGACCATTGGTGGCCAATGATGTAGGCCATCGAGTACATCGCCTCAGTCTCGCCTTCGTGAGCCGCTCGCTCCGACCACTGCCGAGCCATCCCCAACGATGGAGGGTCGTACCGATACAGAAATATCTGGACGAGTTCCATCATCGCATGCACGTGCCGACGCTCAGCAGCTCGCGTGTACCAAGCGACTGAATACTTGAGGTTGTCGTTTACTTGTCGCGAACCTCTAAGCCATCGCCGCCACCAGCGAGATTTTTGTTCGCCCGGTTGCTCCATGACGGCGGGATGATTATCGCGGTAGAGCTCACCGAGCTGGCACATCGCCGGTATGTGCCCACGCTGAGCGACATCAACGATGTGCTGGAATCCGATACGGCGATCGTCTGGTTCCGGCTGCGCAATCAGGAACCTACCGAGATCGAGCTTGGCTTGAATATCGCCCGTGTCCGCTGCCCGACTCAGCCAGTAGCGCGCATCGTCGGAAGACGATGACTGAAGCATGAATCGCACTCCATACGAGTGCATCGCGTAAGCGTCGCCTGTCAAAGCTGCTTGTTTGTAGAGACGATCTGCCCGTTTTCGATCAGGATTTGTCGAAAAATTCTCCGCGATATCTGCAAGGCCGACAAGGCCCCTCGTGTTCTCGCCGTCGACGGCCCTCTGGAAACACCGTTTTGCTTCGGCCACGCGGGGCGGATCCTGGTGTCGAAGCAATAGGTGACCGAGCCCGATGTCTGCATCGGTGATGTTGCGCCGGGACGCTTCAGTCAGCCAGTGCTTTGCGACCTCGATATCGGCGTTATCTCGCTCAGTGAGGAGAAGACCGAGGTGATGCATCGCGTCGGCATCGCCGGCATCCGCGCATACCGTGAACAGTTCGATTGCCTCGTCCTGCGACGATGCCTCGGGCTGCAACATCAGGAAATGTGCGTAGGCATACGTGGCCGAAATATCCCCGGTTGCCGCCGCTAACGCGTAGTACCGCCTGGCTTCATCACGTTCCGAGGCATCCTCTGACAACGAGAGAAGTCGCGCGGCGTGCAGCCTGCAGGACAAGTCGCCAAGATCCGCGCCGCGCCGGTACCAGATAAGTGCGCTTTGGGAATCCGGCGGATCGCCCGTCTCGTACAGATACCCGCTCATATGCATCGCATCGGTACTGCCGAGTTCCGCTGCGGATCGCCCGATGTGGAACGCCGTCGACAGCAACCCGCGCCAGTAGGCAGCCAGCATCACGCCATACGCCGTTGGGGCGTCGGCGGATTGCAGCGCGTCGTCCCAGCGATCTTCACCGATTAGACGAACGGCGCCAGCCTCATCGTCAGCCGACACAAGATACGCAAACGCCTTGTAGCCGCGGGTCCCGTCGTCGAGAAAGTGCGAGATGAGCGCGACTGCTTTGCCATCGCTCCTGCGCGGCGTTCGTGCCTGCTCGATCGCCTGCAGCAACAGTTCGGGAGTTGCCGCGAGATCGCTGCGAAACGTTCGCAGTTGCTTTTCAGCCAGACGTGCGAGTACCTGCTCGGGAATCGGGTCGTTCCGGCCGCAACGGGCCCAATCAATCGCGGCCCGCAAGACAGCGTGAAGCACAGGCTGTTGCCAGTGCTCGGCGTCGCGGTACAGGCGTAATAGTTCCGGTGCGCACGCAAGGGTCGCACCGAGGCCGAATTGAAAATCTTCATCCGCATACTCGCTCGCCGCAGCCAGCTGTTCATCGGCATCGATCGTGGTGTGGTCGAGATCGATAGTGGCTGCGCGATGCAGAATTTGGCGAACGTGGCGGATGCTGCCGTTTGTAGGCCGACTCCATTCGTGATCTATAACTGGCGCACCGCCACCCGGTCCCGAATGGCCGATACCGGGCACGTCATCCACGCATCGCGGGTCGAATAACCACGCGGTGCTACCTCGGCGATCATCCTCCGGGGCAACCTCGTCCCCGAGCAAGAACGCCCGTTGTTCACTTCGCAGTGTCCCCAGGAGGCGCGTGTCCCCGGGTCGGGCAAGGAGCTGATCGAGCAACGCCGGGGTGAGCGGGTCGGACGGCCCGAGGTACAAGTCGAGGTCATCAAGCCAGATCACCAGGGGCGTCGTGGTTTCCGCGACTAACGGATGCGCCACCAGTTCAGACAAACGGCCGGGTACAGGTACCACGATCCCGTGATCACCGAAGACCCCTCTGATAGCCTCAAACGCCGAGCGTGTCTTACCGGCCTTGGATGGTCCAACGATCAGGGTGAAATCGTTGGCACTGATCGACGTGACGAGCGTTTCGTCAAACTTGTTGCGGGTGCGTGCAACATACCGATCGTGCAACCCATAACTGCGCCGGTCGCCGTAGTGCGATTCCGTCGCCCCGAGGACGTACGGATTTGATTCCGCGACAGCAGGAAAGTTGTCGTGGCCGAACAACTCGACGAGTTCGCGAATGTCAGAAGCCGCGGCAGGATCTGTCGCAATGCTCGTTTTAGCCACTGCTCCGTGAGCTTCAGAAGCATGGTCGTCTGATGACGCATCGACGGGTAATCCCGCCTTGGCCAAATTCCCCCGATAAAACGACACGAGATTTGCGCGGAGGCCCTCGTCGCGAAGGAGGCGGTCAAGCTCGTCGTAGAGCGCCACCGCCACCTTCTTCGGCGCACCACCTTGCGATTGTTTCTCGACCTTCGATCGGGTCCAACTGGTGACATGTCCCCATTGCGGGAACCTCGTCGTAGCCATCGCTTGTCGATGTCGGACAAACGCGAAGTCTGGCTTCGCACCGGCAGGAAGGTCGGTTCGTGCTAGCGCACAAGCAGCTGCGAACGTGATGTTGGTCCCGGGCACGAGGTCGTGCGGCTCTTGCGGTAAGTCGTCGCCAAGTGCAAGCAGAAAGCGCGCCGCGTCAAGTTCAGGGCTCTGCATCCGACCATCAAGAGGACAGACCGCCTCCTCAAGGAGAAACCAAACCACGTCGCCCACTCGCAGCCGCTGATCGATGCCCAGTCGCCACACGACCCACTCGACGAGCTCGGGCGCAAGAGACAGTTCTTTTGGGAGCATCGGCTTGCCCGGTGTCAATAGCTCTATCAGCGCAGTGACAACGTCGTCTTTCTCGTGCACGAGTCGCGGCCCCCGCCCATTCGCTATTGACAATCATTTTCATTTGTGAGATAGTGACAGTGAGGGTTGGCCCCCTTTTAGTTAAGGAGGCCACCCATGGCCCATTTATATACGCGCGACAAAGAGTACGGGGCATCAACACGAGAGCTTCGGCACAGATCAGAAGTCAGCTTCAGGATGTGTCCTCACCCCGCAATGGATTCCTACATCCGCTTCATCCTGTACGGCCGGAAGACCCCCGAGGGCACCCAAAGCGCCGGTAGTTATCTCGACCGCGTCCGCATCGCAGTCCTCAATGGGGACACGTTGCCCCAGGACGCTCCCAGCTTTCTGGACACCATCGCAGCCTGGCTCATCTTCGGAGACGCCGTCGAGGCTTGTAAGACATTCGACAGCTACCTGATCATCGTGATTTGTCTGATCGCCGATTGGACAGACCGGCAGCACGCGGTCGGCGACGGTCAGGCGTTGGATACCAGTGGCGCCTGGGTCTACCAGGCGACGGAGGATCATGAGTCCGCCGCGAACGACAATGGGGATTTGGAGAAGGAGTACCGAGAACGCTGGCCAGAACAGCCGGAAGTCCGGATCTTCAGCGATCAGATGCCAATGTGCCGCCTGGACTACCACACCTGGCTCCACCCGGCGTTGAGCCGGACAACGTGGGAGTTGGCGGTCGCCGGACGAATCGACATCTACCAATGAAGTAGCAAATAACAAATCCATCACTTGGGCCAACCTGCCCGGTCAACCACTGTGTTGACCGGGCTTTTTAATGTCAGCCTCCCACCAACCAGCAAACCTCGTCACATAACCCATCACGTGACGTCACGTGATGGGGGCCGCGCGGTTGCGTGGCGTCGCGGCATGCCGTGTCGTGGGCGGATGAACATCATTCGCTCAACGAACTCAACGCCATATCCGATGCGAGACATCGTCATTCGCGGCTTGATCGACGCCGAGGGCGCCCTTTCTGGTGCCGCATTCAACGTCAGCGCCCACGGCTGGCAACTCAGCGCCGCCGACCTCCAGGACCTGCAGGAGCACATCGAGGAAATCGATGATCTGCTGCTGGCTCTGCAGCTGGCCATCACCGAGCCCTACGGACTGTCCGGCAAACATTCCCTCCCCCTGAGACGAACAGGAGCGACACTATGAACGCCACCGCGACCGCGACAATCGCCGCCGTATTGACCGGCATTTCACTACTTGCTGCCACGGCGTGCACGGCCACCCAGCCAGCCGCCCTCGATCAGGCAGCGCGCATCGCAGCGAGCTGCCCGACCGACGGCAGCCACATCGCAGCCATCATCCAGAGCGACCAGTCAGCGAGCCGGGAAAACTCAACCGCGCAGCCGGACACCCAGCAGATCATTCACGACGCCGCCGAGCGCACAGCAATTTGCAACGGCCATTTCCGGGTCAACATTTTCGCCGGCTCAGCCATCGCCACGACTGTCTTCGACGGCGACCTTCGGCTTGACGGTGCCACCGAGAACGCCCGACTGCGGAAGGCACCCACAGCTGCCGACGACGTCATGGTCCACGTCAACGCAGCACTCCCCGACGCCTCTATGCAACTGCCGGACGGCGCCACCGACATCGTCGGGCAGTACCAACCGGCCGCCGAATACGAAGCGCAGTTGGCAGCAACCGGCTCCTACCACCTCGAAGAAACCATCCTGACCGACGGCATCCAGACGGTCGGCCAAAACCTCAACGACCCCGGACTGACCCCCGATGAGGCGCAGACGCTGGCCGGGCTCGTCACCGTCCCGAACTTGGCCGGTGCCACGGTGCGCATCATCGGCGTCGGTCGGCAAGCCGACGACGCGCCGCTCCCGACGCCGTACATCGCCGCACTGCGGATGTTCCACACGACCGTCTGTGAGCGGACCCGGGCCGCGTGCACGGTCGTGACTGATGCTGCAGGTGCCTGACATGCCAAGTATTCGGTCACGTGCCCGCGGCACATCGACCACGACCCCTGGCGAAGGCGTCCGATTGATCCCGGTTGACCGGGCGTCGGCCGTGGTCCGGCCAGCCGCCATCGACAAGACCTACCTTGAACTGGCGCACGACGCGCTGGCGCTCGAACAACACCATCTGTTCGTCGCTGAAGGCGAGGTCCGGTCCCGCCCGGAGCAGGACCGGGCAGCGGCGCTTGCGTTCCGCGCCGTCCAGCTAAAGCGCGCGGTCGAGCGCGCGGGAACCGCGGCCGACACCGCCGCCGAGCGGTTCGAGCAGGCCGTCGCGGCTCTCGGCCCATACGTGCGCCGCAAGGCCACATCCTCACGCGGCTACGTTGCGCGCACGGCCGCACTTCTGATCGGGGACATCGCCGGGCTCAGCGGGGCCGCCATCGCCCTCGGTGAATACCCGACACTGGCCGTGACACAAGCGATCTCGGCCGGCACAGCCACCGTGACAGCGGGACTGGCCGCGACACAGCTGCGCCACCTCCAGCAATCGGCCGAACGTCAGCGGGACGACGCACGCGAAGCGCTGCAGCCATACATTCATCTGTTCGCGGGACCCGGGAAGGGCCAGCGCCTGCACACTGCGGTGTTCGTGATTGCGGCGCTGATCGCGCTCTTCGTGACGATCGGCGTCTTCGCGCTGCGGACGGCAATTGAAGGGTCACTGTCCGGGCTGACGTTCGGCGCCTTGGCCACAGCCATCGCGCTGGCCAGCTTCATCAACAGTTGGCACCATGCCGACCCGGTTGCCGACCTCGTCGAATCAGCCAAGCACGACGCCGACGTAGCCGACCGCCGCCATCGCCGATTGGCTTCGGGGCGGGTCGTCGGTCAGGCGGAACAAGCCGGGGCGCACGAGAATTCGGTCACCACTGAGTACACCCACCGGGGCCTCGCCGCCGCCGCCCACATCGAGGCAGACAAGTTCCGGGCGCTCCTGGCCAGCCCCGACGTTGTCGGCCACGGGCCAGGCCGCGGTCCAAGCCCGGTCATCAAGCGATCGAGGTCGGCGTGACGACCTCGATCCTCCCGGCCGCCTTGGTCGACCCACGGCTGCTGGCACCCCGCCTCCTCGGTGCCCAGAACCGCCACCACCCTCCGGGCCAGACGGCACCAGCCGGCGGCAGCGCTGTCGTGAGCCTCGGCGATCCGGGAACCTGTCCCGGCGGCGGGGCCGTGGTGTACATCGTCCTCGACGAATCGCTGAGCGTGGCGTCGGCCGGCGGCAACGATCCGCTCGGCCGTCGCCACGCAGAGACGGCCACGGCGATCGACCATTTGGCCGCCGCCTGCCGTTGCCGACGCGATCGGGTTGCCCTGGTCCCCTTCGACCTCGGCTCCCCCGGCCATGTCCCCCCGCAGCAGCTCAACCAGTTCGGCGTTCGGAGACTCCATCACGGGCTGCAACGCCTGTCGACGACACCGGGGATGTCGAGCAGCCTGCTCCCCGCCCTTGCGCACGTGGAACAGCTGGCGTCCACCAATCGTGGGTCCAGCGTGGTGGTGGTGTTTTCCGACTTCCTGTTGACCGACCGGGATCCGACGACAGCGATCCACCAACTCGCCAGCTTCCCGGGTGCGGTACACGCCGTCGTCCTCGGTGCCGCCCCGCCGTCACTGTTGTCGGACCACCCGGACATTGAGACAACCCGCCTCACGCCGTCGTCACCGGACGGCTCGACCGCTCTCGCGGTCTTCAACGGGCTGACGCACTATCGCGGACCCCGAAATGCCAACCAGGGCAGTGCCGCCCAGGCTGCAGGAAGCCTCGCCCCTAGGAAGGAGGACGCACATGACCGTCGCCAGCGGAATTTGATGCCACGACGGAGCCGCCATACCCACGGCATGCTGACCACCACCCCCACGAGGGAGGCACCGTGAGCCAGGAGCCGTCGAAGTGGATGGACAAGGTGATCGGCTGGTGTTTTGGCATCCTGTGCGGCGTCATTGCGCTTTACTGCGCCGTCCGGTTAATCGAACCAATCCTGCCGACGCTCATTGTGATAATAGGCATTATGGCACTCATCGCGGCCATTATTGGCGCCTTTGTTGTAATTTCTACATGGCGAAATCGATGGTAATTCAAGACCTTTCGACCCCTATTGACAGATGAGTTTGCTTATTTCATCGTAAGCCAACATTATTGACTATTACACAAATGTAATAGATAATAGCGTCGGCATTGACGCGAATTCAATTGCCGAAATCCATTTAGCACCTAATTCCGATTGGAGGATATCTATGTCTAAAACAGGAAGAACCAACCCCCGCCGCGGATCGCGCGGCACACCAAAACCCGAGCGGCACATCACCGTTCGAAGCGTGCGCCGGGAGCAGCCCGACCTGCGCAAGCTCAGTCGCGCCGTCATTGCTATGGCGCTGCGTGAGGCCGAAGCCAAAACCGAAGTCCGCGAAGCGCTGCTACGCCCTGGCGTTCAGCAATCAACAACGCAGACCGATACGGAGGAGGCCGCCAGTGCCTAACCCGGGTGATGCCACCCTGTCGGCGGGTTCGCTGGTCTGGCAACAGCTGTTCTGGCCGCAGCCTCTACGTGAGGCAACGGCGTTCGGACTGCTGCGCCATTGGGCAGCGCAATCCCACGCCCCGCAACTCATCCTGGAAGCGAGCGCCGACGTGACCGGCGTGGAATACCGAATCGGCAGTCAGCTCCGACACAAGGCGGTCGTCCGCCGTGCCGTTGAGCAACTTGTCGAGGGATCGATTGTCACTAGTTTTGACAATGCCGATCGCGAGTCCGTCAAGGTCGCCCGCCGAATCCAGTTGAGTACAAACGCCCGCCAGCTAGAGCCTGTCGACGCGGTGGCATCACATCGATCAATCCTCCATGCTCTGACCGCCGCCCAGAAGGGTGAGCGCCTCACTATTCAGATCGTGCTCGGCCCGCGCCAGCATCCCAACGTCGCGCCGGCCGACCCCAAGCACGGTAATCAGCAGCTGGTGTCGAAGCTCCTCCACGGCGTGCAGCCAGACACCCGCCCGGGTGCCCGCCACGCCCTTGAGCACAAGCTTGGCCAACACGCCTTCGCCGCTGCTGTCCGCCTCGGCGTCCATGCGCCGACGGCCGAACGCCGCCGATCCCTGCTACTCGGCCTGGCCGCCGCAATGGGCACCGCCGAATCTCCCGATGTCCGCATCACACTCAGGAACGAGAAGGCCGACCGGATCAACACGCCGCGCGCCTCCTGGTCGGTCTTCACCCCATCGCAGCGCCTGACCGTCACCGAGGTGGCCCGTATGTCCGGCTGGCCCATCGCCGACCACGACGAACACTTTCCGGGTCAGCCGCCACTGCATCCCCGCCCCGTCCGGCCCAGCTCGCCGCTGCAATCCGGCCAACGGGTGGTGGCCGACGCCTCGGCACCAGGTTTCAGCGGCGGCCTCGGCTACAACACCACCGACGCCTTGCGGCACACCTGGGTGATCGGCCCGAACGGCGTCGGCAAGTCGACCTTGCTTCTCAACCTGATCCTGCAAGACCTCGACGCCGACCGCCCGATCGTCGTCATCGAACCCAAGGACCTGATCGCCGATCTGCTGGCCCGTATCCCGGAGAAGCGACGGAGTGACATCGTCATCCTCGACCCCTTCGACGAGGCGCCGGTCGGCATCAATCCGCTCGACGCCGCGCATCGTCACGGCCGCTCACCAGAAGTGGTGGCCGACAGCCTGTTCGGCACCCTCAAGACGATCTGGGGTGATGGCCTCGGCCCGCGATCGGCCGATATCCTCAGGAACTGCCTCGAACTGCTGGCCCGACGCGACGATGCCACACTGGTCCAGCTGCCGCTGCTGCTCACCAATCCCGGCTTCCGCCGCCGCCTGACCCGCGGCGTCATGCAGTCGGATCCGTTCGCGGCAGGGCCTTTCTGGCACTGGTTCGACAGCCTCTCCCCCGAGGCTGCCGCCACTACCATCGCGCCGCTGTCGAACAAGTTGCGCCCACTGATCAGCAAGCCGCTGCGCGATGTTCTCGCTCAGCAGCATCCGAAGTTCAATGTCCGCCAGGTGCTTCGCCAGAGGAAGGTCCTGCTGGTGCCGCTCCAGAAGGGCATCATCGGGCCCGAGAATGCCCAGCTGCTCGGCGCGCTGGTCGTGGCCGAGCTCTGGCAGGCCATCCGTGAACGAGCCGGAACACCCGAGGGCAGTCGCGACCCCGTCATGATCTATATCGATGAGGCCCAGGACTACATCCGCGGTATCCCGACCGATCTTGGCGACGCACTCGCCCAAGCACGTTCACTTGGTGCCGCCTTTCATCTCGCGCACCAGTACCAAAAGCAACTGCCCCCAGCCATGCTGGAAGCCTTCCGCAACAACGCCCGGTCCCGCGTCTGCTTCCAGTTGCAGGCGGGCGATGCCAAGGACATGACCGCCGGCCAGTCGGTGCTCACCGTTGAAGACTTCACCCGACTCCCGGCCCACCACGTCTACGCCAGTCTGGTGCGGGACAACGCCGTGCAGCCGTGGGCCTCGGGCGTGACCAAGCCCGCCCCGAAGCCGTCCAGCGATCCCGCCGCCATCCGCCAGCTGAGCCGCGCGCGCTTCGGCCGTCCGGTCAGCGAGATCGAAGCCAGCTTCGCCGCCCTGGTTGAAAGTGCTCCCGGCGGTGACGATTCCGACTCCATCGGCGGTGCACGGACGCGCCGGAGGCCGTCATGAGTGACTACCCCCTGGGCCACCCCCTCGGGTCGACTCCTGCGCACCCGTCACCCCTGGCAGACGAACGAAATCGTCTCCCAGGGTTGGGGAATAGTGGTGCCCTAGAGGGCACCACAACGCCCGCCAAACGGCCATCTCACCGACGCCTATCCGCCACTGGCATCACTGCCATAGCCGATCAACTCAGCGACCGTGATCTGGCCATCATCCGGTCTATCGACGACCATCGGTTCCTGACCGTCCGCCAGATCCGCACCATCCACTTCGCTGATCTGGCGCCAACATCGGGACAACGCACGACCAAACGAGTCCTGGCCCGACTGCGCGGCCTCGGCGTGATCAGTGCCCTGACCCAACGCATCGGTGGGGTGCGGGCCGGCTCAGACGGACTCGTGCACTACGTCGATAGCGTCGGTGATCGGATACTGCGTCAGCGATCTGGCCGCGGTGCCCGGCGCCGCTACGAACCCAGCGCCCGTTTCGTCCACCATCGCTTGGTCGTCGCTGCTGCGCATATCGCGCTTATCACTGCCAACCGCCATGGCGGACTGGACGTCGTCGCCACCGCGGTCGAACCAGCCACCTGGCGTCCCTACATCGGCGTCGGCGGGACTCGCCGGACGCTCAAGCCAGACCTCTTCGCCGAGACCGCCACCGCTGACGAACTGGTCTACGCCTGGTTTGTTGAGATCGATCTCGGCACCGAGCACATCCCGACGCTGCTGTCGAAATGCCGCGAGTACGAGGCGTATCGGCGGGCCGGCATCGAACAAGAACGCCACGGATCGTTCCCGCTTGTCGTCTGGTCAATGACCCACCAAGATCCGGCCACGGCCAAGCGCCGCCGTCAGGCGCTGGCGGCCGCCATTGCCGCTGACCGATCGCTACCGTCCGCACTGTTTCGCATCGTGGCCCCCGACGATGTCGTGCCACTGATGCAGACCGGAGGCGCAGAGTGAGTCTCGCGCCAATCCTGCGGCGCAACCGGATCGTCGTTGGCGACGCCCTCCATCGATTGCGGCAGTTGCCGGATGCCTCGGTCGACTGCGTGATCACGTCGCCGCCGTACTACTCACTCCGGGACTACGGCGCGACTGGCCAAATTGGCCTCGAACGATCCGTCGATCAGTGGGTCGACCAGCTGGCCGCGATCACCCAAGAAATCGCGCGAGTTCTCGTCCCCACAGGCACCTATTGGCTGAATCTGGGCGACACCTACTCCGGTCATCCGTCGCAGGGAGCAGCCCGCAAGAGCCTGCTGATGGCGCCAGAACGGCTCGCCTTCCGCTTGCAACAGGACGGCTGGATCATCCGCAACAAGATCGTCTGGGCCAAACCAAACCCCGTGCCGTCCAGCGTGCCCGACCGCCTCAACTGCACATACGAGGTCATTTATGTGATGGCCCGCCAACCGAAGTATTTCTTCGACCTCGACGCCATTCGGGTGCCGCACCGCTCGGCACCGTCTGCGAACCAACAACGACAGCAGACAACGACACCGATCGAAAAGTGGCGCGGCCCCAACGGCATGACCGCCACTGGCCTCGCAGGCCTGAAAGCTCGCGGGCAGGTCGGCCACCCACTCGGCAAGAACCCCGGCGACGTCTGGACGATCACGCCGGGCGGCTACCGCAGCGCGCACCATGCGATATTTCCGATGGCCCTTGCCGAACGCATGATCGCCGCCGGCTGCCCCGAAGCGCGATGCACACGCTGTCGATCCCCATGGCAGAGGCGTGTCATTCGGGGACTCGGCCACGTCGCGACGCGAGCCAGCCTGACGCCGACTTGCAAGTGCAAACAGGCCAGCGAACCGGCCATCGTCTGCGATCCGTTCATGGGTAGTGGCACCACTGCTGTGGCCGCCGAAAGGCTCGGTCGAGATTGGCTGGGGATCGAGCTCAATCCCGAATTCGCCGCTGTAGCACGAGCCCGCATCGCCGAAGCCCGCGAGCAACAGTTCGAATCCCCATCCACAAGGGCAGCCGCATGAGCCGGCGGCTGCCTCGTCGGTGTCATGCGGCCGCACCAGTAAGCGCACCAAGCACTTACCGGCCGCAGCGCACCGAGGAGGTCGCTATGTCCACACCCGACGAGTACACACCAGGCGTCAAAACGCTTGGGGTCAAGCTCCAACCCGACGTCCATGCCCAGCTGAGCTTCATTGCAGGCCTCCGCCCGGGCAAGGGCACCATCACCGATGAGATCCAGATCGCCATTGCCGAGCACATCGCCCGCGCCAAAGACGATCCGGAACTGGCCAGCAGGGCAGCTGAGGCGCGCGCCGAAATCGAGCGCGAAGCCGCAGCCCGCCAGCAGGCCATCGCCACTCTGTTCGCCGACGGCGGCGAACCCGCATCCCGGCAGCGCCGGAATACGAAGGGAGGCGATACCCCACCGGCAGCATGACCGTGCCCTTCGGACACGGGCGTCAGTGATCACTCACGGCGCGCCCGGGGCCGGCGGGAAGCAGATCGAGCCACCGGCTCTCTGCTTCCCGACCGGCCCCACACAAACCCACGAGTTAAGAACAGAAAGGAGGTGAGGATGAATGAAACCCACCACGAACCAACACAACCCGAGGCTCAGCCAGACGCTGCGACGCGTCAGGAGGCCGAACCAATACCATCACCACGCATCTACGTCGCGAGTCTTGCCGACTACAACAACGGCGTGCTGCACGGCGCCTGGATTAACGCCGCACGCGAGCCAGACGACATCCAAGCCGACATCGTCGCCATGCTGGCCAAATCACGCGAACCGAACGCGGAGGAGTGGGCCATCCACGACTATGACCAGTTCGGCCGCTGGCGCGTCAACGAATACGACAGCATCGAGCAGGTATCTCGCGTTGCGAAAGGCATTGCCCAACACGGCTACGCCTTCGCGGCGTGGGCCGACGTCTTCGACGGCGAACCAGCCAGCTTCGACACCGATGCCTTCCAAGAAGCCTTCCTCGGCCGTTACGACTCCGTCCAGGACTACGTCGAACAGATGGCTGACGATCTGGGCTACGAGGACGAATTGGCAAGGCTTCCTGAACATCTGCGACGCTACGTGCGCATCGCGTACGGCACCATGGCGCGCGACATGCTGGCATCCGGCGGCATCGCGGTCGTCGACCATCCCGGCGACGATGGCGTGTGGATCTTCCGCGCCGATCGGTAGCGATCGCCGCAAGGTGGAGCCCCAGCACCATGACCTGATAAACAACTTAAACCGGACCGCATTTCGTCGTTATTACGTTGTAGAATTGTCGAATTCCATTGATTTACAACACTATTCAGTTGTACAATTAATGGTTACAGAGGAGGCAACCATCGTGACTCCGGAAGAAACCGCCAATCTCACGAATCTGATCATGGTCAAGCGCAATCAGTTGCAGCTCAGTGTGAATGAAGTCGCCCGCCGTGCCGATATCTCCCCCACCATGATGTGGCGGATTGAGCAGGGGCTTATCGCGAACACGCGCATGGACCGTCTGCTGGCAATCACGGACGCGCTCGGTATCACCAGGACCGACCTGTTCACCACCATCGGTTGGCTGCCTGCCGCCGATCTCCCGACGCTCAGTACCTATCTTCGCGTCAAGTACTACCACTTACCTGATGCCGTCATCCGACATATCGCCCGCGATGTCACAAAGATCGTGCACGCGTACAACAACCGCACGGATACAGACGAAAGCTGTCCAGAGTGCACCGACCGGCAGCCTGACCATCCCGCCGACCACGGAGGGCAATCGTGACTTCGGCTGCCCCGATGCGTGATGCGCAGGCGCGCGAGGTACTTCGCGCAATTGGCCATGCGGCTCTGGCGCTCGCCGACGGCCACACCATCGACGACAGCATCGCACAGCGGCTGCTCGCAAGTCAGACCGGCGGGACCGATGACGCAACGCTGTTGACCGTGCCCGAAGCCTGCGCGCGTCTGCGCATCAGCCGCTGGAGCTTCTACGAGCTGATCCACCAAAATCGATTGCGCACCGTCACGATCGGCCGTCGCCGCTTTGTTTCGCAACCCGAGCTGAACGCCTTCATCGGTTCCCTCAACGGCTACGGGAGCACTGCATGACCAGTGCGCGCGCTAACGGCGAGGGAACGCTCTACCGCCGCAAGGACGGGCGGTGGGAAGGTGCTGCGTATGTGCCGACCGCCAGCGGCAAGCGGAAACGTATTCGTATCTACGGAAAAACCCGGGACGAAGCCCATACCAAACTGACCGCTCGTCTGTCCGACGCCGACCGCAACATCCCGGTCAGTGACGTCGGTTGGACGATCGGCCGGTACCTCGACTACTGGCTGAACGACGTCGCGCCAAACACTCTGCGCCCTAAGACGTTGGAGTCGTACGAGTCGATCATTCGTATCCATCTCAAACCACGCCTCGGAACACGGCGGCTCACCGAACTGTCGGTCACGGCGTTGCAGCAGATCTTCAATGAACAACTCGCCGAGGGACACTCGGTTCGCATCGTCCAACTGACCCGCACCGTCCTCAGCGCAGCGCTCACCCGTGCCATGCGCGAGGAGATCGTTTTTCGCAATGTAGCGCGGCTCGTGACGCTGCCCACCTGGGAACGCAAAGATCTCACCCCGTGGACAGCCGAAGAAGCCGGCCATTTCCTGACGTCGGCATTCGCAGACCGGCTCTACGCAGCCTTCCTGCTCCTCATCGTCTATGGCATGCGCCGTGGCGAAGTGCTCGGTCTCCGCTGGCGCGATATCGACTGGGACAACAATCAAATTCACATCACTCAGCAGCTGCAGCAGGTCGGGAACGCGCTCCAGGTCGGCCCGGTCAAGACCAACGCAGGCAAGCGCGATCTGCCGCTGCTCGCGCCGGTTCGCGCCGCGCTGAGTGAGCTCCAAGCCGGAAGCGACGCTGCGGACACATCGTCCGATCTGGTCTTCCTCAGCACCGATCGCACGCCGATCTGGCCACGCAACTTCGCCAAGCACTTCCACGACCTGCGGGAGCGGGCCGGGCTGCGCCGCATCACCATCCATTACCTGCGCCACACTGCGGCGACACTCCTCAAGAACTTTGGTGTGCCAGCACGCGACGTCCAACTCATCCTGGGCCATGCGCAGATCACGACCACGCTCCAGCTGTACCAACATGGCGATGTCGCCGCGCAACAAACAGCGCTCGACCGTGTGGGTCGAGCGCTGCTCGTGTCTGTTGGTGACGGCACGCGTTGCCGTCAAATCCAGCCGTCAACAACGGAATTGATGTTCGAAAATGCGTCGATTATATCTGGAGGGCCAGGAGGGGCTCGAACCCTCGACACCCTGCTTAAGAGGCAAGTTTCGTTAAGTCAACGAGACTCGCTCGCCTCTGTGGTCAGACAGCTACGAACACGAACAAACACGCACGTACTTGGCTACGTTGCCGTCAAGCGTTGCCGTCAAATCACCGATCATCGGCACGAGTACCTAACTGCCTAAAACGCACAAGACACCACACCAAAGCACACAGGAGAACGCATGGAGACCTCGAGGACAGCAGCGGTGATCTATCTGCGCGTATCGACCAAGGAACAAGCCCAACGAGGCGGCGAAATCGAAGGCTTCTCGATCCCCGCCCAGCGTGAGGCCTGTGAGAAGCGCGCCGAAGCACTTGGTGCCGAAGTCATTATGGAATTCGTCGACGCGGGAGAATCTGCACGTTCAGCCGACCGACCAGAATTGCAGCTGATGCTTAGGTTCTTAGATCGCCGCCGCTGCGACTACGTCATCGTTCACAAGATCGACCGCCTGGCACGTAACCGTGTGGACGACGTCGAAATCAACCTTGCGATCCAACGAGCCGGCGCAACACTCGTATCCGTCAGTGAGAACATCGACGAGACACCAAGCGGCATGTTGATGCACGGCATCATGAGCTCAATCGCCGAGTTCTACAGCCGCAACCTCGCCAGCGAGACGCGCAAAGGCATGGCGCAAAAGGTCAGAAATGGTGGCACACCCGGGAGCGTGCCCTTTGGATACCTAAACGTGCGAACGAGATCAGTCGAGGGCTACGAGATACGCACCGTAGCAGTCGATCCCGATCGCGCCCCACAAGTCCAATGGATCTACGAAGCGTACGGATCAGGAGAGTGGACAATGACCCAGATCCGAGAAGAACTGGAACGGCGTGACGTCACGTCGCTGCCGCGGCCGAAACGACCACCACGACCGATTGCCACGTCGCATATCGAGGTCATCCTCAAGAATCGGTACTACCTAGGTGAGGTGAAATTCGAGGGCGCCTGGCACCAGGGCAAGCACGAACCGCTCGTCACCGAAGATCTTTGGCAACGGGTGCAATCGATCCGCGAATCTCGCGTGCGCACCAAGGAAAAGCCCCAACAACATGCTCATTGGTTGAAGGGAACCGTTGCATGCGGCCACTGTGGAGAAACTCTGGGAATCGAGGTTGTTGTGAACGGGACGGGTGTGCGATATCCGTACTTCTACTGTCTCGGCCGCAAGATGCGCCGCACCAACTGTGACTTTCGAGCGATCGCCGTTACCAGCGTTGAAGAGCTCGTCGCAGACCATTGGCGTACCCGGCGACTAACCGACAAACAAATCGACCGTGTCCGAGTCCTCGTCGCTGAGTACGTTGACACGTTGCTTCCAGAACGCGATAAGCGGCTACGTACCGCTCAACGCGTCATCGCCAAGTTAACGAACGAACGCGACATGCTGCTGCGCGCGCACTATGCCGGCGCCGTACCACTTTCACAGCTCCGGTCGGAGCAGGATCGAATAGCCGCTGCACTCGCGGTCGCCTCACGCGACCTCGACCAGCGGCAGATGACTCGGGATCAGCTTTCGGCCGGGCTGGAACGGGCCCTCGACCTTCTACGCAACCCGCATCAGGCATACGCGTGCAGCGACTCAGTCGGACGGCGAGCCATGAACCAGGCAGTGTTCGACCGGCTCTACATTCACGACGACGAGATCAAGGACGCTCAACTCACCGAGTTGTTCGACCGTCTTCTCGACCCTCAGCTGAAGGAACACCTCGATGTCGAGCTGACATCGATCACAGTGCCGTCCCGATCTCGGCGAAAATCCGCCAGAACATCAGGGAACTCGAACTTGTGCCCTGATGATCAGGGCACAAGTTCGAACTTTGCAACATTGGTGGCAGGTACAGGATTCGAACCTGTGTAGGCTTCCGCCGACGGATTTACAGTCCGCTCCCATTGGCCGCTCGGGCAACCTGCCTGGGTGCGCCGCACCGGAGATCCGGTTTGGTGCGACTAGCAGGGTACAACGAGGATGTACCTCAGATACAAACCGGCCGATCACGTCAGGGAAGGGGACGAGTCCAATGGCGGATTCATCGTTCGACATCGTGAGCAAGGTCGACCGCCAAGAGGTCGACAACGCGCTGAACCAGGCGGCCAAGGAGTTGAGCACCCGATTCGACTTCCGCGGCACCGACACCACCATCGCCTGGAAGGGCGACGAGGTCATCGAGATCGTCAGCTCCACCGAGGAGCGGGTCAAGGCCGCGGTCGACGTCTTCAAGGAGAAGCTCATTCGCCGTGACATCTCCATGAAGGCCTTCGACGCCGGAGAACCGCAGGCCAGCGGCAAGACCTACAAGGTCAGCGGCGGCCTCAAGCAGGGCATCGACCAGGAGAACGCGAAGAAGATCAACAAGCTGATCCGCGACGAAGGCCCCAAGGGCGTCAAGACCCAGGTCCAGGGTGACGAGATCCGAGTCAGCTCCAAGAAGCGCGACGACCTGCAGGCCGTGCAGGCCCTGCTCCGCGGCGCCGACCTGGACGTGGCGCTGCAGTTCGTCAACTACCGGTAGGTCTCTCGCCCGCCCGCTCGCCAGTGCTTAGTGTGGTGACCATCACTACACGCACGAAGCGAGGACCGCGATGACAGCTAGCCCGGCGACCGAGCCCGTACCTGCCGAACAGGATGGCGGCTCCTACGACGTCGTGATCATCGGCGCCGGATTCTCCGGGCTCGGCGCGGCCTACCGCATCACCGAGCGCAACCCTGGCACCCGCTACGCCGTCCTGGAACGCCGGGACCGCATCGGCGGCACCTGGGACCTGTTCCGCTACCCCGGCGTCCGCTCGGACAGCAGCATCTTCTCGCTGTCCTGGCCGTGGGAACCGTGGACCCGCAAGGAGGGCGTAGCCGACGGCGACCACATCCGCGAATACATGGAGGACACCGCCCGCAAGCGCGGCATCCTCCCCCACGTCCACTTCGGGACCCACGTACAGTCCGCGGACTGGGATTCAGCCACCGATACCTGGACCGTGCATGTCACCGAGAATGGTGCCGCGAAAACTTATCGCGCCCGCTTCGTGTTCTTCGGGTCCGGCTACTACAACTACGACGAGGGATACACCCCCGAATTCCCGGGCCTGAACACCTTCGCGGGCACCGTCGTGCATCCGCAATTCTGGCCCGAGGATCTCGACTACACCGGCAAGAAGGTGATCGTCATCGGCAGCGGCGCCACCGCCGTGTCACTGATCCCCGCGCTGGCGCAGAAGGCCTCCAAAGTGACGATGCTGCAGCGCTCACCGACCTATCTGCTGGCTGGGTCCCGGGTCAATCCCCTCATCGAGCTCGTGCGAAAGTTCACTCCCCGCAAGATCTCTCACGGGTTCGCCCGCTACTTCGCGGTGGCGTTCGAAAGCATCGTCTGGTTCGTGGCCCGGACCGCTCCCGGGTTGGCCAGGAAGATTATCCGGGCGCAGAACGCCAGCAGCCTGCCCGCCGGCTATCCGGTCGACGTGCACTTCAAGCCGCGCTACAACGTGTGGGACCAACGGTTGTGTCTGGTGGCCGACGGCGATCTGTTCGAGGCCATCAAAAATGGTCGCGCCGAGGTGGTCACCGATCACATCGACCGCTTCGACCAAACCGGCATCACACTCAAATCCGGCCAGCACCTGGATGCCGACATCGTGGTCACTGCCACCGGTCTGCAACTACATGCCCTCGGCGGTGTACGAATCACAGTGGACGGCAACGAGATCAAGCCGCAGGATCGGTTCTCCTACAAGGCGCACATGCTCGAAGATGTGCCCAACCTGATCTGGTGCATCGGCTACACCAACGCATCGTGGACGCTGCGTGCCGACATGACCGCCCGCGCGGCCGCCAAGTTGATCGCGTACATGAATTCCCGCGGATACACCCACGCCTTCCCGCACCTGGGCGGTGAACCGATCGCCGAGAAGCCGGCGTGGGACATTCAGGCCAGCTACGTGTTGCGCAACCTGCACGCCCTGCCCAAGTCCGGCCTCAAGCGGCCGTGGGTGGTGCGGCAGAACTACATCGCCGACGCGATCGACCACCACTTCATCGACAAGATCGACGAGGACATGACCTTCGGACGGGTCGCCACCCCGGCGCGGGTCGCGGGTTAGGTCGCGGCCGACGTCCAGTCGTACGGCAGGAACTTTCCGTCGAAGGTGACGACCACCCGGTCGCCCGCAGGGTGCGGCTTCTTCTCCAGGCAGACACTGAAATTGATCGCGCTCATGATCCCGTCGCCGAACTGTTCGTGGATCAACTCCTTGATCGCCCCGCCGTACACCTGCAGCGCTTCGTAGAAACGGTAGATCGTCGGATCGGTCGGTACCGCGGTCGGTAGCCCGCCCCGCATGGGTACCGCCGCCAACACCGGGATCGCGGACTCATCGAGGTCCAGCATGCCGACAAGGACTGCCGCCTGTTCGGCCGGAATGGGGTGTTGCCCCAGCAGCGCCGCAGTGGTCCACACCACCGGACGGTCGATGGCGTCGGCCAATTCCTGCCACGTCAGCCCCTTGGCGAGGCGAGCCGCGACGATCTCTTCGGTGAATTCCTCTCGCGTCATGGCGCTCAGCATGCACCAGCGCTGTTTCGCCGGCGTGACGCAATCCGCTACTTCGGCTGTCCATCAAAGGCAAGCAGGAAAACCCTCCCGCAAGGCAAAGCAAGGACAAACTGCGAGACGTCGCATCGCAGTTGCCGAACTCCACGTGAACACAGGGGTATCCGCAATACGCTCAATGCCATGACGTCTGAGCGCCGCGAACCCAAAGTTGTCGTACTCGGTGGCGGATCCTGGGGTACCACCGTCGCATCCATCTGCTCTCGCCGGGGGCCGACGTTGCAGTGGGTGCGTTCGGACGAGACCGCCAAGGACATCAACGACAACCACCGTAATTCCCGCTATTTGGGCGACGATGTCGAACTGTCGGAAACCTTGCGCGCCACCACCGATTTCAGCGAGGCTGCCGAGTGCGCCGACGTCGTCGTCATGGGTGTGCCCTCGCACGGCTTCCGCGGTGTGCTAGCCGAACTGAGCAGGGAACTGCGACCCTGGGTTCCTGTTGTCAGCCTGGTCAAAGGCCTCGAGCAGGGCACCAATATGCGGATGAGCCAGATCATCGACGAGGTCCTGCCCGGTCACCCGGCCGGCATCCTCGCCGGGCCCAACATCGCGCGTGAGGTCGCCGACGGCTTCGCCGCCGCCGCCGTGCTGGCCATGCCCGATCAGCATCTGGCCGCCAACCTCGCGAAGATGTTCCGCACCAAGCGGTTCCGCGTCTACACCACCGACGATGTCGTCGGCGTGGAGATGGCCGGCGCGCTGAAAAACGTCTACGCCATCGCTGTCGGCATGGGCTATTCGCTGGGCATCGGCGAGAACACGCGGGCGCTGGTGATGGCCCGTGCAGTGCGCGAGATGTCGCGACTCGGCGAGGCCATCGGCGGCCATCGCGACACCTTCTCCGGCTTGGCCGGCATGGGCGACCTCATCGTCACCTGCACATCGCAGCGCAGCCGCAACCGCCACGTCGGTGAACAACTGGGCTCAGGCAAGACCATCGAGGAAATCATCGCCTCCATGAATCAGGTCGCCGAAGGCGTCAAGGCCGCCAGCGTGATCATGGAGTTCGCCGACAAGTACGGCCTGAACATGCCGATCGCGCGGGAAGTCGACGCCGTCATCAATCACGGCGCCAACGTCGAGCAGGCCTACCGTGGCCTGATGGCCGAGAAGCCTGGCCACGAGGTCAACGACTCACACTTCTAATCGAGTCGGCCGATGCCGACCTCTGAGCTCGACTCTGCAGTGGCTGCATCGATCCTGCGGTGAGAGCGCCTTTGAGGGCGTGGATGGCACGCTGAGCGCAGGGTCGATCTGGTGCAGTTCCAGAAGTGAGCTAGCCCGGGAACGACGGGAACAACGGGTTGCCGTTCTTCGGCCGATCCAGCATCGGGCTGGGACCCGACGCGAACGAGGCCGTCGGCCCGACGACGAAGCCGACCTGGTCATGGTTGTTCACACAGGCGACTGTCCCGCCGCCGTCGACGCCACAGCTGACATCGCGAAAGCTCAGCCGGGTGTTCGGCGGAAGCGGCTTGACGTCACCGGCAGCTGCGTAGATCGACGCGCCGGTAGTCGAGAACCCTGGTTGGCCCGCCGGGCCAGCACTCACCAGGTCCGCGCCGTCGGGCGCACCCGGTAGCGCACCACTGCAGCCGTAGCTGCCGTTCCCCTTGTCCAAGACGCAGATGACGCCGGGCGGGCCGGCGAAGGCGTACCAGTTGCCGCCCATCGCCGTGTAGGCCGCCGGGTTCACCGGGGTGTAGGCGTTGACGTTGGGAAGGACCGGGGCCGGCGCCGGGTCAGGATCGGCCGAGGCCACACCCGGCACACCGACCGCCATCGCCCCCGCGGCGCTCACCAGGCCGATCAGGATTCTGCTCAGCATCATCACACCCTACGTAAGCGCCGCTCGCGGCGCAGTTTGCGCACTCACCCGGTCCTTCGGTCTGACACCCGCGATGCGTTACCCCCGAACAGTGGCCAACGACACCCCTAGGTGTAAAACTCGCCCGATTCGGAAACGCAACGACGGTCCCCGCGCTTGACGCATACCAAACGAGCGCAACTACAAGGCAATTCGCGATAGGACCATGACTTCACTTACAACGACGTATCTCGCTGCTGGCCATTGGCAGGAGTTTTGGGCCGGACACATCGGCGACTGGCTGCGCACCAGAGGTCTACACATCGTGCTGGTGATTGCCGCGGCCCTACTGGGCACCCGGCTGATTCGCTGGATCGCCGGCAAGATCGCTGTCCGCCTCGACAGCGGTGATGAACTGGTGCGCTCGGAGACCGCCAAGCACCGCGCCGCCGTCGCCTCGGTGATCTCCTCGGTGGCGATCGCGATTCTCTACGTGCTCGTTTCGGTGGATGTCTTCGACCAGCTGGGCCTGCCCATCGGCTCGCTGGTCGCACCGGCCGCGGTGTTGGGCGCCGCACTGGGTTTCGGCGCCCAGCGGATCGTGCAGGACCTGCTCAGCGGCTTCTTTATCATCACTGAGAAGCAATATGGCTTCGGCGACTTGGTGGCATTGACCGTCACCGGATCAGCGGCCGAGGCCCAAGGCACCGTCGAGGATGTCACCCTGCGCGTGACGAAGCTGCGCACCAGTGACGGCGAGGTGTTCACCATTCCCAACGGCCAGATCGTCAAGGCGTTGAACCTGTCCAAGGACTGGGCGCGCGCCGTCGTCGACATCCCGGTGCCCACCAGCGCCGACCTCAACAAGGTCAACGACGTCCTGCACGAGGTCGCAACCGCCGCGACCACCGACGCCCGCTTGGACCAGCTCCTCCTGGACGAGCCCGCGCTGATGGGCGTGGAGAGCATCAAGCTGGACACGGTCAACCTGCGGATGGTGGCGCGCACTCTGCCGGGCAAGCAGTTCGAGGTCGGCCGAATGCTGAGGGCGATGGTGTTGCGCTCGCTGCGTCAGGCCGGCATCGCCACACCCGCCAAAGCGACTACCGCGACGCCGGTGGCCGCGACGAGCTAGTACCCGGCCATCTTCTCCAGCCGGGCGATCCGGTCTTGGATCGGCGGGTGGGTGGAGAACAGCTTGCCGATCTTCTCGTTGGCGCGGAACGGGCTGGCGATCATCAGGTGCGCCTGATCGGCCAGCTGGGGCTCCGGCGGCAGCGGAGCATTCTCCACCCCGCCACTGATCTTGCGCAGCGCCGACGCCAGCGACAGCGGATCACCGGAGAGCTCAGCCCCTGACTCGTCGGCCTGATACTCGCGCGAGCGCGACACCGCCAGCCGGATCAACGTCGCGGCGATGGGCCCGAGCAATGAAACCAGGAGCAAGGCAAAGGGATTGGCACCGCCTTCGCGGTTGCCGCCGCCGAACATCCCGGCGAACATCGCGATGTTGGCCAATGCGGTGATCACCGAGGCCAGCGCGCCGGCCACACACGAGATCAGGATGTCGCGGTTGTAGACGTGGGACAGCTCGTGGCCCAGCACCGCGCGCAGTTCACGCTCGCTGAGCAGGTCCAGGATGCCGGTGGTGACACACACCGCGGCGTTGCGCGGGTTGCGTCCGGTGGCGAAGGCGTTGGGGTTGGCGGTGTCGCTGATGTACAACCGCGGCATCGGCTGGTGCGCGGTGGTGGCCAGCTCCCGCACGATCGCGTAAATCTTCGGTGCCTGCACCTCGGTGATGGGCTGGGCATGCATAGCGCGCAGGGCGAGTTTGTCGGAGTTGAAGTACACGTAGACGTTCATGCCGATCGCGAAGAGCAGCGCCAGGAACATCACGTTGCGACCGAACAACGACCCGACGAAGACGATCATCGCCGACATTCCGACGAGCAGCATGAACGTCTTGAAGGTGTTGGCGGTCGGATGCCAAGTCATCGAATTCCTCCTACGAGCAAACGCACTCTCACCGGAGATTAACGCCTCGGACCGACGGCTAGGTTCCGCGAATCGCCGTCAGCCGTGCCGGTTGATCGTGTAGTCCATCAGTGAGGCCAGGGCGCGACGGCCCGGCCCATTGGGCAGCCCGGCCAGCTCCTGACCGGCCTCTTCGGCATAACGCTGCACGGTCGCCTTGGCCTTGGCGATGCCGTCGCCCGATCGCAGCAACGCCAGCGCCTCAGCTAGCGCGTCGTCGTCTTCGATCGGGCCTTTGACCAGCTCACGCAGCCGGTCGGCGTCCGGTCCAGTCTCCTGCAATGCGTACAGCACCGGCAGGGTGTGAACACCTTCACGCAAATCGGTCCCCGGCAGCTTGCCCGACTCGTCGGGATCGCTGTCGATGTCGATGATGTCGTCCGAGATCTGGAACGCGGTGCCGACAATGCCCCCGAGCCGGCTCAGCCGCTCGACCTGATCCTCGGTGGCCCCGGCGAACGTCGCGCCGAATAGGCCCGACGCCGCGATCAGGCAGGCGGTCTTCTCATAGACCACCTTCAGGTAGTGCTCCACCGGATCCACACCACTGGTGTTGCCCTTGGTCTCGCGCATCTGGCCCGTGACCAGCTGGGCGAACGTCTCGGCGATGATGCGCACCGCATCTGGACCCAGCCGGCTGACCAGCCGCGAGGCCGTCGCGAACAGGTAGTCCCCGGCCAGGATCGCGATGTTGTTGCCCCAGCGGGCGTTGGCGCTGGGCGCCCCGCGGCGCAGCTGCGCCTCGTCCATCACGTCGTCGTGATACAGCGTGGCCAGGTGCACCAGCTCGATCACCGCGCCGGCCACCGTGACCTGCCAGGCGTCGGGTTCGGGGCCGATCTGCGCCGAGAGCACCGTGAACAGCGGCCGGAATCGCTTGCCGCCGGCTTCGAAGAGATGCACGACCGCTTCGGTCATCAGCTCGTCGCCGCCGCGCAGTTCGGTGCTCATCAGCTCTTCGATGCGGCCCACCCCGTCGCGGACGCTCTGGGCGAACTCCGGATCCCCGAAGTCCACCCCTGCCACCACCGTCGCCGGAGTCCTCACCCTGCCAACATACTGGGGGACATGGACAGGCATGCGACCGGACGGCGGGCAGGAGCGCAGCGACCGGGGGTCGATGTGGTCGTCGTCGGGGCCGGACCAGCCGGTTCGGCGGCCGCGGCCTGGGCCGCCCGGCACGGCCACGACGTGCTGGTCGTCGACGCTGCCGAGTTTCCCCGCGACAAGCCCTGCGGCGACGGGCTGACCCCGCGCGCGGTGCTGGAGTTGCAGCGGCTGGGCCTGGGCGACTGGCTGGACGGCCACATCCGTCATCACGGGCTGCGGTTGTCCGGGTTCGGCGCTGACGTCGAGGTGCCCTGGCCGGGGCCGTCCTTCCCTTCCGGTGGGTCCGCGGTGCCCCGCACCGAGCTCGACGACCGGATCCGCAAGGTGGCCGAGGACGCCGGGGCGTCGATGCTGCTGGGCATGAAAGCCGTTGACGCGTCCGTCGATTCGCGTGGGCAGGTGGACGCGGTGGTGCTGGCCGACGGGTCCAGGGTGTCGTGCCGGTGGGTCATCGTGGCCGACGGAGCCCGGTCGCCGTTCGGTCGCGTGTTAGGCCGGCAGTGGCATCAGGAGACGGTGTACGGGGTGGCCGTGCGGGGCTATCTGGCCTCGCCGCGGTCTTCAGAGCCGTGGATCTCCTCAGATCTGGAATTGCGCTCCGTCGACGGGCAGGTGTTGCCCGGCTACGGCTGGATCTTCCCGCTGGGCAACGGCGAGGTGAACATTGGCGTCGGCGCGCTGGCCACCGCCAAACGGCCCGCCGACGTGGCGCTGCGGCCGCTGATCAAGCACTACACCGACCTCAAGCGCACGTCGTGGGGGTTCGAGGGCGCTCCGCGTGCAGTGTCCTCGGCGTTGTTGCCGATGGGCGGAGCCGTGTCGGGAGTGGCCGGCCCGAACTGGGTGCTCATCGGCGACGCGGCGGCGTGCGTCAACCCGCTCAACGGCGAGGGCATCGACTACGGACTGGAGACCGGGCGGCTGGCCGCCGAGATGCTGGGCAGCGGCGACCTGTCCCTGGCCTGGCCTTCGATGCTCCAGGCGCACTACGGGCGTGGTTTCTCGGTGGCCCGCCGGTTGGGGCTGTTGCTGACGCTGCCGCGGTTCCTGCCGCTGACCGGCCCGATCGCGATGCGCTCTACGGCCTTGATGGGGGTTGCCGTGCGGGTGATGGGAAACCTGGTGACCGACGACGACGCCGACCTGGTAGCCAGGGCATGGCGGGTAGCGGGGCTGGGTTCGCGAATGTTGGACCGCCGCAAGCCTTTCAGCTGACCCGTCCCGGCCGGGGGCTTGGCCGCCAAATTCCGAAATGACAAATTTGACAAAACTTCTTCAAATCGGCTCGTTGCTGACTTAAGCTCCGCCGCATGACTGATTACGACGCGATCATCGTGGGGGCTGGACACAATGGGCTCACCGCAGCGGTGGTGCTGCAGCGTGCGGGACTGCGCACGCTGTGCCTGGAGGCCAACACCTACAGCGGCGGCATGTCGGCGACGGTCGAGCTGATCGACGGGTTCAAGTACGAGATCGCGGGATCCGTGCGCTTCCCGACCGCGCAGAAGATCAACAGCGAGCTGGGCCTGGACACCCTGCCGACCATCGAGTCGGAGATCATGTCGGTCAACCTCGGGGAAAACGGCGAGGAAGCGATGATCTTCCACAGCGACCCGATGGCGATGATGACCCATCTCAATGAGAAGCACGGCATAGAAGCCGTGATGGCGATGGCCAATCTGTATGCCTGGAGTACCGGCCCCGGCAAGGCGCTCGGCCGCTTCGACGCCCTGGCACTCCCGAAGACCATCGACGAGATGTATGCCTGTGCCGCAGACGAAAACGAACGCAGGGCGATACACGAGATGCTGTTCGGCTCGGCGATGGACGTCGTCGACCGGTTCCTGCCCGACAAGGACAAGCATGCGGTAATCCGCGGCATGCTGGCGTTCCTGGCGGTGAACTCCACCTACCGCGGCCCCTACACCCCCGGCAGCGCAACGTGTTTGGCGTTCGCGATGGCCATGCCCCCCGAGGGCGGCCAGATGACCACCAAACTCAAGGGCGGAATCGGCGTGCTCGCCGAGCATCTGCGCGATCTGTTCGTCGATGCCGCCGGCGAAATGCGTTACCGCGCGAAGGTCGAACAGATCCTGGTCGAAGACGCCCACGTCATCGGGGTTCGGCTCAAGGACGGCGAAGTGATCACCGCGCCGATCGTGGTGTCCAACCTCGCGCCCGAGACCACCCTGCTGGATCTCGTTGGCGTCGATCATCTTCCGTCGTCACTGGTGACCCGTCTCGGCGGTCGCGACCACCGGGCGTCGTTCATGCAGATCCACTTCGCCCTGGACGGGCTGCCCGAGTACGCCGCCCCCTACGACTACCTCAACGAGCCGGGCATGCAGATGTCGGTGGGCATGTTCGGTTCACCCGAAGAGCAGCAGCGCCAATGGGAGAAGTGCCGTCGCGGTGAAGTTCCGGACAACCCCGCGCTGTCGATCCAGATGCCGACAGTCGGCGATCCCGAGATGGCTCCCGAAGGTAAGCACGCCGCCAGTGTGTACGCCTACGCGTTCCCCGTCGAGGCGCCCCGCGAGCAGCACGGCCAGTTGAAAACTGAGATGGCTCAACGGGTTGTCGACAAAATCACCCGGTATGCCCCGAACTTCAAAGACATCCTGATCCGCGACATCACCTTCGCGCCGTACCACATGAACACCATGTTCGCCGCACCCAACGGCGACTTCTGCCACGGCCTGCTGCAGCCTGAGCTGATGGGCGTGAACCGGCCGGGGCCCAAGGGATTCATCGACGAGCCAATCCCCATCGAGGGCCTCTACCTCGGCGGCGCGGGCTGCCACGGCGGCCCCGGCATCACATTCGTTCCGGGCTACAACGCCGGTTATCAAGTACTGGCCGACGCGGGGCGCTGATGCCGGCGCGGTTTCGTGCACAGAGCGCACGTTGCCGCGCGGAAATCTACGGCTTGACCGCGGAGTGCAGCGCGACAATCCCGCCAGTGAGGTTGCGCCAGCGCACCTGCGACCAGCCGGCGTCCCGGATCTGCCGGGCCAGCGTCGGTTGGTCGGGCCACGCCCGGATGGACTCGGCCAGATAGACGTAGGCCTCCGGATTGCTCGACACCGCGCGAGCCACCCGCGGCAGCATCTGCATTAGGTACTCCTTGTAGACGGTCGAGAACACCGGCACTACCGGCGTGGAGAACTCGCACACCACCAGCCGACCGCCGGGGCGGGTTACCCGCGCCATCTCGCGCAGGCCCTCGGGGTGGTCGACGACATTTCGCAGACCGAAGCTGATTGTCACTGCGTCGAAAACGTCGTCACCGAAAGGCAGCTTGGTGGCGTCGGCGGCCACCTTCGACACCGGCCGCGCGGCACCGGCCCGCAGCATGCCGACCGAGAAGTCCGCGGCCACACACCACGCGCCGGACTTGGCCAGCTCGACTGTCGATACCGCCGTGCCCGCCGCCAGATCCAGCACCCGGTCGCCGGGGCCGATGCCCAGCGCCGCGCGCATCGCCCGCCGCCACGAGCGGTCCTGGCCGAGCGAGAGCACCGTATTGGTGATGTCATAGCGGCGCGCCACGGCGTCGAACATCGACGCCACATCACGGGGATCCTTGTCCAGCGTCGCGCGGCTCACGGTGCCGACGCTACCCGAGCGGGAATCATGGGCCCGCTCACGCGTTGCACACAGCCATGAGCGAAAAAGTTTGGTTCATCACCGGCACGTCGCGAGGCTTCGGCCGGGAGTGGGCGATCGGCGCCCTGGACCGCGGCGACAAGGTCGCCGCCACCGCACGGGACACCGGCACGCTGGCCGACCTGGTTGACACCTACGGCGACGCGATCCTGCCGATCCAGCTCGACGTCACCGACCGCGAGGCCGACTTCGCCGCCGTCAAGCAGGCCCATGACCACTTCGGCCGCCTCGACATCGTCGTCAACAACGCCGGCTACGGCCACTTCGGCTTCATCGAGGAGCTCAGCGAGGAAGACGCGCGCGACCAGATCGAAACGAACGTATTCGGGGCGCTGTGGATCACTCAGGCCGCGCTGCCATATCTGCGGGCTCAGGGCAGCGGCCACATCATCCAGGTGTCCTCGATCGGCGGCATCACCGCGTTCCCGCTTGTCGGCATCTACCACGCCTCGAAGTGGGCGCTCGAAGGTTTCTCCCAGGCGCTGGCGCAGGAGGTCGCACCGTTCGGCATTCACGTCACGCTGATCGAGCCGGGCGGCTTCGACACCGACTGGTCGGGCCCATCATCGAAGCGATCGGTCGAGCTACCCGACTACGCGGATTTGCACAAGCAGGTCGATGAGTTGCGCGCCAAGCGGTGGGCCAAACCCGGCGACCCCAAGGCGTCGGCGGCGGCGATTCTCAAGATCGTGGATGCGCCGACACCGCCCCTGCGGGCATTCTTCGGGGAGTCGCCACTGGCCACAGCAAAGGCCGACTACGAAGGTCGACTCGCCAACTGGGAGCAGTGGCAGCCGCTCGCCGTCGAGGCGCAGGGCTAGTTATATTGCGCGGGCGTCAACTCGCGATAATTGACGTGCGCGACTAGCCATCCGTTCGCTGAGGTGAATGAGCCGATCCTCGTGCCCAGCCGGCATGGTGTAAGCCAACTTACGGAGTTCGAGGGCAAATTCACTGAGATCTTGGCGATGCAAGGCGTCGTTCATTAGACGTCCCCCGTCGAGGAGAGGTGGTGTTGTCATTTGCGATTAGCGTTCCCCCGCTTGGCTTTCAGTCTGCTCCAGACCACCCGGTATGAAAAGGTTTCTCAGGAACAATTAAGGCTATGGTTCGGTGTCGCTCAGGCCGCGTGGGTACGACGCCGGCGGCGTCCCTCGATCCGCACCGCCTCGTAGTGACCAATTAGCTGGTCGCAGATCGCCGGCCACGTCCGGCCAAGCACACTGCGACGGGCGGCCAGCGAATAGCGGGACCGTTCATCGAGTAAATGGTCCACTGACTGCGGCAGCCGAGTCTCGAATTCGTCGACCGCCAGCAAAAGACCCGTGCGGTACGGCGCCACCAGATCGCGCGGGCCACCCGCATTGGGCGCGACGACCGGCAGACCCGAGGCCATTGCCTCCTGCACGGCCTGGCAGAAAGTCTCGTGCTCACCCGGGTGGACGAAGACATCCATGCTGGCGTAGGCCGCAGCCAGCTGTCCCCCGTACAGCGCGCCGGTGAACACCGCCGACGGCAGCAGTGTTCGCAGCTTCTCGCGGTCGACACCGTCACCGACGATGACCAGCTGCAGGTCGTCGCGCCGGGCCAGCACCGCCAGCCGTTCGACGTGCTTCTCCGGCGCGAGCCGCCCCACGAAGCCCACGATCGGCTTGCCGTCCGGTGACCATTGCGCGCGCAGCTCGCTGTCGCGCGCCGACGGCGCGAAGCCGGTGACGTCGACTCCGCGGGCCCATTGATGAACCCTCGGAATACCATGTGCGGCAAGGTCTTCCATCGCAGCCGTGGACGGGGCCAGGGTGCGGTCGACTCGGGAGTGAAGGTGCCGGTTCCATGCCCACGCCGCCCGCGCTGCCGCACCGATGCCGTAGCTTTGCGCGAACCCGGCGATATCGGTCTGGTACACGGCCACGGTCGGCACACCGAGGTACCGCGCGGCCTGCAGGCCGCCGTATCCCAGCAGCGCCGGGGACGCCAGATGCACGACATGGGGGTCGAACCCGCGTAGCACCCGCACCATGCGCGGCCGTGGCACGCCCAGCGGCAACGACGTCACCTTCGGGAACATCTTCGACGGGACCCTGTGCACCCGGATTCCGTCATGGACACGCTCGGCCGCCGGCTCACCACGCGGGGTGTCCGGGGCGATTACGAGCGCTTCGTGCCCCGTGCGACGGAGATGCTCCAACACCCGCAGCACCGAATTGGTGACTCCGTTGACGTTGGGCAGGAAAGACTCGGCGACAATCGCAACGCGCACACGACAAGGGTGGCATCAGCGCCTTTAGGCAAGGTTGCGCTCAGACATACACGACACGAAAAACTGGTGGAACCGGGTACCGTTCGAGCATGCGGTACTGGTCTGTGCTCGTCGTGGCGCTGGTCATGTTAGTTGGCGGTTGCAGTAAGGAAATCACCGGCGCGGCACAGATGGATCCGCACGGGCCGACGACCGCGATCAGTAAGGACGGCTTCGGCATTGTGGTCGGAGACCCCAACGCGCGCGTCCACATCGAGCTCTACACCGAACCGCAATGCAATCACTGTGCCGATCTGCAGAAGGATTTCGGTGATCAGCTGTCGAGCTACATGAAGCTCGGTCAGCTCGTCGTCACCTATCGGCCGTTGACGTTCCTGGACGACCAGCCCGGCGGCTATTCCGACCGCGTGGCCAACGCATTGTTCCTGGCGGCCGGACCAGACACCTTAGCCAAAGCGTTTCAGGCGTTCGTCCAAGATCTTTGGGGCCATCAGAGCCCAGGCAGCAAGGGCCCCACCGACACACAGATCGCCGACATGGCCCGCGAAAGCGGTGTGCCGCCAGCGGCGGTCGACGCCATGCGGGCGGCCAAATCGGCGCTGGATCTGCAAGAGATGGAAGACACCAACTTCGAATATCTCTACGAGATCGACCCGATGAACACCGGTACCCCGACGGTGTTCGACCTCACCACGAACAAGACGGTCGATATCTACGACAACAACTGGCTGTCCAAGCTGATGTCCAGCTGACTCACCCGGCGCTCGAGGAACACCAATACCGTCAGCACCAGACCGGCGATCAGCCAGGCCACCACCGCGATCGAGCCGGCCGGAATGATCGCCAGAGCGGCCGTACGGTGTTGCACCCGAACCAGATCCGGATCGTTCTTGTCGTACTCGACGTATATGCGCATCCCCTCGGCCAGCTCCGAGGGGTAGAGAACCCCGAGCTCGGGACGGTACGTGACACGGTCAGGGGTGACGAACTCGATGGTCGAACGGCGCGGCCCGGCCGAGAGCACTTCGGCTTGTGCCACACCCATATTGCGTTCGATCTGGCGGTCGTTGCGCCACGCGCCGGCCACCAGTAGTACAGATTGCAGGGTGACCAGTCCGACCAGGATCCACACCGCACACTTGCTCCAGCGCAACAGCTTTCGCTGCTTGGTGTCGACGACGTCGGGATTGCGCCTCGGCAGTGCGGCACGCAGCAGGGCAAGGAGCCTGCCGATCACAGTGCCGCCCGGATCGCGGCATGCAGCTGCCGCAACGAGGACCGGTCCGCCTTGACCTCGAGAACCCGCATGCCGTCGTGAGATTCGCCCAGCGCGGGACCGAGTTCGTCGACCTCGATCTGGCGGGCATCGATGTGATACGCGCGGCACAGCGCGCCGACGTCGACGTCATGCGGGGTGCCGAAGACCCGCGACGACACATCGGAGAACCGCGGATCGCCCTGCTCGAGTAGTTCGAAGATGCCGCCGCCGTTGTCGTTGGACACCACGATCGTCAGGTTCTTCGGCATCGGCTCGGTGGGGCCGATCAACAACCCGGAGCTGTCGTGCACGAACGTCATGTCACCGATCAGACCGATGGTGCGGCCCGGGTGTGCCAGGGCCGCACCGATGATCGTCGACACAGTGCCGTCGATACCGGCCACGCCACGGTTGGAGCGCACCTTCACGCCCTCGGTGTTCAGCCCGACCAGAGCCGCGTCGCGCACCGGGTTGGAGGCGCCGAGCACGAGCTGATCCCCCGGGCGCACCGCGTCGGCCACCGCGGCCGCGACATGGAGGCCGGTGGTCAGCGGGTGGGCGGCCAGCTGGTTGCGCACGGCGGTCATCGCGTGCCGGTTAGCGTCCGCGCAGCGCTGCAGCCACGCCGGGGCCGGTGCGCCACGAGTCTCGGCCCGGGTGCCGGTGGCCTGCGAGTTGCCCGAGACGTCCGGCCAGCGGGGGCCGGTGGTCAACGCGAACACCGGCAGCGACGGGTCGGCCAGCAGCGTCGACACCGGCCGGTGCAGGGTGGGCCGGCCCAGCATGATGACCTGGCGAGGCCGCAGCAGCGGCAGCGCCAGCGGATGCAGCGGGTTGGCGGCGTGCGGTGCGGTCGGCTCGGCGACCGTGGGCAGGGCGGCCAGGTTGGGGTGCACACCGGCGCCGTGCCCGGCGATCACCACGGTGTCAGGGGTGAGGTCGATCTCCAGGGGCTGGTCGAAAGTGACCGGCGGGGTGTACGTCCACGGCTTGCCGTCGGGGCGTCCGGCCGGAACGTCGGCGGGTGTCGGGTCGGCATCGGGCACCAGCGGTTCGCGCAGCGGGATGTCGAATTGCACCGGACCGGCGTTAGCGGTGCGGGCGCCGGTGGCCGCGGCCAGCACACGGCAGGTCGCCGAGCGCCACTGCGCGTTGAGTGCATCGAGCTTGTCGGTTCCCTCTTCGGCGAGGCCGAGACTGATCGCCGCGCGAACCTGGGTGCCGAAGTAGCCGAGCTGCTCGAAGGTCTGGTTGGCGCCGGTGCCCAGCAGCTCGTAGGGCCGGTTGGCCGAGAGCAGGATCAGCGGGACGCGGGCGTAGTTGGCCTCCACAACGGCGGGCCCCATGTTGGCCACCGCGGTACCCGACGTCATCGCCACGCATACCGGGGCGCGCTCGGCCACCGCGAGGCCGATCGCCAGATAGCCGGCGGTGCGCTCGTCGATACGGACGTGCAGGCGGAGCCGGCCGGCCCGGTCGGCATCAGAGAGCGCGAAGGCCAGCGGGGCGTTGCGTGAGCCCGGGCACAGCACGACGTCGCGGACGCCGCCGCGAATCAATTCGTCGACGACGACACGAGCCTGAGCCGTCGATGGGTTCACCACTACAGCGTGTCACACGTCGGTTCCGAGGGGCTCAGACCAGCGAGCCGGCGAAGAAGTCGAGCATCGCGCTGTTCACCGTGTCCGGGCGCTCCAGGAATCCCAGATGCCCGGTATGGCCGATCTGCACGTAGCGGCCGTTGGGCATGGCGTCGGCGACCTCGCGGCCCAGCGCCGCCGGGGTCAGCAGATCGTCGGCGAACCCGATCACCAACACCTCGGTGGTGATGGCGCGGTAGGCGGCCAGCCGATTCTCGTGTGGATAGACCTCGAGCTGGGCGCGCAGCCCCGGCGTGCGCTTGATCGGGAAGGCGGTGAACATCTCCATCCAGTCCCCGATGGCCTTCTCATCGTTGATGGTCTTCGGGGAGAAGTTCTCCAGCACACGGACTTTCGCGGCATAGGAGGCCGGCACCTGGACCTCGGCCTTGTTCAGCTCGACGTCGGCGGCGCGGAACGACCGCCGGATGCGGTCCAGCCGCCCGCGGGTGCCCATCAGCACGGCCTGGCTGATCAGGTCGGGGCGCAGCAGCATCAATTCCTGGGCGATATAGGCGCCCATCGACATCGCCACCACCCGTGTCGGGCCACCGACGACCTGCTCGATGAGCTCGGCAGTGTCGGCGACCATCTGCTCGGTGCCGAATCCGCCGGCGTTCTCGGTGGCCCCGATTCCGCGGTTGTCGAACGTGATGCAGCGATAGCCTGCCGCCATGAACGGCGGGACCTGGTGGATGTGCCAGGTACGCCCGGCGCCGCCGGTGCCGGCGATGAACAGAACCGGGTCGCCGGAGCCGTTTTCCTCGTAGGCCAGGTTGATCACCTGGCAGAGGCTACGCGCCCCCGTTTGCGCCTGCTCCGCGACCGGGCCGCGTCGATCGCACCGGTCCACATCAACGACGTCATCGCCTTGAGCTGGGTGGGGGTGGCCACTTCCCTGGCCATCAGCGCGGTGGCGGTGGCCTTGGTGGCCGCCGACGCCTTGGACATGTGACCGGAGTCGAACGGCGGCTGCGGGTCGTACTCCATCGACAGCTGGATCGCCTTGGCACGCTCGTCGCCGCCGATCTGGCCCGCCAGCCACAACGCGAGGTCGATGCCCGCCGACACCCCTGCGCTGGTGACGATGTCGCCTTCGTGGACCACCCGCTCGTCCTTGACCGCTGTCACACCGAGCGCCTTGAGCGCGGTGAGCGCCGCCCAGTGCGACGTCGCCCGCTTGCCCTTCAGCAGTCCGGCGGCGGCCAGGATCACCGACCCCGAGCACACCGAGGTCGTCCAGGTGGCCGTTTCGTGCGCGCGGCGTAGCCAATCGAGCAGCTTCTCGTCACGGGCATGCGCCATGGTGGTCATCCCGCCGGGCACGAGAATGACTTCGGGAGAAGGGGTTTCGCCGAAGGAGTGGGTGGCGCCGATGACGAGCACGCCGGAGTCGGCGGTGATCGGCCCTGGCTCGTGCCACACGAACCGGACCTCGGTGTCGGGCAGCCAGCGCAGCACTTCGTAGGGGCCGATGAAGTCCAGCGCGGTGAAGCCGGGATAGAGCACGATGGCGATCTGCATGGGAATCTCCTCTAGCCGATTAGGCAAACGTTTTGCGGTATTGGTCAGGCGATATCCCGATCCGGCGAATGAAGTTGCGGCGCATGGTTTCCGATGTCCCGAATCCGCATCGCGCGGCAATGCTGACGACGGTGTCGTCGGTCTCCTCCAGCTGGCGGCGCGCAGCTTCGGTGCGGACACGTTCGACGTAGGCGCCGGGCGCCTCACCGATTTCGTCGGTGAACACCCGGGTGAAATGCCGCGGGCTCATCGCGGCACGCCGCGCCAAATCCGAGATGCTATGGGCGGCACCGGGTTCGGATTCGATGGCCTCCTGGACGTCCCGGATGGGCTGGCGCCGCGCCCGCGGCATCCACACCGGCGCGGCGAATTGGGTCTGCCCGCCGGGGCGGCGCAGGTACAACACCAGGTAGCGGGCGACGGTCTGGGCCACCTCGGTGCCGTAGTCGTCCTCGACTAGTGCCAGCGACAGGTCGATGCCCGCCGTCACTCCGGCCGCCGTCCACACGGTGGCCGAGCTGCGCAAGAAGATGGGTTCGCGGTCGACGGTGATGGCCGGGTACTCGCGGGCCATCCGGTCGGCGAATGCCCAGTGCGTGGTCGCGCGGCAGCCGTCGAGCAGACCGGCCTCGGCCGCCAGGAAGGACCCGGTGCACACGCTGACGACGCGGCGGGAGTTGGCGGCGGCCCGCCGGATCCAGGCCATGGTGGCGGGGTCTTCGCGGGCGGCGTCGACGCCCGCACCCCCCGGCAGGATGAGGGTGTCGATATCGGCCGGCTCGGGCATCGCCTCGGCGACGAAGGCCAGGCTGGTCGCGGTGGTGACAGGTTCGCCGTCGCGGGAGGCGACGCCGACCCGGTATCCACCCTCTGTCAGCAGCGCCGCGCCGGTGAACACGTCGTGGGGTCCGACCAGGTCCAGCGCCTGGACGCCGGGAAAGCCGAGGATCACCACCGATCGCGCCATGCGTTCAGTCTCGGCGCTCACCACTTATGGCGTCTAGGCCATGCACCCCACAAATCAGGACATAGCGTTCGGCGCTCAGGGCTTCCCCCGGTCCTCCTCAAGGAACTCGTCCATCAGCGGGGTCTCGGCGACCACCGGGTAGTCGCCGGTGTAGCCGACACGCTCCTGCGCCATCTCCAGCACCCGGCCGCGTACCGCGTACCAGCCCACGATCAACACGGGCACGATCACCACGAGCGCGACCAGATTCCAATAGTTCTCGTAGCACATCAGCCCGGTCACCACCGCGAGGAAGGCCAACGTGGCGTAGCTGGTGTAGGGCGTTCCCCACAGCCGGAAGGCGGGCCGGCTCAGGATGCCCTTCTGCGACCAGCGATACAGCTGGATCTGACAAATGACGATGGTGCCCCACGAGGCGATGATGCCCAGCGCCGAGAGATCCAGCGCGATGTTGAACGCCTCGGCGGGCACCACGAGATTGAGGAACACCCCAAGCACGGTGAAGCACGCCGTGAGTGCGATACCGGCGAACGGGACACCGCGTTTGGTCATGCGCCCGGTGACTTGTGGTGCGCTGCCGTTCATCGCCATCGAACGCAGGATTCGGCCGGTGGAGTACAGGCCTGCGTTGAGGCTCGACATGGCCGCGGTGAGCACCACGAAGTTCATGATGGTTCCCGCCGCGGGCACCCCGATTCGGGAGAAAAACGTCACGAACGGGCTCTCGCCCTGTTTGTACGTGGTGTAGGGCAACAGCAAGGCCAGCAGGACCAAAGATCCGACGTAGAACACCGCGATACGGACCACGACCGAGTTGATGGCCTTGGGCATCACCTTGTCCGGGTTCTCCGTCTCACCAGCAGCCGTGCCCACCAATTCCACTGCGGCATAAGCGAAAATCACACCGGAGGTGATGACCACCAGGGACAGCACTCCGGTGGGCAGCAGACCGCCGTTGTCTGCGATCACCGTCGTCCCGGTGGTCGACCCCTCGATCGTGAAGCGACCCGCCAGGAACACGATGCCCACCACCAGGAACGTCACCAGCGCGACGACCTTGATCAGCGCGGCCCAGAACTCCATCTCACCGAAGACCTTCACCGAGATCATGTTGACGGTGAGCACGATGAGGAGCGCGACCAGCGCGATGGCCCACTGGGGGATCGCCTTGAACGCGCCCCAGTAGTGCATGTACAGCGCGACGGCGGTGACGTCCACGATCGACGTGCAGGCCCAGTTGAAGAAGTACATCCAGCCGGCCACATAGGCGGCCTTCTCCCCGAGGAATTCTCGTGCGTAGGACACGAACGACCCCGACGACGGGCGGTGCAACACCAGCTCGCCCAATGCCCGCAGGATGAAGAACACGAATACGCCGCAGATCGCGTAGACGATGAACAGTCCCGGCCCCGCGGTGTGGAGCCGTCCCCCGGCACCCATGAACAGGCCGGTGCCGATCGCTCCCCCGATGGCGATCATCTGCAACTGCCGCGGTTTGAGCCCCTTGTGATAGCCGACGTCCTCGTGGGCCAACGCGGATTTGTCGTATGCGGTTGGCGCTGCCATTGCCGGAGGGTATCCAGTGCAGGCTACGGCCGAAACGGCCTGGGCGTTAAGCTTCAGTTACGCAAGGTTTCCCGCTTGTCACGTCATTAGTCGTCTGATCAGCGAGACGAATTCGGAACATGTCTGGTAACGCTGCTCGGGGCGTTTGGCCATCGCTTTGGCCAGAACGGAATCGAACGCTCGCGGCACCCACTCAACGCTGTAGGACACCCGAGGCGGCCGGTGGTGCAGGTGTGCGTCGATGAGCCCCATCGCGGTGACGGCGCGGAATGGTGTTGCACCCGTGAGCATCTCGACCGCAGTACAGGCCAACTCGTACTCGTCGGTCGCCGGGGAAGGCGTTTCACCGGTCAGCAGTTCAGGCGCGACATAGGGCAACGACGCCGTGATGTGAGTGGGGCGATCGGCCAGCGGCGCTGGTGGCTCGCCGGTCAGGTGCGCGACTCCGAAGTCGATGAGTACCGCACCTTCGTGCGAAAAGTCGCTACCTACAAGAATATTGGTAGGTTTGACGTCGCAATGCACCACACCGTTGGCATGTGCGTAGTCCAGGGCATCGGCGATCTGAGTGAGCGCCGTCAACTTGTCGGTAAGAGCCGTCAATGCCTGAGCGCTGCCACCGTCGACGTACTGCATGGCCAACCAGGTGGGCCCGCTGTCCGACATCGCCACGATGTGCCGGTGGTGCAGGCCACTGGCGATGACGAATTCGCGCCGAAGACGCTCCAGGGCCTCGGGAGCGTCGTCGGCGATGACCTTCAGCGCGAAGGAGTCTGACTCTCGGTGGACCTGATAGACCGTCGCGCTGCCGCCACGTCCCAACGACCTGTCGACGACGTAGCCGGCGAACTGATCACCCGGACGCAGCACATGCCAAGCCTATATCCGGGCGGATTGGGTGGCGAAGTAGTAACCCTGGTCGAGATCCTCGAGCAGCCCGATGTGGTTGGGTTGCCAGCCGAAGCGCTGGCGCGTGATCGCACTGCTGGCCGGAATGTCGAGGGCGAAAAACGCTCCGATCCAACCGAAATGCTCGAACGCGGTCTCCGGTGCGATGCTGCCGACCGGTATACCGAGATTGCGGCCGATGGTTTCGGCGATGTCGCGGGTGGCAACGCCTTCCTCGCCGATCGCGTGCAGAACCGTTCCCGTCTCCGCGGATTCGACGGCCAGCCGGAACAACACCGCGGCGTCGTCGCGGTGCACCGCCGACCAGCGGTTGGCACCGTCGCCTGGGTAGGCCGCCACGCCCTTGGTACGGGCGACCTCGATCAGCACGGGGACGAAGCCGTAGTCCCCGGTGCCGTGCGTGGTCGGGGCCAGTCGGACGATCGATACCCGGACGTCGCGGTCGGCGAAAGCCAGTGCGGCTTGCTCGGAACCGCGGGGCGAGTGTGGGTTGGCGGGCTGGTCCTCGGTGAGGACCTGGCCCGGCGCGTGCCCGGCGGTCCCGCTGGTGACCACCAGCGGCCGGCCAGAACCGGCGAGCGTCTCGCCGAGGGCGGCGATGGCCTGCCGGTCGAGTTCGCCCGCTTCGACGAAGTTTTCGAAGTCGTGATGGAAGGCCAGGTGGATGACCCCGTCGGACTGTGCGGCGCCGCTGCGCAGACTGTCCAGGTCGGCCAGATCGCCGCGATGTACGTCGGCCCCTGCTTCGGTGAGTTTCTGGGCCGAAGCATCGGATCGGGCCAGGCCCACCACCTGATGGCCGGCGGCCACCAGCTCGGGCACCACCGCCGAGCCGACCCAGCCGGACGCTCCCGTGACGAATAGTTTCATGGCGCTACCTCCATGTCAGTCGCTGTCATCAGACACTAGCGTTGATGTCAGCATCTGTCATCGCGATAAAATTCCCCCATGAGTCGCTGGGAGCCCGATGCCCAGGGCCGTCTGCAACAGGCGGCCCTGGAGCTCTACACCGAGCGAGGGTTCGACCAGACGACGGTCGCCGAGATCGCCGAACGGGCGGGGCTGACCGAGCGCACCTTCTTCCGGTACTTCGCCGACAAGCGCGAGGTACTGTTCGGCGGCCAGGCACCTCTGCTGGAGCTGTTGACGAAAAGCGTTGCTGAGGCGCCTGATTCGGCTAGCCCGTTGGACGCCGTCGGCGTTGCGCTGGAGGGGGCCGCGGCGTTTTTGGACGGCCGCCGCGACGGCTCACGGCTGCGGCAGGCGGTGATCGACGCCAACCCGGCGCTGCAGGAGCGCGATTTGGCCAAGCGCGCCGCGATGGCGGGGGCCATCGCTGAAGGCTTGGTGCACCGCGGCGTCAGCGAGACAACAGCCCGGCTGACCGCGGAAGCGGGTGCCGCAGTCTTCGGGCTCGCCTTCGAGCAGTGGCTGGCCGCCGACCGCCACGGCCTGGCTTATTTCGTGCGCCGCGCGCTGGCGGAGCTCAAGACGCTGAGCTGACGCGCGCCGAGATCGACGTTGTGTCGCGGTCTACCCGCGATTGTTCGGCCGTTTGTCGGTCTGGGCGGAAATCTCGCGCGCGGAGAGGACCGCGTGGCAGTCCCGGATGCGGGCGATCCACCAGTCGCGACGCTCGGCCGGGGCGGCGAGCGCAGCGAGGCGCGCCGGATCGGGCGTCACGTCGCCGACGGGCAGGCCGCCCGCGACGGGCGTGATGTCCGCAACGTCCTCGACGAACAGCCCGCCGGTGCCCAGCCCGCACGCATGTTCCAGCGACGGCAGCGCCGCGGCGGCGGCCAGTCCTCCCGCGATGCCGACTGCGGAGTCCAGCGCGCTGGAGATCACCACCGGAATGTCGATTTCGGCGGCGATGTCCAGCAGCGCGGCGATGCCGCCCAGCGGGGCCACTTTGAGCACCGCGATGTCGGCGGCTCGCGCGCGCACCACCGCCAGCGGGTCGGCGGCCTTGCGAATGCTCTCGTCGGCGGCCACGGCGACCGCCACCCGGCTGCGCACCTCGGCCAGTTCGGCCACCGTCGCGCAGGGCTGCTCGAGGTATTCGAGTGGGCCATCGGCACTCAGCGCAGCCGCGGCGGCCACGGCCTGCTCGACCGTCCAGCCGCCGTTGGCGTCCACCCGCACCGTCGGAATCAGCGCGCGCACGGCGTTGACCCGGGCGACGTCGTCGGCGAGTGTCTGTCCGGGCTCGGCCACTTTCACCTTGGCGGTGCGCGCTCCGGGGAATCGCGCCAGCACTTCCGGCACCTGGGCGGCGGGCACCGCCGGCACCGTGGCGTTGATGGGCACGACGTCACGAAGAACCGGAGGTCTCGTGCCGTAGGCGGATTCGATGCCCGACGCCAACCAGTGCGCGGCCTCGGGCGGCTCGTATTCGAGGAATGGCCCGAACTCACCCCAGCCCGTCGGCCCGTCGATCAGCGCCACCTCGCGAACCATGATGCCGCGGAAGCGAACCCGCATCGGCAGCGCGACGACGTGCAGTCGCTCCAGCAGACCTTCCAGCGACACCGCCATCAGATCGCGCGGCCGCTCTTCTCCCAGTACGGGGCGCGCAGGTCGCGCTTGAGGAGCTTGCCGGTGGGGTTACGCGGCAGCGCCTCGGAGATCTCCACACTGCGCGGGCACTTGTAGTGCGCCAGCCGCTCCCGGCACCACGCCACCAGCTCAGCCTCGGAAGTCTCTCCCCCGGCAGACAATTCGACGACGGCCTTGACGGACTCGCCCCATTTGTCGTCGGGGATGCCGAACACAGCGGCGTCGAGCACCGCGGGGTGATCGGTCAGCACCCGTTCGACCTCGACGGAGTAGATGTTCTCCCCGCCGGAGATGATCATGTCCTTGAGACGATCCTCGACGAACAAGAAACCTTCGTCGTCGAGGCGGCCGATGTCACCGGTGCGGAACCAGCCGTCCTCCGTGATCGCCGCGGCGGTGGCTTCGGGCCTGTTGTGATAGCCCTTCATCAACTGCGGTGAGCGGAACCACAACTCACCGGGCTGGCCGTTCGGCACGTCGGCGAGCGTCTCGGGGTCGACCACCCGCACCTCCGCCTCGCGGGCCGGCTTGCCGGCACTGAGCATGCGCTCTGGGCGGGATTCGTCGCGATGCGCCTCGGGCGGGAGCTGGGTGATCGCGCCACAAACCTCGGTCAAGCCGTACACCTGGATGAAGTCGGTGTCCGGCCACGCCTTGAGCGCCGACTTCAACAGTGCCGGCGGCATCGGCGATGCACCGTAGACGAATGTCCGCAGCCCGCTGAAGAGCTTCACCGCGTCCTCACCGGATTCCAGCACCTTGCCGAGCACGGCCGGCACCAGGAAGGTGCGGTTGGCGCCCTGCAGCAGCGCGCCGGCCAGCGACGCGCCGTCGGCCTCGCGGGTCATGATCGTCGGGATGCCGGCGTGAATGCCGTATTGCACGTAGGCCGACCCGCCGACGTGGAAAAGCGGCATGGCCACCATGTTCTTGTCATCCGGTCCGAACTCGAAGGTGGCCGCGTTGATGGTGTGCGCCAAGACATTTCGCTGGGACAGCACGACACCCTTTGGCCGCCCGGTGGTGCCGGAGGAGTACATGATCAGGCAGGTGTCGCCGGGGTCGACCTCGGCGCGGCGGCCGAGAGGAGCGGCGCTGGCCAGCAGCGCCTCGTACCCGTCACCGTCGGCGCCGTCGGGCGTGACCTCGACGACATGCTCGACGTTGGTGAGCCGATCACGGATCTTGTCGACGACCCCGATCAGCTCGGTGCCGACGATCAGCATCTTGGCACCGGAGTCGTTGAGGACGTAGTCCATCTCGTCGCCGGCCAGCCGGAAGTTGATGACCGCCGTCGCCGCGCCGATCGACGCCGTGGCCAGCTGCAGCTCGACGCAGGCCGGATGGTTCTTGTCCAGGAACGCCACCACGTCGCCGCGCCCGATGCCCCGCTCGGTGAGTGCGCCGGCCAGGCGTCGGATCCGGTCGTCCCACTGCGCCCAGGTCCAGCTGCGGCCGAGATAGCTGACGGCCTCGCCGTCGGGCTTGTGCTGGGCCCAATAGCCTGGCCGGTCGTCGAGAAAACGCGGTTCCGGTGGATGCATACCGGCCAGGGTGCCACGTCAGGCCGAACCCGAGCCAGCCTTCGGTCGAAGCAGCACCCACGCGACGACGATGGCCACGGCCGGCACGACAGCCATGATCAGGCTCAGGTCGTGGATGGCGGTCAACCAGCTCTGCGCTGCCTCCGAGACCACCCAACGGGCCTTGTCCGGATCGAGCACCTGGGCACCCGCCGCCGGCCCGGGTACGCCACCGTGCGCGACGCGCAGCGCGTCGCGGGCCTGGTCCTCACTGATCCCCGACCCTTCGAGTTTGTGACGGCCGTCGCGCAGGAACAACGTCGTGCCCACCAATGCGAACAGCGCGGGGCCCAGTGAGTAACTGGCCTGTCCGACAGCGGGTTTCACGGCGGAGATGACTCCACCCAACTCGGGCGGCGCGCTGGACATCATGATGGTGGACTGCGGGGTTTGCACCACCGCGCCGCCGATCGCATTCAGCGCTACCGCGAACCCGAGGACCCAAATCGAGGTGTGGGCGTCGAGCACCACCAGCATCACCATCCCGGCCAACAGGATGGCCAGCCCGGTCACCAGTACCGCGCGTTCTCCGAAGCGGGTGACGGCCCGCCCGGCCGCGGTGGCCGCCACCGACGCCAGCAGCACCGCCGGAATGAGCAGGAGGCCCAGCAGTTCGGGCGACTCGCCACGAATGGTGACCAGGTAGTAGGCGAACAGGATGGTCGCACCACCCTGCAGGAAGTTGAACGTCGCACCAGCGGTCACCGCCGCGTTGAACCGCCCGGATCGAAAGATCCGCATATCCAGTGCCGGTGCGGCGGTCCGCAACTCCCACCAGATGAACGCCACCGCCAGCCCGACCCCGACCAGGATCTGCACCAGCGCGGTGACGTGGAAACCGCCCTGCAGCTGGGTGAGCCCGAGGATCACCAGGATCAGCGCGACCGCGATCAGCGCGATCCCGACGATGTCGAGCTTTCGCTGCCAGCGCAGTGTCTCCGGCACATACCGCAGGGTCAACGCGAGGGTGGCCGCGGCGAGCACCGGGGTGACCAGAAAGCAGGCGCGCCAACCGAAATGGGTCGCCAGCCAGCTGCCGACCGCGGGCTGGAAGACGCTGAGAGCGTGGCCAGCACCGAGATACATCGCGATCGCGGCAGCGCGGCGGCCCGCTGGGAACACCGCATTGATGATCGCCAACGACAGACCGAGGACGAACGCGAAGGCGATGCCGATCCCGGCCCGCGCGGCGGTGAGCACCGCGACGTTGGGGGCCACCGCGGCGAGCACACCGAACCCGATCGAGCCGTAGCTTCCGATCACGAACAGCCGCTTCATGCCGTACAGGTCTCCGAGCGCGCCGGCGCCGAGGACCGCGGCGGCCAGCGTCAGTGTGGCCAGACAGGCCAGAAAACTGGCGGTGCTCGGGCTGAAGCCGAGGCCGTGCCGCACCGCGGCGAGATTGGTGGACAGGATCGTCGGGTCGGCGGCGGTGATGCTGTACCCGAGCCCCATCGCCAGCACGGTCATGGTTGCCGCGCGCCCGGTGACTTCCTGCTGCTGCGGCATTGGCCGATGCTAGCGGCGGCGGCATCGGGGGCGGGGAGAAAGCCGCGTAGAAAACGGCACCCCTTCCATCAAATCTGGAACACGTTCTAATGTGGACGGCATGAGTGACGAGCTGCTGCGCCATCCCATTCATTCCGGGCACCTCACGGTCGGCGCGCTGAAGCGCCACAAGACCAAGCCAGTGCTGCACCTGGGCGACACCACGCTGACCGGTGGCGAGCTCGCCGACCGCATCAGCCAGTACATTCAGGCGTTCGAGGCGCTCGGCGCGGGCTCCGGTGCGACGGCCGGACTGCTGTCGCTGAATCGGCCCGAGGTGCTGATGATCATCGGCGCCGGCCAGACCCAGGGCTACCGGCGCGTGGCACTACACCCTCTCGGCTCGCTGGACGATCACGCTTACGTCCTCAACGACGCCGGGGTGACGTCGCTGATCATCGACCCCAACCCGATGTTCATCGAGCGGGCGCAGGGCCTGCTGGAGAAGGTGCCCGCCCTCAAGCAGGTGCTGACGCTCGGCCCGGTTCCCGAGGCGCTGGGAGATTCGGCCGTCGACCTGATCGCCGAGGCCGCCAAGTACTCACCGAAGCCGTTGGTGGCAGCTGACCTTGCCCCCGATCACGTGGGCGGCATGGCCTACACCGGCGGCACCACCGGCAAGCCCAAGGGTGTGCTGGGCACCGCGCAGTCGATCACCACGATGACCACCGTCCAGCTCGCCGAGTGGGAGTGGCCGGACAATCCGCGGTTCCTGATGTGCACGCCGCTGTCGCATGCCGGTGCGGCGTTCTTCGTGCCGACCGTCGTCAAGGGCGGCGAGCTGGTGGTGCTGACAAAGTTCGACCCGGCCGAGGTGCTGCGGGTGATCGAGGAGCAGAAGATCACCGCGACGATGCTGGTGCCGTCGATGATCTACGCGTTGATGGATCACCCCGACTCGCACACCCGCGACCTGTCGTCGCTGGAGACGGTGTACTACGGGGCTTCCGCGATGAACCCGGTGCGACTGGCCGAGGCGATCCGGCGCTTCGGCCCGATCTTCGCGCAGTACTACGGACAGTCCGAGGCACCGATGGTGATCTCGTACCTGGGCAAGAAGGACCACGACGAGAAGCGGCTTACGTCCTGCGGACGGCCGACGCTGTTCGCCCGCACCGCACTGCTGGACGCCGACGGCAAGCAGGTGGCCCAGGGTGAGGTCGGCGAGATCTGTGTGTCTGGGCCGCTGCTGAGCGGCGGGTACTGGAACCTGCCGGAGGAGACGGCCAAGACCTTCAAGGACGGCTGGCTGCACACCGGCGACATGGCGCGCGAGGACGAGGACGGCTACTGGTTCATCGTCGACCGGGTCAAGGACATGATCGTCACCGGCGGCTTCAACGTTTTCCCGCGCGAGGTCGAGGACGTCGTCGCCGAGCACCCGGCGGTCGCACAGGTCTGCGTGATCGGCACGCCCGACGAGAAGTGGGGCGAGGCGGTCACCGCGGTGATCGTGCTGCGCCCCGACCACCCCGCCGACGAAGACTCGGTGGCGAAGCTGACCGCCGAGATCCAGTCGGCGGTCAAGGACCGCAAGGGTTCGGTCCAGTCCCCCAAGCAGGTGATCGTCGTCGACTCGGTGCCGGTGACCGCATTGGGCAAGCCGGACAAGAAGGCCGTGCGGGCGCAATTCTGGGAAGGGTCGTCACGAGCCATCGGCTAGTGCGGCGGCGCATACTTGGATGATGCTGTCCCGGGTCATCCCGCTCGAGTACCTCAAAGAGCGCGACCTGATGTTCTGGCTGCCGCCCGGCGGCCGGGACAACGAGGTGTGGGCGGACACCTGGGTGATCCTCGCCGACCTCGAACCCGCTGACGCCGAACCGGTTCTGGCCGCTCTGCGCGACGCGGACGTCGGCGCCTACATCGCCGGCCCGAGCGGGCGAAGAGGCGCGACCAACGCGGGCGTGCAGCTCTACGTGGACCGGGAGCAGCACAATCGGGCCACCGATGTGGTGATGCAGTTCCTGCGAGGCAAGTCCCATCCCGCGGCACCGGCGACGCGGAAGCGGGTGGCGCGACCCGTCCGCGCGGCGCGTGAACTGCCCGCTGCGGTGCGCATCCTGCTGATGGTGTCCAAGGTCGCGGCGGCCGCCGGGCTGATCGCCCTGGTCATGTTTTTGGCCTACCGCTATGGTCCGTCGCGATTTCCCGGCGTGCACGGACACCACCCGGCGCCGACCTCTGCTGCGCCGGGCATTACCGGCAGTCGCCCCTGAGACCAATGCGACGATGGGGCAATGCCCTTTCGCGCTGTGCTGTTCGATTTCTCCGGCACCCTGTTCCGCCTCGAGGAAGACGACAGCTGGTTCGCCGGGATGGAACTGATCGACGCCGACGGTCGCCGCGCGGTCGACGAACATGTGCAGGCCGAGCTGATGGAGCGCCTGACCCACCCCACCGGCGGTTCGGCGACGAGGACCGAGGAGGCCCATCGAGCCTGGGTCAACCGCGACCTCGCTCCGGCCCTGCACCGTGAGGCCTACCTTCATGCGCTGCGCGACGCCGGCCTACCCGACCACCACGCCGAAGTGCTGTACCAACAAGCAATCGACCCGGCATCCTGGGTTCCCTACCCCGACACCGTCGAGGTGCTGCGGTCGCTGGCGGCCAACGGTCTGAAAACGGCGATCGTCTCCAACATCGCCTTCGACATCCGCCCGGCGTTTTCCACCGCGGGTGCCGAGGCTGACGAGTTCGTGCTGTCCTTCGAAGTCGGTGTCGTCAAACCAGATCCGCGGATCTTCCAGATGGCGCTGCAGCGCCTCGGCGTCGCCGCCGGCGATGCAGTGATGGTCGGGGACAGCGAAGAGAACGATGGCGCGGCCCGCGCCGTCGGCTGCGATTTCATCCTGGTCGACCCGTTGCCCGTCGCCGAACGTCCGACCGGGCTGATCGACGCATTGCGCGACCGCGGTATCAGCTGCTGACGGCGTCCGCCAGCACAGCCAGGCCGTCGAGCAGCCGGTCGAGCTCGCTGCGTTGTCGCTCCATCTTGCGTATGCGGTAGCGGATGGACTTCACGCCGCAGGTGCTGCCCGAGCGGTGCCGGGCCGCCAACCGTTGAGCATCTTCGGCCAGCCGGGCGTCGAGCTCGGCCCGCCGCTCGGCGAGGATGCACCTGAAGTGCTGCGCCTGATCACTGTCAGCCGCTGACCTGCTCGTCAAATGTGACACATGATTCGATCGTGAACGATGTGGCGGGCGTTACAGACGAGTTGACCATCCAGCCAGGCCGGAAAAGGCGGGGCGTAAGTTTTGCACATGGCCACTGGCCGGCCGATAGGCGGCGGCCCGATTCGCCCACTAGGAGATGGAGTTCAAAAACCTTGAATGACAACCCATTTGACGCTTCCCAGTGGCGATCCATCGACGGCTTCGAGGACCTGACCGACATCACCTATCACCGCCACGTCTCCGACGGAACGGTGCGGGTCGCCTTCGACCGGCCCGAGGTACGCAACGCTTTTCGCCCGCACACCGTCGACGAGCTGTACCAGGCCCTCGACCATGCCCGGATGTCGCCCGATGTCGGGGTGGTGCTGCTGACCGGCAACGGCCCCTCCCCCAAGGACGGCGGCTGGGCGTTCTGCTCCGGGGGCGATCAACGCATTCGCGGCCGCAGCGGCTATCAGTACGCCGCCGGAGAAACGGCCGAGACCGTCGATCCGGCCCGCGCCGGGCGACTGCACATCCTCGAGGTGCAGCGGCTCATCCGGTTCATGCCCAAGGTCGTCATCTGCCTGGTCAACGGTTGGGCTGCCGGCGGCGGGCACAGCCTGCACGTGGTCTGCGACCTGACGCTGGCCAGCCGCGAGCACGCCCGGTTCAAGCAGACCGACGCCGACGTCGGCAGCTTCGACGGCGGATACGGCAGCGCCTATCTGGCGCGCCAGGTCGGCCAGAAGTTCGCCCGCGAGATCTTCTTCCTCGGCCGCGCCTACACCGCCGAGCAGATGCATCAGATGGGTGCGGTCAACGAGGTCGTCGACCACGCCGAGTTGGAGAACGTGGCGGTGCAGTGGGCCAAGGAGATCAACGGCAAGTCGCCTCAGGCCCAACGCATGCTGAAGTTCGCCTTCAACCTGCTCGACGACGGGCTCGTCGGCCAGCAACTTTTCGCCGGTGAAGCCACCAGGCTGGCGTACATGACCGACGAAGCGGTCGAGGGCCGCGACGCATTCTTGGAGAAGCGCGACCCCGATTGGACTCCGTTCCCCCGCTACTTCTAGGGGGCGGATCTCCAATTCCGTAGCGCTGCATCAACGACAGCGGCATCCCGAACGGCGCCGGCTTGGCCGTCCCGCTGGCGGTCTTCATGCGGGCATGGCGGGCGGACGGCTTCGAAACCGCGCCCAAGTCGCCGACATAGACTCGGCAACCGTGAATCCCCTGCGCCGCAGACTGACCGATGCCATCGCCCTGACCGGCATGCGGCCGCCGCTCAGCTTGCCGACCGGCATCAACATCGACCTGCGCGGTAAGCGGGTACTGATCACCGGGGCCTCCTCGGGGATCGGCGCCGCCGGCGCTGAATTGTTCGCCGCCCAGGGGTGTGAAGTCGTCGTAGTCGCGCGGCGCGAAGAACTGCTCGCCGAAGTCGTCGACCGCATCACCGCAGCGGGAGGCGAGGCGTCCGCGATCGCCTGCGACCTGTCCGATCTCGACGCCGTCGACGGCCTGGCTGACGAAGTCGGTGACGTCGACATCCTGGTGAACAACGCCGGCCGCTCGATCCGGCGGCCGCTGGCCGAATCGCTGGACCGCTGGCATGACGTCGAGCGCACCATGACGCTGAATTACTTCTCGCCGCTGCGGCTCATCCGCGGGCTGGCGCCGGCGATGATCGAACGCGGCGACGGCCACATCATCAACGTCGCGACCTGGGGCGTGTTCAGCGAAGCTTCCCCGCTGTTCGGGGTCTACAACGCCTCGAAGTGCGCACTCAGCGCGGTCAGCAGGGTCATCGAAACCGAATGGTCCAGCTACGGCGTGCATTCGACGACGCTGTACTACCCGCTGGTGGCCACGCCGATGATCGCACCGACGAAGGCCTACGACGGGCTGGCGGCGCTGACCCCCGAAGAGGCCGGGCAATGGATGATCGAGGCGGCCCGGCACCGCCCGGTGCGGATCGCGCCACGCATGTCCATCGCCGCCCGCGCGCTGGACGTCGTCGCCCCCGGGGCGATCAGCCGCGTGATGAAGCGTCAGCGGTTGCAGCCCAACTGAGGTAGACACAACGCCATGGAGATCCTCGCGAGCCGGATGCTGCTCCGGCCAGCGGATTACGAACGCTCGGTGTGCTTCTACCGCGATGCGCTCGGCCTGGCCATCGCCCGCGAATACAGCGGCGGCACGGTGTTCTACGCCGGCCAGTCGCTGATCGAGCTGGCCGGCCACGGCGCGGGCGCCCATGCCGGTGGCCCGTTCCCCGCATCATTGTGGCTGCAAGTTCGCGACCTCTACGCCACCCAAACGGACTTACAGAACCGCGGTGTCGACATCGCGCGCGAGGCCCGTCGCGAACCGTGGGGCCTGCACGAGATGCAGGTCAGCGACCCCGACGGGACCACGCTGATCTTCGTCCAGGTCCCCGGGGACCACCCACTGCGCCGGGACTCCCGCGACTGACCGGCTAGCGCACGCCCGCGTCCAACGGCCAGCCGACCAGAGCCAGCCGAGCCGCAACTTGATGAATCTCTTCTGGATTCGGCTCTTTTTCGATCACCTGGTGAATCGCTGCGTGGATCTCTTCTTCGGTGACCGGGGTGTCACCGTCGCCCGTCCGCAGGATGGACTGCACCGCCTTGATGACCTCTTGCTCGTCCAGCGAGCGCTTCAGCAGCGCCAGCAGAGCGAAGTAGTCCTTCGGCGGCACCCCCTCCGGATAGCCGGCGTGCAGCCAGCCCAGCACGTTGTCCACGAATTTCGCATTGCCTGTCATGCAGACCAACTCGCTTAGGGGAGGAAGGGAACGGGATTGAAGCCGAAGTGGTGGATGATCGTGTTTTTGGTGATGTAGAGGATCGCGATCACGATCACCAGGGCGACCGCCGCGAAGATCAACAGACCCAGGGCTTTAAGTGCCGGGTTGGGCGCGTCGATCGTGCCGTCGGCTTCCGCGCCGCCCGCACCTCGCGAGAAGGCGACGAGTCCGACCCCGAACACCGCAGGCAGGCCTGCGCCGAGGATCAGCCCGACCACGAGCACTTTGAGAATGGCTTCGACGTACGTCATCAGAAGGTCCTTCTGCTATCAGTGGATGAGGATCGGGGGATCAGACCGAAGCCGTCGGCTTGGCATCCTTGGACTTGCGCTCGTCGGCCGGGACCACCGAGTTCGTCGACTCGTCCCAATCGGCGTTGACGTTGCTGCTGTCGACCTTCTGCTGCTGCGCGCGCCAGTACATGTAACCGGACAGCGCCACCAGGATCAGGAAGATGACGCCGTCGCCGACCAGCTGAGAGTTGGTGGCGGACTTGAGCGCGTAGGAGATCCAGTACGAGATCGCGCCGACCAGTGCGGCGGCGGGCAGCGTGACCAGCCACGCGACCGCCATCCGGCCCGCGACCGCCCAGCGCACCTCGGCGCCGGGTTTGCCGACGCCGCTGCCGAGGATCGATCCGGTCGCGACCTGCGTGGTGGACAGCGCCATACCCGCGGCGCTGGAGCTCAGGATTACCGCGGCCGATGCGGCCTCGGCAGCCATGCCCTGGGGCGATTCGATCTCGACAAGACCCTTGCCCAGCGTGCGGATGACGCGCCAGCCGCCGATGTAGGTACCGAGGCCGATCGCCAGCGCGCAGCTGAAGATGATCCAGAACGGCAGGCCGTCCTTCTTCACATCGCCGGTCAGGTGGCCGGTGGTGATCAGGGCAAGGGCGATGACGCCCATGGTCTTCTGCGCGTCACCGGTGCCGTGTGCCAGTGCGACGAGCGACGCAGTGACGATCTGGCCCCAGCGGAAGCCCTCTTCGCGGCGCTTCTTCTCCACCTTGCGGGTCAGTCGGTAGACCAGCCAGGTGCCGGCCGCGGCGACGATGCCCGCGATGAACGGTGAAGCCAAAGCGGGGATCAGGACCTTGCTGACGACGCCCGGCCAGTTCACCCCGGCCATGCCGAGTGCGGCGATGCCCGAACCGATCAGACCGCCGAACAAAGCGTGCGACGAGCTGGACGGAATGCCGAACAGCCACGTCAGCAGGTTCCAGAGGATGCCGCCGACCAGGCCGGCGAAGATGATCGTCAGGCCCATCGATGCGTTGACGTTGGGGAGCAGATGTCCCGTCTTACCGTCCTGCACCTTGAGCACCGACGTCGTGACGGTGACAGCCACCTCGACGGAGAGGAAGGCGCCGACCAGGTTCAAGATGCCGGCCAGCAGCACCGCAGTCTTGGGCTTGAGGGCACCCGTGGCGATCGATGTCGCCATGGCATTGCCGGTGTCGTGGAATCCGTTGGTGAAGTCGAATGCCAACGCCGTGGCAATTAGCAACACCAGGATGATCATCTCCGCGCTCATGGGTGTGATTCTGCGGCGTAAGGGGACGCTTTGACCAGCGGTCAAAAGTCCCCGAACTGCACATTTGCGAACGTCTTGCAGGTGTTCATCGGCTGTTAACCTTCGAGCCGTCCATGGTTTGTCTGAACCGCTGGATCCCGGGTACCAGAAAGGGGCGCGGCGCGAATGCGCCGTCTAGGATTCTTGACGTCCACTGGGCGCCAGACGCCCCCGCCAGGGAGATGCCGCGGTGACCAATTTCCTATCCAAGATCGTGGCCTGGATCAAGGCCGGTTACCCCGAGGGGGTGCCCGATCCCGACCAGGTCCCGCTTTTCGCGCTGCTACGCAGACGGCTGAGCGACGACGAAGTCATCGCGGTCGCCAAGGCGCTGCTGGAACGCGGCGACTTCGACCACATCGATGTGGGGGTTTCGATCACCGAGATCACCGATGCGCTGCCGACCCCAGACGATATCGACCGGGTCCATAACAAGCTCGCCGCCTACGGATGGCCGCTCGACGATCCGCGTGACAGTGAGGATGCCGAATAACCACTCTGCGAGCACTTGCCATCCCGCCCGGTCCGTCGGCGCACTCACTGATGGCCGCCCTGGTTGGCGTCCTCGACGGACGCGACGCACCCCTGGTGCCGATCCCGGCCGGCGATCTGCGCGAAAGTGATCTGCTGACAACGTCTTTGCGGGTCGGCGAGGAGATCGGCGACGACGTCGCACTGGTGGTGCCGACATCGGGGACCACCGGCACCCCCAAGGGCGCGATGCTGACTCCGGCCGCGCTGATCGCCAGCGCGGCGGCCACCCATGACCGCCTCGGCGGCAACGGCACCTGGTTGCTGGCGTTGCCGAGCCACCACATCGCCGGAATTCAAGTGCTGGTGCGCAGCCTGCAGGCCGGCACGGTACCGGTCGAGATGGACATCTCGGCGGGCTTCGACGTCGCCGAATTGCCAACGGCCATCGCACAACTCGGCTCCGGCCGGCGCTATACGGCGCTGGTCGCCACCCAGCTGGCCAAGGCGCTGCTTGACCCGGAGGCCACCGCGGCCCTGGCCGAACTCGACGCGGTGCTGCTCGGTGGCGGCCCGGCACCGCGCCCCGTCCTGGAGGGCGCCGCTGCCGCCGGCATCCCGGTGGTGCGGACCTACGGCTCGAGCGAAACGGCCGGTGGATGCGTGTATGACGGTGTGCCGCTGGACGGCGTGACGATCCGGCTCGACGAGGGTGCCGATCCCGGCGAGGGTCGCATCGCCATCGGCGGGCCGACCGTGGCGATGGGGTATCGCAACCCGCCGGATCCGAACCCGTTCGACGAACCGGGCTGGTTTCGCACCGACGACCTCGGCCTGCTCGACGAGGCAGGCACGTTGACCGTGCTGGGCCGCGTCGACGAAGCGATCAGTACCGGTGGGCTGACTGTGATGCCCGCGCCCGTCGAAACGATGCTGTCGCGGCATCCGGCGGTGGCCGACTGCGCGGTGTTCGGCCTGGAGGACGACCGGCTCGGCGAGCGGGTGGTCGCTGCGGTCGTTGTCGCCGGCGGCGTGGCCGAACCGACACTCGAGGACATCCGGGAGTACTTGTCACACTCGCTGAACTCGACGGCCGCCCCACGGGAGCTGCACATAGTCGATGAGCTGCCACGACGCGGGATCGGCAAGCTGGACCGCCGTGCGCTGCGCGAGCGGTTCGCCAACGGCGGCGACCTACCCGGCGGCTACGGCTGGTGAACAATGGTTTGTATCGCCAGATAGAGGGGACAGCAAGATCATGGAAGAGCTGAAGTATCTCGACCTCCACGGCAACCGGGTCGCGTACCTGGACGAAGGCCACGGCGACGTGATCCTGCTGCTGCACGGCATGGCCGGCAGTTCGCAGACCTGGCGCTCGGTGTTGCGCCCGCTGTCGAGCAAGTTCCGGGTGATCGCCCCTGACCTGCCCGGCCACGGCCACTCGGACAAACCGCGCAGCGACTACTCGCTGGGCGCGTTCGCGGTGTTCCTGCGCGACCTGCTCGACGAACTCGGGGTCACGCATGCCACCGTCGTCGGGCAGTCGCTGGGCGGCGGCATCGCCATGCAGTTCGTCTACCAGCATCCCGACTACTGCCAGCGGCTGGTCCTGATGAGCAGCGGCGGACTGGGGCCGGACGTCGGATGGACACTGCGACTGCTCTCCGCTCCAGGAGCCGAGTTGATCATGCCGATCATCGCGCCGCCTCCGGTGGTGGCCGCCGGCGAGCGGGTGCGTTCGTGGTTCGGCAAGCTGGGCGTTTCGTCGCCGCGCGGCGCGGAGATCTGGAACGCCTACAGCTCCTTCGCCGATGCCCAGTCACGGCAGGCGTTCCTGCGCACACTGCGCTCGGTGGTCGACTATCGCGGCCAGGCCGTCAGCGCGTTGAATCGGTTGAACGTCGCCGATGTGCCGGTCATGGTCATCTGGGGCGATCAGGACGCCATCATTCCCGTCGAGCACGCGTATGCCGCCCACGAGGCACGGCCCGACGTCCGGCTCGAGGTGCTGCCCGGAGTGGGGCACTTCCCGCAGGTGGAACGGCCCACCGACGTGGTCGACCTGATCAACGACTTCATCGGCGGCACCAAGGCCGCTGAAATCGAACAGCCCGCCACCCAGGCGTGACTGAGCTCGCGGAACGCTTCGCGGCCGCCAAGGTCGCCCGGCTGGCGACCGTCACCCCCGACGGTCCCCCGCATCTGGTGCCGATCGTGTTCGCATTGGCCGAGACCACGATCTACACCGCGGTGGACGGCAAGCCGAAAGCCAGCCAGCGGCTACGGCGGCTGGCCAATATCGAGGCCAACCCGCGGGTGAGCATCCTGGTCGACCACTACGAGGACGACTGGACGCAGCTGTGGTGGGTGCGGGCCGACGGCATCGCCGCAATCCACCACAACGGCACGGCATGCGACCGCGGCTTCGAACTACTACGCACGAAATATCCTCAGTATGAATATGTTCCGCTGGCAGGTCCGGTGATCGTGGTGGACGTCGATCAGTGGTCGTCCTGGTCCGGCTGAATCGTCCGTACCCTGGGATCTTGTGAGCATCGGTCGCAAGGAGGCGATCGCGGTCACCGTCGGCGTGCTGCTGGTGGTCGCGGCGTTCGTCGTTCCGCACCTGCACCTGGGCATCGTCACGCCACTCATCAACAGCTCACCGGCCGCGATCAAGAGCTTCGCGGACACCGCGCCGATCTTCGGCTGGTGGAATGCCCATATCGGCTGGGGCACAGTCCCGGCCATCCTGATCGGCGCGGTAACCGTCGCGTGGGGTTCGTCGGTCGCGCAGCGGCTGGCCTGGCGCACGTTGACGCTGACAGTGTGGGCGACCTCCTTCTCGTGGGCGTTCGCGCTGGCGATGATCGACGGCTGGCAACGCGGGTTCGCGGGCCGGCTCACCGCCCGCCACGAGTACCTGAACCAAGTCCCGACCATCACCGATATCCCCGAAGCCGTCCATACGTTCTCCAGCCGGATCCTGGATTTCCAGCCGAACTCGTGGATCACCCACGTCTCAGGTCACCCGCCGGGCGCATTGCTGACGTTCGTCTGGCTGGACCGTATCGGGCTGGGCGGCGGCGCATGGGCCGGTCTGTGGTGCGTGCTGTTCGGGTCGTCGGCGGCGGCCGCAGTTTTGGTGGCGGTGCGTGCCCTCAACGATGAACAGACCGCAAGGCTGGTGGCACCATTCGTCGCTGTCGCGCCGACCGCGATCTGGATCGCGGTGTCGGCCGACGGGTACTTCGCCGGTGTAGCGGCATGGGGTATTGCGCTGTTGGCGTTGGCGGTTCGCCGGACGGGACGCTGGCCGATTCTCGCCGCTGTGACCTCCGGCCTCATCCTGGGCTGGGCAATATTCCTCAACTACGGGCTGGCCCTGATGGCGCTTCCCGCGCTGGCGGTGCTGATCTGCGCGGCGTCCTGGCGGGATGCGGTGCGCGCGCTGATCCCTGCCGTGTTCGGCGCGCTGGCGGTGGTGGGCGTGTTCGTCGTCGCCGGATTCTGGTGGTTCGACGGATACACCCTTGTCCAGCAGCGCTACTGGCAGGGCATCGCGCTGAACCGGCCATTCCAATATTGGAGTTGGGCCAACCTCGCATCCGTGGTGTGCGCGATCGGATTGGGAAGCGTGGCCGGAATCGGCCGGGTATTCGACATTTCGGCGATCAAACGGCGCTCCGGCCTGCACCTGCTGATCCTGGCGACGCTGGCGGCGATCCTGTTCGCCGATCTGTCGATGTTGTCCAAGGCAGAAACCGAACGGATCTGGCTACCGTTCGAGGTGTGGCTGACCGCCGCCGGCGCCTTGCTGCCCGTCCGGGCCCGGCGATGGTGGTTGAGTGCCAACGTCATCGGCGCCCTGGCTCTCAACCACTTCATTCTGACCAACTGGTAGCACCCGGTCGCCGACGAGGTACAGCAACGCGGCGCCCCAGACGACGCCGAGCGCGATCCAGAATCCGGCTTCGTAATTGCGGTCCAGGACGGTGAGGTTGTCCAGGTGCAATCCGGGCTTGCTGTAGACCGGGATCGCCAGCAGTACCAGGATCACCGTCATGAGCGCTGCCACCAGCACCGGCGTCCACCACTTGTGCGGGAGAAGCCGTCGCCCGGCGAATCCGAGGGCCACGCACAGCGGCGCGAACACAGCATCGTGCAGCAACACACCGATCAGCGCCCAAACCACGATACGAACAATGACGTCGGTGGAGTTGTCGGCCACCAGCACCACGCCGTAGACAGCGAGCGCCAGCCCGAGCGCCACCAGAAACACCCTTGCCGACGTCACGTCACCACCTCGATTCTGGACAACCACTTAGTCTGTAGCACACCGGGTCTCGTCGGAGCGATAAGTCGGCACGGATAGCCATGGTCGATATCCAGGATTTGGCCGTTCAGCTTCAGCGCGATCAACGTCTGCGAGTCACGCGTATGCCGCGCAGGCAAGACCGTACGCGAGTACGGGCCCGGCGGTTCCAACGAAATCATCCGCACATCGGAATCGGGTTTGCTACCAACAGCTCTGAGCAGATCGGCCAGCACCACGCCCGTCCAGTCGGCGGTGGCGCTCCAGCCCTCGACGCAGGCGATCGGCAGCCGGTGGGTGCTCTGCGGCATCGCCGCGAGCTCGTCGACGGTGAACGCTGTCGTCTTCGATCCGTCGACGATGGTGAGGCGATAATCGGGCGCGCGGGCGCTGGCCAACACTCCCGCGGCGAACGCCGAACGGTTAACCGGCACCCCCTGCGGTCCCCGGCCGGACCGCGGTGCCAGCAGCGAGACCTTACGCAACCATGGAATCGTCTGCCCCGCAGTCATAATGGTCGCCGCACCGACGGCCAGCCCGGTGGCGCCCAGCACCGTACGCCGGCTCGGGCCGGCGCGAACAGTGCCGGCCGGAACATCCTCGAGTGGCTCCCCCAGCGCGCGGCGGATCACCGGTAGTTTCACCCCGACGTGCACGAGCACCGCGCCAGCCGCGACGTACGCCATCGCATAGTGGCTGGTGGTGAAGAAGAACCTGAACGCGTACCACTGTGCGATGTTCATCAAGCCGGTGGACAGCTGAAAGATCATGGCGCCCACCAGAACCAGGATCGATCCCCGTTCGAGTTGCCGGGTCAGTCCCCCGATGATCGGCCGTTCGAACAGCTTCGGGTACACCGACCACAACTTGACCAGCAGCAGCGGAATCGCGGCGATGCCGGAGATCACGTGCAAGCCCTGGGTCAGCTGATACAGCCAGACCGGGCGCGTCGGCCAGAAGAACCACGGCTGCGGATGCTGGATGAAGTGACTGAGCAATCCGGTGGCGAAGCAAACGGCCACAGCGACACCCAGGGCGACCCCGACCCGGGCCGTCACTGCCGTACCACGCAAAGAAGCCATGGTGGAGGTCCCTGTCTGCCGCGTCACGTGAGCGTGAGTGTAGCCACGACGCGTGGTCCGATCGGGTGAAACCCGGCCAACGCCAGGCCAACTTCTTCGGCCAGTGCGGCCGCGCAGTCGACACCCACCGAGGCCCACTTGAACCACGGCCCGACGCTGTGCGAGGACTCCAGCCGCACCCACCGGGTCCGCACCCCTACCGTGGCCGGATCGAATTCGGCGATGCAGCGACCGCCTGCCCGCAACAGCTCGCCGGCCCGCTGCAGGACACGGCGCGGATCTCCGGCCAGGCCGACGTTGCCGTCGGCAAGCAGCACCGTCTGCCAGCGGCCGGTGCCGGGCAGCGGCTGGAACACATCGCGCATCAGCGCCGGAGCGCCGCTGAGCCGGGCCAGGCGGACGGCCGTCGCCGATTGGTCGACGCCGAGGGCCGGGATGCCGCGCTGGATCAAATCAGCCACCAAACGCCCTGGGCCACAACCCAAGTCGATGGTCGGCCCATCGCACATCGCCACCACGGCCGCATCGAAGACAGTGTCCGCGCCGTTGCCGCCCAGCCAGCTGCGTACCGGAAGGAGGTGCGCCCTGCCGTCGTCGTAGCGCAGCCAACATCGCTCACCTGTCAGCGCCCGGTCGTAGAGCTGTCCAAACATCTCATACCCCTTGGGTAACTTGAACGAACCGGCTCGACGAGCGGCAGGCTGCGCGGACGGACGGGATGTCGTCGACGGTGTCGACGTCGTGCAGTGTTTCCAGGAGGCGCACCGAGACGCCCGTTCGCTTCAGCGCGGCAAGGGTTGCGGCACCGGTATCGGACTGCGACATCGGAACGTCGCGCACACATTCGGCGGTTCCGGCTTCGGCGACGCCTAGCACCCACCACCCGCCGTCGCGCGCCATTCCCAGCACGGCGGGGCTTGTCAGCAATTGTTGTGCGCAGTCGGCCAGTAGATCGGCAGTCACCTGCGGGGTGTCCATCCCGATCTGCACCACCGGCCGGGCGCCGCTCGTTGCGGCCGCGTCGGCGTGCGCGTTGGCCAGCCGGTCGGCGAAGCCGTCGCCGCGCTGCTCGATCACCGTGAAGCCGGCAAGGCGCTCGCGGATCTCGCCCGACCGGCAGGCCAGTTCAAGGTCGCCGGTCATGGCGACCACGCGGTACGTGACGTCGGTTGCGGCCACAGCGTCGAGCGTGTCCAGCAATGCGGCAGCGGCGATGTCGGCGGCCGCCTGCTCTCCCAACGCGACCGCCAATCGGGTCTTCGCCAGCCCGGGCACCGGTGCCTTGGCCACCACAAGCACAGCGACCGGAATCGATCCCGGGCTCACTGTCACGAAATGGCCTTCCAAAAGTCGACGGCGGCGGTGAAACTGCCCCTCACCGACCCGCTGACCTTCGACTTCCCGCCGACGCGCGGGCCGTAGTCGACGTCGACCTCCACCACACGCCATCCTGCGGCTGCGGCCCGGACCAGTAATTCGAGCGGATACCCCGAACGGCGGTCGGTCACTCCGAGCGTCAGCAACGCATCACGATTGACCACCCGCATCGGCGCGATGTCGTGCACCGCAAGCCCGTGCCGAGTACGCAACCGCCAGCACACGGCCGCTGTACCCAGCCGCGCATGCCACGGCCATTTCAGCCCCCGCACCGGTCGGCGGCGACCGGTCACCATGTCGGCGCCGCGCTCCAGTTCGGCGACCAATCGCGGCAGATCGGCTGGATCCAGCGAACCGTCGCCGTCGAGCACCGCAACGATGGGCGTCGCGGCGGCCAGCACCCCGGCGTGCACGGCCGATCCGTAGCCCGGCCGACGCTCGCCGACAACATCGGCGCCGTGCCGCCGGGCCACCTCGGCGGTGCCGTCGTTGCTGTTGTTGTCGACGACCAGAGCGCGATAACCGGCCGGGATGGCGGCGAGCACGGTGGGCAGCGAATCCGCCTCGTTGAGGCAAGGCAGCACCACCGTGACCGGACACTCGGGCATAGGACCAACCTAGTGCGCACATCCGCCGACGGCGGATGACGAATCTGTGACATCGACGCAGGTGGACGCCATTGGTGGCTAACGTGGTGGGTTATGACGCCCCGGGTTCTCATTGCCGACGACGACACGGTCGTACGTGATGTGGTCCGGCGGTACCTGGAACGCGACGGCCTCGAGGTGACGGTCGCCGGCGATGGCAGGGAAGCGCTGCGGGTGCTGGGCACCCAGCGCATCGACCTCGCCATCCTGGACGTGATGATGCCCGGCCCGGACGGCCTGTCGTTGTGCCGGACACTGCGCCAGGGCGGCAACTACGCCGTCCCGGTGATCCTGTTGACCGCACTAGGCGAAGAGGACGACCGTATCGCTGGTCTGGAGGCGGGCGCCGACGACTACCTGACCAAACCATTCAGCCCTCGTGAGCTCGCACTGCGCGTGCGGTCGGTGTTGCGGCGGGCACCAACGCCGACGGCCGCCCCTCTGGAACTGACGCTCGGCGGTCTCACGTTGTCGTCTGCGACTCGCGCCGTCCACATCGACGACAGGCCGGTGGGATTGACCAACCGCGAGTTCGATCTGCTGTTGTTCTTTCTCACCCACACCGACACGGTGTTCTCCCGCGAGGAACTGCTGCAGATGGTGTGGAATTGGGAATTCGGCGATCTGTCGACAGTTACGGTGCACGTCAAGCGTTTGCGGTCCAAGCTGGGTGATCACCATCGCCTGCAAACAGTCTGGGGCCGCGGGTATCTGTGGTCCGACGCATCCGGAGGGGGTGATCGTGCCACCGCTTGACCTCGCGCGGATGGTGGTACTGGCGCTGGCCTGCTCACTTCCCGTTGTCGTACTCGGCGCGTTGCTGATTCGGCTGGCCAGATCGTGGTCGATGACGGTCACGATGGCGGTGCTGGTGCTTATTCCGGTGTTGGCGACGTTGACCGGAGTGCTCGGGGCCAGCGGGTTCATGATCACAAGCACGTTCACCTCGATCGCGATCGTGTTGCTCATCGTGGCGATCGTGGCCCTGCCCGCAGCGGTGATGTTGGCCCGCTATCAGGCCCGGCGGACGGTGTGGGAGAAGGAAATCCGCGAGTCCGAGCGGGTGGCTGAGCAGTCCCGGCGGCAGTTGGTTGCGTTCGTCAGTCACGACCTGCGCACCCCGCTGGCCGGTATCCAGGCATTGGCCGAGGCCATCGCCGACGGAGTGGTCCGCGACGACGAGGTCCGGGTACAGGCCAAACATATTGAGCACGAATCGGTTCGACTCTCGGAGATGGTCGACGACCTGTTCGAGATGTCAAAGATCAATGCCGGGGCGGTCCAGACGCCCTATGAGAAGGTAGCGCTCGACGAGGTGGTCGACGACGTGATCACGGCGCACAAGATCGCTGCGGAACGCGCCGGGGTGGGCTTGACGGCGTCGGTTCCCGCCGACCCGGTGCGGGTCACCGGCAGCGATCGTGCGCTTGTTCGGGTGCTGTCCAATCTGGTGGCCAACGCGATCGCACACACACCATCGGGCGGGACCGTGACGCTGGCGCTGGGGACGGACGCCGACGGAGCGTGGGCGCGAGTGGACGACACCGGGGTTGGCATCGACGAGTCGGATCTTCCGCGAGTCTTCGACGTGGCCTATCGCGGATCGAACAGCCGTGTCCCGCGCGAAGATTCGTCGCTACCGAGCGGTTCTGGCCTGGGTCTGGCGATCGCGGCCGGATTAGTACAGGCCCATCGCGGCACACTGTCGGCGCACAACACCGAACATGGGGCGCGTTTCGAGGTCCGGCTGCCACTGGCGGATTAGGCGGCCGGTAGCGTGAGTAGGCCGACAGTCACCGACACCGGGAGATCGAGATGTCCGTAGCTCAACGCGAACGTGCCGCCCTCGTCGCCGCCCTGCGTGACGTCGGGCCGGACGCGCCGACCTTATGTGCAGGCTGGGATGCCCGAGACCTGGCCGCACACTTGATGGTTCGTGAGTACCGGGTCGACGCCGCACCGGGCATCCTCATCCCCCGCTTCGCCGCCCACACCGCCAAGGTGCAGGACGACGTGGCCGAGCACACCGAATGGGATGACCTCGTGGGCAAAGTGGCGGCCGGCCCGCCGCTCTATTCGCCCCTCAAGCTCATCGATTCGGTGGCCAACGTCGCTGAGATGTTCATCCACCACGAGGACATTCGCCGCGCCCAGCCGAACTGGGAACCGCGCGCTCTCGATGACGACCTGGCCGGCAGGCTGCGCCGGACCCTCGGGATGATGGCCCGGCTCACCCTGTCGAAGATGCCGGCCCGGGTGCAGTTGCGCACCCCGGACGGGGAGACGGTGCTGGTCGCCGGCCGCGGCCCGGCCGTGACCGTCACCGGTCCCGCCGAGGAGTTGCTGCTGTTCTCGACCGGACGACTGTCGCGCGTCGACTACAGCGGCGACGCGGCCGCCGTAGAGGCGGTGCAGGTCGCCCCGAAGGGCCTGTGATCAGTCGTCGAGTGACCGGCTCAGCCGCTCGGCGGCGGCCAGATAGTCCTCGATGAATTCCAGCACGACCTCGCGAGCCGGTTTGACCTTGTTCATCAGCCCGACCCCCTGGCCGACGAAGTAGGTCGCCAGCGCCTGAGCTCCCGGATGGCCGCCCTCGGCCAGCTTGTCGATCCGGCGGAGCACCGGCTCGGCGATCATGTTCTGCAACGGGAGCGGCAACGGCTGCCGCCCGCCCTCATGCGGCGCCCAGGCATCGGTCCAATCCGAAACCAGTTGCCGCGAAGGCTTCCCGGTGCGTCCCGCCGACCGGACCGTGTCCCGCGATGTCGCGGCCAAGAATTTCTGCACCGTGTACGGGGCGGTCTCGGCCTCCTCGGTGGTCAACCAGACCGAGCCCGTCCAGGCGCCCGCGGCACCCAGCGCCACCGACGCCGCCATCTGCCGGCCCGTCACGATTCCGCCGGCCGCCAGCACGGGCACTTCACGGATCGGCTTGATGGCTTCGATCACCTCGGGAATGAGTACCAGCGTGGTCACCTCGCCGCAGTGGCCGCCGGCTTCAGTGCCCTGCGCGACGATCAGATCGACGCCCGCGTTGACCTGCTTGATGGCGTGCTCTTTGGCCCCGACGAGCGCGGCGACCGGGATGCCGGTCTGCTTGCCGGCCTCGATCATGTAGTCCGGCGGGACACCAAGTGCGTTGGCCATCAACTTGATCGGGTGGCTGAGCGCGACGTCGAGCAGGCTCTCGCCGGTGTCCCCGCTCAACGATGACGCTGCCATCCGCGGCCGATCACTGATGTCGATGTCGTGCGCGATCAGCAGCTCGTCGATGAAGCCACGGAAGTCGTCGGGGATGCGGTCAGCAAGCTGACCGAACGACAGGTTCTCGCCCTTGCCCTCGAACTTGGCGGGCACGATGATGTCGACGCCGTACGGCTTACCCTTCACCTGCTCGTCGATCCAGGTGAGCTCCTGGTCGAGCTGATCCGGGCGGAATGCGGTGCCTCCCAGCACTCCGAAGCCGCCGGCATTGGTCACCGCCGCGACGACATCGCGGCAGTGACTGAAGGCGAACAAGGGGAATTCGATGCCGAATTGGTCGCAGATCTCGGTCTTCACCGGCCCAGTATGCGCCGGGCCGTTCTCTCGACCAACCACCGGGTTGGGAACGTGTCCCGAGTCAGGCCCGCAGGGGCGCGAACGCGAACTCCCGCAGTCCATGGTCCGGGTCGATCACGGCACGAAAGCCCAGCGACTCGGCCGCCAGAGTCGGGTCGGCGACAATATGGCGGACGTCGCCGCTGCGGTACTGGCCGGTGACCACTGGCGCCGGGCCGCTGCGGGCTTCGCAGAGCCTGGTAGCCACCGTCAGGATCGAAATCGGGCGGCCCGAACAGACGTTGGCCGCCAGGAACCCGCCCGCTTCGGAGCGCACTGCCGCCACGTTGGCGGCCGCGACGTCGTCCACGTGAACGAAATCGCGCATCTGGCCGCCGTCTTCGTAAACCTTTGGCGGCTGGCCCTTTTCGAGCGACGACCGGAAGATGGCCGCCACACCCGAGTACGGCGTGTCCCGCGGCATCCCCGGGCCATAGACGTTGTGATACCTCAGCGCGACGACGGCCCCGCCGGTCGACTCCGCCCAGGCCAGCGCGTAATGCTCCTGGGCGGTCTTGCTGGCGGCATACAGGCTGCGCGGGCGCAGCGGCGCATCCTCACCGACCAGTTGCCAGGACAGCTCCTCGCCGCCGAGTGGACAGCGGTGCTCGAACACCCCGGCGTCGAGATCGGCGCGGGCACGCGGCAGCGGATCGACCACGCCGTGCACCGGACAGTGGTATCCGCCCTGGCCGTACACCACCATCGACGACGCGAGCACCAGTCGTTTCACCCCGACCGCGTACATCTGCGCCAGCAGCACCGCCGTGCCGTGGTCGTTGTGCGAGGAATAGGACGGCGCGTCGGCCGCATTGACCCCCGCGCCCACCACCGCCGCCTGATGGCAGACGATGTCGACCCCGGAAAGCAAGCGCACCAACGCATCCGGGTCTCGCACGTCAGCCCGGTGGCAGTCATCAGGCAACTCGGCGTCGGGCCCGTGGGCGGCACCGAGCATGACGTCGGTCGCCACCACGTCGTGCCCGTCGGCAACGAGGGCGGCCCACACCCGGCTGCCGATGAACCCGGCCGCGCCGGCGAGCAACACCCTCACGGCAGATCAAACGGTAGCTCGACGCCCTCGTGGGCAAGGCAGTGCGTGCAGACGCGCTCGGAGGCCACCTGGTCGATCGCCTCCAGCACCAGCTGCTTGAACGGCACCATGTTCTTCTCGAACTCGGCGAAGACGTCGACCGCCCGCACACCGGCTCCGACGTCCACGCCGGCATCCAGGTCCGTCACCAAAGCGATTGCCGCATAACACATCTCCAGCTCGCGAGCGAGTACCGCCTCGGGATAGCCGGTCATGTTGATCAGGCTGAACCCTTCGCGCGCGAACCATTGGCTCTCCGCCCGGGTGGAAAACCGAGGACCCTGCACCACCACCATCGTCCCGCCGTCAATCACACCGGGCAGTCCGGCGGCGGCCGCCCGCAGCGTCGGGCAGTACGGGTCGGCGAACCCCACATGGATACCGCCGGAATCGAAGTAGGTGTCCCGCCGGCCGCGGGTGCGGTCCACCAGCTGATCCGGCACGACGACCGCACCGGGACCCAGCTCGGGAGTAAGGCTGCCCACCGCGCACGGCCCGAACACCCGTCGCACCCCGAGAGCTCGCAGTGCCCACATATTGGCCTGGTACGGCACTGTATGCGGCGAGAATTCGTGGCTCAGACCGTGCCGCGGCAGGAAGGCCACTTCGTGGTGTCCGACGCGACCGACGGTGATGGGCGCACTCGGCTCGCCGTACGGGGTATCCAGGTTCACGCTGCGCGCGTCGGATCCGAAGAACGTATAGAAACCGCTGCCGCCGATGACTCCGAGCATTTGATCATTGTGATGTATCGCCGTCGGCAGTCCGTATCGCGTTAGGTATCCGGCCGATCGAGGGTCGAGTCGATCGCCTTCAACCGCGCACTGATTCGCCGGCACCCGTCGCCGAGGGCGATCATCTGGGGACGGCTCAGTTCGTCCAGAAAGTGGGCGCGCACCAGGCGGGCGTACGTCTCCAGCGATGCCGTCGCCAGACGGGCGCCCCCCTTGGTGATCGTCGCCAGCACCCGTCGCCCGTCGTCACTGCTGGCGTCCCGGCGAACCAGTCGGCGCCGCTCGAGCCGTTGGGTCTGCTGAGTGATGGCGCTGGGAGTGACCATCAACATCTCGGCGAGCGTGCCCATCTGACTGGGACCGCGGCTTTTCAAATACGCCAACAACTGGACGTCGGCCAGGCTCAACTGGTGCTGCTGGACCAGACCTCGGTTGACCACCGACTGCAGCGCCATCGCCACCGACTCGAACTGCAGCCACGCCGTGGCCTCGAACTCGTCGAAGCCCAGATCCAGATACCGCTGGTAGTCGGGCCGGTATCGATCGCCCTCGGCTTGCCCCCAGCCAGGTCGCGGCAACGGGTCCTCTGCCCGGTGAGCAGAGGACCCACTATCGGCATCGTCGTGATGCATCGATAGATCTACCCCGCAGCGCTCCCACCGTGGCGACCAGAGCCTGCGTGCGGCCGGGCGCTCTTCGCGTCGGTCGACGACTTGGCACCCGTCGACTTCTTGGCACCGGCGTCATTTTGGGCTTTGGCGTCCTTCTTCCCGGTTACCCGCGAGCCGCCGACGCCGGTGGTCGTCGACGATCCGGAACCAGCCTCGGTCGCGTCAGTAGAGGCGGTCGAATCAGTGGAACTGGTCGACTCGGTCGCCGGTGTCGCCTCGACGCTGGTGGCAGGCTCGGCGAGCCGCGCCGCCGCAGACGCGGACGCCGACGCCGACGCCGGAGTAATCGCGGTGGCAATCGCCTTTGGAATGGTCACCAGCAGCGTGTAAACCAGCCCGGCGTTATAGCCGTTTTCATCCGGCGGAGACAGAAGTCCGGGCATCTGCGAGCTACCTGCCGGCGTGTAGCCATTGATGAAGGCCCCCACCAACGTTGGCGGGATGTTGATCAAGGCCTGAACGGCAGCGCCGTAGTGTCCGGCTCCGAGCGAATCGACGATTACCTGCGCACTGTCGCCGGCCGCCTGGATCACCCCGGTCGCGGGGCTGATGCCAGCTATCAGAAGGCCGAACAGCGTGCCGATACTAGTCAGCGACTTGACTGCCGCAGTCAAATTGTCGGTTATCGCACTGGGGATGTTCGTCACTGGAAAGAACGGCACGCCAACGTTCAAGATCGCCGAGCCTATCGCTTCGTTGATCGTCGAGGCTGCCGCCGCCGGTTCACCGGCTGCGAGCTGTTGAAACACCGTTTGGAGATATTGGGGCAGCGAAGTGGTCAGGTAGGTGTTCAACCCCGCGGCCGCGTCGCCGAGCGCGGTCGAGACGATACCGCCGTAACCGATCCAGTTCTGCGCCACCTGCCGGGCGATAGGCAACGGGTCGGCGAGCCACGCCGTACCGAGCACTCCCGCATTGGTCACGGTCTGGGTCAAGACATTCACCCAGGCGTCGAAGGGGTTGGTCTGCGCCGCGAGTTCGACGGCAACGTTCGAAATAGCAGCTGGGACATTGACTCCCGACAAGACTCCCGACAAGACTCCCGACAATGGCAACGCGACCGAGCCGACTGGCTGAATCGGGGATAACGCGACGGCGGTGGCTCCGACCATCGCTACCCCTGTCGCAACGGTGGACCTCACAGCTATGTGCATCTTTACTCCCGTCAGGGCGCTCACTTGGACGCGGCAAACCTAACTGAGCATTAGCTGAGAATCGGAAGCATTCGGCGAAGTAGTTACGTGTCCGTCAGTGTGGTGTCGACTTCGCGCAATCGACATGACGAAAAGAATCGCTGGTGGGCGAACTTATTTATCATGCCAGCAAACGCGTTAACATGTTGAATTTATTTTAGGGCCGCAACTAATTGCCCCGAGACTGAAACCTGTTATCGGCCGAGAATTCGTTAACTGAACAACTTTTAAAACCTGTCAACAGCTGTAATGCCGAGATGGTTGGTTTGCTGCACTCGGAAACGACTGACATCCCATCGTATGGATCCGGCAGTTTCCACTCATTGGTCGTGGCTATCACGTACCGCGATCCGCCAGCAAAGCATCCCGCTACCAGCGGCGCATTTTTTGCAGCGCTCTGCGCAGCACAGATCGGGACAGACGCCGCGTATGGCTACCCCATCACACAGCATTCGTTCAGCCTGGCAGCTACACCCAGTGGGGCGGCGCAGGCCAGATTCAGCAAATTTCCGCTCGTTCGGTGCGATGCACCCCGGAAACACCTCTGACGGTGCGTGCGACGATTGCGGGCATGGCGAGCATTGCGCAATGGGTCGAAGGAGCACGGCCCAGAACTCTGCCCAACGCGGTCGCGCCGGTGATCGCGGGCACCGGCGCGGCGGCGTGGTTGCACGGCGCGGTGTGGTGGAAGGCGCTGCTGGCCCTTGCCGTCTCGCTCGCACTGATCGTCGGCGTCAACTTCGCCAACGACTACTCCGACGGCATCCGCGGCACCGACGACGAACGCGCCGGGCCGCTGCGTCTGGTCGGCTCCAAGCTGGCCACACCACGGGCCGTGCTCGCCGCGGCGATCGTCAGCCTCGCGGTGGGCGCCGTCGCCGGCCTGGCCCTGGCCATCGTCAGCGCGCCGTGGCTGATCGCAGTCGGTGTCGTCTGCATCGCCGGGGCGTGGCTGTACACCGGCGGTTCGCGGCCCTACGGCTACGCCGGCTTCGGCGAGGTCGCGGTGTTCGTGTTCTTCGGGCTCGTCGCCGTACTGGGCACGCAGTACACCCAGGCCCTGCGGGTGGACTGGGTCGGCCTGGCCCTGGCCGTCGCGACGGGTGCGCTGTCGTCGGCGGTGCTGGTGGCCAACAACCTGCGCGACATCCCGACCGACCGAGTGGCGGGCAAGCTGACCCTGGCCGTGCGCCTGGGCGACGGCCGCACCCGAGTGTTCTATCAATCACTGCTGGCGTTGGCCGGTGTGCTGACCGTGGCCCTGATGCTCGCCACGCCGTGGTGCGCGGCCGGACTGGTCGCCGCGCCGCTGGCCCTGCGGGCCGCCGGTCCGGTGCGCCGCGGCCTCGGCGGCCGTGAGCTGATCCCGGTACTGCGCGACACCGGCCTGACCATGCTGATCTGGGCTATCGCGGTGGCGCTGGCGCTGGGGCTCGGGTAGTCGGCTCGGTCAGGCCTTCGGCTTCTGGTTCGGTTTCTTGGGCGATTCCCCGGTCGCTTCGCTTCTGCCCGCCGATCCACGCAACCGGGCCTGCAGTTGCTCGCGGTCGCGGCGTCGACGCTCGTCGACCGCGGCGATGCTTGCGGTCGCACGTTTGCGCAGCGGGGCCAGAGCCCAGATGCCCAGCGGCAGCGCGATCACGATCGCGAACAACAACGCCACGATCAAGGGGAATTCGCTGATGCCGATCAGCTTGGCGACGTAGTAGATCACCGCGGTCAAAGCGGCCACCAACGCTATCCGCGCGAACGTGTAAACGACGACGTCGCGCACCAAGCGGCCACCCGCGCCAGGGGTTTGGTTGTCCGAATTGTCCGACACGGCGCCGAGCCTACCGACGCGCGTATATTCAGACAAAGGAGGTTTTCGTGCTGTACCTGCTCTTGGTCCTGATCATCGCCGCGGCCGTGTACGTCGGTTGGCGTGCGGTTCGCGCCCAGTCGAATCGGACGAAGACCAGGGTCGTCGGCCCCGACGACGATCCGGACTTCCTGTGGCGCCTCAGCCACGGCGACAATAACCCGCGCTAGCTGAACCGCTCGATGGCGTCGCCGGCGGGGAACCCGTCGGCCACCAACGCGGCCAATTGGATCAGAGCCTCCCGAGTGTTGGGCTTCAACCGGTCGAGTTCGATCTCGGCGCCGTCCTCCAGATGCGGGTCGAACGGGACGACGCACACCGCCCGGCAGCGCCGGGAGAAATGATCGACCACCTTCTGCATGTCGACCTTGCCGTTGCGGGGCCGTACCCCGTTGACCACGCACACCGATCGCCGCACCAGATCCTCATGGCCGTGAGCGTCGAGCCAATCCAACGTCGCCGATGCACTGCGAGCTCCGTCGACCGAACCCGAACTCACCACGATCAGGGTGTCGGCCTGCTTCAGCACTGATTTCATCGCCGAATGCAAAAGCCCTGGGCCGCAATCGGTCAGCACCAAGCTGTAGAAGCGCTCGAGCAGCGTCAGCGTCCGGTCGAAGTCCTCGGAGCCGAACGCTTCGGACACCGTGGGATCGTTATCGGAGGCCAGCACCTCCAGCCGGCTCGGGCCCTGTGAGGTGTAGCCACGGACGTCGCTGTAACGCTCGATGCCGTCGGCGTCACGCAACAGGTGACGGACGGTGGCCGGAGTCTCCAACGGCACTTTCTGACTCAGGGTGCCGTGGTCGGGGTTGGCGTCGACGGCCACCACCCGGTCGCCGCGGATCGAGGCGAACGTGCCGCCCAGAGCGGCGGTGATCGTCGTCTTGCCGACACCGCCTTTCAGCGACAGCACGGCAACTTTGTAGCACCCGGCCAGCGGCCGGTTCACTTGTGCGATCAGGCTGTTCCGACGCGCGGCGTGCGGGCCCTCACCGACGTTGATCAGCTTGCCCGACAGCACATACAGCCATTTGCGCCAGCCATCCGACGGCGGTCGCTTGACCTGACGCAGCAGCGCACTGGTCGACAGGTCCGGATACGGCGTCGACGGAACCGCCGGCCGGTACGTCGGTTGTTCGACGACATATTGGTTGAACAGCGGAGCCGCCGGTGGCAGCGGATCCATCGGGATGCCGATGGGTGGCGTTGGAGCCAGCCAGTCAGGTTCGGGCTGCGGCGTCGCAGTAGCAGGATCGGCGAACCGCTGCTCTGCGCGGAACACCGTTGTCACATCAGTCAATTCGTGGCCCTGACGGGGCACAGGATTAGACACGGACACTTCCCCCTGACATCTTGTTTCGGGTCGAGTGGATTTCGTGGTGCCCTTCCGACCCTAGCGCAATGTCAGATCAGCCCACGCCGGCGTAGGAATGCAGCCCGGTCACGACCAGGTTGATGAAAAAAAGGTTGAAAACCATCGCGACGAAGCCGACGACGTTGATCCAGGCCGCCTTTTTGTCTCGCCAACCAGCCGTCGAACGGGCGTGGAGATACGCGGCGTAGACCACCCACGCAATGAACGCGACAGTCTCCTTGGGGTCCCAGCCCCAGTAGCGGCCCCACGCCTCCTCGGCCCAGATTGCGCCGAAGATCACACCGAAGCCGAAGATCGGGAACGCGAAAATGGTGGTGCGGTAAGCGATCCGGTCGAGGGTTTGCGCATCGGGCAAGCGCTGCACGATGCGCGCGAGCGCGCCCTCCCGCCCAGCAGCAGCCAAGGGCGACATCTTCAGCAGGAACAGGATGCTGGCCACGCCCGCCACCAGGAACACACCCGAGCCGAGGCTGACCACCGACACGTGGATCGGCAGCCAGTAAGACTGCAACGCAGGCATCACGGGGGCAGCATTGGAGTACAGCCACTTACCGGAAACAGCCAGCAGGATCAGCACCGGCAGCAGCACGAACGCCCACAGCGCGCGGTACTGCGGCTTGCGCAGCACGACCGCGGCCGCAATCAAACCGCAGAAGCTGGTGAGGTTGATGAACTCGTACATGTTGCCCCACGGCACCCGGGAGGTGGCCAGCCCGCGCAACACGATGCAGGCGAACAACGCCGCGATGCCGACGTAGACCAGCGACAGGCCGGCCTTGCCGATGCGTTCGTCGGCGGACCGTCGGGGCGTTTCGACGACGACACCGGGGCGGTCACTGTCGGCGGTGACGCCTCTGTCTAATGTCGCCGGCCCGGCGGCTCCGGTGCCTAATATCGCCGGCCCGGCGGCTCCGGTGCTGACCAGTTCGCGGGCCTCGACCTTGCGGCCGCGGCTGTAGGCGAGCTCGACGGCCAGCAGCAGCAACGCACCGACGAGAATGACGATCGACGACGTGAAGGCCCAGTCCGAGTAGCGGGCCAGACCGATGTCGATGTGCTCGGTATTCATGCGCGATCCGCCTTCTCTTTCGACGGCTCCGGCAGGTCCGCCAACATCCGCTCAGTGAGCTTCTCGAACTCGCTGCCCCACCCGGAGTTGTCGGTGCGGGCCAGACCGCCCAGCTCGACATTTACCGTACCGGGAACGCCAGTTGGTGCTCCACCTATCCCCGAGTCGCTTCGCTCCTGCCCGCCGGAAATCTTGGCCCACACCCGGCGCCGGCGCACGATCAGTGAGACCAATAACCCGCCCATCATCGACATCGCGAACACCAGCACCCACACCTGGCCGGGATCGTGGGAGACCTGCAGGTTGACGAATGGGGTCGCGCCGTCGAACCGCACCACGGTGCCGTCGTCCAGTCGCACCTCTTCGCCCTGCTTGAGGTTGGTGCGCTTGACCTTGGTGAGCCGCTTCTGCTCGATGAGCCGCGGGTCCAGGGTGAACAGCGACTGGGGACGGCCGGTATCCAGCCCGGTGTCACCGCGATAGATGTCGATGGCCACCGCGGGATCATTGGCCGCCGGAAAGCTCGACGACAGCAGGGTGCCGTCAAGCTCGGCGGTGGGTGCGAACAAGCCCATGATCGCCAGCTGATTCTTGCGCCGCTCGGAGGGATCGGGGTACATGCCGCCAGGCGGGTCGACCCGGATCACGCCCGAGGACAGCAACGTGATCGGGTCGTCGGGTCGCCACTGCAGGGTCTGCGTGCGCTGTTGTCCGTTCGGGAAGGTGACGGTGAACGTCGGGGCGTAGCCGTGGCCCTGCATGTACACCCGGTCGCCGCCGATGCGCAGCGGATGGTTTACCTCGAGGCGGTACGGCCGCCAGGTGCCGTCGGCCAGATCGGACCCGGCCTGGTACTCGATGTTCGATGCGAACGACAGAGCCTGCCCGCTGGGCAAATAGTGGGCCTGGAAGTCGTTGACCCGCAGGCACATCGGATACAGCGAGGTGCCGTCGACGCTGTTGCCGGCCCGGAAGGAGTCGAAAACGGCCGGTGAAGCCGAGCAAAAGCCGGGGCCGCCGTTGGCGACGACGATGACGTTGCCTTCGTAGCCGAACAGCTTGCCGACCGCGATCGCCACCAACAGACCGAGCAGGGAGAAGTGGAAGACGATGTTGCCGAACTCGCGCAGGTAGCCCTTTTCGGCGGCGACCTCGATGCCCTCATCCGTTTCGCGGGTGACGCGCCGCCAGCCCCGCAGCCGCGCGGAGATCGCAGCCGCCGTGTGTTCCGGCGTGCCCGAGACCTCGGCGGCGGCGTACTTGGGCAACCTGGACAGGTTGCGCGGGGCCGGCACCGGCACCGCTCGCAGGCTCTTGACGTGCTCGACCATGCGCGGAGTCAGACAGCCCACCAGCGAGATGAACAGCAGGGCATAGATCGCCGTGAACCAGAAGCTGGAGAACACGTCGAAGAATTGCAGGCGGTCCAGCCACGGACCGATGATGTTGTGGTCGGCGATGTACTGCTCGACCTTGGACGCATTGAGGCTGTGCTGCGGCAGAAGCGCTCCCGGCACCGCGGCCAGCGCGAGCAGGAAGAGCAGCGCCAGCGCGGTGCCCATGGAGGTCAGCGCGCGCCAGAGGTTGCGGATCAACACGACGACGGATTTCAAATCGGCAGCCTGACGTCAGAGACGAACGCGTCGCGCACCCAGGAGATGAAGTCGTTCCAGATTCCGGTGACCAGTGCCAGCCCGACGGCGATCAACAGCACGCCGCCGATGATCTGGATGGTCCTGGTGTGGCGACGCAGCCAACCGAATCCGTTGACCGCCCAGCCTGATCCGAGCGCCAGCAGCACGAACGGGATGCCCAGTCCCAGGCAGTACGCGATCACCAAGGCCACGCCGCGGACGACGCTGGCGCCGTCGGTGGCTGAGGCGACGGTGATCACCCCGGTCAATGTCGGGCCGAGACAGGGTGTCCAGCCCAGCCCGAACACCGCGCCGAGCAGCGGTGCACCTGCCACGCCCGCGAGCCGGGTCGGCGTGAACCGTGCCTGGCGTTGCAGCGCCGGGATGAAGCCGATGAACGCCAGGCCCATGACGATGGTCAGAACCCCGCCGACCCGTTGCAGCACAAGCTGATTGGTGATCAGCGCGGTCGTCATGCCCAGCACCGCTACCGTGCCGAGCACGAACACCGCGGTGAATCCGGCCACGAAGAGCAGCGCTGAACCGGCCACCCGCCAGCGCTGCGCCCTGATGGCCACCCGGCCGGTGCGCGCGTCGAGGTCATCCACGCCGACGACGGCCGCCAGATAGGACAGGTAGCCGGGCACCAGGGGCACGACGCACGGCGAGGCGAACGACACCAGTCCGGCCAGCACGCAGACTCCGAGGGCCAGCAGCAGCGGGCCCGCGGCGGCGGTCTGTGCGAAACCGGTCACGGTGCAGCCGGTTTCGGTTCGGCGGCGAGGCGTTGGACGACCGGCAACAGATCCTCGGCCAGCAGCTCGCGCAGGAACACCGCGGCGACCCGGTGTTGGCGGTCGAGCACCACAGTCGACGGGATCACCGTGGCGGGGTACTTGCCCCCGAAGGCGATCATGGTGCGCATCGCCGGGTCGTAGATCGACGGGAAGGTGACTTTGCGGTCGGTGACGAAATCCTGAGGGGCGCTGATGTCGTTGTCCCGCACATCGATTCCGAGGAACGCGACACCCAGGTCGCGGGTCTGGTCGTAGACCTTCTGCAGCTGGGTGACCTCGGAACGGCAGGGCCCGCACCACTGGCCCCAAACGTTGATGACGACGACTTGGGAGTCGAAGTCCTTCAGCGACACCGTCTTCGACAGGTCCATCAACTCAGGTCCGGACAGCGGGCCCGGGGTACCGCGGCTGGCCGCCGGGTCGTAGAAGATGTCGGTCTTACCGCCTGGGGCGACGAACTCGAAAGTGCCACCCTGGGCGACGGCGTCGTCACCGGTGGAGCAGCCGGCCAACACCGTCGCCGCCACCACGAGGACCAACAGCCGCTTCACTTCCCGGCTAGCTCCGTGTATCCCCAGCCGGCGTAGTCGTCACCGTCGAAGTAGAACGAGGTCACCGACGCCAGGTTGCACAGCCGCCGGGTCGGGAAATGGTGCAGCTTCGCGCCGGTCATCGACCGGCGCAGCGTCTCGACGGGGAGCTGATGGCTGACGCAGACCGCCTCGTGGCCAGCCGCTTTGATCCGCGCCCGCTCGACGGCGCGCCTCATCCGCGCGGCGATCTCGGTGTACGGCTCACCCCACGACGGCAAGCGCGGGTTACGCAGGTGCCACCAGTTGCGCGGGTCACGCAGTGCGCCGTCGCCCGGGGAGACCTTCTCCCCCTGAAAGACGTTCTCCGACTCGATGAGCTCGTCGTCGGTGTCGACGGCCAAGCCGTGGTGGGCGGCGATGGGTGCGGAGGTCTCCTGGGCACGCTCCAGTGGGGAGGCCACGACGTAGACGATGTCGCGCGCGGCCAGCCAGCTGGCCACCCTTTCGGCCTGCGCACGGCCTCGATCTGAAAGGTGGAAATCGGGCAGGCGCCCGTAAAGGATGCCGTCCGGGTTGTGCACCTCGCCGTGGCGCATGACGTGAACGGTCGTGCGATCGGTCATTTCTTGGCCTCGGCGGCCGCGCGGGCCGCAGCCGGCAGGGCCTCGGCTATCCGGTCGAAGGCGGCGTCATCGAGTGCACTCGATACGAACCACGTCTCGAAGGCGCTCGGCGGGGCGTAGACGCCGGCGTCGAGCAGGGCGTGGAAGAACGCCGGAAACCGCCAGGTCTCGCTGGCCTTGGCCTCGGCGAAGTTGGTGACCGGACTTTCGCTGAAGAACACCGACAGGAAGTTGCCGGCACGCGGAACCTGATGGGCCACACCGGCTTCGGTCAGAGCGTCGGCGAGCAGGCCGGCCAGCCGGTCGGCGTTGGCGTCCAGTGCGGCGTACACCGCGTCGTCGGCGTTGCGCAGGGTGGCCAGGCCGGCGGCCACTGCCACCGGATTGCCGGACAGCGTGCCGGCTTGATAGACCGGGCCAAGCGGGGCCAGCCGCTCCATCACGTCGGTGCGGCCGCCAAATGCCGCGGCAGGCAGCCCACCGCTCATCACTTTGCCGAAGGTGAACAGGTCGGCGTCGACGGGATCAAGTCCGTACCAACCGCTTCGGCTCATCCGGAAGCCGGTCATCACCTCGTCGACGATCAGCAGAGCACCGTGTTCGGCGGTGATGCGGCGCAGCGCGGCGTTGTAGCCTGGCAGCGGCGGGACCGCGCCCATGTTGCCAGGGCAAGCCTCGGTGATCACCGCGGCGATGGTGTCACCGAATTTGCCGAACGATTCCTCGACCGCGGCGATGTCGTTGTAGGGCAACACGATCGTGTCGGCGGCGCTGGCTCCGGTGACTCCCGGCGAGGACGGCAGGCCGAGAGTCGCGACACCGGAGCCGGCGTCGGCCAGCAGGGCGTCGACGTGGCCGTGGTAGCAGCCGGAGAATTTGACGACCTTGGGACGGCCGGTGAAACCGCGGGCCAGGCGCACCGCGCTCATGGTGGCCTCGGTGCCGGAGTTGACCAGTCGCACCCGTTCGACCGGCTTCACCCGGGCGATGATCTCGGCGGCCAGCTCGGTCTCGCCGGGGGTGGGCGCGCCGAACGACAGGCCGTCGGCCGCGGCGCGCTGCACCGCCTCGACGACGGCGGGGTGAGCGTGGCCCAGGATCATCGGGCCCCACGAGCACACCAGGTCGATAAAGCGGTTGCCGTCGGCGTCGGTAAGCCAGTAGCCGTTGGCGGAGGTGATGTAGCGGGGCGTGCCGCCGACGGAGTTGAAGGCGCGGACCGGGGAGTTCACTCCACCGGGGATGACCGCGCAAGCGTCGGCGAACAGCTTGGCCGATACCGCGGTCGAGGCGGCCTGATCCGTACTGCTCATGGCCACCAGTGTCCCAGGCATCCGGGGATACTCAACTACAGGGTGTAGGAGTCGGGCTTCTCCCCGCTTGAGCGAGCGGCGCCCCCCGAGATCGAACTCACCAGAGAAGGTGTAAATGCGCCTCTGCGTGGTTCCGATCTCGCGGTCCAGGCGCCCAGCTCACACCGGTTCGAGGCGGAAAACCGGGTGGTCGGCGGGGTCGGGCAGTTTCGCAAAGTAGCCGTCGACGGTCTTTCCCGCCTTGACGCGGTAAGCCGCCAGCACGGGCGGTCGGTCCGCGACCGGCACTTCGGCAGCGGTGAACCGTGCCGCCCACACCTTGGTGTCGAGCGTCACCACCGGGTTGGCCCGGACGTTCTTCACCCACTGCGACTCCCCCCGGGTCGACACGAGGTACCGCGCGCCGTCGACTTCGACAGTGATCACCGGGATGTTCTGTTCTTGCCCGCTGGTGCGGGCCGTCACCGTGAGCGTCTCGCTGCCCGAGACACCGGTGGCCATCGCGATCTTGTTGAACACCTTGACGGTGAACCACGGGGGCTTGAGGTAGGCCATAGGTCCGAGTTTGATTGGGTGATGCAACTGCCGCAATGGTTGGCCCGGTTCAACCGTCACGTCACCAACCCGGTGCAGCGGCTGTGGGCAGGCGTCATTCCGACCATGGGCATCCTCGAACACGTCGGCCGCCGCTCCGGCGCGCACTACCGCACCCCCTTGACGGTGTTCACCACCGACAGGGTGTGGCGATTCTGCTGACCTACGGGCCCAACCGCGACTGGCTGAAGAACATCACCGCCGCCGACGGCGGCCGGCTCAAGCGCTATGGCCGGACCCACACCGTCAGTAATCCACGCCTGGTGACCAAAGCCGAAGCCGCCCGTCATGTTTCGGGCCTGTGGCGCCTTATCTTCACAGCACTGCCGTTCGAGAACGCGGTGCTGCTGACCCGTTCCTGAAGCAGCGACCACGCACATAACGCCACTGTGACCGCTTCGGCGAGCACGCTGATCAGCGCATGCGGCGCCGGCTCCCACCCCCTCTCGACAAAGCCCATCACCCCAACGGTGCGTGACATCGCGAAGGCACCCAGTGCTCCGAGCGAGACCAGCAGCGCCGCCGCCCGCAACCAGCCGGGACCGCCGAGCGCGATCAGGATCCCCACGGCCGCCGAGACACTCGTCAGTATCAAGAAACCAGGCCCTATATGGGGGATGTATTGGTACCCATGCAGATACAGATAGCCGTGGCTGGCAGCACCGACCAGCAGGCCGGCCGCGATGCCGAGGTTCACGAACCGTTTCATTGCAACGTCTCCTCTTTCAGCGCCAGCATGGCCTGGCCTCGGGTGTAGCTGACCTCCCGGATACCGAGCGCGTCGTGCAACTTGCCGGCCGGCAGGGTGAGCGGTTTGGGTGCGGGCCCATCGCCGGGATGCGGCAACGGGTAGGCCGTGGTGGTGCCGCTGTAGAACGTGACATTATCTTCGGTCTTCGAAAACAGCTGGTGCACATGCCCGTTGAGACACGTAACCGAGGAAAACCGGCGCAGGTAGCTCAATGCCTGCGTGGCGTCGTCGGTGCCCCATCCCCAGGCGGGATACATCGCGAACAGCGGGATGTGGCTGAACACGATGATCGGGGTGTCCGACGACAGCGACGCCACATCCTTCTCGATGAACGCCAACTGATCAGCGCCCAGATGGCCCAGTTTCTTGAGGTTCAGCGTGTTGACCAATCCGATGACGTGTACCCCGGCGATGTCGAAGCTGTACCAGCCGTCGCCGCGGGTGCCCGCACCGAACACGGCGCGGTACTTCTGTCCCGCGTCGTCGACCGAGTCGTGCTCGCCGGGCACGGTGAACACGTGCGGGGTGTTGAGGCCGTCCATCATCTGGTTGACCTGATCGAACTGGGCCGGCGTCGCCAGATGCGTGAGATCGCCGGTGTGGATGACGAAATCGGGCGTGTAACCCAGGTTGTTGATCTGATGGATGGCTCGCTCGAAGGAACCAACGACGTCGGGATTGGCAGTGCCGTTGAACCCGATATGGCTGTCACTGATCTGCGCGAAACGCAAGGCAGGCCGAGCGGGGGCGGCCGCGGGGGCTGCGGCGACGTGGGAGAGCACCTCGCCGCCGACCACAGCCAGGCCGACGGCTGCACCGAACCACGCGCCGTGCCGCATCAGCTGTCGCCGGCTCATCTGCTGGGGATCGCCGCTCATCGGGTCACCACCACGGTGCCGTGCATGAACGGGTGGATGCTGCAGATGTAGTCGAAACTGCCCGGGTTGGCGAAGGTGAAGCTGTAGGTGGCGTTGCCGTCGAGCCCCGGTGAATGGAACGAGCCGTCGTTGGCGACGACGGTGTGCGGTTCCTCGTCCTTGTTGGTCCACGTCACGGTGTCGCCGACCTTCACGGTGAGGGTGGCCGGGGTGAACGCGAAATTGGTGATGTTCACCGCGGTGCCGGCAACGGGCGGAGCCGGTGCCGTCGGCGTCGGCGTCGTAACCGACGGTCCCGACGCCGGTTGGGACCCCATGCCAGGCATGCCGGACATGCCGGACATGCCAACCGACGTGCCGCCATTGGGCCCGAAATCGACCGTTGGTGGGGGTGTTTTCGCCGGCGCAGAGCACGCGGCAACGCCCGCGGCGACCGCCACGCACGCCAGCGCGGTACGGGTGTGATGCATGAAACCTGCCTCTCCTCGGCTGAACCAAGTCCGCGGCGCGGACGTCTCATCAAGAGGTAGGGCGGCGGTTACACCCGATGGAGTAACCCCCGCCCCTATCTCTAGTTGATGAGCGGAAGGCACCCGATGATGGCGGCGGAGGACGATCGACGCCCGAAACCAGACCTGCGTCTGGTCGCGGACGCGCGCTACCCGGATTGGGAAGCCATCTACGACGACAACGTCACGTGGGTGTACCGGCTGATATTCGGTCGGGTCGGAAACCGTTCCGACGCAGAGGATCTCACCTCCGAAGTCTTCCTGGCGGCGATGCGGCCACTGCGCCTGACGGCGAGCATCGCCGAAGTGCGCGCCTACCTGCGGGCGACCGCGCGCACCGTGTTGGCGGCGCACTGGCGGGCCACCATGGGAACCGAGATCACCACCATCGAGGACCAGAACCTGCCCGCAGTCGCATTCGTCCCGGCCGCGCCGAGCACAGCACCACAGCGCGTGGCGGCACTGCTCGAGGCGCTTCCGGACAACTACCGGCGCGTGCTGGAACTTCGCTTCCTGCAAGGCTGTTCGGTGCGGGAAGCGGCCAGTAAGCTCGGGATCAGCGTTGCGAACGCGAAAGTGCTACAGCACCGGGCGCTACGATTGGCCGCGCAGATCAACGAGGGGGCACTCCCATGACCCGCCGCGAGCTCCGTCGCTACATCGACGACCTTCTCGCGGGCCGTCAACCCAAGGGCTTCGACCCGGACGACTTCGAGGCCGCGCAGATGCGCGCCGCCATCGACCTGACCGCGGCCCGCGATGACGCCGACGAGCCCCGGCCGGAGTTCGTCGACGGGCTCAAGGCCCGGTTGGCGGCCGAGATGTCCTCTGAATCAGGTTCCTCCGACAGTAACCAGCCGTCGAAGCCGGCGTTGTCGGCCACCCGCAGGCAGGTGATCGTCGGCACGTCCGCAGCCGCGACCGCCGCTGTGGCAGGCGTAGCCGTCGACCGACTGGTGGTGCGTCGACACACCGACGAGCAGCAGGTCGCCGACACCGAGATGGTGCCAGTGGACGGGTCCTGGCAGACGGTGGCAGCCAGTTCAGAACTGGCCGAAGGCGCGGTGCGCGCATTCGACTTGGGTTCGGTCAGCGGGTTCGTCCGCCGCGTCAACGGCCGGATCGACGCGGTATCCGGGGTGTGCACCCACCAGGGGTGCAAGCTCTGGCTCGACCAGGGCGACGACCAGCTGCGCTGCCCCTGCCACTCCACATCCTTCTCGCCGGCCGGAGCCGTGATCACTCACGCGTTGCCGATCGCGCCGAAGCCGTTGCCGCACTTTGAGGTCCGCGAGCAGAACGGCGTCGTGGAAGTGCTTGCGCCGCCAACTCAACCGGCATGAGTGTAACCCCCGTGCATATCTAAAGGTATGTACCGCAACATAATTGGAGCAGCACTCGTCAGCGTGGCACACATCGTGTCCTCTTCTGGGAACGGCTCGGCCCCAGACATCATCAGTCAATTGCAGGGCCAGGGCTACCAGGTGCAGATCAACGGCCAGCCGAGCGGTGGGCTGTCTCAGTGCACGGTCACTGACGTGCATCAGGCAATGCCCATCGCATACGTGGATCTGGACTGCACCAGCAACGACTAGACCGGCACTGCCCGCAACGCCTCGGGGAGGCTGGGCAGAAAGTGCTTGGTCGCGAAAGCCCGTATATCGTCGGCACTTTCGATAGGTTCCGGACTCGGCAACAACATGATCATCATGGCATACCGCCAGATGTTGTCGGCCAGTTCATGGACGGCTCGCGGCCCGATCCGCTCGGCGAACCCGGGCGGGAAGATCACCTGCAGCGCTGCTTCGATGCGCTGCACTGCGCCCGCGTAGTGCCGGCGCGCCAATTCCAACGTCAGCGCTGGCTCGTCGTGCACCATGCGGTTGAGCACTCGGTGTTTTCGACCTCGCAGCATCGCTTGAGTGAACGCCTCGACATAGTAGTTCGATTGCGGCCGAGAATTTTTGAGGTCTTCGGCGATGTCAGCGAACAGTCGGGCGTTCTCCCGGTCCACCACGGCGGACACCAGGTCGTCTTTGTTCGCGAAGCGGCGATAGATCGTCGTGCGGCTCAAACCGGCACGACGGGCGACGTCCTCGAGGGCGACCCGGCGGATGCCATGCTGATCGAACTCGACGAGCGCGGCGTCGAGAATCGCTTCGGCCGACTGGTCAGGCATGTCCCGCCTGCGCGAAACCCTCGGTGGCATAGCGGTTGTAGCGGACGTTCAGCGGAAGCCGGTCCCACAGCCAGTTGACCGGGCGTGAGCGCCACAGCGCCGCGAAGCGTTGGTAGTTGCGTTCTTTGCGCTCGCTCCACGGCAGGCCGAGCAGTTCGCGGGTGCGCGGCGGCATGCCGCCGGTGGTCAGGAACGCCGCGACGGGGTTGAACACCGGCGACACCAGCCGCCACACCCACGGCTTGACCGCCTTGGGCCGAGGGAATCCCTTGGTGACGTAGCCGACCCCGTACTTGGCGGTGGAGTGGGGAACCAACACCTCGTTGATCATGCGGTCCCAGTAGCGCTCGAACTCCGCGTAGTCGGCGGGCATTGGGCGATCGCTGACCCCATAGCGCCGGTACCAGGTCTTGGACTCCAGGTACATCTGTTCCTTCTCCGCGCGCGAGAGCCGCTTGACGAAGGTGTCGGCGAAGTACAGCGCCTGATCGAAGAACGTCGCGTGCGCCCAGAAGTACGTGTCTGGGTCCAGCGCGTGGTAGCGGCCGGCCTTTCCTGGTGGGCCGGGCATATCGCCCTTGATGCTGTGGTGGAAGTCGCGGACCCGGGTGCCGGGGTTGTCGTCGTCTCTGCCGTAGACGGTCATGAAGATCGGCGGGAGCGAACGCTTGACCCGGGCCGCGGTGTCGGCGAAGAACACCGAGTGGTCGAGCACGCCCTGGCCCAGCTCGGCGAGCATGTTCTGCAGCACCGCCGGACGCGGTCCGATGAGGAACATCCGGTTGTCGCCGAAGTAGCGCCAGACCAGCGATTGGGGGCCCAGTGGCAGGGCGTCGGCGGCGGACTGGGGCTCGGCGAGATCCGTCATGTGGAACAGTGTTACAGATTATGAACTTTGTACCAACGGGTTCGTGACGAGCGTCACCCGCGCCCAGATCGACGACATGTCGCGATCTGTTCGCACTTTCCCTGCCGGTTGGTCGTTGGGCGAAATCAGGAGAAGCGCTTCAGACGGAGGCTGTTGGTCACGACCAGCACCGAGGAGAACGCCATCGCCGCGCCGGCGATCATCGGGTTCAGCAAGCCCAGCGCTGCCAGCGGGATGGCCGCCACGTTGTAGCCGAACGCCCAGAACAGGTTCTGCTTGATGATCCGCAGCGTGCGCGACGACAACCGCAATGCGATCGGCACCGTGCGCAGATCACCACGCACCAGCGTGATGTCTCCGGCCTCGATCGCGGCATCGGTGCCGGTGCCCATCGCCATGCCGACGTCGGCGGTGGCCAGCGCTACCGAGTCGTTGACCCCGTCGCCGACCATCGCGACCTTCCGGCCCTCGGCCTGCAACCGTTTGATGGCGTCGGCCTTCTCCGACGGCAGCACGCCTGCGATGACGTTCTCCGCGTCGATACCGACCTCGGCGGCCACCCTGGCGGCGACGGCCGGGTTGTCACCCGTCAGCAGGATCGGGGTGATCCCCATCGTCTTCAGCTCGGCGATCGCCTCAGCACTGGTCGGCTTGACCGCGTCGACCAGCCGGATCACGCCGCGCTGGGCACCGTCCCAGGTGACGGCGACGCTGGTGCGCCCATCGTCGTCGGAGGCGCGGGCCACCCGCACCGTCACCCCGTCGACGACGCCGCTCACCCCGGTCCCCGGATCGTTGGCGAAATCGCTGACCGCAGGCACACTCAGCTCCCGCGCGCGGGCGGCGGCCACGATCGCGGCGGCCACCGGATGCTCGGAGGCGGACTCGACGGCGGCCGCGCGTGCCAGCACGACGTCGGCGTCGGTATCGGTCTCGACGGCGGCGACTGCCATCGTGCCGGTGGTCACCGTGCCGGTCTTGTCCAGGACGACGGCATCGATGCCGGTGACGGTCTCGAGCACCCGCGGTTCCTTGATCAGCACCCCGAGCTGAGCGCCACGGCCGGTGCCGACGAGGATCGCGGTCGGCGTCGCGAGGCCAAGGGCACATGGGCAGGCGATGATCAAAACCGCCACCGCCGCGGTAAACGCCGCCGTGACCGGCCCGCCGGCCAGCAGCCAGGCAACCAAGGTGATCACCGCGATGGCCAGCACCACCGGAACGAACACACCCGACACCCGGTCGGCCAGCCGCTGAATCGACGCCTTGCCGCTCTGCGCATCGGCGACCATCCGCGCCATCCGGGACAGCTGAGTGTCGGCGCCAACGCGCCTAGCGCGCAACAGGATCCGGCCGTAGGTGTTCACCGCACCGCCGAGTACCTCGTCACCGGCGCCGACGTCGACGGGCACTGACTCACCGGTCATCGCTGAGGTGTCCAGCGCCGACGCGCCGTGGACCACGACACCGTCGGTGGCCACCCGCTCGCCGGGGCGGACCACGATCACGTCACCAACCACCAACTCGCCCACCGGGATTCGCACCTCGGCGTCGTCGCGCACCACCGTGGCGTCCTTGGCGCCCAGCGATAGCAAGGCGCGCAGCGCGGCTCCCGCCGAACGCTTCGCTTTGGCCTCGGCGTACCGGCCGGCCAGCAGGAACACCGTCACCGCCGCCGCTACCTCGAAATACACATGCCCGTGACCATGCTCGGCAGCCCCGGTCACAACCGCATACAGCGACCACAGATAGGCGGCCAGGGTCCCGATGGATACCAACGTGTCCATCGTCGACGACCCGTGCCTCGCACTGTTGAGCGCGGCCTTATGGAAGGGATATCCGCCCCAGAACACGATCGGCGTGGTCAGCGCGAGCACCAGCCACAACCAGCCGGGGAACTGCCACGGCATCACCATCGAGAGCACCACCACCGGCACGGCCAGCGCCGCGGAGCCGATGAGCCGCGGCCGTAGCTGCTCGGTCGGGACGTCGTGGTTCATGTGGTCGTGGCCGTGGCCGGAATAGTCGACCACCGACGCGTGATAGCCCGAGGATTCGACGGCGTGGATCAGATCGTGCTCCGAGACCTGCGGCCCATGTTCGACGTGCGCGCGCTCGACAGCGAAGTTCACCGTGGCATGCACGCCCTCCAGGTCGTTGAGGCCGCGTTCGATCTTCACCGCGCAGGACGCGCAGCTCATGCCGGTCAACTGAAGGTCGGTCGTCGTCACGCCCCCATAATACCCCTAGGGGGTATGTTGTCCAGGGTGTCCGCGGTCACCACAACAACACGCGGATGTCCTCGTCTGGCGGCTCCGGATCCTCCGGTTCGGTCGGCTCCGGATCCTCCGATTCGGTCGGCTCCGGATCGTCCTCGGAGCTGCTCGGCGGAGGAACCGACTGCAAGTGCCTGCGCTCGCGACCGGTCATCGCGTACCACCCTGCCGGTGACTGCGGATCGCCTCGGCCAGCCCTGCAACCGGCGCGATGGCTTCGCGCGTCAGCTCGTCCAGCCGGCGCGTGTCCTCGGCGTCGGCCACGAAGTCGGCCAGGCCGGGCAGGCCCGCCAGCAGTGCCAGCAACCCACAGCTCAGCAACCAGGGTTCGGCCGGATATCCGGCGATCGCCGTCCGAACCGCGTCGCCGACGTCGTCGATCAGTTCCCGGACGCGGTATTCGTCATACGGTTCGAGACTTCCGACCCGCAACCAGCCTTCGCTGGTCAGCTGCTCCTGAACCGCTGAGATCGCCTCACGAGCGTTCCTGGCGACCAGCTGCGCCCACGTCGCGCGGTTATGGACGCCTACCTGGGCAAACGCGGCCCGAAGGATCGGATCGTCGGGACTTGCGGCTTTGCCGGGGACCGCGCGGCCCCCACGTTCCACCAGGAAACCCATCAGATAGAGGTCGGCCAGCATCGCAGCTTGCAGGGCGAAACCGAACAACGCGGGGTCGTCAACATCGAATCGACCCTGCTCCGGGTCGAAAGTGAGCAGATACAGCTGGCCGTGCAGCGTCGAGGGAACTGACGTGGACTCCGACGACCGCCCGCCGATGTGCTGCATATCCCCTCCTCGTTCGCTGTTGTCGCAGAACGGGTTTGAGATCATCACTCAACCGAGCGAGCGCCGCTGTCGCTCCGTTGAGATAACTCTGTCGCATAAGTCGGCTGAGGGCATGCGTAGAGCACTACTCATATTTGCCAAATCGGTACGGAGTAACGGAAAAGCGCTGTCGTTGGCTCAGCGCCAGTGCAGTGGGACAATGGCTGAACCGACGACGAAAAGATGACCGGGATGACTCTGACGCACATGGAGCAGCGGTCCGCGCCGACCGAACACATCGCCGTGCGATGCGTGGATTCCGACGTCCACCCGGTGCCGCGGCGCGGGGTATTGATCGACTACATCCCCGAACCCTGGCGCACGAAATACTTCCTGTCCCACCCCGTGGGTGAGCTGATCTACTACGACGCCCCCGACTACGCGCACGCCTACGCGATGCGTACCGATACCTTCCCGGACGACGGCGAGTTCGCTGGAAGCGACCCCGACCTGGCATTTCGCCAGCTGGTCATGGAGGCCGGCGCCGACATCGCCATCCTGGAACCCCTGGCGCCAGGCCACCGGATCCCCGAAGCCGCACAGGCCTCGGCGATCGCCACCAACCACTGGCTCGACGAGCATTGGCTCGACAGCCGCAACAATTGGCACGAGCGCTGGCGCGGCTCGATCACGGTGGCCATCGAAGACCCCGCCGGGGCAGTCCGCGAAATCGAAAAATGGGCCGGCCACCCCTTCATGGCACAGATCATGATCAAGGCCGAACCCCGGCCGTCGTGGGGTGATCCGACGTACGACCCGATCTGGGCGGCCGCCACCAAACACGACATCACGGTCAGCTGCCATTTGGGTCGCGGCAAGTACGAGACCCTTCCGATCCCGCCGGTCGGCTTACCGAGCTACAACCACGACTTCATGGTCAGCTACTCGCTGCTGGCCGCCAATCAGGTGATGAGCATGATCTTCGACGGGCTCTTCGACCGCTTCCCCACCCTGCGGATCGTGTTCGTGGAGCACGCCTTCAGCTGGATCCTGCCGCTGATGTGGCGGATGGACGCCATCTACGAGGCCCGCAAGTCCTGGCTGGACATCAAGCGCAAACCCAGCGAGTACGTCAAGGACCACATCAAGTGGACCACCCAGCCGCTGGATTACCCGGAGGACAAGACTGAACTGCTGCGGGCCTTCGAGTGGATGGAATGCGAGAAGATCCTGCTGTTCTCCTCCGACTACCCGCACTGGACGTTCGACGACCCGCGCTGGCTGGTCAAGCACCTGCCAGAGCACGCCCGCGACGCGGTGATGTGGCGCAACGGTGTGCAAACCTACAAGCTGCCTACGTCGGTTCCAGTGCTGGAGGGTCAGACGCGGGTGTTCTGATGGCCGCGACGGCACGCGCCTGCCTGCCGCGCAGCAGTCCGGCTACCCCTAACACCAGCAGCACCCCGGCCGCGGTTAACAAGGCCCAGCTCAGAAACATCAGCGGCGGGTCAAAGGCCACCGAAGTGGTCGACGGCTGACCGTCGGCAACCGGGGACACGGGCACCACGCTGCGGGAGTCCAGGCCGGTGATCACCGCGCCCGCCAACGCGAGCGCAGCCAGTAACAACTGGACGACATGCCTCACGGAGCGCTCGCCGTCTCGCCCTCGACCAGGCTGGTGAGTGCAGCCCGCAAGCCTCGATGATTGCGCGCCCATGCCTGTGCCGTGCGCTTCCCGGTGAGCTCAACGCCGATGCCGGTGCGGCCGCGAGGCACCCCGGACAATTCGCCCAGCGCCCGCGACGTCTGCCACTTCTCCAGTAGCTCACGGGATTTCGCAGAGTGCTGCGCCTCAGGAAACACCCGCACGATATGGGTCAACGGGGTGACCTCGGTGCCTTCCCGCAGCGCGTCGCGGGTTAGCTCGACACTGGTGTGGATCCGCGCGGCTTTGACCTGAAGACCCAGGAAACCCGTCACGAGGACCAGGAAAATCAGCGGGACCCAGGGCTGGAAGCCCACCCCGCCCTTGAACTGAATCAGCAGCATCGCGATCGCAGCTGCCGGCCCGGCGAGCAGCCAGTACCAGCTAGCGCCGGTCTCGAAGAACAACCGCTCGGGCCGTTCGAGCAGCTGGTCGTCAGGCATCGGACTCCGGCGAGTCCGTCGGCGTGTACCACTGCTGCGCCGAGGGCCGCAGGACCAAGGCCGCAGCGATGATCACGAGGACCAGGACAAGCAGCCACACCAGACCATTCGTCATCACCGAGAACAAGGCCAACAGCACAGCGAGTGCGACCGACAGCGCGACCGCGGCTCGCCGGAACCTGGAATCGCCGCCACGGGCCCGGCCAGTCAAGTAGCTCAGCAGCGCACCGCTGACGATCCACAGCGCGCCGGCGCCTCTGAAGAAGATCGGAACGTGGTCCTGCGAAAACACGAGCAGCAAGCCACCCAAGATCAGCAGGATTGCCGCCGCCAGCCAGCACCAAATGGCAATCGAGACGACACGGGGCCTAGGTTCGGTTGCGGTCATCGTCGGGTCAGCCTATCGGGTCACTTGGTGAAGAAACCGTGCGCGTCCTGACGGTGCAGCAGGACGGCACCGCCGATGATCAGCACCGACCCGATGATGCCGGTCACGGCGAAGATCACTGCCTGCACCGTCTCCCGCTCGGTACTGAACAAACTGGCCCCGGTGTAGATGACGGTGGCCAGCCCACCACCGGTGAGAACGGTGCGCGTCCACCGATACCCGGACCGCATCAAGAACAGGAAGGTCAGGACCAGGGCGGCCGTCGTCAGTGCGAACAGCACCGTGACACCGATGACCAGGAACGAGGAGTGCTTACTCGCGGTGAACCAGGCGTCGGTGAGATAGCCGACCACCATCAGTGGCAGCGCGATCAGCCACAACCAGAAACCGGTGTCGACATCCTCCGGACGTGCAGGTGCCCCCGTCGGCTGCTGATGGGTCACGCCAGCCAGCCCGCGACGTCGGCGGCCCAGTAGGTCAAGACGATATCGGCGCCCGCGCGCCGGATGCTGGTCAACGACTCCAGCGCGGCGGCCCGGCCGTCGACCCACCCGTTCGCCGCGGCGGCGCTGATCATCGCGTACTCCCCCGATACCTGGTAAGCGGCCACCGGTACCGGCGCGACATCGGCGGCCGCACGCACGATGTCCAGGTAGGCCATGGCCGGTTTGACCATGACAATGTCGGCCCCCTCGTCGAGGTCGAGTGCGATCTCGCGCAGCGCTTCCCGGGCATTGCCGCTGTCCTGCTGGTAGGTACGCCGATCGCCTTGCAGGCTCGAACCCACCGCGTCGCGGAAGGGGCCGTAGAAGGCCGACGCGAACTTGGCGGCATACGCCAGGATCAGCACATCGGTGAAGCCGGCCGCGTCGAGCCCGTCACGGATGGCGGCCACCTGACCGTCCATCATGCCGCTCGGGCCGACCACGAGGGCCCCCGATTCCGCTTGTGCGACAGCAAGTTTGACGTACTGCGCATTGGTGGCGTCGTTATCGACCCGGCCGCGGGCGTCGAGCAGGCCGCAGTGGCCGTGGTCGGTGAATTCGTCGAGGCAGGTGTCGGCCATCAGCACGGTGTCATCGCCGAGGTCCTTGGCCAGATCACGCAGAGCGACGTTGAGGATCCCGTCCGGATCCACGCCGGCCGAGCCCAGCGCGTCCTTGTCCGCTTCCCGAGGAACGCCGAACAGCATCAGCCCGCCGACACCGGCTTCGACGGCCTGCTCGGCCGCGCGGCGCAGCGATTCGCGGGTGTGCTGGAAAACGCCCGGCATGGAAGCAATCGGGCGTTGCTCGTCGATCCCGTCGGCGACGAACATCGGCAACACCAGATGCCTTGGCTCCAGCGATGTTTCGGCCACCAACCGGCGGAGCGCCGGGGTGGAGCGCAGCCGACGTGGACGCTGTCGTGGATAGCCGGGCAAGGTCATGCCTTATCTGTTTAGCGGCGTCGGCTCTTTTTGCGCGGCGGCGGCAACGCGCCCTCGGCACGCAGCCGGGCGGCATGCTCGGCGAGCGCATCGACCAGCGGGCCCACGGCAGCCGTCTCGGGCTGGACGTCCACCCGCAGACCGAATTCCGCGGCGGTCTCCGCCGTCTTCGGCCCGATGCACGCCACGATCGTGCGGGCGTGCGGCTTGCCTGCGATGCCTACGAGGTTGCGCACCGTGGAGCTGGACGTGAAGCACACGGCATCGAACCCGCCGGTCTTGATCATCTCGCGGGTCTCCGCGGGCGGCGGTGCCGCGCGCACGGTGCGATAGGCGGTGACGTCCTCGATCTCCCAGCCCCGGTCACGCAGGCCCTCGGCCAGGGTCTCGGTGGCGATATCGGCGCGCGGCAGCAGCACCCGGTTGACCGGATCGAAAATGCTGTCGTACTCCGGGAATTCGTCGAGCAGGCCCAGCGAGGACTGCTCGCCGGACGGCACCAGCTCAGGGCTCACGCCGAAGGCGCGCACCCGGTCGGCCGTCGACTCGCCCACGCAGGCGATCTTCACACCGGAAAACGCCCGGGCATCCAGGCCGAACTCGCCGAACTTCTCCCACACCGCACGCACGGCGTTGGTGGAGGTGAACACCACCCACTGGTAGCGGCCGTCGACCAAACCCTTGACGGCCCTTTCCATCTGGGCCGGGCTGCGCGGTGGCTCGACGGCGATGGTCGGCACCTCGATGGGCAGAGCGCCGTGGCCGATCAGCTTGTCGCTCATCTCGCCGGCCTGGTCCTTGGTGCGCGGCACCAGCACGGTCCAGCCGTACAGCGCCCGGCTCTCCCACCAGTTCAGCTTGGCGCGGTGCGCGACGGTCTTGCCGATGGTGGCCACCAACGTGCCCGTCAGCGGCCCGGCCGGGTCGTTGTTGCAGGCCAGGGTGGCGCGGTCGATGAGGCCGTGCAGCGTGGTCTCCACCGAGCGCTGCCCACAGGTGGTGCCGTTGGACGTGACCACGCAGGGCGTGCTGTCGGCCAACCCGTACTCGATGAGAGTGCGCGCCGCCTCAGGCAGATGCGAGGCGCTCGCGGTCAGGATCAGCGGGCCCGGCGCCGCGGCCAGGGCCGCCCAGTCCACCTCGCCGCGAACGTCGGCCACGGTGTGGGCCGAGCCGAGCGGCAGGCCGGCGTAGGTGGGTACCGCGCTGGTCGCGGGCAGTCCGGGAACGATCTCGAATTCGGCGTGCGCCCGAGCCACCGCGTTCACCTCGGTGATCACCGAGTCGACCGACAGCGGATCTCCAGCGATCAGCCGAACCACGTCGAAGCCGGTCTTGGGCTCGGCGACCAAGGTCTTGGCCACCTCGGCCGGGTCGCCCAGCGCTGGGCGGATGTCAGGGCCGACGGAGACGACCGGCGGAGCAGTCTCGTCATGGCCGTCGGCGGGCGGGCCATCGGGCGCCGGAGCCGGGCCCACCGCGGGCGGCAGGTCGGTGCCGACTACGGCCAGCACAGCCTGCGGCACGTCCGGGTCCGTGAACACCAGCGCGGCATTGGCCAAAACGGTGCGGGCACGCGTCGTCAACAGATTGGGGTCACCTGGACCCGAGCCGACGAACGTGATGTGTCCCGGCTTCGCCTTACGTCCCCGACCGCTCACATGCCCAGTCATCGCTTCACTCCCGCTCTACCGCGTCGGTTTCGTCGTCGCGCAGTCTTACCGACATAACCTCGCGCGCACCGAGCTCGAACAACTCCGCGGCCACCGAGAGCCCCAGCTCTGCGGACCGGCCGGGTGTGCCGATACCGGACGCACGGATCACGTCGGATCCGTCTGCTGCCGCCACGCATGCGCGCAGTGACAGCTCGTCGAAGACGCGGCCGTCGTCATCGATGGACTCGACCACTTCGGCGATCGCGCCCACCGGTGCGGAACAACCCGCCTCCAGTTCGGCCAGCAGGACTCGCTCGGCGGTGACCGCGGCGCGTGTGTCGGGATCGTCCAGCTCTCCCAACAGCGTCGCGAGCTCGGTATCGCCTGCGCGGCACTCGACCGCAAGCGCACCTTGAGCCGGCGCTGGCAACATCTGCACCGGCTCCAGCGTCTCGGTGACATCGCCGAGTCGTCCAAGACGGGCCAGACCCGCCCGGGCAACCACGATGGCGTCGAGATCACCACTGCTTACCCTGTTCAACCTGGTATCTAGGTTGCCTCTTAGGGGGCGGATTTCCAAACCGAGACCCAGTGCCCTAAGCTGTGCCGCCCGCCGCACGGAGCTTGTGCCGATCACCGAGCCCGTCGGCAACTCCCCCAAGACCATCCCGTCGCGGGCCACCAACGCGTCGCGAGCGTCCTCTCGCCGGGGGATCGCAGCGATGACGAACCGGTCGTCGGAAGCCGTCGGCAAATCCTTGTACGAGTGCACCGCCATGTCGACGCGGCCGTCGGCGATGGCTTCACGCAAGGCGGCGGTGAACACCCCGACACCGATCTCGGCGACTGGCTTGTCTGATCGGTCGCCCTCGGTGCTGATGATGACCAGCTCGGCGCGATGCCCGCGCTCGATGAGTTGGTCTCTAATGGTCCCGGCCTGCGTGGTCGCCAGCAGACTGCCCCGGGTACCGATCCGGATCACCGCGTCGTTACTGCCGGCCAACCGCGCTACCCAGCGCCGTCAGTTCGGCCCTGATCGAATTCCGTTGCCGGCAGGGGCAATTCACCTGCAGCAACGGCATCGACGGCCTGTGGATCGAGTTCGAAGAGTTCCCGCAACGCCTCGGCGTAGGTGTCCCCACCGGGCGCGCTGGCCAGCTGCTTGACCCGAACGGTCGGGGCGTGCAGCAGCTTGTCGACCACCCGGCGGACGGTGCGGGCAACCTCGTCGCGCTGAGCGTCGTCCAGGCCCGGCAGCCGGTTGTCGAGCCGCAACAGCTCGGACTCGACGACGTCGGCGGCGCGCTGACGAAGGGCGGTGACAGTGGGGGTGACCTCGGCCATCCGCTGGCCGGCCAGATAGCTAGCAACCTCGGTGGCGACGATTTGGCGGGCGGCTTCGGCGTCTGCGGCTGCCGCACGGGCGGACGGCTCACGCTGCACCCGGTCCATGTCGATGACCGAAACGCCCGGCAGCCCGGCCACCGCGGGGTCAACGTCGCGGGGCATGCCCAGATCGCACAGCACCAGCGGTGGAGCGGTCTCGTCGCGGCGGGCGCTGGCCAGCGCATGGTGCACATCGGCCAGCGACACCACCGGGCGGACCGCGCCGGTACAGCTCACCACGACATCAGCCGCGGTCAGCGCGGCCGGCAGATGCTCGAGGGTCAGCGCCTGCGCGGTGGCACCCTGCTGGCGGATGTTCTCGGCCAGCCGCTGGGCGCGGGGCAGCGAACGGTTCACGACGTCGATGTGGATGACACCGGCCCGCAACAGATGTGCGACCGAGAGCCCGCCCATCGACCCGGCGCCGACGACGGTGGCCGTGCGCCCGGCCAGCCCGTCCAGGCGTGAGGCGGCGATGTCCAACGCGACGGACACCACACTGGCGCCCGCGGAATCGATCGCGGTCTCGGAGTGCACCCGCTTGCCCACCGACAGGGCGCGCTGGGACAAGTCGTGCAGGATCCGGCCGACGGTCTTGTTGGTCTCAGCACTGGCGTAGGCGCGACGGACCTGGCCGAGCACCTGCTGCTCGCCGATCACCGCGCTGTCCAGACCGCTGGCAACCGCGAAGAGATGCTCGACAGCGGCCTCGCTGTAGCGGACGTAGGCGTACTTGGTCAGATCGCCCATCGACATTCCGGAGTGCTCGGCTAGCACCTGCCCGATCGCCGACAGACCGCCGTGGAAGGCGTCGACCACCGCGTAGACCTCGACCCGGTTGCAGGTGGACAGCACCATCGCCTCAGTCACCAGCGGCGACTGCAACAGCTCGTCGACAATCTTGACCTGATCGGACTCAGCGAAAGACAACTGCTCAAGGACGGAAACGGGAGCGCTACGGTGCGATACCCCGAACAGCAGCACGCTCACGGCACGATCACCTGGCCCGCTCCCTTGCTGTTACGGAATGCTCCGTTAGTGAAACTTACTTCCACGGTAAACGCTGCGCAGGCGGCTGGCCAAATTCCGGGCGGAGTTCACCCGTCGTCTTCGACGACCACACGGCCGAGGGCGAGATCCGTTCTTAACCTGGGCTCGTCGACATCCCAGTAACTGTGCTCGTGGCCGTCGAGCAGAACCACCGGCAGACGGTCGCCGAATTCGGCTCGCAACGCGCTGTCGCCGGCGGCTGCCGCGGCGTCGACGTCGATGAGGGACAGCTCGAAGTCGAGTTCGGCGGCCAGCTCGACCAGCCGGTGGTAGACCCGCTGGCAGATGCTGCATCCGGCGCGGCTCAACAGCTCGACGTGTGCGCGGCTCACGCGAGTCAGTGTCGCAGTTAGGGTTGTCCCATGGGTTCCGGGTACGACGACCAGGAGCTCGCTGGTGATGCCAGTGCCGAGCGGGCCGCCGACGAGTTGGTCGCCGAGCAGGCCAGTGCCGTCGCTCGCGACGCCAGCATGGCCGCGCACCGCGAGCCCGAGCCACAGGCCACCGAAGCGGCGTTGCCGCCGGCCGACCTCACCGCGGCCGCGTTCTTCGACGTCGACAACACGCTGGTGCAGGGCTCGTCGCTGGTGCACTTCGGTCGCGGCCTGGCGGCCCGCAAGTACTTCACCTACGCCGACATGGCCAAGTTCATCTACGCGCAGGCCAAGTTCCAGCTGACCGGCCGGGAGAACAGCGACGACGTCGCCGAGGGCAGGCGCAAGGCGCTGGCATTCATCGAGGGACGCTCGACCGCGGAGCTGATCGCGGTCGGCGAGGAGATCTACGACGAGATCATCGCCGACAAGATCTGGCCCGGCACCCGCGCTCTGGCCCAGATGCATCTGGACGCCGGCCAGCAGGTGTGGCTCGTCACTGCGACCCCCTACGAGCTTGCCCACACGATCGCCCGGAAGCTGGGCTTCACCGGCGCGCTGGGCACCGTCGCGGAGTCCGAGAACGGCGTGTTCACTGGACGGCTGGTCGGCGACATCCTGCACGGGGTCGGCAAGGCGCACGCCGTGCGGCAGCTGGCCATTCGCGAGGGCCTCAACCTCAAGCGCTGCACGGCTTACTCCGACAGCTACAACGACGTGCCGATGCTGTCGCTGGTCGGGACGGCAGTCGCCATCAACCCCGACGCCGACCTGCGAGAGCTGGCCCGGGAGCGCGGCTGGGAGATCCGCGATTTCCGGACCGCGCGCAAAGCGGCGCGCATCGGGGTGCCGTCAGCGCTGGCGCTGGGCGCGGTCGGTGGGGCGCTCGCCGCGGCGGTATCGCGCAGGCGCTGACTCGGCTCATCCCGGACTTGCCCCCCAGTCTTCGCCATACCCGCTGATAGGCTCCTCCGGTGTCAATCGCCAGCGACATCATTGGAACCCACTACCGCTACCCGGACTATTACCTGGTCGGCCGGGAGAAGATTCGCGAGTACGCCACGGCGATCCAGTCCGACGATCCGTTGCACTACAGCGAGGAAGCAGCCAAGGCCGCCGGTTACGCCGATGTGGTGGCCCCGCTGACGTTCATCGCGATCCCGGGACGCCAGGTGCAGCTGGACATCTTCCGCAACTTCGACGTCGGGATCAATATCGCCCGCGTCATTCACCGCGATCAGAAGATCCTTTTTCACCGGCCAATCGTGGCCGGCGACAAATTGTTCTTCGATTCCTGGCTGGATTCGGTGGTCGAAAGCCACGGCACGGTCATCAGTGAATTGCGCAGCGAAGTCACCGACGAAGAGGGCAAACCGGTGATGACGACCGTTGTGACAATGATCGGTGAAGCCGAAGGCGACGAGGAGACCAACGCTCAGGTGGCGGCCATCGCCGCGGCGGCGATGGGCAGGCAAACCGCGCGCTGACTGCGCACGCTGCAAGCCGACTCGGGCCGCTCAGCCCAAGAACATGTTGCGACGCTTGGTCAGCAACTGATAGAGCGTCTGCTGGATGGTCTCGCGCACCTGGTCGGTGAGATCGAAGGTGACCATCGGGTCGTCGGCCGCGGTCTCGTCGTAGTCGGCCGTCTCGATCGGGGTGCCAAATGCGATGTGCCACTTGGACGGAAGCGGAATCAGCCCCGCCGGTCCGGCCAGTGGGAACAGCGGCGTGATCGGGAAATACGGCAGTCCGAGCACCCGCGCGAGCAGTTTGACGTCGGCGATCATCGGATAGATCTCTTCGGACCCGACGATCGAGCACGGGATGATCGGGGCCTTGGTGCGCAGCGCCGCCGAGACGAAGCCGCCGCGGCCGAAGCGCTGCAGCTTGTAGCGATCCCGGAACGGCTTGCCCAAACCCTTGTAGCCCTCGGGGAAGACCGCCGTCAGCTCGCCGCCGACTAGTAGCCGGTGGGCGTCGACGGTGGAGGCCATGGTGTGGCCGGCCTTGCGCGCGATCGGGCCCATCATCGGCATGTCGAACACCATGTCGGCGGCCAGCAACCGCAGATCCCGCTGCTTGGGGTGATGGTCGTGCACCGCCACCGACAACATCAACCCGTCGAACGGCAACGTGCCCGCGTGATTGGCGACCACCAGGCCGGCACCGCTTCGCGGCAGGTTCTCGATGCCACTGACCTCGACCCGGAACCAATTCTGGAAAAAGAAGCGCAGCAAAGGCATAACGAGCGCGTTGTTGAATTGTGGATCGAAGCCGAATTCATCGACCGTGTAATCGCCGTTGAGCCTCTTGGACACGAAATCCGCGACCGCCGAAATACGTTGCGCCAGTTCATTCGGAACATCAGTGCCGCCGCCGGGAATGCCCGTTCCGCGGTGCGCATCGATTTCCCGGACGACTGCGGCGAGTTCTTCGGCCGTGGCGCGGGTGCTGGGATCGGCCAGCAGCGAGGGATGCCGGCGGGCGGCCTCGGCGCGCTGCGCAGCACGCCGAGCAGCCGCTGCACGATTTGAATTCGAATGCAGCGGAATCACTTTCGCTTTGGAATCACCCGCCACTTCAGTTACCTTCTCCCCACCATCGGCCCATCAGCCGCCCCATCGCTGCGCAACGGCGACCGCGCGACTCTCCACAGATCGTACCCATTTGGGGTCAATGATCGGGGTCAAACCTCGGCCGCGCACGTAATCGTCGAATGCCTCCATCGTCGTCCATTTCGGCGCAAAGCCCAACTCGGAGCGCATTCGGGCGGTATCCATGACGCGCCCGTAATTAAGCCAGTCCATCTGGTCACGGTTGAGATCGGAAGGCCGGCCCGCCCGTCGCAACGAATACAGTGCCCACACCCCGGAACTCGGCAGCGGAATCGCAATCCGTCCCGATCGCCGGATCGCCTGCGACATCATGATCACGCCGTCGGCGCCGATGTTGAACGTGCCCGACTTGCCCGCCATCGTGGCGCGCTCCAGCGCCCCCAGCGCGTCCTGCTCGTGCAGCAACTGCAGCCGTGCGTCGTGGCCGAGCACGGTGGGCACCAGCGGACCGGCCAGATACCGCGACAACGCGGTATCCATCGCCGGCCCGATCATGTTGGCCAACCTCAAAATCGTGACCGCGATATCGGGCCTGCGGCGGCCGAGCCCGCGCACGTAACCCTCGATGTCGATGCTGTCGCGGGCGAAGCCCTCACCCGGGGGCCGACGGCTACTGCTGTCCTCGGTGTAGACCACCGGGTCGTGGGCGTGCGAGCCGTAGACCTCGGAGGTGGACTTGAGGATCACCCGGCGCACCGACGGCGCCTTCTGGCAGGCCGCGAACAGCTGCATGGCGCCCATCACGTTGATTTCCTTCAACGTGGCGCGCCCACCCGAGCGAGGGGCGTAGGAAGCCGCCGAAGCGTGCACGACGGTGTCGACTTCGCCGTTTCGAATCACCTTGGCGATAAACGGGTTTCGAATGTCAGCCCGGACGAATTCGGCCCGGCCCATCCGGCGCAACATGTCCTTGCTCGGCGCGATGGCGTCGACAGCGATGACCTTGTTGATCAACGGGTTCTGCGCCAACCGCGCGGTCAGGTAACCGCCGAGGAACCGACAGGCCCCGGTGACCAGCACGACCCTTGGGTAGTGCGGCGCTTCGGTGTCGGTACCGCCGGAATCCATGTGGACAGACTATCGGCTACAGACTGCGCCCGGCTTAGCGCGACAGCTGCCGGGCCAGTGCCCGGCAGCGGATTTACTTGCCGAGTTTTCTGCGCTGAACCCGGGTACGACGCAGCAGCTTGCGGTGCTTCTTCTTCGACATGCGCTTACGCCGCTTCTTGATGACTGAACCCATGAAAATTCGCTACCTAAGTCCTCGCAGTGCCTGCACCAGCGCAGGCTTCTTGTGTCCCGGACACCTTACCTAAGCAGGCACGCGGAACGGAAAACGGCCGGTATGAGACCGGCTCGTTAACCCGCATCGAAGTAAGAGGTCTCCAGCAAGTCATGGACGGCCTTGGCATGCACGCGGAAGGAGCGACCTACCCGCACCGCGGGCAGCTCCCCGTTGTGCACCAGGCGGTAGACCGTCATCTTGCTGACGCGCATCAGCGCAGCTACTTCGGCGACGGTCAGAAATTGAGCTCTGGCGGCCGGCGGACTGTCGGCGCCACCGGCATCACGCGCCGATTTTCCAGCCGAATCCCGCGCCGATGGCCCGTTCATAGACGTCATCGCAACCCAATCCGTCAGGCACGGGCAGTTCCAGCGGCTTCCCCACCGCTGGCACCCAGCCGTGCATACACGAGGAGAATAGCGTGGCGGATGGGGTTACTGCGACGGGTGTGGGTCAATCCGTCAGAAAAATCTGAACTACTCTGATGTAATTCCGAGCTGCTCAGAGCGTGTTTTCGCGGCGTCGATGGCAGCGGCGACGGCCGCCCGCACCCCACCCCTCTCGAGTTCCCGCAGGCCAGCGGCCGTGGTCCCGCCCGGGGAGGTGACCATTGCGCGCAGCCGGGCCGCAGATGTGTCCAGTCCGGTGTCTTCGCCAGCCTCTCGCTGGCTGTCGAGGCGTTCGAGCAGCATTGCCGCCGATCCGGCCATGGTTTGCACCGCGAGGTCGGTGGCGACCGCTCTGGACAGCCCGTTGGCGACGCCGGCGTCGACCAATGCTTCGACAAATAGGAAGAAGTACGCCGGCCCAGAGCCAGAGACGGCCGTAACGGCGTCCAGCTGGCTCTCCGGGACGGTCAACACGTCACCGATGCACCGGAAGACCCCCGCGGCGTCGGCGAGCTGCTCAGGCGTCGCGAACCGGCCGGCGGCCAGGGCACTGACGCCGGCACCCACCAGGGCCGGGGCGTTGGGCATCACCCGGATCACGGGTGAGCCGGCGGGCAGCCGGGCCTCGTAGAAACCGATCGTCACGCCGGCGAGGACGGTGACGAAGACCTGCTCGACGGTGTCGCTCTCGGCCTGGGCGGCGGCCTCGGCGATTTCGGCGACGACGGATTCGGCATCGGCCGGTTTCACCGCGACAATCACGAACGCCGCGGTCTCGACCGCCTCGGAGACCGTTGCGACCTGAACCGAGTACTTCTCCCCCAGGTACTGAGCCCGCTCCGGCATCCGCTCGGAGACCACGAGGTCTTTGACCTGCCGGCCCGCTCGAAGCAGTCCCGAAAGGATCGCCTCGCCCATGCTGCCGCCGCCGATGATCGCGATTCTGGCCATGTCCGAGAACCCTAATGGAGGGCTACTGGGCGGGCACCAAGGCCAGCTGGCGGGTCTGCACGATGATGCGCCCCTCGCTGTCGACCACGGTGTGGTCCTCGTCGAACCAGTCCTGGCCGATCTGCGTCGTCGTGCAGGCCACCCGCAGCCAGCCGTCGGCGGGCAGCCCCCGCAGATACGCGGTCATCTGCACCGTCGGAGCCCAGCCACGGCGGTCGACCGCGTAGCAGACCGGCACCGAGATATCCCCGCACATCAGCGCGAACAACACGTCCACCGACCCCTCCTTGGGCCGGACCCAGATCTTGAACACCGGGGCGCCGGACTCGGTGACCGTCTCGGTCAACTCGGGCCGGATATCGCAGCCGCGAGCCAGATTGTTGATCGCGGCCGCGGGATGCCCCGGCCCGATCGGCTCGATATGGGCGGGCGGCTCCACGCTCATCAGCGCCGTCACCGGATTGGCCGACAACAGCGGCTGCACATGGTGCTCGGGGTCGCCGAGGGTGACCACCGCCCGCACGCAGATCCGCTCGCCCTGAGACAGCGCCACGTCCACCAGGCCGATCCGGCGGCCGCGCTTCTGCACCGTAGTGACCAGACGCACCGGACCGGGGTCGGGGGCGGACAGGAAATCCGCCGACACCGCCACCGGCTCAAAGCCTTCATGGGAGTACGCCTCGCGGGCGGCCTTGGCGCACAGCGCCAGCATCACTCCGCCGTGGACTTTGGGCCCAATTGTCCAGTGCTCGTTGAGGTTTGCGTCAAAGCCGCCATCAGTGGACTGAAGCACCATCGCATCGTCGAACCGGGGGTACATCAATACCTTTCTCGCTCATCGCAACAGATGGGTGCGCGCGAACTGAAGCGACTCGACCAACAGCGCCTCGCGCTCGGCCTTGGTACGCGCCCCAGAAGTGGTGACTTCGAGGATCACATGCCCGGTGAAGTCGCTGGCGGCCAGCATCTGACACACCTCGACGGTGGGCTGAGTTCCCCGGCCGGGCACCAGGTGTTCGTCGGTCGAGGCACCGTTGCCGTCGCACAGGTGCAGGTGCACCAGGCCGGATCCCATCCGCTCGGCCATGTCCAGGGCGTCGGTGCCCGCCGTGGCGGTATGCGACAGATCCAGCGTGTAGTGGGCATGGTCCCCGTCGAGCGGGTCATAGGACGGCGCGAACGCCGAAATGCCCACGCCGGGACGGCCTCCCCGCTTACGCATCCGCTCGATCGACGGATCACCCGAGCCGAAGAACCGGTCGGCACGGAACGGGAACATGTTCTCCACCGCGACCAGCACGTCGCTGCGGCTCTCCAATTCGGCGACCTGCTCGCTGAAGCCCTCGGCATAGCGGCGCTGCCACCGGAACGGCGGGTGCACCACAACAGTCTGTGCGCCAAGGCGTTCGGCGGCCTGGACACTGCGGGTCAGCTTCGGGATGGGATTGGCGCCCCACACCCGCTGCGAGATCAGCAGACATGGCGCATGCACCGACAATACGGGCATGTTGTAGCGGCGCGACAGCTTGGCGATAGCCCCGATGTCCTGACTGACGGTCTCGGCCCACACCATGAGTTCGACACCGTCGTAACCCAATTCGGCCGCGTACTCGAAAGCGGCCTCGGTCCTCAGCGGATAGACCGAGGCCGTCGACAGACCAACCTTGATTGCGGGGCGCACTGAAAAATCAGGTCGACTGCAGCAGCGCCAACGGTCCGAGTGTGACCAGCGCCCCGACCGCCACGGCGATCAGAGTGCTGGCGATGTCCTCGGTTTTCCGGACGATTCGGACGGCCACTACGAGGCCCAGGATGACCAGTACCGACAGCACCAGCGCGACGATGTTGTTCCACCGCCACAGCTGGTCGAACGCAACGAAGAGCCCGGCGCCGAATGCGACCGCCAGGATCGACTGGCCGACGACCAGCACGGCGCGCCACAGCGCGGTCAGCTTGGTCTCGCGGGGTAGGCCCTCGGGCGCTTCGGTCTCGGTCGCCGCCGCGCCGCCGTCGTGCTCGTCGTCGCGGACCCCACCACGGCGGGCGAGGTCGTCGGCCACCGTCTGCCCGCCGAACAGGGTGCCCCCGGAGGACCGCAGATAAGACTGCAGCTCGGCGGCGTCGTCTGCCTGCTCCTCGGGCGCCAGATCCAGTGCCGGGGCGGCTTCGTCGAGCGGGTCGAACGCCATCTGCTCGGCATCCGATGCGTCAGCATCCTCAGCCGAGGCATCCGCCGGCTGCGGCTCGGGTCTGCGCAGGGGCCGCGGGTCATAAGCCTTCTCAGGACCGCGTTCCTTACGGGGAAGCGGACTGTCCGCACGCGTCGGCGGTGGATCAAAGGGCCTCACCGGCGTCTCCTCGGCGGCGACGGCCGTCGCCGGGGCCGATCCGTTGGTGGCCTTAGGCACCACCGGCTCGGGGGCGATCGGCTCCTCGCCGACCGGCTCCTCAGCCACCTCCACATCGGTCACGTCGACGTCTGTCACGTCTACATCCCGCGTGATCGGGATCTCACCGGTGCGGATGATCGGGATCTCGCCGGTCAGTTCCGCGACGGTCACCGCGTCGTTGTTGCCGCGCCGGCGGCGGCGTCGCCCCCCGACCGGTGGTGAGCCGATCGTTCCATTCTTGGCGAGCAGCTCGGCCACCGAGATCGGCCGGCTGTTCTCGCTGTCATCTGGTGCAGTCATCGTGTGCCTCTCGATCGGACGGCAGTCGACCGATCAAAACCCTTGTTTCCAGCATCCCCCACCGAGGTTTCCACCAGGGCAGTTCCGTCAGCTTCACTGTCGAGTCGGCGCAGGATTATGCCCTCGCGTAGTGCCCAGGGACAGATGTCGACGGATTCCAATGACAGTGCTCGCATGCTCGCCTCCGCCACCAGAGCGCCGGCCACTATCTGCGGCGCCCGCTCGGCACTGACTCCCTCCAACTCGGCACGATCTGTCGTGGTCATCCTAGAGATGAAAGATATGAGCTGCCTCAGGCCGTTGGCCGTGAGCGTCCGCTTGACCCTGGGCCCGGCACCCGACGGGGCGGCGCCGGTGAGCCTGGCCAGCGAACGGAATGTCTTGGATGTCGCCACCGCAAGGTCGGGAAGGCCGGCGTCCAAGACGAACGCACTGGCCTCGGCGAGCTCGTTGTCCAGCCAGTCGCGCAGCATGGCCACCCGGCGCCGCCCGGGCGGATCGTCGGGCAGCCACTCGCGGGTCAGCCGGCCGGCGCCCAGCGGCAGTGACAGCGCCACCTCGGGCGCCTCGTCGACACCGTTGGACAGCTCCAGAGAGCCGCCGCCGATATCGAGGTTGATGATGCGTCCGGCGCTCCAGCCATACCACCGCCGCACCGCCAGGAAGGTCAGCCGCGATTCGTTGGCGCCCGACAGGACCTGCAGGTTCACCCCGGTCTCAGCCAGCACGCGGGCCAGCACATCCTCGGAATTCTTGGCGTCGCGAACCGCCGAGGTGGCGAAGGCCATTAGGTCGGCGCAGCCGGAGCTCGCGGCGATCTTGGCGAACTCGTCGACGGTGTCGATCAGCTTGTCGGCGCCGCGGCGGGTCAGCTTGCCGGAGTCGTCGATCGCCTCGGCGAGCCGCAGCGCGGCTTTCGTCGAGCTCATCGGAGTTGGATGGCCGCCGCGGTGCGCATCGACCACCAGCAGATGAACTGTATTGCTGCCCACGTCGAGCACGCCTAATCGCACGTGAACAAAACTAGCGTGCTAGTCCACCACGACACTTACGACATGGGGCAAAAGCCAGCGAGAAGCCGGAGCCCTTGTCGACTACCGTTGGGCGCTGTGACAAATGGGCACCCTGGCGAGGTTGAACTCGACTTCCCGCGCGAGTGGGTGGAGTTCTACGACCCGGACAATGCGGAACACCTCATCGCCGCAGACCTGACGTGGCTGCTATCCAACTGGACGTGCGTGTTCGGTACACCCGCGTGCAAGGGCACGGTCGAGGGACGTCCGGACGACGGTTGCTGCTCGCACGGGGCGTTCCTGTCCGATGACGACGACCGCGCCCATCTCGACGACGCGGTCAAGAAGCTGACCGACGCCGATTGGCAATTCCGGGACAAGGGGCTGGGCCGCAAGGGCTACCTCGAGATGGACGAGTTCGACGACAAGCCCAGCCTGCGCACCCGCAAGTACAAGGGCGCCTGCATCTTCCTGAACCGTCCGGGGTTCCCGACCGGGATCGGCTGCGCCCTGCACACCAAAGCCATCAAGCTCGGGGTCGAACCGCTCACGATGAAGCCGGAGATCTGCTGGCAGCTGCCCATCCGGCGCAGTCAGGAGTGGATCACCCGGCCGGACGGCACCGAAGTGCTCAAGACCACGATCACCGAGTACGACCGGCGTGGCTGGGGCGAGGGCGGCGCGGATCTGCACTGGTATTGCACGGGTGACCCCGCGGCTCACGTCGGAAAGAAGCAGGTCTGGGAGTCCTACGGCCCCGAGTTGACGGAGCTGCTCGGCGAGAAGGCCTACGCCGAACTGGCGGCCATGTGCAGACGGCGCAGTGGTTTCCCGCTGATCGCCGTGCATCCGGCCACCCGCGCCGCGCAGTAGCTGTCTGAGCCGCCGGTCCGGCCGCTCAGCGACGGCGGAGCCGTCGGATAGCGTTATTTGCTAAATCTGCATCATTTTGCACGGAATTCGTGACTCAGCTCATGTGACGAACTGGTTGCCTTATGCCCTAAGCGCAGTTACGGTGCAGTTAATAACAGTTCCCTGATCCGAGGGCAGATTTTAGCTGTGTTGGCCGAACCGAGTGATAACCACATCTCAGTTGATAACAACTGGGACGTAGATGTTCGCCAAAACTCCACCTCCGCGTTATTTGATGAGAACAGCATTCCCCCGCTGTGGCCCCCGACGCGCGCCACGCAGCGCGAAGCCCGGCACCTCCGGCATTCCAGACGGTTAGTCATCAGCGACACGGCGATTATTTGCCTGGCGCTGGCAGTCGCCACCATGTTCGTGTTTGCTGAAGAACCGGGAGCACTGCTCACCTACGTCCTGGGGTCGGTCGCGCTGGCCGCCTTGTGGATGGCCGCGTTGGGTCTCAACGGTTACCGCGCGCGTCGGGTGGTCGGCCGCGGCGTCGGCGAGAACACGAGCGTCGTTCTTGCCACCCTGCAGGTGTTTGGCCTGATCGCGATCGCTGCGCTGCTGCTGCCCATGGATCCGTCGCGAACCTATCTCGCGATCGCCTTCCCGGCGGGTCTGCTCGGACTGCTGGTGAACCGCAGGCACTGGCGCCGAGTCGAGACCGCCGAGCTCGGCCGCGCCGACTACCAGATCTCGGTTTTGGTCGTGGGTAGCTCGCGGGCCGCCGCCGACGTCGCCGCCACGTTTGTGCGGGATCCTGCCGCGGGCTATCGCGTCGTCGGGATCTGCACCCCCGAAGGACCGACGGCGCGGGACCGCAGCATCGACATCGGCGGCCGGGCCATCCCCGTCGTGGGCATCGACCAGGCCATCGCCGACGCCGTGCGCCGCACTGGCGCACAGACCGTCGCGCTGGCCGCCACCGATCACTTGCACGCCACCGAGGTACGCCGGTTGATCTGGGAACTCGATTCACTGGGCGTGGATCTGATGATCGCCCCCGGGCTGGTCGACATCGCCGAAGACCGATTACACAGCCGCCCGGTGGCCGGCATGGCGATGTTCGAGGTGAGCAAGCCGCAGCACGCGGGGGCCAACTCGGCCGCCAAGCGGGCCTTCGACGTCGTGTTCACCACGGTGGCGATGATCGTGGTCGCGCCCCTGTTCCTGCTCGCGGCGCTGGCGGTGCGACTGTCTGGACCCGGACCGGTCTTCTACGTGTCCGAGCGGATCGGACTCAAGGGCACCACGTTCCCGATGCTCAAGTTCCGCAGCATGGTCGACGGCGCCGATGAGGATGCGCCGGCGATGATCGCCGCCGACGGAAGCAGCCCGCTGTTCTGGAAGCCCAAGGACGATCCGCGGGTCACCCGGGTCGGCAAGGTACTGCGGAAGTACAGCGTCGACGAACTGCCCCAGTTCTTCAACGTGTTACGCGGCGACATGAGCGTTGTCGGCCCCCGGCCGCAGGTCCGCCGCGAGGTCGACTCGTATGACTACCTGGTTCGTCGGCGGCTGACCGTCAAGCCTGGTCTGACCGGGTTGTGGCAGGTCAGCGGCCGCTCGGACCTACGGACCGAGGACGCCCTGCGCCTGGACCTGAGCTACATCGAGAACTGGTCCCCGATTCGGGACCTGACGATCATCGCCAGGACCATCAAGACCGTGTTGCGCGGCGACGGCGCGTACTAGCCCTCCAGCTTGTAGCCCAGGCCGCGCACCGTCACCAAGTGCACGGGATTGGCCGGATCGGCTTCGATCTTCGACCGCAGGCGCTTGACGTGGACATCGAGAGTCTTGGTGTCTCCGACGTAGTCCGCACCCCACACCCGGTCGATCAGCTGACCGCGGGTGAGCACCCGGCCGCTGTTGCGCATCAGGTACTCCAGTAGATCGAATTCCTTGAGCGGCAACGTAATCGGCTCACCATTGACGGTGACGACGTGGCGCTCGACATCCATGCGCACCGGGCCGGCCTCCAGGATGGCGTCACCGATACCGGAGTCCTCGGTGTCGGTTCCGCGGCGCAGCACGGCACGGATACGGGCGATCAGTTCGCGCGCCGAGTACGGCTTGGTGACGTAGTCGTCGGCACCGAGCTCGAGGCCGACCACCTTGTCGATCTCGCTGTCGCGCGCGGTGACCATGATCACCGGCACGCTCGAGCGGGCGCGCAGCTGCTTACAGACGTCGGTGCCGGTCATCCCCGGCAGCATGAGGTCGAGCAGCACGATGTCGGCGCCGGATCGATCGAACTCCGCCAGAGCTGACGGGCCGTCACCGACGACGGTGGCCTCGAACCCTTCCTTGCGGAGCAGGAAAGCCAGCGGGTCGGCCAGCGATTCTTCGTCCTCCACGATCAACACATTGGTCATTGGCGTAGTGCCTCCTCGTCAATGGCCGATTGGTCGGCCGGTTCGTCGTCTTCGTTGTTGGGATAGGCGGGAATGGACAGGGTGAACGTCGAGCCGGTGCCCGGCTGGCTCCACAGCCGGATGCTGCCGTTGTGATTGGCTGCCACGTGTTTGACGATGGCCAGCCCCAAGCCGGTGCCGCCGGTGGCACGGGAGCGCGCTTTGTCGACCCGGAAGAACCGTTCGAACACCCGCTCCTGATCGGCACGGGCGATCCCGATTCCCCGGTCGGTGACGGAGATCTCGATGTTGTCGCCGCGCCGGCGGCGGCTGATCGACACCTTCGATTCGTCCGGTGAGTACGCGATGGCATTCGAGATCAGATTGGCCAGCGCGGTGACCAACAAGGACTGATCCCCCAGCACGCGGAAGCCGCTCGGCGCATCGGTGGTCACCTTGATGTCGGCATTGTCAGCCGCCACCTTGTGGCGCGAAATAGCCTCGCTGACAACAGAATCCACGTCGATTCCGTCCAGGTCGGGCAGCGGCTCGGCACCTTGGAGACGGGATAGCTCGATCAGCTCGCCGACCATATTGGCCAGCCGCTGGGATTCGGTCAGGATCTTGCGGCTGAAGTGGTGCACGGTCTCGGGGTCTTCGGCCGATTCCAGCAACGCCTCAGCCAGCACACCCATCGCCGCGACCGGCGTCTTGAGCTCATGGCTCACGTTGGCCACGAAGTCACGCCGGCTGGCTTCCATGCGGGCCTGCTCGGACTGGTCTTCGACGTAGACCACGGCGAACCGCGGATCCTGCTTGCTCAGCAGCCGAACGTGCCCGCGCACCGACAGCCCCGAACGGCCGGGCGCGGCCCGCAACGGCTGAGACAGGTCGACTTCGACGCCCTCTCCGGTGACCAGCACGCGCTGAGCGGCGCTCCAGGCTCGTTCGTCGAGCTGCCGGTCACGTACGAGGCCCAGCTCGGTGGCGCGGTCATTGATGAACACCACGTCGCGATGCGCGTCGACGACCACCATGCCGATCGGGGCCAGCGACACCACGTGATGCAACATCTGCGAGACGGTGATCCCCGCTTCGGTGATCGCGCGGCGCTGCCTGCGCTCGAGGATGCGTGGGGTGAGCGCGGCCCCGATCCCGAGTCCGAGAGCGAGCGCTACCAGCGCCGCGACGGTGACCAATAGTGCCACCGAGACAACACTCACACGCAAAGCGTACGCATTGGGTGAACGTCATCCCAGCAGCGTGCGGCTAAATCGGGTTACGTCACACAGCCAGCGCGCATGTATTCCGCCGCCGTTTACCGCGCGTTTGCCAAACCCGAGGTGCTTCCAGCTACTTCACGCCCTGGTTGGCCACCGCGGCAGCGCCTGCGGCGGCCGCCTCGGGATCCAGGTAGGTACCGCCCGCCACCAGAGGCTTCAGGTCGGCGTCAAGGTCGTAGCGCAGCGGAATACCGGTCGGGATGTTGAGGCCGACCACGTCCTCGTTGGACATGCCGTCCAGGTACTTCACCAGCGCGCGCAGCGAGTTTCCGTGCGCGACCATCAACACCGTCTTGCCGGCCTTCAGATCCGGGACGATCGTCTCGGTGAAGTACGGGACGAAACGGGCCACCACGTCAGCCAGGCACTCGGTCAGCGGGCCGCCGCCGATATCGGCGTAGCGCGGGTCGGTGTCCTGGCTGTAGGTGCTGCCCGGCTCGATCGGCGGCGGCGGGGTGTCATAACTGCGGCGCCACAGCATGAACTGCTCTTCGCCGTACTTTTCCTTGGTCTCGGCCTTGTCCAGGCCCTGCAGCGCACCGTAGTGCCGCTCGTTGAGCCGCCAGTCCCGATGCACCGGGATCCATAGCCGGTCGGCGGCATCCAGCGCCAGGTGCGCGGTGGTGATCGCCCGCCGCAGCAGCGAGGTGTACAGCACGTCGGGCAGCAGACCCTGTTCGGCCAGCAGCTTGCCGCCACGCACGGCCTCGGTGCGACCCTTGTCGGTCAGGTCGACGTCCACCCAGCCGGTGAACAGATTCAGCGCGTTCCATTCGCTCTCGCCGTGCCGCAGCAGAATCAGTGTGGAATCAGCCATGCCCGAAATCCTCTCACGCCCACGGTCAGTGGTCGCGGCTGTTCCCGTCGACCTCGTCTTCGGGCTGGGACTCTCGACTCCTCCTCATCGTTCGTCCCTCACTCTGCATCGTCGTCTTCGGGCCGGGACTCTCGACTCCTCCTCATCGTTCGTCCCTCACTCTGCATCGTCGTCTTGGATGAGATGCTCGAAGGCCTGCAGGTTCTTCAGCGATTCACCGCGGGAGACCCGCCACGCCCACTCTTTCTGGATAGACGACTTGAACCCAAGTTCCAGCAGGGTGTTGAAGTCGGTGTCGACGGCCTCGAGCACCTGCCCGAGGATCCGGTCGAGTTCATCGGCAGTCACCGACTCCAGCGCCATCCGCCCGACCAGATAGATGTCGCCGGTGTTGTCCAGCGTGTAGGCCACCCCATAGAGCCGGCGGTTGCGCTTGAGCAGGAATCGGTAGACGCCCTCGTGGTTTTCGTCGGGCTGACGGCAGACGAAGGCCTCCACCCGTACCGAGTGCTCACCGATGCTCAGCAGGGTGTTGGTCTTGAGCTTGCGCTCCCCCGGCAGCTCCACGATCAGCCCCGGCAGCCCGCCGTGCGCTCCTTCGTGGTGGCTGTAGACCAAGCCGTGCTCGGTCAGCGCGCCCTCGATGACCTGCTGGACGCTGGAACTCATGCGCGCACCCCGCGGCGCATCGACCACCGCCGTCCGTTACGCCGCGCCAGGACGTCGCCGGCAGCGCGCCGCCGCCGCGCGCTGGCATAGTCGGTGATGGCCCGGCTGTAACTGGCAAGCAATCCGTCCACGGTGTGCGCCCACGAGAAACGCTGTGCGTGCGCGACGGCGGCGCGGCTCAGCTCGTCGGAGTCACGGCGCAACAGCCCGGCGATCGCATCAGCCCACCTGTCGGGGTCGTGGCTGGACACCAGTGCCCCGCTGACACCGTCCGCCACCGCCACCGGCAGGCCGCCGACCGCTGCGGCCACCACCGGTGTTCCGCATGCCTGCGCCTCGATGGCGACCAGCCCGAACGATTCCGAATAGCTGGGCACCGCAACAAGATCCGCCGCACGATAGACGTTGACCAACTGCTCGCGGGATTGTGGGGGAAGGAACGTCACACGATCGGCGATACCCAGTTCGGCGGCAAGACCCACCAGCGCGTCAGGTGCCGCCAAGCCACTGCCCGACGGGCCGCCGGCCACCAGCACACGCACACCGGACAGCCGCGCAGCGGCACGCAACAGCACATCGGGCGCCTTCAACGGTTGGATCCGCCCCACGAAGGCGACCACCTGCTCGTCGGCGCGCAGGCCCAGCGCGGCCCGTGCCGTCAGCCGGTCGCCGGGCGCGAATGTCTCCAGGTCCACGCCGGGGTATACGACGTCGATTCGTCGCGGGTCGGCGTTGTGCAGCGAAACAAGTTGGCGGGCTTCATCTTCGGTGTTGACCACCAGCCGGTCAGCCTCGTCGACGACCTGCTGTTCGCCGACCGATCGCAACGGCGGTTCCGGTGCGTCGCCGTCGGCCAGTGCGGCGTTCTTCACCGCGGCCAGCGTGTGGGCGGTGTGCACCAACGGCACGGCCCAGCGGTCGCGGGCCAGCCAGCCGACCTGACCCGACAGCCAGTAGTGCGAATGCACGATGTCGTAGTAGCCGGGCTCATGGTTGGCCTCGGCGCGCAACACGCCGGCGGTGAACGCACACAGCTGAGTCGGCAGGTCGTATTTGTCGAGCCCCTCGAAGGGGCCGGCAACCACATTGCGCACCAGCACCCCTGGTGCCACGCGGACCAGCGGCTGATCGGACGAGGACGTGGCGCGGGTGAAGATCTCGACCTCCACCCCACGCCGGGCCATCTGTAGCGCGGTCTGCAGCACGTAGACGTTCATCCCGCCGGCGTCACCGGTACCCGGCTGGGCCAACGGCGAGGTGTGAACCGACAGAACCGCTACCCGATGCGGCACATTATCGGTCGATCTGTCAGTCAGCTCTCGGGCGTACCGCACGCCTCCATCTTTACACCGCGGCTTCGCGGCGGTTCTGCGCCCGTCTCAATGCGCCGATCGGGTCCGCGTACAGACCACCCAGCGACACGATGCCGGCACCGGCCTCCTGCACCCGGTTGCCGAAGGCGGTCACCCTGATGTCGCGGGGCGGCAGCACCGAACGCTCGGTGAACGCGGCCTCCACCAGCTGCATGCCCTCGGGGTACTCGGTGAACGCCTGGCCGCCGACAACCAGGTCGTCGGGGTTGAGCATGTCGCGCAGCAAGGCGACCGCCCCGCCGAGCACCCGAGCGCGTTCGGCCAGCAGTTCACGGGCGCCGACCGCGGCAGGGGTCTCGCCCTGCCGGGCGGTGCGCAGCAGGGCCGCCATGGACGCGCTGGGGCCGGAGGCGGGCACGATGCCGCGCTTGCGGGCAGCAGCCAGCACGGCCTCGTCGCTCACGGTGGACTCCAATTGTCCGCTGCCGCCAAGCAACTCGGAGGCCACCGGAAGCGCGGCGATGGTGCCCGGGCCGCTGGCCGGGCTGTGTACCCGGCCACCGATCACCAGAGCGAAACCGACTGTTTCGCGGGCGTAGACGTACAGACTGCTCGACGTAGGGGCGGGCGGGCGGCGCAGGCCCAGGAGGACCTCGGCACCGGCCATCGCGTCCACGTGAGAGGCCACCGAGACCGGCAGACCCAACGCCTCGGCAAGCACAGAGCCGACCGGGGCCTGCGTCCAGCCGAGCCGGCTGTGGTCGACGTGTCCGCTGACGCTGTCGACGACACCACCGATCGCGACGCCGATCCACAGCGGCCGGCGGCGATGCCACCGGCTCAGGTAGCGCCGGGCGCTGCCGGCCAGCGAGGCCAGCGCGGCGGCCTGCCCGCCGCGCGGCGTCGGGGTCTCCACCGCGTCGAGGGTGCGGCCCAGCAGGTCCGTTGCGACGATGTTGGTGGTCCGCGCGCCGATGTGGACGCCGAGGGTTAGGAACGGCTCGTGGTTGACCTCGACAGGCACGCGGGGCCGGCCGATGGCGCCGGACACGGCCAGATCGGCGCGCTCACGCAGGATGCCCGCGTCCAGCAGAGCGGTGACCTGGCGGTTGACCGTGGCGATCGACAGATTGGTGACCTGGGCGATCACGTCACGGCCGATGGCGCCGCGCTGGCGGACCGCCGCGAACACCGACGCAGCGGCGGCGTCGGGGATCCGCAGCGACGGGACCACGATGTGGTGCCGGGTCCGCAGCGGGTGCGGCCGGGCTCCGACGCGGGCCGCGTCATGGACGGAAGTACGAAGCGGATCGTGCGAAGAAAGTGCGACGGTACGCATAGGAGTGTCCTTCTCGAGTCGGATTAGGGGGCCTATGCCACACCTGGCGACTTGAGCGGGACGAGAAGAAGAATGTCCGGTCGGGTCAGGCGCAGCGAATCGCGTGACAACAACACGCGGTGTGCGCGACCAGACAGCTGGTCAGACCGAAACGGATCACGGGAAGAACTTAGCACAGTTACTAGAGTTGGAACGATGACAGCTCCAGACGCGCATTCCCGCGTTGCCGTCGTCACCGGCGCCAGCTCCGGTATCGGCGAGGCAACCGCCAAAACCCTTGCCGCCCTTGGCTTTCACGTCGTAGCGGTGGCGCGCCGGGCCGATCGCATCCAGCGGCTGGCCGACGAGATCGGCGGCACCGCTGTTGTGGCCGACGTCACAAACGACGCCGCGGTCGAGGCGCTGGCGGCCGGCCTGGCTCGGGTCGACGTGCTGATCAACAACGCCGGCGGAGCCAAGGGACTAGAGCCGATCGCGGAGGCGAACCTGGACGACTGGCGCTGGATGTGGGAGACCAATGTCCTCGGAACATTGCGCGTGACGAGGGCGCTGCTGCCCAAACTCGTCGCGTCAGGTGACGGGCTGATCGTCACCGTCACCTCGATCGCCGCACTGGAGGTCTACGACAACGGCGGCGGGTACACCGCAGCCAAACACGGCCAGGGCGCGCTGCATCGGACACTGCGCGGCGAATTGCTCGGAAAACCGGTGCGGCTCACCGAGATTGCGCCCGGCGCAGTGGAGACCGAGTTCTCGCTAGTGCGCTTCGGCGGTGACGAGCAGCGGGCCGACGCCGTCTATTCCGGCATCACGCCGCTGGTGGCCGCCGACGTTGCCGAGGTGATCGGCTTCGTCGCCACACGCCCGTCGCATGTCAATCTGGACCAGATCGTCATCCGGCCCCGAGATCAGGCCAGCGCCAGCCGGTTCAACCGCCGGTCGTAGCGGAACCCGAGCCAGTCGTGGTCGGGGTTGACGAGGTTGTCGAGCTCGACGTGGTGGTCGGGCTGGATGTCGTCGTCGGACTCGACGACGTCGTGGTGGGACTCGTCGTGGTGGTGGTCGTGGTCGGCGTACCCGACAGGGTCGGCGCATCTGTAGGTGTGGCCGGCGCGCTGCTGGGGATGCTGGTCTCCGGCTTTGTGTCGGTCAGAGCCGACATGGACTTCCATTGGTTCCAGTCCACCGCCCAGTCCCAAATGTCGCCGTCGGCGTAGGACAGCTGGATCGACGTGCCGGTCACCTCGACCGGGTCCCCATAAACGGCGGTGCCGAAGTACTGCTCGGCGTCGCCGGTGGACAGGTTGATGCACCCGTTGGTGACGTTGGTATTGCCCTGCGCGCCCGTGGATGCCGGGTTGGCGTGGATGAACTCACCGTTGTTGGAGATTCGCACGGCCCAGCGCTCGTGGACATTGCTGTAGCCGGCAGCCTGGTTGGTCATGTAGAAGTCGGCGTACTTCTCGCTGACGACGTGGATGCCGCTGCGGGTGACGTTGCGGGGCTTGTCGGCCTCGCCGTAGCTGCACGGGAAGTCCATGACGACGCCCTCGTCGGTGATCACCTGGATGCGGTGCGAGGTGGCGTCGGCCTTGACCACCTGGCGGCGGCCGATTTCGAAGTCCAGCGTCGAGTCAGTCGAGCCGTAGGCGTCCTTGCCGAACTTCACACCGTAGAGGCGCGCGTCCACGTGGACCTTGGTTCCGGGCTGGTAGTACTCCTTGGTGCGCCAATGCACCCGCGAGCCGCCCGCCTCGTCGGGCAGCCAGGCCCAGCTGCCCTCGTTCGGCGGGGTGGTGGTGACGGTCAGCGCCCTTTCGACGTCGGGCCGGTGCTCGTCGTCGATCGCGGCGTCGAACTGCAAGATGATCGGCGCCGCCACGCCGACGGTCTGCCCGTCGGACAGCTGGAATTGGCCGTTGACCTTGGTGGTCGGGTCGACCGTGGTGAACGACGCGGCGATGGGCTGCGCGTTGCCGTCGCGCCCGACCGCCGACCCTGACCACGTGTAGGAGGCGCCGTAGCCCAGCGGCTCGGTGATGGTGAACTCCGTACGGTCCCGGTTCAGGGCACCGGCGACGACGTTTCCGTCGGCATTGGTCAGGACGACGTGCTGCAGCCAGCCATCCTTGACCTGGAGAGTGACCGGGGCCGTGGGCAGCACGTTCTTGGTCGCGTCGGCCGGGGTGAAATTCAGCGACGCTTTGGGCGGCGGCGCCGACGTCACGACCGATTTGCCCGACACCTTGTCGCACGCGGCCAGTGCTGTGGGTGCGGCCACACCGAGGACCAGCGCTGTCAATGCACGTCGCCGATTGATCGGCGGCAGTCGGTCGGCTGGGCTCACGTCAATCCAAGATACGGAACCCAGCCGCCGTGCTGCCAATTGGAGAGCGTCTGGCTAAGCCTGGGGCTGCGTTACGCCAGCCCGAACAGTTGCAGCAGCGCCTGGCCGACACCGCCGAACCGGGTGCCCTGGAACGACACGTCGACCGGGTCGATCGTGACTTGGGCCCCGCTGGTCTGGTCGGTGTAGCTGTAACCCGGCCAGGTCACCGATATCGGCTTGAGCGGCGCGAAGAACCCGCCGAACGGAATGCTCAGCTGTGCGGTTCCCGCCCCTTCACCGAGATCGATCGGCAACGTCAGCGCCTTCTGGCCGAACAGCAGAGCGTTCGCCAGCTTGGGTCCGCCCTCGAACCACGCCTGGGCGGCCCCCACCACGTTTCCGTGCTGCAGCGCGCTGAAGAACGTCGTCGCGCTGGTGTACGCCGAGTACGCACCCAGAACGGCGGAGCCGGCCGAGCTGACCAGTAACGCAACTGGTGCCGGCACGACGAGGGTCCCCTGCGTGATCGAGACGTTCTCGGTGATCGTCGGGGTGGGGCTGAACGTCGAATCTCCCGACAGCGAGAACTTCACATTGCCGAGGGGCGTGCTGGCGTTCAGGTTCAGCGACACCGGGCCGCTGGTGCCTGCGTTGGGAAGCGTCGCGCTGATGTCGACCGTGATCTTGCCGAACGGGGTGTTGACGGTCTGCGTGGTGGTCTGGGTCTGCCCGGCTGCCGGGCTGGCGGCGGCGGACTTGGTGTCGGCTGCGGAAGGCGTGCTGGATGCCGCTTTGACCGGCGCGGCCACGCGTTTGGCCGAGGCCACTCCGCTGCTGCGTTTCGGCCCGGCTGCGGGCTTATTCGACGAGCTCGACGACGCCGAACTCGAGGCCTGGTGGCCTCCGGTGTCGGCCTGGGCGACTCCCGAGCCGGCTGCCAGAGCAGCGCCCACGCCGACGGTCAGCGCACCCGCGCCCAGCCAAGTTTTGATCCCCAGTGCGCGGTTGCGTCCGTGCTTCCCGGTTTTGATGGTCCCAACGGCCATGTGAATCCCCCGTGTGTCGTGTAAAGCAAACCCATGATCGGGCTGATGCCCACCATTGTCCCCATTTTTGGTCGCGCGGGTTAATTATCGAAATATTCACGGAACCGAGTCCCCGTGGGCTTGGTTAATGCCCAGTTCGGTGCGGCGACCACCAGGGCTACAGCGAACAACCCACGAGCACCGGTTCCGGTGCCAGCGTGATTCCGAACACGTCGTACACCCCGTCGCGCACGGTGCGCGCCAGCGCGAGCACATCGGCGGTGGATGCGCTGCCGCGGTTGGTCAGGGCAAGCGCATGTTTGGTCGACAACCGGCAGGCGGCGCCGGCATCCGGGTAGCCCTTGCCGAATCCGGCGCGTTCGACGAGCCAGCCGGCCGCCAATTTGACCCCGCCGGGCGCCGGGTAGTGCGGCACCGGCCCGTCCCGGCGGGACTTCAGATCCTCGAAACGTTCGGCGGGCACGACGGGGTTGGTGAAGAACGAGCCGACGCTCCAGGTGTCGTGGTCGTCGGCGTCGAGCACCATGCCTTTGCGGGCGCGCAGACCGAGCACGGTGGCACGCACCTCGGCGGGCTCGGCGCGCTCTCCCGCCACCACGCCGAGGGCCGCGGTCAGCTCCGCATAGCGCAGCGGGGCCGACCGGCCGGCATCGTCGAGGGCGAACTCCACCTCCAGCACCACCGCATCCGCGGAGTTCTTCAAGTCGCTGTGCCGGTACGCCAGCCCCAGCTCGCCGACGGCCGCCCAGCGCACCTGCGAGGTTCGGCGGTCCAGCAGCCGGACCCGGGTGAGGTAATCGGCCACCTCAACGCCGTATGCACCCACGTTCTGCACCGGGGTGGCACCGGCCGACCCGGGAATCCCGGACAGGCATTCCAGCCCGCCCAGTCCGGCCGCGACCGCGGCGATCACCACGTCGTCCCACACCGCGCCGGCGTCGGCGCGCAGCAGTGAACCGTCGACGCTGACGCCCCGGTTGGCCAGCCGGACGACGGTCAGGTCGGTGAGGTCGTCGGCGATCACGACATTGGATCCGCCGGCCAGCACCAGAACCGGCCCCTGGTTGTGGTCGACGGCGGCCAGCGTCGCCACGATCTGCTCGGCGGTAGTACAGGTGATGACTCGGCGCGCACGTGGACCGACCCGCAGTGTGGTCAGCGGGGCCAGCGGGACGTTCTCGGCGACCGCCGCGCCGCGGTAATCAATCCCGGGTGCCACGCCCGGTAACGGTAGCCTCACCAGCTATGCCGCGTTCATTCGACATGGCCACCGACTACGAGGGCAGCGTCGAACAGGTGCATTATGCATTGCGCGACGAACAGTACTGGCTGGCCCGGCTGGCCGACTCCGGCGCCGATGACGCGACACTGGACTCGATTCAGCCGACCCCAGACGGCGGCGTCGACGTGACGACGACCCAGGTGCTGCGAGCCGACCGGTTACCCGCCGTCGTCACCCAATTCCACCGCGGCGATCTGGAGATCCACCGCGTGGAGAGTTGGACCGGCCTGGTGGACGGCCGGGCCGAGGCCACTGTCACCGGCAGCATCCACCGGGCACCGGTGACGTTGACCGGCAGCGCTCAGCTGGACCCGTCAGACAGTCGGGCGCACTTGGCTTTTCGGGCCACTGTCGAGGTGCGGATCCCGTTGGTCGGCGGCAAGGTGGAGAATTTCATCGGCAAACAGCTGGTCGACTTGCTGATCGCCGAGCAACGGTTCACCACCATGTGGATCGCCGAGAACGGCTGACGCCGAAGGTACGGTTGCTTCATGTCCCGCCGCTTGGACTATGTCATCGGACTCGACTGGCCCGTCGCCGACCTCTACCAGAGCTTCACCAGTCGCCGGTATTGGGAAGACCTGGTCGCCGAACACCACAAGCACACCGATTCGGAGCTCACCCGCTTCGAGTCCGGCCGGAACGGCACCGATATCGCGTTCACCCACACGATCTCCCGCAGGGACGTGCCGTCGCTGGTCGCCGCGGTGGTTCCGTTGCGGCTCACCATCACCCGCGAACAGCATTTCGATCCGTTCGATGCCACAACGCATTCGGCCGACGGACACTACCGCGCGCTGGTGCCCGCCGCCCCGCTGAAGTTCGACGGCACCTACGTGCTGCAGCAGGCCGGCCAGGGCAGCGAGCTGCAACTGCACAGCCTCTGCAAAGTCAACGTGCCGCTGGTCGGCGGCAAGATCGAGCAGTGGGTCTGCGACGGCCTGCGCGGATTGTTCGACGACGAAAGGGATTTCACCCGCGACTGGATCGCCAGCCATTACTAGACCACCGCGCCCGGTTGGCGTTCCGACCCGCGGCACCACCAACGCCAATCGGCTGCGGCGCGCCGACCGCTGGCTGGTGAACTCCGCCCGCGTGCGGGGAGCACTGGAATCGGCGGATGAGCCGGTGGTCGTCGACCTGGGCTACGGCCGATTGCCGGTCACCACACTGGAACTGGCGGCGCGGCTGCGCCCGGTGCGCGCCGATGTCCGGGTGGTGGGTTTGGAGATCGATCCGCAGCGGGTGGTTCCCGGCGTCGACGGCGTCGAATTCGGGGTCGGCGGATTCGAACTCGCCGGCCTGCATCCGGTTCTGGTGCGGGCATTCAACGTGCTGCGCCAGTATCCCGAAGACGCGGTCGAACAGGCCTGGGCCGAAATGCGCTCGAAGCTGGCGCCAGACGGGCTGATCATCGACGGCACCTGCGACGAACTCGGCCGGCGGTGTTGCTGGGTGCTGCTGGATCGTGACGGTCCGGTGAGCCTGACCCTGGCCTGCGACCCACGCCATATCGACCGCCCCTCAGATCTGGCCGAGCGGCTGCCGAAAGTCCTTATCCACCATAATGTTCCGGGCCAATCGATCCACGGCCTGCTCTCGTCGGCTGATCGGGCCTGGGCGGCGGCGGCCGGGCATTCGGTGTTCGGTCCGCGGGACCGCTGGCGCGCGATGCTCACCGAGCTGCGCACGGCCGGGCTACCGCTCGACGCGCAGCGGCGCAATGCCCGCGATGCCGTGCTCACCGTGCCCTGGTCGACGGTGGCGCCCGCCGTAGGCTAGACACCATGCGGATAGCGCTCGCCCAATTGCTGTCGGACACCGATCCGGCCGTGAACCTCACGCTGGTCGAGGACTACACCCGGCGCGCCGCCGACGCCGGCGCCCGGTTCGTGGTGTTCCCCGAAGGCACGATGTGCCGATTCGGCGTTCCCCTGGCCCCGGTGGCCGAGCCGCTGGACGGCCCATGGGCCGACGAGGTGCGCCGCATCGCCGACAGCGCGGGGATCACCGTGGCGGTCGGGATGTTCACCCCGGCGCCCGACGGCCGGGTCACCAACACGATGCTTGCCGTCGGCCCGGGCCTCGACGCGCACTACGACAAGATCCACATGTACGACGCGTTCGGGTTCTCCGAGTCCGAGGCGGTGGCGCCGGGCCGCGAACCCGTGGTGATCACCGTCGACGGCGTGCGGGTCGGGCTGACCCTCTGCTACGACATCCGCTTCCCCACTCTCTACACCGAGCTGGCCGACCGCGGAGCCGAGCTGATCACGGTCAGTGCATCGTGGGGGGCGGGGCCGGGAAAGCTTGCGCAGTGGACGCTGCTGGCGCGCGCTCGCGCGCTCGATTCGACGTGTTTTGTCGCCGCGGTCGACCAGGGCTACCCCGGCGACGAGATGGCGACGGCGTCCAAGGCGCCGACCGGTGTGGGCGGCAGCGTGGTGGCCTCGCCGCTGGGCGAAGTGGTGGCATCCGCGGGCGACGACCCGCAACTTCTGGTGGCCGATATCGACATCGATCGAGTCGCTCCGGTGCGGGAGACGCTCGGGGTCCTGCGGAACCGCTCAGAGTTCGCTCAGACTGATAAGGCAGAATCGCCCCGGTGACGAATCCGCCACAAGGTCCGAACCATCCCGTCGGCCCCGGCGACCCGCCCACGCAGGCCTGGTCTGCGGCCGCGGGGCAGGGCACACCCACCGAGTACATCCCACGGCCGAGCGATCCGATCGATCCGCCGACGCAGCAGTTTTCTCAGATTCCGCCACCAGCCCCTCCGGTGCCGTCGGCTCCGCCGGAGGTGCCCGAGGAACCCAAACGGGGGTTCCTGCGCGACCCGCTGTCGATCGTCCTGGTGTTGATCACGGTCGTGGCGCTGGTGATCGCCGGACTGCTGGGCACCGAGCTATATGTGCGCCACGTCGCCGACACCGTGGTGTCCAGGGCCGTGTCCTGCGTGGTGCAGGACCAGACCGAGGTCTCGTTCGGAGCTCGCCCCTTCCTTCTCCAGCACCTGACGAAGCACTACAACGGCATTCACGTGCAGACGGCGGGCAATCAGATCCGCCAGGCCAAGGGTATGAAGCTCGACCTGTGGCTCGACGACATCGTGATCAACCAGACCGCCAACTCGGCCGGGACGATGGGCTCGCTGGACGCCAACATCACCTGGTCCAGCGACGGCATCAAGCAGACCGTGCAGGATGCGATCCCGTTCCTGGGCAGCCTGGTCAGCGGAGTGGCGACGTCGCCGTCGGACGGCACCATCGAACTGCAGGGCGGGCTGGGCACTGTGACCGTCAAGCCGACGGTGTCCAACGGCGCGCTGAGCCTGCAGGTGGTCAGCCTGACTGGGCTGGGCATGACGTTGCCGAAGGAAACCGTGCAGCCGGCGCTGGACGCCTTCATGAGCACGCTGACCAACAACCTGCCGATGGGCATTCACGCTGACAGCGTCGCGGTCACCGACAGCGGGGTCAGCGCGAAGTTCGTCACCCAAAACGCAACGATCCCCAACGGCCAGCAGGATCCCTGCTTCACCGGGGTCTAGCCGGCCAGGCCGTCCAGGACCGCTCGCGTCCCGGACAGCCCGAGCCGTGTCGCGCCCGCGCCGAGCATCGCCAGCGCGTCCTCGGCGGTTCGGATACCGCCGCTGGCCTTGACGCCGAGCCGGCCGCCGACGGTGCGTGCCATGATCTCCACCGCGATCACTGACGCACCGCCCGCAGGATGAAATCCGGTGGAGGTCTTGACGAAATCGGCGCCGGATTCTTCCGCGACCCGGCATATCGCCACCAGCGTCGTCTCGCCGGACAGGCTGAGCAGGGCGGCGGATTCGACGATGACTTTCAGGACCGCCCCGGGAACGGCGGCCCGAACCGTGGCGATATCGGCGGCCACCGCCGCGAGGTCGCCAGCCAGCGCGGCGCCGATGTCGATGACCATGTCGATTTCGTGTGCGCCGGAGTCGACGGCGAGCGCAGCCTCAGAGGCCTTGATGCTGGGCAGGTGCTTGCCAGACGGAAAGCCAGCGACGGCGGCGATGGCGAGGCGTTCGGGATGAGCGTCTACTGCCCGACGCGCAGCGGTCACCATCGAGGGAGACACACACGCCGCGAACACCCCCAGGGCCAGGGCCTCCTCGACGAAAGCGAGGACGTCGGCGTCAGTGGCCTCGGGTTTGAGCAAGGTGTGGTCGACGACCGCGGCAACCTCTTCTCGCCTGCGCATCAGAACGGCTCCTTGAGGCCACCGGGATTGCAGCCCGTTTGCGTCATGGTGTCGTCGTCAACCACCGGCCGCCACGGCTCCAGATTCCAGCTGACCTTGCCTGGCTGAGCGATTTCTGCGAACCGGAAGTGGCAGACGAACTGGTCACGCATGCCGGGGAGGTCGGCATCGGGTGCCAACGCCAGCACCTCGCCCCAGGCTTCATCGATCTCCCACGGGGGTTTCAGCAGCTGGGCGGCCGCGGCCCGGCCGGCCGGAGTCGGGTAGATCTGCAGGCTTTTCAGATCTCCCCATTGCACCCACTGGGCGTGATCGATGTAGGGCGGCGCGGGAAGGGGGTCGGCAGCGGCAGGGGCGGCCAGACTCAACGCCACCGGAACGACAACGAGCAGCGCAGCCAGGCGGTGTCGTGCGCTCAGCGCGACTTCCCCTGGACCTCTAGCAGCTTGGGTCGCACATCCACCAGGTAGACACCGGCGGCCACGGCTGCGATCGCCACGCCCGTGACACCGAGGAACAACGACAGCAGACCCGCGACACCAAGTATCACCAGCCAAACAGGCTTGGTCAGCTTCTCGGCCGCGGTGTACGCGTCGGGCCGCTGCATTGCCGCATGGACGAACGCATAGATGGTCACCGCGGTGACCGCCCAGAACACGACCTGAAGAACAAGACCCGCCACACCTTGCAGCATCACGGCTACAAGAGTAGGCGGGTCTTGTCCTTGCGGTCGAACTAGCCAGTTCGAAACTGGCCAGGTCTTACTTCTGGGTGACCTTCTTGGCCGGCGCGGCCTTCTTGGCGGGAGCCTTCTTGGCGACAGCCTTGGCCGGAGCGGCCTTCTTGGCCGGAGCGGCCTTCTTCGCCGGAGCCTTGGCCGGGGCGGTCTTGGCGGGCAGGTCGACACCGACCAGCTTGGCGGCGCGCTCGCCGACGGCCCGGGTCTGCGAGGACACGTTGCCCAGCGCTTCCTGGGTCAGCTCGACTGCCTGGTCGACGTAGCCCTCGGCGCGAGCGGCGACGTCCTTGAGCTCGGGCTGGTTGCGCAGCCGCTCGAGGGCGGCCTCGCCGCGCTCGACGAGGCTGTTGTAGGTCGCGGTGGCGGACTCGACGTAGCCCTCCGCAGCCTTACGCAGCTCCTCGCTGGACAGTTTGCCGCGCAGTTCCTCGGCACGCTGGGGCAGGTCTTCCTGCAGCTTGGTCAGCGCCGCACGACGCTCTTCGACGCGGGTGCTGGCCTCGGAACGGGCCTCCTCCGCGCGGTCACGCAGGGTTGCGAGGATCTCGTTGACGGTAGCCAGGGCCAGATCGGCGGCACCGACAGCAGCGAGCAGCGGGGCCTTCAGGTCCTCGACGTTGGGGTTTTCAGCCATGATGTGGCTCCTTTCGATGTTTCGATGTTCGAATTTGTTTGTCAGTGAACGATTTTCGAGATTGCTGGTCTGTTGTTAATCAGGCGACAGCTCCTCACGGGCAGCTTCGTTCTGCTGACAGAACGACGTATAGATGTCGAGCAGAACCTGCTTCTGACGCTCGGTGATGACGGTGTCTCCGATAATCGCGTCGTGCACCTTGCTGGTCTCCCCTGGTTCGAGAATTCCAGCCCGGATGTAGAGCACCTCGGCGGACAACCGCAGCGCCTTGGCAATCTGGCTCAGCACCTCCGCAGAGGGCTTCCGTAGACCTCGTTCGATCTGACTGAGGTACGGGTTGCTGACACCGGCCTTTTCGGCCAGCTGCCGCACCGACACCTGAGCGGCCTCACGCTGCGCCCTGATGAAGCCCCCGATGTCGTGCGCGGCGGTGGCAACCACAGCCTGAAGATCGCCGTCTTGCGCCATGGATTGACCTCCCGTCGCGTTGGGTATCCGATGCGTACCCTCGTCACACTACGTGGGGGTGCTAACTTTTGCAAGCACTTGCTAGCGCAGGTCAGAGCGCTAATTCAGAATATGAGCTGCGCCACTGTGTAGATGACGAGGCCAGCCAGAGCGCCCACCACGGTGCCGTTGATCCGGATGAATTGCAGATCGCGGCCGACGTGCAACTCGATCCGTCGACTGGCTTCTTCGGCGTCCCAGCGCTCGATGGTGTCGGTGATGATCGTGGTGATCTCGGCCCCATACTGGGCCACCAGATGCTGCGCACCGCGCACGATCCAGTTATCCACTTTGTCGCGCAACTCGGCGTCGTCGCGCAGCGACTCGCCAATACGCACGATCGAATCAGTGATGCGAGTGCGCAGCGCGCTCGACGGATCGTCGACACCGTCAAGCACCAAGCGCTTCAACGTTTTCCACGCAGTCTCGGCCGCACGGGTGACCTCGTCGCGCGCCATCAGCTGTTCCTTGACCGCCTCCGCACGGGCGATCGTGGCCTGGTCGTTCTGCAGATCGTTGGCGAATTCGAACAGAAACCGCGTAGCCGATTGGCGCAGTTCATGATTCGGGTCGCGGCGAACCTTATCGGTGAAGTCCATCAGCTCGCGGTGGATCCGGTCGCCCACCAACTGGTCGACGAACCGCGGTGACCACGTGGGCGAGTCGCGCGTGACGACACGTTCGATCGTGTCTCCCGCGTTGAGCGCCCACTGGAACGCCCGGTCGCACAGTAGCTGGATCAGGGCTTCCTGGCGGTTCTCGGCCAGCAGCTGCGCCAGCACCCGGCCCACCGGCGGCCCCCATTGCGGCTCGGCCAGCCGTTTGACGATGGTGCGGTCGATCACCTGTTGGATGTCATCGTCGTTGAGCAGTTCCACGACGACGCGCAGCACGGTGCCGGCCTCGCTTGCCACGCGCGCGGCGTGTGACGGCTCCGACAGCCATTTGCCCAACCGACCGGCCACCTCGGCGTCGCGCAGCTTGGTCTCCACCACCTCCGGCGACAGGAAGTTCTCCCGCACGAAGGAGCCCAGCCCCTCGCCTAGCTGATCCTTCTTGCGCTTGATGATCGCCGTATGCGGGATCTTGAGTCCCAACGGGTGACGGAAAAGCGCGGTGACAGCGAACCAGTCGGCCAGCGCGCCGACCATGCCGGCCTCGGCGGCCGCCCCCACGTAGCCGATCCACGCGGGCCCACCCTGGGCCTGGCCCCACCGGCAGACCAAGAAAATCACCGTGGCGCCGATCAGGAAGCTCAGCGCGACGCCCTTCATCCGGCGGAGCCCGCGGCGTCGTTGCGCGTCCGCCTCCGGGTCGGCCCCGGCAAACGACTCCGCGATCGACGTACCCGCGCGGGCTACCTCCGAGGGCAACGCCGGGAGGCGATGTTTGGCTGCCACACCACCATCATCCGCTATCCGGCGAGCCAGTTAATGTGACCCTGCCGTTCCAACTGACCGTAGAATCGTTGAGAACGAGGGGAACGGACTTCGCGATAGTGGCACAGCAGACAAACCATGGGACCGCCAAAACCGATGGTCGCAAGCGACGCTGGCATCAGCACAAGGTGGAACGCCGCACCGAATTGGTCGACGGCGCGCTCGAAGCGGTGCGGCAGCGTGGCCACGACGTCAGCATGGACGATATAGCTGCAGAAATCGGCGTGTCCAAGACGGTGCTCTACCGCTACTTCATCGACAAGAACGATATGACCACCGCGGTCATGATGCGCTTCGCCCAGACCACCCTGATCCCCAATATGGCCGCCGCGTTGTCGTCGAATATGGACGGTTTCGACCTCACCCGCGAGATCATCCGGGTCTACGTGGACACCGTCGCCAACGAGCCAGAACCGTACCGATTCGTGATGGCAAACAGTTCGGCCAGCAAAAACAAAGTCATCGCCGACTCGGAGCAAATCATCGCCAGGATGCTCGCGGTGGTGCTGCGCAGGCGCATGCAGCGCGCCGGAATGGATACCGGCGGCGTCGAGCCCTGGGCCTACCTGATCGTCGGTGGTGTGCAGCTGGCGACGCACTCGTGGATGTCGAATCCGCGGATGACCAGTGCCGAGCTGATCGACTACCTGACGATGCTGTGCTGGAACGCGCTGTGCGGCATCGTCGAGGCCGGCGGATCGCTGGCCATGTTCAGTGCCCGGCCGCACCCGTCTCCGGTGCTGCCGCCCCACCTCACTTGAGATACGGGCCGAGCAAGGTATCCCAAGAGCTGCTCAGCTTCTTGTATTCGTCCTCGCAACCGTCGGCCCGGTCCTGCGGCAGCGAGCCACTGCTGACCAGGTCGGCGTTGCCGGTGGGATCGGCGCCGTAGACCCAGCATTCGAGGTTGTACATGCGCGCCAGGTCCAGCGAGTGGACGTCGGAGAGCTGACCCTCGTCGATCTCACCGCCCTTCTGGTCGCTGTATCCCTTGAACTCGCGAGCGAAGTCCTTTACCGCTTGGACCGAGGCCGGATCGATCTTCCCGTCGGGACCGGGAGTCAGCAGAATGTAGGCGGCGAGCTGGTCGGCGACGTCCTCTTCCTTGCCGGTCACCGGCAAGTTGTAGAGGTCGATCACCATGTGGCCGGTCTCGTGGTAGAAGGTCGCGATTTCCGAGTTGATCGCCGACTCCCTGGGGTCGGCGTCACCGGCCTTCGTGTAGATATTCAGCGCGTCGGCAGCGTCCTCGTAGCAGATGGTGACCGACTTGTCGGCAGGGCTCCAATAGGCGTTCGCCGACCCGCATTCCTTGCCGATCAACGGGATGTCATGCGGCAACTTCAACGAATCGGTTATGCCGTCGGCGAGATCTTCGAGCAGGTGGTCGTTCTTCATGATGTCGCGGCCGGTGATCGCTTCGGGCGAGGTGGCATCCTCGTAGGTCGCGATCATCTTGCCCGGCCAGTCCTTGTCGTCGGGCGACACGTCGGGCACCCCGTTGGCGTTGGCATCGGGTTGTCCCGATGATGGCGCCTGGGCCGTCGAGGCGGCCACCGCGGATTCCGATGACGGCTTCGATGTGGTGTCGTGCCCACAACCAACGGCGACAAGCGATAGCGCTACACCGATCAACCAGGTTCGCCCGCGCACCAATCCCCCAAACTCGTTCATTCAACGCGCGATGATGTTAACTGGAGCGGAGGCAGGGCGCGCGATGATCGAGCCAATCGGCCGCGCAACGTTGTGGTACAGGCGCATACCAGTTTTCGGTGAGTACGCGTATCTGTCTCACTGCCAACAATGCTTCGGGTTGATAGCGTTCACCCGACGATTTCGACGCGACCCGTTACGTTGGTGAGCGACATGCCAATTCGCAAGTGGATCAGCATTTGCCTGAACAAGGCAAGCCGCCCACCCCATTGCTCGGAAGCAAACCATGAATGGAGAGTGCCCCAACCATGTATGAAGAGCATTCAGGTTCGTATGGGGAGGGTTTCGATCGCATGGACATGGCTTCGCAGTCCCGCACGCCGATGGCGGAGGAGGCAAAGGTGGGAGCCCGCAGTCTCACATATCGCAAGCCGGTCGGGGTTGTCGCCGCGGTAGCCGTGTCATTCTCCGCGTTGTTTGCTGGCGCCCCCGTTGCGCTTGCCGATCCGTACGACGGCGACGACGGTGGCGGCAGCAGCTATGACGGAGGCGGGGATAGCGGCGGCGGGTTCGAGGAGCCTTCCGGCGGTGGTATGCAAGAACCCGCGAACGAACCCGGCGGTGGTATGCAAGAACCCGCCAACGAACCCGGCGGTGGTATGCAAGAACCCGCCAACGAACCCGGCGGAGGCATGCAAGAACCCGCCAACGAACCCGGCGGAGGCATGCAAGAACCGCCCACGGGTGGCGGGGGCATGCAAGAACCCGCCAACGAGCCCGGCGGCGGCATGCACGAACCCGCCAACGAACCCGGCGGCGGCATGCACGAACCCGCCAACGAACCCGGCGGAGGCATGCAAGAACCGCCCGGCGGCGGCATGCACGAACCCGCCAACGAACCCGGCGGAGGCATGCACGAACCGCCCACGGGTGGCGGGGGCATGCAAGAGCCCAACACCGAGGGCGGCGGCATGGTGGCGCCAACGGAAACGCAGGCCTCACAGCAGGATTACTCCGCGGCCTCGACATCCCAGGTCGTCGAGACGACGTCCACGGAGGTGTCGTCAGAAGAGATCACCAGCTATCAGGAGTCGATTTCCTCGACGGTGAGCACCTCATCGCTCACCACCGGGCTCGCCTTGAGCAGCCCTGTGGCACTGTGGAATTCGAGCTGGATCTCCTATGACCGCTACTACCGGCCCGTGTTCACCAACCCGTATCGCACCCCACTGAGCGTGCTATACGACTACGGCGACACCACCCAGGTGTTTACCGTGGCACCGCTGCAACGGGCCGCGCTGAATGTGCCCAATGCCGGTGTCTACACCTTCACCGCGATGACGCGTCCGGCGTCCGGGCCCGCCACGAACCTTTCGGTGGGTAGCTTCTCCGGAGGCGGCTACCAGCCGGGACCGGGGCAGGCGCCGCCGCAGCGGCCGGCCAAGCTGAACATCCAGAAGAACGTGCTCGTCCAGGTGAAGTTCGACCGCGGTTCGTCCGAACCGTTCCGGGTGAAGACGCTGATCGATCTTGGCAGCGATCCCAAGGTCAACGGCGCCACCAAGGTTCTGCTCGACGAGGAGATTCCGGCGTGGGGTCAATGGTCGAAGACCGACAAGGGCGAGGCGTTGTTTGTCATCAACCAAACCCAAACCCTCCCCGGCGTGAACCCGCCTGCACAGGAGCCGCTGGCCGGCTACAACGTGCAGCTGACCGCCTCCGCCCACAACCCATCGTGGATCGAGAAGAACAAGACGCTGCTGATCAGCGTCGCAGTCGGCGCGGGTGTGTTGGCGCTCGCCGGTGTCGGGTTCGTCCTGCTGACGAGGCGCCGCCGGGGGGCACAGTAAGCCGCAAACGGGTGGGATCGATGACGAGGGTGGGTGGTACGCAACCTGGCTGACGTCCCACCCGAAACCGCGCGGAGAGCCGACCGGGCCTGGTCAGCGCGGGCTATCATCGACCGGAGTATCCGTGTTGGGGGCAACGTGAATTCCGGACATTCGGGCGAGGTTTCGGAGGAGACTCCGCGCCAGCGTCTTATCGGCGCGCTGTCGGCGTCGATCGCGGAAGTCGGCTACCCGGCCACCACGGTGACCGATATCGTTCGGCGAGCCAGGACCTCGCGGCGCACGTTCTACGACTACTTCGCTGACCGCGAGGCCTGCCTGGTTGCACTGCTGACCCACATCAACACCCAGGGAATTCGTTCGATCCGCGCGGCCATCGACATCGAGGCCCCGTGGGAAATCCAGATTGCACAGGCGGTGCGGGCCTGGATCGAGAATGCCGCGCCGCAATCGGCGGTGATGCTGAGCTGGATTCGTGAGACGCCGGGCCTCGGCCATGCGGCACGCCAGCACAAGCTCGAAGTGACCGAGGCCTATATTCATCTGATCCAGAGCTTCAGCGATACCCCGATGCACCGGGCCGCGGGCTATGAAAAGGTCGCGCGCTCGCAGGCGATCATGTTCATCGGCGGCTTGCGCGAACTCACCGCGCTGACGCTGGAGCGGGGCGGGCGAATCCAAGATCTGATCGACGACGCCACCATCGCCGCACTGGCGTTGTTCAGTCCGCACCAAGCGCCCGTCCCCGCCGCGCCGATGCGCAGCGCGGCGCGGCGCGAGCGTCAAATACCTTGAGCTGAAACACCGCCTCGAGCCGTTGCCCGTGTGCGTTATCAACTGGCGCTAATGTCGCGGCTATGACCGATCTGCCGTCGCAATGGACTCACGAGCCTCGCAAAATCCTCAAATTCCATCCGGGCAGCAAGGTCGCCGACGTCGATCCCAATTCCACCCCCGGATATACCGGCGACAAGGACGGGTCCGAGGAGGTTCAGGCCGAGCGCAACGAGCGGTTCGCCGGCCTGCAGGAGATGCTCTACGCCAACGGCAAATCCGGCGACAACCGCTCGCTGCTGTTGGTGCTGCAGGGCATGGACACGGCGGGCAAGGGCGGCATCGTCAAGCACGTCGTGGGGGCTGGCGACCCAATGGGCATCCGCTACACCGGTTTCGGCGTTCCGACCGAGGAAGAACGCGCCCACCACTACCTGTGGCGCATCCGTAAGGCGCTCCCACCCGGCGGCCACGTCGGCGTGTTCGACCGTTCCCACTACGAGGACGTGCTGGTGGTCCGGGTGCATGAACTGGTGCCGCAAGACGTGTGGGAACCGCGCTACGACGAGATCAACGCCTTCGAAAAGGAGCTTGCCGACTCCGGGACCACCATCGTCAAGTGCGCGATGTTCGTCTCACTCGACGAGCAGAAACGCCGACTGGCGGAACGCCTCGATCGCAGCGACAAATACTGGAAGTTCAACCCGGCCGATATCGACGAACGGCTGCGGTGGCCCGACTACCAGGAGGCCTACCAGGCCGTCCTGGACCGGACTTCGACCGACCACGCACCGTGGTTCGTCATCCCCTGCGACAAGAAGTGGTACGCCAGGCTGGCCATCAACGAGCTACTGATCGAGGCCCTCAAAGGGATGGGGCTGTCGTGGCCGCCGGCCGGCTTCGACGTCGAGGAGCAGAAGAAGAGGCTGGCGCAGGCCTGAGCGTCAGCCCTTGACCAGGGTGAACTGGCCGATGTTGGTGATACCGCGACGGAAGAAGTCCGCGCAGCCGGTCAGGTACTTCATGTAGCGGTCGTAGATGTCCGGCGACGTGAGGGCGATAGCTTCGTCCCGTTTGGCCACCAGCTTGGCGGCCCACATATCCAGCGTGCGCGCGTAGTGCTGCTGCAGCAGGTGGATCCGCGTCAGCTCGAAGCCGGAATCGGCCGCCAGCTGTTCGATGTCCTCGACCGCGGGCAGCCGTCCACCCGGGAAGATCTCCGCCTCGATGAACTTCATGAACTTCAGATCGCTGATGGTCACCTTGATCTGGTTGTCCCGGAAGAACTTCTGGGTGTGCGCCAGGATCGTGTGCAGCAGCATTCGGCCGTCGTCGGGCAGCAGGCTGTAGGCCTTCTCGAAGAACAGCGGGTACCGCTCGACCTTGAACGCCTCGAAGGCGCCGATGCTCACGATGCGGTCGACGGGCTCGTCGAATTCCTCCCAGCCCTGCAACCGCACCTCGATCGAGCGCTTGGTGTCCAATGCAGCCAGGCGTTTGCGGGCGTACTCCGACTGGTTTTTGCTCAGTGTGATGCCGATGACGTTGACGTCGTACTTCTCCACCGCCATCTCCAGAGCCCCGCCCCAACCGCAGCCGACGTCAAGCAGCGTCATGCCGGGTTCGAGGTTGAGCTTGCCGAGCGCGAGGTCGAATTTGGCCGTCTGGGACTCCTCGAGCGTCATGTCGTCGCGCTCGTAGTAACCGCAGGTATAGCCCATCGTCGGGCCCAGGAACAGAGCGAAGAAGTCGTCCGATAGGTCGTAGATCGACTGTGACTCCTCGTAGTACGGAGTCAGATCAGCACCTACGTCGACCATTTACTGCAACCTTCCAGCGTCCTCCATGGCCCCCAACCAAAGTCAGGAGCCTAGTCAATCAATCCCGTGAATGCACAAAGCGCACGGGCGATTCAGGCAATCCCATCAGTACTCATAGAAACCGCGTCCAGACTTCTTGCCGAGCAGTCCGGCCTCGACCATGCGCAGCAACAGCGGCGGCGGGGCGTAGTGGGCGTCCTTGAGTTCTTCGTACATGGAATCGGCGATGAGCTTCATAGTGTCCAGGCCAATGAGGTCCGAGAGCCGCAGCGGGCCCATCGGGTGCGAGAGACCCGCGACGATCGCGGTGTCGACGTCCTCGACGGTGGCGACACCAGCCTCGACCATCCGGATGGCGGACAGCAGGTAGGGCACCAGCAGCGCGTTGACGACGAATCCGGAGCGGTCGCCGCAGCGCACCACCTTCTTGCCGAGGACCTCGCTCGCAAACTGTTCGACCTTTGCGACGGCCGCATCGGAGGTGACGATCGTGTTGATCACTTCGACGAGAGGCAGTACCGGCACCGGGTTGAAGAAATGCAACCCGAGCACTCGACTCGGGTTCTTGGTCGCCGCAGCGATTTTCATGATCGGGATGCTCGAGGTGTTGGACGCCAGCACCGCGTCCCGGTCGGTGATGATGCGGTCGAGTTCACTGAAGATCTTCGCCTTGACGGCCTCGTCCTCGACGACAGCCTCGATGACGAGCTGGCGGTCCGCCATATCGGCGAGATCGGTGGTGAAGGTCAGCCGCCCCAGCGCGGCGTCGCGGTCGCTCTCCGAGAGCTTGCCCTTGCTCGCCGCGCGCTCCAGCGAGCCGGTGAGGCGGGTGCGTCCTGCGCTGAGGAGCTCTTCGGTCGGCTCGAAGACGACCACATCGGCGCCCGCTTTGGCTGCCACCTCGGCGATGCCGGAACCCATCTGCCCCGCACCGACCACGCCAACTCGTTGAATGCTCACTTCGTCTCCTCACGCATCAGGCCCCGCCCAATATAAGGACGGGGCCTGATGTGACTAACAGCGGCTAGTGGCTATCGCTGTCGGTTCCCTTCGCTGCGCTCAGTGGCTATCACTGTCGGTTCCCTTCGCTGCGCTCAGTGGCTATCACTGTCGGTTCCCTTCGCTGCGCTCAGTGGAACTGACCCTCTTCGGTCGAGCCGGCCAGCGCCGTGGTGGAACTGGTCGGATCCACAGTGGTGGCAATCCGGTCGAAGTAACCGGCGCCGACCTCACGCTGGTGCTTGGTGGCGGTGTAACCGCGCTCCTCGGCAGCGAACTCGCGCTCCTGCAGCTCGACGTAAGCGCTCATCTGGTTGCGGGCGTAACCGTAGGCCAGATCGAACATCGAGTAGTTCAGGGCGTGGAAGCCGGCCAGCGTGATGAACTGGAACTTGAAGCCCATGGCGCCGAGCTCCTTCTGGAAGCGGGCGATGGTCGAATCGTCCAGGTGCTTGCGCCAGTTGAACGACGGCGAGCAGTTGTAGGCCAGCATCTGGTCCGGGAACTCGCTCTTGACGCCCTCGGCGAAGCGGCGGGCCAGGTCCAGATCCGGGGTACCGGTCTCCATCCAGATCAGGTCGGAGTAGGGCGCGTAAGACTTGGCACGCGCGATGCACGGCTCCAAGCCGTTCTTCACCCGGTAGAAACCTTCGGCGGTGCGCTCGCCGGTGACGAACGGACGGTCACGCTCGTCGACGTCGGAGGTGATGAGCGTGGCGGCCTCCGCGTCGGTGCGGGCGATGACCACGGTCGGCACATCGGCGACGTCAGCAGCGAGACGGGCCGAGGTCAGCGTGCGGATGTGCTGCTGGGTCGGGATCAGCACCTTGCCACCGAGGTGGCCACACTTCTTCTCCGAGGCCAGCTGGTCTTCCCAGTGCGAGCCCGCAACACCGGCGGCGATCATCGCCTTCTGCAGCTCGTAGACGTTCAGCGCGCCACCGAAACCGGCCTCGCCGTCGGCGACGATGGGGGCCAGCCAGTTCTCCACCGAGGTGTCGCCCTCAACCTTGGCGATCTCGTCGGCGCGCAGCAGCGCGTTGTTGATGCGGCGAACCACCTGCGGCACCGAGTTGGCCGGGTAGAGGCTCTGGTCGGGGTAGGTGTGGCCGGAGAGGTTCGCGTCACCGGCGACCTGCCACCCGGAGAGGTAGATGGCCTTCAGGCCGGCGCGGACCTGCTGGACGGCCATGTTGCCGGTCAGCGCGCCCAGCGCGTTGACGAACTCCATGTCGTGCAGCTGGTTCCACAGCACCTCGGCGCCGCGACGGGCAAGGGTGGCCTCCTCGACGACACTGCCCTGCAGGGCGACGACGTCCGCCGGGGTGTAGGTACGGGTCAAGCCCTTCCAGCGGGGATTGGTATCCCAGTCGCGCTGGATTTCTTCTGCAGTCTTCGGCTGGCCAACGTTGGACATCGCCTGCTCCTTCTCAATCGAGGTCGCCACCTTGACGGGAAGAACTGTTAACGTCAGGGCAGCTTCGCTTGTGTGCTCACACGAGCATGCCTCGCACCATCAGTGCAGTTCAAGCCGTTATGGGTGCCAATTTTCGCCAAGGGGTCCCGATAGTTTGCAAATCTTGCGAAGGACGTCACGGCCTGAACCGGTCCAGAAGTTACCGTTCAGTAGCACCTTTGCGCAGGTCAGTACGCTCGTACTGTTTAACCGAGTCGTTCAGAGCGGGAAGATCGCGGCAATCGCTTTGATCTCTTCGCCGACGACGTATGTGAGCGTTCTAACAGTGCGATCCGTGAGCCCGGGGCCGAACTTGTCGGTGGATCCGGGCGGATACACATGCAGCAGAATTTCCAGCTTGTCGCCGAGGGCCACCGGCGCATCGTGCTCGATGGTGATGCGCAGCGGCGCATCGAGCAGTTCGGGATGCGGGGCCAGGAACTCCTCGACGACTTTCCAGTACACCGAGTTGTTGACGTGGTCGAAAAGGTCGATGTCGCTGACTCGGATCGGGAAGTCGCGGATTTCGGTGGCGTCGTGGCGGGCGCCGGCGCTCAGATAGGACTTCCACCGCAGCCTGCCCTCGCTGGTGGTGCGTTTCAGACCGTCCAGGAAGTCGTCGGCGATGCGGGCCGGGCCTTGGGTCTCGCGGTTGATGTTGATCCAGAAGGCCTCTGATTCGATCAGGCCGCCCTTGCGACCGTCGATGCGGACCCGCATCTCACACCAGCGATTCGAGGTGCCCGAACACCAGCGCCGCATCCGCAGCATGTCCTGGAACTCGATGGGGCGGATCAGGTCGACCATGGTGCGCCGGACGATCCACAACGGATGGGTTTCCTCGTGGCCCATCTCGCGCAGCTGATCCTGACCAATGTCCTGGATGTGGCGGCAGGCCGCGTCAAGTCGCAGGCGGCCGACGCGGTCGATATCGCCGACGCGAAGCGGCCACTCCCGGTCGAAGACGTCGGGGTGCGGGTCGGGCACGGGCATCAGCACTTTCGCCAACCCAGTGACTGCGGTGCGCTCCGGTGCACTCATTTCGTCTCGTCCTCTCCCCATCCCGCCTAAGCGCGATCATGCCAAAGGGCCAGTTGAATGCCAACCAGCCTGCGTTGCCAACGCTGCGAAGATGTTCTTCGCAAAGCCTCGGTAGGCTGGCTACGTGGCCAAGACGTTCGTCGGCTCCCGGATACGACAGCTGCGCAGCGAGCGCGGATTCAGCCAGGCTGCCCTTGCCCAGATGCTGGAGATCTCGCCCAGCTATCTCAATCAGATCGAGCACGATGTCCGGCCGCTGACCGTCGCCGTGCTGCTGCGCATCACCGAAGTCTTCGGGGTGGATGCGACGTTCTTCTCATCCCAGGACGACACCCGGCTGGTGGCCGAACTGCGGGAACTGACGATGGACCGTGACCTCGAACTCGACGTCGACATGGCCGAGGTCGCCGACATCGTCAACACCCATCCCGCGATCGCGCGCGCGATCGTCAACCTGCACCGCCGCTACCGGATCACCGCCGCGCAACTGGCGGCTGCCACCGAGGACCGGTTCAACCTCAACACCGGAGGCAGCGGCTCAGCATCCATCTCGATGCCCCACGAGGAAGTCCGCGACTACTTCTACGAGCGGCAGAACTATCTGCACGAACTCGACGCCGCCGCCGAGGATCTCACCATCCGGATGCGGATGCACCGTGCCGAGTTGTCGCGGGAGCTCTCCGATCGGCTGACGATGGTGCACGGCGTGCACATCATCCGCCGCATCGATCTCGGCGAGACAGTGCTGCACCGCTACGATCCGTCGACCCGCACGCTGGAGATCAGCAATCACCTGTCGTCAGGTCAACAGGTTTTCAAGATGGCGACCGAGCTGGCGTACCTGGAATTCGGCGACCTGATCGACCGACTGGTCGACGAGGGCAAGTTCACCAGCGAGGAATCCCGGACGCTGGCCCGGCTCGGGCTCGCCAATTACTTCGCCGCGGCGACGGTGCTGCCTTACGGGCAGTTCCACCACATGGCCGAGAACTTCCGCTACGACATCGAGCGGCTCTCGGCCTTCTATCAGGTCAGCTACGAGACGATCTGCCACCGGCTCTCCACGCTGCAGCGGCCCTCAATGCGCGGCGTGCCGTTCTCCTTCGTCCGGGTAGACAAGGCCGGCAACATGTCGAAACGTCAGTCCGCCACGGGCTTTCACTTCTCGTCCGCCGGCGGCACGTGCCCGCTGTGGAACGTCTACGAGACGTTCGCCAACCCCGGCAAGATCTTGGTGCAGATGGCCCAGATGCCCGACGGACAGAACTACATGTGGGTGGCGCGAACCGTCGAACGACGCGCGTCACGATACGGCCAGCCGGTCAAGATGTTCGCGATCGGCCTGGGCTGCGAAGCCCGCCACGCCAGCCGGCTGGTCTACTCGAAGGGGCTGGACCTGTCATCGGACAGCGCAACTCCGATCGGCGCCGGCTGCCGGGTGTGCGAACGCGACAACTGCCCGCAGCGCGCCTTCCCAGCCTTGGGCCGCGCCCTCGATCTCGACGAGCACCGCAGCACAGTATCGCCCTATTTGGTCAAGGAGTCCTGATGCCCCAACGCATTCCGCCAGGCGGCCGACGCGAGCTCGGCCTGCTCAACTGGGGAATTGCGCGAGTGGGCGCACGCTCCATTCGCGCCCCGCAGATGAACCTGTTCAACGTCCTCGGCCAGCACAAGCTGCTGTTCTTGTCGTTTCTGCCGTATTCGGGCGTCCTGCTGAATTGGGGCAAGCTACCCAAGCGTGACAAGGAACTGGTGATCCTGCGGGTGGGCCACCTACGTGACTCTGAGTACGAACTCCAACAACACCGGCGACTGGCCAAGACCCGAGGGCTCGATTCTGCGTTGCAGGACAAGATCTTTGCCGGGCCGACCACCGAGGGCCTGACCGATCGCCAACGGGCCCTGCTGACAGCCGTCGACGAGTTCGTGCTTCAGCGAGACCTCACCGATGACACGTTCGCCGACCTGTCAGCACACCTGACCCGCGAGCAGGTGATCGAATTCTGTGCTCTGGCAGGGCATTACGATACGATCGCCGCCACCCTGAGGACGTTGCGCGTGCCGATGGACTTTCCGGACTGACTACTCGCCGATCTGCTGACAGCTCCGGTCTACAGGTAGGTGACCCCGAGGACGATCAGCGTGAAGATTACCGGCGAGACCGGCACGCAGCCCAGAAACGCCGCCCAGACCATCCGTTTACGCTGGTAGTTCCGCCACGCCAGGAAGCCGACCACGGCGGCCAACACCGCGATCACCGCGGAGAGGATCAGCACCCAGAAGCTGACATCCTGCCCGTCGGTGGCGATGGAAATGCCGATCAGCCACAGGATGTGGCCGACCACGAGTCCGCCGATACCGGCGATCAGTGTCGGTCTCAAAAGTTGATCATGTGGCCGGTGAGACCGTGGAAGCATTCCTGGAGCGCCTCCGACAGCGTCGGGTGAGTGTGCACGTTGCGGGCCAGCTCGTTGGCCGTCAGGTCCCACTTCTGCGCCAGCGTCAGCTCGGGCAGAAGCTCGGACACGTCGGGACCGATCAGGTGCCCGCCGATCAACTCGAGATGCTTCTTGTCGGCGATGAGCTTGACGAAGCCGGTCGGGTCGGCCAGCCCGTGTGCCTTGCCGTTGGCGGTGAACGGGAACTTCGCGACGACGACGTCGTAGCCCTCGTCGCGGGCCTGCTCTTCGGTGAGGCCGAAGCTGGCCACCTGCGGCTGGCAGAAGGTAGCCCGCGGCATCATCCGGTAGTCACCGAGAGCCAGCGTCTCGGCACCCGCAATGGTCTCGGCGGCGACGACTCCCATCGCCTCGGCGACGTGGGCCAGCTGCAGCTTGCCCGTGACGTCGCCGATGGCATAGATGTGCAGCACGTTGGTGCGCATGTAGTCGTCGATACCGATCGCCTTGCGGTCGGTCAGCGCAACACCGGCCGCCTCGAGCCCGAAACCTTCGACGTTGGGGCCAAAGCCGATGGCCTGCAACACCTTATCGGCCTTGAGCTCCTCGGTTTTGCCGTCCTTGCTGACCGTCACCGTGACCGTGGACCCATCGTCGTCGATAGATTCCACCTTGGTGCCGGTGAGGATCTTCACGCCGAGCTTCTTGTACTGCTTCTCGATCTCCTTGGACACCTCGGCGTCCTCGTTGGGCAGGGCGCGCGGCAGGAACTCGACGATGGTGACGTCTACGCCGTAGTTCTTCAGCACGTAGGCGAATTCCATACCGATCGCCCCGGCGCCCGCGATGATGATCGAGCCCGGCAGTTCACGGGACAAGATCTGCTTCTCGTAGGTGACGACGTTCTCGCTCAGCGACGTGCCCGGCACAAGACGGGTGCTGCTGCCCGTAGCGATGATGGCGTGGTCGAACTCGACCTTTTCGGTGCCCCCCTCGTTGAGAGCGACCTCGATGCTGTTGGGCCCGGTGAAGGTGCCGTAACCGTGAATCTCGGTGATCTTGTTCTTCTTCATCAAGAAGTGAACGCCGGCCACTCGGCCGTCGGCGACCTTGCGGCTGCGGTCGAAGGCAACCCCGTAGTCGAAGGTGGCCTCACCACTGATGCCGAACGTCTTTGCTTCCTTGGTGAAGATATGGGCCAGCTCGGCGTTGCGCAGCAACGCCTTCGACGGAATACAACCGACATTGAGGCAGACCCCGCCCCAATACTTCGGTTCGATGATGGCGGTGTTGAGCCCGAGCTGGGCGGCGCGAATCGCCGCGACGTACCCGCCGGGACCGGCTCCGAGAACGACGACGTCATAGTGAGTCACGTCGTCAGCCTATCGTCGGGCGCGCGATCCATTCGAAGTAGTAGGCACCGTGCAGCAGCGCGGCGGCGGCCACCGAGGCCAGCGGCGCCGACATCAAGGCGATGGCCAGCGCCGTTACCGGCGGACGGTTCTGCGCCATGGAGACCAGCATGCTGCCGACCGAGCAGACGATGAGGTAAATCAGCACGAAAAACACCGCCGGTGTCTTGTTCAGCGATGTGTACCACCAGAAGTAGAAGCCCAGGCCGGCGGCGGCTGCCAACACCCACACCGCCGCCACGATGAACACGAACTGCCACCGCTTGACGTATTGGTAGGTACCTGCCGCGGCTGCGGCCGCGGGTGGCACGACGACCGGTTCGGCGTGCAGCGTCCCGTTGACCCTGTGCAGGAACGCATCGGTGTCGAAGTCCCCCAACTCGCTGAACGCTATAGACGGCCCCGAGACCTCCGCCTCGGGTTCGTCGGTCAGCGACCTGAGCGGTTCGGGATGCGGCCCGGTGTCGAAGATCGGTGCGTGATGCGGCTCGGTCGATGGAACGGACGTTTTGTCAGCCATGGGACACCACCTGAACGAGAACCAATGCCGCCAGCCAGCCCGGCCCCATCGCCAGGATGAACGCCCCCACCGTCGTGATCCAGCGCCGGGCGGAAAACAGGATGACCAGCATTCCGATCACGCTGGGGACTGCCACCACCAAGCCGACCACGAGGTCGGGACGAACCGGTGTCTTGATCAACAAGGTGGCCACGACGGCAGCGATCAGACCGGTCACCGTCCCGACCAGCAACGCACTTGTGAGCAGCCATGCCCGAGGCAGGGGTATCACCCTTAAAGGGTACTTGCCCCGTAGCCGACTACGGCTGAACGACTCCGGCGTGCCGACCAGGGATCGCGCACGCATCGGCGGCCTCGGCGACCACCAGATCGGCCCGTTCGGGTAGCCGCATACCGCGCTCATGGTCGGCGCCGGTGAGTGGCAAGGCGCTGGCCAGCAACCCGTTTTCGGCGTCGGTGAAGGCCCGGCCGCGGCTCAGGAAGCGCATTCCTTCGGGGGCCTCAAGGCTGAAACCGCCGCCGCGGCCGGAGACGACGTCGATGACGAGTTGAGTGTGTTTCCAGGTCTCGAATTGAGGGCCGGAGATCCACACCGGGGCACCCTCGAGGACTCCGAGTAGGACGTCACGATCACCGACGATGAATTCCCCGTCGGGGTAGCACATCGGCGACGACCCGTCGCAGCAGCCGCCGGACTGGTGGAACATCACCGGCCCGTGCCGCTTCTGTAGCCGGCGCAGAAGCTCGGCGGCCGCCGCGGTGATCAACGCGCGCGGCGGCGCCTCGTCACTCATCAACGGTGCCAAATTCTTTCTTCCTCACTCCGCACGTCAGAAAAACCCTTGTGCCTTGTTCGAGTAGGAGACGAGGAGGTTTTTGGTTTGCTGGTAGTGGTCGAGCATCATCTTGTGGTTTTCGCGTCCGATGCCGGATTGTTTGTAGCCGCCGAAGGCGGCGTGCGCGGGGTAGGCGTGGTAGCAGTTGGTCCAGACGCGGCCGGCTTTGATGTCGCGGCCGGCGCGGTAGGCGGTGTTGCCGTCGCGGCTCCACACCCCGGCACCGAGCCCGTAGAGGGTGTCGTTGGCGATGCCGATGGCGTCGTCGTAATCGGTGAAGGACGTGACAGCCACGACGGGCCCGAAGATCTCTTCCTGGAAGATCCGCATGGCGTTGTTGCCGGTGAAGATCGTGGGCTGCACGTAGTAGCCGCCGTTGAGGTCGCCACCCAATTCGGTGCGCTCGCCACCGGTCATGATCGTGGCGCCTTCACTCTTGCCGATCTCGATGTAGGACAAGATCTTCTCCAACTGATCGTTGGAGGCCTGCGCCCCGATCATCGTCTCGGTATCCAGCGGATCACCCTGGCGTACCGCCTTGGTGCGGATCGCGGCCATGGCCAGGAACTCGTCGTAGATATCGGACTGAATCAGGCTGCGCGACGGGCAGGTACACACCTCGCCCTGGTTGAGGGCGAACATCGTGAAACCCTCCAACGCCTTGTCCTGATACTCGTCGTTGGCGGCCATCACATCGGAGAAGAAAATGTTGGGGCTCTTACCGCCCAACTCCAGGGTGACCGGGATCAGGTTCTGGCTGGCGTACTGCATGATCAACCGGCCGGTGGTGGTCTCACCGGTAAAGGCGATCTTGGCGATCCGGTTCGACGACGCCAACGGCTTGCCGGCCTCGACACCAAAACCATTGACCACGTTGAGGACACCCGCAGGCAGCAGATCAGCGATCAACGAGATCAGATAGAGCACCGAGGCCGGGGTCTGCTCGGCGGGCTTGAGGACCACCGCGTTGCCTGCCGCCAGAGCCGGCGCCAGCTTCCACACGGCCATCAGGATCGGGAAATTCCACGGAATGATCTGGCCCACCACCCCCAACGGCTCGTGGAAATGGTAAGCCACGGTGTCCTCATCGATCTGGCTCAGCGAGCCTTCCTGAGCGCGGATCGCACCGGCGAAGTAGCGAAAGTGATCAATTGCCAACGGAATATCGGCGTTCAGCGTCTCCCGGATCGGCTTGCCGTTATCCCAGGACTCAGCCAGCGCGATGGACTCCAGATTAGCCTCGATACGATCAGCGATCCTGTTCAGGACCAACGCCCGATCGGCGGGCGAGGTCTTACCCCACCCCGGCGCCGCCGCATGCGCAGCGTCCAGGGCCTTGTCGATGTCGGCGCCGGCGGAACGGGCCACCTCACAGAACACCTCACCCGTCACCGGCGTCGGGTTCTCGAAGTACTCACCACCCACCGGCGCAACCCACTCACCACCAATGAAGTTCTCGTATCGGGATTGGAAGGACATTGCTGACCCCGTGGCACCGGGGCGGGCGAACACAGTCATCATCGACTCCTGACAGATTCACGGTGTAATTCAGCTCACATTACCGCTGCCCCCAGAATGGAGGGCATGGCCGTAGAAGACCCTCACCTCTGGCTCGAAGAAATCGCTGGCGACGAGCAGTTGGACTGGGTGCGCAAGCACAACGATCCGACGGTCGCCGAATTCAGCGGTGAGACGTTCGAGCAGCTGCGTACCGAGGCGTTGGAGGTGCTCGACACCGACGCACGCATCCCGTACGTGCGCCGGCGCGGCGAATATCTTTACAACTTCTGGCGCGACGCGGCCAACCCGCGGGGGCTGTGGCGGCGCACCACACTGGACAGCTACCGGAGCGAGGATCCCACCTGGGACGTGATCATCGACCTCGACGAGCTGGCAGCCGCTGACGGCGAAAAGTGGGTGTGGGCCGGGGCCGACGTCATAGAGCCCGATCACACGCTGGCATTGATCAGCTTGTCGCCGGGCGGCTCGGATGCGGCGATTGTGCGCGAATTCGACATGACGAAGCGGGAATTCGTGGCTGGCGGGTTCGAGCTCCCGGAGGCGAAGTCGCAGCTGTCGTGGGAGGACCACGACACAGTGTTGGTCGGCACCGACTTCGGGCCGGACTCGATGACGGAGTCCGGCTACCCCAGGATCGTCAAACGGTGGCGGCGTCATCAGCCACTGGCCGAGGCGCAGACTCTGTTCACCGGACCGATCACCGACGTGGCCGTGGGGGCGACCGTGGACCGCACGCCCGGCTACGAACGCACCCTGCTGAGCCGCGCTGTCGACTTCTTCAACGACGAGGTGTACCAACTCCGCGCGGGCGAGCTGGTGCGCATCGATGCACCGAGCGACGCCAGCTTGTCGGTGCATCGCGAATGGCTGTTGGTCGAGCTGCGCAGCGACTGGGAAACGGGTACGGCGACCTATCGGACAGGGTCGCTACTGGCCGCCAACTTCGAGGGATTCATCGGCGGCACAGCTGATCTCGCAGTGGTGTTTGAACCTGACGAGCACAGCAGCCTGCACCAGTACGCATGGACCCGTGACCGGCTGCTGCTCGTGACGCTGGTCGACGTTGCCAGCCGGGTAGAGATTGTGACACCAGGTACTTGGGCCCGGGAATCCGTACCTGGCGTCGCCGACGGCAGCAACACGGGGATCGTCGCCACCGACGACACAGGTGACGAAATCTTCTTGGATTCAAGCGATTTCATCACTCCGTCGCGACTGTTGCACGGGCGCGGCGGTGAGGTCACCGAGATCAAACGGGCGCCGTCATTCTTCGACGCTGCCGACCTGGAAGTGGCACAACACTTCGCGACCTCCGATGACGGCACGGCGATCCCCTACTTCGTCGTCAGAAACAAGCACAACCAGGGACCCGCGCCGACGCTGCTGGGCGGCTACGGCGGGTTCGAGGTGTCACGAACCCCGGGCTACGACGGCGTCCTTGGGCGGCTGTGGCTGTCGCGGGGCGGGACCTACGTGATGGCCAACATCCGCGGCGGCGGCGAGTACGGGCCGCGCTGGCACACCCAAGCGATGCGAGAAGGCCGGCACAAGGTGGCCGAGGACTTCGCCGCGGTGGCACGTGATCTCGTCGAGCGGGGTGTGACCACCGTTGCGCAGCTCGGTGCGCAGGGCGGCAGCAACGGCGGTCTGCTGATGGGCATCATGTTGACCAAGTACCCAGAGTTGTTCGGCGCGTTGGTGTGTCAGGTACCGCTGCTGGACATGAAGCGCTTCCACCTGTTGTTGGCCGGAGCGTCATGGGTGGCCGAGTACGGGGATCCGGATGATCCCGACGACTGGGCGTTCATCTCCGAATACTCGCCGTATCAAAACATTTCGGCCGCTCGACGCTACCCTCCGGTGCTGATCACCACCTCGACGCGTGATGACCGGGTGCACCCGGGGCATGCCCGCAAGATGACGGCTGCGCTCGAAGAAGCCGGCCACCCGGTCTGGTACTACGAGAACATCGAGGG
>NZ_NOZR01000016.1 GCF_002250655.1 Mycolicibacterium sphagni
CCACCTCCGCCCGGCCCACCCAAATCGCCGAAGTGGTTGTGGATCGCCGCCGGTGTCGCGGTGCTTCTGGTCGTCGGGTTAGTGATCGCGTTGGTAATCGTGACCAGCTCGACCAGGGAGACCACGGTGGTAGCGCCGCTGCCGCCGCTGTCGGAGACGACGTCTGCGCCCCGGGCCACCACCTCGATCCCGACCACCACAACGTCCCCCCTGCCGACGACGAGCGGTGCGCCGACCTCCCCGACCTCCCCGACAGTGCCGGGCGGGGCCACCAGCCCGACTGGCACCGACACCGTCGTATACAACGTCAGCGGTGACGGAAGGGCGATCAACATCACCTACGTCGACACCGGCGGCGTCATGCAGACCGAGTTCAACGTGATGTTGCCGTGGAGCAAGGAAGTCAGTCTGCCCTCGCCGGCGCGGGCATCGGCCAGCGTCGCGGTCGTCAACGTCGGCCAGGACGTGACCTGCGACGTCACGGTAAACGGGACACAGGTGCGCGAGCGCACCGGCCGCGGACTGACCATCTGTACCGGGGCCGGCTAACGGTCGTTGGGCACTTTCACCAAGAGCATGCCCGCCAAGCCGACAGCCAGCACGACGCACAACCCACCCAGACCGGCGCGGTCGGCGTGGAAAGCGTCGACGAAAACGAAGAACAGCCACGGCGCGAGGAATGACGCCGCCCGTCCGGTAGTCGTATAGAGCCCGAACGCGACGGCTTCCTTGCCGTCGCTGACCATGTGCAGCAGCACCGTGCGTGCAGACGTCGTGACGGGGCCGACGCAGAGCGCCAACAACAGCCCGCATACCCAGAACACGACCGGCCCGGACAACGACAGCAGGGTCACGGCGACGACGATCATCAGCGCCAGCGACGCGACGATCACCGGCTTGCCGCCGATCCGGTCATCAACGGGCCCCGCGAGGACCGCGCCGAGGGCCGCCATGGTGCTGGCGATCACGCCGAAGATCAGCACATTGGCCTGCGAAATCCCGTAGACACTGACGCCGAGCACCGCACCGAAGGCGAACACCCCGGCGATACCGTCGCGGAAGATCGCGCTGACGATCAGGTAGTAGACCAGGTTGCGATCGCGCTTCCATTCGGCTCGCAGGTCGTTCCAAAGCCGTCGGTAGCCGCCGAGCAGGCCGACGGGCTGGGATTCCGGCTCGACCGCGGGAACGAAGCTGTGCGCGGTGATCACCAGCGGCAGAGCGAGTACGACGAACCACACCGCCGCCATGACCATCGCCGCGCGCACGTTCAGACCGTCGGCGACCGAGACGCCCAGCAGGCCGCGGTTCGGGCCGCTACCGGCGATGAACGCGGCATAGATGAGGATCAGCAGCGCGACGCTGCCGAAGTAGCCGGCGGCCGCCCCAGTTCCTGAGATGCGCCCGGAATTCTGCGGTGTGGTGAGCTGCCGCAGCATCGCGTTGTAGGGGACGCTGGCCAGATCGCCGCACGCGGCGGTGAATGCCAGTAGCACCAAACCCATCGCGAAGTACGCCGGGTCAGCCCGGATCAGGCTCATTGCGGCCGTGGAGGCCACCGCCAAGCCGGTCAAGATCGTCAGCGCGGCGCGGCGGCGGTGCGGCGCCTGGACCAGCACGCCGGTCAGCGGGGCAAGAACCGCAACGGTGAGGCCAGCGATCGCCAGCGCTCGGCCCAGCCAGCTGGCCGGCGAGGTACCGCTGGACAGGCCCTGGCCGACCGTGCTGGTCAGGTAGACCGAGAAAACGAACGTGGAGACGATGGCGTTCATGCCGGTGGAACCGCCGTCCCACAGCGCCCAGGAAATAACTTTCGACCGGCCGGCGGTCTGGGCAACCGGCGGGGGGCTGGTCATGCGGGCAACGATATCGGCTCCCCCTACGATGGCCGCATGCCAGTACCCGCACCTGCACCGGACAGCCGAGCCGTCGTCACCGGTGCCTCCCAGGGCATCGGTGAGGCGCTGGCCACCGAACTCGCCGCCCGTGGCCACCACCTGATCATCACCGCGCGCCGGGCCGACGTGCTGCACACTCTGGCCGCACGACTCACCGAGCGCTACGGCGTCATCGTCGAGGTGCGTCCGGTCGATCTCGCCGATCCTGACGCGCGGGCCGCGCTCGCCGACGAGCTTGCCGGCCGCGACATCTCGATCTTGTGCGCGAACGCGGGCACCGCGACATTCGGGCCGGTGTCGAAGCTCGATCCGGCCGCCGAGCGGGCGCAGGTTCAGCTCAACGTGCTCGGTGTGCACGATCTGGTGCTGGCGGTGCTGCCGGGGATGCTGGCCCGTCGGGCCGGCGGCATTCTGATCTCCGGGTCGGCCGCCGGAAACTCGCCGATCCCGAACAACGCCACCTACGCCGCGACCAAGGCCTTCGCCAACACGTTCAGCGAGTCACTGCGCGGCGAGCTGAAGGACACCGGTGTTCACGTGACGGTGCTGGCTCCCGGCCCGGTACGCACCGAGCTGCCCGACCCGGCGCAGCAGTCACTGGTGGAGCGCTTGATCCCCGACTTCCTGTGGATCAACACCGAATACACGGCAAGGATCTCGCTGGATGGCTTGGCGCGCAACAGGATGCGGATCGTGCCCGGCATCACGTCCAAGGCGATGTCGGTCGCGTCGGGGTATGCCCCGCGCGCCATCGTGACGCCGATCGTCGGCGCCGTCTACAAGAAGCTGGGGGGCGACTGATTACCGCCTGCGGCGGCCCGTGCCGAAGATGCTGCGGCTGATCTCGCGGCCGATCACCGTGCCCGCCGAGCGCATCGCACTCTTGAACGCCGGGCTGTTCATCACCTGATCGAGCACACCGGGCTCCGCCTTCTGGGGCTTGGGCATCGGCGGCAAGTCGATGCCCGTCGGTAACAGCGGCGGCAGGTCGACGGGCTCCTCCGGGGGCGGTGCCAACTTCGTCGCCAGCTTCTCGTAGGCGGACTCGCGGTCGACCGTCTGCCCGTACTTGGCGAAGAGCGGGCTGGCTTGCGCGGCAGCCTTGATGGCATCGGGCCCGATGGTGTCCATCAGCGACTGGGGCGGGCGCAAACGAGTCCACGCCACCGGGGTCGGCGCACCGCGTTCAGACAGCACCGTGACGACGGCCTCGCCGATGCCCAGAGACGTCAAATCCGTTTCCAGGTCATAGAACTCGGTCTTGGGATAGGTGCGCACCGTCTTGGACAGCGCCTTCTGATCGTCGGGCGTGAACGCGCGCAAGGCGTGCTGGACGCGGGCGCCCAGCTGGGACAGCACGTTGTTGGGGACGTCGGTGGGCAGTTGGGTGCAGAAGAAGACGCCGACGCCCTTGGACCGGATCAGCTTCACCGTCTGCTCGACCTGCTGCAGGAATGCCTTGGAGGCGTCGGCGAACAGCAGGTGGGCCTCGTCGAAGAAAAACACCAGCTTGGGTTTGTCGACGTCGCCGACCTCGGGCAAGTAGGTGAACAGGTCGGCCAGCACCCACATCAGGAACGTCGAGAACATCACCGGCCGTGTGGCCTGGTCACCGAGCTCGAGCAGGGTGATCACGCCGCGACCCTGCGCGTCGACACGCAGCAGATCGGCCGGGTCGATCTCGGGTTCCCCGAAGAACGTCTCGCCACCGTCGGCTTCAAGGTTGACCAGCGCCCGCAGGATGACCCCCGCGGTCTGCGGCGACACCCCGCCGATTGTCTTCAGGACTTCCTTGCCCTCGTCACTGGTCAAATAGGTGATCACCGAGCGCAGGTCCTTCAGATCCAACAGCGGAAGGCCCTGCTGATCGGCCCAGTGAAAGATCAGCCCGAGAGTGGATTCCTGAGTGGGGTTGAGCCCCAACACCTTTGACAGAAGAATCGGCCCGAAGGCCGAGATCGTGGCACGCACCGGGACGCCGAGACCACCGGTGCCCAGCGACAGGAACTCAACCGGGAATGCCTGCCCGGTCCAGTCGTCGTCGCCGGTGTCCTTGGCCCGCTGCAGGGTCCGTTCGCTGGCCTCCCCCGGCCGGGCGAGGCCGGACAGGTCGCCCTTGACGTCGGCCATCATCACCGGCACCCCGGCGGCGGACAGCTGCTCGGCGATCACCTGCAGCGTTTTGGTCTTGCCGGTGCCGGTGGCGCCGGCGACGAGGCCGTGGCGATTCATCATGGCCAGCGGGATGCGGACCTGTGCGCCGGGGTCGACCACCCCGTCGACGACCACCGACCCGAGATCGAGCGACTGGCCCGTCGTCGCGTAGCCGGCGGCGATCTGCTGCGCAGGTGTGGCTGTCGCTTCGCTGGTCATGGGCCGACCTCCGTGGTTGCTCAGGTGATGGCCGCTACGACACTACTTGGCACCGGGGGCTTAATGTTGAGCGCTGTGCGTGATGAATTGGTATGGATCGATTGTGAGATGACCGGCCTGGACCTGCGGACCGACAAGCTCATCGAGATCGCCGCTCTGGTGACCGACGCCGAGCTCAACGTCCTCGGGGAGGGCATCGACGTCGTGATCCACGCCGACGACGGGGCGCTGGACGGCATGGTCGAGGTAGTCGCCCAGATGCACCACCGGTCCGGGCTCACCGAAGAGGTCCGCGCCTCGACCATCGACGTGGCCGCCGCCGAGCAACTGGTCCTCGACTACATCCGCAGCCAGGTGAAGCAGGCCAAGACCGCGCCGCTCGCCGGGAACTCCATCGCCACCGACCGCGGCTTCATCGCGCGGGACATGCCGACACTGGACTCCTACCTGCATTACCGGATGATCGACGTCAGTTCGATCAAGGAGCTGTGCCGGCGCTGGTATCCGCGGATCTACTACGGCCAGCCGGAAAAGGGGCTCGCGCACCGGGCACTGGCCGACATCCGGGAATCGATCCGCGAGCTGAAGTACTACCGGCACACCGCGTTCGTGCCCCAGCCGGGCCCCTCTACCAGCGATATCGCCAACGCGGTTGCCGAGATCGACCGGCCCGGAGGCTCGGATTCGGCTGAAGCGGTCGATAACGGCTAGTATCGACGACGCTGCTGCCGCCTTCGGACGGTCGCAGCGATGGTGGCTGTAGTTCAGTTGGTAGAGCACCAGGTTGTGATCCTGGCTGTCGCGGGTTCGAGTCCCGTCAGCCACCCTGCAGGTCAGGCCCCGATTTCGGGGCCTGACTTTTTTCATGGGCAAGGGTGGCGTGACGTTAGCGTGACGTTGATGTTGGCTCCGCCAAAAATTTCTGGTCGTCTGACCGAGACACGAGCGGCCGCGGCCATGTAGGGTCAACGGCGAACACATTCGGCGGGTCCATGAGCGCCGAGTCCATGCGGCGGTTCCATGAGCGCCGAGTCCATGCGGCGGTTCCATGAGCGCCGAGGACAACATCCGGCGGTTCCACGAGCGCCGAACCCATCCGGCGGAGCCACGAGCGCCGAAGTTAGCAAGGCCATCCGTAACCATTGTCGTGGGTGGCTTTTGCCGTTTATCCGATCACGCCGTGTGACCCCGTTGGGTCGCCCGGTTTTTTGTCGTTCCAGGAGAAAGCTATGACCCTTCCCGCTCAGCCCGACATCAAGGCGACCGCCGCCTATCTAGGCGTCAATGAGAAGACCATCAGGCGCTGGATCTCCCAGGGCTACCTGACCGCCTACCGCGTTGGGCCGAAGCTCATTCGGGTTGACCGTGCATCGATTCTGAAGCTCGCAAGCCCGATTGGTGGCGCGGCGTAGGCCTCCGGAAGTTGAGCGGCTTGGTCGCCGCAACTTGACCGTGGAATAAACGTCATCTGCGCCGCTGAGGCGTTGGAAGCAAATTTAAGAGAAAAGAACCATGACAAAAAATAACGACTTCTTTATCCCCAGACTCATTGAAGCGCCAGACCGCGCAGACCAAATTGTGACCCGGTCGGCATTAGCCTCTTCAAAGCCACCAGAACCTCTCATAAGTAACGCGCTCGACCAAGGAACCGTTGCCGTTCTGTATGGACCGTGGGGCGTGGGGAAGACATTTGTGGCCATCGATTTGGCTGCCTGCGTGGCGACGGGGCGGCCGTGGCAGGGGCGCAAGACCAAGCAGGCCAAGGTCTTGTACGTCGCCGCCGAGGGCGCTCAGGGCTTCGACAAACGGCTCGCGGCATGGGAGCAGGCGTGGAGCTACCCCATTTCCGATGACCAGTTTCACGTCTATCCATTGCCGGTGAATCTCATGGACTATGCGGAGGTAGACGACCTAATCAACCGCATCCACGGGGAATACGAATTCGTCATCGTAGATACCCTGGCCCGCTGCATTGTCGGTGCCGACGAAAATTCAGCACGCGATATGGGCATTGCCGTGAACTCGCTCGATCGAATTCGACGGGCTACCGGTACCGTGCTGGCCGTACACCACACCGGCAAGGATGGGCACACGCTACGAGGTTCGTCTGCACTTGAGGGTGCTGCCGATACCATCTACGCCACATCGAAAGATGGCGCTGGGTTCCTTCTAGATCGTAAGAAACGCAAGGAAGGCCCCCTAGTGGACCGTCACCATCTCCAGCTGTCGCAGGTGGCCGATTCCTGCATTGTGGAAGTCCGGCGCCCAGATGCCGGACCGTCGCAGAGCGAGGAAGCCAGACGTCTTGCCGAGGTTGAGGGAATTACGTTCGATGCCGCACGTAAGCGCCTGCAACGTGCCCAAAAGGTGTCCCCACCAGTTGGGACAGCTCTCTAGCGTTTGCCCGGGTTTGACGCCATTTCCCGTGTGTCCCACTCCCCTCCCCCTAGAAGGGGGAGGGTGGGACGCCGAGGGCTGGGACATCCCAGGCAATACCATCCCTGAACTGCTGTTTCGTTTGCGAGGCGGGGTGGGTCCGAAATCGCTGTCAAATTGAAGCTCCCGCGACCGGGACGACTCAATCTCTAGTGAGCCACGTTTTTCAAAAAGGGGCTTCCGGGGCGAAGCCAGTTCCCGAAGAATTGCTTTCGCGCTATCAGGACCCTCTGGAGCACCTGGTCTGAAAGTTTGGCCCTATTTTGGCCCTATAGAAATCCCGACGAAACCGGGTCCAGATTCACGGCGACGGCGTCTGACACTGCGCACACTGCAATTCGGGATAGAAGGCCTACAACCGGCCAACCGCGGGGCGGCCGGGTCTTGGATGCCACGTCCACCTACCCGCGTAACCACATTTTCATGCACACCACATTGCCTGTGTCAGGCAGATCATGCGAACAGCATGCAATGTGGTTAATGTGGGAGCTGGTGGCACGGACCGCCCCCACTCCGCTCGGCGGTGCGTGGCGTGCTGCCGTCCATTTCGGTCCACACAAGGAGGGGGCCACGGTTTGACGACCGACGAGCACGTGACGGCCTCCGGCTTGCGCCGCTGGGGCCGATGGCGGTGTGCCCGGCCTACCCGGGCACGGCATCCGCGCAGCCCCAGACGGATCCTATGACCGCCCACAGCACCCACGGAGGCGAGTGATGTCCGCATCCACGAAGAGTGCCGCGCCCGCTATCACACCGCAGCTGCGGCGAATCAGGCTGAACCCGAGCCACTTCCGCGTTGGGCGATGGTTCCTGCTGGCTGAGGGGATTTTATTGGTCGGATTGGGTACTGCCGGGCTGGAGTCGGTGGCCATAAGTCCGTCCGCTGGCCCCACTGGCGCGGCACTGCTGGGCTTGGCCGTGACCCCCGCCCACTGCGCAGTGCTGACCGGGTTGGGCGTGGCGGCGGTACCGGCCAGCCTGCACCGGCGGGCAGCCGTCGTAGTCACGGCCACTTCGACGGTGGCCTTCCTGCTGCTATTCGCGATCGGCACGGTCGCGTCCGCCCGTGCCACCCCGGGACTATTCGGGTTTGATCCACGGGACAGCGTGCTGCACGCGGTGCTGCTGGCATACAACCTAGCCCTGCTGATTTGGCTGATCCCCGACGCACTCGAAGGTCCCGCGTGGATGCGTCGCCGGAAGCGGCCACCGAACGAAATGCACCCAGATCCCCTGCGCTGCTGAAAGGTACGCCCGTGGCAACCGAATCACCCAGCTGCACACCTAAACCGAGGCCCTCCGTCCGCGAGACCTCGAGCCAGGGCCGACGTGCCGCTGAGATCGCAGCGGCGGCCGCTGGGGCAACGCCGGAGTGCCACCTCGCACCACATGTGCTGCGCGAGTATGCGTTGCTGGCCGACGGCGAGCGCGGCGCCCTCATCGGACCAGGCGGCGACGTGGCGTGGTTATGCGCACCGCGCTGGGACGACGACGCGGTCTTCTGCTCGCTGATCGGCGGACGGGGCAACTACGCCATCACACCCGCCGGGCGGTTCACCTGGGGTGGCTACTACGAGCACGGGTTGATCTGGCGGTCCCGCTGGGTGACCACCTCGGGGATCGTGGAATGCCGCGAAGCACTGGCCTTCCCCGGTGATCGGCACCGCCTCGTGCTCCTGCGGCAGGTATTGGCAATACGGGGCCCCGCCCGCGTCAGCGTCCAGCTGGAACCGGCCGCGGCGTTCGGCCGCCACGGCATGAAACACCTTCACCGCGACCAGGCGGGTCACTGGCACGCCGAGGTCGGCGGTATGCGGATGCGGTTTCGCGGGGCTGCCGAGGCGATCCCGCAACGATCGGCGGACGGCATCCCGTCGCTGCGCACCACCCTCGAGCTCCCCGAAGGGGCCCACCACGACCTTGTGTTTGAGCTATCGGACGGCGCTTTGCACGACACCCCGACACCACCTCAACAGATGTGGGACGCCACCGAAACCGCCTGGGCCAACACAATTCCCACTCTCGGCGCCAGCATCGCCCCACACGATGCCCGACACTCCTATGCCGTCCTGCGAGGATTAACCAGCGCTGGCGGCGGAATGGTCGCCGCGGCCACCATGAGCCTGCCCGAGCGCGCCGATCGCGGGCGCAATTACGACTACCGCTATGTCTGGATACGCGACCAGTGCTACGCCGGGCAGGCAGTCGCGGCAGACGGACCGCACCCCCTGCTCGATACGGCGGTGCGGTTCGTCTCCGACCGCCTGCTGGCCGACGGACCGCACCTCAAGCCCGCCTACACCACCACGGGCGCGGCCGTACCCGACGAGCGTTCCCTGCACCTGCCGGGCTACCCCGGCGGCACCGACATCGTCGGTAATCACGCCAATTCTCAATTCCAGCTCGACATCTTCGGCGAGGCACTGCTGCTGTTTTCGGCCGCCGCGGGCCACGACCGCCTCGACACCGAGGCCTACCGCGCGATCGTGGCCGCCGTCGCTGCAATCCGCCGGTGCTGGCGTCAGCCCGACGCCGGCATCTGGGAATTGGACAACCGCCGCTGGGCCCACTCCCGGCTGACCTGCGTCGCCGGTCTGCGCGCAATCGCCGCGCACGCGTCCCGCCGCGATGCCGCCGACTGGAGCGCGCTGGCCGACGTCATCGCCGCCGACACCGCCGACTGCGTACATCCCGGCGGACGATGGCAACGCGCACCTACCGACGTGCGGGTCGACGCGGCCCTGCTACTGCCGGCAGTTCGTGGTGCCGTGTCGCCTAATGATCCCCGCAGCATCGCCACCGTGGAAGCAGTGCGCGACGAGCTCGCACGTGACCACTACGTTTACCGGTTCCGCCAGAACGACCGGCCGCTGCATGAGGCCGAAGGCGCCTTCACGCTCTGCGGCTTCTTGATGGCGCTCGCCACCCATCAACAGGGCGACCAGACGGCGGCTGTCCGCTACTTCGAACGCAACCGGTCCGCCTGTGGGCCGCCGGGCTTGTTCTGTGAGGAGTACGACATCGTCGAACGTCAGCTCCGCGGCAACCTGCCGCAGGCGTTCGTGCACGCGCTGATGCTGGAGTGTTCGCTTCGGCTGGCCTGCCCCCCGCCCCACACCGACCGATCCCGGGAAAGCTGACGGCCCGACTGCGCCCAAGGGCAACCACAGATGAAGTTCGCACGAGAGAGGAAACTCTTGATGAAAATCGTCAAGAAGCCGCAGCCACCGACGGCGTTGAGCCGCTTCGCGTACCGGCTGCCGATTTATATCTATCGACTCGGCCTCGGCAGGCTGTTCGGCACGCGGATCATGCTGCTCAATCACACTGGCCGAGTCTCCGGCAAGCGGCGCCAAGCCGTCTTGGAGGTCGTCGAGCATGATCGGGCCGACGGCAGCTACGTCGTCGCGTCGGGGTGGGGAGCTGCCGCCGCCTGGTATCGCAATGTGCTACAGACTCCGGAGGTCAGCATCCAGGTCGGGCGGAAAACAATGCCCATGGTCGCCCTACCGCTCACCGAGGAAGAGGGCGCCGAAGTCTTCGCCCGCTACTCCGCACGACACCGCGTCGCGGCCAAGCTGCTCCTGCCCCGTGTACTGGGTTTCTCGGTTGACGGTTCGGAGGCCGACTTCGGAGAGGTCGGACGTCGAATGCCCTTCATTCGGTTCGCTGCCCGAACGTAGTTGTGAGCCTTGAGTCTTGACGAAAAGACTCGAGAGCCCGGGGTTGCCGTCGGTCGCGCGGCCACGGCACCGACTCAGGCCACCAGCTTCTGGATCTCCGTCCGGTAGCGGGCTCGTTCGGTTTCCGGCAGCGGCGGAGCGAAGGACACGACAACGGTCTCCACCTGATAGAAGCCTCGGTCTGCCGCGTACTGCTGGGCTTGTGCGGTAGTGGCAAATGATTCGACCCGCAGCGTGTCGGTGACGATGGACTGCTGGCACCCGTCCGCAGAACAGTCCTGCACCGTCGTGTCGAGAGGATTCGGGACCGCGAAACCGGCGGTCTTCAACGCGCTGACAAGACCGCGCGCCGACAACGCGTGCATTTCTCCTGCCCGTCCGTCACCGTCGTGCGGGGACGCGGCCGGGTCGCCGCCCATCGACGCCGCCGTCGATGCGCCCGACGACGCACTCGAGCAGCCCGCGAACAGAAGAGCACCCGCCGCCAGGCACACCGAGGCGACCCCCGCGAGGTGCCGGCGACAATCGGCTGTCCTGGCGCCGTACCTGTTCGAACACACCACCTCGTCCCGTCTCCATCCTTCGACTGCGTTCCGCTGCCAAACTCAAGCTGTCACTGACCCGCTTCCCGACCCCTCCAAGACTACATCCGCACGGCAGTATTCTCATATAGCACAGACTGCAGCATGCATATCGTGCGAAATGCATGATCGAGGGTAGGGTTGTCGATATGCCCCAGGACAGACCGGCCCGGCAGGGCCACAGTGGGGATGGATGGTGTTACCTTCGCCGCCACCCCACCGATGGTAGGGGCGAGCACCGATCACCCTCCCCCACAACCACACCCCGCTGTCTAGTCACGCGGCCGGTCGCGGGGCACACAGCAGAAGGAGCAGATGATGACATCAGCGCACACCGTCGTGATCACGGGAGCCAGCGCCGGGATCGGCCGGGCTAGCGCCCGGATGTTCGGGGCGCGCGGCGACCGCGTCGCATTGCTGGCCCGCGGTCCGAGCGGACTGGACGGCGCGGTCAAGGACGTCGAGAACGCCGGCGGTCAGGCGCTAGCCATTCCCACCGACGTCGCCGACTACGCCGAGGTCGACGCCGCGGCTACCGTCGTCGAGCGCACGTTCGGTCCGATCGACATCTGGGTCAACGTCGCGTTCACGTCGGTGTTCGCGCCGTTTCATCAGATCACCGCCGAGGAGTACCGCCGCGTGACCGAGGTCAGCTACCTCGGCTACGTGCACGGCACCATGGTCGCGCTGTCGCGCATGCGCCCCCGGAACACCGGCACGATCGTGCAAGTGGGTTCCGCCCTGGGTGATCGCGCGATTCCGTTGCAGTCGGCTTACTGCGGCGCCAAGCACGCCATTAATGGTTTCACCGAGTCGGTGCGCACCGAACTGATGCACGAGGACAGCAATGTCCACATCACCGTGACGCAGATGCCGGCGGTCAACACACCGCAGTTCTCCTGGGTGCTCTCGCGACTACCGCGCCACCCGCAGCCTGTGCCACCGATCTACCAGCCCGAGATCGCCGCGCGGGCCGTGCTGTTCGCCGCAGATCACCCGCGGCGCAAGCAATTCTGGGTCGGCGCTAGCACAGCCGCGACCGTCCTCGGCCAGCGTGTCGCGCCGGCGCTGCTCGACCGCTACCTGGCCAAGACCGGTTACGCCTCGCAACAGACCGGCGAGTGGGTCAGCCCCGACCGCCCCAACAATCTGTGGGAACCCCGCGATGACGACCAGGGCGGGGACCACGGCGCGCACGGTGTCTTCGACGACCGTTCGCTGAGCGTCTCCCCGCAGCTGTGGTTTTCCCAGCACGCCCGCCAGACCGTGCTCACCGGAGCGGCCGGAGCCGTCGCCATCGCCGCGGCTCTTATTCGACGAGGCCGCCGATGAGCCCGCGCCTGCGGTCGGTCGAGATTGTCCGTGGTCTCTGGGGCGCAGCGCTGTTGGCTGCCCCCGCAACGGTGCTGACGCGGGTGCACGGCGTCGAGGTCGACAGTAGAGCGGTCGTCGTCGCGCGCATCCTGGGCGCACGGCATCTCGCCCAGGCGACGTTGTCGGGACTGAGGCCCAGCCCGGAAGTCCTTGCCGCCGGAACCTGGGTCGACGGAGTTCATGCCGTCACGGCGTTCGGGTTGGCCGCCGTCGACTCTCGTCGTGCCCGGGCCGGCATCACCGACGGAGTCGTCGCGGCGCTGTGGGCGCTGTTCGGCCTGCGTGACCTCACCACCGGGACCACTCCGCCGCCGGCCCACGAACGTCGCCGCGACGCGCTCGCCACAACCCTGCTTCCCGTGCTCCCCGGCGGGCGGTGGCTAGAAGCCAGAGCCCACGACGCACGCGCCACGCGCCTTCCGGCAAGTCCGCCGCCTGGGGCCCGGTAAGGGGGATTTCGGCGGGATGAAGATCGCGATCAGCGGTGCCGGGGTGGCCGGCGTGGCCCTCGCGCATTGGCTGCATCGGACCGGTCACACGCCCACCCTGATCGAACGGGCACCGCAGTTCCGGACCGGCGGATACGTGATCGATTTCTGGGGACTCGGCTACCGCGTCGCAGAGCGGATGGGCATCGAGACGGCCATCCGCGATGCCGGCTACCCGATGCGGGAGTTGCGCTTGGTCGACCACGAGGGTCGCATCGGGGCCAGCGTCGACGTTGACGCCATCCGGCGCGCCACGGACGGAAAGTACACCAGCCTCACGCGCGGTGACCTGGCTGCGGCCATCTACGGGACCATCAAGGACGACGTCGAGACGATTTTCGGAACCAGCATCACCGCCATCGAGGAACACCCCCACGGCGTGCAGGTGGAATTCGACACGACGCCGGAACGTGAGTTTGATCTCGTGATCGGCGCCGACGGATTGCACTCCGCCGTGCGCGATTTGACGTTCGGGCCCGAGTCGCGCTTCGAGCACTACCTCGGTTGCGTGGTCGCGGCGTTCGTCGTCGACGGCTATGCGCCGCGCGATGAATTGATCTATGTGACCCACAATCTGCCCGGCCGTCAGGTGGGTCGATTCTCTCTGCGCGGCAACCGCACCTTGTTCTTATTCGTGTTCCGATCCGAGCGGATATCCGACGTCGGCGACGTCACCGCCGCCAAGGCGCGGTTGCGACGCGAGTTCGCCGACGCGGGCTGGGAATGCCCGCAGATACTCGCAGCGCTCGACGATGTCGATGATCTGTATTTCGATGTGGTCAGCCAGATAAAAATGGATCGCTGGTCACGCGGACGCATATTGCTGACCGGGGATGCGGCTGCCTGTGTGTCACTGCTCGCCGGCGAGGGCACCGGTCTGGCGATCACCGAGTCCTACGTCCTGGCAGGCGAACTCGCCCGCGCGAACAACGACTATCGCGGAGCCTTCGATGCCTACGAGGCGCGCATACGGGACCTCATCGAGGACAAACAGGTCGGTGCGCGCAAGTTCATCTCATTCTTCACACCACGGACCCGACTCGGCATTAGGACTCGCAATGCGGCAATGCGGGCACTGAAGATCCGCCCGGTGGCGGATCTTTTGCTCGCACACACCCTCGTCGACCACTTCGAATTGCCTTACTACACAATATGATTGACCGCTCGGCCGAGGCTCCCGTCACACATCCGCCGGCATGGATCCCGCGTCGTGCTCGTCTTAGGTTTCAGGCGACCTCTGTTCCCGTCTGCTGGTAGCCGTCTGAGGGCCAGTCAGCGGGCGAGCCGCCTGGCCACCACCAGCTGTCCTGGGCCGGCCAGCTCGCCGATGACACTCGCCCGACCGGTGATCGCCATCAGCACGGCTTCCGCTGGTCCGGTCACCTCCGGTCCCGACCCGTGGCTCCAGTCCAGATCGGTCGGCATCAGGCGTACACCGCGGGCGAGGCGCCACCCGGGGAGCTCTGGACTGCGCACGCTGTCGGCCAGGACCCATCGCAAGCGCTCAGCCGGGATCTGGCGTAGTAGCCCAAGTGGGCGGCGGATGTCCTGATGATGGATCGTGACGTCGAGCAGGGCGAGCCGGCCCCCGAAGGTGGTGGCCAGGCCCTGCGGCCGCAGCTGAGACCGTAGCTGGTCGAGGAGCTGTTCGGGAGTGAGCGATGCGAGTTCGTCAACCCTCACCTGGTTGATGTGTACGAGCCGACCACGGATGGCTCGGCGAAACATGCCCAGCAGACTGACGCTGTCGAAGCTCATCACATGAGCGACCACGTCCCGGACGCGCCAGTCGGCGCAGAGCGACGGCGCCTCCCACTGCCCTGGCGTGAGAGTCGCCAGAAAATCGGCCAGGTCTGATCGCTCGGCGGTGGCCATCTCGAGACAGTTCACGACGTCACCTCCTCAAGCCGGTGCTCGCTGAAAGGAAGTCTGTCGCGGGCTCAAACTTCTGTCTAGACCTATGGCAGCAGATTGGTCCGAGGATGCAGCACTCTGTTGGGCCCCAGATGGACACGCGCGGTTCAGAACACAAATGACGGGCTGACAAGTCGAGCGGGTGGGTCGACGAAGCCGGTGACTCGAAAGAACTGGGTGGGGACAGGGTTGTCCGTCGCGCAGACCGACAGCATCCAATTTCCGTAGGCATTCGTCAGACGAGCGAACGGCGTCCGTCGGCCCTGCACCTCGGGGAACCTCAGGTCCGATCCGCACCCCAAAGACCGCGCTGTACCAATCGATTTCGCCGCGGTGCGGAGGTGAAAACCCGGGAGGACAAGTCCGAGAGGCGTACGGGCATCGCTCCAATGTGCAGGTGATCGAGAGTGCATGCGGTGCTTTCGCTTCGGCACTGCGCCTCGGTGGTGGTCAGGAATTTCCGTGCGGTCGAACTACTCTCGAGGCCGACCGACCTTGATCGCTCTGATGGTGGTCACCCAGATTCAAAGAGCTGCCGACCTTTGATTTACCCGCAGCTGTCGGTTAAGCAGATCCGCGTGCATCCTCAGCGCGGGTTGGAACCGGACCCATGCGGTCCTGCCGCGCGCGGTCGGACAGCTCCCGATGGGCGTCAGTGAACGCCCGGGTGCCCTGGACCAGCGCCGCTCGGTCGACATCACTCATGAGCGCAGCAACCTCACCGAAGGCCTGCACCCGCAAGGTCTCGAGGTCGTCGAGTACGGCGCGACCGGCATCGGTGAGTTCCAGCAAGGTCGCGCGCCGATTGGCCGGCGACACGCTGCGGGTGATGTAGCCGGCGTCAGCGAGGCGGTCGCTGAGTCGGCTCGCCGTCGACGACAGCAGCTCAAGGTCGTCGCCGAGTTCGGTCACCATGCTGGGACCTAGGCGCTCCAGGGATTGCAATGCGCGCAATGGCGCCAGTCCGATCCGCTTTTCCATGCGCTCGAGCACTGAAACGTTCAACGCAAGCAGCCCTCGCGTGGCCTGCTCGAGTTGAATCAGGAAGTCATCGGCGACGGCGCTGGAAGCGGCGAGCCCACCCCTGCGCTTCTTCGATACAGCCATGCGGTCCTTTCGTGTCTGGCCGGAGAATACCGTGCCGAACGCTGATATCCGCGCGGTCCGGATAGGCGTGTGCGTTTTGCATGCCCTGCACTCCGCACGTAAATTAGTGCGATTCCCATCTGTGAAGGAGTGGCAGTGGCGTCGACAGCTCGCCGTGCGGAACATCTCGGGCGACCGACGGCACAACAGGCCCAGCGTTTGTCGCCCGGGTATTGGGCCGCAACGCGAGAGGCCTGATCGAGGTGCAGCACCTCATCGGGCAGCAGTCACTGACGTCTGGCTGGCTACCCGCGCTCGTCCAACTCATCACCCTCACCGCTGTCGTGATGGCAGTGGGATGGCGGTCGCGGCGATGGCGCACGTGGTGGCTGCCGGCGGCAGCGGCCCTTGGCGGCGCACTCGCGGTTGCGGTCAACGTCTATCTCGGTTCGATCGGCGTGGCGGGCGACCCCGCGCCGTGTCGGCTGTGGTGGTGGGTCGGGCTGACCGGCCTCGCACTCGTCACCGCCGCGGTCGGATGGCGCGGCGCTCGGTGGTGGCGACGCGCCCTGGGGCTGGCCTGCGTGCCGGCCTGCGCCCTGTGTTCGGCATTGGTGGTCAACCAGTGGGTTGGCTACTTCCCGACTGTGCACTCCGCGTGGAGCCAGTTAACGGTGAGCCCTCTTCCCGATCAGACCGACCGGATGACTGTCACCGCGATGCAGCTCGCCGGCACCCGCCCAAGCCGCGGCGTGGTCGTACCCGTAACAATCAGTGCCGCGGCATCGCGTTTCCCGCATCGCGACGAGCTGGTCTACCTGCCGCCGGCGTGGTTCGCCGCCAACCCGCCACCGCGGCTGCCGGTGGTGATGATGATCGGCGCGCAGTTCAACACCCCGGCCGACTGGCTGCGTGCCGGAAGTGCGGTGCACGCGATCGACGACTTCGCGGCCGCGCACGGCGGCAACGCGCCGGTGTTCGTTTTCGTCGACGCCACCGGGGCGTTCGACAACGACACGGAATGCGTCAACGGAATCCGCGGGAACGCCTCCTTCCACCTCACCAAAGATGTTGTGCCCTATATGATCTCCAACTTCGGTGTCAGCGCTGACCGGCGCCACTGGGGTGTCGTTGGCTGGTCGATGGGTGGCACGTGCGCCGTCGAACTGGCCGTACGCCGTCCGGAACTGTTCAGCACCTTCATCGACATCGCCGGGGACCTGAGCCCGAACTCCGGCACCAAAGCGCAGACCATCGAGCGATTGTTCGGCGGTAACTCCGACGCCTGGGCCGCATTCGACCCGACCACGGTGATCACCCGTCACGGCCACTACAACGCCATATCGGGACTGTTCGCCGTCGCCGCCAAAGACGAGCCGCGCGGTGGCGGCAGTCCCGATCTCGCGAACCCCGAAGGCCAAGACCAGGCCGCCCAAACGTTGTGCAGGATGGGCTCTGCACAGGGCATCGCCTGCTCGGTGCTAACGCTGCCCGGTCACCACGACTGGCCCTTCGCTGCCCAGGCGTTCAACGCTGCGCTGCCGTGGCTCGCAGGCCAGCTGAGAACCCCCACTGTGCCAGCCATCCCGATACCGGGCGCGCCGCCAGGCCTACCAGTTCCGCTCACTGCGGTGTCATCACTCGCCGACCCACCGGCGGCCAAGTAGCCCGGCCGGAATCCACGAAGAGAAAACCTGTGTGCGGTCAGATCTCGCACTGATTGCGCGACGACGCCCACCGCCAGCGCGTAAGTCTGCCGCGAAGGGCTGCACGCGGTCAATGAGCCTCGTGTTCGAAAGTCCGCACGAGAGATTAGACTCCGTCGTGGGTGTGCCGGGAAGTCTGGTCGGCGTGTCGTTGCCAACCGGTGGAAAGGCTTGGCGTGCTGGATGATCGGTGGCCCTCATCGTGAACGACACTGCCCATTACGCGCTGTTCATTCTGTTCGCCAGTGCCGTCGGATTGGTTGCGGTCCTAGCGAACCGCCTCACCGAGCGGGTGAAGATCCCGGTGGCCTTGCTGGTGCTGGTCGGCGCCGCTGTGGCCGTGAACGCGCAACCCGCGCTGCACGCACCGTCGACACAGACCGTGCAGCGGGTGATCACCCTCGCACTGGTGTTGGTGTTGTTCGACGGCGGCATGCACATCGGCCGGTCGCGCTTCCGCTCGGCGATCGTCCCGATCCTGTCAATCGGCGTCGTCGGGACCTTCCTCACCGCCGCCGGCGGTGCGCTGGCGCTGCACTACGCGTGCGGGATCAGCTGGTACCTCGCGGTGCTGGTGGCCACCGCTGTCGCCCCCACGGATCCGGCCGTGGTGTTCTCCGTGCTGGGTAAGCGCCAGATCGCGGGGCGCAGTGGCACCATCCTGGAGGGCGAGTCGGGCGCCAACGATCCGGTCGGTATCTCCCTGATGATCAGCCTGCTCGCTGCGGGTGGCCTCAGCGTCGCCGGCTTCGCCAGCGTGGGAACCGAGTTCGCGCTGCAGATGGTGATCGGCGCAATCGTCGGCGTCATCGGTGGGCGCGCCCTGCTCCTGTTCATCCGCCGTGTGCCGCTGCCCAGCGAGGGCCTCTACCCGCTGCGTACGCTGGCCTGCATCCTGATGCTCTACGGCGTCGCCACCCTGGCGCACGGATCAGGATTCCTCGCCGTGTTCGTCGCCGGCATCGTGATCGGCGACGCCCGCGCCCCCTTCCAGCCTGAAGTCAAAAGGTTCCATGCCGCCCTGGCCGGGCTCGCCGAAATCGTGGCCTTCGCCATCCTCGGATTAACCGTGGACCTGCACGTGCTCGCCCACCCCGATGTATGGATCCCCGGGGTCGCCCTCGCCATCGCCCTCACCGTGGTCATCCGGCCATTAGCGGTGGGCGCCTGCTTGATTCCGGTCCGGCTGCAGCGCAACGAACGCGTCTTCATCCTGCTCGCCGGCCTCAAAGGCGCGGTGCCCATCCTGCTCGGCGAGTTCCTGCGAGCCGCCCACGTCCCCGACGCCGAACGCCTCTACGGCATCGTGGTCATCGTCGTCGCCTTCTCGGTCCTGGTACAGGGCAGCTCCGTACCCGGCATCGCACGACTGCTGCGCCTGCCCATGCGCACCGTCGCTCCTGAGCCCTGGGCGATCGGCGTGCGTCTGCGCGACGAACCGCACGGGGTCCACCGGCTCACCGTCGCCTCCGGATCGGCAGCCGACGGCTGGACCATCGAAGACCTCGGCGACCACGCCGGCGACATCTGGGTAAGCATGGTGGTCCGCACCAGCGGCCTGGTGCCCGTGCGCGCGGACACCGAACTGCACGCCGGCGACGAGGTCGTCATACTCGCCGATCCCGAACTCCGCGACACACTTACCGCCTTATTCGTCCGCTCGTAAGCCGGCGCGGCGGCCCGGCTGCAGTCGATGCCGGATCGGTCGGCCCTCTGCCCTGCACGGCCGCTCAAATGTCATAGCTGGATTCACCCCATCAGAGTGAACCGTAAAGAACGGCAAGAATTCCGTATAGATCGCGTGTGGACAAACAGTGAAGCCAACCTTTCGGCGTAGACCTCGACACATGAACGACGCCCGCGGCCGGTCCGGTAGCGAGCCAGTGCCCGAGGAGCAGCCGAGGGCCGGATCGCCGCAGACCGCTCAAGATATGACCATCGCACCGGCTGCTGACCGGACGCGACCTTCGAGCCGGTTAACCAGGGCACCCGTGCGGTGGTGCACTTGGGTACTGGACGGTGAGCGCTCATGGGGCTCGATCGACGTCCAGCCCGGTGAATGTGGCACCGCGCGGTACAGGTTGGTGGTTTTTCCGCCGGGCATCACGGGGACTGAGCGTCGCCTGCTGCGGCTGTCGCGGGCCTGGCCAGCATGGGGTGCAGTCCTGTGGCTGATGTCGGAGGCCTGTCTGAGCAGTGCGCTACGGCCTTGGGCGGCGTTCGGCATCTCGACGATGGTCTATCTGGGAATAGAGGCTTCGCTGATCAGTAAAGTCGGAGTCCTACGTCCGCAGGTGCGCACGCTTTCGGTTGAGCTGATCGCCGGTTACCCCGATCGGCGTTCCGCGCCGATCTACGCCGAGATCAAAGCCCTGGTCGCCGCGCTCGCCAACGCGGATGCGATGCGCGCTCAAAAACAAATGACGACGACCGACCACGAAGCCGCCTGGTGGCAGCTCTATGACCGACTCGGCACCGACCAGTCCCAGCCCCTCGACGAACAGCCGCCGATCTGAAGGATTCTCTTGTTGGCCAAATTCGACGCCCTCGTGCCGGTGACCCTTCCCGCAATCGGTCGTGCCGATCGTCGAGCACCTGAACCGCTGCGACGCCAGGCGGAATCGGGAAACCGGACCCGGCGTCAACGGTGTCGCCGTGTCCCGCACCTTCCTCAATACCAACACACAGGCGGCGCGCAAAACTGTCCCTCGACCCCTCGCCGCCGTCCGCGAGCAAACAAGACACCGGACAGCTGGCTGTTGGACAGCGCCACGAAACCGCTTGCTAGGAAAAAGCACCCGATGAGCTCAACGGGGACGGGACGCTGAGGTCCGCTTCAGCGCAAGCCTATTGACGCACGTGAGGGCGAGATCCGTGATCGCATGTCCGAGTGGACCGACGAGGCCATCCCGACCCTTATTGTCGGGAGGATGCTGTGCCGCAGCATCATTCACCCATCTGGCGTGAATACCGTTGGCCCGGATCGCAATCGAGTCCGCACGCCGACCGAGGCGGGGATGCCGTCTTGCCAAATGAGATGGAAGCTCGCCCGGTGAACGCCGGGGCGGCCCTCGCTAGGCAGTGTCGCACTGCCGCGGTGGACACCGACGAGGGTGACTGGACCGAAGTCGTTGGGCGCTTCGCGTCAACCTCGCCCAGCAGTCTGCTCGTCTCATCTCCGGCGCCTCCAGTGAGGATTACCTCGGTAGCGTCGAATGGGAGACCCTGCTGTGATGCCCGTGACGGCGCGGGCTTCGTTCGTGGGGGCTCTCGGCGTGCATGGTTGCAGTCGAGACCTGCGGTAGAGGACACTTCACGCGTGACATCGCCTCGCCGAGCGCGCACTGCAGGGAGGGCGCCTCTGGCGATGCAGGTGGATGCCGTGTTGCGGGCATCGCGAGCACTGGTCGGCGTCGCCGCAGAATCCATCGCCGAGGTCGATGATGTGGTCACCGTTCCGCAATTTCGCGTGCTGGTAATTCTCTCCACCCGCGGTCCGCTGAACCTGGCGTCGGTGGCTGCAGCCTTAGGGGTGAACCCATCGAGCGCTAGTCGAACGTGTGACCGGTTGATCACAGCTCGTCTGCTGAATCGTCGTGAAGCTGAGGACGATCGCCGCAATATCACCTTGACCGTCACTGCCGCGGGGCGGCGCCTGGTGGAGAAGGTGACGGCACATCGGCGCGCAGCGATCGAACGTGTACTGCGCTCGATGGCCGCCGATCAGCGTGATGTGGTTGCGACGGCCTTGGAAGCCTTCGCCGATGCGGCAGGGGAACCGTCCAACGACGCCAGGATGATCACCTTGCTTTGGCCGCCGGCTTCAGCATAGCTACGCCAAACGCCCGGGCTACACACCGCCGGAGCGAATCCCGCACTCGCGAAGTTATTTACAGCTCTTGCGGCCCGATCGATGCGCGTCTGCACATCACGACCCGAATGACTCAACAACCCTTCCCCGCGCACACCGCGACCCGTGGTGGGCCCATGGCGTCCCATTTTTTCTGACCCGCGCAAGTTCTATCTGTGACACTTGGCGTATCGATCGATGAGCGCTTGCTCGGCAGGAATCGGCAGGTACACCCGGGGGTCGCGGGGAGTGCAGCCGCCGACCGTCACGGAGACCGGACCCCTGGCGTAGCCACCGCCACCGATGTGTCCGGACAATTGGTCGCTGGCGCTGTAGAGGACCGGTGCCGGTAGCGTGGCCACGAAGGGCAGGTGGCGCTCCGCAAGCTGCATTGCCAATGCAACGGCGCGCGATTCGATGGTCTTCTCGGAGAACCACACCGGCGGCGTCACTGGCCCGTTGATCTGCAATGCATCGATGTGGGCGATCGACTGATCGGCATTGAGTTTGTTCCAGACGTCGAGTTCTGCCGCCGTCGGAAACCTGCGTGTGGTGGTGATTTGGCCTGGGTGAAGCTTGCCGGCCGTGACCTTCCATTCCATTGCGGCGAGGTGGGCGAACCTCGCGGACAACGTGGATACGACTGCGGCGACGGCCGCGTAGTCGGCGTTGTCGGGCAATTCGATGCTGGCTGTATTGGAGCGCCCTTGCTCCTGGACAGCCAAGGGACCCGAGGGATGAACAATTGTCGCGCGCAACGTCACAGTGCTAGAGGGAAACTCGTGCCGCAGAGCCACCCAGTCCCTGGCCTGCTGGACAAGCTGATCGATATTGGCGATGCGCCGATCGCCGCTGTCTACGGCGAAGACATTCCAGCCCCGTCGTAGGTCGAGCTCTGCGCGGTATCCGCGGAACGTGCCGCTGTCGAGGCCGACCAGATACCGGGCGACCATCGCCGCGGCCTGCTCGCCAGTTAGTTGATCAGACACGTCGACGTCGATGCGGAAATCAACCATGCCCTGCGCGGGGCTGTCATGAAAATCCTCCCGGGCCGCGTGCACTCCCGGCATGGCGGCGATCTGTCGCGTCAACCGTTCGACGTCTGCCCGGCGATCAGGGGGCGTGGACGCGCAGCCAGTCAGCACAAGCGCAACCATGGCAGCGCCAGCGACGCGGCCGAATAATGTCGTCCGCGGCGGCCCCGTCAGAGCTTGGCCAGGGCAGCAAAACGCGGACTCGAGCCGCAAGCGATTAGTGAAGGCGCCGAACAGCTTCGCCATATGTCGCACAGCGCAACTATTGCATAAAGCGAACTATTGCATAGTGTTAGTATTGGCAGGTGGCGCGGCAGCGCCCTCACCTTGCGCGAGTCACGGAGCTGCGACCAAAGGTCCAAGAGACGGCCGGCGCGGGCTGGCGGTCAATTGAATGCCGCGATCGAGGCAGGGTCGCGGGGTGCGACGGAACCGGTTGAGGAGTACCACGATGGCGCTTTCCCACCACGAGCGGCGGGCATTGGAGCTCATCGCCGTCGAAATGTCCGAGCAGGACCCGCAGTTGGCCCTTTCCCTCGCCCGCGACGGGTGGATCCCACGTAGGAAGTGGCAACGAATGGCAGCCGCGGCGATGTTCGTGACCGGTATGGCCATGCAGGCATGTGCAATTTTCGTGCCGCCGTCCATCACTGGTGGAATCTTGGCGGTGTCCGTCCTTGGGTACGTCGTCATGTTCTACGCCGCGTTGCTGTGGTGCAAAGCGCCGCAAAGGCACCCGCGACGTCCCCGATATCGACGCGGTGGTGCCGGACCGCGGTCGTAACACTCGCGCGGTCACGATGCGTGGATAACCTCACCTTCCTCCGACGAACGCGCCGGAGCGAAGGTGCTGCGCCCGGTCGTCCGCAGCAGCAGTGCCTGACCGCCCGTCTGCCGCGGCCAGCATTGCCGCGATCAACGTTGCTGGGTGGCAAGAGACACGAGGCCGCCAATCATGTTCGAGAACAACAGAATTCATTCCGAACTTTGTCTGTCGGTGAGCAGCGCGTCGACCACCTCGGTCAGATCGGCGCCGACCACGGCGGGTTGGGAGCCCAACGGGCTGGGCACGCCACCGCCGCGCGCCACGAAGGCGGCTTGCGCTCCGGCGCCCATCGCACCGGAGACGTCCCAATCGTGGGCAGCGACCATCCACAATTCGTCGATGTCGACCCCGCAGCGCTCGGCGACCATGAGATACGGCGCGGCAAAGGGCTTGAGGGCACGTACTTCGTCCGCCGAGAAAATATCCTCGAATAGGTCCGTAAGTCCCGCGTTCGACAATTGAGCCCGCGCCACGTCGAGCACAGAGTTGGTCAACGCGATCGGTCGCTCGCCGGCGTCACGCAGACGCGTCAGGGCGGGCTTGACGTCAGGATGGGCCGGCAGTCGGCGCATCGCGTCGAGGACAGTCTCGATTGAACCGGTGGTGATGTCCCGTCCTGACCGGGCGGCAACCATTCTCAAGGCGGCGCGTTGGGCGGTGCTGAAATCCACGTACTGGCCGGTCAATCCACCGACGAAGGACAGCTGCAGCATGGTGGCAAACCACTGCGGGCGCAGCCCTGCGTCGCCGAACAGGTCGGTGAACAGCGGGTCCAGTGCCCGAAGATCCAGCAAGGTCTCGTTCACATCGAACGCCAGGACACCAGCCATCGGCTCTTCTCTTTCTATTACGTGATTCGCGGGATCGAATCCCCTGTTCAGGCAAGGAATCCATCGGTCTGTAGGGCTGCGGGTTCCTTTCCGGCGGTGGTGAACGCCGTCAGCGCTCGGACCAGCCCTTGACGTTCGCGGGGCGCCATGTTGTGCACAACCTCGGCGATTCGTTGGCGGCGATGGCCGGTGACCGCGGCAACGACATCCAGTCCCCGTTCGGTCAGTCCGAGAACGAGTTCGCGCCGCGAGTCGGGATGGGGCTGGCGATCGACCAGCCCGGCGGCCACCAGACGGTCCGCCATCCGGCCCGTCGTGGACGGGGCGACATCGAGCAGCGCGGCCAGGGTTGCCTGGTTGAGCCGACCGCGGGTGGACAGGATCACCAGGGTGCGGAATTGCGGAATCGTCAGCGTGTCATCGACATTGGCGATGGACTGGGCCGAGATCGCGACCAGCAGTCGAGACGCCGTCAGCAGGGCGTCGGTGATCGCGTCTACCGATTCGTTGCCCACCGGATCGTTCTGGCCAGGCATCGTTTCCCCTTCGCGAACGGCGCCCCGCTGACCGAAGCCCACTGCAACTATTGCATACTGCAATGATGCCTGGTCGCATCGGCTCCCCGGAAGCGCTCCGTATCCCGGGTGCGCAGCGGGCGGCCCTGGGGCGGTGGTTGCGCGAAGCGCCAGCGGCACTGTTGCCGTTGGCGGTGACAGTCGGCGCGGTGACCGGGCTCGGTGCGGTGGGGTTTCGTTGGCTGATCACGGCGTTCACTCGCGTGTTCACCGGCTACGACGACTACTCCGGCCTCGGGCGCGTCCCCAGTACGCATTGGCCACAGCTCGGTTTCTGGTTTCTGCTGCTGACGCCGGTGATCGCCGGCGCAGTGTACGGGCCACTGGTGCACTGGTTCGCTCCCGAGGCCCGGGGTCACGGCGTGCCAGAGGTGATGTACGCGGTCAGTCATCGGGGCGGCCGTATTGCCCCACAGGTGAGCCTGGTCAAGGCGGTGGCATCGGCGCTGTGCATCGGCGGTGGCGGCTCGGTCGGACGGGAAGGGCCGATCGTGCAGATTGGCTCGGCCACCGGTTCGACGGTCGCGCAATTGCTACGCCTCGACACACCGCGGATGCGGCTGCTCGTCGCGTGTGGTGCGGCTGCCGGTATCTCGGCGACCTTCAACGCACCACTGGCCGGACCGTTCTTCGCGATGGAGCTAATCCTGCGAGATTTCACCGCGGAGTCCTTCGGCGCTGTGGTCCTAGCCAGTGTCACCGCCGATGTCGTCGGGCGAGCGATGCTCGGCGACCACCCATTCCTGTCACTGCCCGGCTTCACGGTCCACACCCCGGTCGAATACGTGTTCTATGTCGCGCTCGGGGTCGCGGCCGGAGTCGTCGGGGTCGCGTTTTCAAAAATCCTCTATCTGATCGAAGATGCCTGCGACTGGGTATGGCGAGGACCGGAATGGGCGCGCCCAGCGGCAGGCGGCCTGGTAATTGGTGCCCTGCTGATCGCGCTGCCGCAGATGTACGGCGTCGGCTACCCGGTCCTGGAGAATGCCGTCGAGGGCCGGTATGCGATCGGCATGCTATTGGTGCTGATGGTCGGCAAGATGATCGCGACCAGCCTGACCATCGGCATCGGTGGATCGGGCGGGGTGTTCGCACCGACGTTGTTCATCGGCGCCATGGCCGGCACCGCTTTCGGCACGATCGTCCACGGCCTTTTTCCTGGCGTGACCGAGTCCGCCGGGGCTTACGGGTTGATCGGCATGGGCGCAGCGTTGGGTGGCGCCACCGGCGCCCCCATCACCGCGGTGATCATTCTGTTCGAGCTCACTGGTGAATATTCGATCATTTTGCCGCTGATGGCCGCGGTCGTGATGGCCGCAGGAACCGGACACCTGTTGTCCAAGAGCACAATTTACACGGCGAAGCTGTGGCGGCGCGGGGTCAACTTCGACACCGCCGCAGCAGCGCACACAGACTTCACCGCCGGCGAGATCGCGGTCGCAGCGCCGGATCCGTTGCCCGAACACGCGTCACTGGACGACGCCACGGCCGCACTGGCGACGGCGCCGCTCGGGATGCTGGCGGTGGTCGGCGCCGACGGCCACTACACAGGGTGCGTGTCGGCCCAAGACGTTGCCGAAGCCCTCGACGATCCCAATCCCCCGCCGACTATCAAGACGCTGATCGGGCTTCCCACCGCCGTCGCAACCGACACAGACGCCAGCAAGATCCTGGCCAAGCTCCGGGGCCGCGGGGACACCGGGCTACCCGTGCTCAGTCGAGATCACTCCAGACTCGTCGGGTGGATTACCTACGAGGCAGTGCTCACGCGACTCCGCCCCGTTGCTGACTCTGGTGAGAAGGAGGCGCGATGACAATGGACGCCCGGCCGCTGTCGACTGGGTGGACTGCTTCGCCGGTGGCCGACGTGCTTATCGCTGTGGCCGTCATCGGCTATCTCGTCCTGTTGATCCGGCTCCGTCGCACCGCACAGCCATGGCCATCGAGGCGAACCGTGTCCGCGGTGGCTGCGGCGGCAGTCCTGGTGCTCGTCGTCAACAGCCCACTGTCGACCTACAGCCATCATCTGTTCTGGGTGCACATGATCGTGCACCTGCTGCTCATTAGCGTAGTGCCCGCTCTCTTGGTGTGGGCGCAGCCAATTCGACTGCTGCACAACGCCGGTGGCCCCGATACCCAGGTCAGGATCGACAGTCTTCGGTCCGGTTGGGCATTCCGTTGGCTGATCAACCCGCGCCTGACCGTTCCGTTGTACGCGGCGGTGCTGGTGCTGACCCACCTCACCGGGTTTCAGCAAGCCATGAGCCAGCACATGTGGATCCACACCAGCGAACTCGTCCTCTATCTGGTCGCCGGCTACCTATTGCTGCTCCCTTTGGCGGGAAGCGAACTGACCACCGACCCGCCGTTGGCCCCGTTCCTGTGCTTCATCGTCGTGGTGCTCTGCATGGGTCCGGACACTTTGGTCGGTGTCGAGTTGATGATGACCGACACCGCACTCGCACCCGCCTACGCCGCATCCAGGAGCTGGGGACCGTCGGCTCTGGTGGACCAATCCGCCGCCGGGGCCATCATGTGGTTCGCCGGAGACGGCCTGATGATGATCCTGATGGTCGTCATCGGGGGTCGTTGGATCGCGAGCCGGGACGGTTCGGGTAGCAGCTTCGGTCCGTGGCTGGACCAGATCCGCAGGCAAACGACCCTCGGCGATGACTTCGACCCGTCGGTCGATGTCGATGACGACGACGCCGCATTGGCCGCCTACAACGCCCGGCTAGCGGCGCTGCACGGCCGAAAGCAAAACGGCGCCAACGGCCTATGATCATCCCGAAGATTGCCGGACTATCCGGGAAGCTGCCCTATGTCATCGTGTCCGGATTCGGCGCGGCGTCGGAGTCGACCGCGCCTTGGCGACTCGGCGCGCGGTCCCGGATTCCCCGGGCCGGTTCATCTCTGGGCGTTGCGACACCCCGGTCAGGGCCTCGGCCCGGCGGCGTCGCACCACATTAGATGACACTGAGAGTTTCGCTATCAGCGCGTGATCGGCTACGCAGCGGGTAATCCGACAGCACAGAGCAAACGTCGGCGGTGATCTGCGGCCGGCGTGCACACCTACATGACCGATTCGGGATGATCGATAATGTCTAGCACCGCCTCCAACGTTGATATCCGTTGCGCCGGAACGTTCGAGTGATGTCACCGGTCACGCAGAGCTCCTTCGGACGCCTAACCTCGGGACTACGTCAGGTCAGCCGCAACCCGAGCCACTTCCGAATGGGTCGATGGTTCTTGCTGGCCGAGGGCGTGCTGCTGATCGCCCTCGGCATCGCCGGGTTCGCCTCCGACGCAATGCATCCCGACGCCACACCCGTGGGGAGCGCCCTGGTGTCGGTGTTGGCGATGACGCACTGGCACAGCGCGATACTGCTCAGCTTTGGAGTGCTAGCGATGCTGAGCAGCCTGCGGCGCCGTGCCGCGATCACCATCACCGCCGTCGGCGCAGTGGTATTCGCGGGTTTGGTGATCGTCGGAGCGGTGGCCGCTGCGCATCACGCGCCCGGGCCATTGGGGTTGGAACCGCGCGACATAGTGCTGCACGGGGTGCTAGCCGCCGCGAATTTGGCTGTGTTGTACTGGCTTATCCCGGACGTGTTGGAAGGGCCGGACTGGATCCGCCGCCCGGGGTCTCAAACGGCGCACTCACTTGATACACCGTTGCCGCAGCTCGTCCGGATGGCTTCCGCGGGTTCTGAGATGGCAACCGGCGCGTTCGCCGAGCACAGCAGATCACCCAAGCCGTCAGCCAACGATCAGACGGACAACAAGGCGAAGTCCTCCACCGGCGACACGGGCGGGCACTTCAGCCCGCAAGGGGTGCTCGGCGACCAAACCCAACACCGCGCCCCGGAGCTGTGGTTTTCCCGGCACGCGCGATCAGCCTCGCTCGCGGCAGCCGGCGTGGCCGCCGTCGCTGCCACTGTCGCACGCGCGCTCCGCAAATGACCCTCCGCCGCGGAGGAAGATCGGTATCCGGATGACGCGACAACCTCTCGCCCCATTGATCTTCGGGCGCACGGCTCGCCACCTGCTGACACGGGATGGGCGGTGCCCAGATCACCTGCCGGTGTCGATCCCAGCTTCGGCGAGACCAGCGCGTACCGCTTCGCCACACTGCTGGTCGGTCCGCACCATCGTGAGGCGGCCGCCGTCCTCGTAGAGGACATATTGCAGCGCCGCCAGGTCTCCCTCCCCCGACTGGCGCAGCATCCGGTAGACGTCGCGACGGGTCAAACCAGCCGACCCCAGGCCTTCGGGCTGCAGACGCCCATCTACTATCAGGATCAGCGGACGGCGGTCCAGCAGCCCGCCGAGCCAGCCACGGCGGTGTAGTCCGGTAACGATGCGATGGGCAACCAACAGTGTGATCAGGGCGACCGCTCCAGTGGCCAACGACGTCGTCGACGATGTCGCGGTGCGGCCGACAATCGCGCCGACTGCGACGGTCACGACAAGATCGAACACGTTGAGCTCGGCGAGCATTCGACGTTGTGAAAGGCGCAGCCCGACCACGGCGACGGCGAATAGGAGCAGGGCCTTCAGCGCGACCCAGCCCAGCTCTGCGTAGTGACCGATCAGATACGACATGGCGCCTCCCTTGTGCACATCATTTGTCGTGCTCATTAAGTGCCCGAGGGTCTTTCGGCAGCCGCCGAGTGGGCAAGCCGTGTAATTCGGCCAGGATCAATCCCGTCAGCTTCCACCGTGGTCATGTCCGACAGCCCGGGGACGGGCCTGTCATGGCCATCGGCGGTAGTGCGCAGCGGTCGCGGCGATCGACATCCCGTGACCGGGGCGGGCCGTCTCCGGGATCAGCACGCCGTCCACCGCCCGAGGCAGCCCGTCGAATAGTTCGGGTTCGAGGCGGGTGTGGTCGATGAAGTACTCGAGGTGCCGCAGATTGGTGATACTGGCGGCCACAGGGGCGTGGAGTGCCGGTGCGCAATGCGCGGAGACCTCCAGGTTGTGGGCGGCGGCGACGGATGCCGCCGCGAGCCAGCCGGTGTAGCCGCCACAGCGGGTCGCGTCGAGTTGCAGGCAGTCCACGACGGGCGCGATGCGGCGTGCGTCGTAGAGGTCGGACACGTATTCCCCGGCGGCGACGTCGCATCGAACGCTTCCCCGGACGGTGTTCATGCCCTCGATGTCGTCGCTGCTGACCGGCTCCTCGAACCAGACAACGCCCAGATCGTCGAGGGCGACGCCGACTCGACATGCCTGCCCGGGCGTGTAGCCGCCGTTGGCGTCCACCATCAGCGCGACGTCATCTCCGGCGCACTCCCGCAGCTGACGGACCCGCCGCACATCGCAGGCGATGTCGGCGCCCCAGTCCTGCCCGATTTTGATCTTCATCGCGGAGCAACCGGTGGCGCGCCAGGTCGCGACCTGTTCCGCGAGTTGGGTGTCGTCCAGCGTCGTGAATCCACCCGAGCCGTAGATCGGCACTGCGGGGCGGACCTGTCCCAGCAGCGTCGTCAGCGGTTCGTCGCACAACCGCGCCTTGAGGTCCCACAGGGCGATGTCCACGGCGCTGAGGGCCTGCATGATCAGCCCGCGGGTGCCGAAGTTGCGGCAGCTGCGTTGCATCGCCTGCCACGCGCCCGCAACGTCGAAGGGGTTGCGGCCGCCAACGACTCCGGCGAGGTGATCGATGATCACCGCCGCCGCGGCTGGTGAACTGTAGGTCCATCCCAGGCCGGTGGTCCCGCCGGTATGGATGTGAACGACGACGGCGGTGGTGGCGTCCCAGGCCAGGGTGCCGTCAGCTTCGGGTTCGGGGGTTTCGACAGTGTAGATGTCGACATCGACCCGCTCGATCTTCGCCGATATGACGCTCATCGTTGCTGGTCGTCATCGTGGCTGGTGCGTCCGGCGGCGTGGCGGGCCATCATGTCCGCGGCGCGCGCGGCCAGCGCCATGATGGTGAGGGCCGGGTTGGCTGAACCCTGGGTAGGCAGCGTGCTGCCGTCGATGACGTAGAGACGGTCGATCCCGAACACCCGATGCTCGGCGTCGACCACCCCGTCCTGGGCGCACGCGGCCATCCGGGCCCCGCCGACCAGATGCGCGTAGCGCTCAATGGTGATGACTTCCTCCGCGCCGGCCGCACGCAAGATGTCCTGCATGACCGCCGTCGCGGCGTCAATGAGTTGCCGGTCATTGTCACACTGGCTATAGGCGAAGTGGGCCACCGGTAAGCCGTGGCGGTCGGTCTCGTCGGCCAGCGTGACCCGATTGTCGGGTTGCGGCAGCAGCTCGCACAGCGCGCCGAGAGTGGCCCAGTGCACGTAATCGCGCATGTATTCGCGCAGTGTTTTGCCCCAATGACCCTGCGCGCTGACATGTTCGGCCCACGTGATGGGCAGCGGGCTGACGGTCTGGATAGACCAGCCGCGTTTGTAGGGTTTGGCTGCGTCTGTCTCGTAGAACTGCTCGGAGCTGACCTCGGGCGGCGGGGATTTGTACATCCGGATTTCGTCGTCGAATCGTCCAGCGACCTGGGGTGCGCCCTGCACCATCAGGTAACGGCCGAGCTGGTCGTGGTCGTTGCCCAGTCCGCGTTCGTAGCGCTTGGTGGCCGAGAGCAGCAGCAGCCGGGGCGTTTCGATCGAATATCCGGCCACTACAACGGCTTTGGCGCGTTGGCGGCGCACGACGCCGGCGTGGTAGTACTCGACGCCGGTCGCGCGTGCAGTGCGGTCATCGACGAGCACCCGGGACACGTGCGAATCCGCGCGGATCTCGGCCCCGTGCGCGAGCGCGTCGGGAATGTGGGTGACCAATGGGCTGGCCTTGGCGTTGACCTTGCAGCCCTGCAGGCAGAAGCCGCGGTAGATGCAGTGTGGTCGGTTGCCGAAGCGGCCGTTGGGGATGGCTACCGGCCCGACCCGCATCTGTATGCCGAGTTCGGCCGCGCCCTTGAGCGCGATCATCCCGTTGCCGCCGATCGGGTGCGGGCGGTGCGGGTAAGTGTGCGGATCACCCCACGGCCAGTCCTGGCCGGCGACCGGCAGCTCGGCTTCGATCTGCTCGTAGTAGGGCTGCAGCATGCGGTAGCTGATCGGCCAGTCGGCGCCGACCCCGTCGGTGCTGCGGGTACGGAAGTCCGATGGGTGAAATCGGGGTACGTAACCCGCGTAGTGCACCATCGATCCGCCGACACCGCGCCCGGAGTTGTTGGAGCCCAACGGGACCGGGTCGGTGCCGCCGATCTGGCGTGGGTCGGTCCAGAACAACGCGTGCGCCCCGCGTTCGTCGCTGACCCAGTCGGTGTCGGGGTTCCAGAATGGGCCGGCGTCGAGCACCACGGTGCGCCACCCGGCACGCGCCAGCCGCTGGGCAAGCGTGCCGCCACCGGCACCGGCGCCGACGATGACGACGTCGACCTCCTCACCCTGGTCGTAGCGGCGCATATCGGCGCGCAGCCGGTGGTTGACCCGCGAACCGTTATTGGGGATGAGCCAAGCGGATTCGTTACGGGCCCGGACGGCGCCGATCTCACTCACCGGACGGGTCCCCCGGCAGATCGGCATCGGCTTTACGGGCCCGCTCGATGCGCTCCGCGAACGGGACCGGGTCGATGTCGTGGTGGTCGGCAACCTCCCATTTCTCGCGCGCATTGATGCCGGGATTGAGATAGCCGCGTGGGTAGGCCGGGCCGGCGAACCCGATCTCGTTCCACGCCCACGGATGGGAGTAAAACGCGGTGCAGGCATACCGCGTCCACAGGCTCCACACGTGTTTGACCGCCATCTCGCCCCAGTACCCGTTGCCGGTCGCGAGCTCCTGTACCTCCTGGAGCAGGCGGGCCTGATCACCGACCGGCAGCTCGGCGTACCCGGCGTCGTGGCCAGCCTGCGCGTCCTCATCGAGGTGGGCCAGGCTGTCGCGCCAGGCCTGTCCGTCTTCGGGTAGGTCGTCGTAGTGCCATCCATCGGTCTCACCGGTGGACAGGCGCGCATCGATGAGCGCCAGCACGGGCACCCGCGGATCGACGTCCTGGCCGAGTAAGAGATCAAGCATCGGTGCGGCGATGCCTACTTCGCGGGGGGTGAAGAACGACAACATGTTTGGCAGCCGCAACCGTGCCAGTACGACGCCTGCGGTCACGTCGTCCCACATGTGCGCCTGATCGAGGACGTCGAAGCCGGGAAAACGACCTTGCCCTTGCGGGGTGATCGCGTGCTTGCTCGGGGGGCGGTAGGGCATCAGTGGTCCTCCCCGTCACCGGGCAATTGCAGATCCTCGCGGCGCAATAGTGCGGCCAGAAGGCCCATCCCGCCGACGAGCGAGGCCAGCAGCGGCGCGAAGGCCGGGGGGCCGGACTCCATGTTGTACTTCGTGAAACCACCTGGGCGCTGCTTGATGCCGCGGATGTGTAAATAGCAGCCCTGCAGTCCATTGATCACAATCGCCGCACTCGCCACCGGCAGCACGGTCCGGGCCGCCCGCCGGGAGAAGAAGCCGGCGGCGCCGGCCGGGATTGCCGTGGGCACCACGACGAGTGGCCAGTACATCATCTTGTTGCCGAAACTGGCGGCGTCATGGGACAAGTAGATCTCGCCCGCGGTCACCGCCGCCCCCGCGGCGGTCAGGGCAGACAGGGTGCGTTCGAAGCGGCCGGTGCGCACATCATGCAGCGCAGTGTTCAGGATCTTCATCGCCGGTTCGTCTTCTCGCCCGGCAGGTATTGTTGCGCCTTCTGTTTGACGCCCTGTTTGATGAAACCGCGGGCGTCCTGGTCGCCACCGAGCACGGCGTTGACCAGCGATTTGGCTTGCGCGAAGGTGGCGTGCGGCGGTATGGGCGGGACGTCGGGGTCGCAGCGCACGTCCAGCACGGTGGGACGCTGCGCTGACAGTGCGCGTTCCCAGGCGGTGCCCAACTCCCTTGCGTCGTCGATGTTTTCGCCGTGTAAGCCGAGGCTGCGGGCGAACCCTGCGTAGTCGACATCGGGCAGCGACTGTGACGCCTCGAACTTCGGAGAATTCTCCATGGCCCGCATCTCCCAGGTGACCTGGTTGAGGTCGTCGTTGTGCAGGACCGCGACGACGAGGCGGGCGTCGGACCATTGGCGCCAGTATTTCGCGATGGTGATCAGCTCGGCCATACCATTCATCTGCATCGCCCCATCGCCGACGAATGCGATGGCGGGTCGGTCGGGGTGGGCCCACTTGGCGCCGATCACATACGGCACGGCGGGGCCCATGGTGGCCAGCGTGCCCGACAGCGAACCGCGAACGCCGGCAGTGAATTTCAGGTGGCGGGCATACCAGTTGGCCGACGATCCCGAGTCGGCGGCGACGATGGCGTTGGCGGGCAGGCGCTGCGACAGCTCGTAGAAGATGCGCATCGGGTTGACCGGGTCGGCGTCGGTCATCGCCTGCCGCTGCACGGTGTTCCACCACTTGGACACATGCCGTTCGATGGTCTCGCGCCAGGACCGGTCAGGTTTGCGTACCAACAGTGGAATCAATGCCTGCAGTGTCGCCTTGGCGTCGCCGACGACATTGAGCTCGTACGGGTAGCGCATACCGATCCACTTGCCCGATCGGTCGATCTGCACCGCGCGGGCCTGCCCGAGCGGGGGCAGGAATTGGGTGTAGGGGAAGTTTGAGCCGACGGTTAACAGGGTGTCGCAGTCCATCATGAGGTGCCAGCTCGCGGTCGTGCCCAACAGCCCGATCGAGCCCGTCACCCAGGGCAGGTCGTCGGGCAGCACGTCTTTGCCCAGCAGGGCCTTGGCCGCGCCAGCGCCGAGCAGATCAGCGATCTGGCTCAGTTCCGCAACGCAGTCGCGCGCCCCTTGACCAACCAGTATCGCGACCTTCTGCCCGGCGTTGAGCAGATCAGCGGTCTGCCGCACCGCATCGTCGTCGGCGGCGACCCGCGCCGGACTGAGTCCCAGGCTGGAGGGCACGTGCTTGAACGCGTGCCCGGGCGGCTCGTACTTCAGCTCGAAGACATCGGACGGGACGATGATGCACGTCGGGCAGCCCTCGCTGACCGCGATCCGAATTGCCCGGTCGATCAGGTTGGGCAGTTGCTGCGGCACGGTACACATCTGCACGTACTCACTGCAGACATCCTTGAACAAGCTGAGAAGATCGATCTCCTGTTGATAAGAGCCGCCCATCGCCGACCGTTCCGTCTGCCCGACGATCGCGACCACGGGTACGTGATCGAGCTTGGCGTCATACAGCCCGTTAAGCAGATGTACCGCCCCGGGCCCACTCGTCGCGACACACACCCCGCACCGCCCGGAGAACTTAGCGAATCCGACCGCCTCGAACGCGGCCATCTCCTCGTGGCGGGCCTGTACGAACTGCGGCTTGTCCCCCGCTCGGTGCCACGCGGCGAGCAACCCATTGATGCCGTCCCCGGGATACCCGAAGACCTGCCCGACTTCCCAATCCCGCAAGCGGGCCAGCAGGACGTCAGCGACGGTATCTGACATGCGCACACTCCAATATCCGATCGAAGACCAAACAGCCGGCCCAAAGCGGACTGCCGGTCGTGGATGCTGTGGCCTCCGTTTACCCGCTCAATCAGATTTCATGCGCATCACATGGCCTGTGTAACGCATAACATGCGAATAGCATCGATTGTGGATAAGGTGAGTGGCGCGGGTACCGCGTGGATGCGTCGCCGGAAGCGGCCACTAAACGAAATGCACCCAGATCTCCTGCGCTGCTGAAAGGTACGCCTGTGACGACCGAATCACCCAGCCACACTCTTGGACCGAGGCCCTCCGCAAGCAAGACCTCGCTCGAGGGCCGACGTGCCGCTGAGATCGCAGCGGCGGCCGCTGAGGCAACGCCGGAGTGCCACCTCGCCCGCGTGTGCTGCGCGAGTACGCGTTGCTGGCCGGCGGCGAGCGCGGCGCCCTCATCGGACCACGCGGCGACGTGGCGTGGTTGTGCAGCACTGCGCTTGGACGACGCGGTCTTGCAGGGATTAATCAGCGCCGGTGGCGGAATGGTCGCCGCGGCCACCATGAACCTGCCCGAGCGCGCCGAGCGCGGACGCAATTACGACTACCGCTCGATGGCCCTCACAGCTATTCGGTTAACACGGTGGGCGCGCTCCGATTTGACATCAAATCCACTGCAGGAGCATGGAACCGGTGAATTCCGAGGGCGGCGGTGATTGAGCGGCACGACCTGTGAGACGCCACCGCCGCCGGCGAGGTGCCAGCGACCAGTAATCGAAAGGAGGTCCACGATGGCGCAGCTGCTGCTCGTCGAGGACGACAACACGATCGGCAAGTTGCTCGCCGACGGCCTGCACACCAACGGCCACCACGTGACGTGGAGCCGCACGGGAATGACCGCGTTGCGTGAAGCCGAACGACAGGATTTCGACCTGGGGCTGCTGGATCTCGGCCTTCCCGACCTCGACGGCGTCGAGGTGTGCCGCCAGCTGCGAGTCACCCAGCCCGGCTGTGTCCTGGTGATCCTCACCGCCCGCGACGCCGAGATCGACGCCGTGGTCGGTCTGGATGCCGGCGCCGACGACTACCTGACCAAACCGTTCCGCTACGCCGAGTTGCTCGCCCGCATCCGCGCCCACCTGCGCCGCGGCCCCGTTCCCGCCGCGCCAGCCGAATCCCACGTCATGGGTGACCTGGTGGTTGAACCCGCAGCGCGGATGTGCACGCTTGCCGAACACCCCATTAGCCTGCGGGCACGCGAATTCGACCTGCTCGCACGGCTGGCCGTCGACGTCGACTTCGCGCTCACTCGCGAAACCCTTATCGCCGACGTGTGGGACATCAACTGGTACGGCTCCACGAAAACTCTCGACGTGCATATTGCGATACTCCGCAGAAAACTCGCCACTGCGATTACCGACCACCGCACCGACCCGGCTGCGGCACCCCGAATCACCACCCTGCGCGGCTACGGCTACCGCCTCGACTCCCCCGATCAACGCCCATGAACTCGCCCGAGAAATTTGAGCCCGGCGAACAGGGCCACGAATGCGGAACCGAATTGTAACCCTCGCGATGCTGGCCGCGACCCTGGCGACCAGTATGTTCGCCGTTCCCCTGGCGCTCTTCGCGGCGCACTACTACCGCTCCCAGCAATCCGCCGAACTCGAACGTGTCGCCGACGCCGCTGCGGTCAACGTGGCCGCCGACCTGTTCCACGGGCGCTTCGCCGGTGACCTTCCCAGGGGCCCCCTGGGCACCCAGCTTGCGATCTACGGCGCCGGCGGTCGCCTCCGAGGCGGCCAGGGGCCGGACACCGCCGATCCCGTCGTCACCGCGACCCTGGCGGACAACACCGTCCACTACGACAGGGACCGCGACCAGCTCCTTGCCGCGGTACCCGTCGCCGAGGGAGCCCACGCCGCGTATGCGATCCGCGCGACGACCTCCGCTGCCGAGGTCTATCGCAGGATCGACCTCACTTGGGTACTCATGATCGCCCTGGGAGCGCTCGTCCTTCTGGTGACCTGGCAGCTGGCCCGCTGGCAGGCGCGGCGCGTGGCCCGCCCGCTAGAACACCTCTTCGCCGCCGCTGGCACTCTGGGAGACAGCGACTTTCGCGTTCGCGCTCCGCCCAGTGGTATTCCCGAGATCGACGCAGTCAGCACGGCGCTCAATCGGACCGCCGTCCGCATCGGCGACCTCATCGACCGGGAACGCACCATCACCGCCAGCGCCTCCCATCAACTGCGCACCCCCCTGACAGGGCTGCGTCTTGGCTTGGAGGCGGCCTTGGACTCGCCTAGCCCTGATCACCGCCAAGCCATCACCGACGCGATCGCTACCACCGAACGCCTCGACCACACCATCGACGATCTGATCGCGCTCGCACGCGGCACCACCCACGCCAGCGCGCCGCTGGACCTCGACACGCTGCTCGGCGAGATCACCGAGACCTGGCGCCACCTGCTCGCCGAGAGCGGGAGAGACGTTCGAATCCGCACCGACCCCGACCTCCCCCGCTCACCGGCATCAGCGGCGGCCGTCCGCCAGATACTCGCTGTGCTCATCGACAACGCCACCCGGCACGGGACCGGCACGGTCACCGTATATGCGCGCGACGCCAGCGCCGCGCTCGCGATCGACGTATCCGATGAAGGAGCCCTCCGCAGCGACCAGACCGACCCGTTCTGCCGCGGCCCCGCCAGCGGTCACGGAATTGGGCTTCCCCTGGCGCGCAACATCGCCGAATCCGAGGGCGGCCGACTGTATCTCCGCAGCCGGACCCCCACCACCTTCACCCTCTTCGTGCCCAGTTCGCCGCAAGCGTCATCGCCGACCCAACAAGACGAGGATCCCGCGAGCTGCAGTTCGTCCGGTCGGCGAGGCGGCGCTCGAAAAGAAGAACCGGCCCCTTAACTCAGGCTCTGCCGACGTTAACCATCGGGTTCCTAGCCTCGGACCTGTCGATCCCGTCAAGGAGGCAGTTCGTGACAAACCACACCGAATCCACCCGACACCGGGTGCTCGCCGCATCCCCAGTGTCGACGGTGCTGGTCGCCGCAACCCTCGTGGTGGCCGCTGTTGACCAGCTGCAGTTGCGCGTGAGTGCATTCGTCGCGTTCTCGATCGCCCACATGCCCAACCGACCGCTCGCCGTACCTCTGTGCGGCCTACTGTGCCAACCCAGCGACTGCGGCGGCTTCGGACTTGGCACGCGATGGACCACCGCACTGGTCCTGACCGCGATCCTCAACCTAATCACCCACCCCGATCATCACCCGACAAAGCGTGACGATCATCGAAGAGTGAGCGACCAAATGCGCGAGACGACTGAACGCAGCTGCCGCCGGCAATGGAGGAGTCGCGGCAAAGCCTCACCGATTAAATGGAGGCCTTCGCATGCCTGATGGTCGATCACCCATCGCCAATGCCGCTAGCGCGCCGACCAGCACGACGCACGGCGCAAAGGCCAGGTCAGGGAGGTTTCCCGTGTCTCGATCTCATGGCGATCTGGGGGGCCACACCACCAATTTCTCTAAGCTGCAAACAATCTCGCCGTCGGAACCATCCAGCATGGGTAACCAATTGCTGGCCCACACTATCGTCACCGTCGTCTTGCTGGCGGCGGTTCTAGCGCTGGCTATCACGCTCTTCACGAGTCCACCCTTGCCACGGAACTCGACGCATGGCACCGCGATACCCGCCGCAGAGTCGCGATCTCCGGCGACACAAGACTGATGTTCGCCGCGACAGCTTGATGCTGTTCCTGATCACGCTGCTGCCTACCGGGGACAGCCAACGGGCTCATGACTGCCAGTTGAGTGCCCATCGCTTCTGCTTGACGCTCGGAGGCGCGAAGTCGTCGTCCTTCTTCGAAGCGGACTCACCAGACTGAGCGAGGCCGCCGACATCATGGGCTACCGCAACCACAGCCCGATCTCCAAGCGGTTAAACAGATTCGCGACAAAGCTGCCCGATTCTTCGACGAAGACGATTGGCGCCGCAGCAGCATTTGACCGATGCTCAGGTCTTTGACCAGCCATCCTGTAGAACGCGAGTTCCGGCGATGGCATCGTTCAGCATTGGCGCGGTCTGGAGTTGCATCGTTCAACGGTGAGGAGCGAAATATCGCCAAGGCCAGAAGGTGTCGGCCGGGAGCGACAGCGGACGGAAGCCGCCCCGCCATGTGTTGAGGAGGGCGTGTCCTGCGTGATCGTGGTCGTGATCGAATGCAGGTTCTAAAGTCCGATTTCGTCGCTGAGTCCAGCTTGCCGGCTCTGGCTTTCCCCGCGGTGGACTTCGTTCCCGGCTCCTAAACGGGTGTGTTGCCATTCCCGATCTGTGGCGCTTCTATAAGTGATTTGCCGCTGCCGTCGAGATCGCAGCGACGATACTCGGCCAGGAGCCGCCGAGTTGCCGGGCGCCTCCTCTGCGACGTCGTGGGCGGTGCGGGTTTGATCTCTGTCGTTGGCGATGACGCCGCGGACGAGTTGGGCGGCGTGTTGACTCGTGTGACGAGACTCGCCATCGACATCTGGGCGCGAGCCGTGGCTGGCGTAGCCGTCGCGGCCGGGCTGCTGAGTGAGATATGCGGTGTTGGTCTGGCGTCCACGGCTCATCGCCACGTAGAACAAGGCGCGGCTGGTGTTTTCGCCCAGGACGGCGTGGGTGGTGTCCGTGGTGGTTCCTTGTGCGGAGTGGACGGTGATCGCGTAGCCGTGGGCGACGTGCTCCCGTAGGTAGTCGCCGGAGAAAACTGTGCGCGCACCATCGGTGAGGCGGCGAGCTGCCATGCGCTGGTTGTCAGGGTCGATGGCGTAGACGCGCCAGCGGTTTCCGTTGCGCACTGGGTCGGCATACGTCGTCCTTTCGGTGGCGTGAAGAACGCCGATGGTGGGGTCGTTGCGGCGGCTGAGAATCAGATCCCCGACTGCGACGCGCTGGCCACGGGCCACGGGCCACGGTGAGCGTTGGTGTCTGCGGGTCGATGGTGTCGGTGTGAATGCGTTGATTCAGGGCGTCGGCCATCTCCTTGGTATCGCAGACAAGCAGACCATCTTTCCCCGCTTGGATGTCGCGTCGGTATGCCGCCAAAGCGTCACTAGCCATGGCGATTTCATCGCCCGCATGAAGCCGGTCGTTCTTGCGATACCACTCGATCGCACGGCGCACCGGGGCTGGTCCGCCGTCGCGGAGCGCGAGCGATGCGCTGCGCTCCTCGGGGTCGCGCATGCGCCACACTTCGGAGAGCTTTTGGGTCCAGGGCAGGTCGGTGCAGGGTTGGGCGAACATGCCCCCGCGCGCCTTGACCGGGGCGAGCTGGTGGGCATCTCCGACGAGAACGGTCTTGGCGCCAGCGGCAGTGGTGGCGGTGAGTAGTCGGCGCAGATCGTCGGTGCCGACCATGCCGGCCTCGTCGACGATCACGAGATCGCCATTGCTCAGGGCTAGGGTGTGGTTGTCGAGATCGCGCAGAGCTTTGGCGATCGTGGAGCCGGTGTCACCGGCACCTTCGCGGACCGCGACATCAACCGCGTTGCCCGTCGGCGCCAACACGATGACCCGGCTGTCACGGCGGCGACGGGCCATCGCCGCCAACGCGCGCATCGAGGTGGTCTTACCGGCTCCGGCAGGTGCGCTAAGCGGTTGCACCAACCACGGTGAGACGGCGATGTTTCCCACTGCGCGTTGTTGATCCGGCGACAAGCCGTCGATGTCACTAGGCAGGCCCCACAGTATTGAACGGGGATCTTGGGCGTCGACGAGATCGAGCACGGCGGCTTCTTCGGCCAGGATCAGGTCGAGGGTGAATCGCTCGTGGCCTTCCCGTTGATGAGCCTGTCGCGGGGCAGTCAGCCGCACGGCGATTTCGTCGACGGCTTCCTCGACCAGCTCGCGGGGCGAGCGTGCGGTGTCGACGGGAAGTTGAGCACCGATGACCTCGACGAGGTCAGCACGGGTGAACGCGGCCTTCTCAATCGAGGCGGCAGCTCGCGATGCCGAGTGGCCTCAGGCATGCCCTCTGCGCTGGGCCTTTATATGGTGGTCCCGGCTGGTATCGAACCAGCGACCTTCCGCGTGTGAGATTCTCAGCCAGCAAGTTGGCTCACGCGATCCAGACGTCCAAGGATGCGCGTTCCTCCAGCTAGCACTCTGCCGCGGTGCCCTTTCGGCAGCATCCGAAATCTGACCGGCGCGGCAACCCAAAATTGACCTCTGGTCCTCCTGGCGCTAGTCGAGCCAGGAGGACCAGAAGGGAATGTGATCAATCTCCCTGGTACACCACGCCGAAGTGATCGCCCTGAAAGGGGACGGCTACCGACTCAATGACCGCGATAGTCCCTATTCCGCTGCCTAGGCTACCCGAAAACCGTTGCCGTGTAACAGCTGTACGGCTAGCCCGCGCCCGCCAACTCCGACAGCTTGTCGGCAATGGCAGCATCCCGCTCCTGGGCGGCAATCTGGTACCGCATCGCCATCGCGGGCGTTGTGTGCCCAATGCGGCTCATGAGTTCTTTGGTGGTCGCACCGGCCTGGGCTGCCAACGTTGCTCCCACGTGGCGAAGATCGTGGATTCTCATGTCCCCCTTGCCGACAGCAGCGAACCCGGCCTTAACCGCTTTGGTGAACGCGGTAGTGGAAAGCCGCTGGCCCCGCGTCGTGGTGAACACGAAAGCCTCAGGCCCCTTGCCCGTGTGGTTCGTCATGTGCTCCCGCAACTGTGTCGCGACGTGCGGCGGCACTGTCACATCACGGACACCGGCGTCAGTCTTCGGCGGTCCAACCACCACTTTGTTTTCGACCCGCGTCGCGGCCCTGCGGATCTTGAGGGTGACACGCTTGCCGTCGTCGTGAACATCCTTCCGACGTAGCTCCACCAATTCCCCGAACCTCAAGCCACACCATGCTGCGACGGGCACCGCGACCCTGTAGTGCTGCGGTGCCGACTCGGCCACCTTGTTCAACTCTGCCGGTGTCAACGGCTTCACATCACGCGGCTTCGGCGGCTTCCCCGCTGCCTTGATCTGGCAGGGATTCTCTGTCACCAGCTTGTCCTCTACGGCTGTGTTGTAAATCGCCTTGAGAAGCTGGTAGGCGTGTGTGTTCCTTGTGGGGGTAGGGGTCTTTTTACCTAATTCCACCCACCAAACACGCACGTGGGCAGGTGTGAGAACACGCACTGGCTGAACCCCTAGCGTTGGCAGAATCCGGCTCTTGAGCAGGTCCCGGTACAACGCGCGCGTCTTCGGCGTCAGGTCGCGCTGAGCTAGCCATCCCTCAGCAAACTCGCCCAGTGTCACCCCCGCCAAGACCTTGCCTTTGGCGCGATCCGCGGGCGGCGTCCACTCCCCGCGATCCAGCAGCTTCCGTTCGTCCGCTAGCCATGCTTCGGCGTCCATTTTCGTGCTGAAAGTGCGGGTGGCGGGGTAGACGCAACCGTCATCGGCGGTATAGGAGGCGCGGATATTTCCGCTAGGCAAGGGGCGCAGGGTGCCCCATGCGCGGCGTTGACTCTTCTTAGCCATACCAGGCAGCTTAGCAAGCATGACGTTAGCGTGACGTTAGCATTCCAGAATATGCCAGGTTATCAGGGGTAATGTCCACCAAAGTCTACGAAGTTAGCTGGCACTAAATGCCACTTCAGCTGCATAGATAGTGATTTTTTACTACCAGGTTGTGATCCTGGCTGTCGCGGGTTCGAGTCCCGTCAGCCACCCCGAGGTAAAACACCGCCTCATCCGCGAAGACGCGGGTGAGGCGGTGTTGTTTACGGGGCCATGCAACAGCGGCGCCGGGCTCAGCCGCCGGCATTCAACCCAGGCAGCAAAACTGGTCGTGTCAACAGCATCGAGGACAGGCTTCACCGGCGCAGCGATCTCGTGCGTTTCTGGTGCACTACGCCAAGGTGGCCGAGACCGATGACGCCGGTTTCAATGCCCTTGAGGCCGCCCTCACGTCGATCGCGACCGACTAGAGCGTAAATGTTGTGTCGTTCTAACCCTCGTTTGAATGTGCGAGCGTAGCGTCCCGATCAGACCCGCGGTGGTTGTCGGTGCAGAGTCCACCGCCAGGCCCTGGGATCGAGGTGTGCTGATGAGCACCAATCGAGGCGCGACTAGTCGAATCACCCACTGTGCCAAGGCAACATCGGCTCACGTCGGTACGGGTCGGCACCGGTGTGCTCGGCGGCGTGCTCTGCCGGTGAGTGCCTGGCTCGGTATCGGGGCGCTGGGTGTGGGACTGGGTGCGGCAGTAGCCGGTGGGTCGGGGATCGCCCATGCCGATCGTCCGGCGCCGTCGAGCACCGCCAGCACCCCCGGACCCAAGTTGGCGACTTCTCGAAGCGCGGGTTCGGTAGACGCGCCCAGGGCCGTGATTACCAGCGGCCCAACACATTACAAGACGGTCAACGTGTCTGCCCCGTCCTCGGCCGCGGTAACCGCGACCGACCACGAGACGGCGGTGATCACGACCGAGCATCCCAGCCCCGCACCCGTGCTGGGCGGACCGGCGACGGGGGCGGTCCGCTCGACGGTGAGCGCCCCGGTCCGCTCGACGGTGATGACCACGTCGACGGTGTCGCCGGCGGCCGATGTGTCGGCGCCACCGTCTCTGCTGACCGAGGTGACCAATGCCCTACTGACGTTGGGGGGTTTGAACACGACCACCCCCAGCCCCGCTGCGGGCAACCTGGTGCAGTTGGTGTTTTATTCGGCGGCGCGCTGGCTGGAGGACACCTTCAACCCCGCCGGCATCCCGATCGCCGGCACCCCCACCATCGGCGCCGCCGACCCGACCACCGGCGCAGTGACCTTCCACCCGGTGTTCACCGACGCCGCCGGGGCACCCCTGACCTACCAGGCCACCAGCAACCAGGGCACCGTCACCGTCAACGAGGACGGCGTCTACACCTTCATCCCCAACACCGCCGCGAGACTCAGCGCCACCGGGGCGAGCGAGGCCACCGTCACCATGGTCGCCTACAACGGGGTGCAGAGCACCATCAAAACCATCCACGTGCCACTCTCGGTGTCCACACCGACCGTCCTGTCCACCATCAAGGTTTTCGGCATCGGAACAGACGATGTGGCGGTCAGCCCCAACACCGGCGCCGAACTGGTCCTCACCACGACCGCAGGGGTGTCGGTGATCGACACCGCCACCGACTCGGTCACCGCCACTGTCCCCGTCAGCTCCTACTACGCCCCGGACACGGTCGCGATCACCCCTGACGGCGAAGGGGCCTACGTGACCGTGCCCGGCGGCACGACCCTGCAAGGGGGCCAGGGCACGGTGGTGGAGGTGAATTTGTTCAACAACACCGTCTTCGGCTCAACCCAAGTCGGCTACGAACCAATGGGGTTGGCGGTCGGGCCGGCCGGCACCCCGGCGGCGGAAAAACTCTATGTCGTTAATTCGTGCCCGAGCGGTGCATTGCCCTGCACCGGGGGCAACGACACGGTGTCGGTGATCAACACCGCCACCAACAAAGTCACCGCCACCATCACCGTCGGCGGGTTCGCGTCCGAGGTAGCGGTGAGCACGAACGGCAAGTTCGCCTACGTCACCAATAGCGGGACAGTGTCGGTGATCAACACTGCGACAAACCAAGTCTCCAAGACCATCCAAACCGGTATCACCGGCAACTTAGGAGCAGGGCTGGCCGTCAGCCCCAACGGAAAAGAGCTCTACGAGGCCGACCCGTTCAAAAGTTCGTTGGACGTCATCAATGCCACCACCGGCAAAGTGACCGCCAAAATCCCCGTCGGCAACAACCCGCTAGCGGTGGCGGTGAGCCCCGACGGCAGCGTCGTGTACGTCGCGAACGCGGGGGAGGGTAATACGCTGGGTACCACGGTGTCGGTGATCAGCACCGCCACCAACAAGGTCATCGACACCATCACCGTCGGCCGGGAACCGAGCGGGATTGCGGTCAGTCCCGACGGAGCAAAGCTCTACGTCACCACGGGCGACGGGCTCTATGTCATCGGCGTTTAGCCGCCCTTCGGCTTTCTTGCGGTAGTCATCACCAGCCAAACCACGCCAATTTGGCAGCATTTTCCGAGCTTGTTTAAGACCCCCTCGGGGAATTACTGGGCCCGTGAATAAACACAAGCGCACAAGCTCGTTGTCTCGACTCGGTGTCGGCGTGCTGGCGGCCGGCAGCCTGGCCATGGGCGGTCTCGGACTGGCCGCGACGGCGCAAGCGGCACCTGCCGCTCCCCTTCCTGCCTACCACTGGTGCCCGGGCGACAACTGGGATAACCATTGGGGCAACAACCCCGGCTGGCACGAATGCCATGACTGGGACGGCCCCAACGCCCCGGCTGGCTATGGTCCGCCGCCGCCCTGGGGAGGGCCCCCGCCGTGGGCACCGCCGCCGCCTCCGCCGCCGTTCTGGGCCCCGTGGGCGCAGGTGTCGTGGAATGCCGACGCCAACGGCTGGGGATTCTGGAACGGCGGTGTCTGGGTTCCGGTGTAACCGCCGGTCAGATCCTGTAACCAAGTCCGAACAAGTCAGGGAACCATTCGGTTCCCTGACTTTTTTTGGCCTCGGACGCCGATTTCCGCCGGTAAAGGGCCATTTATTGTTGCGATCGTTACCGAACTAAGCACGATAATTAAACCGCGCTGAGTTACTGTCCGGTAATAGCTTGCATGGCTTAGCTGGGGAGGGCTGATACATGGACGCCGAACGGCTTAGGGACGGACCCGGGGGGTTCGCTGAGGATGGACAACGCCTAGCCGTCTGGGTCGACCGGCTCGACGCCTTCCTGCTGGCGCTCGATGCAATCGACGCCGACGACGCGTTCGACTTCTGCGCGGCGGGGTGGGAGATCTGGCAGAGCACTGTTGTCGCAGATCCGCCACCGGAAACCAGCGCTGCCGTGCTCGTCGCCCTCGGCGGCCTTCAGGCGGTGTCGCACGCACTGACGGCATCGACGCTCGAGTACTACCGCGCCCCCGACGCCCCGGAACGCAGCAGATTGACGGCCGTTCACGCGTCGCTCAAGACTTGTCTGGGCAGCCTCAGGCACGAGTCGGCGTGGTGGTTGTCGGAGGGTTTGCCGGCCGCCGAGGAGATAAAGGCACGCAGTGCAACTATTGTGGCCAGTCTGCAGGCTACCAATGCGACTGGCGCCGCGCCGATTTCGGACAGCGGAATTGTCTTCGACAAAGTGTGTGCTCTCACCGATAACGAGAACAGACGGTACCGGGAGGCCTACGGTCGGCTACGGCGAATGCTGAACCGAGAGTTGTTGCAGCACATCACCGATGAGAGCGACGCCCTCTCCGACGTCGTAACCGAAATTGTCCTGGATCTGCAAGCCAGCCGGGAATCCACGTTCGATGCGGCCGTCATGGAACAACGCACCAGCAAGATGCGGTCGGCCCTGATCGCCGTCACCGCCGCGCTCCACGACTACCGCGAACAATCGGTGAATGCCGCGACGAGAACCTTCGGTCACTACAGCGCGCAGGCCAGGGCGGTGGAAGCGCTGTTCAGCCATCTGAAGGAGTCCTCGTTCGACTATCGCTGGCTGGACGAGCTGCACGAGCCGCTGCAATGCGGTGGCAATCCGGCGGTGCGGTACCAGTTCACCGCCCGGCGGCACGGCGAGCCCGATGTCGACGTCCACATGAATCGCGACTACATGGCGCGGTTCGCGAAGACCAAGACGACGTGGCTCCGGGGCGACGAACTGGCGACCATGACCCGCGACCGCAGCGTGCTGGACATGATCAAAGCCATTCAGCCCAAGGTGAATTCGCTGCAGGCACAGGTGGACAAGATCCTGTACCCGACGGTGGCCGAGGATGTGGCAGCCGTCAAAGAATTGATCGAGCGGTTTGGCGGTCAGAAGGGGTTGGACGCGTTGCATTACGCGCCGGGCGGCAAGCACAAACCCTGGATGCCGCCGCACCTGTCACCCCGCGTGCTGTCTTTCGTGCGGAGCTTCGATATGGCCGGTTCGTTGCTGTAGTTGACGTCACTTCCGGTTCAGCAACCATTTTGATTCAAAGCCGGCAGCGACGGGTACATAACCGTATGCCGCGGATTCCCGCAGCAAGAGGGTCTGGCGTCCCGGGGGGACGCGATTGCGAAGGGACGTGTGGACATGAGAATTCGGCTACTGGCAGACATCGACGGATCACTTCCCCCGGGCATCTGGGTCGATCGACTCGACGCCTTCATCTCCGCCCTCGACGCAATCGACGCCGACACCCCGCTGGCCTACTGCGAGCAGGCCTGGGACATTTGGGAGGGCGCGGTGTTCTCCGATCCCCTGCCGGAGTCCCACCCTGCGATGCTCATCGTCCTCGGGGTGCGGCAGGCACTGGCCAGCGTGATGGCGTCGACCTACCGCGGCTCTGCGGAGGACAAAAGCCGGGTGACGCTCGCAACTGTGCATTCATCGTTGAGCGAAGAGCTGAGCGGCGTCCGCGCCGAGTGCGAGCGCTGGCAGCATGAGGGGCTCCCGACGGCCGCCGAGGTCAGGGCGCGCAGCGCCGTCGCGATGACCGGTCTGCACAACGTCAAGCGACGTTCGGCCTAGCCCCGACTCAACGTCGCGGGATCTTGTCCCCGAAGAGGCGCAGTGCATTCTCGCCGGCGATCTTGTGCCGGACGTCGTCTTCCACCTGAAGGTCCCTCAGAAACTCAGCACCCGCGATGTTGTCGTCCATCGGGTAGTCCACCGAGAACATCAAGCGGTCGGGCCCCATCACGTCCAGAGCACACGCGAATGCCGTCGGGTTGAAGTTACCGCTCGTCGTGATGTGGAAATTGTCGCGAAGGTACTCCGATGGCAGCCGCGCCAACCCGCCGCCGCCCTCACCACCGCCGAGCCCGTAGTAGCGGTCGATGCGGTAAGCCGCGTACGGCAGCATCTCACCCAAGTGGCCCAGGATCATCTGCAACCGCGGGAACTTGTCGAACAGACCCGAGTAGATCAAGCGCAGCACGTGCGTGCCGGTCTCCGCCGCGAAGCCCCAAGAGGCAAGGTGCAGGCCATCTTTCACGTATGGAGCGAACCAGGCCGCCATGACGTCCGGATGCGGCGTGGTCGGATGCAAATAGACCGGAACGCCCAACCGCTGAGCGCAGTCGAACAGATCGAGATAGGCGGGATCATCGAGGTACCGGCCATGGGTGTGCCCGTTGATCAACGCACCGACAAGGCCGAGCTCGCGCACTGCCCGCTCGAGCTCGGCGGCGGCGGCATCGGGATCCTGGGTGGCCAGGGTGGCGAAACCGCCGAACCGGTCGGGGGTACCACGCACCGTCTCGGCGAGGTCATCGTTGGCGCGACGCGCATTGTCGACTGCCCGCGCGGTGTCGTCGTCCTCCTGAACTCCGGGGTCGAATAGCGACAGGATCTGGAAATCGATTCCGGCGGCGTCCATCTGCTCCAGTCTCAGCGGACCGCGGTCGTAGAGCCGCTGATGCGCGGTGACATTGTGGGTCTCGAGCCAGGTGCCGACGACGTTGTCACTGCTGACCGGGTTCCAGGCGTAGTGCTCTTCGAGTGCGATCAACACAGTTGCGACTCTAGGCGCTGGCGTTGCCCGCTTTCCACTGCGGCCACGGAATGTTCCAGTCGCCGAGGCCTTCCGTTCCCGGAAGCGTTGAGCCGACGGTGTTGCGGACTTCGACGATGTCGCCGCGCCTGGTGTTGTCGTAGAACCACCGCGCGTTGCTCGGGCTGACGTTCAAACAACCGTGACTGGTGTTGGAGTAGCCCTGCGCGCCGACCGACCACGGCGCCGAATGGACGTAGATACCGCTGTACGACATCTGGGTGGCCCAATCCACCTCGGTGCGATATCCGTTGGGCGAGTTGGACGGAACGCCGTACGTCGACGAATCCATGATCATGTGGGAGAGCCGGTCGCCGACGATGTAGACCCCGTTGTTGGTGGGCGTGCTGTTTTTGCCCATCGAGATCGGAATGGTCCTCTCCACCACCCCGTTGCGCCGCACGGTCAGAGTCTTGGTGTCGTCGTCGGCAGTCGCGATCACCTCGTCTCCGATGGTGAAGCGCGACGTCAGATTCTGCTGACCGAAAAGACCGTCTCCGAGATCGACGCCGTAGGTGTTGACCGCGACGTCGACGGCGGTGCCCGGCTTCCAGTAGTTCTGCGGGCGCCAGCGCACCTCACGGCTGTTGAGCCAGTAGAACGCGCCCTCGACGGGCGGGTTGGTGGTCACCTTGATCGCACGCTCGGCGGCGAGCCGGTTGGGGATGTTCTCGTCGAAGCGCACCGCGATGGGCTGCCCGACTCCGACAACCGCACCGTCACCGGGCAGTAGGTAGGGCATGGTCAGGTTCTCGGGCGACTGCGTTTCGAAGGTGATCTTCTCGGCCGTCACACCGCCCAGGCCCAGCGACTGGGCGGTCAGCGTGTAGCTCTTGTTGTACCCCAGCGGTTCGCTGGTCGACCACGTGACGCCGTCCGGGCTGAGTTTGCCGTCCACCTTGCTGCCGGCCTCATTGACCATCGTCACCGATCCCAGCACCCCGCTGGTGGCACTGACGGTCACCGGCCGGTCGAGCCGAACGTCGACGGCACCGTCCTTGACCGAGGCCGTCAGCTGCGGAACCAGCAGGTCTCCGTAGGGCGTCCCCTTGTCGGCAATGACCTTGGGCGGGGTGGGCGCCGGGGCACTGCTGCCGCACGCGCTGAGCGCGATCAGCAGCGCCGGCACGATCGCGAGGGCAGCCAGCCGGGTCCGCGACCGCGGACGGTTTGCCGAGCTGGCCTTACTCATATCGCTCTCTACTTCGCTAGCTGTGTAAACGCTGTTGATGATTGGCAATAGTCTAAGGGAATCTCGGCGACGCTGGCGACCGCACAGTTCAGCGACTCGGGGGCGGCCACCAGCGCAATTTCATGTTCGGCAGTGGTGTTTGTTATTGTCGCTGACGCGGTTCACGCGCCGTTAGCTCAGTTGGTAGAGCAGCTGACTCTTAATCAGCGGGTCCGGGGTTCGAAACCCTGACGGCGCACAGTAGAAGAGCCCCGGTTATCGCCGGGGCTCTTTTCTGTTTCGAAGCTCTCCAGGACGACTGATCATACGATCAGCGAAGCGCCGGAACGCGAGAAACCCGGTGCAAGTTCGCCATTGGGGCAGCCAGCTAATCCTCGCGACGATAGGGCGTGCCTTACTATCACGTCAGACGGCCGGGGGGCTCGCGATGAAGCGTCGGACTTTAGCTGCAACGTTGAGCGCACTCCTGGTTTGCACCGCCACCACCGGCACTTCGTGGTCGCCTGGCAGGACGTCGAGGGCGCCGGACCCATGTTCATCTACACCACGCGGGACTCCTACACCGGCGGCTTCGACGACGATCAGAACTTCGGCCTGTTCAAAACCAACTGGACCCCCAAGCTTGCGGTCGCGACAGTCGGGGAGCTGATTCAGGAACTCGCCAGCGGGACCCTGCAACCGTTCGACGTCACGCCTTATGCCAACAAGATCGACTTCCTCGGTGCGGCGGGGATCGTCATCCGGCAGTTCGTCAGCTTGGTCGCGATCGTGCCGAAAGCCCTGTACCAGATCGCGGTTTCGGCGGTCACCGCCGTCACACATGCCATCGGTTCGGCGCTGGGTATCGCAACGGCAGCTGGATCTCCAGTAGCGGCAGCCACGGCGTCCGCGGCGAAAGTCGCTGCCGTGCAAACGAATCGGGAGGGCGGCGCGCAGGCCGCGCCGAGGGTAAAGCCCTCGGCGCCCGCGACCGCTCAGACGTCCGACAAGAAGAAGACAACCGACGACTCGCCGTCCGCATCCGCCCAGCCCAAGGTTCGCTGCACCCCGAGACGACTACAGTCTGACCACATGGCCGATCTCGCGGCACTCTTCGCCCACATTGTGGGCCGCACTCACCTGCTGACCGGTGACGACATCTCCGAGGACTACAGCCACGACGAGGCGCTGACCATCCCGCCGCAGCGGCCCGCCTACCTCGCCAAACCGGCCACCGCCGAGGAGGTCTCCGCGCTCCTGAAGGCTGCGACCGAACACCGTGTGCCGGTAACCGCTCGCGGATCGGGATGCGGACTGTCCGGAGCAGCGCAACCGGTCGCCGACGGTCTGCTGATCTCCTTCGAGCGGATGAACGCTGTGCTGCAGGTCGACGCCGACAACCACGTCGCGGTGGTGCAACCGGGCGTGACGCTGACCGAACTGGATGCCCAGACCGCGAAGGCGGGGCTGAGTTACACCGTGTATCCCGGCGAGCTGTCCTCGAGCGTCGGCGGCAACGTCGGGACCAATGCCGGCGGTATGCGCGCAGTGAAATACGGCGTCACCCGGCACAACGTGCTCGGCCTGCAAGCCGTGCTACCCACGGGTGAGATCATCCGCTCCGGCGGCAAGATGTCAAAGATTTCCACCGGTTACGACCTCACCCAGCTGATCATCGGCTCTGAGGGCACCCTGGCTCTGGTCACCGAAGTCACCGTCAAGCTGGTTCCGCGATTGGCGCACGGCGCCACCGTGCTGGCTCCGTTCGGCGATTTCGACCAGGTGATGGCCGCTGTGCCCAAGCTCATCTCGAGCGGACTGAACCCGACGATCGTCGAGTACATCGACACCGTCGTGATGGCGGCGATCGTCAACGCCGAGAACCTCGAACTGGGTATCCCCGAGGCGATTCGGGAATCGTGCGACGCCTACCTCGTGGTCGCGCTGGAGAACAACCACGCCGATCGCCTCGATGAGGACGCCGCGACACTGGGCACACTGCTCAGCGAATGGGGTGCACTAGATGCGTATGTGCTGCAAGGAAATTCAGCCCGCAGACTTATCGTGGCGCGGGAGAATGTGTTCTGGACAGCCAAGGCCATCGGTGCGGACGACATCATCGACGTCGTTGTCCCCCGGGCGTCGATGCCAGAGTTCCTGCGCCGCGCCCGTGACATCGCACTCGCCGAGGGCATCAGCATGAGCGGGTGCGGGCATGCCGGCGACGGCAACGTGCACGGCGTCCTGTTCTGCAAGGATCCACAGACCCGCAGGAAGATACTGACCGAGATCTTCGCCATGGGCATGTCGTTGGGCGGGGCGATCTCCGGGGAGCATGGTGTCGGGCGAGCCAAGGCCGACTACTTTTGCGAGCTCGAAGACCCCGCCAAACTGGCGTTGATGCGGCGAATCAAGGCGAGTTTCGACCCGGCCGACATCCTCAACCCCGGCGTGGTATTCGTCTAGCCGCCAGCTCTGACCGGCCCGCGCCTACGTCCACGGTGCGAGGCTGGGAACGGCTCCCCTGGTGCCGCCTTGATCGGGACGCGACGTTGCCCGGGTTCGTGGAAACGCAGCAGCCCGGACTCTGTGAGATGCATCGCTGTGAATAACCCTGGGCAACTCGTTAAGACAGCTGACTGACCAGCAGATTTGCTCGTCATTAGATAACCGGACGGTACCTCAGACAGCGGATTCAGCTCATTGTGCTGCACTAATGTGACAGACGGTGTTATAGTCACGGTTAGCTGCAATGACCAGCAGCAGCCCCCGGGCAAGATGTTCAGTGATGAAGTGAGGACTTAGCCGCATGGTGCCGGAAGACCTCGTTCCCCACCCCAAAGGCGAGGTAGCTCCGAAACCCTCCGCATCGGTGACCCCGATGCAGATTCACAGCTGCAGCCGCATCGGCCTGACCGCAAACCCGCCGGGGTTCCGGCGCTCACTGGGCGACTGGTTTCGCCGCCGCTAATCCTGCTCGGCGACGCGGCCCGGATTGACCCAGGACGCAGCCGCTCCGATCACCATCATCACCGCGGCGGCAATGAACACCACCGACAAGCCGGCGTGGAACGGTCCCGAAATCAAATGCGGGAAGAATTCCTTGCCCGTGAGCACCGCAGAATTCACGCCAGGCTGGTTCACCGTGTCGCCCATGAGTTCGGCGATCGGGTTGTACCCCAGGAACGCGGCGAACAGGCTGCCCACCGGGGGCAGCTCAGCGATCCGGTGCGCATCGGCAATCGACACGCCCTGCTGCTGCAGCCCGGTACTCATAGTGGCCGGCATTGTCTTGGCCAGCCCGGCGATCATCAGCGAGAAGAAGATGCCGATGGACAGCGACATTCCGGCGTTGGTGAACGTGGCCCGAATGCCCGACGCGGCGCCGCGCTCGGCCGCGGGAACGCTCGACATGATGGCCGCGGTGTTCGGCGAGGTGAAAATCCCGCCGCCTAATCCGTTGAGGAAGATCAGCACTGCAAAGACCCAGAAGCTGAAGTCCACTGGAATGACCATCAGCGCAAGGAAAGTCACCGCCATCAGCAACATGCCACCGATGGCGAACGGCCGCGAGCCGAACCGGTCCGACAGTGTCCCGGACAGTGGGCCCGCCAGCAGGAAGCCGAGCGTCATCGGCAGCAGGTAGATACCCGACCACAGCGGCGTCGATTCGAAGCTGTAGCCGTGCAACGGCAACCAGATGCCCTGCAGCCAGATGATCAGCATGAACTGCAAACCACCACGCCCCATGGAGGCCATCAGGCCCGCGAGGTTGCCGAGCGCGAAGGGCTTGGATTTGAAGAGCCGGATGTCGAGCATGGGGGCTCGGACCCGAAGCTCGATGACGCACAACACGGCCAGCATCAGCACGCCCAGCCCGATGGCGCCGAGTACCCAGGGGTTGGTCCAGCCGGTGGGATGCCCACCGTAGGGCTGGATTCCGTAGGTGATCGCGGCCAGCACCACGGTGAACCCGAGCGCGAACAGCACGGTGCCTGCCCAGTCCAGACGCGCCGGGGTACGCACCCCGACCTCCACCAGAGACCGGAAGCTCCAGATCGTTCCGGCCAGCCCGAGCGGGACGCCGACCCAGAAGACCGCACGCCAATCCCACTGCGACAGCAGGCCGCCGATCAGCAGGCCGAGAAACTGCCCGGCGATCGCGGCGACCTGGTTGACACCCAGGGCCATGCCCCGCTGCCGACTGGGGAACGCATCGGTCAAGATTGCCGCCGAGCAGGCCATCAACATCGCACCGCCGACGCCTTGCACCACCCGCCAGCTGATCAACCAAATCGCACCAGCACTGAGGTCAAACGGGTCGAACGACAAGGCAATCGCCGCGACGGTGAACACGACGAATCCGAGCGTGTAGATACGCACCCGGCCGAAGATGTCGCCGAGCCGGCCCAACGGCACCACCAGAACGGCGGTGGCCACCAGATAGCCCATGAGCATCCACAACAGATAGCTCACGTTGCCCGGCGCCAGCGGGTTGAGCCCGATGCCGCGGAAAATCGCGGGCAGCGAGATCAGGACGATCGAGGAGTTGATCGACGCCAGCAGCGCGCCGAGCGTGGTGTTGGACAGCGCCACCCACTTGTATCTGGGGTGGTCATGATCCATCCGCCGACGCCGGCGGGCGGTCTCGGCGGCTGCTTCTTGGGTGTTCTCCACGACCGGGGCATCGGTCATCGTCACGTCTGTGGTCATCACGGTCCGCATCTCTTCGGCTACGGAGGTGGGATAACCAAAACATTCGGTAACTATGTAAATTTGCGCTGTGGAATATGCCACGGGCGTGAGCCCGTGCGTCGGGAATAAAGGGCTGGGCGGGCCTAGCCGTTGCGGATGCGGCGGATCACCAACACGACCGTCACCACGCTGACGCCAGCCAGCGCCGCAGCGACCGGGGGTCTCTTCACAAAGCTCAGCAGCGCGGCTTTGACGTCATCGGCGATCCGTTGCGGGTTGGCCCGCACGGCGAGCGAGTCAACCGTCACCGCCAGCCGGTCACGCGCCTGGTCGATCTCCGCCTTGATGACCTCGGGATCCCGGTCCGCCACTTCAGTCCTCCAAACTGCCGCCCTGCCGAACTACCCTAGAGCAACCCGGGCCAACCCCGATGCTCCGGTGGATGAAGGGATCAGTAAGTGAGCGACACAGCACGCCTCGAGGTCGGTGACCAGGCGCCGGCGTTCAGCCTGACTGACGCCAACGGCAAGACCGTGAAGCTGTCCGATTTCAAAGGCCGCAAGGTGATCGTCTACTTCTACCCCGCCGCGATGACCCCGGGCTGCACCAAGCAGGCCTGCGATTTCCGGGACAGCCTGGCCGAGTTGAACGGCGCCGGCATCGACGTCGTCGGAATTTCCCCCGACAAGCCCGAGAAGCTGGCCAAGTTCACCGACCGCGACGAACTGACGTTCCCGCTGCTGTCCGATCCGGACAAAAAGGTGCTCACCGAGTGGGGCGCCTACGGCGAGAAGAAGCTCTACGGCAAGACCGTGGTGGGCGTCATCCGGTCGACGTTCGTGGTCGACGAGAAGGGCAAGATCGAGGTCGCACAGTACAACGTCAAGGCCACCGGCCACGTCGCCAAATTGCGCCGAGACCTCTCGGTCTAGGCCTGCGCCTTGTGCACCCTGGGCGCTGCCGAGCCGACCGAGGTCTTGGTGCCACCAGCCGCACTGACCACCGGTTTGGTCACGGTCTTCTTGATCGGATGTAGAGCTGCCGCGGAACCCGCGGTCGACGTCGTGGGGTAGCCGATCTTGATGCCGGGACCGGTCTGGACGGTGGTATCGCCGGGCTGCTGCCCGAACGCGATCGCGATCGCGAAGGGACCCGGCCCTGCCGTCACATTGCCGCTGTTGAAGACGTCCAACGCGAAGTTCCAGAGGCTGGTCGGCGTGCCACCTGCTTTGACGACGTTGTCCGAGCCCCATCCGTTGAAGGCGTAATTTCCGAGTCCCACCGCTTCGACGCTGTCACCCGGCCCCGTCACGAAGGCGCCATTGGTGATCACGTTGCCGATGCCGTCGGCCAGCGTCAGTCCGATGTCTGCGGTGGTCGAACCGAACGGATTGGTAATGGCCTGAGCGACATTGAAGAGGCCTTTGGTGGTGGTCGTGCCATTGGTGCCCAATTGCATGGCGATCCCGAACAAATCCCCGGCCTGCGCCGTCACGTTGTCACCCCACGCCCACGCGAACGTGAAGGCGCCAGTGCTCGTGGCCGTCGCCACACCGGTATCTGTCGTCCCGACAAGGGGAACGATGCCGTCCGCGAAGGCGACACCGAACAGGCCGCCTGCCGTCGCAGTCGCGTTGGGACCGACAGCGATCGCGATGCTGGTGGGGCCGCTCTTGCACTGGGCAGTGTTACCGAGTCCGAAGAACGAAGAGCAACTGGCTGCAGCCAGGGGCGCTCCACCGATCGCCGCTCCGGCCATGAGGGCGCAGAGTGGCAGTGCTGCAACCAGATTGGCTTTCCGCATGTGAACTCCCCCGCCACAGGCCTCGAAGGCCGCCCGCAATTGACCAGTTTGACAATATTGGGGATTGGCGTCTGCCGCCTCGTAGTCGGCTACTCGGCATGCGGTTCCCAGAGCATTCCCAGGAAGAGCGCCTCGGTGGTGGCGGCACGCTCCAGCACGCCGAGATGCAGGCTCTCGTTGACGCTGTGCGCCTGAGTACCGGGGTCCTCAACGCCGGTGACCAGGATGGTGGCATCCGGGAAGGCGGCGGCGAACTCGGCGATGAACGGGATCGAGCCGCCCATGCCCATATCGACGACGTTGGTGCCCCACGCCTGCCGGAACGCCGCACGGGCGGCGTCGTAGACCGGCCCGCTGGCGTCAATCGCATAGGGCTGGCCGATGTCGCCGGGAGTGACAGTGACGTGCGCGCCCCAGGGTGCGTGCTTCTCCAGGTGTGCGCGTAGCGCGTCGAGGTGAGCCGACGCGTCCCCGCCCGGCGCCACCCTCATGCTGACTTTGGCGCTGGCTCGCGGGATGAGCGTGTTCGACGCTTTGGCGATCGGTGTGGTGTCGATGCCGATGACGGTGATCGCAGGTTTGGCCCACATCCGTTGGGCCACAGGGCCGGAACCGATCTCCTGCACCCCGTCGAGCAAGCCGGATTCCTCGCGCACCCATTGCGGGCCGCGGTCCACGTCGGCGGCGCTCGTCTCGTACAGACCTTGTACCGCGACGTTGCCGTCGTCGTCGTGCAGGCTGGCCAGCAGGCGCACCAGAACACTGAGGGCATCGGGCACCACCCCGCCCCACAGCCCCGAGTGCAGGCCGTGGTCCAGAGTGGCGACCTCGACCACACAGTCGGCCAGGCCGCGCAGCGACACCGTCAGCGCCGGGATCTCCGGGGTCCAGTTGTCCGAATCGGCGATCACGATGACGTCGGCGGCCAGCTTGTCCTTGTGTGCCGCCAGCAGCCGGCCCAGCGACGGCGAACCGGACTCCTCCTCCCCCTCGACGAACACCGTCACCCCCACTGGCGGGTTGCCCTCATGAGCACGGAACGCGGCCAGGTGCGTCGCGATGCCGGCCTTGTCGTCGGCACTGCCCCGGCCGTAGAGCCGGCCGTCGCGTTCGGTCGGCTCGAACGGGTCCGAATCCCATTGCGCCGGATCGCCTTCCGGCTGAACGTCATGATGGGCGTACAGCAGTACCGTCGGCGCCCCAGGCGGGGCGGGATGATGCGCGATCACCGCGGGCGCACCGCCCTCTTCGACGATCTCGACCTGCTGGAAACCGGCGTGGCTCAACAGGTCCGCGACCGCGCGTGCGCTGCGGTGCACCTCGTCGCGACGGGCCGGGTCGGCCCATACCGATTGGATGCGCACCAGATCCTCGAGATCGGCCCGCACCGAGGGAAGCACAGCCTGCACGCGTTCGACGAGATCGCTCATGCCAACGACGTTAGCGGGAACTAGAGAGTCTCCAGGATGGCGACCGCCGCGGCGGTGTCACCCTCATGGGTCAGCGACACGTGAATGGTCACCTCGGCCAGATGCTTGGCGATCTCACCGGTCAGCCGCACCTTGGGCCGACCCCACATGTCGGTGATCACCTCGATGTCGCGGTGGATGCCCTCCGGCAGCACCGGACGCTGCGCGAAGCGCGACCCCGACCACGCCTTGATGACGGCTTCCTTGGCGGCCCACCGGGCGGCCAGGTGCCGCGCGGCCACCGAACTCTTGTCGGCGGCATCGCGGCGCTCACCTGGAGTGAACGTCTCGGCGAACACCGTTCCCGGCTGGTCCACCTGCTCGGCGAAGTCGGGAATGGAGACCACATCGATCCCCACACCGACTATCGCCACGCCGGAGACCTTATCACCGGCCGTGCCGGCGCTCTGAGGCCCGCTCATCGCACGTAGATGTCGTCCTCACCCAGCCGCGACGCCGGGTCGAGCAGCATCGCGGCCTCCTGACGCTTCTCGGGCACATCGTGATCGAACCGGCGATCGGCGGGCTTCTCGTACATCGGCCGTCCGCCGGCGATGGCCGAAGCCAGTCGCCGCTGACCGGCCAGCACCCGCTCGCCCGAGCGCTTGGTGTAGTCCGCCCGCTCCTGCTCGCTCAGCGAGGCCAGGAACGCCTGCGGGTGCACCAGCGCGATCAGACCCGACACGTGACCGAAGCCCAGGCTGGTGACCAGACCCGCCTTCAGCGGGAACTTGTCGCCCAGCCGCAGGGTCTCCCGCACCCATACAAAGTGCCCGGACGAAGCCAGCTCATCGTCGACGCAGTCCAGGCTGCGGTTCGGCGGGATGACCCCGTCGCGCAGGATCTGGCACAGGCCCATCATCTGGAACACCGCCGCACCGCCCTTGGCGTGGCCGGTCAGGCTCTTCTGGCTCACGACGAACAACGGGGCCCCGGCCGCGCGACCCATCGAGTCGGCCAGCCGCTCGTGCAGCTCGGTCTCGTTGGGATCGTTGGCCAGCGTCGAGGTGTCGTGCTTGGAGATCACCGCGATGTCATCGGCGCCGACTCCCAGCTTGGCCAGCGAACGGGCCAGCTGCGAGCCCTTGCCACCACGCCCGGCGCCGAGCGCACCGAGCCCGGGAGCCGGGATCGAGGTGTGCACGCCGTCGCCGAAGCTCTGGGCGTAGCCGACCACGGCAAGCACCGGCAGACCCATCCGCAGCGCCAGGTCGCCGCGCGCCAGCAGGATGGTGCCACCGCCCTGCGCCTCCAGGAAGCCAAGCCGGCGACGATCGTTGGCGCGAGAGAACTTCGAGTCGCTGATGCCCTTGGCCCGCATGGTCGCGGTCTCGGCGGTGGCCGCCATGTCACCGAAGCCAATCACGGCCTCCAGCGTCATGTCATCGAAGCCACCGGTGACCACGAGTTCGGCCTTGCCCAGACGGATCTTGTCCATGCCCTCCTCAACCGACACCGCCGCGGTGGCGCACGCGCCGACCGGATGGATCATCGAGCCGTAGCTGCCGACGTAGGACTGGATGACGTGCGCGGCAACGACGTTCGGCAGAACCTCCTGCAGGATGTCGTTCGGCTTGGCCTTACCCATCAGGTTGCCGTGGTACATCGTCTGCATCGACGTCATACCGCCCATGCCGGTGCCCTGCGTGGAGGCCACCAGGCTGGGGTGCACCCAGCGCATCAGCTCGGTCGGGGTGAAGCCGGAGGACAGGAACGCGTCGACCGTCGCGACGATGTTCCACAGTGCCACCCGGTCGATCGAGCTGGCCATGTCGGCGCTGATGCCCCAGACCGTCGGGTCGAAGCCGGTCGGGATCTGCGCCCCCACTGTCCGCGACAGCTTGGTCTTCCGCGGGACGCGAATCTCGGTGCCCGCCTTGCGGATCACCTCCCAGTCCGACGAGTCGGGGAGGGGGCGGGCGACGGTGCGCTCGGGATCGAATTCCACGAACGAGCGCGCGTCGGCCTCCGACGACACGACGAACCGGAAGTCCTTTTCCAGAAACACGCTGACCATCAGCGGCGATGAATGATCGGCCTCCAGCGCCCCATCGCCGACGAATTCGCGGATGCCGCAACGCTCCACGACGGCGTCGTGATAGCGCTCGACCAGCTCGGCCTCGTCGACCAGGTCACCACTGGCACTGTCGTACCAGCCCGGCTTGGGGTCGTCCTCCCACACGATAAGCCCAGTGGTCCAAGCCAATTCGAGCACGCCGGCGGCCGACAGCTCGTTGTCGACCTCCATCTCGAAACGGGTGCGCGAGGAACCGTACGGGCCCAGCTCGGCACCGCCGACAATGACCACCAGGTCAGCCGGGTCGACATCGAGGTCGTCCCAGGCCGGCGGCGTCGAGGCGGCGTAACCGCGCGGCGGCGACGGCAGTGCGGCGATGGTGCCCACCGCCTCAGCGGCCGCAGCCGCATCCGGCGATTCAGCAGCCATCTCCTCACGCGCCTTGGCAGCCAGCTCGGCCATGTCGAGTTGGACGTCGCCGAGCCCACCGGTCAGGTCCACCTTCAGCGGGGCGTTGGCCGAAGCGACCTTGGCCTCGATGGTGCACAGATCCAGCAGCATCGCCGCCATCTCCTCTGTGCTGTAGGTGATCACGCCGGCCTCTTCGACGGCGCCGACGATGGCGTCGTTGTGGCCCATCAGGCCGGTGCCCTTCGTCCAGCCGATCAGCGCGTGCGCGAAGCTGACCCGCTGGGCCCACGACGTTTCCGCGTTCCACCGGTTGACCACCGCGTCCAACGCGGACTTGGACTCGCCGTACGCACCGTCACCGCCGAACATGCCGCGGTTCGGTGAACCGGGCAGCACCACGTGCAGGCGCGAGGCGATGTCCCGCTCGGCACCGATCGACGACAGTCCGCCGATCAGCCGCTCGACGGCCCACAGCAGCACCTTCATCTCCATCTCGGAGCGTGAGCCGGCCTCCGACAGATCGCCGGCCACCCGCGGTGCCGCGAACGGGAACAGCAGCGTCGGGGTCAGCGCATCCTTGAGGTGGATCGCTTGCGGCCCAAGGCTTTCAGTCTGCTCACTGCCGACCCAGGAGGCCAGCGCGTCGATGTCGGCGTAGGAGGCCATGTTGGCCGGCACCACCCACAGCGACGCGCCGTAACGGGCGTGGTCGCGGTAGAGGGCCTTGTAGAACGCCAGCCGCTCGTCGTCGAGCTTGGAGGTTGTCGCAATCACCGTGGCGCCGCCGTCGAGCAGGCCGGCGACCACCGATGCGGCGATCGAACCCTTGGACGCACCGGTTACCACCGCGACCTCGTCGCTGTAGTGACCCTTGTTCGGATTCTCCGCACCCGCGGCGATCCGACCGAAGAGCGAGGCGTGGATGGTGCGGCCGTTGGCCAGCGCCCTGCCCTGCCACCAGTTGGCCTGGGTAGCAACGACATTGCCGGCACCCTCGAAGCGCTCCCCCAGTGTCGGCCAGTCGGCGTCGATATCGCCCTCGTCGGCCAGCCACAGCTTGACCAGATCCTCGCGTGCGCTGGCCCAGCGGTCGTCGAGCAACACGGCCTTCTTGGCGTCGAACGCTGGAGCCACCAAGCGCGGCCAATCCGAGCCGAGCTCGGCGGTGACCAAGTCGATGAGGTCGGCGTCGGTGGCGGCCGGCGCGGCCGTCACCGGGTTGTCCAGGCCCAGCTGCCCCAGCACCAGGCGGGCAGCCGAGGCCAGCACGCCCTCGCGGCCGGTGACCTGCTCGGCGAATTCGGTCAGCGCGGCCGAGTCGACCACACCACCGACTGCACCGCCGGCGGACGGCAGCGAGACCGCGATGCCCTTGCGGGCCGCCACCGAGATGACCGCGGCGTCGATGGCCTTGTCCACGGACGCGGCGTCGGCCAGCGCACCCTCGTGCAGGCCACCCAGCGCACCGCCGCGCACGCTGCTGCCCTCACGGGTGCCCAGCGCCAGTTCGGCGGTGACGTGCTTGGTCCACCCGTCGCCGAGTTCCCAGGTCTTCTTGACCCGTTCGGCGATCGCGGCCGGACGCTTGCCCGACGGGCCGAGCACCGTACGCAGCTGGTCGTTGATCGCGTCGGACAGCACCGGGCCGAACGGCTTGTAGGTGCGTGCCAGCTTGGACACCTGCCCCTTGAGCGAGGCCAGGTCCGCCTCGGCGGCGCCGTCGATGGCGCCCAGGTTCAGCTCCGAGCCGAGGTCGACGAGCAACTGGTTACGCCGAGAGGACGCACCGTCGGTGATCGACTCGATCGAGTCCAGCGACTCGATCTGGTCGATACGCATCTTGGCGCTCAACGCGATCAGCGCCAGTGTGGCGTCACCCGCGTCGAATCCGATGTCGTCGGGACGAGGGCCACCGGAGGGCGCAGCAGCCGGGGCTGCGGGTGCCGGCGCGGCCTCGACCGCGGCGGCGTCGGCCGGTGCCTCAGCGGCGGGCGCTTCGTCGATGTCCGGCTCGGGATCGGTGTCGGTGGCGAACAGCACGGCGGCGTCCCGCTCGGAGTTGAGCACTTCCACTGTGCTGTGGGCGTATTCGGGCAGCTTCAGCGTGTTGCTGGCCAGGCCGGCGACCGTCGGAGCGGACTTCACGCCGATCTCAACGAAGCGCTCGACACCCAGACCGCCCGCGGCCTCCTCGATGAAGAGCAGGTCTTGCGTCTCGATCCAGCGCACCGGGCTGGCGAACTGCCAGGCCAGCAACTCGATAACGATCTTGCGGCACAACGCATGCGGCTTCTCGTTACGCCACGTGTCGTAATCGGCCAGGATCTCGTCGAGTGGCTCGGCGGGCACCAGGTCGCGGATCTCCTGCACGAAGTCGCGATCCAAGGTGAACGGCCGCGGCACGAGGTTCGGGATGTAGCGCCCGACGATCAGCGCCGGATCGGCGTCCTCCGGCATGACGCGTTCCAGTGCCCGACGGAAGTCGTCGACGCCAACGCGCAGCACGTCGGAGTGGAACGGCACGTCGATACCGGGGACCAGAATGAACGACCGCTTGCCGCCGCTGATCTCGCGACGCCGCTCGACTTCTTCCTCCAGGGCCTCCAGGCCGCGAACCGTGCCGGCGATCGCATACTGCGAGCCGCGCAGGTTGAAGTTCACGATCTGCAGGAATTCGCTTGTCCGCTCTGCGATCTCGGCCACGAAGTCCTTGACGTCGGCGTCCGGGAGGTCGATCTGCGAGGGACGGATCGCCGCCAGCCGGTAGTTGGACCGGCCCATCTCGTCGCGCGGCACGATGTCGTGCATCTTGCTGCCGCGGTGGAACACCACCTCCAGCAGGGCTTCCAACTTGTAGACATTCGACACACACGCCAGCGCGGTGTACTCACCCACCGAGTGACCGCAGGCGATCGCGCCCTCGACGAACGCGCCTTGCTCGCGCATCTCGGCGACCTGAGCCGCTGCAACGGTGGCCATGGCCACCTGAGTGAACTGCGTCAGGTAGAGCACCCCCTCGGGGTGCTGGTAGTGCACACCGGAGGCGATCAGGCTGGTCGGGTTGTCGCGCACCACGTGTAACACCGAGAAGCCCAGGGTGTCGCGGGTGAACTTGTCCGCGGTGTCCCACACCTTGCGGGCGGCCTTGGAGCGCGCGCGCACCTCCATGCCCATGCCCTTGTGCTGGATGCCCTGACCCGGGAAGGCGTACACCGTCTTCGGGGCCGCCAGCCGGGCTGTCGCACTCATCACCAAGTCGGTGCCGACCTTGGCAGTGACTTCCAAAACCTCAGCGCCCAAGTCGATTCCGACGCGGTCGACACGGAAGTCGATCTCGTCTCCGGGCTTGACCATACCCAGGAAGCGGGCGGTCCAGCCGATCAGCTTGGCCGGCGGGGCGGGCTTGCCGTCGGTGGCGGTCACCACGTGCTGGGCGGCGGCCGACAGCCACATGCCGTGCACGATGGGCGAATCCAGGCCGGCCAGCAATGCGGCGGCCTGGTCGGTGTGAATCGGGTTGTGGTCACCGGAGACCACGGCGAACGGCCGCATGTCGACCGGTGCGCCGATGGTGACGTCGCGACGACGGCGGCGCGGAGTGTCGGTGGCGTTCAACGACACCGCTCCCCCGGCCCGCACCGGGTCGGTCAGTTCCTTGGCTCCGGTGCGCCCGCGGATAGCGAAGCGCTCCTCGAGAACCGCCAGGATGATGCCATTGGCGTCGGTGACGTTCACCGTGACCGGCACGACACGGCCAACTTCGGTGTCCGTGGCCACCGAAGCCGTTGCGGTGACGGTCAATTGGGCCGGTACCTTGGGCAGCGGCTTGAGCAGCCGGGCCGCGTGGTCCAGGTGTACCAGGCTCAGCAGGCCCTCGACCACCGGGAATCCACTGTCGGTAGCAGCGCCGCCGATCGCGGCGAACACCGCGGGCCAGCACCGGCCGACCAGCGCATCGGGCACGGTCGAGAGGGTGGGGGCAAGCGGTGCGCCGAACGTCGCCGTCACGCCGGTGTGGTCGGCGACCCGCTCGGGATCCCATGCGATGGACACGATGGTGGAGCCGTTGACGACCGGCGGGAGCGCATCGGGGCCGTCGACCCCGGCAGCGATGGCCAGCACGGCACGCATCGCGGTAGCGGCGTCCTCGGTGCGCACCACCGGCATGCCGCCGTCGACGACGGTGGCCGGCAACGTGTAGGCGATGTCGATCCACGTGCCCGACAGCGGAACACTCAACACCACCCGGTCAGGCGCGGTCACCTCGAGTCGTGCGCCGGTGGAATGGTTTGTCGCGGAACGGTTGTCGTGCACCAGCCAGTCGGACGGTGCAGCGATGCGGTGCACCGGGTTGGTGGCGGTGCGACCGGCCCACAGCACGTCGGGCGAATCCAGCACGATGGCCAGCGGCCCGGTCACGTCAGTGCGGACGCGCAGTCGCGCGGCGACGGGCTCGGGCGTAGCGCCCGCGGCCAGCACCTGGTCGACGGCGGCCTGCTCGAAGCGGTCGAGCAGTTCACCCACCGGCTCGTCGACGCGGGTGATTCCGGCGACGGCTTCGGTGCCCGGAATGATGCAGACCTGATCGGCGGTGTAGCGGGCGTCGTGGGCTTGCCACAGCGAGTCACTACGCCACCAGCGCCGCACGTCCTTGTCGATGACCGGCACGAAGTTCACCGGCTTGCCCACCGTCTTGCACAGCTGGACGAAGAACGGCACGTCGGCCGGATGCAGCAGCACCGACGCGGCGTCGGGGTACCGGGACTGCAGGACCTGCAGCGCCTGGTCGGGGTTCTCCAGCAGCCACTCGCCCTCGGCCGTGGACGCGGCGAACAGCGTCTCGATCTGGCCGGTGTCTTTCGTGTTGAGCCGGGCCTCGGCGCGCTGCAGCATCTCGGCGAAGCGCTCGCGCCAGGTGATATCGAGCCACGGCGAGTCGGCGGCCTTGGTGTCGGCGGTGGAGTCACCGTCGCCGATGGCCAGCTCGACGTAGCGCTGCAGCCACTGCAGGTAGCTCATGTCGGCGACGTCGCCGAAGTACGGCTTGGCGGTGACCGCCATCGCGGCGATGATCTCCTCGCGGCGCGCTGCGACCGCGTCGGCGTCACCCGCGACATCGTCGAGCAGCCGGCCGCATCGGGAGGCGGCGTTGTCGATCTCATGGATGTCGGCGCCGAGCTGGCTACGCCCGGAAGCCATGCCGTTCAAGGCTTTTCCGGCGCCGACCCAGATGTCGGTGCCCGCGGTATCGACCAGCAGCTGCTTGACCGCCGGGGAGGTGGTGGCCTCCAGCGTCGCCATCGCGGCGGTGCCGACCAGGATGCCGTCCACCGGCATCAGCGGGTAGCCATAGGCCACCGACCAACGGCCGGACAGGTATTCCGCGGAACGCTCGGGCGTACCGATGCCGCCGCCGACGCAGACGGTGATGTTGGCGCGACCGCGCAGCTCCGAGTAGGTGGTCAGCAGCAGGTCGTCGAGGTCTTCCCACGAGTGGTGGCCACCGGCGCGGCCACCCTCGATGTGGACGATGACCGGCTTGGTGGGCACCTCGGCAGCGATCCGGATGACCGAGCGGATCTGCTCGACGGTGCCCGGCTTGAACACGACATGGGCGATGCCGACGGTGTTCAGCTCGTCGATCAGCTCGACGGCTTCCTCCAGATCGGGAATGCCGGCGCTGACCACGACGCCGTCGATCGGGGCCCCGGACTGCCGCGCCTTCTGCACCAGCCGCTTGCCACCCAGCTGCAGCTTCCACAGGTAGGGATCGAGGAACAGAGAGTTGAACTGGATCGCGCGGCCCGGCTCGAGCAGCGTGGCCAGCTCGGCGACGCGCTTGTCGAAGATGGCCTCGGTCACCTGACCGCCACCGGCCAGCTCGGCCCAGTGCCCGGCGTTGGCGGCGGCGGCGACGATCTTGGCGTCCACGGTCGTCGGCGTCATACCCGCGAGCAATATCGGCGAGCGGCCGGTGAGCCGGGTGAACTTGGTCGACAGCTTCACCGAGCCGTCGGGCAGACGGACCAGCGAGGGCGCGTAGCTCGTCCACGGCTTGGCCACCTCGGGCACCGCGCCGACGGTGAACAGGTTGCGCTGGCCGCCGCGAGTGGCGGCGGGCACGATGCCGATGCCGAGCCCACGGATGACGGGCGCGGTGAGCCGGGTCAGGATGTCGCCGGGACCCAGGTCGAGAATCCAGCGGGCGCCGGCCTCGCTCAGCGCCGTGACCTCTTCGACCCAGTCCACCTGCTGAACCAGGATGGAGTCGGCCAGGGCGCGAGCAAGCTCGACGTCCAGTCCGACCGCCTCCGCCCAGCGGCCCACGATGTCGATGCCGTCGGCCAGCCGCGGCGTGTGGAAGCCCACCTCGACCTGGACCGGATCAAACACCGGGCTGAACACCGCGCCGCCGCGCACCTTGTTCTTGCGGTCGGCGGCTTCGGCCTCGGCAATCTGCTCGCAGTACAGCTCGAATCGGGACAGTTGCTCGGGGGTGCCGGTGATGACGACCGAGCGCCGGCCGTTGCGGATCGACAGCACCGGAGGAAGCACGGTACGGACGTCCTGAGCAAACTCTTCGAGCAACTCGTAGATGCGCTCGGGTTCAGCGTTGGTCACCGAGACCATCGGTGGACGGTCGCCGAGCACCGAAATGCCGCGGCGGCGGGCCACCAGGGTGCCCGCGGCGCCGATCAGCTGTGCCAGGGCCAGCAGTTCGACGTCCTTGGCACCGCCGGCGCGGAGCGCCGCCACGGCCAGCACGCCCTGTGAGTGGCCGGCAAGGGCCACCGGCGGGGTGGCCACCAGATCCAAGCCCTGACGCGACAGGGCGCGGATGGCGCCGATCTGGGTCAGCAGGACGCCGGGAACCGACACCGCCGCTGAAGTCAGCTGCTTGGCTGAGGGCACGGGTTCGTCGGCGGCCAGCGCGCGCACCCAGCGCAGCGGCTCGAAGCCGATCGGACGGACCACCACCAGTTCGTTGGCGACGGGCTCGAGCAGCAGCTCAGCCTCGCCGGCCAGAGTCGCGAGCTCGGATTCGATGCCGGCCGAGGTGACCAGCTCCTCAAGGGTCTCCAGCCAGACGCTGCCCTGCCCGCCGAAGGCCACCGCATAGGGCTCACCGGCGTTGAGCCGGTCGACGAGGGCGTGAGTGCTGGTCTGCTTGGCACCGCCGCGCCATGATCCGTCGCCCGTGGATAGCCTGTCGTGCTCGTGGATCGTCACCTTATGTATCTCCCTCGGTCCTCATCGTCGCGTCTTTGCGTCTTCGTATCGTGTGTGTCGGAGTGTCAGACCTGCGCTGCCTTGCGAAGGTGTCGTCGGCGATTCCCCGTCGAATCACGGCGTCCGCCCGGTCCCTGTGTTGAGGGGTCTGCGAACATCCCGGCTGTACTAAGAGTGGCATAAGAACCAGCACTATTTTCCGGCCGATATTGGTTACTGGCGAGTTCTACGCACGGGTAACAGCACGACGGGTAACGCATCGCCGAACAGTCACCCAGACCATCCGGGACAAACGTCCTGCATGCAGGTGGTTACGGTTGAGTAGGCGCAATAGCGCAGATCAAAGCACGATTGTTATCCAATCGTTACCTGTCAATTTGTCGTCGACGGCGGTCCGGCGAGACGGCCACCCAAGCACTTGCTCGGTTTTTCAGTCGACAATTGTTCACCAAAATGGCGTCGGAGAGTTTGCTGGCAAAACATTACCAGTCAGTAAGTTTTGCGCTTTGACTCAATCCCACTGGCCGAATTGGGGCTTCAAGATGTCGTTCACGTCGACCCCGACTCCAGCGACCTTGCGCTTGTCGATCTCGACCTGGTGCAGGTGCGCGGCGGGGTGTGTGTAGCCCTGCGGTGAGCCCCAGTTGTGCTGCCAGAACCAGGATCCGATGCCGTCCTGCAGCGCCCAGTCGATGACCTTGGAATTGCCGTACACACCGACCCGCTGGTGCCCGATGACGGATTCCCAGGCGCGCAAATAGGGCGCTACCTGCGCTTTGTACTGGTCGAGGCTGGGATCGTCGTCGATCGAGACATAGATCGGAGCGGCTACCGGACCGCCGGCGGCGGTGTGCAACTCCCACCCCCGATTGGCATGAGTGAGGCCGGCTTGCTCGCCGCCGAGCCAGTCCGCGCTGTCCGCCTTACCGAACTGGTAGTTGGACACGATCTTCAGTCCGGCTTGGTACAGATCGCGGGCTTCGGGCAACTGGATCGGCTTGCCCAGCATCCACTCACCACCCGGGCGCCGGTCGGAAACGTACCGAATAGCGCCGAGCGCACCGGAAGCCTTGAGGTCGCTGGCGCTGATGACGCCGGCGGCATAGTCCAGCAGCACGCCGAGCGGTTCGGCGGTCGCCGACGGCGGAGCGAGGGTCGACGCCCACGTCCCCAGACCCAGAGCGACCGGCGTTGCGGCGGCCAATTTCAGCACGTCGCGGCGCGACACTGACACGCGCCTCAGCTTACGACAACCACCTCAGCGATCTCAGCAACGCCACTGGCCACGTCCGCATCGCTGGCGACGGTCATCGTCGGGCACGCGACTCTGCCGATCTGGGCGCAACGACCTGGCAGGTGTAACAAGGAAAGCCATTTGCGTGCCCGGGAGATGATTGTTGGGACGTACCGGTAAGGGGGTTATGGGCAGTGCGGGCCTGGATTGTGTGGTCGACGGGGGTGTTGGCCTACATCGTGGCCGTCCTGGATCGGACGACGCTGGGCGTCTCCGGGCTGGACGCCGCCAAGCGGTTCTCGGCCAGCCCGGGTGTGCTGTCGACCTTCGTCGTGCTGCAGGTCATCGTCTACGCCGCCGCACAGATCCCCGCCGGGCTGCTGCTGGATCGCTTCGGGTCCAAGGTGATGATCTTGTCCGGCGCGACGCTGATGGTGGCCGGACAGCTCGCGCTGGCGTTCACCGTTTCATTGCCTGCGGCGATCGGCGCCCGCGCTGTGGTGGGCCTCGGTGACGCGTTCACCTTCATCTCGGTGCTGAGGCTGGTTCCACATTGGTTCACGCCCCGCCAAATCCCATTGGTGACCCAATTGACCGGTATCTCAGGGCAACTCGGGCAGGTGCTGTCCGCCGTTCCATTCCTGTCGCTGCTGATCGGCTCGGGCTGGACGAGGGCCTACACGACTGTCGCGGCGTTCGGCGTCCTGTCGCTGGTGCTGACGCTGCTGCTGGTGAAGAACACGCCGCCCGGCGTCACGGTCCACGACCCGGCGGTCAGTCTGCGCGAGACGCTGTCCAGCGTGAAGACAATCTGGATGCGGCCTGGCACCCGGCTGGGGTTCTTTACTCATATGGGCACCCAGTTCTCGGTCACGGTGTTCGCGTTGATGTGGGGCGTCCCGTATCTGACGGTGGCGCAAAATCTTTCGCGCAGCCAGGCCGGCACGCTGCTGACGATTTCGGTGGTCGCCGCCATCGTCTTCGGGGTGGTGATCGGCATGATCACCGGTCGGCACCCGCATCGGCGCTCGTGGATTGTGCTGGGCATCGTGATCAGCAATGCCCTGGTGTGGACGGTCGTGCTCGCCCTGCCGCACGCCGCGCCGCACTGGCTGCTGGTCGTGCTGATCGTGGTGATCTCATTCGGCGGGCCGGGATCCATGGTCGGCTTCGACTTCGCCCGCACCTTCAACCCTCGCTCTACGCTGGGCACGGCGCAGGGCGCGGTGAACATGGGCGGTTTCCTGGCCTCGCTGCTGGTGATGCAGGCGATGGGCATGATCATCGGCGCGGCCGGCGGCTATTCGTTCAACTCGTTCCGGCTGGCGTGGTGCGTGCAGTACGTGGTGTGGGTACTGGCCATCGCCGCCATCCTGATCACCCGCAAGAAGGCGCGACGCACAATCGGGGACATCGAGGAGAGCCGCTACCTGCTGGAGTTTTTCAGCGACGCCGAGGTGGCGCCGGTATCTCGCCGCGGTCGGTAACACTCGCCGGCCGGGCCCCGATATCCGTGTTAGCCCCGAGCTGCCGTGCAAACCCGACTCCACGGCAGCCCGGGCTCCAACTTTTCTCAGCCCCGGTTTGACTTCTGTCTGCGTTGATTCACAGGAAGTTGAACCAACGCTGTATCCCAAAATTGTCAGCCGTGTCGGCCAGTGCGATCAGTCCGTTGCCGAAGATGATCGCCGCGTCATGATCGAAACTGATGCCGGCAAGGGCGGTGCCGTTGTCGCCGAATACGGCGGCGAAGTTGTTGTTGCCGGTAGTACCGTTCGCGCCGCCCGCGATGGGCCCGTACCCGTAGGGCGTAACGGCACCGTCGCCGTTGTTGCTGCCGAGTTGGAGTGCGAAGTTGTGGTTGCCCTGGCCTGCCTGGGCACCGCCACCGAAGGTCTCCGAGGTCCCGCTGTTGGTGTTGTTGCCGATTGTGATGGCGGTATTGCCGTTGCCTTGGAAGGCCCCCGCACCGCTGGCTGAGCCGTTGTTGTTGCCGACATTGATCGCCGTGTTGTGGTTGCCGTTGAAGGCCAAGGCGCCCAGCAGGAATCCGTTGTTGTTGCCGATGTCGATCGCCGTGTTGAAGTTACCCAGAGTCGCGGCGACGCCGTTCGCACTGCCGGCGTTGTTGCCGATGTCGACGGCCAGGTCGAAGCTGCCGGCGCCGTCGTCGCCCAGGCCATCTCGACCGCCCGCACCGGCAGTGCTGTTAGTACCGGCGGCCACAGCGAAGTTGAAGATGCCGCCGACGGCGTAGGCCGTACTGTTGGCGCCGACGGCGACGGCGATGCTCCAGGCGCCCGAGGTGGCGGTCGCGCTGCCCGACTGGAGCAACGTATGGCCCAAAATAGAGATGGCGACGTCCGGCACAAACCGCTGCGCCGAGACGCTGCTTGCACTCACCGCGGTGACGGCGCGGACAGAGCTTCCCGAGGATGTCGACTTCACCGCGGCCGCAGCCGTTTTCGGTCGGCTGGGCGCCGAGTTCGTGACAGCCTTCGGGGCATGGCCAGTCGGCGCGCCAGATGTCGAATGCGAGGACGCGGCACTCTTGCCGCCGTCGTCGGCATGTGCGATACCCGAGCCGCAAGCCAGCACGGCGCCGAAGCCCAGTGTGAATGCGCCTGCGCCGAGCCAGCGATAGGCCTCCACCCGTCGCGTACCGGCGCGACGAGAAGCTCTTCCGCCCTGCGCCCTTACGCCAACGACCAATTTGGTCATGATGAAATCCCTTCGAGTTGTTGAACTTTGCTCGGTGTGGACGCTAGCGGTCACACCCGCATAGGCTTCGATTTTTACTCACACTGAATGCTTAATGTCCTTGCATATCAGCATTTTTCACGCTTTGAATGTCAATCAATCTTTAGTGCAGTACTTTTCGACCGGAAGCTGTGCCGAATCGGTAAGCAGTCAAGGGATAACGCCGACTGTGCCAGTAGACCTCCGGGGTGCTGGCGGCCCGCAACGGAACATCCCCGTGCTTGTCGAAGTAGTAACTGTTGGACTGCTTACAGCTGTCCTGCCAGAAAATCTGCCGACGCCGCTTGCGGAGCATCGAGGCGAAATAGCGATCGTTGGCCTCACGCGTGACCTCTACCCGCGTCGCATGCCTGCGACGGGCATGCTTGAGACAGCGCACGATGTGGTGGGCCTGAGCCTCGATCAATGCGAAGTACGACGACCCGACGAATCCGTAGGGCCCGAATATGGTGAAGAAATTCGGAAAGCCCGGGACACTGACGCCCTGATAGGCCTGCAGCCGACTGGTGTTCCAGAACTCAGCGAGCCGCTGCCCCCCGACACCGGAAATCGGATAGGTAGGCAGCTCGTCGGGATCAAGCACTTTGAAGCCCGTCGCCAGGATCAAGACGTCAACATCGTGCGACAGCCCGCCGGCAACCACCACACTCGAGCCGGTGATCTTGTCGATCGGCGCAGTGACCAGTTCGACGTTGTCACGGTTGAACGTGGACAGATACGTGTTGTGGAAAGCCGGTCGCTTGCAGCCGACCGCGTAGCGCGGGGTGAGTTTGTCCCGCACCTCCGGATCGCGGACCTGGCGGCGCAGGTAGGCCTTGCCCGCCTCGGCCATGTGCTTGACCGTGGGGTTGACCGTGAAGTAATGCGTCACAAGAGGGAAGGTGAGCTCGACGTAGGCCTGGCTCACCAATCGCTGTATCGACTTGACCCCCGGTATCCGCATCGCCAACTGCTGCCGAGCCGATAGCGGCCGATCGGCTTTAGGGAAACACCAGATTGGGGTGCGCTGAAATACGTTGAGCTGCGCTACAATCGGAGCGATCTCGGGAATCAACTGAACCGCTGATGCGCCCGTCCCGATGACGGCCACTCGCTTACCTCTGAGGTCTTGGCTGTGATCCCAACGCGCGGTGTGGATGGTCGCTCCGGCGAACGAGTCCACCCCGTCGATATCGGGCAGATTTGGCGTGGTCAGTATGCCGCTGCCGTTGATCAGGAACCGTCCGGTCAGTACCTCATCTGAGTCGAGCTCCAGGCGCCAGAACTCGTTGTCTTCGTCGAACACCGCGCTCCGTACCGCGGTGTTGAATCGGATCTTGGGCCGCAGGCCGTACTTGTCGACACAGTGCTCGGCGTAGGCCCGAAGCTCGCGCCCCGGCGCATAGGTTCGTGACCAGTTAGTGCTCTGCTCAAAGGAAAACTGATAGGAGAACGACGGAATATCCACGGCGATACCGGGATACGTGTTCCAGTACCACGTGCCGCCGGGGCCGCTGCCGGCCTCGATGACCTGGTAGTCACTGAATCCCGCTTTGTCGAGCATGATCGCCGAACCGATACCGGAGAAACCGGCCCCAACGATCAGGACTTCGTGGTCCGGATTCTTCAATTGTCCTCCACATGCACATGGCCTCCAAACGTGCGAACTCAGCGGCGACGCTAGCAGCCGAAAGCGGCAGGGCGACAGCACAATCTGAGCTTCAAGACCCCTTTTGTCTCGGAAAGACAAGAAAACGTCGCCGCAGGTCAAGGGGGGCGCACCGAGCCGATGAACGTCGCCGGTGGGAGCGCCGAGCGGTGGCCGTCGTCCTGTTCATAGGTTGATCCGGGGTTTATACCTTGACATCTCCACGGCGCCAGCTGAGTGTCTCCCACATGTACGTCATCCGGGGAGCATCGCTGACCGGGTATGTGAGCCTTGTCCGGCAGCTCGGTGGAGATCCGCAGGCTCTGCTACGCGACGTGGGGATCTCCCCCCACCACGCGGGAGACCCCGGTGTCCTGTTACCTGCGGCAGGGGTCGTCAGCGCGATCGAGTCCGCCGCCGTCGCCACCAATACGGCGGATTTCGGCCGCCGCCTCGCCGACAAACACGGCGCCGAGATCGTGGCCCCTCTGATGGTCGCCGCGCGCTCGGCGACCACGGCTACCGAGGGACTTGCGGTACTCGGCAAGTTCGCGGCCGCGCACAGCAACGGAGTCTCCCTCGACCTCCTCGGCGGGCCGCATGCCGACCTTCGATTCCTGGCGGTGCGTGTGGTCAAGGACCCGTCGCGCCCTCAGCACCATTCGATCGAGGGCTCGATCACGGTTGCACTCCGAGTTCTCCAGGCAGTCCTGGGCAGCGATTTTTCGCCGCGCACGGTGCACATTCCCCACCCGCCGCTGACCTCGCCACACGACTACGAGCGATTCTTCGGCTGCCGGGTGTTGTTCGACCAGCCCGTGCCGGGGCTCATGTTCACATCGGCGGACCTGAAGCGCCCGACCCGTCCCGACGCACCCGTCCACGACACGGCCGTCCGGTACCTGACCATGCTGACCGACAAGCCGGCGTTCAGCGCCGAACAGACCGTCACCGACGTCCTCAAGGCGCTGCTCCCCCTCGGCACACCGCGGATTGCGACGGTCGCACGCCAGTTCAACGTTCATCCCAAGGCGTTACAACGTCAGCTCGGCGCCGAAGGGACGACGTTCGCAGATGTCCTCGACCGGCTGCGACGAGAAACCGCCGAGCGGCACCTCAGCGACGTCGACGTCAGCTTTGCCGCCCTTGCCCGTCAGCTCGGCTACTCGAATCAAAGTGTCTTCACCCGGGCCTGCCTGCGCTGGTTCGGCCGCACGCCCAGTCAATACCGCGAACACCGCGACGTTTGATCATGCGGTAACCGAGGTATCACCCAGGGCCTCGAACGAGCTCGCAGTCGCGCGGGCGCTGTCCAATCTGGCCGGCCAGCCGTTTTGCGACGGCAATGTCGGAGATCGACGCTGGGGTCATCGGGCGGGTGCCACAATAAGGGCCGCCATCCCCCGGGGAGCCGCACATGCCCGAACCCTCCGCACCGCCGTCGATCGTCGTCGGCGTGGACGGGTCACGGGGCGCCGTGCGGGCCGCGCTGTGGGCCATCGATGAAGCCATCAGTCGCGATATGCCGCTGCGGCTGCTGTACGCGATCGAGCATCCCGGTGCCGAAGCGGCCGGCGCGCACGAGGAGGCACGCCTGCTGGCCGGCGCCGAACTGGCGGTGAGCTATGCGGCCACTGCGCTCCAGGCCACCGAGCGTCCGGTCGAAATCGAGATCGAGATCCTGCAGGGCAAGCCGGTCGCCGCGCTGATGGAAGCGTCCCGCGCCGCGGCGATGGTTTGCGTCGGGGCGGTCGGGATCAAGCACTTCGACCACGACCGCATCGGTTCGACGGCCACCGCGTTGGTTACCTGCGCGCACTGTCCGGTCGCGATCGTCCGCGGTTCGGAGCGCCCCACCGAGCACAGCTGGGTCGTCGTCGAACTCGACGGGTCCCCCGACAGTGCGCCCGTGCTGCAGTTCGGTGTGCAGGAAGCCCGATTACGGGGAGCTCCACTGCGAGTGCTGAGCTCATGGCAGTCGCGCTATACCGACGTTCACGACTCGCATGCGGTCGCCGACGGAAACCGGATGGTGCGCGCCCAGCTCGACCGCCGCCTGTCACATTGGAAGAACACCTACCCCGATCTCGATGCACGCCCGGTCGCCATTCACGGCAGTGTGCTGAACTATCTGGCCAAGAACAGCGCGGACATTCAGCTGGTCGTGGTGGGTGCACGCAACGCCGAGGGCATCGAGGAATTGCTGGGCCCAACGGGCTCTGCGGTCCTGCACAACACCGATTGCTCGGTTTTGGTGGTCGATCGTCAGCGCTTGTTGTGACCCTTGGCACGTGAAGCCCGATATCGTTGGGCCATGGTCAAGGTCTTTCTCGTCGACGACCACGAAGTCGTTCGCCGCGGACTGATCGACTTGTTGTCGGCCGATCCCGAGCTCGAGGTCATCGGCGAGGCCGGCTCCGTGACACAAGCACTGGCACAGATTCCCGCGCTGCAGCCCGATGTCGCGGTGCTCGACGTCCGGCTACCCGACGGAAACGGCATCGAGTTGTGCCGTGACCTGCTCTCGAAGATGCCCGACCTGCGGTGCCTGATGCTCACGTCGTTCACCTCCGATGAGGCGATGCTCGACGCAATCCTTGCCGGGGCAAGCGGTTACGTCGTCAAGGACATCAAGGGAATGGAACTTGCCCAGGCCATCAAAGACGTCGGCGCGGGCCGTTCACTCCTGGACAACCGTGCGGCGGCGGCGTTGATGGCCAAGCTGCGCGGCGCCGCGGAACGTGCGGATCCGTTGTCAGGCCTTACCGAACAAGAGCGGGTCCTGCTCGGCCTCCTTGGCGAGGGACTGACAAACAAGCAAATAGCCGCGCGAATGTTTTTGGCTGAAAAGACGGTAAAAAATTACGTATCTCGATTACTGGCAAAACTTGGGATGGAGCGGCGAACCCAAGCTGCCGTGTTCATTTCGAAGCTCGATCACAATAATCACAACGAACATTGAAGCGCCGCCACCGTTCTGGTGGCAGCATGGGTTCGGTGACCGGCAGAGTCGGCCCGGAGGGGAATCGCAGCGCTGCGCCACCGCTGCGCGACACACTGTCGCAACTGCGATTACGTGAGCTACTCGTCGAGGTCCAGGACCGCGTCGAGCAGATCGTCAAGGGCCGAGACCGGCTTGACGGTCTGGTCGAGGCCATGCTGGTGGTGACCTCGGGTCTTGAGCTGGACGTCACCTTGAAAACCATCGTTGATACTGCGATTGACCTGGTCGACGCCCGTTATGGCGCGTTGGGCGTACGCGGCGACGACAACGAGCTCGTCGAGTTCATCTACGAGGGCATCGACCAGGAAACCCGGGACGAGATCGGCCCGCTACCCGCAGGTCGCGGCGTGCTCGGCCATCTGGTCGACGAGCCGAAGCCGATCCGGCTGGACGACATCCTGCAGCACCCGGCCTCGGTGGGCTTTCCCCCGAACCATCCGCCGATGCGGACCTTCCTGGGTGTTCCGGTACGCATCCGCGACGAGGTGTACGGCAACCTGTATCTCACCGAGAAGGCCGACGGCCAGCCGTTCAGCGAGGACGACGAGGTGATGGTCGAAGCGCTGGCGGCCGCAGCGGGTATCGCGATCGACAATGCCCGGCTCTACGAACAGTCGCGAGCCCGGCAGTCGTGGATCGAGGCCACCCGTGATATCGGCACCGAGCTACTCGGTGGCGCCGACCCGGCCCAGGTGTTCCGGCTCATCGCCGACGAGGCTCTCGAACTCACCACCGCCGATGCGGTGCTCGTCGCGGTGCCCACCGACACCGAACTCCCCACCGATCAGGTCAGCGAACTCCTCGTCGTCGAGACGTCCGGGGTGATCGGCCACGCGCAGTCGATGGAGCCGATCAAGGTGGCGGGCAGCGTGATCGGTGAGGCCTTCGCCACTCAGACGCCGCGCCGGTTCGACAACATCGGTGACGAGCTGGCGGTCATGCCCGGAGCCGGGCCCGCGATGGTGCTGCCACTGCGCACCACCGACACCGTTGCCGGTGTGGTGGTGATTCTGCGCCGTCGCGGCAGGCAGATCTACAGCGACGAAAAGCTCGACATGATGGCGGGTTTCGCTGATCAGGCCACGCTGGCCTGGCAGCTGGCCACCACCCAGCGGCACGTACGTGAGCTAGACGTGCTCTCCGATCGCGACCGCATCGCCCGCGATCTGCACGACCACGTCATCCAACGGCTCTTCGCCATCGGCCTGACGTTGCAGGGCACGATTCCGCGCGCCAAGGAGCCCGAGGTACAGCAGCGGCTCGTCGCCACCGTCGATGAGTTGCAGGGCGTGATCCAGGAGATCCGCACCGCGATCTTCGATCTGCATGGCGGGTCGGCGGGCACCGCCCGGCTGCGCCAGCGCCTCGACGAGGCAGTCAACGCGTTCGGCGGCTCCGAGCTGCGGACCACGGTCCAGTACGTCGGGCCGCTATCGGTGATCGAGGCCCCGCTGTCCGATCACGCCGAGGCGGTGGTCCGCGAGGCGGTGAGCAATGCGGTGCGCCACGCAAACGCCGAAACCCTGACGATCACCGTTCGAGTCGACGACGAGCTGGCGATCGAGGTCGTCGACGACGGCTGCGGGATGCCCGCCGATGTCACCCCCAGCGGGTTGATCAACCTACGGCGCCGCGCCTACGAGGTCGGCGGGGACTTCACCGTGAGCGCCGCGCCGGGCGGCGGCACTGTCCTGAGATGGACGGCACCGCTGCCCTGACGCGCGACGATCACCGGCATCCGGCAGCCGTGCACCACCGCCGTGCTGACCGAGCCCAGCAACATACCGGCGAATCCGCCGCGGCCATGGCTGCCGACCACCACCAGTTGTGCCGCCTCCGACTGCTCGATGAGCTGGTCGGCCGGCCGGTCGGCGACGACCACCCGGCGCACCCGCACATCGGGGTAGCGCTCCTGCCAACCGGCCAGCTGTTGCGCCAGCGTCTCCTCGGCCTGCGTCTGCATCGCCGACCAGTCGAGACCGGGGAACTCAAAGACCGCGGCATCGCTCCAGGCATGCACGGCGACCAGATCCACCCTGCGTAGTGAGGCCTGCTCGAAGGCGACCTCCAGCGCCCGCTGCGACGCCGGCGAACCGTCTACGCCCACCAACACCGGAGCCTTCGACGGGTACACCGTCAACGGGTCCTCGTCGTGGATGTCGTGGATGATCGCCACCGAGCAGTGCGCATGGTGGACCAGCCCGGTGCTCACCGAACCCAGCAGCCCGCGGGCCAGGGCACCTTGGCTGCGGCAGCCGACCACTACCAGCTGCGCATCCTTGGACAAGTTGACCAGCGTCGGCACTGCCGGTCCGCTGGCCAGTTCCGTGCTGACCTCCACGTCCTTGGCGGCTTCCGCTAACGTCCTGCGGGCGGTGTCCAGAGTCTCGCGGGCCGAATCCTCTTGCCATTGAAGGAAACCCGACGGCATCGGAACTTCGGGGAAGGCCAGTACCGCCGCCGAAGTCAGGACGTACACCAGCCGGACGGACAGCCCGCGCAGTGCCGCGTCGCGCGCCGCCCAGTCGACGGCCGCCTTCGACTCCGGAGATCCGTCGACGCCGACCAGCACATCGTATTTATTTGCAGCAGTTGACATCTGATACCCTTTCCCAGTCGATCACCTCGGCCAGAGGGCGACGGGGCGTCGCAGGCAGCGGGTCGGCGTTCACCGCCGCCCAGCCCACGCGCAGCATCATCTGGGGGTAGCCGCTGGCGCCGAAAACGTCAGCGCGTATCGCTTCGCGGGTGTCGGCGATCTCGAGCGGCTCGGTCACCGGGCACGTCGCCAGACCCATTGCCGTCGCCGACAACAACACCAAACTCGTTGCCTCCCCGGCACGTAATCGGGCCAGGTCGTCGTCGGTCTCGGTACCCAGCGCAAGTAGGACGGCATTGTCCTCGGCCGGCGGAGTCTGCGCCGGCTGCGTCAGCGCCGGGCCGGCGAATACCCGAGCCGGGACCACCGCGTGCGGATCTGACGTCGGGGTATTGCGGGCCGGCACCCCGGCAACCGATCCGTACCGGCCGCTCCACGCGTTCAGTTCGCTCAGGTAGTCGGTGTTGCCGGCGTGCTTCCAGACCGATTCGGCGATGATCGCGGTGATATGAGGCAGCAGCTCGAGCTGGCGCAGCATCACCCCGGCACGGGCCGCGCGCGCCCCCATCAGCGCGATATCACCGCCGGGCACCGGCCACGAGCTGTAGTTGCGGCGGTCGGTGCGGCGCCGGGCGATCGCCGCCGCCAACGTGATGTCGAGCTCCCCCGCCGGGTGTCCGTAGACGTCGATAGAAGCCAGGAGGTTGACGTCGGCGGGGTTGGGGAAGCGCCGGATCCGGGCCTGCCAGCCCAGTGCAGCCAGCGCGACCGCGCAGTGGTGCAGGGCGGCCCCGCAGCTCACGAGCAGATCGCGCCGGTCGGGGTCAGTCTGCGGTAGGTGCCTGCTGGGGTCGGCGTGCAGGTGCAGACTCTGCGACCCGACCCGCCAGTGCCACGGTTGCGAGTTGTGCACTGACGGTGCCTGCGTCGCCAGGGTGACAACGGCCCGAACCGTGTCCGGGTCAGGGAAGGTCGCACTCATGATGTCCACTCTCGCCGGGCCCGCCCCGATCTGACAGAGACGTAAGTCCCAAGGTGTCGGGACTTGTGCAGCCGGGTCGCGGGGTGGTCAGGGGTGCCTGCTGGTCACTCCCCCATCGACCACCAAGTGCGTGCCGGTGACGAACGAGGCCTTCGGCGACATCAGGAAGGCCACCGCGGCACCGACCTCCTCGGGCTCGCCCAGCCGGCCCATCGGCGCAGCTGCCTCGAAGCCCTGGCGCACCTCGTCGACGTCGAGCGCGATCTGCAGCATCGGAGTGCGGATAAACCCCGGGCACACCGCGTTGACGCGGATGCCGTCGGGACCCAGTTGTGCGGCCATCGATCGGGTTAGGCCGAGCAGGCCTGCCTTCGAGGCGCAGTAGGCGGGGATGAACGGGTTGGCGGTCAGGCCTTCGATGCTGGAGATCCCGACGATGGCGGGCCCGGCCCCGGCCCGCGCGGCCTCTTGCAGGTGCGGCAGCAGCAGCTGCGCCAGGATCGCCTGGGCCTTCAGGTTGACGTCGAGCACGGCGTCCCACGATGCCTCGGTGTAGGCCCCCACCGGTTCCGGGATGACCCGTCCGGCGGCATGCACCAGTCCGTCGATACCGTCCAGCGCGGCCGCGGCGGCGTCGACGGCCGCGCTGAGCGCAGCGCCGTCGCAGACGTCGACCACCGCGTGCGGCATGCCGAGTCCCCCAGCGACGTCGGCCACCGCGGGAGCGATGTCCCACAGCGCGACGCGGCGCCCGTCGGCGACCAACGCCTCCGCGCAAGCCCGTCCGATACCTGATGCCGCTCCGGTGACGATGACGCCGCTCATGCGCTTACTCCTTCATCGAGGTCCGCAGCTCCGCGCTGGGCGGGTTGTCGAACCACAGGTTCTCCTCGCGCAGCTGCTTGCTACGCCATCCGCTTTCGGTGCGGACCATAACGTGGTGGTAGTAGCCGCCGCAGGCACTTGTCTCACTCGCACCAGGCAGCAGCATCGGGTTGTAGAACATCGCCCGCACCGTCGCGGTGTCCCCGTCGATGTCGGCCTCGACATTGGTGACGTAGTGCTGGGTCATCGGCATCTGCGCCAGCGAGCGTTCCAGCCAGGCCGACACCTCGTCACGGCCGCCGACCAGGCCACCCGCCGAGCTGTAGTCGATGTGGGCATCGTCGGTGAACAGCGAGCGCCACAGGTCCCAGTCCTTGCCGTCGACGGCTCGGGCGTAGCGGTTGAGCACCGATGCGATCTCGAGTTCGTCGCTGATGCGTTGGATGTCCATTACTCACCCCTTGTGTAGGAAACCCTTGCGGCGCTTGGACTCTGCCGTCCCAGCTGCCTCGATGATGGCGCGCACGGTGCGCCGGCAGCGGCCGCATTCCGCGCCCGCCCCGCAGGCGTTGGCGACCTGCTTGGTGGTGCACGCGCCCGCCTCGACGCATTCGGCCACTACTTGGCTGGTGACTCCGTTGCACAGGCAGACGAACATGGTCGAGACTTTCAGAGGTTCTCGTCTATGCGCATGATGTTCTGCAGTCGGCCGACGAAGACCGGTGGGTAGGCGCCAATTCCGGTGTGGCCCATCCATTCCGCAGCAACATCTGGATGGTCAACCCAGGCGATCGCATCGGCCTCGTCGTCGAGTTCCTGCAGAATCAACATCTCGTGGTCGTCGTCGAAGGCCTGGAAGATGCGCACGGCCCGAACGCCGGCGGCGGCGAACCGGGACAGTCCCTGGCGCACACCGGCGATCACCGACGACACATCCTCCACTGCGGCGATAGCGCCGACGATCACCCCGGGTGCACTCCCCTCGGGAGGCTCGACCAGGGTGTGTTTGTCCACCGTCTCCCCGGCGAAGATGGCAGGGATGTCTTCGAGACCGACGTCGTCGAACCAGTTGAGAAACACCCGTGAGCGCAGCACCTCCAGGATGGGTTCCCGGTTGCGCAGCGACATAGTCACCATGACGCGGCCCTGCTCCCGCGTCGAGCCGTACACCAGAACGTACTGGGCGCCAAGGCCGACCAGGGAGGCTCTGCCTCGCTGCAACGTGGGCCACACCCGACTCGGGTCGGGGACCCGGTAGTCCATGGCGAGGACGAGCGAGTGAGCGTGAACCTCCGCTGTGCCGTCCACGCCGATCCCGCCCTAGTCGCTGGCCGGCAGCGGCTTGGCGGTCTTCTGTTCGAGCGGAGTGGCGCCCACACTGAGGCTGCCGGCTCCGGCCTTGGTGACCAGCAGTTCGGCACCGCTGGCGTCGACGTAACGCTTGCCCATCACCGTGCCCTCGGAGAAGGCCGGATCCAGTTGGACCCCTTCGGTTTTCGCGGCGTCCAGCGGGATCATCGCCACCCCGCCGGCACGCAGGTCGTCGAGGCTGTCCGACGAGCGCACGACGATCACCTGGGTGTCACAGACCTGGCTCTGCAATCGGGTGCCGGTCTTGATCATCGTTGTCCTCCTGGGTTCACTGGGATGGGTGTCGGCGACTTGAGCTCGTCGGCCAGTTGACGGCGCAGCACCTTGCCGGTAGGCGTGGTGGGCAGTTCGTGACGGAACACGACCCGGTCGGGCGTGCGGGAACCGCGTAGCTGGGTGCGCACGTGGGCGCGCAGGTCTTCCGGGTCCGGCGTGATGTGCGCGACGGGAACGACGACGGCCACCATGATCTGGCCCCATTCGTCGTCCTCGACGCCGACCACCGCGACATCGCGCACATGCGGGTGCTCGACGAGAACGTCCTCGACCTCGGCCGGGGCGATGTTCTCACCGCCGCGGATGATCGTGTCGTCGGAGCGCCCCCCGATGAACAGGTATCCGTCGCTGTCGAGGTAGGCCACGTCCTTCGTCGGGAACCAGCCTTCCGCGTCGAGTACCGAACCGATCTCGGCGTAACGGCCTGACACCTGGTCGCCGCGGACGAACAGCTCGCCGACTTCTTCGGGGCCCAACACTGTGCCGTCGTCGGCGCGGATCTGAACCTCGATGCCCGGCACCGGTTGTCCGACGGAGCCGAGGCGCTTGCGCGCGGTCTCGTCGGCGGCCTCGTGGGCATCTCGGTGGTCGTCCGGGGTGAGAACGGCGATGGTGGAGCTGGTTTCAGTCAGCCCGTAGGCGTTGACGAAGCCGACCTCGGGTAACAGTTCCAGCGCCTTACGAACGAGGGGCAGCGCAACTTTCGAGCCGCCGTAGGCCAGCGTGCGCAGCGCGGGCAGTGGCGTGGGGTTGGCCTCCAGCTCGGTGATGATGCGGTCGAGCATGGTGGGCACCACGGTCGCGCTGGTGACGGCCTCGGCGGAGGCCAGCCGGATCCACTCACGCGGGTCGAACTTGCGCAGGTACACCATCTTGCGGCCGGCGTACAGATTCGACAGCGCCGCACCGACACCGGCGATGTGATAGGGCGGTACACAGATCAGCGCGGCATCGCCGGGCTCGGCGGAGGCGAACTCGACGGTGCCGGTCACATAGCTGGTGAGGTTGTTGTGAGTCAGCTCAACGGCTTTGGGCCGCGATGTGGTGCCCGAGGTGAAGAGCACCACCGCCACGTCGTCGGGGTCGGGGAATTCGGCGGCCGGCTCAGCCGTCGCCGCAGCGGCCAGGAACTCCTGCGATTCCAGACGAGAGGCACCCAAACCCGCGACCACGTCGGCGTATTCGGCGTCGAAGACGATCAGCGGTTCGGGCAGCCGTTCGATCAGTTCGGCGAGCGCTTCACCGGAGAGCCGGTAGTTCAGCGGCGTGAATGCACGTGCGGCGCGCGCCGACGCGAAGATCAGCAGCGGCAGCATGGCGCCGCCGAGGCCCACGTACACGACACTGCGCGCACCGGAGGCGGCGATGACCCCTGCCCCGCCGTCGGCCAGGACGTTCAGCTCGCCGACGGTGAGCCGCTGGTCGTCGGTGACGACCCCGACCCGCTCGGAGTCGGAGGACGCCATCTCCAACAACAGTGCCACGCTCATCGATTGACCCCTCCTGCTGCCGTCGCGCCTTATACCGGGTTGAACTCGGAGATCAGCCAGTGACCGTCGTTCTTGGTCAGCTTGACCACGACGCTGCTGGTGGCCAGCGCCGGATCGGGCCGATCCTTACTCGTCGTCACCTGATTGACGAACACCAGGACCGTCGCGTTGTCGGGATGCATCTCCGAGAGCGCCGCGCGGGCGACGGTCGCCTCGGTCTTGACGCCCTTCTGCTTGGCCGCTGGTGCCACGATCTGGTCGGTGAATTGGCTGTAGTACTTGAGGAATTCACCAGTGAGATGGGCCTTGGCATTGGCCAGGTCCTTGTCGAGGGTCTCCGGTGCGTACGACAGGAGTGCCACGGTGCCGTCGCGTGCGGCGTTGACCGCCTGCTGCTGGGCGGCGGCGTCGGTCTGCTGATCGGGGCGGTAGATCCACCAGTAGACACCGCCGGCAGCACCGGCCGATGCCACCAGCAGCACCACGAGAAGGATTGCCGCCCAGTGCCGGCCGGACCAACTCACGGCCCGCCGGCCCACGCCGGGGGCGCCGTCGGCCGCCACCGGCTCGGCAGCGGATTCTTCGCTGTCGCCGGTCTCGTCGGTCGTCGTCGTGTCGTCTTCCGTGGCGTCGGACTCAGTCGCAGTGGTCTCGGTGATTTCAGCTTCGGTCACGTCTTCTTCTTTGTCTTTGTCACTGCTCATGGCACGAACTCCACATTCGACATCTTGTACTGGTCTCCGTCGCGCGCCACGGTGACGCTCATCCGCCAGGCGCGTGGATCCTTTTGTGCCCCATTGGCATTGGTCACGGTTGAGGATGCCGCCAGCAACACCACGCCCGTGTCCCCATTCTCGCTCTCCAGCGCGGCCGACTTGATCGAGCCCACGGTCACAGCTTTGGACTGCTGCGCGGTCTTCACGAAATCGTCTGCGCCCTTGGTGAAATCGTCCTTGAAGGAACCCGTGGACAGGTCGATTACGTGCTGCACGTCGGCCTTGGCACGGTTGAAGTCGATCGACAGCAGCGCCGTCACGCCGGCGCTCGCGGCCTTGATGAGTTCAGCCTGGTGCGCCTTCTTCGCGGTGACTTTCTCGTGCTGAACGAGCATCAGGCCCGTCACCACCAGCGATCCGACGGCCAGGACCACGACCGCGACCACCGCGACGATCAGCCGACCTATCCGCGACCACCACCCGCGCGGGTCGGGCTCGACGTCGTCAATGTCCTCGCCGTCGGCGAGGTCGTCGTCGGCGAGCTCGTCGACCTCGGCCGAACCGCGCAGACGTGCCGCGGTGGCCTTGGCACGTGCGGCCTCCGCCTCGGCTTCGGCCTCGGCCGCCTCCGCTTCCGCGAGCTCGGCCAGCACCTCCGAGACAGTCTCTTCGTTCACATCAGCCGCCATGGCACCCACGTACGTCATCGGTGCTCGGCAGGCGGCGCGCTACAACGTCTGAGCGTCGCATGTCGAACTCCTCTCTGGTCCAAACATCCCGCCAGCGTACGGGCGACCGCTGAGCAGTCGGCCCGGGCCGCCGCTCATTGTGGACGACGCACCGGCGGCGCCGGGTGCACTTCGCCCCGACGCGCACGCCGGAGGCGCAATCTGTGGTGAGAATGAGATTATCATCAGGCGATAACTCGCTCGGTCGCACCGGCGCCTTTCTCGCCCAGATTACGGCTTCATAGTGCGGAAATGATATTTCCGACAATTCAATGCAGCTGGTCCTTCATCACCTTGCCCGTCGCGTTCAGCGGCAGCGCGCTGAGGAATTCGACGATCCGCGGCACCTTGAATCCGGCCATCCGGTCCTTGCTCCAGCCGATCAGATCGTCGGCCGAGACCTCACGATTGCCCTTGAGCACCACGAACGCCTTGCCCACCTGGCCGAGCCGTTCGTCGGGCACGCCGATCACCGCCGCCTGCGCGACGGCGGGGTGCTCCATCAGGAAGCCCTCGATCTCGGCCGGGTAAGCATTGAAGCCCCCGACGATGAACATGTCCTTCTTGCGGCCGACGATCTTCAGACGCCCAGACTCGGTGAAGCTGCCCAGGTCGCCGGTGTGCAGCCAGCCGTCGGCATCGATCGCCTCGGCAGTAGCCGCCGGATCGTCGAAGTACCCCTGCATCACGCTGTAGCCGCGCACCAGCACTTCATCGTCGTCGGCGAGGCGCACCTCGACCCCGTCGCACGGCAAGCCGGCCGTGGTCGCGACGTCCTCGAAGCAATCCCCGGGCCGCGACAGCGTGGCGGTGCCCGCCTCGGTGAGGCCGTAGCCGGTGGCCAGCGTCTGGAACGGAAGCTCCTCGTGCACCCGCCGGATGAGTTCGACCGGAATATCGGTGGCACCGGTCACCCCGGCGCGTAACGTGGCCAGCTTGCTCTTGTCCGGCACGGCCAGCAGCGAGTGATACAGCGTCGGCGGCCCCGGCAGCATGGTGATCTTCTCGGAGGCGATCAGCTCGACCACCCGATCGACATCGAACATCGGCACGGGCAGCATCGTTGCGCCGCGGATGAATGACGCGATGCAGCCCGCCTTGTAGCCGAAGGTATGGAAGAACGGGTTGACGATCAGGTAGCGGTCGCCGCGGCGCAGGTCCGCCAGGTCGCACCATTCGGCGTACATCCGCAGGTTCTGCCGGTGATTCATCATCACGCCCTTGGGCCGGCCGGTGGTTCCCGAGGTGTAGATGATGTCGGCGATATCGGTTCCGCTGACAGCTCGCTGGAACGGGCTGCCCGACTCGAGGAAACCAGACTTCAGATCGATCGCGGGCACGCCTGGCGGAGTGGCGAAATCCTGCCCCAGGAAACCCTTCTCGATCAGCACAGCCTTGGCCCCGCTGCGGGTGATGATGTCGGCGGCCTCGGCCTCTTTGTAGCGCGTGCTGACCGGGACCACGATCGCGCCCGCCGTCAGAGCGCCGAACGCCGCGATCATCCAGTGCGCGGAGTTGGGCGCCCAGATGGCGATGCGGTCGCCCTTCTCGACGCCCAGCTGCGCGAATGCGCCTGCCGCGCAGCGCACGCGGTGGTCGACCTCGGTGAAGGTCAGACGCAGCGGACCGTCGACGACTGCCTCAGCGTCGCCGAACCGGTCCGCCGCGCTGGCGACCATCTCGGGGATGGTCTCCCAATTATTTGAACGTGCCGTCACACCGTGACGAGGCGAGACAGGTTGCCGCCCATGATCTTTGCCTGATCATCGACAGACAGATGTTCCAGCGCCGTCACGTAGTGGGTCGGCTCGGCCAGACCCTCCGGGTGCGGCCAGTCCGAGCCGTAGAGCACCTGATCCACACCGATCAGGTTGACCAACTGGTCGATGCCCTCTTCGTAGAACGGGCTCACGTAGATGCGGTTCTTGATCTCTTCGATCGGGTTGCCCAGGAAGGCTTCCGGTGCCTTCTTCCAGACCTCGGCCATGGAGTCCAGCAGCGGGAACATCCACTTCGAGCCGGCCTCGACGATGCCGACCTTCAGCTTGGGGTGCCGGAACAGCGCACCGTGAATCACCCAGGACGCCACCGCATCCTGAATGGGGCGCCACTCGTTGAGGATGCCCATCGCATTGGTCTGGAACGGCAGCATCTCCGTCACAGAGCCGTCCCACTCCGAGGTGTAGCGCGAGTAGCCGCTGTCGGAGGAGTGCATGCCGACGAAGACGTCGTGGTGCACGACACGCTCCCAGAACGGGTCGAACTCCGGCAGCGCAAACGATCGCGGACCGCGGAAGCCGGGCACCGGCGCGGGACGGATCAGGATCGCGCGGGCACCGCGCTTGACGCACCACTCGAGCTCCTCGATCGCCTTCTCGACGATCGGCAGCGTGATCACCGGGGTGGTGAAGATGCGGTTCTGGTAATTGAAGCCCCACACCTCGTCGAGCCACTGGTTGAGCGCGTGGATGACCACGTGGATGGCGACCGGATCGTCGGCGAGGCGCTCCTCGATGAGGCTGGCCAGCGTCGGGAACATCAGCGATCGGTCGATGCCCAGCTCGTTCATCATCTCGAGGCGCGGACCCGGCTCGAAGAAGGCCGGAATCGCGCGCATCGGCTCGCCGAACAGCTCACGCTTGCTCTTGCCGTCGGGATTGCCGAACTTGAAGTATTCCTCCCATGCGCCGGGCTTGGCGACGACCGAGAACGTCGGGTTCGGGATGTAGTTGCTGATCTGGCCCCGCAGCGCAATCTTGGTGCGGCCATTGATCTCGACGTACTGGACGAGGTCCTTGTACTCCTTGGGGAGGTACTTGGTCATCGCCTCTGGCGGCTCATACAGGTGATTGTCCGCGTCGAAAAGCGGAAACGGAATATCCACCCGGTGCGACAGCTGGCCCATGGCTTCCTCCTGATCTAGTCGTGAGAACGATATTCTCATCATGGACTAACCGCAATACCCAGCGCCGATGACCCCCTCGGTTTCCAGCGCCGCGATGTCGTCGGGTGACAAGCCGAGTTCGGTCAGTATCTGGTGGTTGTGCTGGCCGAGCAGGGGCGCCGGCGAGGTGTGAACCGGGTTCGGTCCGCGGGAAAGCCGAAACGGCATGGTCGTGAACCGGGCTGGCGCGTTGACGGGGTGGTCCAGAACCTCGAAGAAGCCGCGCGCAGTGAGCTGTTCGAGTTCGGGCTGCCGGTGCGGTTGCATCACCTTGGCCACCGGGACGCCGGCCGGCCACAGGGCGGCGACGACGTCGTCGCCGCTGCGTTCCCGGCACCAGACGCTCAGCTGCTCGTCGACGAAGTCCGCACGGGCCCGCCGCCCGCGTGCCGTGGCCAACTGGGGACGGGCAGCCCAGCCCGGACTTCCGAGCGCGGCGCGCAGTGCGTGCCATTGCTCGTCAGTGGCGACGGCGATCGCGACCCAGGAGTCGTCGCGACCGAACTCGTCGATCTCTGCAGTGCGGTAGAGATTCTGCGGCGACGCGGTCGGGCCTCTGTTGCCGTCACGCTGTAATACCGCCCCGTAAGCGCTGTATTCGATGACCTGCTCGGCCGCGATGTTGAGCGCCGCGTCCACCATCGCCGCTTCGATGAGCGCACCCTCACCCGTCCGCCTGCGGTGCTCCAGGGCCAGCAGCACCGCGTTGAGCGCGTGCAGCCCGGCGTTCGGATCGCCAAGAGAGTACGGCTCGTACGGATTTCGGTCCCGGTACCCGGTGAGCCAGCTGATGCCGGCAGCAGCCTCGATCACGTAGGCGAAGGCCGGGTTGTCCCGCCACGGCCCGTCCAACCCGAAGCCCGGCATTCGCACCATCACCGCGTCCGGCTTGATCCTCTGCACTGCCGCGTAATCCAGACCGAGATGGTCGAGCACCCGCGGGGTGTAGTTCTCGGCGACGACGTCGGCGGTGGCGATCAAGCGGTGAAGAAGTTCGCGGCCCCGCTCGGTGCCGAGGTCAAGGGTGATGTCCTTCTTGCTGGTGTTCAGTGCGGCGAAGATCGGCTGCTTTTCCCACCACTGGTCTTCGCTCACCGGCACGCCCGAGATCATCCGTGTGCCGTCGGGTCGGCGGGCGGATTCGACGTGGATCACCTCGGCGCCGAGCAGGGCCATCAGGTGGGTGCACGACGGGCCGGCCCAGAACGTCGTGAGGTCGACCACTCGAATTCCGCTCAGCGGCAACCGATCCGCTGCATCGCCGGCGCGTCGCGGATGGCGCGGCGACGTCCGGTACTGCTCAGTGTGCTCACCTAGCCGTGGCGCCGACGACGGGCAACGCAGCTCGACGCCGCTGATCCGGTAGGGCGCCGCCGGCTGACGAAAGCCCGCCGGGTGGTCGACGAACGAGCCTCGGGCACTGAAGTGTTCCAGCGACTCGACGGTGTCCGGGGTGGCTACCGGAGCGTTGGGAATCCGGAACGCCGTCGCGAGGTCGCGCACCTCGTCACCCGTGCGCTCAGCCATCCAGGCGTACAGCTCGCCGGACTTCTCGTTAGCCCGCTCGGTGATCGTCAGGGGTGTGTCCTCGTCGATCCAGTCCTCGTGACCGGTCATCGCGCACAGGTCGAACCACTGCTGTGCGGTGCCGCATCCGACGTCGACAAGTCCGTCCTTGACCTTCGCGATGCCGGGCACGGTCAGTTTGCGGGCGTCGCGCCACGGCCGGCCCAGCATCTCGAAATACGTGACGGGGTGATAGGTCAGGCCCATGACGTGGCATTCCAGCATCGACAGGTCGATGAGTTCGCCGCCGCCACCGGCGAGCACGCGCACTCGGGAGGCCAGGATTGCCACACTGGCGTAGGAACCCGACAGGTAGTCGCCGACCTGGCCGCCCACGTACACCGGCGCGCGGTCCGGGGCACCACGGCCCAGCCCGACGATCCCACCGGACCAGGCCTGTAACGTGAATTCCGTTGCGGGGAGGGAACTCCAGGGCCCGTCCAGGCCGAACGGTGTGATCGCGGCGACGATCAGGTGCGGATGCGCGGCGTGCAGCGCGGTGGGCGCCAGCACCGGGTCGTCGGACAACTGCGAGCCCGGTGACCACACCACCGCGTCGGCGCTGGCCAACAGGTCGTGCACCAACCGCAGGTCGTCGGGGACGGCGGGGTCGGCCACCACGCTGTTCTTGCCGCCGGCCAGAAAGCTGAACAGCGCCCCGTCCTCCCCCGCGCCGATAGACGCTCCCGAGGCGGACCACCGTCGAAGCGGGTCTCCTTCGGGGGCTTCGACTTTGATCACTTCGGCCCCGCCGTCGGACAACAGCTTGGTGCAGTAACCGCCGGCGATGCCCGTCGACAGGTCGACCACGACAAAACCGGTCAGCGGTGAGTCAGCCATGGCGCTACTTCTTCTTCTTCTTGGATTTGGTCTTGGGGTCTTTGGTCTTGGCGTCCTTCCGCCCGGACTTCGACAGCCGCCACTCCGGCGGGAATTTGCTGTCGTTGTCCTTCACCGCGCCGGACAGGCCCTCGCCGAGAGCCTCGTGCATGTCGAACTCGTCCTCGTCGTGGGCGGCGGCACCACCCAGCGACTCAAAGGTGCTGCCGAGCAGGCTGCCCAGGTACTCGCCCTGGAACTGCTTGAACACCTCGAAGAACATCTTCTGCTGAAAGACGGTGTCGGTGGGCCGGTTTCGGGCACACGCGAGCGCGTACCGGCCGACCTCGTCCTCCAACTCGTCGCGCGACACCACGCTGTTGAGGAAGTTGCACTCGTACATCTCGGCAGCGGTGAACGGCCGGCCGGTGTAGACCATCTCCTGGAACTTGCGAATCCCCATCATCTGGGTCCACCACCACATGCGGGGGCCCCAGCCGTAATAGCGGAACGACGGATGGCCGTACAGCGCGTCGTCGGAGGAGATCACCAGGTCGGCGTCGGCAGCCTGGTAGAAGTGCCAGCCGTAGCAGTATCCCTTGACCTCGAGGATCGAGATCTTCTTGAAGTCCTGCAGCGTGCGGATTCCCGACTGCGGGCTGGCGTACCAGGCCCCGACAGTGGCGCCACGCCGAAATGATCCCTTGGGCGGGTATTTCACGTCGCCGGGCGCCATCCGGAACTCCGAGAGCCGGCGCGACTGGTCCTCGTCGTTCTGCACTTCCATGAATTCGGGAAGGTCGGCACCGCTGCCGAGATTCTCGCCCGCACCACGGATCACCAGAACCTTGACCTGGTCATCCACGCCGGCCTGATACAGCAGATCCGAATACCGCAGGCGCGCTGCGATAGTCGGTGCGTTGAGGTACTCCGGCCGGTTGAAGGTGATCGTGGCGATCTTGGTCTTCGGGTTCTTCTCGTAGAGGATGATCTCTTCGGCCGAGGGGCGATCCGTCTTAGCCATTATTCGGGCTAGACGTCAACACCTCGCAGCCGTCGGCGGTGATCAGCACAGAGTCGCGCCGGAACACCGCCCCGACACCGGCCTCGAACACGTAGCCGGTCACGGCCAGCACCATGCCGGGCTCCAGCTGTTCGCCGGCCGCGGTGGCCGCCAGTTGCGGAGACACCACCGGCGAGTCGAATCCGACCCCGAGACCGTGTGCCACCGGCACCACCGGAAGTGCTTCGCCGACAGCCTCATACGCCGCAAGTAGGCCGGAGTTGGACGCGCCGGGCCGACATGCGCCGATCAGCGCTTCGTGCAGCCGATCGGAGCGTGCGTAGAGCGCGCTGGCGCCTGCGACGTCACCGACCGGCCAGGTGCGACCGACTTCGCCGATGTAGCCACGGTCCAGCACAGCCGACGAGAAGGCCACCAGATCTCCGTCGTGGACGCGTTCGTCGCCGCGAACCCGCCGCCACGGGTGATCCTTGGCGGTCACCCAGACGGCGTCCTGATGGGCCGGCGAGCTCACGCCACCGGCACTCATCGCCTCGAGCAGCACCGCGGTCAGGTCCTGCAGCGACGCACCGGACTTCAGGGTCGCCACGGCAGCTGTCAGGCCGACCTCGGCGACCCGGACCGACTCGCGCAGCGCATCGATCTCCTCGTCCGTCTTGATCCGGCGGGCCGCCCCCATCGCCGCCTCGCCGTCGACCAGTTCGGCGTTGGGGAACGCCATCGGCAGCAATTGGGCGAATCCCGGTGAGAGAGCGTCGGAACCGACTCGACGTGCGGTGGCCGCGCCGGGGATCTTCTTGAGATTCTCGATGGTGTTCACCGGGTTCCACGCTATTCCGTAGAGGTTCTCGTGCGGAATGTCCTCGGGAACGCCCTCGTCCCAGGTGCTCAGCAAGTGCACGGCCCCGTTGCGCAGCAGCACGCACGACGGCGCGAAGGGTCGCGTGCCTGCCACCCAGAGTTGTTGGGCACCACTGACATAACGGATATTGGATTGCCGTCCGAGGACTAATATGTCCAGATCGTGGGCTTCCATCTGGGCCAGTGCGCGCTCCCGCCGCCCGGTGCGGAGAGCGCGCTCGTCGCCCAGGACCTCAGTCGCCATAGGGCGAGTACGGGTAGTCGGTCAACTTGATCCAGCCTTCCTCGGTGATGACCACGATTTCTTCGCTGCGGTAGCCGCCCGTGCCGTCTTCCCAGATCACCGGCTCCAGTACCAGCACCATGCCCGCTTGCAGCACGTAGTTCTCGTCGAACTCGTCACCCAGATCGGTTCCGATCATCGGCATCTCGGCAGCGTTGACCCCGATGCCGTGGCCCAGGTAGAAGTGCGGCAGCCACGGCTTCTTGCCGTCATTGGCTGCGATTGCGGCCCGGCCCAGATCGGCGGCGGTCGCCCCGGCGCGGGTCACCTCCTGGACGGCGCTCACGATGTCGCGCCACCGTCGGAAGTTGGCCTGCTGACGTGTATCCGGTTCGGTGCCCACGGTCCAGGTGCGGCCGAAGTCCGAGCAGTACCCACCGTAGGTGATCGACACGTCGGTCCATAGCACGTCACCGGCACGCAGCTCGCGCTCGGTGGACAGCAGCGGCAGGGCCAGGTCGCCATGCGTAGTCCACACGCCGTCGGCTTTCGTGTTGGGCATGACCTGCCAGATGGGCTCGAGCATGCTGGCCACGGCACCCAGTTCGAACGAGCGCCGCATGAATTCGGCCGACAGGTCGATCTGGCGGATACCCGGCGCCAGTGCTGCCTGGACGTCGACCATCGCGGTGTCGGTGATCCGGACCGCCTTGTGGATGCAGGCGATCTCGTCGACGGTCTTGACAGCCTTGGCCGCGCCGACGACCACCGCAGCATCACTGGGGGTGCCGTCGGGGAACAGGCTGCCCTGAGCCCTGCGCATCGCTCCGGTGAGTTCGTCGACGGCGATCGTGCTGCCGCGCGGGACGAGATCACCCACGACAGCGGCGAAATGCTCGACACCTTCGTCGAATTCGAGATACACCGGCCCGTGCAGATGGTCGGCCGGCAGCTCGGTCTCCTCGGCGGCACCTTCCCGGAACGGCAGGAACAGGTGCGGCGCGGGATCGTCGGCGAGCACCAGCGCGACAGGGCGCTCGACATGGGAGAGGCCGGCGTCACCGAGCGGCCAGCTGGTGCCGGTCGCATACGTGACGGCGTTGTTGCCCAACAGAATCAGCGCGTCGATGCCGCGTTCGGTCATGGCTGCCCGCAGCCGCGCACCGGTTTCGGCACGCAGGCGAGAGCGGTTGGGCTCGGGCGGGATATCAGCCAGCGTCCGCAAAGGCCGAGTCAGCGATGTCGTCACCGGACACCCAGGAAGTTCTTGATGTTGGCGCTGCAGATCTTCGCCGCAGCCTCCGGGCCCACCGCCTCGACCACCGTGGCCAGCGACTTCTCCGAGTAACCGAAGGTTGATTCGTTGTGCGGATAGTCCGAGGACCACATCACGTTGTCGACACCGATCTTGTCGATGAGCTCCAGGCCCAGCGGGTCCACCATGAACGAGGCGCACATGTGGTTGTCCCAGTAGTAGCGCGGATCGTGGGACAGCTCGTGGTTGAACATGTGCCGATAAGACGCCAGCAGATGCTGCGCATCCTGTAATGCTGTTGGCACCCAGGCGATTCCACCCTCAAACCAGCCGACGCGCAGTTTCGGGTGCCGGTCGAGGATTCCGGAGAAGACGTACTTGGCGAACTGTTCGCGGAAAGAGTCGACATTGACCATCATCCCGACGACGACGCTGTTGTTCTCGCACGGCGTCTTCGGCGGGGTCTCACCGATGTGGTGGGTGACGGGCACGCCGGAGTCTTCGATCTCATCCCAGACCGCATCCATCGACGCGGCGCCATAGTCGTAGATATTGCCGTCGTCATCCTTACCCGGGTTGAGCGGAAGCAGGAAGGTCTTGAGCCCGAGGGCCTTCAGCTCCTGGAGATTCTGGCGGGTTCCCTTCGGGTCCCACCAGTTGATCAGGCCAACACCGTAGAAGTGGCCGCCTGACCGCTCCTGCAGTTCGGCCATCACCTCGTTGTAGATGCGGAACACCCGCTCCCGCAACGACTTGTCCGGGTAGTGGAACAGCGCCAGCACGGCATTGGGGAATGCCAGTTCCTTGTCGATGCCGTCCTCGGCCAGCTCGCGGACGCGCGCCTGCATATCGTTGGTCGACGCGCCCGCCAGATCGTCGTACTGCATGAGCACGCGACCGAAGTCACCGCCCGTCCACGACTTGCCCTTCATACCGACCATGTACGCGCCGTCCTCGTACCAGATCCGCGGCGCCTGTCCTTTGAGGTCTTCGGGGAACTTCTCGTAGAAGATGTCCTGGGCTACCGAGATGTGGTTGTCGGCAGAAAAGACCTCGGTGCCGGCGGGCAACCCGAAGTCACCCGTGGCGTGGCCCTGACGGTTCTTGGGTGCCCCGAACCCTTCCGGTGGGTAGAGCGTGGCAGTCAATGTAGACATCGTGGACACTCCAATCGATTTAAGCTGAAAGCTGTTGTCACCAGGTCACGGGAAGCTCGTAGACGCCGTAGGCGAGGCGGTCGTGCTGGAGCGGCACCTCGTCGAACGGGATCGCCAACTTCATGGCGGGCATCCGGCGCAGGACCGTGGGAAACACGATCTGCATTTCGGCGCGGGCCAACTGCTGTCCGACGCACTGGTGCCGGCCGTAGCCGAATCCCAACTGCTGGCTGGCATCACGAGTCAGGTCGAGCTTGCCGGGATCGGCGTAGGTGGCCGGATCCCAGTTGGCCGGGGCCAGATCGAGGATGACTCCCTCGCCGGCCTTGATGGTTTCACCACCGATCTCAATGTCCTCGAGCGCTACTCGGCGCTGGCCGGTCTGAATGATCGAAAGGAAGCGCATCAACTCTTCGACCGCGTTGGCGATGAATTGCGGGTCGTCGGAATCACGCAGCAGCGCAGCCTGTTCAGGGTTCTCCAGGAGTGCCAGCAAGCCGATGCCGATCATGTTGGCGGTGGTTTCGTGACCGGCGATCAGCAGGCCGGTACCCAGCTGCGCGGCCTCTTTGACGCTGATCTCACCGGCAGTGACCCGTTCGGCGAGGTCGGACACGGCGTCCTCGGCCGGCTCCTTCTGCTTCTTCTCCACCAAGTTGATCAGGTATTGGTGCAGGCTCATCGCGCCCTTCTGCATGGCGTCGGCGGCCGCGTTGCGTGCCATGCCTGCGTTGGCGTGCTCCTGGAAGAACTCGTGATCCTCGTAGGGCACGCCGAGCATGTCGCTGATCACCCGCGTCGGCACCGGCAAGGCGAGCTTCTTGATCATGTCGACGGGTGCAGGCCCGGCCAAGATTTCATCGATGCACTCGTCGGTGACGTCCTGTATCACCGCACGCAGCGTCTCCACCCGGCGGAAGGTGAACGGCTTGGACAGCATGCGCCGGAACCGGGTGTGCTCCTCGGCGTCCGAGGTGAACACCGAGCGAGGCCGCTTGTTGACGGTGGCGAGCATGTGCGCGTTCCAGTGCGGGAAGCCGGAAATCCGGTCGTCGACGCTGATCCGTGGATCCGCGAACAGCGCGCGGGCCGCCTCATAGCCGGTGACCAGCCAAGGCGTACTCCCGTCCCAGATGCGCACCCGCGATAACGGCGCCGTCTCGTTCATCTCGAGCATCCGGGGCGGCGGCGCGAACGGGCACCCCGCCGCGCGTTCCATCGGATAGTCCGGGACGGCGGCGGCCTCGGTCGCCTCAGAAGTCAATGTGTCTGACATGCGTCACTCCTCGACGTAGATGGCCTGCGCGGGACAGGCCGCAGCGGCCCGGCGCGCATTGTCTGCCTGATCGGCTGGGGGGCTCGGAGCGAGAAGGACGACGACGCCATCCTCGTCACGCTGGTCGAATACGTCGGATGCATTGAGCACGCACTGGCCCGAGGAAACGCACTTGTCCTGGTCGACGGTGACCTTCATGGTGTTCAGTCCTGTCGCGTCACTGGGGCGAGCCACAGCCCGACGATCGCATCGACAAGGCCGGAAGCGGCTGTGCGCCAACTGGTCAGGGGCAAAGACGTGCCCTCGGCGAGAGCCCGTTCGTATTCCGCGCACGTGTGCATCAGCAGGTTGCGCGCCATGATGTTTCGGGTGACGCGCACATCGCCCGGCAGGTCCGGCAGGCAGCGATTGATGCCCTCGAGCACGGTGATCAGCGACGGCAAGGTCAGCGCGTCGCGGGTGACCGTCTTCTGGTAGGCCGGGTCGGCCATTACCTGTGCGGCGAACCGGGCATACCAGGTCGGGTTACCCATCGCGGTCAGGTGATCAGTCAGCGGAAGCACCAGGCATTCAGCCCAGTCCCGCAGCTCGGCGCCGGCGCCCAGGGCGCCAACCCGCTCTTCACGCAGCTTTTCCACCGGGATGGCGTGCTTGTGCTCGATCGCGCGCACCAGATCGGTCTTGGTGCCGAAGTGGTAGCCGACGGCGGCGTTGTTGCCCTGCCCGGCGGCCTCACTGACCTGCCGATTCGAAACCGCGAAGACACCGTGCTCGGCGAATAGCCGCTCTGCGGCGATCAGGATCGCCTCGCGGGTCAGGCTGGCCCGATCGGTGCGGGTGCTCCGAGAAGGGGTGGTCGCGGTGGTCATCGCCCGTCAGTCAACGCTGCTGATCTTGTTAAGTCAAGCGATTGATTTAAGAATCCTCGGGCTTCTTCTTCTTGGGCAACGGCTTGCCCGCCGCGGTCCCCCCGTCGACGGGTAGGACCGTCCCGGTGACATAGGGAGAACGATCGGAGGCAAAGAACAGAACTGCCTGAGCGACGTCATCGACGGTGCCCTCGCGCTCCAGCGGCCGGTCGGCGCGCATGGTCGCTCGGATACCCGCCTCGAACTTCGCGACCTGCTCGGCATCCATCCCGTGTGCCGACTTCGACACGATCGCCGTCCGGATGTGGCCAGGGGCAAGGCAGTTCACCCGGATCTCGTAGTTCGCCAGCTCGATCGCCGCACACTGGGTGAAGTGGATGACCGCGGCCTTCGACGCCCGATAGGTCATCACACCGCCACCGGCCTGGATTCCGCCGATGGAGGTCAGGTTGATGATCGAGCCGCCGCCGGTCGACTTCATCTGCCGGGCGGCGTCGCGGGTACCCGCCATGACGGCCTTGAGATTGACGGCCATGATCTTCTCGAAATCTTCGAGACCGTCGTCCAGGAAACTTCGGTGCATCTTTCCGGAGATCCCCGCGTTGTTGACCATCACGTCGAGTCGGCCGAACTTCTCCACCGCGGTGTCGACCAGTCGGGTGATCTGCTCGGTCACCGTGACGTCCGTCGATAGAAAGACGGCCCGCTCCCCATGCCGGCCGGCCAGCCCCTGGCCCTGTTCGACGTCGATATCGCCGAACACAACCGCCGCGCCCTCGGCCAGAAAACGCTCGACGATGCCGGCCCCGAGTCCCGCAGCACCGCCGGTGACGACCGCGACCTTGCCTGCCATTTCGTTGCCCATGACGGCCCAATCCCTCTCGTTTGCACGCCGATCCGGCGGCGTACGAAGTCAACGCGCTCGATCCGATCGAAGTCAAGCGCCTGATTTAAACCGGCCGATCGTGCCGAGCCTGTCGTTATCGCGCGAAAGTGCGAGTGGGCGGGCCCGACAAACCCTTTAGCGCGACTAAACGAGCGGGATGAGAACCATGTTCTCTCACTTCGCCAGCAAACCTCACGCATTCCGGACATGGCATTGACACCTTTTGAACGAAGCTGCAACAGTTGCTCACACCGCAGCCCATGGGAGGAACATCCGGTGACAGTGAGTGCCGACAGGGATCTCCATTACGACCCCTATGACGTCGACCAAAACATGAACCCGTTTCCGATGTTTGCGCGGCTGCGCGAGGAAGCGCCGCTGTACTACAACCCCGATCTCGACTTCTACGCGCTGAGCCGCTTCGATGACGTGAACAAGGCCGTCATCGACCACGAAACATTCATCTCCGGCCGGGGCGCATTGCTGGAAATCATCAAATCCGGGATGGAAATTCCGGCTGGGACATTGATTTTCGAGGATCCCCCGATCCACAACATCCACCGCAATCTTTTGTCGCGGGTCTTCACCCCGCGCAAGGTGGCCGCCCTGGAGCCGCAGATCCGCGAGTTCACCACCCGATGCCTGGATCCGCTGATCGGCACGGGCCGGTTCGACTTCGTCAACGACCTCGGCGAGCAGATGCCGATGCGGGTGATCGGCATGCTCCTGGGCATACCTGAGGACCGGCAGCGCCAGATCACCGACCACGGCGAGGCGACACTCCAGAAAAAGGAAGTCGACCTGCTGGCCACCGGCGAGGTGTTCGCCGAGTTCATCGACTACCGGCGCGACCACCCGTCGGACGACATCATGACCGACCTGCTCAACGCCGAATTCACCGACGAGACCGGGACGCTGCGCCGGCTGGCCCGCGAAGAACTGCTGCTCTATTTGACGGTCATCGCGACCGCCGGATCCGAGACCACCACCCGGCTGATCGGCTGGGCCGGAAAGACACTGGCCGAGTACCCCGATCAGCGTCGCGAGCTGGCGGAGAACCCAGGACTGATCCCGCAGGCGGTCGAGGAAATCCTGCGCTGGGAGCCGCCGGCGCTGCAGATCGCCCGCTACGTCGCCCGGGACACCGAGTACTACGGGCAGACCGTGCCCGCAGGTTCGGCGATGCTCATGCTCGTCGGCTCGGCCAACCGCGATCATCGCCGGTTCGCCCCCGACGGCGACGTGTTCGACATTCACCGTGAACTGAAGTCGCACATGACATTCGGGGCGGGCACCCATTTCTGCATGGGCAACGCGCTGGCGCGGATGGAAGGGCGCATCGCGCTCGAAGAAATCCTCAAGCGTTTCCCCACCTGGGACGTCGACTGGGCAGGCGCGGTCAAGTCCCAGACCACCGCGGTCCGTGGCTGGGACGCGATGCCCACGTTCATCCCCTAATCAACCACCAACTACAACAAGAGGATTGAAGAACCATGGCAGGTCGGGTAGAAGGCAAAGTCGCATTCGTCACCGGTGCGGCGCGCGGGCAGGGGCGCGCCCATGCGGTCCGTCTGGCGCAGGAAGGCGCCGACATCATCGCCGTCGACATCTGTAAGAAGATCGACACGGTCGAATTGATCGCCGCATCCACGCCAGAAGATCTGGCCGAGACCGCCGATCTGGTCAAGAACGCCGGCGGCCGCATTTTCACCGCTCAGGTCGACGTCCGTGACTACGACGCGCTCAAGGGCGCCGTAGACGCCGGCGTCGAGGAGTTCGGCCGCCTGGACGTCATCGTCGCCAACGCCGGTATCGGCAACGGCGGACAGACACTGGACCAGACCAGCGAGACCGACTGGACCGCGATGATCGACATCAACCTCGGTGGTGTCTGGAAGACGGTCAAAGCCGGTGTGCCGCACATCCTCGCGGGTGAGCGCGGCGGCTCGATCATCCTGACCAGCTCGGTCGGCGGCATCAAGGCCTACCCGCACTGCGGCCACTACGTCGCCGCTAAGCACGGTGTCGTCGGACTGATGAAGACGTTCGCGGTCGAGCTGGGCGCCAAGAACATCCGGGTCAACTCGGTGCACCCGACCAACGTGAACACCCCGCTGTTCATGAACGAAGGCACCATGAAGCTGTTCCGCCCCGACCTGGAGAACCCGGGCCCCGACGACATCAAGGTGGTCGGCGAGTTCATGCACACGCTGCCGATCGGTTGGGTCGAGCCCGAGGATATCGCCAATGCGGTGCTGTTCCTGGCCTCCGACGAGGCTCGCTTCATCACCGGTGTCCAGCTCCCCGTCGACGGCGGAAGCTGCTTGAAGTAACAGCTCCCGATCTGGCCGCTTGAATCTGGGCTACTTCATGCAAGGCTGCCGGGTCGATGGCGGGCAGCTGGGCGACGCCTGGCAGCGTCCGGATGTCGACGGGGACCTTCGAGGAGACACCATGTCTCCCCGAAACGCGATATCGCTGGCGATATCACGTTTTCGGAAAGTGTCGTAACCCAGTGACGTGGAGTCGGTCGCGTCGGCTTAGTCGGTCTGCTCGGCGAAGAACGTGAGCAGCAACTCGGCCAGCGCGTCGGGCTGTTCGATCTGCGGGCAATGGCCGGCCCCTTCGACGACCGCCGAACGACCGCCGGAGATTTGCCCCGCGATCTCGGCAGCCCAGCCCGGCGGCAAGAGCTTGTCCCCGGCGCCCTCGACCACCAGAACCGGGACGCCGATCCGCTCGTAGGCCCGCCTGCTCGACGGAGTCGGCGGGACATCGAGCCCCGGCCGGCGAAACCGCGCCGCCGCCAATGACTCCCACGCACCCGGGGCGATACTCGAGTCGTAACGCCGTTGCACGTAGGCCTCATCGGCGGGGTAAGCCGGATCGAAGAACAGTGCCTCCACGATGGCCCGCATGGCCTCGAACGAGGCGTCGTACTCGTACAAAGCGGTGGTGTGCCGGTTCTTCTGGATCTCGCCGCCACCGCAGATCGTGACCGCGCTGCGGATCGGCAGCACCGGAATTGCCGACGTCAGGTCCACCAACAGATTGATGGCACCCATCGAATTGCCGACGAAATGTGCGGAGTCGATGCCCAGCAGCGCACAGAACCGGGCGATGTGCCGGATTCGCATGCCCCGCCCGTCGGTGAAGTCGACGACCTTGGCCGATTCGCCGAACCCGAGCATGTCCGGCGCCAACACCCGATAATTCTGCGATAGCACGGGAATCAGCTTTTCCCAGCCGATTTGGGCACTGACCCCGAACTCGCCACCGTGCAGCAGTACGACGGGGTCACCCTCCCCCGCCTCCAGAAAATGAGTTGTCAGCCCGTCGACCACGATGCTGCGATGCTGAACGCTCACTTGATGGCGATCGGGTTGACTGGCGAGCCGACGCCACCGGTGACGCTCAACGGGGGCGCGACGAGCTGGAACTCGTAACGTCCGTCGGCAGCGCAATCGGCGGCCAGTTCGGTCAGATTCCAGTATTCGCCCAGCATCAGGCCCATGTCACGCAGGCACAGCATATGCATCGGCAGGATCGCGCCCTCCACCCCCGACGCCGGGTTCTCGACCATGAGGTTGTCGGCCGCGACCGCGGCCACCTGGTGGTCTTGCAGCCACGACGCACACGTCCAGTCCAGGCCGGCGCCCGGCTCGGTGCCGTCGCCAGTCTCTAAAAATCTTGCCCACCAACCAGTTCGGACCAGCACGATATCGCCGGGCTCCACGGTCACGCCCTGATTCCTGGCCGCTTCGTCGAGTTCGGAAGGGGTGATCGGCTCGCCGAGCTCAAGGTAGGTCGGCACTCCTCGGAGTTTGACGATGTCGAGCAGGACGCCGCGCGAGGTGATGCCCTTGACGTCGACCTTGTCGATGCCCAGGTAGTAGGCGCCGAGGCTGGACACCGAGTCCGCGGGAAAGCCGTTGTACAGCTTGTCCTCGTAGTAGACGTGTGACAGCGCGTCCCACTGGGTGGCTGCTTGCAGCGGCATGATGATCATGTCGTCGTTGAAGCGCATCGGCCCGGCCGTGCTGTACCCGCTCAGTTGCACAGCTGCCGGATTCTTGAGCCACTTGGGCCCGTACTCCATCAGGGTGGTGGCGTCACCGCCGTCGATCGTCATCACGTGAGTCGGGTTCTGCCGGTATTGGAAGGCGCCCTGCGGACCCGACGAACCGAAGTCGACGCCGAGCGGAAACACCTTGCCGTGCTTGACCGTTGACGCCGCCTGCGCGACCTTCTCGGGCGTGATGTGGTTCAGCGTGCCGAGCTCGTCGGCATCGCCCCACCGGCCCCAGTTCCGGACGTCGTCGGCGACCCGGCGAAAATCACTCATGCTGGCCACGCTGGTCAACCCTTCTGATAGTCGGCGGCTTGACGGGCCGCGATGTTGCCGCCGTCAGCCCAGATGACCTGGCCGGTGATGTAACCGGCGGCCTTGCTGCCCAGGAACACCAGTACCGCGGCCTGTTCGGCCGGATTCGACACCCGCCCCAGCGGTTTGGGAATGTCGTCGAGCAGGCCCTGCCCGTACGCCGAACGCAGCTGGTCGAGGATCGGCGTTTCGGTCACACCGGGTCCGGTGCAGTTGATTCGAATGCCTCTGGCGCCCAGCGGGACGGCGCTGCTCACCGCGTAGCCGATGATCGCCTCCTTGGATAGCCGGTAACCACCGTCGACCAGTGCGTCGGGATGGTCGTGGCACCACTGGATACCTTCGGCCATCGAGCCCGTCGCCAGCAGACCGGCCGCCTGCGGCAGGTTCTCACGGTAGTTGGCGGCGGCCAGGGAGGAGACACAAACGATCGACGAGTCCGGCCCGAGCTTTGGCAGGATGGTTTCGGTGAACTGTCGGGTGCCCAGGAAGTTGATCGTGACGACCAACAACGGATTCCCGATGCCCGACGACACCCCGGCCACGTTGAACAGCCCATCGATGTGACCACCCACCGTCGCGGCGGCCTGATCGATCGAACCCGGATCGCCCAGGTCGACCTCGATGAATTCGCTCAGCTGCGCCCCGCCGGGGGCCGGGGGGCGAAGATCGAGGCCGACCACCACGGCGCCCAAGTCGCTGAGCTGACCGCACAGCTGCGCGCCGATGCCCGACGCGCAGCCGGTGACCACGACGCGGCGGCCGTCATATCGGAGTAGATCGTCGATGTGGGCCACGTGCTTACTTCGCTTCCCGCTTCTCCTTTTCCAACTGCGCGGCCTTGACCCGCCCTTCGTTGATCTCGGCCATCGCCTCGGGAATCTCACCGGCGGTGAACTTTCCGCCCCGGCCGGTGGGGAGACCACCGAAGGCATAGGTCTCGTCGAACTGCGGCGCTTCCACCGGCTGGCGGCGCGCCTCGACCTTGTCGATCACCGGTTCGAGGCGCTTGGCCTTGGCCGCTACAGCCTTCTCATCCCGTTCGATGAACTCCGGCAGGATCTCCTTGCCCATGATCTCGATGGACTCCATCGTGCCCTCGTGGCTACGGGGGTTGAGCAGCAGGATGATCTCGTCGACGCCGCTGGCCTCGTAGCCGCGCAGGAACTCCCGCACGGTGTCGGGCGACCCGATGGCGCCGCGGCCCGGACCGTAGGCCAGGGTCGGGTCTTCCTTGACGGCGTTCTCGTACAGCTCCCACACACCGGTGCGACCCGGCGTGTGCATGCCGTTGATGTAGTAGTGCATGATGCCGAACGAGAAGAAGCCGCCGCCGATCCCGATCTTCTTGAGCGCCTCTTCATCGGACTTGGCCACCATCATCGACAGGTCACCGCCGATGGCGAGCAGATTGGGGTTGATCGCCGGGGTGACCGGCGAGCCCTGCTCCTCGAATTCCTTGTAGTAACCGTCGACACGGGCCTTGAGAGCCTCGGGACCCGTGTAGGCGAAACTCAGTGCGCCGATGGCCTTCTGGGCCGCCATCTGCACCGACGACGGTCGCGTGCATGCCACCCAGACAGGCGGGTGCGGGCTCTGCAGCGGCTTGGGGATGACATTGCGGGCGGGCATCTCGACGTGCTGCCCCTTGAAACCGGTGAACGGTACCTCGGTCATACAGCGAATGGAGACCTCGAGCGCTTCTTCCCACATCGTGCGCTTGTCGGCGGGATCGATGTCGAAGCCACCGAGCTCGGCCACCGAAGATCCTTCACCGGTGCCGAATTCGACGCGCCCGTTGGACAGGTGGTCCAAGGTGGCGACGCGCTCGGCAATACGGGCCGGGTGGTTGATCGGCGGGGGCAGATGCATCACACCGAAGCCGAGCCGGATGTTCTTGGTGCGCTGGCTGGCCGCGGCCAGGAACATCTCGGGCGCGGTGGAGTGGCAGTACTCCTCCAGGAAGTGGTGCTCGGTGAGCCACACGGTGGAGAAGCCGGCCTTGTCGGCCAGCTCGACCTCGTCGAGGCCATGCTGGAACAGCTGGTGCTCGTCGTCCTCCGACCACGGCCGCGGCAGCGGGAACTCGTAGAACAGCGAGATTTTCATGCGGTTACCTCTCGATTGGATTGGGGGGAGTTGTCGAAAATATGACGAGCCGCGACGTATCCGAACGTCATGGCGGGTCCGATGGTGGCGCCGGCACCGGCGTAGCTGCGGCCCATCACCGCGGCCGACGCGTTCCCGGTGGCGTAGAGCCCACCGATGACGGTCCCGTCCTCACGCAGCACCCGGGCGTGCTCGTCGGTGCGCAGTCCGCCTGAGGTGCCCAGGTCGCCGAGGATGATCTGGAAGGCCATATACGGTGCCTTGCCCAGCGGGGCCAGGTTGGGATTCGCCAGCGTCGGGTCGCCGTAGTAATTGTCGTAGGCGCTGTCGCCGCGGTTGAAGTCGTCGTCGTGACCCTTGCGGGCGAGCTCGTTGAACCGGGATGCGGTGCGCTGCAATTCGTCTGCCGGAACGCCGATCTTGGCGGCCAGCTCGCCGAAGCTGTCGGCGGACTTCACGATCCCCGAGTCCAGCCAGGCCTGCGGGATCTTTCGGCCGGTAGGCACCGGAGCGAACGGCACCTTCGGGATGGGCAGGTGACCGCCGACCACGTAGCGGTGGAACGATGCGATGTCGGTGACCAGCCAGCAGGGAATGTGTCGCACAGCCTTTTCCCCGTCGCGGCGCTCGCCCAGGAACGCCCGCTGGCCCTCGATCATGGCATGCGCGAAATCCATGTAAGGCGCCGCTTCGTTGATGAAGCGCTGGCCCGCGCCGTTGACCACGAACTGAGCCGGCATCATCCGCTCGTTGAGCATGAACTGCAGGCGCCCGTCGGGCCAGCACATGGCGGGGAACCACCACGCCTCATCGAGCAGATCGGTGGCGGCACCGACCTTCTCCCCCGCCCGGATGCCGTCGCCGGTAGCTGCGGGATTGCCGAAACTCCAGTCCTTCTCGAGCAGCGGTAGGTGCTCACGGCGCCAGACCATGTCGTGGTCGAACCCGCCAGAGGCCACCACCACCCCGCGCCGGGCGGCAACCCGCAGCAGCTTGCCGTCGCGTTCCACCACGGCGCCGACCACCCGTCCTTCTGCGCCGTCCGAGTCAGTTATCAGTTCGATCATGGGCGCCGACAGCCACAGCGGGATGCCCTTCTCCTTGAGCGCCAGCCTCATCCGCGCCATCAGCGACTGCCCGATCGCGGCCATCCGATCGCCGAACACCCGGGCCCGGAACATCCGCCAGATCAGCTTGAGCAGCACCGCCTTACCTCGCCAGTTCTGCCGAACCTGATAGAAAAGCCGAAGATCCTTGGGCGCGAACCAGATTCCTTTCGGAGCCAGCGCCAGTGGCGCGAGCAGGTTCTGCTCCTCGTCGCCGAGCTTGCGCAGATCGATCTCGGGGACGTTGATGGTGCTGCCGCGCGCGGACCCGCCGGGCAGCTCCGGGTAATAGTCGGCGTAGCCCGGCTTCCAGACGAATTCGAACCAGCTGCTGGACTTCTCCAGGAACTCCATCATCTCCGGCGCGGTGTCGACGTAGGCGCGCAACCGCTCGTCGCTGACCAGGCCGCCGGTGATCGTCTTGAGGTACTCGAACACTCCGGCAGGGTCGGGCGAGTAGCCGCCCTTGCGTTGCGACGGCGCGCCGGGCACCCAGATGCCGCCGCCGGACAGTGCCGATGAGCCACCGAATTTGGGTGACTTCTCCACGATCAGCGTGTCCATTCCGGACGCGTCGGCGCGCAGCGCGGCGGTCATGCCGCCCGCGCCGGAGCCGATGACGAGGACATCGACGAAATGATCGAAGGACTGTGTCATGACCGGGTTACCGCCGTCCGGATCGCGAATCCTGCGATCAGCTCGGGAGCAGCGCGGTAGTAGCGCTGCTGCGTCTGGTATTCACCGTGGGCCGCCATCGCGGCGAAAGCCGCCACCCAGGTGCGGATCTCGTGCGCTGAATTACCGGCCTCGCGGGCAATCCAGTCGTTGCTCCAGCTGTCCACCTCGGCCAGCCGGTTGGTGTCGATCAGGTCCAGCAGCGCGTGATCCCACTCAGGGTTCAGCGGCTGCAGCGGGCTCTGCCCGTGCGCAAACTCGTGCGCGGCGGCCATCACGGCCTCCTGCCGTGCCGCCCGTCCTTGGGCGGACATCGGCGCCCCGCCGACGATGCGCTCCAGCGCCGCCGGTGGCGCCGTCGCCAGCGTCGGCACGGGTGGATCATGAGACAACCCACCGGATCCGACGACCAACACCCGCTTGCCCAGGGTGCCCAGGTACTCACCGATCGCGCTACCCAGAGCCCGGACACGCTTGAGCGGACCCAGCGGTGTTGCCACCGAGTTGATGAACACCGGAATGACCGGTCGGGACGCGGCATCTCCGAAGATCACCTCGAGGGGCTGCACCGTGCCGTGATCGACATCCATCGCCGCCGACAAAGACACGTCGACGCCGGCGTCCCACACCGCGGCAGCCATGTCATTGGCCAGATCAGCGGGGACGTCCAGCGGTCCGGCGTGGGTACCGTAGTCGCCGACACCGGAGGCCGCACTGCCGATACAGAACGGCGGCATCAGCCGGTAGAAGAACCCGTTGTAGTGGTCCGGAGAGAAAATGACCACGAGCTCGGGATCGAAATCCTCGACGAAAGACCGGGTTTCGGCCAGCCGGGCGTTGAGGTCGTCAAGCAGTTCCGCCGACGGGCCGGGAAGGTTTAGCAGCGGACTGTGCGACATGCAGCAGAGGGCCAGGGGCATCGGTTCCTCCTCCCGGGGTCAGGGTGAGTTTGTCGAGCAGGGCCGCGCTCAGCTCCGGTGTTCGTTGGGCGATGCACGCGCCGGCGATGCAGCGATCGGGGCGCAGGAACATCACGGATTCTTCGTGGGCGTCGAACCAGGCCTTCAACGCTCCGGTGCGATCACCGACCACCACCACGTCGGCGTCGTCGTGGCCGGTCCAGTGCAGCTGGGTGATAGGGCGCAGCGCCACGAAGACCGCGCCGAGCGCCTTCCATTCGGCAAACGCCTTCTCGCCCAGCAGCTGTCGAGGATTGTTGCTCCAGCACACAAACGCGAACCACGGGCCGATGACGTCGTCGAGCAGCACGTTCTGCTGTTCCCGGGTGTCCACCCGAGGCTGGATGAACAGGGTGCCCACTGCAGAGGACGGTGAGCGCGGCTCGTTGTGCACCACCGCGCCCTGTTCGTAGCGCGGCATCGGCTTGAAGCGCATCTCCAGGACGTAGCGCTTCAGCGTCGGCACCAGCGAGGCCGCACGGACCAGCACGTCTCGTGCCCCGGCGACGCGGGGGTTGGTCGGTGAGATCACCTTGCCGACCGTGGTCGACAAATCGATCATCGCGCGCGCATGCTTGCGGCGCTCGACGTCATAGGTGTCCAGCAGTGCGTCGCCGGCCTGCCCGTTGACCACCGCGGCCAGCTTCCAGCCGAGGTTTGCGGCGTCGCGGATACCGCTGTTGTAGCCCTGGCCCTGCCACACCGGCATCAGGTGGGCGGCGTCCCCGGCGATCATGATGCGGCCCTTGCGGAACGAGCTCGCGATTCGGGAGTGGTGGGTATAGAGGCGCCGGCGGATGATGTCGACCCTGTCCGGATAGGGCACCAACCGCGAGAGCATCTGTGCCACGAACTCCGGATCCTCGGCCTGCTCGTCGGTTTCATGGCCGTGGATCAAGAACTCGAAGCGGCGGATGCCGTGAGCGATGGAAATAGAGACGTACGGCCGGGCCGGATCGGCACCGACCTCGCTGTTGGGATGCCCCAGTGGATCATTGGCGATATCGACGACCAACCACCGGGTCGACGACGTCGTACCGTCGAAGGACACCCCCATCAGGCGACGAGTCGCGCTACGCCCGCCATCGCAGCCGACGACGTAGCGGGCGTTGACTGTCCGCACCTCGGCGTCGGCCGGTGACAATTCGACGGTGACACCGTCGGCTGTCTCGGCGATCGAGGTCATCGGGTGACCCCAGGCGATCTCGACGTGGTCGAACCGGTCGAGACCCTTGAACAGTTCGGCGTCGACGAGGGGCTGGACGAAGCCGTTGCGCTTGGGCCAGCCGAATCGCGCGTCGGGCGGCGCCATCTCGGCCAGCAGCCTGCGCTTGCCGTCGTAGAACCGCAGGATCTGGTTGGGCACCGTGTGCGGGAGGACGGCGTCCACCACGCCGATCGCCTGGAAGGTGCGCAGCGATTCGTCGTCGAGGCCGACCCCGCGCGGGTAGTCGATCAGCGCGTCGCGCTCGTCGACGATCAGGGTGCGGACACCTTGCAGGCCAAGGGTATTGGCCAGGGTCAGACCGCTCGGCCCGGCACCTACGACGACGACGTCAAAATCCATGCTCACCGGCCTAGCAGGAAGTCGATGTGCAGCCGGTTGAACGTTTTGGGGTCCTCGTACTGCGGCCAGTGCCCGCAGCCTTCCATCACCTCGAAGCGCGCACCCGGGATCATCTCCGAGATCCGCCTGCCCTCGCTGACATCGGCGGTCGGGTCGTCACTGGTCCACAGCACCAGCGTCGGCGCGGTGATCGCGCGATAGTCGCTGGGGCTCATCAGGTTTCGCTGTCGGATCTCAGGATCCTGTAGCGCCATGATGTCGCGCATCGCGGCGACGAATCCCGGCTGCCGATACACCCGCTGGCGGCTGGCGACGATGTCGTCGTAGTCCTTGGACTTGTCGGCCATCAACCACTTGATCCTGGCCTGCACCGTCTCCCACGTGGGATTTTCGGCGGCAGCCATCGACAGTGTGATGATCCGCTTCATCACCTCACGATCAGCCTGCGAGCCCCCGGCGGTGTTGAGCACCAACCGCTCGAGCCGGTCGGGGTGATCGACGGCGAAGCGCGAGGCCACCCAGCCGCCCAGCGATTCGCCCGAGATATAGGCGCGCTGTGCCCCGATCGTGTCGAGCACGGCCGCAAGGTGGTCGACATAGTGCGGGATCTCCAGTAGATGCCCGGGTTTGTCGGTGTAGCCGTGCCCGAGCATGTCGATCGACCAGGTGGAGAAGTGTTCGGCGTGCGCCTCGATGTTGCGGACGTAGGCCTCGGCGTGGCCGCCCGATCCGTGCAGCAGAACCAGCGCCGGCTTGTCCCGATCGCCGGCGTGCAGGTAGCGGGTGCGCACCCCGCCGGCATCCAGATAACCCTGCGAGAACGCAACGCCCTGCAAATCGCTCCAGACGCTCTCGAACTCCGGCACCCCTTGGCCCCTATTCTCGGTGATAATGGCATTCTCGCTTTTTGTAAGCGACATGTGTAATTATTGAACTATGACGTGCGATAGTTTAAGAGCATCACTCTCGCAGTGCCGTCTGTCAAGGCACTTCGGGGTGGTTCGCACCCGCTTTCGCACATCAGGCACGGGGACGAGATGACGCAGACACCCACCGAAAACCCGATCACCGCCGCCCCGGGGTCACAGACCCTGGCCCGCGGTCTGCATGCGTTGCAGCTGGTCGCGGAGGCCAAGGGCGGGCTCACGATCCAGCAGGTCGCCGACCATATCGGTGTGCACCGGACCATCGCCTACCGACTGCTGAGCACCCTGGCCTCCTACCGACTGGTGGCCAAGGCCGAGGACGGCCGGTTTCGGGCGGCGGCCGGCCTGGCCGCACTGGGCGCATCGTTCGACAACAACGTCCGCGAACTGTCCCTGCCGACCCTGCGCGGACTCGCCGACGAGCTCGGCACCACGGTGTCGCTACTAGTTGCCGAGGGTGATCAACAGGTCGCGATCGCGGTCATCGTGCCGACCCGGGTGTCCTATCAACTGTCTTTCCACGAAGGCAGCCGCTACCCCCTTGACCGGGGCGCAGCCGGGATCGCGCTGCTGGCCAGCATGCCGCATCGCAGCGGAGAGCGGCCTCTGGTGACCCGCGCACGCGAGCAGGGCTGGATCATCACCCACGGCGAAGTCGAACCCAATACCTACGGCCTGGCGGTGCCGGTGCACCGGCCCCCCACTGCGCCACACACCTGCATCAACCTGATCTCGCACCGCGAGGACGTCGTGCTGCACGGCCGGGAAGCGGCGATCACCGCGGCCCAACGCCTTTCCGCGGTCCTGAGTTAAGCAACCCGCTGAACTGGGCAAACGCCGACTGGAGCGCTTGACACTGGGCGATCGACGTCATTAGCGTGAAAACAACGAACAGTTGAGTTCGATAAGTGCACACGCCAATGTGCTTGTGCGGCAAAGGCAGTGAAGTGAGGAACCGGCGATGACGGACACCTGGGACGAGGAAGTGGATGTCGTCGTGCTGGGAACCGGCGCCGCCGGGCTGACAGCAGCACTGACCGCCCGTGTCGAGGGCGCATCGGTGGCAGTGTTCGAGAAGGCGTCGACGGTCGGCGGCACCACCGCGGTGTCGGGCGGCATTGTATGGATCCCCGCGCACAACCGCGCCGCGGGCGGCGAGCTCACGGTCGCGGATGCACTGAAATACCTTGAGGCGCAATCGCTCGGCGTCATGGACCACGACCTGGTCGAGACCTTCGTGCGCACCGGCCCGGCGATGCTGGACTACATCGAGGCCAACAGTGCGCTGCAGTTCGAGGTCGCCGAGGGGTTTCCCGACTACAAGCCCGAACTGCCCGGCGGGCAGCCCGGTGGCGGACGGTCGTTGAACGCCAAGCCCTTCGACCGGGCGACGATGGGCGAATGGGCTTCACGCATTACGTCGTTCCCCATCGACTTCAGCAATGTCGGCATCGACGCCGAGACACGCGCCCGCATCCACGCTTCCGTCGACGATATGGACGGCGACTACTGCGTCGCCGGTACCGCATTGATTGCCGGGCTCCTCAAGGGGCTGCTCGACCTCGCGGTCACGCCGGTGACCGAGGCGCGCGCGGTTGAACTGACCGGCTCCGCGGACGGCATCACCGGAGTACGGATCTCGCTGGGCGACAAGCAGATCCGGATCCGAGCCGAGAAGGCGGTGATTCTGGGCACCGGCGGGTTCGAATGGGATCAGCGCCTGGTCGAGGCCTACCTGCGCGGGCCGTTGCGTGGCCCGGTATCCCCACCGAACAACACCGGCGACGGTCTGCGGATGGCGATGGCGCACGGTGCCGACTTGGCGAACATGGGTGAGGCCTGGTGGGTACCGGTCATCCAGATCCCGGGCGACACCCTGGGCGGCAAACCACGCAGCCGCAGTGTCCGCTTGGAGCGCACCCGGCCGCGCAGCATCATCGTCAACCGCGCCGGAAAGCGCTTCCTCAACGAAGCCGGCGAGTACAACTCGATGTCCGGGCCGTTCCACCAGCTCGACCCCCGAGCCGGCTATGTCAACGACCCGGCGTGGATCGTGTTCGACGCCCAACACCTCAAGCAGTACGGCTTCCTCGGCGTCGAACCCGACGGCATCGCACCCGACTGGTTCAACGAATCGGCGTCACTGGCCGACCTGGAAGCCAAGACCGGGATCGACGCCGACGGGCTGGCCGCGACCCTGGCCGCTTGGAACGCCGCCGTCGCCGAGGAGACTGACCCCGAATTCGGGCGTGGGGCAAGCGCATACGACGGCTATTGGGGTGACAACACTGCGGCCACGCCGGCGCTGCAGACTCTCGGCCCGCTGGACACCGCGCCCTACTACGCCGTGCCGGTGGGGATCGGCGCGATGGGCACCAAGGGCGGCCCGCGGACCGACCGCGACGGCCGGGTGCTTCACGTCAGCGGTGCGCCGATACCCGGACTGTTCGCCGCCGGTAATGCGATGGCCGGCGTGACCGGACGAGCCTACGGCGGCGCGGGCGGGACACTGGGCCCGGCAATGGTGTTTGGCTACCGGGCAGGCCTCGCCGCGGCTGCCACTCGTTGAGCCGACGCAATCTCCTTGCGTACCAGATACTTCTGCACCTTGCCGCTGGGGGTACGCGGGTAGTCGGTCACCTCGTGCAACTCCTCGGGCCACTTCTGCCGGGCCGCCCCGCAGCGGTCGAAATGGGCGCGCACCTCGTCCAGCGTGGGCATGCTGTGCCCGTCCCTGACACGCAGCACCGCGGCCGTGCGCTCACCGAGGCGGGCATCCGGCGCGGCTACCACCACCGCTTCGGCCACCGCCGGAATGGTCAGCAGCAGCTCCTCGACCTCGAGCGCACTGATGTTCTCGCCGCCGCGGATGATGATGTCGGCCTTGCGGTCGGTGATGGTCAGATAGCCATCCTCGTCGAGGACGCCGATATCACCGGTGTGGTACCAACCGTCGTCGTCGAAGGCTTTCGCGGTGAGCGCGTCATCGGTGTAGCCCAGGCACAAATCCGGTCCCCGGGAAAGGATTTCGCCTTCTTCGGTGAGGCGAATCTCCACCCCCGGGCGTGCGTCCCCGTCGGTGAGGAGCCGCTTGTCCTCGGGAGCACTCGCACCCGAGCCGGTGATCGACGGGTGCTCGGTGCTGCCGTACGAACGGAAAACGAACAGTCCCAGGTTGGCCAACCGCTGTGTGACAGCGACCGGGACTGTCGACCCTCCTAGCCCGACCGTCGTGAATTTGGCCAAATGCCGGTCGGTGAAATTCGGATGGTCCATCAGGCTGGTCACGAAATACGGTGGTCCGCCGCCAATCGACATGCCTTCGGATTCCATCAATTCGAGCACGCGACCCGGATCCCAGACGTCGGTCAGGTCGATCGGGGCGCCCTCCAACACGGGGATCAGCAACGCCCCCACCATGCCGATGAAGTGGCCCACGGGTGTGGCGGTGATCTGCCTGCCGCGGTCGGGCGGGTAGTTGGCCAACAGCTGGCGGGTCTCGAATCCCAGCGTCTGATGGCTGTGGATCACGCCTTTGGGGTCGCGGGTGGTTCCCGAGGTGAAGGCGATGAGCGCCGGGCTGCCCGGATCGGTGTGCAGCTCGCCGGCCATCGGCTCGTCGGCCAACAGCTCCTCGAAATCCTGGCCGACCAACCCGACGATCGGGATGTCCGCGCACAAGTCCGGCTGGAACGTCATGTGGCCGAAGTGCTCGGTGGTGATGAAGACCTTCGGCCGCGCCGTGCCGATGATGTGGGTCAGTTCCTTGCGACCGTAGAAGTGCACGATCGGCACCACGACGGCGCCCAGGAACGACGACGCCCAGAACGTCACCGCCGCCTCGACCCAGTTCGGCAGCTGGAAGGCGATGACGTCGCCGGGACCGACGCCGCGAGACCGTAGGCCCGCGGCCAGCCGGCGTGCGGCGATCTCCACATCGCGGAACGTGCCGCTGAACGGGCGCACCCCGGAGTGCACCCAGAACCCCGTGTCGGGGCTGGCCGCGAGCCCTCGGGCGAGAAGCTCACCGAGGGTATCGGGTGTCCACCAACCCTCCTCGACGTAACGTTTACTCAGCTCAACCGGGATATTCCTCAACTACAGCACCTCCGCTTGGCGATGCTATTCTCCGACATCGAGAATGCCAATACCGGAATTGGAGAACGAATTATGGTCGGTCTGGAGTGGAGTGACGGGCTCGCGGTCCTCACGATCGACCGGCCGCACGCCCGCAACGCCATTGCGCTGTCGACCATGGGCGAACTGGAAGAGGCGCTCGACGCCGCGGCCGGCGCGCAGGCCTTGGTCATCCGCGGCGGCGGTGACCGGGCGTTCGTGTCCGGCGGCGACCTCAAGGAACTCAGCGCGCTGCGCACCACCGAGGAGGCCGCCGGGATGGCGGCGCGGATGCGTGCGATCTGCGACCGGATCGCCGGCTTCCCGGCCCCCGTCATCGCCGCGCTCAACGGGCACGCGCTGGGCGGCGGAGCTGAAGTCGCCGTCGCCGCCGATATCCGGGTGGCCGCCGACGACGTGAAGATCGGCTTCAATCAGGTGTCGCTGGAGATCATGCCGGCATGGGGCGGCGCCGAACGACTGGCCGCGCTGGTAGGCAAGAGCAAGGCGCTGCTGCTCGCCGGATCGGGAAAGATCCTCACGTCCGGCGAGGCTGAACGCTGGGGGCTGATCGATGTGGTTGTCCCCCGTGCCTCGTTCGACGACGAATGGCGTTCGCTGGCACAGTCTTTGACCAACCGTCCGGCAAGCAGCATCAAGCGGGTGATCGCCGGTGTGCCGCCCGTCGAGGCCATCGACGCGTTTGCCCAGCTCTGGGTGTCCGACGAGCACTGGGCCGCCGCCGACCGGGTGATGAACCGCGCAAAGTGACCTCATAGCGGGAACCTGCCGCGCACGCCGTTGAAACGCTCCCACATCTGGGCGGTTCGCTCGGATGCGGTGACCCGCTTGGTATCGGGCGGTAGCACGCCGTCGAGGTCGGCGCGCCGGACGAGTCGGGTGGTCAGAATTGCGGGCTGTCCCTGGAGCATGTGGCGGTAGGTGAGATTGCCGCGTTCGAATCCCTGGGTGTCCAGCCAGTTGTGCACGCCCGGGTCGTCGTGGGCGAGGACCAGCCGAACCTTGCCGTCACCGTCGGTCGACACCCGGCTCGGCGTGTAGCTGACGGGACGGTAGAGGAAGTCCATGCTGGCGAAGAACACACCCATATTGGACAGCATCCACAAGCCCTCGTGGGCGTCGAACTCGACGATCAAAGCGTCGTCAGGACCCAACTCCCAGTACATGTTTGCCGCGGCACGGCCGCGCTTGTTATCCGCCTCGGTGGCGTCGACAGCCGGAAAGCGATTCGGGTGCTCGTTGTCGACACCACCGTAGGTGAACGGGAATTCGGGCCAGCTGGTCATCAGGCCGGTGACGAAATCGCCTGCCCAGGAAAAAGCGTCGATCATGGTGGCGGCCGTTGGCAGCGGCTTGGGCCCGGTCATGTCGACTCGTTCGATGCGCAGCTGCCCGGGCCGCTCGTCCCAGTGGTCGAAACCCTGGCGAATGAACAGTTTCCGCGACGCGACCGTGGTTGGCAGCCAGTTCGGCCCCCGCTCGGGTCCGCCGATGTACAGCTCGAACGTGCCATCAGGCTCGACGTGCAGTTGGTGGCCGAAAACATTGGCCTCCGGGACGTCGCCGAACGGCTCATGCAGGACGTGCGGGCCCACCGGTCGTGCGCCCTGCACCGTGATATTGAAAAACCTTGCAGTCCCTCGTGTTCCAGAAATGCGGTAGGTCGACTGGCCGTCGATCCAGGCCTGCTGGTAAGTGAAATCCGCGCAGTCGCCGCCCAGTTTGCGGGTCGGGTTGCAGAACGCGTGGATGCTCGGATACCGCGGATCCCGGGTCTCGAGCGCCAGATCGAAGGCCTGCCCGAGATTTTGTGTGAGGAAACGGAATGCGTCAGCGCGCTGCGCGCCGGAGGTCGCATTGAAGTCCTTGAACGCGTGCGTGCCCGCCGCCTTCAGCCGGTCACAGAACTCGCCCCACGCACGGTCGAGTGCCGCGTCGTCCGCGCCGTCACCGAACGTCATTGGACCTCCACATCCGCGCCGCCGAGCCGATCGAGCATCGTGCCCATGACCTCACCCGCCCGCCGGGCGGCCGCCAGTCTGCCCTCCGCGTCGATACGTGGCCCGATCAGCTCCAGGTCGAACCCGAACCGGTAGCCGCCGGCGAGCGCCTGGGCCACGAAGGACTCGATCGGGATCGCTCCGTCACCTGGTACCGCCCGGGCAGGCAGCGCGCGATCGGACAGGACATAGTCACTCACCTGGATCAGCCGTGTTCGCGGGAGCGCCGACCGCAGCAGGCCCGCAAGGTCGGCCTCGGCCCAGCAGTGGAACAGATCGATGCAGATGTCGAGCCCGGCCGACTCGGCCAGCGTGATGGTGTCGCGCAGGCTGTGCGCCAGGTGAATGTCGGCGTAGAGGCTGGAGGCATTTTCGACAGCCAGGCTCACACCGGCCTGCTGCGCCTGCAGCACACACGGCGCTATCGCGGTGCAAAACCTTTCGGCCGCCGGCTCCCAGGTCAGCTCGCCGCGGCCACCGGTCAGCAGGTAGATACAGCTGGCCCCGACGGAAGCTGCACACTCGATCAATCGGCAGAGCGCGGCGCGGGCTGCCTCGACTGACCCCTTGTCGGTGGGCACCCGGCCGGACCCGAACAGGTGATAGACCGCCTGGATTCGATAGTCGCCCGCGTCGAGAATCTGCCGAAACTCGGGTTCGAGCAGTTGCGTGTCGATGACGCTGAGTCGGTGCACCCCGAGCTCGGTCCAATTGCGCTGTAGTTCAGCGGGACTCGCCCCCAGGAAGGTGACGTCGTGAACCGACAGCAACTCATGCATCGACAGCTCAATCCCGCTTTTCGATGGGGACGCAAAACCGCTGCCGGAACGGGGCGAACTCGGCGTGCAGATCTTCGAGGTTCTCGCCGATATCGGTCAGCAGCGTGGTGGAGTAGTGGAACTTGCCGTAGCGATCGCCGCGGTTAGCGGCCAGGTAGTCCCGCATGGCGGCTTCGGCGTCCGCGGTGAGCGTTCGTCCGCAGAAGCCGTAGTAGCCTCGCACCGTCGCGACCGGGTCGGCGATGAAATCTGCGTAGGGGATGTGCAGGATCCGCGGATCGTCGACCATCGGTGAGCTCATCGTGTTGGCGATGCTGGCCCTGGTCATCTCGAGGTGGTTCTTCGCCTCGACTTTCAGGTCGACCGGCCCGACGATGCCGTCGAGGATATCGGCCATCATCATCGTGCGGGAGGCCGCGACCTGCACAGGGTCGCGATGTAACCAGAGCAGGGTGGCATCGGGATAGGTGTCGAAGAACTCCTCGAGCCGAAAGCCGTGGAATCCCTTCAGTACCCAGTACTTGCGCGGCCGGTTGTACTGGAACTGCTGCAGCATCGCTTTGTGGATGCGGTATTGCGCGGCCGGATCCGTCGGCAGTCCGCCGACCAGTGTCTGCATCGGCACTCGCCACCACGCGGTCGGGGTCATCACCCGAAAGTCGAAGGCCCAGGTGCGTTCATCTTCGGGCAGGCCGTCCCCAAGCATGTCGTTGTAGGGATGGCTGTGCAGCCATTTCGGCATCTTGGCATTGATCTCGCGCCAATCGGCGTCGGCTCTTGCCCGGCGCGGATCGTCGGGGCCGGCCAGTCCGGGCGGCGGCGACGGGTACATCACCTCCCAGAATCGCAGCGCTCGACCATGCGGATCCACCGACATCAGTGCGTGCATGAGCGTGGTACCCGACCGCGGCTCGCCGGTGACGAACATCGGCCGTTCGATCACCTCGTCGGCGATCGGAAATCGGGTCCGGTCGGCGAACATCTCCAGCCGCGATGTCAGCAGCCAGTGGCAGACCCGGTCGGCCTCGGCAGTCCCGTTGGCGTCCAGGCCGATACCGTTGAGGTGGTCGACGGCCAAGGCGAATCGCTCCGGCAAGGTCGGGTCGCCGAAGTCTTCGTATCCGGTCTCGGCTTGGGCGCGGGCCAACATGCCGGCGGCATCCAGGTTCATGACTGTCCTCCACACAGTGCCAACAATTCGTCTTCCGTCCTTCGCACGTTGGCCGCCGATGCCGCACTGAATTCCAGACCGGCCATGGTGCTGTAGTCCAGGATCTTCGGAACCCGAAGCCCGGCATCGACATACGACTTGATGATCCGCGCAACCTGTTCGGGCGTACCGTGCGGCACGACCGCCAGAATCGCCTCGGGATCGACGCGGCCGAGGAAATCGAGGATGCGCTCCCGTGTCATGGTCGCCGGGTCGATGTCGTGGAAACCACCCCAGTCCTCGCCCATCGGATGCTCGAAACCGCAGCCGCGCAACACCTGTGCCGACACCTGCAACAGAAAGCTCGCCACCAGCGGCGCGCGGACGATCTGCTCGATCGCGGTGTCGTCCTCGCCGATCAGGCACACTTGCACGAAACACGGGGTGATCGCCATGGGGTCGCGCCCGGCACGTTCAGCCGATTGGCGCACAGCACCGAGCATCTGCGCATAGTGCTCAGGAGTCCACGCGCCGGCAGGCCACCAGCCGTCGGCATAGCGTCCGACGATCTCGAGCATTCGCGGCCCGCTGGCGCCGATCCAGATCTGCGGGAACCGCCCCTCGTAGGGTTCGGTATCCAGCCGGGCGTGGTTGAGCTGGTAGAACTGGCCGTCGAAGTCGACGGGTCCGGGTCTATCCCACAGCAGCCGAATGACTTTCAGCGCTTCCTCGAAGCGGCTGACAGGCCTGGTGAAATCGAAACCGTACGGCACGACGTTTTCGGTCTCGCCACTGCCGAGTCCGAGGATGAATCGCCCACGCGACAGATGGTCGATGGTCAGGGCGCTCTGCGCGAGCAGGGCGGGGTGCCGCCGAACGGTGTCCACGACGCTGGTCGCCAAGGGCACGTTCGTGGTGAGGACGGCCGCCGCGGCGGCGACCGCCATCCCGTCGAGATGACGGTGCGGCGACGGCGAAACGGTGGCCAGATCGGTGAATTCCGGGGTCCACAGCGCATCCGGCCAAAAACTGACCATGTGGTCGGGCAGCCAGACCGAATGGTATCGGCCGCTGTCGAGGTCGCTGAGAACGGACAGATCCAGCGGCAGCGTCGTGCGCAGGAACGCGGCGGGCGAGACGCCCGAACCCTCAGTCAAAGGGTTCCTCGCCTTCCAGTTTCGTGCGGTGCAGCAGCCTGCCGGACGCGGGATCGTAGGGAGTCGCACGGTGCATGGTGCCGGTGTTGTCCCAGATGACCAAGTCGCCGACCGACCAGTGGTGGCGGTAGACGAACTCAGGACGAGTGGCCCAATCCCGCAAGCGGACAAGGAGTTCGATGCTCTTTCTGAAGTCCAGGTCCACCACGTGGCGGGCGGTGCATCCCAGTACCAGCGACTTACGTCCGGAGCGGTGGTTCCACACCAGCGGCAACTCACGGTCGCCGATCGCCATCATCGTCCGCAGCGTCGTGAAGCTGGGTTCGGGCTCGTAGTAGAAGAGCGTGTTCCACGCCGAGTGCATCACCCGTAGCGATTCGAGCGCATGCTTGTCAGCATCGTCGAGCGCGTCGTACGCCGCGTAGGTATTGGCGAATTCAGTGTCGCCCGAGCCATCCTGGCAGACGACCTTGCTGGACAACAACGAAGCGCGGATGGGCACCTCGTTCATGGTCCCGTCGATGTGCCAGTACAGCGATCCCTTCAGGTAGTCGGCCAGCTCGTTGATGGTGGTGTCCAGCGTGACCGAGTAGACCTGCTCACCGGTGCGTTCGGGGGCGAATGTGCCGAGCGTCCGGGTGAATTCGACCTGTTCGTCGTCGCTGAACCCGATCTGCGGGAACACCAGCACTCCACGCCGTTCCAGCAGGTCGCGCAGCGCCTCGGTGTGGACGCCGCTGAGCAGCTCGGCCTTGGTCGCACGGACCTCGGAGGCGATATTCGGATTGATGTCGACGACCGACAGCGTCATTGCCACGCTTTAACTATACCCGAGCGTATAGTTTTGCGGAACTAGCGGGCCAGCACTCCACGCAGGAAGAGATCCACCGCGTGCATCAGACGGCGCTGTTCTTCTTTGCGGCTGCGGTAGAGGCCGAAATCGGCCAGCCGGGCGGGCAGGACCTCGACCAGGGCAAGGAAATGCTCGGCGGCCAGCTCGATGTCGTCGATCTCGATGGTGCCGGCCTCGGCATGGCCCGCAAGGAGATCCATCACCTGCTGCTGGCGACTTGCCCAGCCGAGCGACTCAGCGGACAGACCGAATTCGGGGAAGCGGTGCGCTTCGTTGCGCGCGATCTTGTGCAACTGCACGATGTCGGGGTTCAGCGCCTGCCGTAGCGCGCCCTGGCCGATCGCCACCAGAGAGGTGCGCAGGTCCTCATCGTCGGTCGCGCTGGGGACGTCGACCTGGACGGCCCGGCTGAACGCCCACGGGATGACGTCGAGGAAGACCGCGCGCTTGTCCGGGTAGCGCGCATACAACGTGGGTTTGGTGATCCCGGCCGCATCCGCGATCGCGACCATCGTCGTCGCGTCGTAGCCGTTTTCCAGAAACGTCTTGACCGCCGCTTCTCGCAGCCGTTGGTGAAGGGCCGCAGCTTCGGCCTGCGTGGGCCGACCGCCCCGTCGTTCGACCGCCGGAGACAGTCTCTTTGCCATTCGCCAGAGTTTAATCGGGTTGCTCAGTGTCCCAAAGAAGGCCGTTCGCTAGCCTGTGCCGAGCACGTAGATGGAGGGAGCCGAGATGACCGAACAGGTCGCGTGGGCCGACGTCGAGGAGATCAAGAAACTCAAGGCGCGATACTGCCGCCTGCTGGACACCAAGGACTGGGCGGGTTGGCGCGAGATCTTCACCGACGACTTCGTCAGTGACACCACCCCGTCCGGCGGTGTACTCATCAGCGGCGCCGACGAGTTCATCGCGTTCCTGCGCTCAACGCTGGGCAAGCCGTCTCAACCCACCGTCCATCAGGTCCACGCCCCGGAGATCGAGCTGACCTCGCCGTCCACGGCGACGGGTGTCTGGGCGCTCAACGACATTGTGCGGCTGGCCCCGGGGATCAATCTTGCGGGATACGGCCACTACCACGAGACCTACGAGAAGACCGACGGTCACTGGCGAATCAAGACGTCCACACTGACCCGCCTGCGGGAAGATATTTTCAATCCCTTTTTCTCCCTGCGGATTTCACCGCGACTGCGGGACTCCGCGGCGCGGCTGGCACGAAAGCGAGGCGTGGTTTGATGTCGCAGCAGACAGTTTTGGTCACTGGAGCGTTCGGTCAGGTCGGTTCGCGCTGCGCGGAGATCCTGCTGCAGCGCGGGCACACGGTCGTCGCAACCGATCTGCAGACCCCGGCAACAGAAGCCGTCGCGGCGCGACTGGCGGGCGCCGGGCACCCCGGAACACTGCTACCGGTCTATGTCGACCTGCTCGACGACGCGGCGGTGGGCCGGCTGGTGAACGAGCATCCGCCCACCGCGATCGTGCATCTGGCGGCGATCTTCTCGCCGTCGTCGTACCGTAACCCGAAGCTTGCCCGCCGGGTCAATGTCGGCGGTACCGCGACGTTGGTGAAAGCCGCGGTAGAGCTGCCCGAGCCGCCCATCATTCTGCTGGCGTCCAGCGCGTCGGTATACGGATCGCGTAACCCCTACCGCTACCCCGAGCTGATCACGCCGCAGACGCCGGTAAACCCGATCGACCAGTACGGCGAGGACAAGGTGCTTGCCGAAAAGGTGATCACCGACAGCGGACTCCCCTACGCGATGCTGCGGCTGGCCGGCATCATCTCCCCCGATGCCGCGGGCACCATGAACGGCGACTATCTGGTCCTGATGCGGGCGACTCCCGGTGACAACCGGCTGCACACCGTCGATGCCCGCGATGTCGGACTGGCCTTCGCCAACGGTGTCGAGCGCGCCAAGGCCGTCGCCGGCAAGGTGCTGCTGATCGGCGGGGATGAAACCCACCTGCATACGCACCGCGACGTGGAAGACGACATGATGGAGGCCATGGGACTGGGCCGGCTGGGCGCCGGAGCCAGCCTGCCCGGCGACCCCGAGGACGATCGGGGCTGGAGTTTCACCGGTTGGTACGACACGACGGAATCCCAAGCGCTGCTGGACTTTCAAGAGCACAGCTGGCCGGAGACCGTGGCGTGGGTGGCCGGGTCGCAGAGCGGTGCCCTGCGGACCGCGCTCGGGCTGGCGGGTCCACTCATCAGGCCGGTGATGCGATTGGCGTTGGCCGCACAGCGGCGGCAGGAAGGCCGTGGACGCTACGCCGACCCGTGGACCTTCATCGCCGGCAAGTACGGCCCTGAAATCCTGGCCGGGCGCAGCTGAGCAGTCAGTTCGGGAACTCCCGGATCACCGACTCGCCGAATTCGGAGATCGATTCCGGCGCCGCGAAATCGGCGAACCACACGTAGAACCGCTGCGCCCCTTGGTCATGTAGCCGGCTGAAGTAGCCGATGAGTTCGTCAGCGCGTCCACAGACCAGGCCCGGACCGAGATGACCCCAGCGACGGCGACTCTTGTCGGTCACCGCCTCGGCGTCGGCATCCCTGCCGATGAAACCGACCATCTGCTGCACCGAAGCGCGCGCATTTACCGATGGCGGGCAGTAGCGTCGGCAGGTCATCGACATAGGTGGCCGGCAGGTTCCACCAGTCGGCGTGGTCACGGACGAGCTCCAGCATCCGGGGTCCGCGGCCACCCAGCAACACCGGAATACGTTGGCTCGGTTGGGGTTGCTGCGCAGCGTCGCCGTCCCAGTAGTTCCGCAGAGCGATCAGCGTCTGTTCCAGGGCGGCCACCCGCTCTTTCCCGGTCGCCGTGCCGAATCCGAATTTCGCGAGCTCGTCGGGCATGGATCCGGACCCCAGGCCGAGGTCGAATCGCCCTCCGGACGCCTCGGCGAGTGTGACAGCCTGTTTGGCCAGCACCGCCGGCGCGCGGAATGGGTCGCAGAGCACGAGGTGTCCGATCCGGAGCCGCTCGGTTCGGGCGGCCACCCACGTCGCGGTCGTCATCGCTTCCCAGATCGGACTGGCGGGGGCCATCGGTGTCTCGAGATGGTCGAGGAAGGCCACCCCGTCGAAGGCGCTCGCCTCGGCTGCGCGGGCCCGCAACACCAAATCGTCGATGCCCATTCGGCTTTGCGGGATGTACAGGTGCCACTCGACCATATTTCGCCCTCTCGTCTCCGTCGCGCCGATCGCAGGGTAACGTGATTCTCGCTTTAGGAGAACCGGTTCTCGAATTGTGGCGGAAGGAGCCGACGTGACAGGACGGTGCGCGGGCAAGGTCGCGTTGGTGACCGGCAGCAGCCGGGGCTTGGGTAAGGCGATCGCACAGCGACTGGCCGGCGAAGGCGCGACGGTGGTGCTGACCGCCCGCACGGCCGAGCCCGACCCGAAGTACGACGGGTCGCTGGTGCAGACCCAAGCCGAGATCGAGCAGGCCGGGGGAAGCGCAGTCGCCATCGCAGCTGATCTGTCGAGCACCGAAGACCGCGAGCGGCTGTTCGCCGAAGCGGTGGCACGGGTCGGGTCCCCGGATATCGTCGTCAACAACGCCGCGGTGACGTTCCTGCGTCCGCTCGACGGCTTCCCGGAACGGCGTTTGCGCCTGATGGTGGAAATGCACGTGGTGGCGCCGCTGCATCTGACTCAGCTGGCAATCCCCGCCATGCGCGAGCGCGGACGCGGGTGGGTCCTCAACGTCACCTCGGTCGGTGGTGACCTGCCCCCCGGTCCGCCGTTCTCCGAGTTCGACCGAAGCGCCGGGTTCGGGATCTACGGCACAGTCAAGGCCGCCCTGAATCGGATGACGAAAAGCCTTGCCGCCGAACTGTATGACGACGGCATCGCGGTCAACGCCGCCGCGCCGACCAACCCGGTGGCCACCCCCGGTGCCGGCACCCTGGACTTGGCCAAGACCGATACCGAGGACATCGAGCTGATCACCCGGACCGCTCTGGAGTTGTGTACCGGAGACCCGGCGACCATGACCGGGCGCATCGCACACACCCAGTCCTTCCTCCGCGAGATCGGCGCGTTGCACTGACCACCGAACTCCTCGACGAACTGCAGCACCGGCTTGCGCCACGCGGCATTTCGGCGCTGCGGCCGCTGGCCGGCGGGGCATCCAGCCTGACGTTCAGCGGAGACCTCGCGGGGCGCCGGGCGGTGGTGAAAGTCGCACCGCCCGGTCTGCCGCCCGTCGCCCACCGCGACGTCCTTCGACAGGCCAGGATCATGCGCGCGCTGTCGGCCACCGCAGTCCCGGTGCCGGAGGTCATCTTCGATGAGACCGGCGAACCACCAGAGATACCACCGCTGTTCGCGATGTCGTTCTCGGACGGGACGGCGGTCGAGCCACTATTCGACGCCGACGACGCCGGACCGGCGAGGGTGGTCGCCGAACGGTTCCGGCACGCCGCCAGAGCCCTGGCCGCACTGCATCAGCTCTCCCCCGCGGAACTCCGCCTCCACGACGAACCCGTCATCGCCCCGGCCGACGAGGTCGACAAGTGGTGCCGCGCCTTGAGTACCGTCGACCCGGAGCTCGCACCGGGCTGGCAACAAGCCGCCGATGCCCTGCACGCGACAGCGCCCCCTCCGGTCGGGCCGGCGATCGTGCACGGCGACTTCCGGTTGGGCAATCTGCTGGCCGACGAACGGGGTATCACCGCCGTGATCGACTGGGAGATCTGGTCGGTCGGTGACCCGCGGGTCGACGTGGGCTGGTTCCTGATCAACTCCGATCCGGACACCTACCAGCGAATCACGCCCTACCGCGGGTCCACACCGCCGGTGGAAGAGCTGATCGCCGATTATCGGAAGGCCTTGACGCGCGAGGTATCAGATCTGGACTGGTTCCAGGCGCTGGCCAGCTTCAAATCCACGGCGACCTGGTCGCTGATCGTCAAGCACAACAGGCGCCGCGCGACACCCGACCCCGCCTTGGAGGCGATGGCCACGAGGCTGCCGGCACTACTCGCCAAAGCCAGGCAGTATCTCGGCTAGCCTCGCGGAATGCCGGCGAGCCGGTCGGCGAACTTCTCCTCGGCAGCCTGCCGCAGACGTAGAAGGTGTTCGGAGGGAAACAGATCCGGCGCTGGCTCCCGATCGCCGAGTAGCAGGCGCGCGAGCGTAACCTTATGCACCTCGGTGGGCCCGTCGGCAAGGCCGAGCACGAAGGATTCGACCAGATGCTGCACGAACGGCATTTCATGCGTCACGCCCAGCGACCCGTGGATCTGCAGCGCACGAGCCGACACATCGTGGAGCACCTTCTGCATCATCGCCTTGACCGCTGAGATATCGGCCCGCACCGCCTTGTAGTCGTTGTGCTGGTCGATCTTCCACGCGGTCTGCAGAGTCAGCAGGCGGAAGGCCTCGATCTCCATCCACGAGTCGGCGATCATCTCCTGCACCAACTGCTTGCGGCTCAACGACTCACCCTGGGTGTAGCGCGAGACCGCACGCTCACACATCATGTCGTAGATTCGCCGGACCAGTCCGACGGTCCGCATCGCGTGATGGATCCGGCCGCCGCCCAGCCGGGTTTGTGCGACCACGAATGCGCCGCCACGCGGGCCGAGCATGTGATCGGCAGGCACGCGGACGTTTTCATACCGCACGTACCCTTCCCGGCCACCGCCGATCGGCTGGTAGCCAAGGCCGACGTCGCGCAGAACATTGATGCCGGGTGTCTCGCCGGGTACCACGAACATCGAATGCCGGTTGTACGGCGGGGCATCGGGATCGGTCACCGCCATCACGATGAGGAACGACGCCATCGACGCAAACGAGGAGAACCACTTCTCCCCGTTGATGATCCAGTGATGATCCCCGTCAGGGGCCGCGGTGGTGGTGAATACCTTGGGGTCGGCGCCGCCCTGCGGCTCGGTCATCGAAAAACACGAGATGATGCGGTTGTCCAGGAGCGGCTCCAGGTAGCGCTCCTTGAGTTGCGGAGTGCCGTAGTGCGCGAGGATCTCGCTGTTGCCCGAATCCGGTGCCTGCGAACCGAAGACGATCGGTGCACATTCCGACCGTCCGAGGATCTCGTTGAGCAGCGCCAGTTTGACCTGGCCGAAGCCGGGGCCACCCAGGTGCGGTCCGAGGTGGGTGGCCCACAGCCCGCGCTCTTTGACAATCTCCTGCAGCGGCGGAATCAACGCCTGCCGCACCGGGTCATTGAGGTCGTGCGACTCCTTGACGATCAGGTCGATGGGCTCACACTCCGAGCGCACGAAGTCGTCCACCCACTTGAGCTGATCGGCCCACTCCGGGTCGGTGGAGAAATCCCAAGACATACGTGTCGTCCCTTCGAAGCTATGGCCGGGTGGATCGTCGGGCGGCCGCTTCATCGGTCGCGTGGCTCAGAACCTGGTTGCGGTTCTCCAACTCCAATGCCGGGCCCAGACCCGGGGCGGCGATGTTGACCTGTAACGCCCGTTTTGTCAGCTGAACGCCCAGCGGCGCCAATTCTGCTATCCCACTGGCGATTTCGATCGATCGCGCGAGAAGTTCGCCGGGCCCGACCAGCTGGCTCAGGAGGCCACGCCGGTCGGCTTCCTCCGCGGTCACGGTGCGGCCGGTGAGCATCCAGTCGGCGGCCACCCCGGCGCCGACGATCCGGGGCAGGTGATAGCTCATCCCCATCTCGGCACCGGAAAGGCCGAGCAGAATGGCCGCGTTGCCGAAGGTGGCTGAGGTGGAGCCGATCCGGATATCGGCGGTCAGGCTCAGCGCCAGGCCGGCGCCGACACACGGTCCGTTGACCGCCGCGACGACCGCCTGCGGCAGGTCGGCCAGCGCGCGCACCAGACCGGCCATCGCCTCCTGGAAGCGCAACCGGTCGATCGCCGGGGCACTGGCTTCGAGCATGCCGGGGCCGAAATCGCGGATGTCGATACCGGAACAGAACCCTCGGCCCGCCCCGGTGAGCACCACCACACGCACCGAGGCATCCTGCGCCACCGACTTGAACGTGCTCGCGAGTTCGTCGCGCATCACCTCGTTGATCGCGTTGAGCCGCTTCGGGCGATTCAACCGGATCAGCAGCACGCCCTCTGCTGGTGCGTCGAACTCCAGCGTCTCGGTTGCCGACACCATCACACTCGCTCGATGATCGTCGCGGTACCCATACCGCCCCCGGTACACATGGTGACCAAGCCGGTGCTCAGGTCGCGCCGCTCCAACTCGTCGAGCACCGTGCCGATCAGGATGGCACCGGTCGCTCCGATCGGATGGCCCAAGGCGATCGCCCCGCCGTTGACATTGACCCGGGCCGGATCCAGGTCGAGATCGCGAATCGTCTTCAGCGGGACCGCCGCGAAGGCCTCGTTGACCTCCCACAAGTCGATATCCCCCACGGCCATACCGGCCTTGGCAAGACAGCGCTGCGCCGCTGGGCCCGGAGCGGTGAGCATGATGACTGGCTCGCTGCCGATCGCCGCGGCCGCGCGGACCCGCGCACGCGGCACCGCACCGTTGGCCTCCGCCCACTCAGCAGAAGCCACCACCACGACCGCCGCGCCGTCGACCACGCCGGAGGAGTTGCCGGCGTGATGAACGTGGTCGATACGCTCGACGGCGGGGTAACGGCTCAAGCAGATCTCGTCGAAGCTGAGGCTCTCCCCCTCCAGGCGCGCCGCACCGGCACGCTCGAACGCGGGCGGCAGCCCGGCGAGCCTGTCCAAAGTCGTTCCCGCGCGGGGGTGTTCGTCCCGATCGGCGACAATCTTGCCGTCGCCACCGCGTACCGCGATGATTGAGCGGTCGAAATGGCCCGCCGCGATCGCCGCGGCCGCACGGTCCTGGCTCGACACCGCGTACGCGTCGACATCAGACCGGCTGAAGCCTTCCAGCGACGCGATCAGGTCGGCCGAAATACCCTGTGGCACGGTGGGGTAGAGCGCCCGAAAGGCTGGGTTGCCGCCATCGATCGTCGGTGCACCCACGGTGACGTCCCAGCGTGACATCGACTCCACCCCGCCGGCCACCACCAGCTCCTGCTGGCCGCTGGCTATTCCGGCGGCTGCCACGGTCACGGCCTGCTGACCGGACCCGCAGAAGCGGTTCAGCGTCATGCCGGGGACCGTTTGCGGCCAACCGGCCAGCAGCAGCGACAGTCGGGCGATGTCGTCGCCATGCTCGCCGGCCATGATCCCGTTGCCGGCAATGACATCGTCGACGTCGGCGGGGTCGAAACCGAGGCGATCGGCGACCGCACTCAGGCACTGGGCCAACAGGTCCTGGGGATGCACTCCATGCAAGGCGCCGTCGGCGCGGCCCCGTCCACGGGGGGTGCGTACGGCGTCGAGGATGAGAGCGTCTTTGATGTTCAGCCCCTTCATTGGAATGCGGCTTCGCCAGAAGTGAGAATAATGTTCTCACGTCAGGTGTCAATGAACCGGTCGCGTGGTGGGACAAACGGCGCCCGCAACGACTTCTGCATGCCAAACTGAGCCATGAGGTTCGTCCAGTTGGGGTCGGCGATGGCGCTGGCCGCCGTGTGCGTAGCGGGTTCGACCGCTCCGGCCGGTGCCGACGACGGTGTGATGCACCAGGTCACCTACAGCGTGTTCGCCGAGCAACCGTTCCGCGCGGCCGATATCTATTACCGGGATACCGAGCCGGCGAATTGGTCGGACTACAGCCACGACCCGTACGTGTTCAGCCCCAAGGTCGAGGCCGACGTCGGGCCCACGCAGAAGTGGATCCTCAACGTCCAGCTCGCCAACCCCGACGAGTGGGCGATGGTGGCCGCTACCAGCGGTCTGTCAAAGACCCCGCCGAATTTTCACTGCGTGCTCGCGGTAGACGGAGTGGTGGTCGCGGAGAACTCCGGCCCCAAGGGCGCACTCTGCTCGCTGCGCAATTGGTGAGCTGAGTCGTCGGCCAACTGCGGCGGACCCTCCATCACCGTGAGGAAATTCTCGACGAGTTCCATGGTTTCGGCGTGGCCCGCGGTGACGCCGATCGCCTCGCCGAGCATCACCACCGTCGACAGGCCGGTCAGCAAGATCGACCACACAACCGGCGGCACCTCGGCTGGCAGCACGCCTTTGCGCTCCAGCACGGTGACAAACACCTGACGCTGATCCTCGCGGAAGCGCTCGGCATAGCGGGACATCTCGGCTCGCAGGGCCTTGCGGTGATTGGCGAGCGCGGCCATCTCCATCGTGAGGCGGCTGGCGGCGGGGTTGATGCCGAACCGCCACAGCGCCCACAACGGCTGGGGCGACGCCAGCGCTTGCCGGTGGGCCGCCATGCCCTGGTCGGCGTAGCGGCGGAAGACCTCCAGGAACAGATCGTCCATCGTGCGGAAGTAATAGTGGACCAGCTGAGGTTTGAGGCCGGCCTTCTCGGCGACACGACGGGAGGTCACCGCCGCATAGCCCTCGTCGATCAGGAGCTGTTCAGCGGCATCGAGCAGCACCATGCGATTTTTCGCGTCGGGCGCACCGATCCGCCGCGCCGAGGCCATCTCCCACCCCTGTTCTTTCCTTGACCGCCGATCAAACACGCCGATCGTACGTGGGCCGATGGGATCCAGCCTTGACCACGCACTTTACGCCATGCTAAGCAGGTGCACAGCAATCAGCCCGCTTTGGAGGAAGAACCCGATAATGACCGACTTCGCCACCGTTGACTTCCTCACCGATCAGTCGTTGGTATCCGACCCCTACCCGTACTACGACTATTTGCGGGAGCAGAGCCCGGTGTTGCGGCTAGAGCCGCACGGCTTCGTCGCGGTCACCGGGTACGAGGAGGCTCTCGAGGTCTACAAAAACCCCGAGGCGTTCTCGAACATCGTGGCACTCGGCGGCCCCTTCCCTCCCCTGCCCTTCACCCCCGAGGGCGACGACCTGAACGCACAGATCGATGCGCATCGGACGTACTTTCCGATGAACGAGCACATGGTGACGATGGATCCGCCGGATCACACCAAGGCCCGCTCACTGCTGAGCCGGTTGCTGACTCCCAAGCGGCTCAAGGAGAACGAGGACTTCATGTGGCGGCTCGCCGACCGCCAGCTCGACGAGTTCATCTCCCTCGGGCACAGCGAGTTCCTGGCCGAATATGCAAAGCCGTTCTCGCTGTTGGTGATTGCCGATCTCCTCGGCGTCCCCGAAGAGGATCACAAGGAGTTCCGCACAGTGCTCGGTGCTGATAGGCCGGAAGCACGAGTCGGCTCACTGGATCAAGCGACAATCGGCATCAACCCGCTGGAGTTCCTCGACGAGAAGTTCTGCGGTTATCTCGAAGACCGTCGCAGCAATCCCCGCGGAGACGTGCTCACCGATCTGGCGACCGCAAAGTACCCCGACGGCTCGACGCCGGAGATCATCGACGTCGCGCGCACTGCGACGTTCCTGTTCGCCGCCGGCCAGGAGACCACCGCCAAGCTGCTGTCCGCGGCCATCAAGGCGCTGGTCGATCGGCCTGACCTCCAGCAGGCCCTGCGTGCGGACCGCAGCCTTATCCCGACCTTCGTCGAGGAGTCACTGCGTCTGGAGAGCCCGGTGAAGAGCGACTCGCGGCTGGCGCGCCGGACATCGAAGGTCGGCAACATGGATATCAAGGCCGGCACCGTCGTCATGGTGCTGCCCGGCGCGGCCAACCGCGATCCGCGCCGCTTCACCGATCCCCACGAGTTCCAGGTCCGCCGCCCCAATGTCCGCGAGCACATCGCGTTCGGCCGCGGCGCTCACTCCTGCCCCGGTGCGCCGCTGGCGCGCGTGGAGGGTCGGGTGTCTCTCGAGCGCATGCTGGACCGGATGGGCGAGATCACCATCGACGAGGAGTTCCACGGCCCGGCCGGGCAGCGCCGCTTCAACTACGAGCCGACGTACATCCTGCGCGGGCTCGCCGACATCCACGTCCGGTTCACCGGACGGAACTAGACCCACGCAAAACGCCCCCACACGCTCAGCGTGCTGGGGGCGTTTTCGTCTGCGCGTGCGACGGGTTAGGGCTAGGCGTCGCCCTGTACCCACCGGGTACGTCCGCCGGATGCCACACAGGACAGGAACATACCGTCAGGCGCCTGCGCGACGGAGTTCTCGTAACCACCGCAGTCGTCGTTGAGATTCTTGATGCCGACCATCGGCGGCGACCGGAAGTAGCGCGGGTCCAACCGCCGCGGCGACCCGCAGAAGATCAGCCGCCCCCAGTTGTTGCGGGTGTCGACACCGAACACGTAATAGGTCGTGTTGTCGCATGGGGCACCGAGTTCGACACCGGGGGTGATACCCGGCGTGCAGAACGCGTCATTGCACTCATTGGCGTTTATCGGCGTCGTCGCGGGATCCGCGGAAGCCGAGGCCGGCATCAACAGCCCGGCCGTCAGTAATGCAGCAAGAACTGGCACCGTCAATCGCACCCGAATACTGTCGCACACTCGGTAACTGAATTCTCCAGCTCAGACAAGAAACTGGAAAACAATCCCCTCCGAGCAGCCCCGAAAAGCTCTGGATTGCCTCTGTGGAATGCTGGGCGCCAGTGCTAACGTCGCGCGTCGCCATGCGACCGCGATGGACGAGGAGGTCCCATGCCGGCGGGTAAAAATGAATCCGAGGCGCCCGACGCCGACGACGCGGTATCCGCCGAGGCTGCGGAGGCCGCGGCAGCTGCGGCCGAAGTCCGCGCAGAGGCGGCCCGCGCGCGCGCAAACGAGTTGCGGCGCAAGCTAGAAGCCGCTCGCGACGAAACACCGGCACCCGCGGAAACAGTGGCCGCCGCGAAACCGGAAGCCGACGAACCCGCAGTCTCGGTAGCCGAGACTGCCGAGGAGTCGGACGCGGTCGAAGAGCTTGAGCCCACACCGGATGTCGCGCCGGAAAAAAAGCGCCGGGTGCGGGCGCCACGGCTGAAAACCGTTGCCGCCATGGTTGCTGTTCTGGCGATCATCGGCTTGCTGAGCGCCACCGGATACATGGTGTGGCAACACCGCAACACCGAACAGCAGCGACACCGCTCAGCTGAGTTCGCCGCCGCGGCCCGCCAAGGCGTGGTGAACCTGATGTCGTTGGACTTCAACCAAGCCAAGGACAGCGTCCAGCGGGTCATCGACGACTCGACAGGCAAGTTCAAAGCGAACTTCGAGGACGGCTCCGATGACCTGATCAAGGCGCTGCAACAGGCCAAGATCGTCACCAAGGTCACCGTCAACGAGTCCGCAGTCGAGTCGATGGACAAGGACACCGCGACTGTGCTGGTGGCGGCGACCTCTCAGCGCACCGGTCCGGATGCGCCAAAGGAAGATCAACAGCCGCGAGTGTGGCGCGTCGTGGTCAGCCTGCAGCGTGAAGGCGACCAGCTCAAGATGTCGGATATCGAGTTCGCCTGACCGGCGAAGGAACCTCGCCAAACCCTTTCCCCGGCAATCCGAAACACGGTATTCTCCGAACACGAGAATGCCAATCTCGCAGCTCATGCAGGTTAGCTCGAGTGTGGAGGAAGCCGGTTTGAAGTCCCTCGTCATGGCCACGGCGCTGGTGGCGTCTGCGGTAGCTCTGGCTCCGCCCGCCGCTGCCCAGATGTATTTGGGCAATTACGAGCTGAGCATGCCCGACCGCAGGGACTTCCACACGTGGGTCTGGTCAGCGATCACCCCGTGCAAGCTGCCGAACACGAACACCAGCATCCCGGACTGCATTCACGTCCTCACGTTGCCGCGTCCGATCGCGAAGGCCGTGCAGAGCGACGCCGACGCATATCTGGTCAACGGCCAGTACAGCCTGACCATCGATGATCCGTTCGGGCTGCGCTGCGGCGACATCTATTACGGCCCAACAATTCCCACCCACGACGTCTACACGTGGGACGCAACGACACTTGCCGGGTCGATGGTCTCGACGTTCGACGCCGGCTGCGACGGCGCTCCTGGCGGCAGCTTCACCTACCCGTTCAGCCTGAGCCGGATGTGACGATGAATCCCACCGCACCGATCTTCGCCGCCCTCGCTGTTCTTTGCGCCGCAACGGGTCTCGCGTCGCCTGCCCTGGCCGACGATCCCCCGCCAGGCGATCCGCCTCCCCCGCAGGTATTCAACGTGCGCTACACGGTCACCGCGGACAAGCTGGTCAACGCCCGAATCTATTACCGGGACACCGATCCGCCGAGCTTCTCTGACTACAGCCACGACCCATACGTCTTCAGCCCCACCGCCGACGCCACCGTCGGGCCGGGTAAGCCGTGGGTTCTCGAAACCACGCTGACCGACCCGATCCAATGGGGCATGGTTGCCGTTCAGGCCCAGGGCTCACTCCCGCTGGCGGCCGCCGGGTTCAACTGCACCATGGCGATCAACGGAGCTGTCGTGAAAACCAATAGCGGACCCAAAGGCGCGCTGTGCTCACTGCGGAACTGGCAGTAGGCGCTACAACTTCTTCATGTAGAACGGCATCTCGATGACCGGCCACTGGTTGCGGCCGCACGAGCCGCTCGGGCCGATGACACGGTTCTCACCGGTGTATTCGGTTGAGGAGGCGTCGTAATGGCCGTCGGCGCCGACAGGGTAGATCTTGTACTCCTGGAAGCCCTCGATCGCTGATCCGTCGGCGCAGAATCGCCAGTTGGGAATCGTGCGCTTCAGGTACCACAGGCTGTTCGTGGTGTAGATCGGAGCGGACCATCCTTCGTCGCTCTGCGCGGTGCCGCTGCACTCGGTGGGTGAGATGCAGGTGGTCGAAATGGTCCAGGTGCTGCGCTCCGACGGCTGATTCTCGTAGCGTCCGTTGACTTTCGCCCAATCACCGTTGGACGACACCGCGAACGTGCCGTTGATACCCCAATCATCCGACGCCCGAGCGGGCACGGCAGAGGTCACCCCGACGACGAGGACACCCACACACGCCGCCGCCAGTGTCTGAAATCCACGAATTGACATCGACATACCTCTCTCAGCTCTGCAGCATGTCCTGCCAGGTCGTTGCCGGCTTCACGAAATTGGTCTGGCGGTAGAGCGTGCCGTCGCTGCCCATGTACTGACCCGTGCGCGTGTCGTACTTCGCCACCGCCAAGCCTGGCCCGTGCCCATTGCCGTTGAACGCACTCGGCGCGGCTTGCGGCACAGCCCCATCCGCGGGCGGTTGATCAGCAGGAGCCTGATCGGGAGGAGGACCTGGCAGGTTGATCGGGGCCGGGCCGATGTTGCCTACCGGCCCCGGCGGGCTCACGGGCGGTGTCTGGTAGATGGGCGCCCCAGGCAACAGCGGTCCCGGGCCGGTACCCGCGAAGTTCGGCGGGGGCGGATTCTCCGGCGCCGCACCTGGCGGGGGCGCGCTCACTCCTGGCGGTAGCGGCGTGCCTTGCAACGGCCCAAAGATGTTGGAATCCGGTAGCGCTCGGCTGTCGATCGGAATGCCCTGAGCCACCAGGCTCGGGTCGATCGGGGCCGGGCCGAGGACGTGCTGGCGCTGAGCCAACGGCTGGAAACCGTCGGGGTCGTTACACAGTTCGACCGTCGGGGCGCGCTTACCCGGGTGCTCCATGCACGGGTAGTTGCGCGCGCCGCGCACCGCCACCGGTGAGTCCTGAGGCAGCTTGCAATACAGGTTGTCCGGGGTGTCGATGACCGATGTGTCGGCGGGGTTGCGCCACGACGACGGCGGGAGGAACCCGACCGTACAGGCAGCGGGATCACCCAGGCCCAGCGAGAAGTCACCGTTGGGCAGGCCGGTCGGGTTGTTGGTCGGCGCGTACGTCTGGATCTGCGCGACGAACGGCGGTACCAGCACCAGCAACTGCTCGATGGAGGCGTTGTACGTCACACCGATCTGGCCGAACGTGGTCAGATTCGCCAACAACACTGGCAGCGTGGGCTTTATCTGCTCCAGCAGCTTCGACGTCTCCTGAGCGAAGCCCGGGCCGTTCTTGAGGATCGACCGGAACTGCGGGTCGTTGTTGGCCACCTGCTCGGTGATACCGGCCAGGCTCTTCGCATAGGTCCGAATCGAATCGGTGGTGTCGGCCTGTGCCTTCAGGAACGGCATCGAGTCGTCGATCAGGGAGCGGGTGTTATCAGAGATCCCGTTCATGTCCCTGGTGATGGTCGCGCCCGAATCGATCAACGAACCGAAGTCGTAGCCGGTCCCGTTGAAGGCCTGATAGGACTCACCGAGCAGCTGGCTGAGCTTGTCCTTCGGGATGCTGTCCACCAGCTTGCTGACCTGATCGAGCATGGGTCCCACGGCCTGCGGGATGGACGTGCTACCGACCGGAATGACCGAACCGTCCTCCAGGTAGGGCCCTTTGTCGTTGCGCGGCAACAACTCCACATACTGCTCACCGACCGCCGACATGCTACGCACCTCGGCCTTGAGATCGGCCGGGATCTTTGGCGACGTATCCAGCGACAACGTCGCCTGGGCGCCGTCGTCGGTGAGGTCGATCGAGGTGACCTTGCCGACCTGCAGACCCCGGTAGGTCACATTGCTGAACTTGTAGAGGCCGCCGGTGGCGGGCAGGTCGAGCTTGACGGTGAGCCGTCCCAGTCCCAGCAACGTGGGGACCTGGATGTAGGCGAACACCATGATCGCCACACCGACGATCGAGGCGATCGTGAAGATGATCAGCTGAGTCCGGACGAAACGCGTGAGCATCAGCCACCCCCTCCTGTCGGCGGAGCCGGAGCCGGCGGCGTGTTGGCCGGCGGATTAGGCTGCCCACCATAGGGTCCCGCGAAAATCGGCGTCACACCCTTGGCCGCCAGCTGGGCCTGGGTGTAGATCTCGGCACCTGGCGCCGCGATCGGCGTAGGCGGCACGAACGGCAGGATCGGACCGATATCGGCGATCGTCGAGGGCGGCGGTGCTTGCGGCGGCGGGTCGTCGAACGCATCCGGCGGTGGCGGGGTAACCCCCGTCTTCAGCGGGTCATAGGTGTAGTTCAGGTAGACCGGGTCGCCCGGAGCCGGAATCAGCTGGGCGCCTTCCTGACCCCACCGGGTGCCCAAGAACAGCGTGCGCTTCAACCGCGGAACGGTCAGGTCGACGACCGCGAACAGGTTGTAGTAGTCACCGCGGATCGCGCGGTCCATGAAGCTCTGGGTGAACGGGAAGTGGATCGCATACTCCAGCAGCGCATCCAGGTCAGGACCGACATCGGCAAACGCCTTGATGGCGGGCTCGATGTTCTTGAGGTTCGCCACCAGATCGGCCTGCGACTGGTTTACCAGGCGGTTGGCCGTATCGCTGAACGTGCCGAGTTTCTCCAAGGCCGTTGTGAGAGTGGGCCTTTCCTTGATCAACACGTCGATCGCCGGCGGGATCTTCTGCAGGGCGGCGGCGAGGTCGTCGCGCTGGCCGGCGAAGGTCGAAGACAGCCGGTTCAGCGACTGGATGATCGAGACGATGTTGTCGCGCTGCCCATCCAGGGTCCCGACGAAGGTGTCCAGCCGGGTGATCAGGTCGCGGAACTGGGCTTCGTTGCCGTTGACCGCGGTGCTGAAGTTGTGGATCACATCACCGATTTGGCCGAGTCCGCCGCCGTTGACGACGGCCGCAAGCGATGCCAGCGTCTGCTCGGTCGTCGGATAGGTCGATGATGCGTTCAACGGGATCGTCGCGCCCGGGTTGAGCTTGCCGCTCGGGGCTTGCCCGATCGGCGTACTCAACGCCAGGTGCATGGAGCCCAGCAGGCTTGTCTGGCCAACGCTGGCAACAGCGTTGGCCGGAACCACCACATCGGGCTTCACCGAGAACTCCACGTCGGCATGCCAGTTCTTGACCGTCAGCTTGCGCACACTGCCGACGACGACGTCATTGATCATCACCGGTGAATTCGGTTCCAGTGTCGAGATATTCGCAATCTCGACGTGGTAGACGCTGGCATCCGAGCCACGGCCGACAGCGCCGGGCAGCGGCAGGGAATTCACCCCCTGGAAGGCACAGGCACTGGTGGTCACCGCGACGCATGAGCCGGCGATCACCGCCCGCCTCAACGATTTCCCGCCGATCATGGCGTCCCTCCTGCTTCCGCAGCCATGGGCGGCCCACCCGGCGCAGGGCCGGGCGCGGCCCCCGTCGGGTTGAGCAAGCTCGGCAGCGACGAGATCACACTGGGGGTTTGCGCCGGCGCTCCACCGGGCAGTAGTTGGGCCGCACCCGGCGGGGTCTCCCCCGGCGCACGTCCGGTGAACGGCGGGGGTCCCGGCGTCACACCGTCGTACGCCGAGATGGCGGGCGGCGCCTCCGGCGGCACCGGCGACGGGCCGCCAGCACCCGGGGCGAGGTTCGGCTCGGAGTAGATGAGGTCCGCGGGGTTGGCGGCCGGCATCAGGTAAGGATCGATGCCCAGCGGAAGATAGTTGAAGTTCAACAGCCTAAGCGCCGGCCCCAGATACTGCTGGCAGAGCTTCGCCGTTTCCGGAGCGGTGGTGTTCTCAATGGCACCGATTGCGCCGCAGATGAATTGGGTTGGGTCGGAGAAGTTGTTCAACACGAACTGCCCCACCGCACTGCCGGCCGACGGGCTGTAGATGTTGTAGGCGTTGGTCAACGCATTGGGGGCGATATGGAGAATGTTCTCGATCTCCATTTTGTTGCTCATCAGGTTTGTGGTCACGTTGGCCAGCCGCCGGATTTGCTCGGAGGTCTGGTCCCGGCTCCCGGCGACGAACCGCTGAATGTCGACGATCGCAACCGACAGGTTCTTCAGTGCGGAGTCGAGATCGGACCGGTTCCCGTCGATCACGCTTGTCAGCGTCGCCAACCGGTTCTGGAACATGACCACCTGCTCGCTGCTATCGCGCAGGGTCGTGACGAAGGTCTGCAGGTTTTTGATGATGTCAACGATGTTGCCGCTGCCGTTGGCCAGGACGCGGGAGACGCCGGCCAGCTCGGTGATGGTCTGGCGGAGCTTGTCACCGTTGCCGTCGAGGGCATTGGCCGCGCTGTCGATGAAACGCGAGACCGACGTGCCCGAGACGCCACTCTGCGGTCCGAGATCGGTAGCCAGCCGCATGAGCTGCGCCTTCACCTCATCCCACTCCACCGGTACCGCGGTGCGGTCCAACGGAATTACCGCGTTGTCAGCCATCTTCGGCCCGACATTGTTGCGGTAGGCCGGCGTCAGCTGCACATAGCGGGCCGCGACCAGGTTCTGCGCCACGATCACGGCCTTGGCGTCGGCGGGGATCGGCACGTCACGGTCGACGTCGAGCACCAGCTTGGTCTGAGTGCCCTCGGGCTCGATCGCCTTGATGGTGCCGACCTTGACGCCCGACACCCGCACGTCATCGCCGGGGTAAATACCGGTGGAGGTGGTGAATACGGCGGAAATCGTCTTCGGGCCGAAGAAGATGTCGTGCACCAGAAACGCCGCACCCACTACGAGCAGTCCAGCCAGAGCGACTGCCAGCACCTTCACCAAACGTGATCGTGCCATCAGCGCGAACCTCCCGGAATGCCGTTGTAGGGCAAGGGCAATTCAGCACGTGGCCCTGCGTTGTCCGGCGGCTGGCCGGCGTTGACACCGCGCCGGAAGCCGAATGCGTAGTCCATGAACGGCTGCAGCAGCTCTGCCGGCTGCAGGTTCGGCACATAGGCGTTGTAGTACGGCCCGTTGGCCAGCGTCTCGCCTTCCGACAAGATGAATTTCTTCACGTTCGGCAGCATTTTGGAGATGTTGTCTTTGTTCTTCTCCAGCACCGCGACAACGGAATTGAGCCGTTGCAACGCCGGGGCCAGCTGCTTCTCGTTGTCGGATACCAGCCCCGACAGCTGCTGGGACACCGCGGCGGTGTTGGCCAGCAGGTCCACGATCGCCTCGCGCCGGTCGTTGAGCACGCCGAGCAGGTCGTTGGCGTTGAGGATCAGGGTATTGAGCTGCTGACTGCGCTGCCCCAACACCGTGGTGACGTCGGCGGCACTCTTGAGTAGTCCGGCCAGGTTCTCGTTGCGGCTGTTGAGCGATCGGGACAACCGGCTCAGACCGTCGAAGGTCGGCCCCAACTTGGGGGCGAGCTGGTCGATGGTCGCCGAGAGGGTGTCCAGTGACTGATTGAGCGAGGAGGTGTCCGTGCCCTCGGTGTTACTGGTCAGGTCGCTGACAGCTTCGGTCAGCGAGTACGGCGAGGAGGTGCGGGTCGTGGGGATCACATCGGCGGAACGCAGACTCCCGCTGCCAGCCGATTCGAGGGTGAGCACCCGCTCCCCCAGCAACGAGCCGGTCCGGATGTGGGCGGTGGTCTGCGACCCCAGCGGGTACTTGCCTGCGGTGGTGAAGCTGACCAGCGCGTCGCCGTTATCCAGCGAAATGTCGGTGACCGAACCCACTTTGATGCCGGAGATCGTCACGTCGTTGCCGACAGTGATTCCGCCCGCCTCACTGAACAAGGCCTGATGGCGCACCGAGGTGGCCAGCTGCACCAGCCGCTCGGGCTGCAGCCCGATGGCAATCACCAGCAGGATCAACACCACGCCGATGAAGCCGGCGCGGAACAGGTTTGAGTCGCGGTATTTCAGCATTAGGGCTCCGAACACCTACCGGATTCTTGTTTGATCATCGGGAACACCCCGGTCCGTCCCTGGAGATCAGTGACCCGGATGGCAAGGCCGCAGATGTAGTACATGATCCAGCTGCCATACGACCCGAGCCGGGCCATCTTGCGGTAGTTGTCGGGACCCCGCTGCAGCCCCCGGTCGAAGATGATCTTGTTGTCGTCGAGCAGCGGCGCGAGGCGGGCGATCTGATCGATATCGCCCTTCAGCGGGGCGCGAGCCTCGTCGAGAAGGCTTGTGAGCGAAGCGGTTCCATTGTCCAGCGAGGAGATCGCGGTGCCGATCGGGTCGCGATCCTGCGCGAGCCCGGTGATCAGCTTCTCGAGCTTGTCGATGGCTCCGGAGAACTTGTCGCCATCCTTGGCGAGCGTGTCGACGACCACCTTGAGATTGTCGATCAGCTGCTCGATGGTTTGGCTGTTGTCGGCCAGGGCATTCGAGAACGACGAAGTCTTGCTCAACAGCGAATCGAGCGTATCGCCCTGACCCTGAAGGATATTGATCAGCGATGAGGTCAACGCGTTGACGTCCTGCGGATTGAGCCCCTGGATGACGGGACGCAACCCGCCGAGCAGGAGGTCCAAGTCCAGCGCGGCCTGAGTGCGGTCCTTGGGTATCTGAGCCCCCGCCGGCAACACCCGGGTCGAGCCGGGCCCGTCGATGAGCTCCAGGTACCGGTCACCGGTGAGATTCAGATAACGCACTGCCGCTTTGGTTCCCGTAGTCAAAACGATGTCGCGGTCGGCATCGAAGTCGACCAGGACACTCTTGTCCGGCTGCAGATCAACACTGCTCACGGTGCCGACCCGGACCCCGGCCACCCGCACCGTATCGCCGGCCTTGAGCCGCGACGCGTCGGTGAACACCGCCGAATATCCGGAGGTCGAGCCGCTGCGGTAGTTACTGAAGGTCAGGAACAGGAACGCGGTCAGGACCACCATCACGACGGCGAACACGCCGAATTTGACGAGAGTGCTTGTGGTGCGCATCATCCCGGCTGTCCGATCTGTGCGGTGTTGCGCGGCGGACCGTCCAGCGGTCCGAACAACAGCTGCTTGAGGCCGTCGGAGTTGAGCAGGATGCCCTGGTTGCCGTACTGCCACGGGTTGATGCCGGTGTCGGTCACCAGATACTTCGACCGGTTGCCGTAGCCGATGTAGGGCAGACCCATGCACTGCGGGCCACCCTTGGCCGCAACCTTCGGCAGGTTCGACGGATACCGGTAGCGCTCAATGCCCAGCGTGAAGGCGACGTTCACGAGCACCCCGGGATCCAGAAGTGGCGGCTGCAGGCGGACGAAGTTCATCCCTTCCAGCGTGCAACTGATCGCCGAGGCGTACTCGTTGAACAATGCCGTCGTCGGAGCCAGCAGGTGAAGCACCTTGCTCAGAGCCGGCTGGTTGGTGCCGAGCACGTCGTTGCCCTGATCCGCCAGCCCGATCATGTTGACCAGGAAGGTGTCCAGGTTCTGTTGCTCATCGACGATGCTCTGGCTGAACTTGTTCGCGCTCTGCACCGTCCTGACGAGATCCGGGGCGGCGTCGGCATAGGCGGCGGTCACCGGGGCGGTGAGCTCGATATCGCGCGACATGTTCGGCAGGCTGGGCTCGAGCTTGGCCAACAGGCTGTCGAAGTCGGCCACGGTCTGGCCGAACTGCTTGCCACGGCCGGCGAACGCCGAAGAGAGCGCGCCCAGGGTCTCGTTGAGCTGCGCCGGATCGATCTTGTTCAGGATCTGCGTCAGCTGCTGAAACACCGTGTTGATTTCAATGGTGACGTGCTGGCCCTGCAGGATCTGGCCGGAGTACATGGGTTTTGGCGACGGCTGCGCCGGCGGATCGAAGTTGACGTACTTGGCGCCGAACACCGTCGTCGATTCGATGTCGGCGACGACATTCGACGGGATCTTGTGCAGCTGTGCCGGATCCATCGCGAGGTGCAGGACGGCCGCACCGTCGGGACGGGTTTCGATCGATTCGACCTTGCCGACCTGAACACCGCGCATCTTCACACGAGCATCGGGGTTCATCACCAGGCCGGCCCGGTCGGAGATCACGGTCACCGGAACGGTTTGGGTGAAGTCACCGCGGAACAGACCCACGGAGACTGCGACGATTGCAGCGACGATGAGGACAGTCGCCAGGCCCGCCACCGGACGTGCCCAGCCACGCGCACCGAAGCTATGCCCAACCCGGGCTGCCACCGGCGCAGCGTGGGTTTCGGTTTCGGATCGGTCGGATGGGCCCGGACCGAGATTTCGCGTCACGTCTTCTCTCTATCCGGACAGGTTGAAGTTGCCGTTGGAGCCGTAAATGGCTAGGGAGACCAGCAAGGTGACCGAGACGACCACGA
>NZ_NOZR01000017.1 GCF_002250655.1 Mycolicibacterium sphagni
CCCGGCTCACTTCAGCCAGCCAAGATGACCGGCGAGTGCGACGTAGCCTACGAACGCGACAGTGTCGATGACGCCGTGCGCGATCACCAGTGGCCACAACCGGCCGGTGCGGCACCAGGCGTACCCGAACACCACACCCATCGCCAGGTTCCCCAGCCCCGCGCCGAAGCCTTGATAGAGGTGATACATCCCGCGCAACACGCTCGAGGCCAGGATCGCCCGGTTTTGACTCAGCCCCAGCTGTTTCAACCGCGTGATCAGGAAGCCGACGACCACGACCTCCTCGGCGAAGCCGTTTGCGAATGCGGACAGGATCAGCACCGGGATACGCCACCAGGTGTCGTGCAGCGCGGCCGGCTCCACGTCGGCGTTCATGCCGAGCCAGCGGCCGGCCAGATACAGCAGCAGCCCGGGAATGCCGATCAGCGCGGCCAGACCCAGGCCGCCCAAGACGTCACGCCAGCGCACCCGCCCGAGCCCGAGCCGAGCTGGGGTGATCCCGCTGCGCCACAACAGGTAAAGGCCGAGCGCACCCCACGCCGCCAACTGGGCAACCGAGGTCAGGTTCAGGCCGAGGTTGATGAGGTCATAGCGGGATAGGTTGGGGTTCAATCGAACTCGGTGTCCGGCGAGCCCGGATAGCACCGCGTCGAAGAGTTGCAACATCGCAATGACGGCGCTGACCCCAAAGGTGACGGCGAGCATGACGCCGACTTCGATGCGCAGTCCACGCCGGTCGGTGCTCAAGAACTCGTCGCGGGTGGCGCTCACCCCGACACGGTATCGGCCCTACATTCGGCGTGCGCGCAGCCCGTTGACGAACGGGCAACCCATCAGGAGCCGGATGGCGCGGCCCAGTCCGGGGACGTCGTGCACCGGCTCGCCGAACGGCAGGCGGACATCGTGGTCGCCGTCGATACCTTCGACGCGCAACCGGACGCCATACCGGTCGAGGCCCAACGGGCGAACCCGGCCCCGCCGCAGTGGCGCGGGCAGCTTGCCTGCCAGCCGGGCGAGCACCTCAGGATGGTCGGTGTCCAGATGCTGGAGCCAGGCCGACTCGAACTCACAGAACGGGTCCGGCGCGGCGGCCATCAGGTCGTGCAGGCCGACGGTCTCGGCGCCGGCGGCGTCGGCCACGACGACGGACTCTGCCTCCAGAAGGAGAAGCTCTTGTCCCGACCCGACGTCCAGCAGGGCCGGGTTGGGGTGGTCGGTGGCGATCATGTCGACCATGGCCCGCACCGCGTGTTCAGGCACGCTCTGGACGCGGCCCCGGATCCACACCAGTGAACGCACCGGCTCGCGCAGCGGTAGCGGAGCGTAGTCGGTGAGCTCGAGCACGGCGGCAACACCATCGGTGCCGGCGGCACGGGCGCGGACGGCCAGCGCGGATGCATTGGGCAACGTCACGGCGAAGGATCCGCCGGGCAGCAGGTGGTGAACGGGAGTGGTGGCCGGTGCGACATCGTCGGCGACCAGCATCGCCCCGGACCCACGCGCACAGGCGCTGCGGACGCGTTCGGCGGTGGACGGCGTTGTGAGCGTCGCTGAGGTCATCGCGCACCCTTCTAGTAAGTGAGGTAAGCCTAACTTAACTATTGTCCGCACGGTCGCGCAAGCCTTTCCCACGCGACCGACCCGATAGGGTTGAACCGTGGCCCGCATCGCCTACCTCGGTCCCGAGGGCACGTTCACCGAAGCGGCACTGCTCAAGATGTGCGCTGCCGGCGTGGTTCCTGGTGACGGAGGCGTGCAACCCGAGCCGACGGACAGCACACCCGCGGCCCTGACGGCCGTCCGCGACGGCACCGCCGATTTCGCCTGCGTGCCGATCGAAAACTCCATCGAAGGAAGCGTGCTGCCCACCCTGGACAGCCTGGCCAACGGCTCGCCGCTGCAGATCTACGCCGAGCTCACCCTGGATGTCGCATTCAGCATCGTCGTGCGCGACGGCCGCGATGGCGGCTCGGTGCGTACGGTCGCGGCCTTTCCCATCGCCGCCGCGCAGGTCCGCCAGTGGCTGGCCGAGCATCTGCCGGACGCCGGCCTCGTCCCGGCCAACTCGAACGCCGCCGCCGCAATGGATGTGGCGGCCGGGCGTGCCGACGCCGGTGTCAGCACGGCATTGGCCGCCCAGCGTTATGGACTGGCCACCCTGGCCGACGGCGTCGTCGACGAAGCCAACGCCAGGACGCGGTTCGTACTCGTCGGCCGGCCGGGCCCACCGCCCGCTCGCACCGGCGCCGACCGCACCTCGGTCGTGCTGCGGATCGACAACGCCCCAGGTGCGCTGGTATCCGCGATGAGCGAATTCGGCATCCGTGACATCGACCTGACCCGCATCGAATCCCGACCCACCCGCACCGAGCTGGGCACGTACGTCTTCTTCCTGGACTGCGTCGGTCACATCGACGACAGTGCGGTCGCCGAAGCGCTCAAAGCGTTGCACCGCCGCTGTGCCGACGTTCGCTACCTGGGGTCTTGGCCGACGGAATCGGCGACCGGCGCGACACCACCGCAACTCGACGAGGCCGACCGGTGGCTGGCCCGGCTCAGGGAGGGCGATCCGGCATGAGTGGACGGCTGATCCTCCTGCGTCACGGCCAGTCATACGGCAACGTCGAGCGCCGCCTCGACACCCGTCCACCAGGGGCGGACCTGACCGATCTCGGCCGGGAGCAGGCCCGTGATTTCGCCCGGGCGCGCAGCCGCCCGCCCGGGCTGCTGGTGCACTCGATCGCGCGGCGAGCAGCCCAGACCGCGGCCGAGATCGGTAGCCAACTGCAGCTGTCTGCGCATGAGTTCGACGGCATCCACGAGGTGCAGGCCGGCGAGCTGGAGAACCGCAACGACGACGACGCGATCGCCGAGTTCAACGCGATCTACCAGCGCTGGCACCAGGGTGAGCTGACGGTCTCCATGCCCGGTGGGGAAAGTGCCAGCGACGTGCTGGACCGCTACCTGCCGGTAATCACCGATCTGCGGCTGCGCTACCTCGATGATCATGCCTTCGCCGACGATATCGTCGTGGTCAGCCACGGCGCGGCGATCCGGCTGATCGCCTCCACGCTGGCCGGAGTAGAGAGCAGTTTCGCGCTCGACCACCATCTGGCCAATGCCGAATCGGTGGTATTGGCGCCGATTACCGACGGTCGGTGGAGCTGCGTTCATTGGGGCTCTCTCAGCCCGCCGTTCTATCCCGAATCCGATGTTCATCCGGTCGAGGATGCATTGGAATCCAGCGACCCGATGGGTTGATTCCGGCCTAGCCCGCCAACCGATCTGATGTTTGCTGAGTGCAGTCACATCCGACGGTGTCGCAATCTATTACGAAAGTATGAAGAACCAGTTCGGGACTGCCGCATCCGCCCTCGGTGCACTCTGCGCGATGCGCGGTGTGACGAATCAGCGTACCGTGGCAATGTCCCAGGCCAGCGGTGCATTCGCGACAGCTTCGTACCATGCTTCGTTCTTAGCATCGGCGGCCGCGGAAGCGCTGTTGCCACGCGGGGTCCGAGTTCCTCATTTTCGCCCGTAGCAAAAGTTGCTATGCAATAGCTGATGCGGTGAGTTATCTTGAGTGTCCTCGGCCCTTCGGGGGTGGGCTGGTTTAACTGCCGGGCCAGCCAGCGACACATATGAATCCCGGCTTGAAAGTAAGGACTGATCATGATGTCAGGTCGTTTGACTCGGCAGATTGCGCTTGTAGCTGGCGGGCTGGCGATCGTCGGCATGGGCACGCTGACCGCTTGCGGTAAGAGCGGTAACAACGCCCCCTCGAGCACCACGTCGACCACGTCGTCGAGCGCTCCCGCGCCTTCGCCCACTGAGAAGGCTGTGACGCCTGGTGGCCCCAACTCCTTCTCGCCCACCGTCAAGGCCCCGCCGGCTCCGACCGCGCTGCCTGGCAACGTCATCACTGGCGGCTAATCTGCTCGGTCCGCACCCGTCCGCAGCCCTCTACCGACAGTGACCGGGGTACACCGCCTCCGAGCGCTGTCTGTAGTGGTGCTGTTGGGTGTGCTGAGCGCCGCCGCAGTACTGGTCGCTGATCTCCATCGGTCCTCGGCACCCGCCGAGTCCGGGAAGATCAGCGGCCCGTACGCGTCTTTACTCGCAAGTTCCGTCGATCTCGGCCCGGCCCGCACTGACCATGTTCAGCTGACCGCCGCGCTGCGCGACGACTCTCGGCCCGACCTCCTGATGGGATGGGCTGGCCAACAGAAACTTTCGGTGCGCTGGCGCCCCGGCGACAGCTGGGCGATCCTCGAGGGCGATCCCGCCGCCGTCTCCGGCGCATTCGACGTCGACGTCCATGACTACCGCGGAAAGCGCGGCCAGGTGTTCTACGCCTCGCCCCAGCAGCCTTCCGTTCCTCAGTCGCTGAACGCCGAGGTGACCGGGCTCGGCCGCATCCTGGGTTATTCGCCGTATCGCGAGTCCAAGGTCTGGATGCTCCCGCTTGAGGTTCCCGACCAAGGCCTGAATCCCAGCGCCTTGCTGCGCACGTACAACGTCATGCCGCTGCACGACAAGGGCTACACCGGCAAGGGCACCACTGTCGTCGTGTTCGCCTTCGACGGCTTCGACCAGGCCGACCTCGACACCTTCGCGAACAGCTTCAACCTGCCGAAATTCACTCCGGACGTGGTCGGCGGTATGCCGCCCGCGCGCCGCGGCGAGGCCACGATGGACCTCGAGGCCATCCACGCGCTGGCCCCCGACGCCAAGAAGGTACTGGTCAACGCGCGCTCCACCGTAGAGGGCGACGGGTCGTACGAGAAGATCGCGAAGCTGATGGAGGACACCGAACGGAGCTATCCGGGCGCGGTGTGGAGTTTCTCCATCGGGTGGGGCTGCGACAAACTCATCACCGCCGCCGACCTGGTGCCGGTGCGCGCAGCGCTGGCCACCGCGCATCGCTCGGGCACGACGGCGTTCGATGCCAGCGGCGACCTGGCCGGCTTGGACTGCAAGGGCGGCGACGAATGGTCCGCGCCGCCGGGCGACAACGACGTCGGACTCGACGCGGTGGCCTCGCTGCCCGAGATGGTCGACGTCGGCGGCACCACGGTGTCGACCGACGCGAACGGCAACTGGCTGGCTGAGCAGTCGTGGTTCGACCCGCCACTGTCCCAGGGCACCGGCGGCGGTGTGTCGGCGCTGTACGAGCGCCCGGACTGGCAGAAGGGTGTCGATGCCCCCAATGGCGCCGGCAAGCGGCTTACGCCGGATATCGCGGCCGTCGCCGACCCGTTCACCGGGGTGCAAATCGTGTTCGGCCAACAGCTCATCACCGGTGGCGGCACGTCGCTGGCCGCGCCCGTCTGGGCGGGATTGACCGCGGTGATGAACCAGTACGTCGTCGACCACGGCGGCTCGCTGATCGGCGACCTCAACCCGATCCTCTACAACATCGCCGAAGGCACGCCGCTGCCGGCGTTTCATGACGTCGTCCTCGGCGGCAACGCCGTGGCCAACGCCGGCCCGGGATATGACCTGGTCACCGGGCTGGGAACGCCCAACGTGGTGAACCTCGCGCAGAATATTCTGGTGACGCAGAAGGTGGTCTCCCGATGACGACACCTGATGACGACGGCGTGCCGGTGATGCAGTGCGGGGTCTGCCAGATCGATGTGCCGGCAGGCGCGTTCTGCGGCTACTGCGGCGGCCATCTGGCCTCGGAGCCTGCCCGCGGACCTGGATGGTTGCGCAAGCTGCGCGGCGACACCTTCGGCGCGTCCCCCGGCGAGAGCGTCCTGCTGCCGGCGATCGCCAGCTCGCTGTTCCCGCACCTGCCGCAGAAGTCCCGCGCCCCGTTCCGGGTGGGTCTGGCGCTGATCCTGGTCGGCCTCGTCGTCTTCGCGATCGTGAAGATGCCCGCGGCGCTGATCACTGTGGCCGCCCTGGGGCTTCCGCTGCTGTTCGTGCTCTACCTTGTCGAGTCGGCCGTCTACCGCGATATGTCGCCGTGGTCGTTGGTGCTGGCGGGCACGCTGGGTGCCGCCCTCGGAGTGGGCTACGTGCTGTTGACCGGCGAGATCGTCGCCCGCGCGTACGGCGTCCCGATGGCCGCCGGTCTGGCGATCCACCATCTGTTGCGCGAGGGGGTGATGATCCCCGCCGGTGGGATGATCCTCACGCTGATGCCGACGGTCCTCGTGCGCCTGCTGCAGCCAAAGTCGCGAGAGTCGTTGGACGGCTTCGTGGTTGGCGCACTGTCGGCACTGACGTTCGCCGCCGGCGCCACCCTGACCCGGCTCGCTCCGCAATTCGCCACCGGCCTGCTGGCCCACAGCCGGCCCATCAAGGGGCTGATCGTCGAGGCAGTCCTGTGTGGCGTCACGATTCCGCTCACCGCCGCGGCGGCCGGCGGCATGATCGGCATCGCGCTGTGGTTCACAGGACAGTCCGATAATCCGCACGAGCATCCCGGCCGGATTCGCGCCATCTTGTTCGCGCTCGCGGTCGTGGTGGTGCTGATCCACGTCGGCGTCTCAGTCACCGACATCGTCGGGATGGAGCAACTCCGGATGCTCGCGGTCCATGTCGTCATGACGCTGGTCGTGCTGGTGCTGCTGCGGATCGGCCTGCAACTCGCGCTGCTACACGAGGCACACGATCCCATCGACCAGCACGAGCCGCTGCTCTGCGTCCACTGCGAGCATGTCGTGCCGGACATGGCGTTCTGCCCCGCCTGCGGCGTCGCGACGCGGGCGTCGTCCCGTGCGTCGCGGCACGAGCGGCGCGAATCACGGCCGGTGCGACAGGTTGCCACGGAGGGTTCGTGACCGCACCGTCGGCTGCTTCCGACGAGGAGCAGTTCCCGGGCTACGCGCTGCCGCCCGGCACCTACATCGCACCGGAGATCCCCCGCACCCGGTTCACCCGCACGGTCGGGGTGTGGACGGCGGGGATCGTCGTCGTCGCCGCGGCGTTGGTCGGGGTGTCGTTGATGGTGACCAAGAAGGTCCCGCGGTACATGTGTCCGCCGGAATGCGGTGCCCCGCCGATGGGTAAACCGGTGACCGGCTTGCCCCGGTTCACCGCAGCCGACGGCTCGTTCTCGGTGTCCTACCCGGCGCCCGGCTCGGCCTACGAGATCTCCACCAAGGACAACGGTGTGACCGCGAATTTCACCGGCGGGGATACCGGTGCGCTGCAACTCTTCTCGGAACCTGCCAGGGGGCGCACCCCCGAGACCATCGCCCGGGATCTGCTGAAACAGAAGTTCCCCGACGCCAAGATCGCCTACGAGATTCCCAATGCGATGGTCGGCTATCAACGGGGATACGGGGAGGTGGCCGACACCTGGCCACAGGGCACGAGCAACAGCTACATCCGCATCCGGACCGTACTGTTGGTGGCGGTCAAGAATGATCTGGCACTGGTGGCCGGCGCGGTCGGCCCCTATCACGCCTTCGGCCCGGACTTCGGCCCCGGCCTGCCGTCGGGCGCGAACGTGGAGATTGCTCAGGATATGGGCAAGTATGTCAACAGCTTCAGGTGGCAGGGCGACCCGCCGCGCTGAGAATTGCTCAACCCCAGCCTAATTCGTGTAGTCGGTCATCGTCGATACCGAAATAGTGTGCAATCTCGTGGATTACGGTGACCGCAACTTCCTCGACCACCTCGTCTTCGGTATCACACATGTCCAGCAAGGGTTCTCGGTAGATCGTCACGGTGTCGGGTAGTGATCCGGCGTAGCTGGAATCGCGTTCGGTCAGCGCGACACCTTCGTAGAGGCCCAGCAGATCGGGGTCTTCGGGGTGGTGGTTTTCGACCAGTATGACGACGTTGTCGATCGCCTTGGCGAGTCCGGGCGGAATCAAATCCAGTGCGTCGCCGACCAATTCCTCGAACCGCTGTGGGTTCATCGAGACGGGCACTAAGCCGGCGGGGGAACGGCGTCGACCGGTCCGGGTGCGGGTCCAGGTGCGGGTCCGGGGGCCGGGCCTGCGGGGGGCTGCGGCCCGTCCATCGGCGGCGCGTCGATGGGCGGCGCTGCGGGCTGAGCAGGCACGAACTGGCCGTTGAGGACGTTGCCTTCCTGCGGCGGGGCGCTGTCCTGCGGCACGGTGCCCGCCGTCGAGCCAGGCCCCGCTGTCGTGGTGGGCGTCTGCGACTGGGTGCTCGGCGACGTCGACTGTTGCGGCAGATGCTGGGTCTGGGTGGACTGTGTGGACTGACTGGTGTCGCTTGTCGACGGCGAGTACTGGGTGGTCGGTATGTCGGGCAGCAGCGGGATCGAGGGAAGGCTCAGCCGCTCCTGCGGAATGTCCGGCGGGGCTACCGGGGGCATCCCGTTGATCAGCAGCGGGCCCTTGGCGGGGTTGATCAGGGTCGCCCACCCACCGTTGCCGAGCGTGGCGCCGATGCTACAGGCCACCTGGTGGCTACCGGCGGTCCAGCTCGGCAGCGAGATCGTGCTGTAGATCAGCGTCAGGGTGGTGGAGCGCAGCTGTACGGGCGCTAAGTAGGCATCGGTCATCCGGGTGCAGGCGTCCTTGATGAACGCGTCCTGGTCGGCGTCCGACGGCAGGCCGCCGTTGAATTTCTCCGCCAGGTTCACCGCACCGGTGACCTCCATCGCGTGCGGCGCACCGCAGTCCACCGGGACGTCGGTGGGCTCGTTCGTCGACGGCTCGATACCGAGGCAGGTTCCGGCCGGCCAGACCTTGGACTGGTCGACCTCGGCTACGCGGCCCTTGAACGCCATCTGCTGGTTGTCAGCGCCTGGGAGCTGCAGACCGCACAGCATGCGGCGCTCGCCGTCCTGCTTCCAGGCCTTGTCGCCCGACCACAGCATGCTGATCGTGAACTTGCTGTTGGGGTCGAACTTGTCGCCGAGGTAGCGCTCAACGGCAGGCTGGCACTGTTCGAGGCTGATCTGCTGGATCCGCGCGGCGGTCGGCGGGGCGGCGTCCGGGCCGTACTCGGTGCCGGGATAGGTCCGCATGTCGACGGACTCGGCGACCTCGAAGCGGTGGTCGTTCTTGCAGTCGACGATGGTCGCCGCGTCGGGGTTCTTGTCCGGCCAGTTCAGGCAGCTGCCTGCCTTCGCGTTGGCAAAGGCCGCGGTGCCCTTGCTGCCCGACAGCGGGTTGGAGCCGGCATACCCGGCCAGCCGGTTGTTCATCCCGATCGGCAACGCCGTCGCCACACCGGCGATCAGCAGGCCGCCGAGCGCGGTCAGCAGCAGCACCCGGCGGGTCGAAGTCGCCTGAAAAGTGCCCAGAAAGGAACGCCGCGACGCGCCCGCTTCGGGCAGCTCGGGCGACACGTCCTCACGCTCGGTTAACTGCAACATCGCCTCCATTGTGGCAGTCGCGCGCAGCCGTGTGACAAGTGATGCAGTTGTACTGTTATGGGGTTGTGCTGTGTGTTCGGTCGGAGGGGCCGGCGCGGGGATCGACGGCAATAGCTAGGGTTGCGGGCGTGATCGACCTGAAACTGCTGCGCGACGACCCCGATGCGGTACGGCGGTCCCAGCTCAGCCGTGGTGAGGACCCAGGCCTCGTCGATGCCCTACTGGACGCTGATACCGCCCGCCGCGCGGCGATATCGACCGCCGATTCACTGCGAGCCGAGCAGAAGGCCGCCAGCAAAAAGGTCGGTTCGGCATCCCCCGAGGAGCGGCCCGCTCTTCTCGAGCAAGCCAAAGAACTTGCCACCCAGGTCAAGTCGGCCGAAGCCGCGCAGACAGCAGCCGAGGCGGCGTTCGCGAGCGCGCACATGGGCATCCAGAACGTCATCATCGACGGCGTCCCTGCGGGCGGCGAGGACGATTTCGTCGTGCTCGACGTGGTGGGTCAGCCGCGCGAGATCGAGAACCCGAAGGACCACCTCGAGCTCGGCGAGACGCTCGGGCTCATCGACATGGAACGTGGCGCGAAGGTGTCCGGCTCGCGGTTCTACTTCCTGACCGGCCGGGGCGCACTGTTGCAGCTCGGCCTCCTGCAGCTGGCGGTGCGCCTGGCCACCGACAACGGCTTCACCCTGATGATCCCACCGGTTCTGGTGCGACCCGAGGTGATGGCCGGAACCGGATTCCTCGGCGCTCACGCCGACGAGATCTATCACCTGGAGGACGACGACCTGTATCTGGTCGGCACGTCCGAGGTGCCGCTGGCCGGCTATCACTCCGACGAGATCCTCGACCTGTCCGGCGGCCCGGCGCGCTACGCCGGGTGGTCGTCGTGTTTCCGGCGGGAAGCCGGCAGCTACGGCAAGGACACCCGAGGCATCATCCGGGTGCACCAGTTCGACAAGGTGGAGGCGTTCGTCTACTGCCGGCCCGAGGACGCCGAGGCCGAGCATCAGCGCCTCCTGGGCTGGCAGCGCCAGATGCTCGCGCTCATCGACGTGCCCTATCGGGTGATCGACGTCGCCGCGGGCGATCTGGGCTCGTCAGCGGCGCGCAAATTCGACTGTGAGGCATGGGTTCCCACCCAGCAGGCCTACCGCGAGCTGACCTCGACGTCGAATTGCACGACGTTCCAAGCTCGTCGGTTGGCCACCCGCTACCGCGACGAGAACGGCAAGCCACAGATCGCGGCGACGCTCAACGGCACACTGGCCACCACCCGGTGGCTGGTCGCGATCCTGGAAAACCATCAACAACCCGACGGCAGCGTGCGAGTTCCCGCCGCCCTGGTGCCCTACGTTGGGACGGAGGTCCTGCAACCGTGATCGAACTCGACCTCGATGAAGTCAAAAGCTGGTTCGGCTTCGGCGTCGCCGGAAACTTCGCCGGCCATCTCGAACAGGCCGGTGAGGCAGTCGATTTCGTCAATGTCGCCAGCGAGGGCGTCGCTCCCAAGGGGATCTTCCCGTGGTATGCGCCCGGCCACGACGGCTTCCTGGGCGAGTTCCCGCTGTCGCACGACGCATTGATGGTGCCCACTGAAGGCTCAGACGATGGGGGTCCGCTGAACCTGCAGATCGAACCCGAGGTCGGGTTGGCCTGCGATGTGGTGTGGGAGGGCGACACCGTCGTCACGCTTCGGCCGTTCGCGCTCGGCGCGTTCAACGACTGCTCGATCCGCCGCCCCAACGCACCGAAGATCAGTTACAAGAAGAACTGGGGCCCGTCCTCCAAAGGTGTTGCGCACCAGTTCTTCGACATCAGCGACCTCACTCCGGACGGCCCCACGGCCACCTTGCGGCTGCTGTGCCACCTGCGCACCGCCGACGGCGTGCACCACGAGTACGGGGTGGATAGCCCGCTGTTGGGCTACTCGTACTACGGCGAAGTGCTGCTGGACTGGATCGTCGAGCGGCTGGCCAACCAAAAGGGTTCGCCCGATACCCCTTTGGAGGATGTCGGCGCGTTGATGGTGGCGTCCGGACGGCCGAAGCGGGTGCTGATCGGCATCGGCGCGACCCGCTACACCGAGCTGGGCGAGTCGACGTATCTACAGCCGGGCGACGAGGCGATCGTGCGGGTCTACGACACCGACAGCGACGCGGCATCCGAACTGCGCCAGCTGGTCTGGGAGTCGTAGTACATCGCGACGTTTGGTCGATATGGGATCCCGGTCGCGGCCCTTAGGCGGCCCGGCGGCTCATGAACGGGTCGCGCCGAATCCGGATGCTCCGGAATTTGTCGAAATCGGGGACGCGCAACTTACCATCAAGTAAGTTACTTCTCCGTAAGATTACTACGGAGTAAGGGAGAAGCAATGCAGGCATTGCTGCGTTCGAAGGTTTCCGCCGGCATCGCGATCGTCGGTGCGAGCGCGATCGTCGTTTCGCCGATATCGGTCACGGTACCCGACATGCAGGTGCCGGCTATCCACATGTCGACCCTTGCGACGGCACTCGCGTCAACGTCCCAGAGCCTGCCCACCTGGGCGCAAGTCATCGAGACCACATTCAGCAACATCGCCACGCTGGGGACTCAGGTACAGGGCGATCCCGATCCGATCCTGCAGCAGATCATCACCAACCAGCTCGCCAATGCCGCCACCATCTCGACCGCCCTGGGAGGCGCCTTCGGCGGCCTCGTCGCTGGTCTGACGGCGCTGCCCGAGGCGTTTCTCACCGCGACCCAGCAGCTGGCGGCCGGCCAGTTCAGCGATGCCGTACAGACGCTGTTCCAGGGCGGGCTCGGACTGGTACTGGCTCCCGTGATCAGCCTGCTCCCGGTTTTCAACATCCCCGGACAGATTGCGAAGAACGTCTCCAACGTGCTCAATGCGCTGCCGAATATCCTCCTGGGCGTCGGCCTTGCCGCAATCTCCCCGATTGCGGGCGCCGTCTATGCGTTTGGTGACGCCGGGCAACTCGTCGTCGACTCGCTGCAGGCCGGGGATGTTGCGGCGGCCATCCGCACCCTCATCAAGATCCCTGCCGCAGTGACGGATGCCTTTCTCAACGGATATCCGGCACAGTTCACCGTGGGGATCCTCACCCCGTATGCGAGCTCCCTCGGATCGGGCTTGATCGCCAACTTGTTGGCCGCGCGCGACACGATTGCCCAGGCACTGGGTGCGCCGGTACCGCCGTCGTCGGCGGCTCTGGCCGCGCGGTCGGCTGCTCCGTCCGCCGAGGTTGCGACCCCGTCGAAGGAGACCCCGACCGAGGGCTCAGCAGGGGCGGGCAATGCCGCCGGTTCGGCTACAACCGACTCGGCTCCGAGCACGGGTGCGTCGCTCAAGAAAACAGTGACCAGCGATGGCAACAAGGCGGTGCCCGGAGCGACCACCAGCCCGACGGCAGCTGCCGGTACCGGTTCCGAGACGGGATCCGGGGCGGGCAGCACTGCAGGTGGCCAAGGGGGCGAGGGAGCCAAGAAGGGCCAAGGTGGCAGCGGCCGTAGCTCTGCTAAGGCTGGGGCGCACAGCGGCGGCGCCTAGTAATTGCAGCATCCACACCCGGTAGTCCGTCCCGTCGTGGGCCGGGCTACCAGGTGTGGGACTGTCGCTCTGTTTGCCTGAACGCGGGCTTAGTCTTCCAACAGCCCGTCGAGCGTTGCCAGGAACTCCCGCGGCTTGACAGGCGTGAACGCCGGGCTCGGATGGGTGCCGGGCACATCGAGGGTGACCAGCGTCGACTTGATCGGGCGGTAGATGTCCAGTGGCAGCCAGCGCCGCAGATCCGAACTGCCCCACAGCCGGAAGCGCTGCATCCAGACGCCTAGTGGCTCGGCTTTGTAACCCTTGATCGCTTGCAGCGGAATCACTTTCGCGGTGCCCGAGGGAAAGTGGTAGCGGCGCAAGGTCAGCGCGAAGCGATCGAGTTGCACCAGGCCGTCGTCGTAGTACTGCTGCGGCGGGGCGCTCATTGGCGGGAACACCGCAATTCGTGTCCCTTGGTCGTCAGGCAGCGGCCGTTCTCCAGATTCCACTGCCAGCCGTGCAAGTTGCACGTCAACGTCGAGCCTTCCACCACGCCGAATTTCGACAGATCGGCCTTCAGGTGCGGACAGCGGCGCTGCATCGTCCAGCCGTCCAGCACCACGTCGCTGCTGTCGTCGTGCGCCTCGGCGAACCAGCCGTCCGCGTAGGCGATTCGCTCGTCGGTCAGGCACTTGAAGAAGGTGTACAGGTACTCGTTGTACCCGCCGACCCGCCACGCCCGGAACCGGGTGGACAGGAAGATCGTGTTGACCCAGTCGGGCTCGTCGTCACGCAGCACCGTGCGAACCAGTTCGGGTGCGATCTCGAAGCCGTAGCGGAATTTCTCATCTGCGACCGGTTCGCGCACAGCGCGTTTCGGGAAGTCCACCACGACCGTCTCGGGGCCGATCCGCAGTTCCACCGGATAGCCGATGCCGTCGCAGATCTGATCGCTCTGCAGCATGATCGGTTCGAACTTCGCCCGTAGCGGTTCCAGCACCGACTCGCCCGTGGCCGGTGCCCACCCGGCCTTCTCGGCGGCCAGCACCGGGGCCATCCGCTCGGCATATTCGGCGATGTAGTCGGCCTTGCCGGTGGTGAAGATCGCCTCCACTTCGGCCGTCGGGATCGGATGTGTCAACGAATCCAGTTGTGTGCCGGTGAACTCCGCCACCGACCCGGGGATCATCAGCAGCCCGCCGTCGTTGCCGTTGCGCCGCATCTGCTCCAGGAAGACCATCTGGTCGGGGAAGATGTTGGCGGGATCGCCGTGGTCGTCGTTGAGATCGCGCAGCGCGGGGTCCAGGAAGCAGGGCGGCCCCGCTGACGGGATCACCCACGTCGCGTCGATATCGGAGATGAACTGCCGGCAGCGGTCCATACCGCGCTGGCGCTTCTGCGTGCCGAACGACTCTTTGGCGCGCGCCGGCATGTCGTAGACCATCGGGTACCAGATCGCGCCCGAGTACTGCAGCATGTGCACGTCGATATGACCGAACGCGTCGGTCAGCACGTCCAGCGCCAGCGGCCGTGAGTCGTTCATGTTGAACAGCGTGGTGGTGCCGTCCGAGACGATCAGTCCGGAGTCGCCGATCGGCCCGTCGGCCGGCGCCCGCAGAGCGACGATCATCACGTCCAGTTCACCCTTGGGGCCGTCGATCCGGTGCTTGACCGAGTCGGTGGTCTCGTAAAACCGGTGAAAGCCCAGTTTCTCGAGTTCGCGCCTCAGATCGGGTACCGGGAAGTCCGGCAGCAGCACGACAGCGTCCTTGTTGACGTACTCCGCGAGAAGCTTCGGGTCGAAGTGGTCCTTGTGCAGGTGCGAGACGTAGAGGTAGTCGCAGTCACCCAGGGCTGCCCAGTCCAGGTCGGTGTTGTCCGGGAAGACGAACCACGAAGCGAAGTAAGCGGGGTTCAGCCACGGGTCGCAGAGGATGCTTCCCGCCTGGGTGTCGATCCGAAAACCGGCGTGACCGATGCTGGTGACCTGCACAAATTCCCTTTCCCCTGGTCGCTGCACCCGAGACGAGCTTAGCGGTCCGTGGGCGGCCCGCGTCGGCAGCGAGCTAGGCTAACCGCGTGGAACCGGTATACGGGACTGTCATCCAGCTCGCCCGCCTGACTTGGCGGGTCCAGGGGCTGAAGTTCACCGTGACCGGCGCCGAGAACCTGCCCGTCACGGGCGGCGCGGTGATCGCCATCAATCACACCAGCTATTTCGATTTCACCTTCGCTGGCCTGCCCGCCTATCTGCAGGGCCGCGGCCGCAAGGTGCGGTTCATGGCCAAGCGCGAGGTCTTCGACTCCAAAGTCACCGGGCCCATCATGCGCAGCCTGCGACACATTCCGGTGGACCGGGACAGCGGGGCCGCCTCCTTCGACGCGGCCTGCCTGGCGCTGAAGGCCGGCGAGCTGGTGGGGGTGTACCCGGAGGCCACGATCAGCCGCAGCTTCGAGCTCAAGGATTTCAAGTCTGGGGCGGCGCGCATGGCTATTGCCGCCGACGTGCCGATCGTCCCGCACATCGTGTGGGGCGCTCAGCGCATCTGGACCAAGGGGCATCCGCGCAAGATGTGGCGGCCCAAGGTGCCCATCACGATCGCGGTGGGCGAGCCCATCGCACCGACGCTGCCGGCCAATGAGCTGACCGCGCTGCTCCACTCGAGAATGCAGCACCTCCTGGAAAGCGTGCAGGACAACTATGGCCCGCATCCGGCCGGCGAATTCTGGGTCCCGCACCGACTGGGCGGCGGGGCGCCCACACTGGCCGAAGCGTCCGCCATGGACGCGGCCGAGGCCGCCGAGAAGGCGGCCCGACGAGCGCAGCGACCGGATCCGCCGGGGTAAGCAGGATGGAACCTGTTTTCCGCGCCCTGGAGATCGTCGCGTCGATGGCGGTCCGGGCGGCGGGGACCAAGATCACCTTCGAGGGTCTCGAGAACATCCCCGCCCGCGGTGGTGCCGTCGTTGCGATCAACCACACGAGCTACGTCGACTTCCTGCCCGCCGCGCTGGGCACCCGGCGGCGCAGGCGCCGTGTCCGGTTCATGATCAAGGCCGAGATGCAGCACGTGCGGGTGGTGAACTTTCTGATCAAGCACACGGGCACCATCCCGGTGAACCGGCAGGCCGGCGCCGATGCATACGCCGAGGCCGTCCGCCAGCTGCGCGCCGGCGAGCTCGTCGGGGTCTATCCCGAGGCCACCATCAGCCGGGCCTTCATCCTCAAAGAATTCAAGAGCGGAGCTGCTCGCATGGCGCTGGAGGCCCAAGCCCCGATCATCCCCTGCATCGTGTGGGGAGCCCATCGGGTGTGGACTAAAGATCATCCGAAACAGCTGCACCGCAGGAAGATTCCGTTCACAGTGCGGTTCGGCCCGCCGCTGCTGCCGCATGGGACAGCCGCGGAGCTCGAAGCCGAGCTCAGACACCGGATGGGCACGATCCTGCGTGATGTGCAGCTGGTCTATCCGCATCCGCCGGGGGAGTATTGGGTTCCGGAGTCGCTCGGTGGCGCGGCGCCCGGCCTGGCGGAAGCCAAGAAGCTCGACGACATCGAGCTGGCCGAACGTGCCCGTCGCGCAACGGAACACCGCTGATGCTGCCTGCGCTGATCGCCACCGACGTGGACGGAACGCTGCTCGACGACGACGAGCGCATCACGCAGCGCACCCGGCGGGCGGTGCGGGCTGCGGTGGCGTCCGGCGTTCAGTTCGTATTGGCGACGGGTCGCCCGCCGCGGTGGGTGCCTCCGGTCGTCGAGGAGCTGGGTTTCGCCCCGATGGCGGTGTGCGCCAACGGGGCGGTGATCTACGACTCCGCCCAGGACCGCATCATTTCCGCGCGCACCTTGCCGGTCGACGTGCTCGCCGAGATCGCCGAGATCGCCGCTCGGGTGATTCCGGGCGTGGGTCTGGCCGTCGAGCGAGTCGGCCGCAGCGCGCACGACTCGGCAACCCCACAGTTCGTGAGCTCGCCCGGCTACGAGCACGCCTGGCTCAACCCGGACAACACCGAAGTCTCGATCGAGGATCTGCTCAGCGCGCCCGCGGTGAAGCTGCTGATCCGTAAGGCCGGCGCCCGTAGTTCGGACATGGCCGTCGAGCTCGCCAAACACATTGGGGTACAGGGTGATATCACTTACTCCACCAATAATGGCCTGATCGAGATCAACCCGCTGGGAACCAGTAAGGCCACCGGGGTCGCGGAGATCGCCGAGCCGCTGGGGATAACCGCCGAGGACGTGGTTGCGTTCGGTGACATGCCCAACGACGTGCCGATGCTGCTGTGGGCCGGCCTCGGTGTCGCGATGGGCAATGCCCACCCGGATGCGCTGGCCGCGGCTAACGAGGTGACCGCACCCAATACCGACGACGGGTTGGCTCGGGTTCTCGAACGCTGGTGGCTGTAGCCCGCGACTAGCTCACCGGCTCCGGCGCCGGATTCGTCGCGCGGGTGAACCGCTCGAGTTGCACCGGCGGTCCGTCAGCAGGCGGCGGCGGCATCACCAGCGTGAGCGCGTCGACCACCCGCAACACATTGTGAGTCTGCCGGTCGAAGTTCAGCGTGCCGTGCTGGAAGTTCTGCACGATCCATTCGGGTTCTTGGATCTCGCCGCTGGTCGGCAGGCCCAGCGCGCCGCGCTCGTAGCCCAGTGACGCCCACGCTTCGTAGATGGCACCCGTGAGTGGCTGCGCCTCGGTGTTCGGCGACCAGTAGATGGCGCCGTGTTCGAACGTCACGTACCGCGCATCGCCGTCGGCCGACGCCTCGGGTGACGTCGGCATCCCCAGCGGTCCGTCTTTGCCGCCCATGGCTTCCCACTTGGCGAAGATGGCACCGCCGCGCAAAGATTCGATGAGATCCGGCGGTCGATTGAATCGTGCTGCGATATCGCGGATTTGACCGAGTGCGGCGTAGCCCGCGTTGCCCGGGCACGCGGTGTTGCCGACGTCGCGGTGGGCGAAGATCGTCGGGAGGGTGGGAGTCGCTCCCGCGGGGAAGAAGGTGTATTCGCTGCCCGCCGACGTCAGGGTCACGGTGCCCAGCGGGTTCACCCGGTCCAGGCCCAACCGCCAGCCGAGCAGCCGGCCCACGGTGCGGATCAGGATGTCGGTGGGCGGTACGTCTTCGAAGTCGCCGATCATCGAGACGCCCCACACGTCGCGGTTGAATCCACCTGTGTGCGAACCGAGTACGTCCTTGGTGATACCGCCTGCGCGGCCTTCGAAGACCTGGCCGTATTTGTCCACCAAGGCGTTGTAGGCGATGTCGCACCACCCTAGGGTGCGGGTGTGATAGGCGTAGATCGAGCGGACGATGGCCGCGGAGTCTTCCGGCGCGTAGTCGTTGCTTCCCGCGGTGTGGTGCACGACCGCCGCGCGAATCCCAGGGCCGTACACGGTATTACCGCAGCGCATGTGCTCGTCGGCGCCCCACTGGCTGCGGCTGATGATGTTCGGCGGCTGCCCAGGCCCGAGCGCGGCGGTCGGCGGATTCCACTGCGAGTCGACGGGCGCTTTCGGCGGGGTGATCAGAACAGCCGAGATGTTCTGCGCGAAGGGCTGTTCGGCGGTGGCGGGCACATAGCCGAGTTCCTTGCCGGCGTCGAGCCCGGTCTCGGGCGGCGCGCTGGTGATCGGTGCGTTGGGGGGCCGAGTGACGGCGATCTGCACCGATGTTGTGTTGCCGACGAACACCGGGTCGGTGCCGCGCGGGCCGCCGCCTTGCGTGTCGTCGGCGTTGGACTCGAGCGTGTCCGCGTTGTACCACGGGCCCCAGCTTCCGTCCGCCTTCTTGGCGCGCACCCGGGCGGACGTTCCGGTGAGGTCGGTGCCCGTCAGCGCCACCATGGAGAACGGTGTCGGCTGGCTGATTTCGCGGATCGTCATACCGCCGCCGAGCCCGGTGAGGGGTTGCTGGGACAGGACCGTATCCGCGGCACTGGAGCCGTCGCGGTGTTCGGAGCCGGGCACCCCGGTGATCGCCCACGGCAGGATGACGACGGTCGCCGCGATGGCGGTGAACACGAGCGTCGGCGCGGGTCGACGGGGCAGCACAAGGCGATGTTACGTATGTGCTATCTGATACCAGTGTTTCGACACGGGCCAGTGTGAAGAAAGTGAAACTGCAAGCCTGCAACGGCACCGCAGGGGCCTCTCCGGGTTCACTGACCTAGCGGCCTGACCCACCCTGCGGTGCCGTTCCGACGCAGGTCCTTGTTAACCGGCCGGTGCCGCTGCCGGGGCAGCGGCGGCCGCCGGGGCAGCGCCTTGCATCGCTTGGGTGATCGACGGCATGACTACCCCTTTGAGCAGGTCGAGTGCCTGTCCGACGCCAAGCTGGTTGGCGGCGCTGCTCAGGTCACTGATCAGCCCGCCCGAGCTGGACGAGGTGCTCGGCATCGCCAGCGAGGGATCGCCGAGGATCGGGTACGTCCCGGCTGCCGGCGCGCTGATCGGCGTCTGGCCCAGGCCGAGGCCTGTCGCCGACGGGGTCAGCCCGGGCGTCGTCAGCCCCGGAGTGGCGGTTCCCAGCGCGGGTGTGGTCAGCGCGGGGTTGGTCAGCCCGGGATCGGTCAGCCCGGCCGCGGCCGGCGGCGTGGTGACCCCCGGCGTGGTCAGGCCGGGCGTGCTGAGGCTCGGCGTGGTCAGCCCGGGCGTGCTGACGCTCGGCGTGGTCAGACCGGGTGTGGTCAACCCGGGTGTGGTCAGACCGGGTGTGGTCAGACCTGGCGTGGTGAGACCGGGTGTGGTCAGGCTCGGGGTGGTGAGGCCCGGTGTGCTCAGGCTGGGTGTGGTGAGACCGGGCGACGCCAGGCTCGGCGTCGTCAGGGTCGGGCCGGCCTGGGCCGGCTGGGCACCCGCCGGGCTCAGTCCCGTCGGCAGCGGCGGGAGGTTGATCCCGAACTGCGACAGACCCTGCTGTAGCGCAGACATCAGCTCGTTGGGCAGGTCGGTCACCACTGCAGCGCGGACGAACTCACGCTGTTCGGGTGCCTTCTGCGGGGTGGCGGTCAGTTCGACCACGCCAATAGCGGCAATTGGACTTGCGACGGCCAATGCGGCGACTGCGCTCATGGCTGTCGAGAGCTTGCGTCGACGGCTGTTAGGCACGGAAGTCTCCTCAATATCTAGACAACGTTCGTGTCTGATTACTTCGTGAGCCCGGAAAACGGCCGTGCGCCGTGCCCGAAGCCAACGTGATTGATGGTACGGCTGTGACTAGTGAGACTGGAGTGACGATGCGGAATCGTGAGCCAATTGCGACCTGGACTCGTTACGAGCCACGTGATTTGCCGCTCGTACCCCGGCTTGCGATGCGGGCCACACCGCACGGGTCCGATAACCTAGGCCCCGATGAGCACGTCAGAATCCCGGGTCGCTCCGCTCCTGCCCGCCGGTCCAGAATCCCCGGCCGCTGAAAGCTCCTTTGACCTTTTCGTGGTCGGCTCCGGTTTCTTCGGCCTGACCATCGCCGAGCGGGTGGCCAGCCAGCTCGGCAGGCGGGTACTGGTCGTGGAACGCCGGTCGCACATCGGCGGCAACGCCTACTCCGAGCCCGAGCCGCAGACCGGCATCGAGATCCACAAGTACGGCGCGCACCTGTTCCACACCTCCAATACGAAGGTGTGGGACTACGTCCGGCAGTTCACCGACTTCACCGGATACCAGCACCGGGTGTTCGCCATGTACGGCGGGCAGGCCTACCAGTTCCCGATGGGACTGGGCTTGGTGGCGCAGTTCTTCGGCAAGTACTTCACCCCGGACGAAGCGCGCCAGCTGATCAAGGAGCAGGCCGCCGAGTTCAAGACCGACGAGGCCACCAACCTCGAGGAGAAGGCCATTTCCCTGATCGGCCGTCCGCTCTACGAGGCGTTCGTCAAGGGGTACACCGCCAAGCAGTGGCAGACCGACCCCGCCGAACTTCCCGCGGCGGTCATCAGCCGCCTGCCGGTGCGCTACAACTTCGACAACCGCTATTTCAACGACACCTACGAGGGCCTGCCCGTCGAGGGCTACACCACGTGGTTGGAGAACATGGCTGCCGACGACCGCATCGAGGTGCGGCTCGACACCGATTGGTTCGACGTCCGCGATGCCTTGCGGGCCCAGAACCCCGACGCCCCGGTCGTGTACACGGGCCCGCTGGATCGCTACTTCGATTATGCCGACGGCCGACTGGGCTGGCGCACCCTGGACTTCGAGCTCGAGGTGCTACCGACCGGTGATTTCCAGGGCACCCCGGTGATGAACTACAACGACCTCGACGTGCCCTACACCCGCATCCACGAGTTCCGTCACTTCCATCCGGAGCGCGACTACCCGACCGACAAGACGGTCATCATGCGGGAGTACTCGCGATTCGCCGCCGACGACGACGAGCCGTACTACCCGATCAACACCGAAGCCGACCGCGCGGTACTGGCCGCCTACCGGACCCGGGCCAAGAGCGAGACCGCCTCGGCGAAGGTTCTGTTCGGTGGCAGGCTGGGCACATACCAATACCTGGACATGCACATGGCGATCGCCAGTGCGCTGAACCTGTACGACAACACCCTGGCGCCACACCTGCGCGACGGGGCTCCGCTGACTGAAAGCAGCACAGAATGAGCGAGATTCCGTCCGGCCCGATCACGGCCGGCGAGACCAAAGCTGTCAGCCTGCTGGCCCGGGTTATCCTGCCGCGGCCCGGTGAGCCGCTCGACGTACGCAAGCTCTACATCGAAGAGTCGGACACCAACGCACGCCGCGCGCACGCCCCCACTCGCACCACGCTGGAGATCGGCGCCGAGTCCGAGGTCTCGTTCGCGACCTACTTCAACGCGTTCCCTGCCAGTTACTGGCGACGCTGGTCGACGCTGGAGTCGGTGGTCCTGCGCGTCGAGCTGACGGGATCGGCTCGCGTCGACGTCTACCGGTCCAAGGCCACCGGGGCCCGAATCACTGTCGGCGGAACCGAAGTCAGCAGCCCGGACGCGACGACGCCGACCGCCGCGGAGTTCGAGATCGGGCTCGACCCCTTCGAAGACGGCGGCTGGATCTGGTTCGATATCACCACCGACACCAAGGTCACCGTGGACAGCGCGGGCTGGTACGCGCCCGTGCCTGCGCCCGGCCGGGCCAGCGTCGCGGTGGGGATACCGACGTTCAACCGGCCCGCGGACTGCGTCAACGCGCTGGCGGCGCTCACGTCGGATCCGTTGGTGGACAACGTAATCAGTGCCGTCATCGTCACCGACCAAGGCACCGACAAGTCCACCGAACACCCCGACTTCCCCGCCGCTGCGGCGCGGCTCGGTGACCGCTTGTCGGTTCACCACCAACCCAATCTCGGGGGTTCGGGCGGCTACAGCCGGGTGATGTACGAGGCGCTGAAAAACACCGACTGCGAACAGATCCTGTTCATGGACGACGACATCCGCATCGAGCCGGACTCGGTGCTGCGGGCCTTGGCGCTCAACCGGTTCGCCAAGTCGCCGACCCTGGTGGGCGGGCAGATGCTCAACCTGCAGGAGCCCTCGCACCTGCACGTCATGGGTGAGATGGTCGACTCCGGGAACTTCATGTGGACTGGCGCGGTCAATACCGAATACGACCACAACTTCGCCAAGTACCCGCTCAACGACGAAGAGGAATACCGCAGCAAGCTGCTGCACCGCCGGATCGACGTCGACTACAACGGCTGGTGGATGTGCATGATCCCGCGGCAGGTCGCCGAGGAACTCGGCCAACCGCTGCCGCTGTTCATCAAATGGGACGACGCCGACTACGGCCTGCGGGCCGGTGAGCACGGATATCCCACCGTCACGTTGCCCGGCGCGGCGATCTGGCACATGGCCTGGAGCGACAAGGACGACGCCATTGACTGGCAGGCCTACTTCCACCTGCGCAACCGGTTGGTGGTGGCCGCCTTGCACTGGGACGGAAACGTCAAGGGCCTGATCGCCAGCCATATGAAGGCAACACTCAAACACCTTCTGTGCCTTGAGTATTCGACAGTCGCAATCCAGAACAAGGCGATGGACGATTTCCTCGCCGGACCGGAACACATCTTCTCGATCCTGGAAGCCGCGCTGCCCGAGGTGCGCGCACTGCGGATGCAGTACCCCGACGCCGTGGTGCTGCCCAGTGCGACCGCGCTGCCCACCCCGTCGGATAAGCGGTGGCGCAAGAAGGTCAGCATCCCGACCAACCCGCTGTCGATCTCGTGGCGGCTCGCCCGCGGTGTCGCCCATCAACTCAAGCCGCACGATCCTGTGCACCACGAGCGCCCGCAGATCAACGTCGCGACGCAGGACGCCCGTTGGTTCTCGCTGTGCCGTGTCGACGGTGTCACCGTGACCACTGCCGACGGCCGAGGAGTGGTCTACCGGCAACGCGACCGCGCGAAGATGTTCGCGCTGCTGCGCGAATCGACACGTCGCCAGGTGCAACTGGCCCGCAAGTTCAACCGGATGCGCAAGGTCTATCGCAAGGCGCTCCCGGTGCTGGCCAGCAAGGAGAAGTGGGAAACGGTGCTGCTCGAGAACTCCTCCGCCGATGCCTGACGGCCTGCCGGTCGCCCCGCCCGCGAGCGGCGAAGTCGCCGCCCTTGTCGCCATCCAGTCGACGCTGGGCACGCCGCCGGTGATCGAGGTGGCCCGCGCGATGTCCCACTTCGGTGAGCACGCCCAGGGCTGGGTGGCGGTCTCGGCTTTGGGGGCGCTGGTCATGCCGAAGCGCCGCCGCGACTGGGTTTTGGTGGGCGTCGGAGCGGTGGCCGCGCACGCGGCCGCCATCGCGATCAAGTTGGTGGTGCGGCGCACGCGTCCCCACCACCCGGCGATCACGGTGAATGTCGGCACGCCCAGCGCGCTGAGCTTTCCCTCGGCCCACGCCACCTCCACAACTGCCGCGGCTATGCTGCTGAGCCGGGCCACCCGGTCGCCCCTGCCGCTGGCAGTGGTTCCCGCGATGGCCTTGTCGCGGCTGGTGCTCGGTGTGCACTACCCGACCGATGTGCTTGCCGGGGCGGCGGTGGGCGCCGTGGTTGCGCGGACGGCAGCGTGTTTCGCCTCACCGCAGAAGGAGAAGCGGAAATGAGCGCCCATGAGTGAGGAAGCGGCACCGGTCATCGGTCCGCCGAGCAATCTGTTCAGCGGGATCATCAAGGCCATCCGCCCCCGTCAGTGGGTCAAGAACTCGCTCGTGCTGGTCGCTCCGCTGGCGGCCCTGGGCCGGGACGCGCACTACAACTACGCCGACGTCGGTATCAAGGTATCGATCGCGTTCGTGGTCTTCTGCCTGGCCGCGTCCTCGATCTACCTGATCAACGACGCCCGAGATGTCGAGGCCGACCGTGCCCACCCCACCAAGCGATACCGGCCGATCGCGGCCGGCGTGCTGCCGGTCGGACTGGCCTACGGCATCGCCGCGGTGCTCGCCGTGGCGTCGCTGGCCATCTCCTGGTGGCTGACTCCGCAGCTGGCGTTGGTCATGGGCATTTACATCGGTATCCAGCTGGCCTACTGCTTCGGCCTCAAACACCAAGCGGTGCTGGACATCTCCATCGTGTCGTCAGGCTTTTTGATCCGGGCCATCGCCGGTGGTGTGGCTGCGGGCGTGCCGCTGTCCCAGTGGTTCCTGCTGGTGATGGCGTTCGGCTCGCTGTTCATGGCGGCCGGCAAGCGCTACGCCGAACTGCAGCTCGCCGAGCGCACCGGCGCCAAGATCCGCAAGTCGCTGGAAAGCTACACAAGTTCTTACCTGAGGTTCGTGTGGACATTGTCGGCCACGGCGGTGGTGCTCTGCTACGGCCTGTTTGCCTTTGAGCGCGACGGCAGTACCGGATCGTGGTGGGCGGTGTCGATCGTGCCGTTCACCATGGGCATCCTGCGCTACGCGATCGACGTCGATGGCGGAATGGCCGGCGAACCCGAGGAGATCGTGCTCGGCGATCGGGTGTTGCAGCTGCTGGGGTTGGTGCTGATCGGAACAGTCGTTGCAGCGATCGCCTTCAGTTGAGCCGCTGACATCCCAGTCGGGGCCGGCCGAGGCCGGACCGATGAAACTGCCTTGGGCGCCGGCCTTCCCGTTGCGCCCGCTGGCCCGCATCAGCCTGTGGCTGTCGGTGGTGCTGGTCGCCGCATTGTGGGCATGGGGGGCCTGGCAGCGACGCTGGATCGCCGACGACGGGTTGATCGTGCTGCGCACTGTGCGCAATCTGCTGGCCGGCAACGGGCCGGTGTTCAACGCCGGCGAGCGGGTGGAATCCAACACCTCCACGCTGTGGACCTTCCTGAACTATTTCGGTGGCGTGGTCGGCGGGCCGGTGCGGCTCGAATACGTCACACTGGCGTTGGCTCTGAGCTTGTCGGTCGCGGGTGTGGTGCTCGTAATGCTCGGCACCGCAAGGCTATTCGCGCCCGGTCTGCAGGGGAGTCGAGCCCTGCTGCTGCCGGCGGGCGCAGTGGTCTACATCGCGATCCCGCCCGCCCGTGACTTCGCCACCTCGGGTCTGGAGAACGGCCTGGTGCTCGCCTGGATCGGCGTGCTCTGGTGGATGATGGTGGCCTGGTCGCAGGCGCCCCGGCTGCGGCGGGGCGGTCCCGTCTTCCTGGCGGCGTTGGCCTTCGTGGCGGGGCTGAGCGTCCTGGTTCGCCCTGAGCTCGCGCTGATCGGTGGGCTGGCACTGGTGATGATGCTCGTGGCCGCCCGCGGCTGGATCAACCGATTGCTGATCCTGGTGTCTGGTGGACTGTTTCCGGTGGGCTACCAGATCTTCCGAATGGGTTACTACGGACTGCTTTTCCCGCAGACCGCGCTGGCCAAGGACGCATCCGGGGACAAGTGGAGCCAGGGCCTGACTTATCTGGCCAACTTCAATGCGCCCTACGCGCTGTGGCTGGCGGCGCTGCTGGTGATCGCGCTCGGTGCCGTACTCGTAGCCGCCCGCCCGCGAGTGCCCGGCAATTCCCCCCGGCTGGCCGGCCGGATCCAAAGCCCCACTGCCGTCGTCGTTTTCATGCTTGTCAGCGGTCTGCTGCAGGGCCTGTACTGGATCCGCCAGGGTGGCGATTTCATGCATGGCCGCGTGTTGCTGACTCCGGTGTTCTGCCTGCTGGCGCCAGTGTCGGTGATTCCCGTCGTGCTGCCGGAAACCGTCCGGTCCGCACGCGACCGAGGCGTCGTGCTGGCCGGAGCGACCGCCGCGCTGTGGTTGGGTGTCGTCGGCTGGTCGCTGTGGGCGGCGAACTCACCGGGCATGGGTTTCGACGCCACCAGGGTCACCTATTCGGGCATCGTCGACGAGCGACGCTTCTATTCTCAAGCCACCGGCCACGCTCATCCGCTCACCGCCGCCGACTATCTGGACTATCCGCGGATGCGGGCGGTGCTGACCGCGATCAACAACACTCCCGACGGTGCGCTGCTGCTGCCGTCGGGGAACTACGATGTGTGGGACGTGGTGCCCGCCTACCCGCCGCCACCTCCACCGCCCGGTGTTTCGATGGATTCATGGCGCCGCGAAATAGCGCCGCACACAGTCTTTTTCACCAACCTTGGGATGCTCGGCATGAATGTCGGGCTCAACGTCAGGGTGATCGACCAGATCGGTTTGGCAAATCCGATCGCGGCGCACACGGCTCGTCTGGACGACGCCCGCATCGGTCATGACAAGAACCTGTTCCCGGACTGGGCCGTTGCTGAGGGCCCCTGGCTCAAGGAGCATCCGTGGGTTCCGCCCTACCTCGACGAGGGCTGGATCAAAGAAGCCGGAGTGGCCCTGGGGTGCCCGGAGACCGATGCGATGCTGAAGTCCATCCGGAGCCCGCTGGGGATCCGCCGATTCGTGTCAAACGTGCTGCACGCCCTCGATTTCACCCGGTACCGGATCGATCGAGTGCCCCAGTACGAGCTACTGCGTTGCGGTCTCGACGAGCCTCCGTTGCCCGGAACCCCGTACACCGGACTGCCGGCCACCGGTCCCTAGCCGTCGGCCGTGAGTCCAAAGTCGGCCGTGAGTCCAAAGTGGGCTGAGTATTCCAAAGTGGGCTGAGTGCAAGGTGTTACGTGTGAGCCCACTGAGATCGCGTTGACGACAGTGTCAATTGCGGGGTGGAAATCGTCAGCGACTCCCGGCTGAATCCGCTGGTTAGGGCGAGAAACACCAAAGTTCTTGAAGCTCAAGCGGACTGTGGCCGACATCTCACCGCGCCGGGGTTTAATCCAACAGGTTTCTCGGTTCGAACGCCGAGGCGGTAACTTTGTTTGCCAGCCGGGCTCTAACCGGTAACGCTGCGGTCAGTTCGCGGCGATACACAGTCAAGTGTGACAACGCTTGGCGAACCAATGTCAGTGTCGACAGCGGTTGCGTCATGCCGTGAACGAATGAGTTGAGCAATCGATGGTCCGTGCTGTGAGAGCCTCCCTCACCGCCGCCCTGCTACTGGCCGCGCTGACGTCAGTCGTGGGCGCGACCCCGGACGCGAAAGCGTTCTCCCGGGAAGGCCTTCCGGTCGAGTACCTGGACGTGTACTCACCATCGATGAATCGCAACATCCGCGTCGAGTTCCAAGGGGCCGCAGCCGCTGGGCCGGCGACATCGGGCAGCGGCTCGAAAGCCGTCTACCTGCTCGACGGCCTGCGCGCCCAGGACGACTACAGCGGCTGGGACATCAACACCCCGGCGTTCGAATGGTTCTACGGCACGGGCGTCTCGGTGGTGATGCCCGTCGGCGGTCAGTCCAGCTTCTACAGCGACTGGTACTCGCCGTCGAGCTTCAACAAGCAGCCTTACACCTACAAGTGGGCGACATTCCTCACCAGCGAGCTGCCCCAGTGGCTGGCCGCCAACAAGCAGATCTCCCCGACCGGGAACGGTGTTGTCGGCCTCTCGATGTCCGGCGGTGCTGCGCTGATCCTGGCGGCCTATCACCCGGATCAGTTCGTCTACGCAGCATCGCTATCCGGTTTCCTCAACCCCAGTTCGCCGCCCGTGCAGCAGGCCATCCGCGTGGCCATGCTCGACGCCGACGGCTACAACGTCGACAACATGTGGGGTGCGCCGTGGGATCCCGCGTGGAAGCACAACGACCCGGTGCTGCAGGCGGCCACTCTGGCCCACAACGGCACTCGCCTGTGGATCTACTGCGCACCCGGCGGCCAGACCGATCTGGAGTCGATGGCGATGGCCACCAACAAGGATTTCCAGGCCGCCTACACCGCGGCCGGAGGCGCCAACGCAACCTTCGAATTCCCGCAGTCCGGCACCCATTCGTGGGCGAATTGGGGAGCTCAGTTGGCGGCACTAAAACCCGACCTCATCGCCACAATCAGACGGTGAGAGGGCGGTCACGACGACATCTCAGAAGAGGAACGATCGGGCCACATGTGGTTGACTACCAGGGCACGGCTGCGTTGATCGCATGCGGTGCGGCACCCAAAAAAGGATGGAAATAAATGAAGTTCGTTGAGAAGTTGCGTGGCGTTTGGCTGCGCCGGCTGACAGTCGCAGCCGCGGCTGCCGCCGTGCTGCCCGGCCTGATCGGCGTCGTCGGCGGCTCCGCAACGGCGGGAGCATTCTCCAAGCCGGGCCTCCCGGTCGAATACCTCGATGTGCCGTCCGCCGGCATGGGACGCAATATCCGCGTCCAGTTCCAGAGCGGTGGCCCCAACTCTCCCGCGGTGTACCTGCTCGACGGTCTGCGCGCCCAGGACGACTTCAACGGCTGGGACATCAACACCCCGGCCTTTGAGTGGTACTACAACTCCGGCCTGTCGGTGATCATGCCCGTCGGTGGCCAGTCCAGCTTCTACTCCGACTGGTACAAGCCCGCGTGCGGCAAGAACGGTTGCCAGACCTACAAGTGGGAGACCTTCCTGACCCAAGAGCTGCCGGCGTGGCTGGCCGCCAACCGTCAGGTCAAGCCCACCGGCAGTGCGGCCGTCGGTCTGTCGATGGCCGGCTCTGCCGCGCTGACGCTGGCGATCTACCACCCCGAGCAGTTCCCGTACGCCGCGGCGCTGTCGGGCTTCCTCAACCTCTCCGAGGGCTGGTGGCCGATGCTGGTCAACATGTCGATGGGTGACGCCGGCGGCTTCAAGGCCAACGACATGTGGGGTCCGACCGAAGATCCGAACAGCGCGTGGAAGCGCAACGACCCGATGGTCAACATCCAGCAGTTGATCAACAACAACACCCGCATCTGGATCTACTGCGGTGACGGCAAGCCGTCCGACCTGGACGCGGGCACCAGCAGCGGCAACCTGTTCAACGCGAAGTTCCTCGAAGGGTTCACGTTGCGGACCAACAAGACGTTCCGCGACACCTACCTGGCTGACGGTGGCACCAACGGGGTGTTCAACTTCCCGGCCAACGGCACGCATCAGTGGAACTACTGGGGCCAGCAGCTGCAGCAGATGAAGCCCGACATCCAGCGCGTGCTCGGCGCAACGCCGACTGACTGATAGTCCGGAGTCAACCGACCAACGGCGACGACCTTCACGGTCGTCGCCGTTGGCGTATCCGAGCCATGCATTTAAGGGGTGTGATTCACTCATGGGCAGGTGGGACGGGGCTGTACACACGACGAGTCGACATTGAGGTGACCATCATGAGTCTGTCGGGCCTGTTCCGGGGAGTCTGCGCCGCAGTTCTGGCGCTCGGCCTGTGGAGCGCCACGGGGCCAGCCGCCCACGCCGCTGACGTCGAGTATCTGATGGTGCCGTCGCCGGCCATGGGCCGCGACATCCCGGTGGCTTTCCTGGCCGGTGGCCCGCACGCTGTCGTGCTGCTGGATGCATTCAACGCCGGTGACGGTGTCAGTAACTGGGTCACCGCGGGCAACGCGATGAACACCCTGGCCGGTAAGGGCGTCTCGGTGGTCGCGCCGGCCAGCGGAGCGTTCACCCTGTACACCAACTGGGAGGCCGACGGCACCCGGCAATGGGAGACGTTCCTGTCCGACGAGCTGCCCAACTGGCTGGCGGCCAACAAGGGCCTGGCACCCGGCGGCCATGCGATCGTCGGTGCATCTCAGGGCGGCACGGGCGCTCTGATGGAGGCGACGTTCCACCCTGACCGCTACCGTTATGCCGGGTCGATGTCGGGCTTCCTGACCCCGTCGAACACCTTCCTCAACGGTGCGATCACCGCGGGTATGAACGAGTTCGGTGGCGTCAACACCCAGGCCATGTGGGGTGCGGCGCAGCTGGGCCGGTGGAAGTGGCATGACCCTGACGTGCACGCCCAGCTGTTGGTCGACAACAACACCCGGCTGTGGATCTTCAGCCCTCAGACCCTGACCTGTAGTGACGTGCCCGCGATGATCGGCTACTGCGACCAGGCTCAGGGCAGCAACCGGACCTTCTACGCGCACTACCGCTCGCTGGGCGGTCACAACGGCCACTTCGACTTCCCGGCCGGTGGAAACCACGACTGGGGCAACTGGGCGGCTCAGCTGGCCGCGATGTCGAACGACGTTGCGGCGGCAATCAAATAGGTCACAACTGCGGATGAACTGTTAACTTTCCGCAATCTTTTGGAGCTCTGGGGCGCCTATGGGCAGCCGGTAACGTGAAGGCCGTGCAGCGCTCGCTCGTGATCAGCCTGGTAGGCCCAACGGCCTGGCTGATGGTGGCCTGCAGCTCTGGTGAAGACCTGGTGGTGACCACGGCCGCTCCCACCGCGCAGGCCCACGGCGCCGTCCATGGCCAGGGTGCGCTGTCCCCGTCGGACGCCGACCTGCAATCCATCAAGCTGAACGTCACACCGTCGCAGCGTGGATTCCTGGACGCGCTCACCGCCGCGGGTGTGCGCCCGTCCAGCGAGCTGGAAGCATTGAGCATCGGGTCCCACGTCTGCCAGGCCCATGCAGCCGGTCAAAGCGATCAGGCAGTGTGGGACTACATCGCTCCCATGGTGCGTAGCGACGTCATCGACTCAGGTCCCTCGACGTCACCGCACACCGCCCCCCAGCCGCAGGTGAACGAGGCGACCGCCGATTACATCCGGATCGCCACCCAACGGCTCTGCTAACAGGAAGACAACGCCACTTTCCATGGCTCGTAAAACCCGGACCAATGCCCGGCGTCGACGTCACCGCATCCTCGGCTGGGTAGCCGCGGGCGCGATGGGCGTCGTCGTGGCTCTCGTCGTCGCCATCATCGTCATCGTCGTTCGCCGGCCGGCGGCACCGCCGACGGCCGTGCCGCCGACCGCACTGCCGCCCACCAGCACGCCGGGCCAGCAGAAGCCCCGCCCGGAGTTCCAGGACGCCAGCTGCCCCGACGTCATGATGGTCGCGATCCCGGGCACCTGGGAATCGTCGCCGACCGACGATCCGCTGAACCCGACTCAGTTCCCGCTGTCGCTGATCGGCAACGTCACGCGGCCGCTGGCCGGACAGTTCGGCCCTGACCGACTCGAGGTGTACACCGTTCCGTACACCGCGCAGTTCCATAACCCGCTGTCGCAGGACAATCAGATGTCCTACAACGACAGTCGCGCCGAGGGCACCCGGGGAGCGGTCAAGGCGATCACCGACATGAACAACCGCTGCCCGCTGACCAGTTATGTGCTGGCCGGCTTCTCGCAGGGCGCGATCATCGCCGGCGATATCGCCAGCGATATCGGCAACGGGCGGGGCCCGGTCGACGAGGATCTGGTCCTCGGGGTCACGTTGATCGCCGACGGTCGCCGCCAGGCCGGCGTCGGGCAGGACATCGGCCCGAACCCGCCCGGCGAAGGCGCCGAGATCACGCTGCACGAAATTCCCGCACTGTCCGCGATGGGCCTGACCATGACGGGGGAGCGGCCGGGTGGATTCGGTGCGCTCAACAACCGCACCAACGAGATCTGCGGTCCCGGTGACCTGATCTGCGCGGCGCCCCAAGAGGCGTTCAACATCGGCAACCTGCCGACCACTCTCAATGTGCTGGCCGGCGGCGCGGGGCAGCCGGTGCACGCGCTGTACAACACGCCGCAGTTCTGGAACCTCGACGGCCAAACGGCCACGCAGTGGACACTGAATTGGGCGCACAACCTGATCGAGAACGCGCCGCACCCGAAACACGGATGACGTGGGAGCTTCGGTGGTCGACGATTTGGCTGCCGGGGCTACTACGCCTAACATTAAGAAGAAAATAAGAGCTGCATGCGCCGACGGCGCTCGGGCCGACCGAGCCGACGGGGCCGTTTAGGTCCGAATGGGGCCTCGATCGCTCTGTACGATCTGGGAGGTTTGGGCCCGCGACGCAGGCTTACCGGTGGCGCGACCACACGCGCGGCCGCCGCGAGGCCCGACACAGATGTGTTCTGACAGGAGATTGGTATGCCGTTCCACAATCCGTTCATCAAGAACGGCCTGATCACCTTCCCCGAAGGCGCCAGCGTGGTCAAGCACGTGGAGCGCTGGGCCAAGGTGCGCGGTGACAAGATCGCCTACCGCTTCCTGGATTTCTCTGTCGAACGCGACGGCGTCGTACGGGAACTGACCTGGGCCGACTTCGGCGCCCGCAACCGCGCCGTCGCCGCCCGGCTTCAGCAGGTGACCCAGCCCGGCGACCGCGTCGCCATCCTGTGCCCGCAGAACCTCAACTATCTGGTTGCCTTCTTCGGCACCATGTACTCCGGCCGCGTCGCGGTCCCGCTGTTCGACCCGTCGGAGCCGGGCCACGTCGGCCGGTTGCACGCCGTGCTGGACGACTGCGGCGCGTCGGCGATCCTCACCACCACCGACTCCGCCGAGGGCGTGCGCAAGTTCTTCCGTAGCCGCCCGGCCAAGGAGCGCCCCCGCGTCATTGCCGTGGACGCGATCCCGGACGAGGTCGGCGCGACCTGGGAGCCTTTCAACTCGGTGGACGCGGACACCGTCGCCTACCTGCAGTACACCTCCGGCTCCACCCGGATCCCGAGCGGCGTGCAGATCACCCACCTGAACCTGGCCACCAACGTGGTGCAGGTGATCGAGGCGCTCGAGGGCGAGGAAGGCGACCGCGGTGTTTCCTGGTTGCCGTTCTTCCACGACATGGGCCTGGTCACCGCGCTGCTGCCGGCGATGATCGGCCACTACTTCACCTTCATGACGCCTGCCGCGTTCGTGCGTCGGCCCGGCCGCTGGATCCGTGAGCTCGCCTACCGGGAGGGCGACACCGGAGGCACCATCTCGGTGGCCCCGAACTTCGCGTTCGACCACGCCGCGGCGCGGGGTCTGCCCAGGGACGACGAAGAGCCGCTGGATCTGTCCAACGTCAAGGCGATCCTCAACGGCAGCGAGCCGATCTCGGCCGCCACCGTGCAGCGGTTCAACGATGCCTTCCGCCCGTTCGGCTTTCAGCCCAAGGCCATCAAACCGTCCTACGGTCTGGCCGAGGCGACTCTGTTCGTGTCGACCACACCGGCGGCGGAAGAGCCGAAGATCGTCTCGGTCGACCGCGACGAACTGAACACCGGCCGCTTCGTGGTAGTGCCTGACGATTCGCCGAAGGCGGTGGCCCAGGCTTCGGCCGGCAAGGTCGGCGTCGCCGAATGGGCGGTGATCGTCGACAACGACACGGCCACCGAGCTGCCCGACGGTCAGATCGGTGAGATCTGGATCAGCGGCCAGAACATGGGCACCGGCTACTGGAACAAGCCCGACGAGACCGTCGCGACTTTTCAAAACATCCTCAAGTCGCGGACCAGCCCCTCGCATGCGGAGGGGGCGACCGACGAGGCCACCTGGGTGCGCACCGGTGATCTCGGTGCCTTCCACGACGGCGAGCTCTACATCACCGGCCGCGTCAAGGACCTGGTGATCATCGACGGCCGCAACCACTACCCACAGGACCTGGAGTACTCCGCGCAGGAGTCCACCAAGGCTGTGCGGACGGGTTTCGTCGCCGCGTTCTCGGTGCCGGCCAATCAGCTGCCGGACGAGGTGTTCGAGAACGCGCACGCCGGACTCAAGCGCGACGCCAACGACAGCTCCGAGCAGCTGGTCATCGTCGCCGAACGCGCAGCGGGTTCGCACAAGTTGGAGCTGGGGCCGATCTCCGATGACATTCGCGCGGCGATCGCAGTGCGCCACGGCGTGACGGTACGCGATGTGTTGCTGACTCCGGCCGGCGCGATCCCGCGTACCTCCAGCGGCAAGATCGGCCGGCGGGCCTGCCGTTCGGCCTATCTGGACGGCACCCTGCGCAGTGGGAAGGTGGCCAATGCCTTCCCTGACGAAACGGAATGACCACCAAAGGAAGTTCTCGATCGATGAAGGGGTGGCAGCCCCTTCGCACGAGGTGAGGCCTCATGTCTGAATCACAATCGCCCGAAACACCTGATACTCCTGGCCCATCGGAGGCGCTAAGTCCGGCCCGCACCGACATGACGGTGCAGGAGATGCGCGAATGGCTTCGCAACTGGGTGGCCAACTCGACCGGGCAGGCGCCCGACGCGATCGACGAGTCCACCCCGATGGTCGAGCTTGGCTTGTCCTCCCGAGACGCGGTCGCGATGGCCAGCGATATCGAGGACCTCACCGGTGTCACGCTGACCGCCACGGTGGCCTTCCGCCACCCCACCATCGAGGCGCTGGCCACCGTGATCGTCGAGGGCGAGCCGGAGGTGGAATTCGACGGCGACAGCGAAGACTGGTCGCGCGCAGCCGATGTCGAGGACATCGCGATCGTCGGTGTGGCCACCCGGTTCCCGGGTGACTTGAACACCCCTGACGAGATGTGGGCGGCGCTGCTCGAGGGCCGCGATTCGATCACCGATCTACCCGAAGGTCGCTGGGAGGAATTCCTCGCCGAACCGCGCATCGCCGAGCGGGTGGCCAAGGCCGCGACCCGTGGCGGATACCTAACTGACATCAAGGGTTTCGACGCCGAGTTCTTCGCGCTGTCGAAGATGGAAGCCGACAACATGGATCCCCAGCAGCGGATGGCGCTGGAGCTCACCTGGGAGGCGCTGGAAAACGCCCGCATCCCGGCCTCCAGCCTGCGCGGCCGGGATGTCGCCGTGTACATCGGCTCGACGAACAACGACTACCAGTTCCTGGCGGTGGCCGACCCGACGACCGCGCATCCCTACGCGATCACCGGTACCACGAGCTCGATCATCCCCAACCGGGTGTCCTACTTCTACGACTTCCGCGGCCCGTCGGTGTCCGTCGACACCGCCTGCTCGAGCTCGCTGGTCGCCGCACACCAGGGTGTTCAGGCGCTGCGCTCCGGGCAGGCCGACGTGGCGATCGTCGGCGGCGTCAACGCGATGATCACACCGCTGGTGACGATCGGTTTCGACGAGGTCGGTGGTGTGCTCGCACCGGACGGCCGGATCAAGTCGTTTTCGGCTGACGCCAACGGATATTCGCGTTCCGAGGGTGGCGGCATGCTGGTGCTCAAGCGGGTGTCCGACGCTCGCCGCGACGGCGACGAGATCCTGGCCATCATCGCCGGCAGCGCCATCAACCACGACGGCCGCTCGAACGGCATGCTCGCGCCGAACCCCGACGCGCAGGCAGACGTGCTGCGTAAGGCTTACAAGAATGCCGGAATCAATCCGCGCAGTGTCGATTACATCGAGGCGCATGGCACCGGCACCATCCTCGGCGACCCGATCGAAGCGGACGCGCTGGGCCGGGTGATCGGCCGGGGCCGTCCCGCGGATCAGCCGGCACTGCTGGGCGCGGTGAAATCCAATGTGGGACATTTGGAGTCGGCTGCCGGAGCAGCGAGCCTTGCCAAGGTCGCTCTGTCACTGAGCCGCGACAAGGTTCCGCCGTCGATCAACTATGCAGGGCCCAACCCCTACATCGACTTCGAAGGCATCCGGCTGCGGGTGGCCGATAAGGTCACCGACTGGCCGCGTTACAGCGGGCATGCGATCGCGGGGGTGTCCGGTTTCGGCTTTGGTGGCGCCAACGCGCACTTGGTGCTGCGCGAGGTACTGCCCTCGGATTTGGTTGAGCCGCAACAGGAATCTGACTTGGTCGACCGCGGCGCGAAGGCCGCTGACGCCGACGCCGTGTATGTGGGCGGGGTCCGGATGGACGAGTACGGCGAGTTCATCGACGATGACGAAGCCGCCGCCGACGAGTACGCGGCGGCCGACGCATACGCCGAGGACGCCGAGCCAGAACTGCCCGGGCTGACTGACGAGGCGTTGGAACTCATCGCGGCTGCGCGAGCTGAGTGGGAGTCCTCTGAGCAGCCCGTTCCCGTTGTTCCGCTTGCTGTTTCGGGGTTCCTGACCTCACGCAAGCGTGCGACCGCCGCCGAGCTGGCGGACTGGGTCGACAGCCCCGAGGGTCGGGCGACGTCGCTGGAGGCCATCGGCCGCTCCCTGTCGCGGCGTAACCACGGCCGCTCGCGGGCGATCGTGATGGCCCACGACCACGACGAGGCCGTCAAGGGCCTACGCGCGATCGCCGACGGCAAGCAGAGTCCGCTGGTGTACAGCGCCGACGGGCCGGTTACCAACGGGCCCGTCTGGGTGCTCGCCGGGTTCGGTGCGCAGCATCGCAAGATGGGTAAGAGCCTGTATCTGCGCGACGCGGTGTTCGCCGAGTGGATCAACAAGGTCGACTCATACATCCAAGACGAACGCGGCTACTCGGTCGTCGAGCTGATCCTCGACGATGCGATCGACTACACGAACGAAACCTGCGAATACCCGATCGAAGTGGTCCAGACGGTGATTTTCGCCCTCCAGATCGCGCTCGGCGAATTGCTCAAGCACCATGGCGCGAAACCCGCTGCGGTGGTGGGCCAGTCGCTCGGTGAGGCGGCCGCCGCCTACTTCGCCGGTGGTCTGTCACTGGCTGACGCGACCCGCGCGATCTGCGCCCGCGCGCACCTCATGGGTGAGGGCGAGGCGATGCTGTTCGGTGAGTACATCCGGCTGATGGCGCTGGTGGAGTACTCGGCCGAAGAGATCAAGACCGTGTTCTCCGATTTCCCCGGCTTGGAAGTGTGCGTCTACGCCGCCCCGACCCAGACCGTCATCGGTGGCCCGCCGGAGCAGGTCGACGCGATCATCGCCCGCGCCGAGTCCGAGGGCAAGTTCGCCCGAAAGCTGCAGACCAAGGGCGCCAGCCACACCCAGCAGATGGACCCGCTGTTGGGGGAGCTGGCCGCCGAGCTGCAGGGTATCGAGGCGCACCCGCTGCACACCGGCTACTTCTCGACGGTGCACGAGGGCAGCTACATCCGCCCCGGTGGCGAGCCGATCCACGACGTCGACTACTGGAAGAAGGGGCTGCGCCACAGCGTCTACTTCACCCACGGCATCCGCAACGCCGTCGAGAGCGGCCACACCACGTTCCTGGAGCTGGCGCCGAACCCGGTGGCACTCATGCAAGTTGGCCTGACCACGGCCTCAGCCGGGCTACACGACGGACAGCTGATCGCCACCCTGGCCCGCAAGCAGGACGAAGTCGAGTCGATGGTGGCCACCATGGCTCAGCTCTACGTCTACGGCCACGACCTGGATCTGCGGACTCTCTTCCAGCGGGGTGAATACGCCCACATCCCGCCGACGCGCTTCAAGCGCAAGCCGCACTGGCTGGACGCGCAGTTCACCGGTGACAGCTCGGTGATGATGCCGGGCAACCATGTCGCCACTCCTGATGGCCGCCACGTCTGGGAGTACTCGCCCAAGGGTCAGACCGACCTGGCCGCGCTGGTGAAAGCTGCTGCGGTGCAGGTGCTTCCGGATGCGGCGCTGACCGCATCCGAACAGCGCGCAGTGGCCGGCGACGGCGCCCGGCTGGTGACGACGCTGACCCGGCATCCCGGCGGCGCCTCGGTGCAGGTGCACGCCCGGATGGATAACGGGGCCGAGCCTTCCTTCACTCTCGTCTACGACGCCGTCGTCACCCGCGGCGGCGCCGTATCAGCGCTGCCTGCCGCCGTGGCCACCGGTGTCGCGGTCACCGCTCCCGCGGTCGAAGCCCCCGCCGATGAGCCTGATGATGCGGAAATCTTGCAGGACAACCTGACTGCGGGCGCTGGCCTGGCTGCCGGGTTCGCCAAGTGGTCGCCCGATTCCGCGGAGACCGTTCACGATCGGCTCGCCGCGATCGTCGGCGGGGCGATGGGTTACGAGCCCGAGGACCTTCCGTGGGAGGTGCCGCTGATCGAGCTTGGCCTGGATTCGCTGATGGCGGTGCGCATCAAGAACCGCGTCGAGTACGACTTCGACCTGCCGCCGATCCAGCTGACCGCAGTGCGGGACGCCAACCTGTTTGCTGTCGAAAAGCTCATCGAGTACGCGATCGAGCATCGTGACGAGGTCGGCGAGCTGCACGATCATCAGCAGAGTCAGTCCGCTGAGCAGAACGCGGCGGAGATGAACGCCCTGCTGACTGCCAGCAAGACGGCGATTGCCGATGCCGCTGAAGCACCTGCCGCGGCACAGCCGGCGGCACCGGTCGAGGAGAAGCTCGAAATCCCGCCGCCGCCAGCCGATCCGTCCGGGCCGGGGTCCGGGGCGAGCGAAGCGACGGGAGAGGTGAAGGCGAGCGAAGCGACGGGAGAGGTGAAGGCGACGGCTGCCGCCGCGGCGGTCAAGGTGCTGACCCAGCAGGCCGTCACCGAGGCGCTCGGCGCTGACGTGCCGCCGCGTGACGCCGCCGAACGCGTGACGTTCGCGACGTGGGCGATCGTCACGGGTAAATCGCCGGGCGGCATCTTCAACGAGCTGCCCGCACTCGACGACGCGGTCGCGACGAAGATGTCCGTGCGGCTCTCCGAGCGCGCCGAGGGTGTCATCAGTGTCGAGGAAGTGAAGTCCGCCAAGACCATCGAGGAACTGGCCACCACGGTCCGCAATCAGCTCGAGGACGGTGTGGTCGACGGGTTCGTGCGAATCTTGCGCGCGCCGCAAGAGGGCAGCACGAAAACCCCGGTGTTCGTGTTCCATCCGGCCGGCGGGTCGACGGTGGTCTACGAACCGCTGATGAAGCGCCTGCCCGCGGACACCCCGATCTACGGCCTGGAGCGGGTCGAAGGCTCGATCGAGGAACGCGCCGCCGAGTACGTGCCGAAGCTGATGGAGATCCATGGCACTGGCCCCTATATCCTCACCGGCTGGTCGCTGGGCGGGGCACTGGCCTACGCCTGCGCGGTCGGGCTCAAGCGCAACGGATGTGACGTCCGCTTCGTCGGGCTGATCGACACCGTGCGTGCCGGCGAAGAGGTCCCGCAGACCAAAGAGGAAATTCGCGCCCGCTGGGACAGGTACGCGTTGTTCGCCTCGCGCACCTTCAATGTGGAGATCCCCGAGATCCCTTACGAGCAACTCGAACAACTCGACGACGACGGTCAGGTCAGGTTCGTGCTGGACGCCGTTAAGGACAGCGGAGTCGACATCCCCGGCGGGATCATCGAGCACCAGCGGACGTCCTACCTGGACAACCGAGCCCTGGACACCGCGCACATCGAGCCCTACGACGGGCACGTCACGCTGTACATGGCCGACCGCTACCACGATGACGCGATCATGTTCGAACCGCGCTACGCCGTCCGCAAGCCCGACGGCGGGTGGGGTGAGTTCGTCGCCGACCTCGAGGTCGTGCCCATCGGGGGCGAGCACATTCAGGCGATCGACGAGCCGTACATTGCCAAGGTAGGCGCCCACATGAGCGAGGCGATCAGCCGGATCCAGAGCGAAGCGATCAGCAAGACAGCCGAGGAGAAGCAAGACAAGTGACCACTGAGAGCGCTCCCACCCACCACCCGGTCACAACTGCCGAGAAGCTGGCCGAACTCCGCGAAAAGCTCGAGCTGGCCAAGGAACCGGGTGGCGAGGCGGTCGCCGCCAAGCGCGATAAACGCGGAATCCCCAGTCCGCGGGCCAGAATTCACGCGCTGCTGGATCCGGGCAGCTTCCTGGAGATCGGCGCACTGGCCCGCACGCCGGGCGACCCGAACGCATTGTTCGGCGATGGTGTGGTCACCGGGCACGGCACCATCAACGGCCGTCCGGTCGGGGTGTTCAGCCATGACTACACCGTCTTCGGCGGCTCCGTGGGAGAGATGTTCGGCCGCAAGGTTTCCCGGCTGATGGAGTGGGTGGCCAGGGTCGGCTGCCCGATCATCGGCATCAACGACTCGGGCGGCGCGCGCATTCAGGACCTGGCCACATCGCTGGCCTGGTATGCCGAGCTGGGTCGCCGGCACGAGCTGCTGAGCGGCTTGGTGCCGCAGATCTCGATCATCCTGGGCAAGTGCGCGGGTGGTGCGGTGTACTCACCCATCCAGACCGACCTCATCGTCGCCGTGCGCGACCAGGGCTACATGTTCGTCACCGGCCCCGACGTCATCAAGGACGTCACGGGTGAGGAAGTGACCCTCGATGAGCTCGGCGGCGCAGACGCGCAAGCCAAGTACGGCAACATCCACCAGGTCGTCAACACCGAGAAGGACGCGTTCCAGTACGTCCGGGACTACTTGGAGTTCCTGCCCGCCAACACCTTTGACGATGCGCCGGTGATCAACCCGGGCCTGGAACCCGAGATCACCCCGCACGACCTGGAACTCGACAGCCTCATTCCCGACGCCGACAACGTCGCCTACGACATGCACGAGATCCTGCTGCGGATCTTCGACGACGGAGATTTCCTCGAGGTCGCCGCACAGGCCGGCCAGGCCATCATCACCGGGTACGCCCGTGTCGACGGCCGTCCGGTCGGGGTGATCGCCAACCAGCCGATGCACATGTCGGGCGCCATCGACAACGAAGCCTCCGACAAGGCCGCACGGTTCGTGCGGTTCTGCGACTCGTTCAACGTGCCGCTGGTCTTCGTCGTCGACACCCCCGGCTTCCTGCCTGGCGTCGAGCAGGAGAAGAACGGCATCATCAAGCGCGGCGGCCGGTTCCTCTACGCCGTCGTCGAGGCCGACGTGCCGAAGGTGACCATCACCATCCGCAAGTCCTACGGCGGCGCGTACGCGGTGATGGGCTCCAGGCAGCTGACGGCCGACTTCAACTTCCTGTGGCCGACGGCCCGGATCGCGGTCATCGGTGCCGAGGGTGCCGCGCAGCTGATCGTGAAGCGGTTCCCTGACCCGAAGGCGCCGGAGGTCCAGGAGATCCGGCGGCAGTTCATCGAGGGCTACAACCGCGATATGGCCACCCCCTACGTGGCGGCCGAGCGCGGCTACGTCGACGCGGTCATCGAGCCGCACCAGACCCGGCTGCAACTGCGCAGCGCGATGCGGATCCTGCGGGACAAGCAGATCCTCCGTGTCCAGCGGAAACACGGCCTGATCCCGATCTAACGGGGTTATCCCCAGGAGTTACTCACACCTGTGTAATTCACCGTGGGCCCCGATCCCGCCGTTTGTCAAAGTTGACGAAACACGGGTGGCCCGGGGCTTCGCCGAACTACCGTGAGCTGGTGACCACCGAGAACATCGAGCTGGCCGGCACCGGCCAGGACGGCCGGCACGTCTACACCTGTCCGCTGTGTGAGGCCATGTGCGGCTTGGAGATTCAGGTCACCGACGGCCAGGTGGCCGGCATCAGGGGCAATCCCGAGGACGTCTGGAGCCGTGGGCATCTGTGCCCCAAGGGTGCGTCGCTGGGCGCGATCCACCACGACCCGGACCGCGTCCGGGCGCCGATGATCAAGGTCGACGGGCAGTGGCAGGAGGTCAGCTGGGATGCGGCGTTCCGGCGCTGCACCGAACTGCTGGCGCCAGTGATCGCCCAGCATGGCATCGGCGCGGTCACCTGCTACACCGGCAACCCGCTAGCGCACTCGTTCTCCCTGGGCCGCTACACCGGCGTGCTGCTGGGTATGTCGGGAATACCGGTCAGTTACTCGCCCGGCACCGTCGACCAGTGGCCGAAGAACCTCTCGTCGCACCTGATGTACGGCAACTGGTGGGGATTCCCGGTGCCCGATATCGCGCGCACCGACCTGCTGGTGGTGATGGGCGCCAACCCGGCCGCCTCACAGGGCTCGCTGCTGGCCGCTCCCGACGTCATGGGCATCATCGGGGGTATCGATACGGTGATCGTGATCGACCCGGTGCGCACCGCGACCGCCGCCAAGGCTGACGAATGGCTGCCGATCACGCCCGGCACCGACGCCGCCCTGCTCCTGGCAGTAGTACAGACGTTGTTCGACGAGAACCTGGTCCGGCTGGGCAGCCTGGAGGACCACATCGACGGCGTCGAGACGCTGCGGGAGGTGGCTCGCGACTGGACCCCGGAGCGGGTCGCCCCGGTCACCGGCATCGACGCCGACCGCATCAAACAACTCGCCCGCCAACTCGCGGGCACGGAGAGAGCCGTGGTCTACGGGCGAATCGGCCTGTGCAATCAGGAGTTCGGCAGCCTGGCCAGCTGGCTGGTCGACGTCGTCAACATCCTCACCAGCCACTTCGACACCCCGGGCGGTGCGATGTTCCCCCGCCCCGCGGCGTGGACGGTCACCGCCCAGCCACAACCGGGCCTGGAGGGCGGGCTGCCCGAATTCGGCCGTTGGCAGACCCGGGTGCGCGGCGCCAAGGAGGTGCTCGGCCAGGTGCCGGTGTCCTGCCTGGCCGAGGAGATCGAAACCCCGGGCGACGGCCAGATCCGGGCGCTGATCACGGTGGCGGGCAACCCGGTGCTGTCCACCCCCCAGGGCCACCGCCTCGACGAGTTGCTGCCCGGGCTCGACGCGATGATCTCAGTTGACCTGTGGCTCAACGAAACCACCCGGCATGCCGACGTCATCCTGCCCGGGCTCTCGCCACTGGAGCAGCCGCACCACGATGACCTGATCCTGATGTTCGCCATCAGCAGCATCGCCAACTACTCGGCGCCGGTGTTCGCCCCGGAGGACCCCGACCGGCCCGAGGAGTGGGAGATCCTCGTGCGGCTCACCGGCCTGTGCGCGGGGATGCCCGCCGAGGACGTCGACGTGGCCGCGATCGATGACGGCTTCTTCGACTACCTGTGTTTCACCCAGGGCCTCGACGGTGCCGAGATCCGCAGCCACTACACGAGCGGCGGCCCCGAACGGATTCTGGATCTGACGTTGCGCACCGGGCCTTTTGGTGATCGCTACGGCGCCAACCCCGATGGGCTGAGCCTGGACAAACTCAAGCAGCACCCGAACGGTATTGATTTCGGGCCGATGGTGGCTCAGGTTCCCGAGATCCTCAACACCACCGACAAGAAGATTCGGCTCTCCCCGCAGTATCTGCTCGACGACATCCCGCGGCTGGCGCGCCGCCTGGACCGGGAGCCAGACGAGCTGGTGCTAGTCAGCCGGCGCCACCTGCGGTCGAACAACTCATGGCTGCATAATGTTTCGGCGCTGATGAAGGGCCGCGACCGGTGCACGCTACTGATGCATCCCGACGATGCCGCCAGCCGCGGGTTGGCCGGGGGAGACACCGTCGCCGTGCGGTCGTCGGCCGGGCGTATCGAGGTGCCCGTCGAGGTGACCGACGCTATCAAACCCGGTGTGGTGTCGATGCCGCACGGTTGGGGGCACGGATTGCCCGGCACCCGGATGTCGGTGGCCAACGGCTCACCGGGTGTGAACACCAACATCCTCTCCCCGCCGACGTTCCTCGACGAACCGTCGGGCAACGGCGCGCTCAACGGGATCCCGGTGACTGTAGTCCTCGCGAAAACTGTTTAGCCACAGCCTGGTTCGATACGGAACGCCACTGTCGCGTGCGGTGCGACGGGGCCAGCCCGAAGATCACCGGTGGTAGTGCTGTCGGTGTGGGCCCACAGATCGCGGACGCGGTAACACGCAGCCTGGGGCAGGCCGGCCGCGCTCGCGGTCGTCGTGATCGAGGCGGTCTCCGAATCGGGGTTCACCATCGCAACGGCTACCGCGCCGCCGGTGAGCGGCTTGACCCAGACTCTGCGGTCCCCGGTGAGCGGATAGCCCTGGACGACAAGGGGATCCTGGTCCACTGCGATGATCTCGCGGTTGGTGAGGATGTCACGGGTCTCCGGTGACATGGTCCGAATATCGTTGCCGGCCAACAGGGGAGCCGCCAGCATCGCCCACAGCGAGATGTGGGTGCGCTGTTCGTCGGCGGTCATGCTGGGCCCGACCTGTCCGGCCAGGGTCTCGACCATCCCCTGATGGCTGGTCACGAAATCCGGCCAGGAGATGCCGGCGACGAGCATGTCGGGATCGTTGAAGTGGCCGGGCTTGCTGTGCGATGCCAGTGGGATGGCCGCATCTACCTGCTCTTGCACGCCGAACACCGGGCCATCGGTGCCGAACTTGCTGCGCCACAACGGCACCAGGTCGATGGTGTTGCGCGACATGTCGGCGATCTGCGACCAGTCGTCGGGCTGGGGAGCGGGGTCGCCGGAGACATTGGGGTTGATGCTGTAGAAGATGTGTCTTCCCGTGGCCCGCAGCGCATCCCGCATGGCGGTGAAGACCCTGACCTGATGCGCATGGTCGGTGTCGGTGCTGCACCAGTCGTACTTCAGGTAGTCGACACCCCAGCGCGCGAAGGTGGCGGCATCGGCTGTTTCGTGGCCTTCGCTGGTGTCGCCCGGCCCCAGTCCGCAGAGTTGGTAGCTGGGGCTGGCGTAGAGGCCCAGGAGCATTCCGTGGTCGTGTGCGTACTGTGCCACTGCGGAGATGCCGTTGGGGAACAGGCGGGGATCGGCCTGCAGATTGCCGTCCGCGTCGCGGCGGTCGGCCGCCCAGCCGTTGTCGAGGTTGACGTACCGATAGCCGGCGTCGCGCATCCCGGACGACACCAGAGCATCGATGGTCTGCTCAACGGTCTGTTCGGTCAGCGGTATCCCGGAGTTCCACGAGTTCCAACCCATCGGAGGGGTGCGAACCCACGGCTGTTCGGGGGCGGGCGGCGATCCGCATGCCGCTAGGGCGACTACGCAGCCGAGGATTGACCAAAGTCTGCGCACGGGTCATACAGTAGGGGCTCGCGGCCGAAGTGGGTACGTGCCCGATCGATGACGCCCTGAACCTGGACCTCATCGGTGGCGTCGGCGGCCACGAGAAATAGGCGATCGCTGCTCTGGCCGTAGCTGATTCGCACGAGGCTTGCCGCGTGTTGGTCGGTGGCCACGACGCGGCATCCTGCGGCGAGCAGCGAGTGGGCAAGGGCGCAGCCACGGTCGGTCCCGGCTTCGAAGACCAGAACGACGGGGCTGTTGTCGACAGATACCGGTAGCGAGGTCATGACATCAGTCAACGGCGCCCACGTGAGTGGCCGCTATGCCGCGGCTGCGAATTCGCGATGGACAGCTGATTGACACCGTTCGTTCAGGTAGGTATCGCACCCTTGTCGCGTGCCGCCGAACGGGCCCACGCCGACACCTCCAGTCCCGACACCGATTTACATGCCGCGACTGCCCGATCCGGACTTCGGCAGGTTCGGCCATGGTGTGTCGCTCTTGAGCGGCTGGCTGCCGACGACGATCCAGATCGTCACGATCGTGGCCGTCGTCGTGGCGCTGGGGTGGCGGTCCCGGCGGTGGCGTCTGCTGTGGGTGCCGGTGGCAGTGGTCATCGGCGTCGCCGTCGCCTTCGCCACGCGCGGGTGGATGAACTCTCAAGGGCTGGCGTCGAATCCGGCACCGCCGCAACTCTGGATCTGGACCGGGGCCAGCGCCGCCGCGATTTCGGTAGCGGCCCTCGGCTGGACCAGCGCCTCGTGGCGACGCCGAATCGTCTCGTTGTTGGCGATCCCGCTGACATTGTTGAGCACGCTCGTGGTGCTCAACCAGTGGGTTGGTTACTACCCGTCGGTCCAACGCGCCTGGGGCGACCTGACATCGGGTCCGCTGCCCGACCAGATCAACGAAAGTGACCTCGCGCAGCTGCGTAACACCCACCCCACGACGGGCAAGGTACTGGTCGTCGACACGCCGGACACGGTCAGCGGGTTCAAGCACCGCAGCGAATACGTGTACCTGCCGCCGGCCTGGTTCGCCGGTTCCGCGCCACCACAATTGCCCGCCGTCATGATGATCGGTGGCGAATTCGGCAACCCCTCGAACTGGATCCGCACCGGCAACGCGGTGGCGACGATCGACGACTTCGCCCGGGCGCACGGCGGGGTCGCCCCGGTGTTCGTCTTCCCCGATTCGAGCGGCAGTTTCAACAACGACACCGAGTGTGTGAACGGCGTGCGCGGTAACGCAGCGGACCACCTCACCAAAGAGGTTCGCCCGTATGTCGTTTCGAAGTTCGGTGCCTCGGCGGACGCGTCGAAATGGGCGGTCGTCGGCTGGTCGGCCGGTGGGACGTGCGCGATGAACCTCGCGGTCATGCATCCGGATCTGTTCGCCACGTTCGTCGACATCGGTGGCGACCGCGGCCCGAACTCCGGGGACAAACAGCAGACCATCGACCGTCTCTACGCAGGTAACGCCGCTATGTGGGCCGCCTTCGACACCCGGACCGTGATGAGCAAGCACGGACCGTACATCGGTATCGCGGGCCTGTTCAACGACTCGCAGGAACCGCCAGACGATAAGACCAAGAACCTGCCGGATCACCCCCAGGAACGCCTGGCTCCGGTCGGATTCGGCGGCCACGGAGACGAGGACCAGTTCCGCGAGAAGGGCGCCCTGCCGGACCTGTGCGCGGCGGCAGTGGCGGTGAATATCAGCTGCACGCTGCGGGTTTACGTCGGCTATCACACCTGGCAGTTCGCCGCTCAGGCGTTCATCGACTCGCTGCCCTGGCTCGCCGAACGCCTCGGTTCATAGCAAGCTCAAAAGATTTACAAAGCTTGGACCGGAGTCCGGCTGTCGTAATGGGAGCTATGACCGCAACTCTTGACGTGCCCGGCAGCCTGCCCATCGATGCGGATACCGCTGCATCCGAAGGGCGATTCGGGCTATCCAACACGGCGTGGCGACGGATCGCGCTCGGCGCGCTGTTGGTGGCCACCGCCGTCACCTACCTGTGGAACATCACCATCAACGGGATGGGCAACGGGTTCTACGCCGGTGCGGCGCAGGCCGGTTCGAAGAACTGGGAAGCGCTGCTGTTCGGTTCGGTGGACTCGCAGAACTTCATCACGGTGGACAAACCTCCGGTGTCCCAATGGGTGATGGGGCTGTCCGGCCAGATCTTCGGGTTCAGCAGCGCCAGCATGCTGATTCCCGAGGCGTTGATGGCTGTCGCCGCGGTCGCCCTGCTCTACGGCGCCGTGCGCCGCATCTCGGGTACTGGCGCGGCACTGCTGGCAGGCGCGGCCTTCGCGCTGACTCCGGTGGTGGCGTTGATGTTCCGCTACAACAACCCCGATGCGGTCATGGTCCTGCTGATGATGTGCGCTGTCTACTGCACCGTCCGGGCGGTCGAACGGGCCGGCGTCAAGTGGCTGATGCTGGCGGGTACGGCCTTGGGTTTCGCCTTCCTGGCCAAGATGCTCGAAGGCCTGATGGTCGCGCCCGCCATCGGGCTGGTCTACCTGCTCGTCGCACCGACGTCGGTGCGACGCAGGCTGGCGCACCTGGCCGCTTCTGTCGCCGCGTGCCTGCTGTCGGCGGGCTGGTTCGTCGCACTGACGCTCTTGTGGCCGGCCTCGTCTCGGCCGTATCTGGCCGGCTCGACGGACAACAACTTCATGAACCTGGTCATCGGCTACAACGGGTTGGCGCGGATCCTCGGGCGCAACAAGGCCGGCGGCTCCGGCCCCACTGTCCCGACCAATACCCACGGGCAGATCGGCATGTCGGCGGCGACCGACCAGCACGGCGGCGGCTTCGGCGGCTTCGGTGGTTTCGGCAGGCAGAACCCCGGTCTCACCAGGCTGTTCACCGGGGAGTTCGGCTTCGAGATGGGCTGGTTGCTACCCGCGGCACTCCTCGGACTGGTGTTCGTCTTGGTGGTGCGCGCTCGTGCGCCGCGTACCGACCTGATTCGCGGCGGCGCCGTGCTGTTCGGCGGATGGCTGCTGGTGGACGGCCTCGTCCTGAGCTACATGAAGGGCATGGTGCATCCTTACTACTGCCTGTCGGTGGTGCCCGCGGTGGCCGCACTGGCCGCGATCGGGGGACGCGAGATGTGGCGCCACCGCGACCGGCTGTTCGGTCGAATTGCCTTGGCCACAACGATTTTGGTGACCGGAGTGTGGAGCTGGTGGCTGCTGGACCGCAATGCGGACTGGATGCCGGCTCTGCGCTGGGTGGTTCTCGTGCTCGCTGTCGCGGCCGTGGCTCTGGTGCTGGCGCACAGCGCCACCCGCAAGCGGCTGGCGGTGGCCGGGCTGGCTCTCGGCATCCTGGCCGGGGGAATGGGCTCGGCAGCCTACGCATTCGCCACCATCGGCCAGTCCCATGCCGGCGGCAATGCTCAGGTCGGGCCCGCGCAGCCGGCTCGCAATGGTGCTGCGGGCCACGGCCAGCGCGGCGACGACGACAACGCCCAGCTCGACGCTCTGCTGGAGGGCACCGGCACCAAGTGGTCGGCGGCGGTCAACGGATCGTCTGCGGCGGCCAGTCTGGAGCTGGCCTCCAACACCGCGGTGATGGCGATCGGTGGATTCGGTGGAAGTGACCCGGTTCCCTCGCTCAGCCAGTTCCAGGCCGACGTCGCCAACCACGAGATCGGCTACTACATCGCACCCGGCAACCAGGGCGGTCCCGGTCGTGGAAACCAGCACGCGGACATCACCGCCTGGGTCAAGGCCAACTTCACGCCGAAAACCGTCGGCTCCGACACCGTGTACGACCTGACCACCAGTCCGTAAGCTCAGCCTCCATGAGCGATACCGACATCGACGCGGTCCGCAGTTCCGGGGCAGCCATCGGCGAGGCCATCAGTGTGTTCATGCTGAACCCGGACACGTTCGCCAAAAGCCTGGCCGCCGGATACCCGGACCCGTTCGCGGCGTACTTCGCAGGCCGAGGCGGTGTGCTCGGCGACGCGACCGGGACGACGGTCAGCGCCGTGTTCGCCGTTTTCGAACCCAACCTCACCCGGTCGTGTTGGGAGAAGGGTTGTGCGGTGCACGGGGCGTCGGAGAGCGCCGAGCTGTACTGGGACCAGCTGGCCGGCTTCGGCCGGACGTACCTCGCCGGCGCCGACGGCCTGGACCGGATCGCCGCGCTCGGGGAGAAGGTGATCGGGGAGGCGCCCGAGCCCGGTCTGCCGCTGTATGCGGGGTGGCGGGCCATGCCGCTGGCCGCCGATGCTCCCGCACGTGCCCTGCAGGTGATGTTCGTGCTGCGTGAACTGCGCGCCGCGGTGCACTTCAATGCCCTGACGATCTCGGGTCTGAGCCCGGTCGAGGCGCACATCCTCAACCACGGCACCGACTACGCGGCGTTCATGGGTTGGCAGCCGCCGTATGCCGACGCCAACGGCAAGGAAAGCCTCTACGCCGAGGTCGAGGACACCACCAACCGGCGGATGAGTCAGTTGTTCGGATCGGCCTTGACGGCCGCCGAGGCCGAGGAGCTCGCCGAACTGAGCGTCGCCGCATTGGCCTCGTTGAAGGCGAGTGCGCCGCCGCCCATCGGTGCCTGACTACGCTGCCCTCGTGTTCTGGGAACGACTGCCGCTGATCGGCGAGCCGCTGCGCGCCACCCGGATCGAAGCCACCCGGGTCGGCATCGCCGCGCTGACCAAGGTCGCCGAACTCGTCATCGAGCAGATCGACCTGACGTCGCTGGTCCGTGAAAGTGTCGACATCGACGCGATCGTGACCGACGTCGACATCGAGGCGATCATCGCGCGCATCGATCTGATCGGGCTGGCCGACCAGATCATCGACGGTGTGGATCTGGCATCGATCATCCGTGAATCCACCGGGACTGTTACCGCCGAGGTGATGACGGATGTCCGCACCCAGACCGCCCGTGCCGACGACGTGATCTCCGGCTTCGTGGACCGGATGCTGGGGCGAGACCCGGGAATCCAGGAACCCCAGTGACAAACGCCGGCATCGTGTCTCGAGGCCTGGCCGCCCTCGCCGACATGGTGATCGTCGTCGTCACGATGGGTGCGCTGTACATGGGACTGGCGTTGACAGCGTTGATCGTCAACCCGGCGTCGTTCCGATTTCCCGCGCCGAACCTGATCTTTTCGACCACAGTCACACTTGCGGTATCCGTGCTGTATCTGACCGGGTGCTGGACGCTGTCGGGCCGGACTGTCGGCAGCGTTCTGCTGGGCGTTCGGGTGGTGGATCGGCGTGCCAATTCCTTACGGATCGCCGCCTCGTTGCTACGGGCGCTGGCCTGCGTGCTGTTCCCGGTGGGACTGCTGTGGGTGGCTGTCGATCGGCAGCGGCGGTCGGTGCAGGACATCCTGCTGGGCAGCCGGGTGATTTACGACCGTCCGTCGGCGCCTGACGCTCCGGTTCGATAATCGAGACCTCAGCCCCTTAAGATGCCCCAATGCCGTTAGCTGACGGCCAGGTCGTCGCGGGTTACACCATTCTGCGGACCCTGGGAGCTGGAGGTATGGGCGAGGTGTACCTCGTCCAGCACCCCAGGCTGCCGCGGCATGACGCGCTCAAGGTGCTCGGGTCGGCGGTTAGCTCCGACGATGAGTACCGCGGCCGGTTCAACCTCGAGGCCGACATGGTGGCCACGTTGTCCAACCCGCACATCGTGACGATTTACGACCGCGGTGAGTTCGAAGACAAGCTGTGGATCGCAATGGAGTTCATCGACGGCACCGACGCCTCCCGGCTGCTCGCCGAGCGCTATCCCTACGGGATGCCACCCGACGAGGTCGTGCGCATCATCAGCGGGGTCGCCGACGCGCTGGACTATGCCCACGGTCGCGGTCTGCTGCACCGCGACGTCAAGCCGGCGAACATCCTGCTGGGAGTTCCCGGTTCCGGGGACGAACGGGTCATGCTGGCCGACTTCGGTATCGCCCGCTGGATCGGCCAGGCGAGCGGGCTGACGGGCACCAATATGACGGTCGGCACCGTCGCCTACGCTGCCCCCGAGCAGCTCATGGGCGACGATATCGACGGCCAGGCCGACCAGTACGCGCTGGCGGCTACCGCCTATCACCTGTTGACCGGAATGCCGCCGTTCACGCATACCAATCCCGCGATCGTCATCAGCCAGCATCTGGGTTCCGAGCCGCCGGCCATCGGCGCGAAGCGCCCCGAATTAGCTTGCCTGAGCCCGGTTTTCGCCAAGGCACTGGCCAAGGATGCCAAGAAACGCTACCCGCGCTGTGCCGACTTCGCACGAGCGTTGGCGCGCGGCCTCGGGACGGCCGAGCGGGAATCCAGTGCGTCTGAGGTGACCAGCCAGGCGCTTGCGGTCCGCGCGGGCGCCGGTGCGGGTCGTCGTGCCCGCCATGCCAAACCGGAGGCCTCGTCATCGCGGCGCCGGCTTCTGATCCCGGCGATCGTTGGTGCCGCGGTCATTCTCGCTGGCGCTGCCGCCGGACTTGCGTTGTTGTTCGGTCGCCACGATGTGCACAACACCGCGACGGCCCAGACGCCGCTCACGGCGTCACCGCCACCGGCGGTCTCGAGTCGGATGGATCTGCCGGTCGTGGTGATCGGCGCGAACTGTGCTGTGCTGGGCGCGGCGGCGGTCAGCGAGAAGGGTGCGCCTGCTTATTGCACGCACGCCGTCCCCGGTGGCGGGGCCATCGTGTGGTCGCTGCAGCCAGAGAAGCTGCGAAGCGGCTCATAGACGACCACCGCCACGCCCGAGCAACGCTGAATTACAGCGGAATCCACTGGTTCAGGAACCAGAAGCCCCAGCCCATGCCGTTACCGGCCGGGACCGGCTGCACCCACTGACCGTTCCAGTTGAACGGCTGGTGGTCCTGGCGGCCCTGGTCGATGCCGCGGTTGTGCCAGTCGACCGGCCCGTTGTTCCAGTTGCCGGGACCGTTACCGGGACCATTGCCGGGACCGTTGTTCCAGTTGTTGTGCCCGTCGCCCGGGCCGTTGTTCCACCCGTTGTTGGGCCCCTGGCACCCTTGGGGCCCCGGGCCGCCACACTGGCCAGGATCGGCACTCGCGGTGCCGATACCCAGCCCGAACAGTCCGGCGGCGCCGATACCGGCCACCGCAGTCGAGGCAAGCACCACACGTTTAAGCTTCATCGTCGTCTCCGTTTCGTAGCTCCCATAGACCCGCAGTGCGGGTTTTCGTTCCGATGACGACGCTATGGAGCCAGCATTTGTGACAGCTGTGACTCGGGTGGGCGCAGCCTGGGGGAGTGGTAACGTAACGAAAACGGTTCAGTATCAGGCATTTTGCGCAATCTACAGGCGTTGCGGGGTTTATTGACAGCCGACTATAAGCTCCGTTGTCGTTGTGGCACATCGCTTTTCCGCGCGTCAATAAACTAAACATGTGAGTTGTGAACTCACGCAATCTTTTGCTCTTCGCTTCGACGTCCGCGGTGGTCGTGATGGTCGCGGTGGCATGTGGCTCCAAGGGCACGACGGCACCCACGACCGTCACCGTCACGTCGACGCCGACCAGCAGCACCACCACGACGACGACGGCTCACCATCAGAACAACTCCGGTTCAGGGGGCGGCCAGTATCAGCCGCAACAGACTGTCATCGAGACCCAGGCGCCTCAGACTGTCGTTCAGACCCAGGATCCGCAGACGGTCACCAACACTGAAACCGCAACGCAAACCGAGACCTCCGTTGCCACCTCGGTGGAGACCTCAGTCCAGACCGCCACCCAGACCGTGACCGTTGCACCGACTCGGCAGTTCGGACCGAACAACGGGTTCGGCAACCACTAGGGTCGCTCGAAGCCAACGGCTAACTACGCTCCCTCGGCAGGGTCTGGCCACGAAAGAAGCCCGGGGCCTTGAGGTTCCAGATTGCCATCAATACCACCCCGACGACCAGACCGAATACGCCGATGATGAACGCGGTGCCGATACCCAGGATCGATCCACCCGAGCCGGTCGTGGGGTCGGCCATCAGGTAGGCCTCGACGATGCCGACCGGGATCAGCACCAGCGCACCGATGCCGGGCAGGATGACCTGTCCCATCGCTGTGCGCCAGGACCGAAATGCGGTGCGCCAGAAGTACACCACCGACGACACCGCCACCACGGAGTAGTACAGCATGATCGAGATACCCACGCTGTAAACCGAGTCCGCGACAACGCTGTCGCTGATCACGTCCAGCGTGCAATAGATCGCCAGGCTGGTCAGGCCGATGACCCAGGTCGCGAACTTGGGGGTCGCACTCACTTCGCTCACCGACCCGAACCGACCCGGCAGCGCCCGGTAGGTCGCCATCGAGAGTAAGCCGCGCGCTGTCGGCATGACGGTGGACATTGTCGCCGAGAAGGCCGATACCCCCACGACCAGTGCGGCGATCATCGCCCCGCGGGTGCCGATCGACTGACTGGCGAGCGTGGTGAACACGTCGTCGATGTTGGCCGCGTTCGTCAGGCTGGTCGGGCTGTTCGGGTCGATGCCCGCATACGCCAATGCCGCCACGCTGAAGATCACGTAGGTGGCAACGGTGATCAGGATCGCGGTGACCCCGCTGCGGCCCGCCTGCGCCGATGTCCCCGTGGTCTCCTCGGACATGGCCAGGGACGCGTCGAAGCCCCAGAAGATGAAGATGGCCACCAGGAATCCGCCGAGCAGGCCGCTGAAGTCGTGGATTGCGAACGGGTTGAACCACTCCCACGAGAACGAGTGTGCGTCCGGGCCTTCGTGGCCGCGGAAGACGGCAACCAGCATGATCACCGCGAACAAGGCCAGGCCCCCGTACTGGAGGATCGTCAGGATCAATGTGGCGCGGGAGGATTCCTCCGCGCCTCGCGCGACCAGCCACGTGGTCAGCAGGATGAACACCGTCGCCACGATCAGGTGGAACCAGACCGGCGCGGTGTCCATGCCGAGCCAGACGGCGGCGGCGTTGGTCAGGATTCCGGCCGCCCCCACCCCGGCCAGGATGCTCGACAGCATCAGCGCGAAACCGCCCATCCAGCCGATGTGCGGCGCGATCGCCTTCGATCCCCAGGTGAACACGGTTCCGGCATCCGGGGCGGCGTCGGTGAGGTGCTTGTATGCCAGCGCCACGAAGTACATCGGGATCACCGCGAGGATGAAGACGATCGGCAGTTGGTAGCCCGACTCCTCGGCGCCGTGGCCGAGTGCGCCGGTCAATGAATAGGCGGGCGCGGTTGCGGCCAGACCGATCGCGACGGCTCCGACCAGGGATACCGACCCCTTCTTGAGCCCCTTGGATCGCAGGCCGTGCATCAACGGATCGATGGCTGCTGCATCCTCAGGCATGTGCGGATTCTGTCACCGGCCTGGCTTGGATGTGCGATCTAGCCGGTTTTGTTACTCAGCGCTGCTGGGCTCCTTTGGCAGCAGCGCGCCGCGAGTGGCCGGTACCGGTACGGTCCGAGCCTGAATTCCGTTGTGGTGCTGCAGTTTTACTCGTTCTACGAGTGGACGGCTTGGTCGTCGTCGCGATGTCGGGCTACTGCACTCAGGGCTTGATCCGGATCTGGCCGGGCTTCCACAGCCCGCCGCGCGTGGCCGTGCCCAGGTCGATCTGCGCGGGCTGGGCGTCGACGATTGTCTCGAGCCGGCGGAGCGAGCCCCAGTCGCGGCCCCAGTCATGCGACAAGTAGGTGGCCATCACGTGAGCGCGCAGCAACAGGTCGGTGATGCCGAGCAGGCCGCCGTTGCGACCGTCCTGCCAGGTGTCGGTGTCCTGCTTTTTGGCGGTGTAGTCCGGGGTGATCCGGAACTTGGGCACCTCGGTGACGCCGTTGGCGTGCAGCATCGGCTGCTGGCACGGGAAGGCCAGGCCTACCGCCCAGTCCATCAACACCGGCTGGGTGGACCCGACAAACTCTTGTACCGACCGCAATTCGGGCACTCGAGGCGGTGTCACGGCCAGCCAGTCGCCCGGTGTCAGCGAGCGGTCGGCAGCGACAATCCGCACGGTGGTGGCGTCCGCGGGGATCTCGGAGCGGGCGAACCGCAGGTTCCGCCACGACGGGGCGGGGCCTAGGTCGTAGGGGCTCACCCGGCCGGCGGGCACCGGGGTGCCGTCGGGCCCCGGCTTGCCGTATTCCAGTTCCACCGTCTGGCCGTCGGTGAAGCCGTTGAGCACGCTGCGCCCGGCGATGGTGCCCGCGGCCGTCACGACGACCAGCGGATGACCGCTGTCATTGGGGGGCAGCCGATACCACGCCGAGGTCAGGGTGGCGTCCTGTTGTGGGCCGACGAGGTAGCTGCCGGCCAATGGCACCCGTGACGGGTCGAGGCCGTAGGGCAGCGGCACCGTCGATCCGTTGATGCCGGGGGTGTCGAGCTTGATCGGCTGATCCCAGTCGTAATCGGTTCCCGGCTGCGGGTTCGTCATCCGAATCGCCTCGGCGACAATGTGTTCGGGTACCCCGCTCGGGGCGAAGCCGACGGGGTTGGTGCCGCCGAGCGGCCCCAGCGGTCCGTAGTCGCCGGGCAGCGGGGTCAGGAACCCGGCGTTGGCGTCCGGCTCGACCAGCACGTCGTCGGCCAGCCCGCAGCTTCCGGAGAACGATCGCAGATTGGCCCAGGCGTTCGAGTACGTCGGGTACTGGCGCACCACGCCGGCGGCCATCGAGCCGATGAACACCAGCACCATGAAGCCGGCGGCCAGCGGGATCGGCGCTGCGGTGACAGCCCGTGCGATGCGGCCCTCACCGTGGTCGCGGGTGTTGAAGTGCAACCAGACGGTGTAGATCGCCGAGATCGCGAACAGCGCGAAGAAGATTGTGCTGACTGTGATTCCGCCGATGCGCGGCATCGCGTTGTTGAACGGCACGCCGTAGCTCGACACGTACCACCAGCCGTTGGTGGTGGCGAAGCACAGGGCGAGCAGGAAGAACACCGCGGTGACGACGGTCATCCGGTTGCGCGACCAGCGCAGCACCTTCGGCGAGGCCAGCACGGTGGCCAAAGCGGCCATGGCCGCGCCCACCGCGGCGAACAGCCCGAAGTGGTGCACCCACTTGGTGGGCGTGAACATCAGGAAGAACACCGTCGCGAAGATGACACCCATCAGTCGCCACGCCGGCCCCCGCGCCACACCCGGAACGCGCTTGCGGCGCAACATGATGAACATCGAGATGAACAGCGACAGCGCGGTGATCAGGAAGCCGAACCGCCGCGACAGCGAGCCGTCCACGGTCGGCAGAATCAGGTAGTAGTAGCGCAGGTTCTCGGTGTACCAGGCTTGGCTGGGTCCGATCTCGGTGCGAATCCTGGTTGCCTCGAACACCGTTGCCAGTGTCTGGTCGGCGAAGACGACGGTCAGGATGATCGTGCCGGCGGCCAGCAGCGGTAGCACCAGCGGCCAGGTGCCGACGATTGCCCGCCTGCGTACCAGGATCCGCAGGATCGGACGGCCACCGGCGATCAGCGCGGCGACCGCGATCAGCCCAGTGGGCTGAATGCCGAGGGTGAATGCGGCGCTGACGATGGCCAGAGCGGCCGGCGTCAGGCGGCCCGAGATCACGGCGCGCTCGATGAGCACGTAGGTGATCAGCGCACCGGTGGCGATCTGGCCCTCGGGACGCAGGCCGTTGTTGAACGGCATCCAGGCAGCCATCAGCACCAGCCCGGCCGCCCACAGGGCGGGCCTGCTGGCGATCACGGCGGGTCCCAACCGGGGCAGCACCTCACGGGACAGCAGCAGCCAGCAGACCAGCGCACAGATCAAGTCCGGCAACCGCATCCAGATGCTGGCGTCGCTGACATGGGTCATCAGGGCCAGCAGGTTGTAGAACCAGCCGAACGGGTCTTCGGGGCTGCCGAACCAGCGGAAGTAGTTCGACATGTAGCCGGCATGGTCGGCCACGCGGGCCATCTGCAGGATGTAGCCGTCGTCGGAGGAGTTCGCGCCGATCACGTGCCACACCAGGAAACCGGCCACCACGGTCACGTCGACGGCGGTGAACGTCCGCCAGCGCTGTGGGATCCAGGCGTGCATGCGGCGCCCGTCGAGGCGATCCAGCCGCCACAGCGCCAGCAGCGCGATTACCGTGGCGGCCATCGCGAGCAGCATCGCGGCCAGCTTCAAAGCTGTTGGTGTGGTGGAGAACCGGGTGTCGATGGTCGCCGAGAAGCTCAGTCCGGGCGGTGCCGGGCCGGTCAGGTCGGTGAACACGCCGACGATCGCGGGTCGCAGGTTGGGATCGGCGAAACCGCTGCGCATTTCCTTGCCGGTCGTGGGGTCGGTGAGCCCGACGAAGGTGGCGAACGTCCCGTCGGTGTTCGAGGTGATCTCGATGCGCGAGCAGCCGGCGATTCTGGCGCGCGGCACGCTGGCGACCACGACATTGCGGTCGGTGATGTCGACGCGTTCGGCGGTCACGTTGACGAACAGCGAATTGAGTGCCGCCTCTTTGCCTTTCTGCGGCGCGAGCCCGAGCACCAGGCCGCCCTTGGCGGGCATCGAGCGGATCAGCTCGCAGGGCACGGTCGCGGTGAGCGACACCGGCGCCTGTGAGATCAACGGTGAGGTCACATTGCTCAGCTGACCGGCCTGGGGCCAGTTCAGCGTCGCGGTGGTCTGCTCGACGGGCAGCAACGGTGTGAGCACCGACAGTATAAAGCCCACCAGCCCGGCGATCATGGCCACCCAGCGGGTGATCCGAACGTCCTTGGCGGCGTCGCGGGCGTTGGCGGCGAGTGTTTGTGTCATGGCAGTGCCCTGATGGGTCCGCTACGGCTCCAACCGAAGACCGTCTTCGTGCCTTGCTCTATCACGGCGTCGGGAGCCTGCGCCGGGGGCACGAGACGGATGTAGCGCTCGATCGCGCCCCAGTCGCGGTACCAGTCGCCACGCAGGTAGGTTGGGACGGTCGAGGTGGTGAGCAGGCCCTGAATGAACAGGAACGGCCCACCTGCGCGGGCTGAAAGCCACATGTTGCTCGACACCACCACCTGCTTGAGGTTGGGCAGGATCCGGTACTCAGGGACCTCGGCGACGCCGAGGTGTTCCGAGAACGGCCGCTGGCACGGGAAATTCGCTGCGGTGGCGATGTCCATCATCACCGGGGTCTTCGAGCCGAGGAACTGCTGAGCAGTCTCCAGCACGGGCACTCGCGGCGGGGTGAAGCCGAACCACTGATCGTTACTCAGGTTCGGGTCGTCGGCGACGATACGCGCGACGTTGGCCTCCGGCGGCGCCCACGCCATGGGGAAGCGCAAGTTGCGCCATGCCTTTTGGGCGATCACGTCAATGGGTTGCACCGAGTTGAGAGCCTGGAAGCTGCCGTCCGGGCGCCGCACACCCCACTGCAGTTTGAGTGATTGTCCATAGTTGAACTGGCCCTCTTCGTCGTAGAACCAGATCGCGCCCGCGGCCGCGACGGTGACAAGTGGCCGGTCCGGGCTCCGTGGGGGCAGCTGGTACCACGCCGAAGTCGCCTTGGCCGCAACGGTGTTCTCGTTGTAGCTGCCCATCACCGGTGTGGTCTTGGGATCCAGCCCGAACGGCAGGAACACCCGAGAGCCGTTGACGCCCTCCGGACCGTAGCCGCCGCCGGTGCCCGCCGCGAAGGCGATGCCCGCGTTGGGCTTGTTGGGTGAGCCATCGGAGTTCACGGTGCCGGGGTTGGCGACGAACGGCTCGGCCGGTTCGAGGGTGTCACTGATTCCGTTGGGGGTGAAGCCAATCGGATTCTCCCCGCCGAGCGGTCCGTACTGACCCCAGTTCTGTCCCGGAACCGGTTGCAACATACCGGCATTGGTGTCTGGCTCGACCAGGACCGCGTCGGCCATCGCACAGCTTGTCGGCGACAGGCCGGACGTGAGAGCGGACAGGTTGGCCGCGGCGGTGGTGTAGACGGGGTAGCGCTGCGCGAAGGCCTTGGTCATCGAACCCACCTCGAGCAGCACCATGATGAGCGCGACCACCAACAAGGGGGTCGACGCCAGTGCCCGGTTGCGGCCGGTGTTCTTGACCTCGGTGTGGCCGCTGTAGTCCATCCGGAAATGCAGCCATGCGGCGAGCAGGCCGGTGATGATCGCCAGAGCGAGGAACATCGTCGTCACCGGCTGATGGGCGATCACGGGCTGACGGTCGAACCACGGCACCCCGTAGCTGCCCACGTAGAACCAGCCGTTGGTGCCCGAGGTCGCCCACGCCAGGACGAACAGCAGCGCGGTGACGTACAGCGCCAGGTTGCGTCGGCTGTGCAGACCCACCCGGGCGAAGGCGAATGCGGTGACCCCGCCGAGTGCGCCGGCCAGTCCCGCGAACGCACCGAACTGCACGGCCCACTTGGTGGGGGTGAACGTCAACAGCAGCAGGCCGATCGCGGTGCTGCCGATCAGTCGCCACAGCGGGCCGTTGGCGACACCGGGGACACGGCCGCGGCGCAGCAGCACGGTGAGCATGCCGAACAGGCACAGCAGCATCACCAGGACGGCGAAGCGGCGGGTCAGCGAGCTTTCCACATTGTCTTCGACGGTCAGGAAGTAGTACCGCAGGAAGTCCTGGTACCAGGCGATCGTCGGCCCGACGACGTATTTGATGCGGGCGGATTCGGCGACCGCGGCCAGGGTCTGGTCACGGAAGACGACGACAAAGATGACCGACAGCGAGGCGGCCAGCGCGGCCAGCGGCGCCAGCAGGCCGTCATCCGCACGGCGGGCCTTGATCGCCCGGGCGACCGCGCGCGCACCCACCAGCAGCGGGGCGATCGCGATCAGGCCCTGCGGGGCGAGCGTCACGCTGAACACCGCGACGACGATCGCGACGGCGGCAGGAGCCAAGCGCCGGGTGGCGATCGCGTTCTCCACCAGGATCCATGCGGCCAGCACCCCGAAGGCGATCAGCGGTTCGGGGCGCAGCCCGTTGTTGAACGGCAACCAGGCCGCCAGGAACACCGCACCGGTGGTCCACACCGCAACCCGGTTGAGCGCCAAGCGTCTTCCCAACCGCGGCAGGACCCAGCGGCTCAGGATCAGCCAGGTGCCGATGCCGGCGGCGGTGGCGGGCAGCCGCATCCACACCCCGGCCGTGCTGATCGCCGCGAGGTGGGCGAGCACCGACTGGTACCAGTCGAAGGGTGCCTCGGTGGCGCCGAAGAACCGGTAGTAATTAGCGCTGTAGCCGGCCGAAGCGGATACCCGCGCGATGGTGAGGTTGTAGCCGTCGTCGGATGAGATGGCGCCGATGACATGCCAGAGCAGTAGTCCGCCGATCACCCCGATATCGGCGAGCCAGGTGCTGACCCCGACGCGCAGAAAACGTCGCCATGCCCCGGGTTGCCTCGCTCCTGCCCGCCGGCCGGAGAAGCGGTCGAGCACTGCCAGCGCGATGATCGAGGCCACCACGCAGGCGATGCCGAGCGCCATCACCGCGATCTTCAGCGCGCTGGGGTGGGTCACGAACCTGGTGTCGATGTCGATGCGGGCCGACAGGCCCGGCTGGCTGGCCACCTTCAGATCGGTGAAGATCCCGTCGATTGCCGGCTTCTTCTCGGGGGCCAGCGTGCCGGTGGCTCCCGGGATACCGACGAAGTCGGCCCCGACTCCACCGGGCCCGGCCCAGATGTGCAGATTGCTGCATCCGCCGGCGGCGATGGCGGGACGAGGGGCGACAGCGGCCACGGTGTCGCGGAACGCGACGACGACGGTGGCGGCGTTGGCACGGACGAACAGCCCGTTGCGGCTGGCGTCGATTCCGGCAGAAGGAATGGTCGAGAAGACCAGACCGCCGTCGGCCGGCAGCGTTGCGATGGCCCGACAGGGAATGGACACGTCAAGTGCCTGGGGGGCGCCGGAGACCAGCGGCGCGGTGATGTCACTGACCATGCCGTCCGGGCCGGGCGCTTGCGGCCACTGGATGGTCGCCGTGGTCTGGGTAACCGGCAGCAAGGGCGCCACGCCGCACAGCAGTACGCCGAGAATTCCTGCGATGACGGCGACGAGTCGGGCGATCCGGGGGGAGTCGGCTCTCTCGCTTGGCACGAGGCTCGATGTTAGGCGACGAAGTTGTGTCAGTTCCGAAGGCCTGCGGACGCCTCAGCGATTTGGGACGGGATTATTAGGTCGGGCGCAACGGAGCTGGGCTCCACAGCCCGCTGCGGGTGGCGATGCCCAGGTCCAGTCGGGCCGGCTGAGCATCGGGGTAGAACGGGTAGAGCCGCTGCAGGCCGCCCCAGTCCCGGAACCAGTCGTCGCGCAGGTAGCTCGGCACGGTGGTGGCCCGGAACAGCAGTTCGCTCAGGCCCAGGGGACCGCCGCCGATGTTGTCCATCACCGGAGAGTTCGCTTCTGCCCCGAACCGGTCCGGCATGATCCGCCACTTCGGCGGTTCGATGACGCCGTACTGATGGGCGAACGGCCGCTGGCACGGGAATGCCAGGCCGACAAGCCAATCCAGCAGCACCGGATCCTGTGAGCCGACGACGTCCTGCAGGGTGCGCAGTTTCGGGATGCGCGGCGGCGTGAGCGCGATCCAGTGCTGGGGCGCCAGGTCGTCGTCGGTGGCGACCAGCCGGATCATGGTGGCCTCGTGCGGGATCGCGGCCAGTGGCGCGCGCAGGTTGCGCCATGCCGGGGCCGGCCCGATGTCGCCGAACATCACCGAGCCGCCGTTTTTGCCATCCGCGGCCTGCTGATCGGTGGCCCACTGCACCTGGACCTCGTCCTGGTCGAAGCGGCCGGCGGCGGCCACCACCAGCAGCGGGGATGCGGTCCAGTCGGGAGGCAGCCGGTACCACGCCGAGCGCAGTACCGCGGGCTGTTGGACCCCGGCACGCCAGCTGCCCATGACCGGTGTGGTTGCCGGATCGAGGTTGTAGGGCAGGCGGGCGCGTGAACCGTTGACCCCGGCGGCCGCGGTGGTGCCGCCCTCGGTGCCGGCTTCACTGCTGGTGACCACGCCGTCGGTGTCGGCGAAATTGCCGCCACCGGGGGGTTCCATGACCGGGTCGGCGGAGACGTCGGCAGGGATCCCGCCGGGGGTGAAACCTTCCGCCGTCGTCGCGCCGAGCGAGTCGGCCAGGCTCACCCCGGGGATCGGGGCGAGGAGCCCGGCGTTGGGGTTCTCTTCGACCAACACGTCATCGGCCAGCCCGCAGGTCTTACCGGTGAGCGCCTGTAGGTTCGAGCGGCCGACCGACCAGGCCGGCCACTGCCCGGTCATGCCCAGTGTCAGCGACCCCACCTCGAAGACCACCAGTAGCCAAGCCATGACCGCCAGCGGCGAGCCCACGATGCCCGACCACCACCGGGTATGCCCCGAGGTGCCGTTCTCGTGGCCGGAGAAGTGGAACCAGGCCGCCACCAACAAGGTCAGGACCGTCAGCCCGAGCAGGATCGTGGTGAAGCCGAAATGCCACTGCGGGAACTGGTTTGACCATGGCACGCCGAAGTTGGAGACGTACCACCAGCCGTTGACGCTGGCGAACGACAGTCCGGTGATGAACAAGACGGCCGCGGCGAACAGCGCCCGGTTTCTTCGGGATCGCAGTACGTGCGCGGTGACCGCGACGGCGGCCAGCGCGCCCAGCGATCCGGCCAGCCCGGCGAACACGCCGAAGTGATGGGTCCACTTCGTCGGGGTGAACATCATCGCGATGAACGAGATGATCGTGATCCCGATGATGCGCTTGCTCGGGCCCGCCGCGGTCCCGGGGATGTGGCCGCGGCGCAGGATCATCGCCACCACCACTCCGAGTGCCAGCAGCAGGGCCAGCACGGCGAACCGGCGGCTGATCGAGCCGTCGGGGCTCGCCATGAACAGCCGTTCGTAGCGGATGTGCTCGTCGAACCAGCTGAGGCTGGGCCCGACCGCAGACTTCAGTACGTTGGCCTGCACTTCGCCGACCAGGGTCTGGTCGCGGAAGATCAGGATGATCGTCACCGTTCCCGCGGCCAGGATCGGGGCCAGCAACGGCAGCAGGCCGAACTGTCGGGATCGGCGGTGCAGGATTGTGCGCAGCGGGCCGATCGCGACCAGCAGCGCACCGATCGACGCGATGCCGGTGGGGCCGGAGAACAACGTCAGTGCGCCGATGATGCAGGCGAACGCGACGGGAAGCAGGCGGCTGGTGGCCACGCCGCGTTCGACCGAGCACCAGGTGAGCAGAATGCCTAGGGCGATGATCGGTTCGGGCCGCAGGCCGTTGTTCAGTGGCAGCCAGAAGACCAGGAACATGCCGGCCGCAGTCCAGATGGCAGCGCGGCTGGTCTTGACGGCGTGGCCGAGCCGGGGGATCACCTCGCGGCTGATCAGCCACCAACACACCAGTGCCATGGCCAGGGTGGGCAGTCGCATCCAGACGCTGGTGGTGGAGACGTGCGCCCATATCGCCAGCAGGTCGTAGTACCAGCCGAACGGCGCCTCGGGCGTGCCGAACCAGCGGTAATAGTTGGCCATGTAGCCCGCGTGCTCGGACACCCTGGCCATGGTGAGGATGTAGCCGTCGTCGGAGGTGTTGGCGCCGACAAAGTGCCACCACAACAGGACGGCGAATACCACCGAGTCCAGGGCGCTCACCGACCACCAGCGCGACGGCAGGAAGCGCCGCTGGCGCACTCCGTCGGCACCGTCCAGGAGGTGCAGGGCGACCAGCGCGATGAGCGTCATCGCGACGCCGAGCACCATCGCGGCCATCTTCAGCGCGGTCGGTGAGCTGCTGTAGCGGGTGTCGATGGTGGCGGACAGGCTCAGCCCGGGCGGCGCCGGGCCGGTCAGGTCGGTGAAGACGCCGACGATTTGCGGCCGGAAGTCGTACCCGCTGCGCTCGCCCTTGAGCGGCGCGCCGGGATCGTCGCTGTCGGGGCCCTGGGTCAGGCCGACGAACTCGGCGGTCACCCGGTCGGCGTGGGCGGTGAACGTCAGCTTCTGGCAGGCGGGGCTGAGCACCTGGCGCAGCGGGGCGACGACGACGGGGGTGTTGCGGACCACGACGACGAGGTCGTCGTTCGCACGCTGGATCAGCAGGCCGCGGTCGACGGCCTTCGGCGCCTGCTTGGGGACCGTGGACAGCAGCACGGTTTTCGCCGGTGAGTCGAGGCCGGCCGCAGCACTGCACGGCACGCTGATGGTCAGATCGGTCGCGACGTAGCTGATCAGTGGCGCCGTGACGCTCTTGAGCACGCCGTTCTGCGGCCAGTTCAGCTGCGCAGTCGTCTGCTTGACCGGCAGCAACGGCGTCAGGATCGCCAGCGTCGCGCCGAGCAGCCCGGCGACGATGGCGACGAGACGGGCGGTTCGGTAATTCGCCCGCGTCTGGTCCACGGAGCTAGATGGTAATTGGCCGGTCGGATGGTCCATCGCTATGGATTCCGGATTGCCAGTACGAACGGCCCGATCGTCTTGGTGGTGAAGTGCGGGCCGCTGAACAGACTGGCGTCGAAATCGACGGTGTAGCGGCGCACGTTGGGCTGGTTGGGGTAGACGTCCTGGGCCAGTCGCAGGCTGTAGGTGTCGTTGGCCCCGCGGCGCATGAGGAATACCGTCGGCGGCTGCCACGGCAGCGCGTCGAGCGCCTTGACCAACTGGTCGGCGCTCTTCAGATCGGACCAGGACTCGATGGCCGCGGCCCGCTTGTCGAACTCGGCGAGCGGGTTGGCGTAGTGCGACGTCAGGCCCTGGAACCCGTAGTAGGAGTAGTACGACAGGAAGCTGTAGTCGGCGGTCAGCACGACGGTGTTCTCACGGGGCCGGCCGGTGGTCTTGAGGATGGCGGCGTCGACCTCCTCGTAGTATTTCTCGGCTCCGGGCGGCCGGCGGTCGCCGCGCTGGCCGTAGCCGTCGGTGTCGGTGTACGCGACGGTCAGGTCGGGTCGCAGCACGTCGGGGATGTCCTGGCTGAAGCCGATGGCGCCGATGAGGCCGATGGCCGCACCGACCGGGATGACCCTGCGGTTCGTCCTTTTCGCGATCGCCAGCGTCACCTCGATGAACCCGAACACCCCGGCCGCTGAGAGCAGCACGGTCAGCGTGGGCTGCAGCCGGAAGGACAGCAAGGTGGTGCCGGCCAAGGTGGTCAGCATCGACAGCACCGACCAGGCGTAGACCGTCAGCACGCCGATGCCGAGCGCGGCCGCCGGTACTGATGAGGTTGCCCGCCACACCAGCCAGAGCGTGCCGAGCATGCATAGCGCGCCGAGCAGTGAGAACTGCAGCATCGGGAAGGTCAGCACCGCGCCGTCGGCGGGTAGGTAGTGCTGGGCGCTGCCCGTGCCGCTCATCGGGCGTCGGACGGCCTGCAACACAAACGGCAGCCAAGTGATGGCGCCGATGGCGGCAGTGATGACGGCGGCGACCACCAGGCGCAGCAATGGCTCGATGCTGCGCCGCGCGATCGCCACGATGATGCCCATGACGCCCACGGTGAACGCGGCGTAGCCGAACAGCAGGGTGTAGAAGGTGGCCGACACACCAAGGAACAGCCCGACGCCGGCCACGGCCGCCCAGCCGCCTGCCCTGGGTCCGGCGGGCAGGAGCGAAGCGACCCGGGAATGGGTGGAGGCGCGCAGCCCCGACCACGCCAGCACCAGCACCGGCGGGATGAGGACGGTGATGACCGCGGCGTAGGGCTCCGGTGAGCTGTAGGCCAGGGTCACCGCGGCGGTGGCGATGGTGACGATCAGCGCGTACTCGAAGCGCACCAGCGCCGACCACAGCACCATCGCCAGCACCACGGCGATCGCGATGGACGTGATGGCCCACGGCTTGAGCATCTCCCAGGCCGGTGTGCCGGTGAGGGCGGCCGCGCGCCCGCCGATCCAGAACCAGCCGGCCGGGTAGAACGGCGGCAAGCCGATGTAGGTCATGTCGTGCAACGCCGGACTCTGGGTGAGCCGGGTGAGGTATTCGGTGCGGAATTGCTGGTCGACCGAGATGCCGAACAGATAGAGGCGGGTCGCACCCAGCGGCATCCCGAGGGTGACCACCGTGAACGCCGACAGGAACACCGCTGCCGCGATACGCGCAGCCCACTCGTATCCCCTGCGCCAGACGAATCCGGTGCCCAGTAGTAGCACCAGACACCCGACCTGACCGACGGTGGTCAGCGCGTGCAGCTGGTTCGACGACGGGAAAGCGGGCCACTCGACCCGGGAGATCGCGATCAGTGCGATGACCGAAACCACCACGGCCACAGCAACTGCCGCGATCATCTGGCCCGCGGTGGCCAGCGCGCTCCTGCCCACTACACCCATACCCGGGTCGCTTCGCTCCTGCCCACCGGCGCGGCTATATCGGCAGCTTGCGGAAGATGGGCCGCGGGATGTGCCGCAGCACCGACATCAGCACACGCACCTGGCCGGGCGCCCACACCAGATCTTTGCCCTTGGCCGCGGATGCCACGGCCAGTTCGGCGACGTCCTCGGCGTTGACGGTGAACGGCGCCTCCTTGGCGCCGGTGGCTTTCCAGTGGTCCAAGGTGGTGGTGGTGCGCACCTGGCCGGGCCGGATCACGAGCACATGAACGCCGGACTCGCGCAGCGCTTCTCCGAGCCCGAGGTAGAAGCCGTCCAGGCCGGCTTTGGTCGAGCCGTAGACGAAGTTGTTGCGGCGCACCCGCTCACCGGCCACCGAGGACATGGCGATGATCTGCCCGAAGCCCTGTGCGCGCATCTTGTCGCCGATCAGCACGCCGACGGAGACGGCCGCCGTGTAGTTGATCTGGGCGCTCAGGACCGCCTTGGCTTGGTTCTGCCAGAGCTCTTCGGCATCGCCGAGAATGCCGAACGCGACGATCGCCACGTCGACATCACCATTGGCCCAGGCGGATTCGATGACGGCAGGATGGCTTGCGGTGTCGAGGGCGTCGAAATCGAGGTATTCGACCGACTTGGCGCCGGCGGCCTCCAGTTGGGCGATGGCGGCGTCGCGCTTGGGTGCGTTCGGCAGATCGGCCAGGATGACCCGTGCCTTGGCGTTGCGCAGGTAGCGCGCGACGATGGCCAGGCCGATTTCGGAGGTTCCGCCCAGCAGCAGGATGGTTTGTGGATTGCCAGTGGCGTCGATCATGTCTGTGGGGGATGCCTTTCTACAGCAGTTCGAGTCGGCGGGCCATGTCGGAGGCAAACACGCCATTGGGATCGGCTTTGCGGCGCACCGCAATCCATTCATCGATCCGCGGATACATTTTGTGGAAGTTCTCGGCGCTCACCCGGGAGTCCTTGGCGGTGTAGACGCGACCGCCGAATTTCATGACGCGGTCATCGAGTTCGTTGAGGAACTCGTTGACGCCGGGCGTGTTGGGGAAGTCCATGGCCACATTCCAGCCGGCCATCGGGAAGCTCAGCGGGGCAGGGTTTCCCGGGCCGAACAACTTGAATACGTTCAGTGCCGAGTAGTGGCCCTGGGTCTGGATCCACCGGATGATGTCTTTGAAATCGTCGAGTGCATTGGGCGGCACCAGGAATTGGTGCTGCGCGAAACCTGCTGGGCCGTAGGCATATTGCCAGCCAGTCGTGATATCCAGCATGTGATAGAACTGCGTCAGATTGACGATCTTGTTCTGGTAGTTGCCGCTCATCCGGTAGAACGCCTCGCCGACGAGGTTGAGCGACAGCTTGTTCATGACGCTAACGGGGAAGAGGTTTGGCAACCCGGGCAGCTTTGGGGCACTGAACTGCAAGGGGTCTTTCGCCAGCTTCGGTGGCAGTTGATCCAGTTTGGCGAGGCTGCCCCGGCTGACCGCAGCGCGGCCCAGCTTCGGCGGCGGGTTGATGAGATCGAACCACGCGCTGGAATAGGTGTAGTTGTCCTCGCTGCCGTCCTGGTGGACCGCGACGGTCTCGTCCAGGTCGGCCGTGGCGATACCGTCGGCGATGAAATACGCGGTCTCGGTGCGGGTCATCGCGATGCGGGCCCGGATCACGATGCCGGTCAAACCGTTTCCGCCCACCGTGGCCCAGAACAGTTCCGTGTCTTCTGCGTCTGGGCCGCCCGTTGGTGTCAGTGTGCGGACTTCACCGTCGGCCATCAGCAGGTCCAGTGACAGCACGTGATTGCCGAAGCTGCCCGCACTGTGGTGGTTCTTGCCGTGGATGTCGGATCCGATAGCACCGCCGACGGTCACCTGTCGGGTGCCGGGTAGTACGGGCACCCAGAGGCCGAACGGAAGCGCTGCCTTCATCAGCTGATCCAGGCTCACTCCGGCGTCGACATCGGCCACCGCGGTCTCGGAGGAGATGGAATGGATGCGGTTCAGCCGCGTCATGTCGACGACGATGCCGCCGCCGTTGCCGGCTTGGTCCCCGTAGGAGCGGCCCAGCCCGCGTGCCACAATGCCCCGGCGCAGGTATGACGGGCTGGCGGAATCGGCGTCGGCCACCTGCCGGATTGCAGCGGCGATCACGTCCACATCGGGGGTCGACAGCACGTGCGCCACACTGGGCGCGGTGCGGCCGAACCCGGTCAGGGAACGCTGCGTCAGGGGGAGTTCGGTAGCCATATCAGTGCCAAAGGTTACCCGGCAGGACTACTTCAACCGGAATATCACTGCTCGCTGGACGACGAAGTTGATGACGGTGGCAGTGCCCTGGGCGATGACGAAGGCCACCGGCACCTGCCACGGCTGGCCGGTGAACTTCAGGTAGAAGAGGTAATTGATGCCGACCTGGACCGCGTAGGTCAGCGCGTAGAGCGCAACCACAGCGATGAAACGGGCCGTGCTCGGCGGTGCCTGGAACGTCCACCTGCGGTTGATCAGGTACGCCGTGGTGGTGCCGGCGATGAAGCTCAGCGTCTTGGCCACATTGACCTGCAGCCCGAGCTTGAGGAACAGCACGTAGAGCCCGAAGTCGACGACCGCGGACAGGCCGCCGGTGATGATGAATCGCACCACCTGCGTCTTGAGGCTCAGGGGCGTCGACGGGGCTAACTCGGCCACGCCGGAAGCTTACTGACTCCCCAGGCCGCTTCGCTCCTGCCCGCTGCTGCTGACCCCCGGGTCGCTTCGCTCCTGCCCGCCGCTGCTGATCCCCGGGTCGCTTCGCTCCTGCCCGCTGCTGCTGATCCCCGGGTCGCTTCGCTCCTGCCCGCCGGGAAGTGCACCATGGTCATGTGCAGGATTTGGTTGAGGCCTGGGCGACGCTGCTCTCCCGGCACACCGATAACCCGGCGGTGGCCGCGGTGGGTCGCGACCTGGTCGCCTCCTGGGCCGAACCACACCGCCGCTACCACTCTGTGGATCACCTGCGCGGCATCCTCGGACACGTCGAGGAGCTGGCAGAGTTCGCCGACGATGCCGACGCCGTTCGATTGGCGGCCTGGTACCACGACGCGGTGTACGCCGGACTTCCCGATGACGAGGAACGCAGCGCCCGCCGCGCCGAGGAGGACCTGTCGCGGCTGGGTCTGCAGCCGCAACTGGTCGACGAGGTGGCGCGCCTGATCCGGCTGACAGTCACGCACGACCCCGCGCCCGGTGACCGCAATGGGGAAGTTCTCTCCGATGCCGACCTGGCGGCGCTCGCCGTGCCGCGGGACGATTATGTGCGTAACACCGCGGCCATTCGTGCCGAGTACCACCACGTGCCCGACGACGCTTTCCGCCGCGGACGCGTGCAGGTTCTGGTCGCGCTGCTGGGCGGTCCCGGGGTGTTCCGCACCGAGTACGCGCGCCGTGAATGGGAAGGGCCGGCCCAGGGGAATCTGCGCGCAGAGTTGGCGACGCTGACCGGCTGACACGCGGCCCTCACGTCATCGGTTGTCGGGCCGTTCGGCCCTATGGATTTCGGTCCTAGCCGGAGGAAGATCTGCGCATGACAGGCGAACGAGACGCGATCACGGTACTCAGCGACCACGAGAGTTGGGATCTGCTCAAGAGTGCCGCGCTTGGTCGACTGGTGACACACATCGGCGATCAGCTCGAGATTTTTCCGGTGAACTTCGTAACCCAAGGCCACACAGTGCTGTTCCGGACTGCGGAGGGCACCAAGCTGTTCAGCACTGTGATGAGTGACAAGGTGCTCTTCGAAGTCGACGATCACACTGTCGCCGAGGGCTGGAGCGTCATCATCCGCGGGACCGCGCATGTGCTCTCGTCATCCGACGAGATCCACGAAGCCGACCGCGCACAGCTGTTGCCGTGGGTCGCGACAGAGAAGCTGCGCTACGTACGCATCACGCCAGATGAATTGTCCGGCAGGCGTTTTGTTTTCGGGCCGGAGCCCGAACGCGGTCCATACCCCAGCTAGAACGGTGGTGGCCGGTTGCGTTCGGCGACGTGGGTGTCGTTGAGTGTGCGTTCGGCGGCGATGCGGGAGGCGCGTTGGGCGGCGCGGGTTTTTCGTCGGGTGGGCATCATGATGCCGATGGTGGGTGGGGGTTGCGCCGCCGGCGCGGGCAGCGTTGCCGTCGTGACGTTCCAGCGCGGGATCAGCAGTCGGCTACCTGGTTGGGTCGTATAGGTGTGACCAGTTGGTGAGGTCCACACGATCGTGCCGTCGGGGTGTTGGCGGTCGCGCCAGCCGGCCCAGAAAGTCTTGAGCAGGTGATGTTTTCGGCACACGCAGGCCAGGTTGGAGGCGTGGGTGGGTCCCCACGGCCAGGGGATGGTGTGGTCGACATCGCAGAACTCGGCCGGCTTATCGCAATGGGGGAAGCGGCACGTCATGTCGCGCATCCGGACAAACTCATCCAACGCCGTCGAGGGGCGATAGCCGGGTTCGGGTTCATCGCCGGGCCGGCGAAGACGCCGAACGGTGGCGCCCGCCTTGATCAACTCGGCCAGGAGCGGCGCCGGGACGATGCCCCGGTTGCCGGTCATCACGCCCCGTGCGGGCCGCTCATCAGGCATGGCCGGGCCCGGCTCGCTATCACCTACTTCGGCGTCGGCCACGATATGCACGACCACACTGGCCGCCCGTCCGTCAGGCTCGACGGCCACACAGTCGGGAGAACCGCAGGTGCACGCCAACCGATCCGACCCCGCGGCCAGCGCACCCATCGCGTCGGCGCGGCGTTGACCGATGGTGCGGGGATCGTCCTGACACACACCATGGGCCATCGCGGTGAGCTGGCGATCAAGCACGGCGGCATCAGTGAGGTGAAGCCGTCCCCAGATCTCGGCGACCCCACCGCGGGCGTCGCGGATCCCAATGCCGATTTCACGGTCACGTGCCTGCGCCTGGCTCCGGCGCACCGCTGCCGGATCGTAGCGATCGACCCAGAAATCAATGGCACGCTGCAACGCCAGATTCGACATCGGGCCCCAGGACACGACGTGCTCGGCGATCGCGCGATCAACCAACCCCAGTATCGCCTTGTCCCCGATCAGATCGGTGCGGTTCGCGATCGCCTCACACACCCGATAACTCACCGTCCCTGCCATCAACAAGGCATTCACCCGCGGCAGCCGATCGCGCAGCGACAACGCCAGATTCATCTGCGCCGACGCCCGCCCGTGCGTCACCCCCAAAATCGCCGAGACCTCAGCAGCCGCAGCATCCCAGTCATCACACGCCCACCACGCGTGCTCCTGATCGCCGCACCGCTCACGCACCAACTCCGCGATCCCCGCCAACCGCCGCCCCTCCCCCTGAGCCGCCATGCGGGCGCCCTCGGCAATCGCAGCAATCACATCGAACACATGTTTGATTATGCCAGCGGGGTCTGACATTGATGATGCAGTGCCCAGGGAGAGCCCCGCCCGCCGGCTAGACCCAGTACGGCACCCGAGCCCGGTACTGCCGCAAAGCGAACGCCGCGACCAGCCAGCCGATCACGGTCAACCCGATCACCACGGCCCAGTGCCGCAAGTGTTGGTCAGCACCGAGCAGAGGCGCGCGCAAGATGTCGAGGTAGTGCAGCAGCGGATTCAGTTCGATGATCTTCGCCCACTTGCCGGCGCCCTGCTGCTGCAGCGTGTTGTCGTTCCAGATGATCGGCGTCATGAAGAACAACAACTGCACGATCGAGAACAGCAACGGGCCGATATCGCGATAGCGGGTGGCCAGAATGCCGAAGCAGAACGACACCCACACACAGTTGAGCATGATCAGCAGCAGTGCCGGGATCGCCGACAAGTCCGCCCACGACCAGGGTTTCGGGAAGACCATCGCGATCACCACATAGATCACGATGTTGTGCCCGAACAAAATCATCTGCCGCCACACCAGTCGATAGACATGCACGCTCAGTGGCGTCGGCAGCTGCTTGATCAAACCCTCGTTGGCGATGAATACATCCGCGCCTTCGAGGATCGCGGCGTTGATCATGTTCCAGATGATCAGCCCGAGCGTTACATAGGGCAGGTGCTCGGACAGCTTGAGGTGGAACAGCTGCGAGTACAGCCCTCCCATCGCGACGGCGGTGGTTCCGGTGGCGATCGTGATCCAGAACGGGCCGAGCACCGAGCGGCGGTACTTCTGCTTGATGTCCTGCCAACCGAGGTGCAGCCACAGTTCGCGCTTGCGGTACCCGTCGAGAAGGTCGCCCCATGCTCGCGTGAACGTCTTCGATTGAGCGGCGGCGTCGATGAACGTCATCTGCTGAACCTTTCCCGCCGACCCAAGCGCCGCAAGCGAATCCATTCGGCGAATCCGGCCGGGTCACGGCGTTGTACCAAGAAGAACCATCCGAACCGCACCCACTCCTGCGGCACCAGCTTGCGCAGCCCCCGCTGCGCCTGCAGATAGCCGCGGTTGCGATAGGTGAAATAACGCTTCGTGGGGTCGTCCGGATATTGGGTGTGCATCTTTCCGCCGAGAATCGGCTTGAACTCGTCACTGCCCTGGGGATGCAGGTAGCTCGCATCCAGGCATGTTCCGAACGGCAAACCCGACAGCACCAATCGTCGGTGCATATCCACCTCGTCGCCGCGGATGAACAGCCGAATGTCAGGTACTCCAACGGCTTCCACAGTCGCGGCGCGGAACAGCGCACCGTTGAACAGTGACGCGATTCCGGGCAGCAGGTCACCGGAGCCGTCCACCCGCAATTCGGAGACCCGACGCCGCCACACCAGCCCGCGGCGCAGCGGGAAGGCCAGCCGGTCGGGGTCGTCGATGTCGCACACCATCGGCGACACCTCGGCCAGCCGGTGCCGGTCAGCGCAGGTCAGCAGAGTCGCCAGCACGCCGGCGCCGTCGGGGCGGCCGTCGTCGTCGGCCAGCCACACCCAGTCCGCGCCCAGCGTCAATGCGTGCAGCATGCCCAACGCGAATCCACCTGCACCACCGAGGTTTCGGCGCGAGCCGAGGTAGGTCGACGGGATCGGCTGGCCGGCGACCAGGTCACGGACCCGGTCGTCGCAATCGTTGTCGACGACGATCAGATGGTCGACCATGCGGGTCTGCGCACTCAGGGCGTCCAGCGACTTGGCCAGCTCATCGGGACGGCGATGCGTGACGACGACCGCGCACACCTTGTCGGTCACGGGGTGGCGACCCCGTCCGACCAGTCGCTCTTGTGCTCCTCGAGCACCTCCCGCACATGCCGTGCGGCGTCCTCACCCTCGTAGGCCCGCACCACGTCTTCGATGCCGCCGGCCATCTTGATGGTGCCGTGGTCGATCCACATCGCGTTCTTGCACAGCCGCGCTAGGAACTCGTTGGAATGGCTGGCGAACACCAGGATTCCGGATCGCTCGACCAGGCTCTGCAATCGCGACTGCGCCTTCTTGAGGAAGTCGGCGTCCACCGCGCCGATGCCCTCGTCGAGCAACAGGATCTCGGGGTCGATGCTGGTGACCACACCCATGGCCAGCCGCACCCGCATACCGGTGGAGTAGGTCCGCAGTGGCATCGACAGGTATTCGCCGAGCTCGGTGAAGTCGGCGATCTCGTCGACCTTGGCCATCATCTGCTTGCGCGTCTGTCCCAGGAACAGGCCGCGGATGATGATGTTCTCGAAGCCGGAGATCTCCGGATCCATCCCGACGCCGAGGTCGAAGACGGGCGCTACCCGGCCGCGAACCGTAGCCGAACCGCGGGTCGGTTCGTAGATCCCAGACAGCAGCCGCAGCAGCGTGGACTTGCCCGCGCCGTTGTGGCCCACCAGGCCAACCCGGTCGCCCATCTTCAGCGACAACGTGATGTCCCGCAGCGCTTCGATGACGACGACGTTTTCGGTGTTGCGCCCGATCGCACCGCCGGCCGCACCCAGGAACGTCTTCTTCAGCGAACGCGTCTTGGCGTCGAAGATCGGAAACTCGACCCAGGCGTCGCGGGTTTCGATGAAAGGGTCGTCGGAGGCCACCGTGCGTCTCGTGTTACAGGTACTGCCCGGTGCCGTGACCGGGAACTCCGGGCGGGCCGGGTTGCACGATGCCGGGCGGCAGCGCGCCCTGGCGCATGTGCTCCAGCTGGGCACGTGCGGCCATCTGCTGGGCGAACAACGCGGTCTGGATTCCGTGGAAAAGACCTTCAAGCCAGCCGACCAGCTGTGCCTGCGCGATACGCAGCTCGGCATCGGAGGGGATGGAGTCGTCGGTGAACGGCAGCGCCAGCCGCTCGAGTTCCTCGCGCAGCTCGGGGGCCAGGCCGTCTTCGAGCTCGCGGATGGACGTCGCGTGGATCTCGCGCAGCCGGCTGCGGCTTGCGTCGTCCAGCGGTGCGGCCCGCACCTCTTCGAGCAGCTGCTTGATCATGGTGCCGATTCGCATCACCTTCGCCGGCTGTTCCACCAGGTCGGTGACGGAGCGTCCCTCGTCGTCGCCGCCCTCGGGTCCGGTGATGATCTCGATGTTGTCGTCGTCTGTGTTCGTCGTCATGGAAGTGAAGGTTCCTTCGTGTCCCACTGTTATTGGGTGTCCGGTGGCGAAGATCCGCGCCATTCGTAGATGCGAGCTTCGCCGTTGTCGTAGATCTTCGCCCACGACTTGGACTTGTCTAGTGACACTAGTCCGTCGGGCATGACGAACCCGCGGACGACCCGGCTACCCGTCAGCACGTAGCGGATGTTCAGTGCCTTAACGGCCTCGGCGATCCGCGGATCGTGGTCGGCGTCGTCGGCATAGGCCCAGAAGATGAAGCGGTGGTAGCCCGGTCCCTGTTGCACGGGGTAGTCGTAGTGCGTCCACAGCGGGTGCAGATCGGCCACCGCGTACATCCAGGCCGTGCCATCGGTGTTGGCGTTGCCGATCAGAGTGTCGCGGGCGCCGGGCAAGCTGGCCAGGTAGGCCATCGCTTCCAAATCCTTGCTGTCGATCATCACCCTGTCGTACTTCTCGCCCATCAGGTAGCGGTGCCGAGGGAAGTAGTGCCAGGCCAAACCGATGGTGACGGCCAGTAGCAGCATCGCTGTGGCGCTGAGCCAGAAACCGCGATCGGGGTCCCGGTCGGCGGCCCAGCGCTGCGTCAACCGCCGTGCGCCGGCCACCACCAGCAGCGCCGCGGAGTAGAGCGCGATCCCCGCCATCGGAGCCAGGAGCAGCGTCACCACCGCCGACAGCCGGCGCGGGTCGCTGTAGAACAGGTCGCTGTACTTGCCGATGATCGCCCCGACCGGACCGCCGAAGGGCGCTCCCGAATGCACAATCGCCAGCATCATCAGCAGCCACACCGCCGCCGGCCACCAGACCCGCTTGGTCAGCAGCAGCACGAAGCCGGCCGCCGCGAGCGCGATCAGGATGTTCTGGATCGGATAGTCGTTGAGGTGCCGGGTGTGCTGGACGATCCCGTTGAACAGCGTCCGCTTGCGGCCCTGGTGGGTCAGGAAGGCGTGCCCAGCGATCACCTCGGCCTGCTGCAGCACGCCGAGGAACTGCGGCAGCAGCACCGCCAGCGTCGGCGCGGCGATCGCGACCAGGGTGATGAAGTCGCGCAGCCGGCCCAGCACCGGATGCCACAGCGCGTCGAGCAGCCACCACGCCACCACGAACGTGACCACGACCACGCCGCCGGTGATATGTACCGAGAACACCCCGATCAGCGCCAGCACCGCCAGCGGGATCCGGTCGCGATGCTGCAGTGACGATGTGATGAGTACGAACGCCGGCACCGCGATGCCGTAGGCCGCCATGTTGGGCATCGAGGCGGTGTCGAACTCGACGTAGGGCACGGCGGTGAACGACGCCGACAGGGCGGCGGCGGTGGCCGCGGCACCGGCGGCGCGCCATTGCGAGGCTGTGTTGATCCCGCCGTCGCTGCGCTCCTGCCCGCCGGAAGGGCGCAACAGCTGCCAGGTCAGCAGCGCGGCGCTGAGCGGGAACAGCCACACCGCCGCCGAGAGTGAGCTCAGCGTGTACGCGGTGGTCGGCGCGGCTCCGGTGAGCTGGGCCAACACAGCCCCGAGCGCGTGGAACACCGAGGGGTAGTAGAGCGCGGCGTGGGTATCGACGTTGCGTAGCTCGCCCATGTGTGTCGACGACGCCTGGCCGGTGTCGAGAATCCAGCGGATGGTGTTGGCGTGCCATACGGAGTCCCAGTTGCTCGGGATCGACTGCCAGTACGGCATGCCCCGCCAGGCTGCGATGCCGACGAAGAGTGCGCCCAGGATCACCCCGGCCGCCACGGTCAGGGCAGGCCACAGCGAGATCGGCGGGGCGGTCGAGCCCACGGCGCGGTACCGGGCGAGCAGTACCCGCAAACCGAACACCCCGGCCGTCACGATGGCCAGCGCCAGCAGTGCTGTCCAGGTGTTCCAGCGAATCCCGATCGCACCAAACGGGATGATGGCCAGGCCCACAACGCCGTACGTCAGCACTGGGCCGACCCCGAGCGCGGCGGCCCAACCCAGCCGCCCGGCCAGTGCCACTACCGCACCCGGCAGGATCAGCAACAAGACCGCGATGATCAGTCCGAACGCGAAGCTCACTGGACTAGTATGGCTGCCGAGGTGATCCTGCCCTGGGGGACCGCAGGCACCCTTGCTGTCTCGATAGCGCAATCACCAAAGCTCTAAGGTGGTCTCCATGGCATACGACGTCGCCCGGGTGCGTGGTTTGCACCCCGCGCTGGGCGACGGCTGGATGCGCTTCGACGCTCAGGCGGGGATGCTGATTCCCGAGTCGGTTGCCACCACGGTCTCGACGGCGTTCCGCGGGTCGGTGCCCAACACCGCCAGCCCCCATCCGGCGGCCCGGCGCAGCGTGGCTGTTCTGGAGGCCGCCCGCCAAGCGGTGGCCGATCTGGTCAACGGCGATCCGGGCGGGGTGGTGCTCGGCGCCGATCGCTCCATTCTGTTGACGTCCCTGGCCGACGCGTCGTCGTCGCGGGCCGGCATCGGCTACGAGGTGGTGGTGAGCCGGCTCGACGATGAGGCAAACATCGCACCGTGGCTGCGCGCGGCAAACCGGTATGGCGCAAAGGTCAAGTGGGCCGAGGTGGACATCGAGACCGGCGAGCTGCCGTCGTGGCAGTGGGAGAGCCTGATCACCCCGCCCACCAAGCTGGTGGCCATGGCCTCGGCATCGTCGACCCTGGGCACTCTCACCGACGTGGGTGCGGTCACCAAACTTGTGCACGACGTCAGCGGGCTGGTCGTGGTGGACCACTCGGCCGCGGCGCCTTATCAGCTGATGGACATCAACGAGATCGATGCCGACGTCGTGGCGCTCAACGCGCCGGCGTGGGGTGGTCCGCCGATCGGTGCGCTGGTGTTCCGCAACCCCTCGCTGATCGAGAACTTCGGATCGGTCTCGATGGACCCCGGCGCCACCGGGCCGGCTCGCCTGGAGCTGGGTGGCCACCAGTACGGACTGCTGGCAGGTGTGGTCGCCAGTATCGAATACCTGGCCGGCCTGGACGAGTCGGCGCGGGGCAGCCGTCGCGAAAGACTCGCGCTGTCAATGCAATCCGCGGGTTCCTACCTTGGTGAGCTGTTCGACTACCTGATGACCTCGTTGCGGTCACTGCCGCTCGTGATGGTGATCGGTAGGCCCGAGGTGCAGATCCCGGTGGTCAGCTTTGCCGTCACCGGGGTGACCGCCGAGCGCGTGGTGCAGCGGTTGGCCGACAACGGAATCCTGGCTGTTTCCAATGCCAATTCGCGTGTTCTGGACTTGATCGGCGTCAACGACATCGGTGGCGCGGTCACCGTCGGGCTGGCGCACTATTCGACCATGGCCGAGGTCGATCAGCTGGTACGGGCGCTGGCGTCGCTGGGCTGACGCTCAGTCCCCGACAGTCAACAGAACCTTTCCGGACGTCTCTCCAGAGGTCAGGACTCGGTGCGCCTCGCCCGCGTCGGCGATGGGGAAGCGGGCACCGATGATCGGACGGACCCGATCGTCAGCGAGCATGGGCCACACCGATTTCACGACCGCGTCGACGATCACGCTCTTGCTGTTTGGTCCGTCGACGGGCCGGCCGCGCAATGACGTTGCGATCACGTGAAGTCGCTTGGGCACCATCTTGGCGATGTTGAGTTCGGCTTTGACGCCGCCCTGCATGCCGATGATGACCAGGCGGCCGTCGGGCGCAAGGGCATCGAGGTTGCGGTCGAGATAAGACGCGCCCAACAGGTCGAGGATGACGTTGGCGCCACCTTCGTTATTGACGCGTGCGACGAAATCCTCGTCACGGTAAGAGATTAGGAGTTCGGCGCCGAGTTCTGCGCACACGTCGAGCTTGGATCGCGAGCCCGCGGTCACCGCGACCCGATTGCCCAACGCCCTCGCCACCTGAATCGCGTGAGTGCCGATACCGCTGGCGCCGCCGTGCAGAAGGATTAATTCACCGGGTGCCAGATGTGCGGTCATGACGATGTTCGACCACACCGTGCAGGCGACCTCTGGCAACGCGGCGGCGTCGTTCACGGAGACTCCGGACGGAATCGGCATCACCTGACCGGCGGGGACGGCGACGAACTCGGCGTAGCCGCCGCCCGCGAGAAGCGCGCAAACCTCTTGTCCGACAGTCCATTTCGTGACCCCATCGCCAACTGCCGCGATCACGCCGGACACCTCAAGGCCGAGGATGTCGCTGGCACCCGGTGGGGGCGGGTAGTGCCCGGCCGCCTGCAAGAGATCGGCTCGGTTGACGCCCGCGGTGGTGACCTTGATCAACACTTCGCCGGGTCCTGCGCAAACGTCGGGTACTTCCCGCCAGATCAGGCGGTCCGGGGATTCAACGACGATAGCCAGCATCCGGTTAGGTTACTCCCGAGTCATTCACGCCTCGTACCGCGCTGTGTCCCTTACCATTGCGCTATGGGAGGGATGATTGCGGGGCGGACCGCAAGTGAGATGCCGGGGTTGGATATAGCCGAGCAGAGAGCTTGGCAGAACTTCCTCGACGCGGCACTGCGGCTCTACGGAACACTGAATCGGGGACTCGTCGAAAAGCACAAGTTGAGCTTGGTTGACGTCCGTCTCTTGGAGATATTGGACAACTCTGAAACCGGCGCGGCACGGATGGGGGATTTGGCCGAGCAGCTCATGTCGCTGCCCAGCCGGGTGACTCGCCAGATTCGCCGGCTCGAGACGGCAGGGCTGGTGCGTCGAGAAGCCAGTCCCGACGACGGGCGAGGAGTCTTGGCCGGGATCACCGACCAAGGCCGCGAGGTGGTCGAGGATGCGATGCTGACGTACGCGACGGGCGTCCGAGAGAACTTCCTCGGCCCGCTGTCGCGTCCGCAGATGGCGGCGATCGGGGAGAACTGTCGCCGCATCAGCGCCTCGCTGAAGGTCGGCGGCAACTCGGCCAAGGTCGGCCGCGTCTGAACCGCTACGCTTGTCGGCGGTGGCGTGGCAGAGCGGCCTAATGCACTCGCCTTGAAAGCGAGAGACGGCTAACACCGTCCGGGGGTTCAAATCCCTCCGCCACCGCCACCGCCAGCGCGGGGGCTTTGGCTGGGCGCTCGGCGTTTCGGCAAGGCGCTGGACTCAAACCGGTCAATGCTTGCCTACGCAATGCCTTCGGATCTGTTGGCGAACTGGTCGACAAGTATCTGGAGACGCTCCGAGTCGTAGTCAGGGCGTAGCCGGCCGGTCCGGCTGAGGGTGACCAGTCCGTGCAGTGCGGCCCAGAACACCTCGGTGAGCGAGTCCGCGTCTTGGTCGTCAGCGACTGGTTCGACCGCTTGGCGTAGCTCACCGAAGGCCGCCCTCAGCTGCGCCGGCGTGTCTTGGGCGGCGAAGCGCAAGCTAGTCGCACGAGTGAACATCGCGTCATAGACCGCCGGGTTGTCGCGGGCGTAGTTCAAGTAGGCCTGTGCGATCCGCGCGAGGGTGTCACTGGCTGTGCCGGCGGCGTGGCGGGCGGCCCCGATCACCTCCGCGAGCTCGCTGAACCCGTCGATGGCGACCGCCTCAGCGATTTGTTCCATCCCGGTGAAGTGCTTGTACAACACGGGCTGGCTGTACTCGATCTCGGTGGACAGCCGACGCGTGGTGACGGCCTCCCAACCTTCAGCCTCGGCGACTGCGCGGGCGGTGGTGACGATCAGCTGCCGGCGGGCGGCTCGCTCACGTTCACGCCGATCCTCGAATGCCATACCCAACCGTAGCATTGCTATACGTGCTAGCGATGCTATTGACACGGGGCGGACCGAGGGTTAGCGTTGCTAGCGATTGCGGACCGAGGGAGTTATGACATGGACCTGCTCACACGTGTCGCCGCACTGATCGCGGTGCTGGGCACCGCGGTCGTCTACGGCACCGACGTGTTCTGCGCGATCGTGCTGCGACCGGCTTTGGCGTCGGTGGACGACGCCACCCTGATCGTGGTGATGGGACGCGTGCATCGATACGGAGATCGGCGGATGCCGGTGCCCGGGGTGCTCGGGGTCGTGGCGACCGCGGCGAGCACGGCGCTGGCCGCGGTGGCCGCGCACTGGGCCCAAGCCATCGTGGCCGGTGCCGCACTGGTCCTGCTGGTGGTCTGGCTCGCGTTCTATACCCGGGTGAGCGCACCCATCAACAGGCAAATGACAGCAGCTGCTGACGCGGGCCAGTCGCTGGCGAATGGTCGTGCGCTGCAAGCGAAGTGGGACTCGATCATCAACGCCCGCGCGTTGCTGCAAGGTCTGGCAGTGGCCGCCCTCTGCGTGGTGCTGATGGTCTGACACCCGGACCCACCGATGGACCCAGCCGAATTCAACTGAAGGAGCACGATTTCGATGTTTCAACTCAGGATCTACACCCTGCGCTCACCGGATGCTCTGCAGCAGTACGCAACGGTGCATTGGGCCCGTCACCTGTCGACGTTCACGACGTTCGGGGTCATCACCCACGGTGTGTGGACCGAGCGAATCGGCGGCGCGAATCGCGTCGTCGCGCTGATCGGCTACCCGCCGGGCGCCGACCCCGACCACCTCACCCGCCAGATCATGGCGAGCCCGGAATTCGCCGACGATATGGCCGGCTTCGACGTCGGCGACATCGTCGACGTGCAGACGACACTGCTCGCCCCGACCTCGTTCTCACCGATCCGCTGACAAACCCTAGGAGTGGTTCGACATGAACATCACCACCGTCATCGGCTATGTGCTCGCCGGACTGCTCGCCGCGGGCATCGTCTTCATCGGCGCACGCTTCCTTGTCGCCCCGCGCGTCGCCGCCGCGGGCTACGGTGTCCTCCCAGATCTGGACCAACCCGGTGCAGGCGCCTATCTGAGCGTCAAGGGCGTCCGCGACATCGCCACCGGGCTAGTCGTCATCGTCCTGATGATCGCCGGCGCGACCCAGCTGATCGGCTGGATGATATTGGCGGCCACGATCATTCCGCTCGCCGACGCGGCGATCGTGCTGCGCAACGGCGGGTCCAAGTCGACAGCCTTCGGAATCCATGGTGTCACCGCCGCCGTCATGCTCATCACGTCCGCGCTTCTCCTCATTTCTTGAACACAAACAGGTCCCCACTCGCGGGCGATGCATGCCATTCAGCTGTCAGCCCGGATCAAGACTGCTGTGGATCAGCTGGGGAGCCGTGCCATCGGCTCCGATCAGGCATAGAAAGGATGCGAGGCGTTGGAATGGGTGCTTGGCGACTGGTTTGAGTGGCCGGGCCATTCGCCGCTACGCAAAAATGTCCTGAAAGGTGTCTGTACAACGTGTCTAATACTCAGAAGCTTGAAAAAAGCCTCGCTTTTAATAAAAGGTTGCTGGGTACCGTCGTAGGTGGCGGCGCGATCGCCGTTCTCGGCCTCTTCGGATTGACCCACCCTGCGCCGATCTCGCTGACCCACACCGCCGATTCAGGTGATGAGACGAAGTTCCCGCCCTACTCGTCGCCCGCCGTCGCCGGGATGAACATCGGTCCTACCACGACGGCCCAGCCCTCCGACGAACCGACGGCGCTGGCCACCACCAAGGCGGTTCCGGCGATCAAGGCCGGCAGCTAGCCCGCTATTCGCCGGTGAATTCCGGCTTGCGCTTGCCGAACAAGGCCGAGATGCCCTCGGACAGGTCCTTGGACGGCAGGAACGCCGAGTTCCACGCCGCGACGTAACGCAGACTTGCCGCCACGTCGGCCGTGCGCTGTTCGTCGAGGACATCTTTGATGCCGTGCGTCACCAGCGGTGAATTGGCGGCGATCTCGGCAGCTGTTGCGTGCGAAGCGGCCAGCGTGGCCTCGGCGTCGGCGTACACGTCGTTGACCAGACCGATCTTCTCCGCGCGCGCGGCATCGATGTCCTTGCCGGTCAATGCCAGTTCGCGCAGATGCCCGTCGGACAGGATGTAGGGCAGCCGGGCCAGGCTGCCGACGTCGGCGACGATTGACAGCTTGACCTCTCGCACCGAGAACTTGGCGTCCGCGCTGGCGTAGCGGATGTCGACCGCACTGATCAGGTCGACGCCGCCCCCGATGCACCAGCCGTGGATCGCGGCGACGGTTGGCGTGCGGCAATCGGCCACTGCAGTGATGGCCTGCTGCATGCGCTTGAGCTTGGTGTGGAAATCCTTGCGAGGCCGGGCCGACACCTCCGTGGACATGGCGCCGCCAATCGTGTCACCCATGGCGGCGATGTCCAGGCCGTAGCTGAAGTTACGGCCCGAGCCGGTCAGCACGATCGCGCGGACGTCAGGGTCGGCGTCGAGGTCAGCGAAGACCACCGGCATTTCGGACCAGAACGCCGGACCCATCGCGTTGCCCTTGCCCGGGCCGATCAAGGTGACTTGGGCGACATGGTCCTTGACCTCGACAGTGAGGGATTCGTACGGCTCGCTCATGACCATGAAGGTTACGGCGCGAGCCTGCCGGGGTCACTCCAGGGTCACGTGCGGTCGCCGGGCGGCGATACCGGCGCCCAGCGCGAAGAACGCGACCAGTAGCGCGACGACTCCGATGGCGATAGGCGTGGAGTCGCCGACCAGACCAGGCAGGTTCTGCAGGATCAGCACGAAGGAGATCGCCAGGCCGAGCAGGCCGAGCCCGGGCGCTATGAACGCACGCCAGGTCGACACTTCCAGATGACCGGACCGCTTTTGCCGGGTGAAGAAGGCCAGCACGGCGACGGTGGTCGCGATCAGCAGGATGGTGACGCCGACCGTCGAGATGCCGGCCAGCCAGGTGTAGAACTGCGTGACCGGGTCGAGCTGGAACAGGATCGCCACGAGGATGGCGATCGCGACCACGATCGCATCCACCCCGGAGGCGATGTGCGGTGAGCCGTGGGAAGCGTGCGCTTCGCCGAGCTGCGCGGGGAACACCTTGCGGTTGGACAACGTGAATACGTAGCGGGCGACGATGTTGTGGAACGACAGGATGCAGGCGAACAGGCTGGTGACGAACAGCACCTGGACGATGTGCAGCCCGGCGGCGCCGAGGTACTGCTCGGTGGCGTTGGGCAGCAGGGACGAGGGGTCGGCCTGGGCCTTCTCGACGGCCTTGCTGTCGCCGACCGCGGAGATCAGCGCCCACGTCGACACGGTGTAGAACACGCCGATCAAGATGACGGCCAGGTAGGTGGCCTTGGGGATGGTGCGCAGCGGCTCACGGGCCTCGTCCCGGAACACCGCGGTGGCCTCGAAGCCGATGAAGCTCAGTATCGCGAACAGAAGCGCGATACCCGGTGCGCCCGAGACGATTTCGGACGGCGTCACGATGCCGGTGGACAGGCCTTCCTGCCCGCCGCTGAAGACGACAGCGGCGTCGAGTGCCAGCACGATCGCTACCTCACCGAGCAGCAGGACGCCGAGCACGTTGCGGGACAGGTCGATATTGAAGTGACCAAGCGCTGTGACGATCGCAAAGGCCACGAAAGCCCATATGCCCCAATGGATATTGGGAAGACCGTAGGACGTTAACAGTGCCTGGGCGCCCTGGCCGATCAGTCCGTAAACAGCGATCTCGAGGGTGAGATAGGAGATCAGCGCGACGAACGCGAACCCGAAGCCGGTTACCCGGCCCAAACCCTTACCGATATAGGAGTAGAAAGCACCCGCATCCGGGACGTAGGGCGTCAGCGCGGTGAAGCCGACCGCGAACAGCAGGATGATCAAGGTGCTGATGACGAAGATGGCGGGGAATCCGACGCCATTGCCGTTGGCGATACCCAGTGGCACCGGACCACCCATCACGCCCAGAGGGGAAGCGGCGGCCACCACGACGAACACGATGCCCCACACACCGAGCGAGCCCCGAAGCTTGCGGTGCGGGCGGCCGTCAGCCGCCACGGTGGCCGGAGCGGCGCCAGATTCCTCAATTTGGTTAGACATGATGCCCTTTCGGTGGTCTTAGCGCCTGCAGACGCTAATCCCGCCCTGGGCGTGATCAGACCCTTCGGATCAACCGGATTCGATGACGGAACTAGATCGAGAAGTCTTCGCCGTGCCACACCCCGGCCTCGGGGGGCCGAATGACGCGTTCGGTCCCCGGGCCGTCGGCTAGCGACTCCAGCTTGGATACCCGGGTCAGCAGTGATTGCATGCTGACACCCATAGGGTCGGGCAGGTTGGATTGATCAGTGCCGGAAGGTGTTCCACCCGGATTTCCGATGATCTGGCCTGGTACCCCGACCACCACCGAGCCGGGCGGCACCGTTTTGACGACGACGGAATTGGCACCGATCTGGCTGCCCGCACCAATCGTGATGGCGCCCAGCACTTTTGCGCCTGCGCCAATGATCACGCCGTCTTCGACGGTGGGGTGGCGCTTGCCTCGATTGAGGCTGGTGCCACCCAACGTGACCCCGTGGTAGATCGTGACGTTGTTGCCGACCACCGCGGTTTCGCCGATCACCACTCCGGTGGCGTGATCGATGAAGACTCCACTGCCGATCACGGCGCCGGGATGGATCTCGACCCCAGTCAGGATGCGGATGGTCTCGCCGAGGAACCGCGCGGCGAGCGTGGCTCCGCGCTGCCACAACCAGTGGCTGATCCGGTAACCCCACACCGCATGCAGGCCGGGGTAGCACAAGATGATCTCCAGCGTCGAACGTGCGGCGGGGTCCCGTTTCTTGACCGACCGGACGTCACGCAGAATCTCCAGCGGCATGGGTCAGTCGGCCAGATCGGCAAACAGGACGGTACTCAGATACCGCTCGCCGAAGGAGGGCAGGACCACGACAACGAGCTTGCCGGCATTCTCGGGCCGGCGGGCGACCTCAAGAGCAGCCCATACCGCCGCACCCGAGGAGATCCCCACCAGCAGGCCCTCCTCGCGGGCCAGTCGTCGGGCGAACTCCAACGCGTCCTCGTTGGCGACGGTGACGATCTCGTCGACCACGTCGGTGTCGAGCACCGGAGGAACGAACCCGGCGCCGATGCCCTGGATCGGGTGCGGCCCTTTCTGGCCACCGGAGAGCACCGGTGAGGCCGCGGGCTCGACCGCGACGACCTGAACCGACGGCTTGCGTTCTTTGAGGACCTCGCCGACACCGGAGATGGTGCCGCCGGTGCCGACCCCGGCGACGAAGATGTCGACCTTGCCGTCGGTGTCGGCCCAGATCTCCTCAGCGGTGGTGGCGCGGTGGATCGCGGGGTTGGCCGGGTTCTCGAACTGTTGCGGCACGAAGTAGCGCTGGTCGGTCTTGGCCAGTTCCTCGGCCTTGGCGATCGCACCGGGCATGCCCTCGGCGCCCGGGGTGAGCACGAGTTCGGCGCCGTAGGCGCGCAGCAACATCCGGCGCTCGATGCTCATGGTCTCCGGCATGGTCAACACACACCGGTATCCACGTGCGGCAGCCACCATCGCCAACGCGATGCCGGTGTTGCCGCTGGTCGGCTCGAGGATGATGGTGTCGGGCTTGATCAGACCGGCCTTCTCGGCGGCGTCGATCAGCGCCACTCCGAGGCGGTCTTTCACGCTGCCCGCCGGGTTGAAGGACTCCAGCTTGGCGACCACCTCGGCCACGGCGCCTTCGGTAACCCGACGCAGCCGCACCAACGGCGTCTTCCCGGTCAGCTGAGTGATGTCATCGGCGATGCGCATGAACCTTCTCCAATGAAATTGACGCCAAAGGACCGCCTGTCCACTTCGCCGCAGCCTAACAGGTGGTCGTGGCGTGGACCTGGGTGTCTGTGGGGGATCGGATCAGCCTGATGAAAACCCTTGTGCGTCGTAGCGATTCACGGTCTAGTCGTCTCCTCATTCGAAAGCACAGCGGTGAAGTTCTTACTACTTACTCTCATCACCCATCATCCGGACCCGGCGACAGGGGCGAAGACGAGTGCAGCCGAGCGGCTGCGCGCCGTCGTCGACTCCGCGGTGCTCGCCGAGGAACTCGGTTTCGACGGATTCGCGGTGGGCGAACGGCACGAAGATCCGTTCATCTCGTCCTCGCCACCGGTGGTGCTGAGCAATATCGCGGCGCGAACCTCGCGGATCGGATTGTTCACCGCGGTAACGACGTTGAGTCTTCTGGATCCGGTGCGGGCCTTCGAGGATTACGCCACGCTGGACAACCTGTCCGACGGCCGGCTCGAGCTGATGATCGGCAAAGGCAACGGGACCGCACAGGCCGAGCTATTTCACGTGACCACCGATGACCAATGGGATCGAAACCGCGAGGGGTATGAGCTGTTTCGCCTGTTGTGGGACAGCGACAAGGTGACGTGGTCGGGCCGGTTCCGGCCGCCGCTGGTCGACGCGAAAGCGCTGCCCCGGCCGCTGCAACCCCGGATCCGGATCTGGCACGGCAGCGCGACGAGCAGAGACTCGGTCGACCTTGCCGCCCGCCACGGCGACCCCATCTTCTCGGCGAACGTGACCTACCCCGTCGAGCCCTACGCCGAGCTGGTGCGCCATTATCGGCAGCGCTGGGAGTTCTATGGTCACCAGCCGCAGGACGCCCTGGTTGGTGCCGGAACCGCCGGGTTCCATCTGGCTCCGACGTCTCAGCAGGCGGTGGCCGAATATCGGCAGGCCTTTGAGACGCGGCTGGCGTTCGCCCGGCGGGTGGGGTTACCGGTGGTTTTTGAATCTATCGAGGACTTCGTCGAGCGAAGTTCGGCGCTGATCGGCAGCCCGCAACAAGTGATCGACAAGGTCGGCCGGTACCGCGAGCAGCTCGGCCACGAGGTGATCCACCTCAGTGCCGACGCCGATGGTGTCACCCCGAGTCATAAACTGCGCACCCTCGAGATGTTCCAAGCCGAGGTAGCCCCCGTGCTGCGAACCCAGATACCAAGCAGACCACTGGCTTACGGCAAACGGGGGGCCGGCTGTCGGTGACCGGTCGTACGGTGGCCGCATGGAAGCTCCTCCGACCGACGAACTGGCCAGCGCTGAGGCGGCATTACGGGTGTTGCAACAGGTGGTGCACGGCATCGCCACCGAGGACCTGACCAAGCAGACGCCGTGCCGCGAATACGACGTGGCCGGGCTCACCGATCATCTGCTGAACTCGATCACCGCTCTCGGCGGCGCCGTCGACGCCCAGTTGCCCGAGCGCAACCGCGACGACTCCGTCGAACGCCAGATCATCGCGGCCGCCAGGCCGGCGCTTGACGCCTGGCACCGCCGGGGATTGGACGGCACGGTTCCGTTCGGCACCAACGAGGCGCCGGCGCAATTCTTGGCCGCCATCCTGTCGCTCGAATTCCTCGTTCACGCTTGGGATTACGCGTCTGCAGTCGACCGTTCCGTCGATGCTCCAGAGGCGCTGACGGATTACGTGACGACGCTCGCACACCGCACCATCACCCCGGAAGGGCGGGCCAGGGCAGGCTTCGACGATCCGGTGGACGTCGCGGCGCACGCCTCCAAGCTGGACCGGCTGGTCGCCTTCACCGGCCGGGTGCCCGTCAGCGGCCCGTGATCCACTTGCGGGCGAAGTCGAGGAAGACGTCGTTCTCCTCGGGTGCGCCGATGGTCACCCGGACACCGTCGGTGCCATAGGGGCGCACCAGCACGCGGGCGTCAGCGGCGGCCTGTTCGACGAAGTGGGGCGTGTCCTCGGGTGTCAGCGGCAGCCAGACGAAATTGGCTTGTGACGGCGGGAAGTTATAGCCCAGCTCGGTCAGCGCGGCACAGACCCGGCGTCGCTCGGCGACTACCGCGTCGGTGCGGGCCAGCAGTTCGTCGGCGGCGTTCAGCGAGGCGATGGCAGCGGCCTGCGAGACCGTGGTCGCGGTGAACGGCACGTAGACCTTGCCGAGCGCGGTGATGATGTCGGGATCGCCCACGGCATAACCGATGCGCAGACCGGCAAGCCCGTACGCCTTCGAAAAGGTACGCAGCACAACCACATTGGGATTGCTCCGGGCCAGCCCGAGGCTGTCGGGCAGCATTCCGTCGCGGATGTACTCGACGTAGGCCTCGTCGATGACGATCAGGATGTCCGACGGCACGGCCGCGACGAAGCGGGCCAGCTCGTCGGGATCGACGACGGTGGAGGTCGGGTTGTTCGGGTTGCAGACGAAGATCAGGCGGGTCTTGTCGGTGATCGCGGCCAGCATCGCGTCGAGGTCGAAGGTGTAGTCGCGCAGCGGCACCTTGACCGCGGTGGCGCCGGCCACTCGCACCTGCAGCGGATAGATCTCGAAGCTGCGCCAGCCGAAGATCACCTCGTCGCCGATCGACGAGGTGATCTGGATGAGCTGCTGACACAAGCTCACCGAGCCACAGCCGACGGCGACGTTCTCGGGGGCGAAGGCCTGGTGCTTGCTCAAGTGCTTGGCCAGGTGCTCCTTGAGCTCCACGTAGCCGTTGTCCGGGTAGCGGTTGATGGTCTCGGCGGCCGCGGCGATGGCGGCCCGCACGCTGGGCAGTGGCCCGTGCACGGTCTCGTTGCTGGCCAGTTTGATGGCGCCCAGCACCGTCTTACCCGGCGTATAGGCCGGTAGATCGGCCAGTTCGGGGCGCAGGCGGGCGGTCATTCGGTCAAGTCTAGGTGCCCGGGCTACATCGATCCCCGGGTCGCTCCGCTCCTGCCCGTCGGACTGCTTTGCCTGGAGCCGTTGCTGCTGTGTACTCTGTCGGATCGGCGGTTCGGGGCATCAATCAGGCTCCGGTACGCTCAGGTAGTTCAGGAGGCGTGCCAGAGCGGCCGAATGGGACTCACTGCTAATGAGTTGTCCCCCTTAAAGGGGACCGGAGGTTCAAATCCTCTCGCCTCCGCCGCGGTTGATTCGTCAGCCACGAACAACTGAATACAGAAGGCGCCCGTAGCTCAACGGATAGAGCATCTGACTACGGATCAGAAGGTTAGGGGTTCGAATCCCTTCGGGCGCACTCATTACCAGTAATAACGGCTCCCGCCACATCCAATCCCGGCTGCGGGTCTGCCGTCGTCGGTAGTTCTAACCCCCGAACCAGGCTTGGCCCGCCACCCGAAGTATGGCGGGCAGTCCCGGAGGTCAGCCCTCCATGACTGTCACTCGTCGATCACTTCTACGCAGCGGGGTTCGTGGCAGGCATCACCATCGCCCCAACCATTGTCTGTCGACCCCAAGGAGGGCGCGGTTGTGGTGTGGGTCGGCTTCGGTGCGAACCCGGGGATGAGGTGGGCGTGGACCTCGGAGCCGCCACCGGTGGCCGGCTTCGGGGTGAAGCCAGGAATCAGGTGAGCGTGGACCTCCGAGTGGTGCTCCGACTTCGTGGAGGCGCCCGACCCCGACCCCGCGTGGTCCGCCGGTGCTGCCGCCGCGATTCCGTTGGCCAGGCCGAGGCCCGCCACACTCAGGGCCCCGGCGACGGCGGTCGATGCCGCGAGCTTCTTGACGGTGCTGAGGGTGATCATGTCTGTGCCTTTCGGTTCTGGCCGGTCTCTCCAGGCTTGACATCAAGCTATGGCCGCGGGGCATACGCGGGCATCGGCCGAAATATGCGTTTGTCCGGGCGTGCCTATGGTGCAAATGATGTAGCCGCGGTCTCGTCCGCCGTTGCAAACGCCGCCGAATTTTGTCGAATCGCCACGCACACACACAACCGTCGCGTTCAGTAAGTTACTGGGGCAGACGACTTTAACGAGTCGCTGGGGACTGACCGTTATGCCCTCTTCGCGCCAGAAGGTCAGGGGTTGGAATCCCTTCGGGCGCGCTCAACGTGTGGATGCCCCTCGCTCGCCGTGACACGGCTGAGAGCGGTTGCTACCGTAGAGCGGTTATTTTCCTTCGGAACTAATTTCTGCGCCGATTAGTCGGGGCCGCTGGACAGGCTGCCCAACGACCAGTCGCTTGCAGGGAACGCTACTGGGGGCAACGCCTTGCCTGCCTATTCGGATGCTTTTGCCATGTCCGGCCGCCATCTCCGTGATTGGTGGAGCGAGCCGGTCGACTACGCGGCGCAGGTCCAGTACTTCACCAAGCGGGCGATGTCCGCACCGGTCAAAGTGGGGATCGGCGTGGGCACCGGGCTCAACGGGGTGATCTCGCTTCTGATCCTGCTCCCCTCGGTGCATACGCTCGCCGCGCGAGTGGTTGTCGCGATGTTTGCCGTGCTACAGCTCTTCTGGGGGTGGATGTGGTGCAGTCGGCCATGGCCCTCGCGGCGAACGTCTCTCGCGTTCGTCATCTCTGCCGACATCGGGATAGCCGCGGCGGCGGTGGTGGGTTCGAGTTGGCTGTTGGGCTTGTTCGCGTTCAATGCCTTCGCGATGATCTCGGTGTATTTGTTGTTCTTCGACGGGCCGAAAGTCCTTGCCGGGCATACATTGTGGATACTCCTGTCCACGGCCGCTTTCGCCGTGCAGTTCAGCAGCGGGACGAACCTGGGTGGTATCGCGTTCACGGCAAAGACACTGGCGTCGGTGACGCCCGTGGTAGCGACTTCTCTTGGAATCCAGTTCGGAATCTGGGCCCTTCGTAACGACGCCAACGACTCCGTCACCGATCCGCTCACCGGCTTGCTGAACCGGCGGGGTTTGCAGCTGCACGTAGGCGATCTCTTGCGCGACGCCAACGCCACGGACGCCGAGGTGGCGGTGGCCGTCGTCGACCTGGACCGCTTCAAGGAAATCAACGATAGCTTCGGCCACGCGACCGGTGATCAGGTGTTGATCCGCACTGCTCGACGGATAACTGGTGCGGTCGGCAGGAGTGCCTTGGTCGCCCGGACCGGCGGCGAGGAATTCGTGATCGTCGATATCGTCCGTCCTGGACGGGCAGAGGGTGCCGCCGATTGCATACGGAATGCGATTGCCGCACCGGCCGACCTCGCGGTGACCGCCAGTGTCGGTGTCACCAGTCTCGCCATTGCCGGCCTCGCCGCTGAGGGAACCGATCCCGTGCGGTTGCTCGAGGCGATCGTCGAACGCGCCGACCACGCCATGTTCGACGCTAAACGCAAGGGCGGTAACGCGACTACCCACCTCCCATCCGCTGACGAGCATGGATTCCGCTAAGCGACGAGTCGTCCCGGTGCTCAGCAGACAGTAATCGCGCACATAGCTCGCGCTTAAGCAGCGTGGGAACCCCCTACATGTGCCACCGGGGGGTGCCGTAGATCAGCGGCGCACTGCATTGCTAGTGACTACGAGGAGCTGATCATGATGAAATTACGACCACTCATCGCCAGTGCGGCGATTCTTGGCGGGCTCGGTGCGAGCTTGCTGGGTGCTGGCGTTGCCAGCGCCGATCCTTGGGGCCCGCATCCGCATCCAGGGCCCGTCGGGTGGGGCGGACCACCGCCGCCGCCGCCCTATTGGGCGCCGCCGCCGCCGCCCTATTGGGGACCGCCGCCGCCGCCTCCGCTGGCATGCGTGGTCGGAGTCTGCCTGCCCTGATCGATGTCCCGTTGGCGGCGCCGGTGTTCGCGCCGGCGCCGCTAATGTGCTTGCAGCGCAGACGTCTTCGGTGACCAGATCGCCAGGACGTCGCGCCACCCTTCGTGGGCGGAGTCGCCCGCCCAGGCGATGTAGCCATCCGGTCGGACCAGTACTGCCGACCCACTCTTGCGGACCATCGTGAACGACCCGGCAGGCTGCAGCGGCATGGCCCTGGTGCCGACGAGCCCGTGCCGTCCATAACGCAGTGACGTTCCCGCGAAACTGCCCGCCACCGCGTCTCGCACAAACGGCACGCCGAGCAGCCTGGGCAGCAACAGGTTTCGCATGGTCCGCGCCACCCGCGGATACAACGTCACACCGCGGGCGATCAGCCCCGACTGTCGGAGCACCCGCTTACCGATCGGGTGACGCTCGTCGTGATAGGTGTCGAGCAGCCGTTCCTCCGCGCCGCCGAGCACCGCGTCTAGTTTCCAGGCCAGATTGACCGCATCCTGGATGCCGGTGTTCATGCCCTGCCCGCCCATCGGGGAGTGCACGTGCGCGGCGTCGCCGGCCAGGAACACCCGGCCGTGCCGGTACCGCTCGACTTGTCTTTCATCGCAATGGAATCGGGACTTCCAACTGATCTCGCGCACGCCGAGGTCGGTCTGCATCGCTCGGTTCAGCACATCGATCACCTCGGCGGATTCCACGGGTTCGGTGTCGGGCACCTGATGGTTGCGGTCCCACACCATCGCGCGGTACCAGGAGCCGTCGGCGTCGCTGCGACCGTAGGGCGCGAGGAACCCGAACACCTGCCTGGTGCTGCCCAGCTTCAGCCCCCGCTCGGGTCCACGTGCCAGCTTCACGTCGGCCAGCACCACCGAGGACAGCACCGTCTTGCCCGGAAACTCGGCGCCGACGAGTGTGCGGACGGTGCTGTGCGCGCCGTCTGCCCCGATCACGTACTTGGCCCGCCAGCGCACCAACGGACCGTCGACCTCATGCGGGCGTGCGGAGACGGTGACCCCGTTGCGATCCTGATCGAGGTCCACAACCTCGATGCCGCGCCGGATATCGGCTCCTTGCGCCTCGGCATAGCCGGCCAGGGCGGCGTCGACGTTGGTCTGCGGCGTGATCAAGACGAACCTGTAGGGCGAATCCAGGTGGGTCAGCTCGATGCGAGCACCGCCGAAAATCGTCACTACCTCGGCTTTTTGGCCCTTCGTCAACAGGTCGTCGGCCAGCCCGCGGGCGTCGAGCACCTCCAAGGTGCGGGCCATCACGGCGAATGCGCGGCTGGACGGATTGGGTGTGGCCCACCGCTCCAGAACGGCTACCGAGCGGCCTGCTCGGGCCAGGTCACCGGCCGCGATCAGCCCGGCCGGGCCTGCGCCTACGACCAGCACGTCGACTTCGTGGTCGTTCATCGTGTCGCTCCTTCCGGGTCTGGGTAGTGCTGCCCGATGTCGTCGGGCGTGGGGGTGATCACGTCGGGATCGAGGCCGATCTGGATCGCGGTGACGGTCATGACGGGCATCTCCTCAACAGTTGTTGAATTCGACGCTAGGCCGAGGGGCTAGGGATGTCAACAGTTGTTGAATACACTGGCGCTCATGATGGTTAAGACGCGCGACGGCGAAGCGACCCGATCGCGGATCCTGGCCGAGGCCCGGTCGCAGTTCGGCGAGAGGGGCTTCGAACGCACCACCATCCGCTCGATCGCGTCGGCGTCGGGCGTGGACCCGGCACTGGTCATGCACTACTTCGGCAACAAGGCCGAACTGTTCGCCGCAGCCTCCCGGCTCGCCATCACGTTCCCGGACCTCGCCGGTGTGGCGCCCGATCGTGTCGTCGACCTGGTGCTGCCGATGTTCGTCGAAGTGTGGGGACCACACGGCCCGTTCCTGCCGCTGCTGCGTTCAGCCGCCACCAACCGGGTGGCAGCGGAGGCGTTGCTCGGCGTCTTCGTCAATCAGGTGAGCCCGGCGCTGGCCGCCGTAGTGCCCGACCGGCCTGCCGAGCGGGCGGCACTAGTCGGCGCTCAGATGCTCGGTGTCGCGGTCGGACGCTACGTGCTCGGCATCCCGCCGCTGGTGGGCATGGATGATGCGACACTCACCGAATGGCTGCGTCCGGTGCTGGCGCACTACCTCAGCGATCCGGCGCCGTGACCGGCGTCCAACACTAGACAGCGCCGGCGTTCTCGCCCTCGTCGGTGTACTCGGGACCGCTCGGCTGGGGCGCGTTGCCTGTGCCGCCGGCGTCCTGGCCTTCTTTCCAGTACAGGTCGTCGGTCGGCAGCGGCGCGGGGCCAGTGCCGCCGGCGTTCTCGTTGGCGTCCCAGTAGTACGGCTCGTTGGGATCTGGCCACAACAGGCCGCTGCCCGAGTCGTCAGCGGTGGCCGTCGCGGCGGCGGAGAGCATGGTCGCGGTCACCGCCAGTGCGGCGAGGCCGGCCGATGCCAGTTTTTTACGCATCGGAGAATTCTGCCGCACTGAGGTGGCGAGGGGGAACCGATTGGGCCCTTAGGAACGCACGCTGATGTCGGCCATCGCGACTGCCGCAGCCGGATCCCAATCCTCGGAGTGCGCCGGGCGAAGCCGCCGGACGACGTAGTGGACCGCGAAAATCTGGGCGGCGCCGATGAGAACCAGGGGCCAGAGCGCGCCGGCGGCGACTGACCAGAAGGCGCGGACGTTGTCCCCGGGCGGGTCAGAGGACTGAAATTGGGGGCTGAGCAGCCAGGCGGCGACTGACACGAGGACTGCCATCGCCAGGTAGAGCTCGAACCACATGATTCGATAGTCCCAGAGACTCATTAGAGCCGGATATCGGCATCGTGTGAAGGCACTGAGAAGCCCCCAATTGACGCGTGATGGTTATCACTACGTGATGGTCAGGCCGCCGTCGACGATAATTGTCTGTCCCGTCACATATCCGGCGGCCGGTGACGCCAGCCATATTGCGGTAGCGGCTAATTCGGCGGGATCGCCGAGCCTGCCGACCACGACCCGCGGTAGCTGTTGTTCCAGATAACCGGGTTGATATTCGTCCGTCATCTCGCTTTTGAAGAAGCCGGGTGCCAGTGCGTTGACACGAATTCCCTTGCGGGAGCCCCATTGTTGGGCCAAATCCCGGGTCAGCCCCATCACGCCGGCTTTGGATGCGCTGTATGCCGCCTGCGGAAGTCCACCGGTGGTGATGCCAAGAATGCTGGAAATATTGATGATTGAGCAACCGGGTTGCATCACCCGACCGCAGGCCTGCGCCATCCAGTACGACCCGTTCAGGTTGACCTCGATGACCTTGCGGAAGTCCTCAGGGGATTCGCGGGTCGCAGGCACCGCGGTGCCCACGCCGGCATTGTTGATCAACACGTCGACCCGGCCGAACTCGTTGATCGCCGAGTCGACCAGCTGTTGGCACTGCTCAGGGTCGGCGACGTCGGTCTTTTGCGTGTACGCCGTGCGGCCGGCCGCTTCGACGAGGGCGGCCGTGCCCGCCATCTGCTCCACTCGCCTCGCGCCGAGCACCAGGTGCGCACCGGCCTCGGCGAACGCCTGCGCGAACGACACCCCCAAGCCGGAGGACGCGCCGGTGACGATGACGACTTTGTCGTCGAGACGGAACGAATCCAAGATGCTCATGACGGGTTCCTCAAGACTTGGCGAGCGATCGCGTACTTGTGCACTTCGGTCGGGCCGTCGTAGATGCGGAACGCCCGCATGTCGGAGAAGATCGCGCCTACCGGTGTTTCGTCGGAAATGCCCATGCCGCCGAGGATCTGCACACAGCGGTCGGCGACCTTGAACAACTCCTCGGACACGTAGGCCTTGACCATCGAGCTCTCGTGGCGGCCCTTGGCTCCGGTGTCGATGGCCCAGCAGGCCCACCAGATCGCCAGCCGGCACTGCTGTAGTGCGATCTCGTTGTCGGCCAGCATGAAGCTCACACCTTGATGCTCACCGAGTGGCTTGCCGAACCCGGTGCGGGTGCGGGCGTGCTCGATCGCGATCGACTGCGCGCGCGTCGCCGCACCCAGCCACCGCATGCAATGCGTCAATCGGGCCGGGGTAAGGCGCAATTGGGCATATCGCAACGCCTGACCGACTTCGCCGAGCACCGCCGAGGCGGGCAGGCGCAGGTTGTCGAAGTGGATCACGCCGTGGCCCTCGACGTAGTTGCGGTCCATCGTGTCCATCACGCGTTCGAGCTCGATGCCCGGAGTCTGCCCGTCGCATAAGAACAGCGTCGGCCCGTCCGCGCCATGCGAGTTCGGGGCGACCCGCGCCATGATGATCCACGTGCGCGCCTTGTTGGCGCCCGTGATCAGCCACTTACGACCGTTGATCACATAGTCGGTGCCGTCGAAAACCGCTTCGGTGGCAAGCTGATTCGGGTCGGATCCTGCACCGCCGGGTTCGGTCATCGCGAACACCGAGCGTTGCTTTCCCTCGATCACCGGTACCAGGAACTTCTCGGCCTGCTCATCGGTGGCGATCTTGGACAGCACGAACATATTGCCTTCGTCGGGTGCCGCGCAGTTGAGCGCCACTGGTCCGAGCGTGGACCAGCCCGCAGCTTCGAACAGCACTGCCTGCTCGCGGTGGGATGGCTCGCGACCGCCGAACCGGTGCGGGGCCTGGAACGTCAGCAGGCCGGCCTCCCTGGCCAGCCCCACCAGCTCGGTGCGCAGCTCCTCGTTCGGCCCGTGCCGGGTGATGCGCGGATCGCGTTCGTAAGGAACGATTTTGTCGACGACGAATGCGCGTATCTCGTCGCGCAGTGCCGCCAGGTCATTGGGAATCTCGAAATCGATCATCGTTGTCCCTCCATCAGTGCCAGAGCCCGCTCGAACAAACGCACCGTCGCGATGTGCAGCTGATCGCCAATTTCCTTGGGCGCCAATCCTGCAGCGGCGCGAGCGTTCGATCCTTCGAGGATGATGCCGAGCTTGAAGCACGCCATCACCGTGTACCAGTCGATGTTGGACAGGTCGCGGGTGGTGTTCTGTGCGTATCGCTCGATGAGCTCGTCAGGCGTCGCGAGGCCGCCGGCGCCCATCAGCACATTGCCGAGTACCGATTCGCGGCCGGGCGCATACCAGGTGGCCAGCATCCAACCCAGGTCCAGCAGCGGATCGCCGATGGTGCACATCTCCCAGTCGACGATGGCCACCACCTCGGGCCCGGTCGGCGAGAACATCACGTTGGCGGCGTGGTAGTCACCGTGCATGATGCCGGGCTGCCAGGCGGCAGGCTGGTTCTGTTGCAGCCAGGTCGCCACTGCCGCGACATCGCCGATGTCAGGGCCCGGGTAGTTCTCGAAGCCGCTGTAGGACTCGAGCTCGGAAAGCCACCGCGGCACTTGGCGTTCCAGGAATCCCTCCGGCTTGCCGAAGTCCCCCAGGCCCACCGCGACGTGGTCGACGGCGCCGAGCTTGGCCACCGCCTCGGCCATCGACGGGCCCATCTCGTGGCGGATGCCTGCATCACCTGCGTGCAGGGCGGGCAGGGAGGCGCCGGCATTAAAGCCGTCGACCGGCTCCATCAGGTAGAACACCGCATCGCCGAGCACCGAGGTGTCCTCACAGACCGCGATCAGCCGCGGGTGCGGGACGTCGGTGCCGGCCAGCGCGTGCAGGACCTGGGTCTCCCGCAGGATCACCTTGTTACTCACCGGGCGCAGGTGGCGGGGCCCGCGGCGGAATACGTAATCGCGTCCCGAGCGGGTGAAGCGCAACATGACGTTCTGGGTGCCGCCGGTGATCTCGGAGATGCCTCCCAGAGGGCCCTCACCCAGGCCCTGTTCCGACATCCACGCTCTCACTGCGCTCAGGTCGTCCACCCCGGAGAACCTACCGTACGGTTGGTTGAGCCAGTCCCTTCGGCCACGGCAACCGGCTGTCGATGGTCCGGAAGACGCTCCAGCCGATCACCGTGCCCAGTGCGATCGAGAGGATCGCCGCGCCGGTGACCCCGAGGCTGGCCACACCGATGTTGCCGCCCGTGGCGGCTTGGCTCACCGACTCGAAGCTCAGCGCACCGGGAACCAGAGCCCAGAACGCCGCCAGCATCATCACGATCGCCGGGGGAGAGGTCTTGATCCGTGCTGCGAGCATCGCGAAGGGGACCGTGAGAAAGGCGCCGATGAAGCCGGAATAGGCTGCGGCAACGAATTTTCCAGCGATCGCCTGGCCGACCAGCGCGACCGCGATCGCGGCGAAGAGCCAGACCAGTGACCCGCGCGGTGCAGAGAGATAGACGTACAGCCCGATTGCCACCACGATTATCGCCACGTACAGCGACCAGGGGCCCATCTGTGCCGACGCCGCCTGCGGCTTGACCTCTCCGGCGATGTGCACGCCCAACGCCACCCCGAACACCAGCAGAGCCAGCTGAGCTACGCCGTAGACCAGCCGGCTGGTGCCGCCGATCAGCTGGTTGCTGGCCAGCTCCATTGCACCGATGGTCAGCGACATTCCGGGCAGCATCGCCACGAGCGCCGGCGCGATCACCCGCAGCAGCCCGTCGTTGGCGGTGTCGGCGACAAACCAGGTTGCCAGCATCGTCACAACCATCGCTGCCAGCGTGGGCAGCACCGGGCTCAGCGATGGGAACGGGCGGCCCAGCTGGGCGATGGCCCCGACCACCAGTCCGAGAAACAGGTATCCCGGCAGCGATGCCCATGTCGGGTTGATGATCATGCCGAAACCGATTGTCGTGACGGCATATCCGAGGGTCGTCGTGACCGGGCCGTACCGCGGGCGCATGGTGCGTGCCTGCGCCGTTGCCGCGATCGCGTCGGCCGGCGTGATGGCGCCGACCGAGGCCAGGGTCGCGATATCGTCGATGCGCCCGGCCATGTTCAGCTGCACGGAGTAGGTCGTGGAGGTGTCGACCTCGTACCCCACGGTGCCGACCTGGATCATCAGGACCGTCGGCAGCACGACGATACGAACCGGTTGAGTGGTGTACTGCGCGGCAATCTCCAGCAGCCGGGACGACACCAACTGGGTGGGCTGCTCCACTTCAAGCAGAGCTATGCCGATCTCCCGCAGCATCGCCGCGACCTCGGACTGGTCGTGGGAATCCGGCGGGCCCAGCGACTCCGGCGGCTTCTTGCGGATGGCGTCGAGGATCCGTGCACGACGAGCGCGTCTCTTTTCGTCCATACCCGCATCAGGCTAACCGGTACCCGAGGGCGCGAGCTCATTGCGGGCGCGCGGCGGCCCCGGCCGTCGGTTCGGCGGGGTCAGGCGCGGCTTGCGGCTGGCGGTTTTTCTGCCACGGCCAGTAACCGGTGATCTCCAACTCCAGCGAGAAGCTCAGGAACGTCCGGATCAGCACGATTCCGCCGAGGACTGCAACGCTGCGGGCATCGGGGGTCACCGCCACGGTGCGGATGATGTCGGCGGCGACCAGGAATTCCAGCCCGAGCAGGATCGAGCGGCCGAGCTGTTCCCGGAACGCCCGGTAGGCCGTACCGGTCTTGAACCGGGGAATCACGCCGGCTGCCGAGATCAACGCGCCTAATGCGATCACTGCCACGCCGACCGCGTCGATCGCCTTGCCCACCGTTTCGATGACCTCGAAGAAGTTCACCGCCAAAGTGTAGGAACCCCGGCGCCCTATCGGGCCGGCATCACCGCTGTAGCAGTGGCCGCGTCGCCTGCCTTCGTCGCCTGCACGGACACGTGCTGACCCGTCTGCAGCGGTTGCGGCGGCTTGCGGGTGTCGGGGACGAAGACATAGGTCTGGCTGTAGCCGTCCTGACTGCGGACGGTCACCGAGGCGTCGGAGGCGGCGGTGACGTCGCCGGTCTGGGTCAGCTGGGTGGTGAATCCGCCCTCCCCGTTGGCAACGACGTTCTCACCGTGCAGTGTCCGCTGGAAGCCACCTGGGCCGCCGGGTCCGCCAGGGCCGCCCCACCCGGGCGGTCCACCCATGTGTCCCTGCGCCTCGTTGTGGGCGGTCGCGGCGTAGACCACCACGCCGCCGACCGCCGCGAGCGCAGCTGCGATCCCGACTGCAGCCACCGTCGTGCGGGTTGACCAGGTCTTCGGGCGGTCGGTGGGGGCACCCCACACCGGTTGTTGCTGTTCACCAGTCATGCCACCACGGTGGGCAGCAAACCTGGGCGTTCGCTGTGTGCGCGATCAGTGAATTCTGTGCGTCGAGTTTCATAGGTGACACATAGGAATGCCATAGGAATGCCTAATCGCCGTTCCCATACTGGAGACATGACCTCTACACCGGCTGAACGTGTCGTGATGCGCCGAGCTGACGGAAACCCGATCACGGTTCTGGTGGTCGATGACGAGACTGTGCTCGCCGAAATGGTGTCGATGGCGCTGCGCTACGAGGGCTGGAATATCTCCACCGCCGCCGACGGCGCGTCGGCGATCAGCGCGGCGCGGAACGCGCGTCCGGATGCGGTGGTGCTCGACATCATGCTGCCCGACATGAGCGGGCTGGACGTCCTGCGCAAGCTGCGTGAGCAGAACCCACAGCTGCCGGTGCTGCTGTTGACGGCCAAGGACGCGATCGAAGACCGCATCGCCGGGTTGACCGCCGGCGGCGACGACTACGTCACCAAGCCGTTCTCCATTGAGGAGGTCGTGTTGCGGCTGCGGGCGCTGCTGCGTCGCACCGGCGTCACCACCGAGGACAGTGGCGCCCAGATCGTGGTCGGCGATCTGATTCTGGACGAGGACAGCCATGAGGTGACCCGAGCCGGTGAACCGATCTCGTTGACGTCGACCGAATTCGAGCTGCTTCGCTTCCTCATGCGCAACCCCAAGCGGGTGTTGTCCAAAGCTCAGATCCTGGACCGGGTGTGGAGCTACGACTTCGGCGGTCGGTCCAACATCGTCGAGCTCTACATCTCGTACCTTCGCAAGAAGATCGACAGTGGCCGCGAACCGATGATCCACACGTTGCGCGGTGCCGGCTATGTTCTCAAAGCTGCGAGCTAGCACCTGGTCGCTGAGCGCCCGTGTGCTCATCGGTCAGGTCTGCCTGCTGGCCGCCGTTTGCCTGGGCATCGGCGCGGTGACGGTTTTGGCGCTCTATCAGTACATGGTCGGACAGCTCGACAATCAGCTGCGCGAGACCGCGCACCGCTCGGCGATCATCTACGGCGAACCGCTGCCCCCACCGCTGCCTCCCGAGCTGCGGGACAACCGGCCGCCGTGGCCGAGGCCCGGGCCAGGTCCGGCCTTCCTGGACGCGCCCGGCCAGCCGGTCGGGATGGTCGCGGTGGTCGTCACCAACGGAACGCCCGCCGACTCCGGCGTTCTCGGCCCGGGCGGCGTGCGCGCGGCATTGACCCCGAGCGCGTTGAATCAACTTGCGCAGTACGGAGATCAACGAAAGCCAATAACCCGTAACCTCGACAACCTCGGTCGATATCGGGTGGTCGCGGTGCGAAGCAGGCTGACCGGCGAGACCTTGGTGATCGGCCTGAGTCTGAACAACGTAGACGCGACGCTGCTGCGGGTGGCGTTGATCTTCGCGGTGGTGACGGTGGCCGCTCTGGCGGTGGCCACAACCGTGGGCATCCTGATCAATCGCCGTGCCCTGGCACCACTGAACCGCGTTGCGGCGGCGGCGGGCAAGGTGGTGAACCTGCCGCTGGATCGCGGCGAAGTCGAGCTGGCCGTGCGGGTCTCCGAAGCCGATGCCAATCCCTACACCGAGGTGGGCCGGCTGGGTCTGGCGCTGAACCGGATGCTCGAACACGTCTCCATCGCCCTGTCGACACGGCAGGCCAGCGAGAGCCGGGTGCGCCAATTCGTCGCCGATGCCAGCCACGAGTTGCGGACACCACTGGCCGCGATCCGCGGCTATACCGAACTGGCGCAACGTAAACGGGACCAGGTGCCCGACGACGTCGCGCACGCGATGAGCCGCGTGGAGTCCGAAGCCGTCCGCATGACCCACCTCGTCGAAGACCTGCTGCTGCTGGCTCGGCTTGACTCGGGCCGCCCGCTGGAACGCGAACCCGTGGACCTCGCGCGTCTGTCGGCCGACGTCGTCAGTGACGCTCATGTCGCCGGCCCCGACCACGAATGGAACCTGGACCTGCCGCCGGACCCGCTCTATGTCACAGGCGACGACGCCCGGTTGCATCAGGTGGTGGCCAACCTGTTGGCCAACGCGCGCACTCACACACCTCCCGGGACCTCGGTGACGCTGTCGCTGCACTCCGAACCGGATGCCGCGGTGCTGCGGGTGGCCGACGACGGGCCGGGCATCCCGGCCGAGCTGCAGTCCGAGGTCTTCGAGCGGTTCGCCCGCGGTGACACGTCGCGGTCCCGCAAGGGTGGGTCCACCGGGCTGGGCCTGGCGATCGCGTCGGCCGTCGTGCGGGCTCACAGCGGCAGTATCGAATTGCGCAGTGTGCCAGGCTGGACCGAGTTCACCGTGCGGTTGCCCCGCGCGGTGACAACGTGAGTACCGTTCGGCGCCACGGCTGGTTGATCGCGCTGCTGCTCACAACAGCCGTGCTGTATCTGTGGAACCTCGGCGCCAGCGAGTGGGCGAACCCGTTCTACTCGGCGGCGGCCCAAGCCGGGGCGACGAATTGGACGGCGTGGCTGTTCGGCTCGAGCGACGCCGGCAATGCGATCACCGTCGACAAGCCACCCGCGGCGCTGTGGGTGATGGGGTTGTCGGCACGTCTGTTCGGGGTCAACCCGTGGAGCATCCTGGTGCCGCAGGCGTTGATCGGGGTGGCCGCGGTCGCCGTGCTGTACGCCGCGGTGCGACGGGTCAGCGGGCCGTGGGCCGGCCTGGTCGCAGGTGCCGTGCTGGCGCTGACCCCCGCGGCCGCGCTGATGTTCAAGTTCAACAATCCCGATGCGCTGCTTGTGCTTTCGCTCGTCATTGCCGTATATGCCACGCAGCGGGCGCTGAACCGCGACGCCGCCTGGTGGTGGCTGGCGCTGGCCGGCGTCGCGGTCGGCGTCGGGTTCCTCGCCAAGATGTTGCAGGCCTTTCTGGTGCTGCCGGCGTTGGCGGCGGTGTTCCTGCTTGCTGCCGATGTCTCGGTGCGGACCCGGCTGGTGCGGTTGACGGCGGCGGTGGTGGCGGTGGTTGTCTCGAGCGGCTGGTATCTGGCGCTGGTCGCGCTGTGGCCGGCCAGCGCACGGCCCTACATCGGTGGTTCGCAACACAATTCGATCCTCGAATTGGCGCTGGGCTACAACGGCTTGGGCCGGTTGACCGGCAACGAGACGGGCGGCCTTGGCAACATGAACATGGACGCCGGGTGGGCGCGGTTGTTCGGCTCGGAGATGGGCGGCCATATCGCCTGGCTGCTGCCCGCCGCCGTCGTCGCGATCGTCGCCGGGCTGTGGATCACCCGCAGGGCACCCCGCACGGATCTCACCCGGGCGGCGCTGCTGCTGTGGGCCGGGTGGCTGGTGGTCACCGCGGTGGTGTTCAGCTACGCCAACGGCATCCTGCACCCGTACTACACGGTGGCGCTGGCTCCCGCGCTCGGCGGTGGCCTGGCGATCGGCACGACTCTGCTGTGGCGGCGCCGGGACGATATCCGCGCCGCGGTCACGCTGGCGGGAATGGTCGCCATCACCGTTGCTCTGGCCTTCCTTCTGCTGCAACGAGATTCGCAGTGGCTGCCCTGGCTCCGGATCGCCATCGTGGTCGGTGGCATAGCCGCCGCGGTGCTGCTTGTGGTGGTGGGGCGCCTGCCCCGGCGGGTGGGAGCCGGCGTCGGTGCGCTGGCCCTGATCGTCGCGCTGGCCGGACCTGCCGCGTTCTCGGTAGCCACCGCCGCGGCACCGCACAACGGCGCCATCCCGTCGGTCGGCCCTTCCATGGGACACGGCGGCCCGCCGGGCGGCATGTTCGACGCACCGCGCCCCGGTCCTGAGTTGACGGCGGCATTGCGCCTGCACGGCGACGAGTACACCTGGGCCGCAGCCGCGGTGGGATCGAGCAATGCCGCGGGATACCAGCTCGCCACAGGGCTGCCGGTGATGGCCGTCGGCGGGTTCAACGGCACCGACCCCGCGCCCACTCTCGACCAATTCCAGGCCTACGTCGCGGAGCGGCGCATCCACTGGTTCGTGAAGAGTGACATGCCGGGATTCGGTTTCGGTGACAAGTCGGGCAGCGATGCCGCCGAGCAGATCCAGCGCTGGGTCAGCGCCAACTTCACCCCCCGTGAGCTGGACGATGTCACCGTCTACGACCTGTCGCAGGGATTCACAGCCGCCGCATAGCAAGCACCAACTTTCCGCTCACAGCCAGAGCCGAAGATCTAGGTATGACCATCACGGACATTCCCACGGCACGTCGCCGCAACGCAGCACTGATCGCAGCCGACCGCGGCGCGCCGGTGCTCGATGTCGTCGTTCCGGTGTACAACGAGCAGACCGCCCTGTCGGACTCGATTCACCGGTTGCACCGCTACCTGAGCGAGGATTTCCCGCTCTCGTTCCGGATCACCATCGCCGACAACGCCAGCATCGACGACACCCCGTGGATCGCCGCCGAGCTGGCCGACGAGCTGCCCGAGGTCCGGATGGTGCGCCTCGAGCAGAAGGGCCGCGGCCGGGCGCTGCACGCGGTGTGGTCGACATCGGACGCGCCGGTGCTGGCCTACATGGATGTCGACCTGTCCACCGATCTGGCGGCGCTGGCTCCGCTGGTGGCGCCGTTGGTGTCCGGACATTCCGACCTCGCGATCGGCACGCGGCTGGGCCGCGGGTCGCGGGTCGTGCGTGGCGCCAAGCGGGAGATCATCTCGCGCTGCTACAACCTGATCCTGCGATCCACGCTGTCCGCCAAGTTCACCGACGCCCAGTGCGGTTTCAAGGCCATCCGCTCCGATGTCGCCGCCGAACTGCTGCCTTACGTCGAGGACACCGGCTGGTTCTTCGACACCGAGCTGTTGGTGCTGGCCGAGCGCAGCGGGCTGCGCATCCACGAGGTGCCCGTCGACTGGGTCGACGACCCCGACAGCCGCGTCGACATCGTCGCCACCGCCGTCGCTGATTTGAAGGGAATTGCTCGCTTGCTCAAGGGTTTCGGAACCGGACAGATCCCGGTGCAGGCGATCGGCGCCCAGTTCGGCAACCAGGCCGGAGCCCCGAAGTCACTGCTGAACCAGGGTGTGCGGTTCGCGGCCATCGGCATCGGGTCCACATTGGCCTACCTGCTGCTGTTCCTGCTGTTGCGCCCGATCGGGCCGCAGGGCGCCAACCTGGTCGCCTTGCTGGTGACGGCGGTCGCGAACACCGCGGCGAACCGGCGGTTCACCTTCGGGGTGCGTGGTCGCACCGGCGTCGCCAAGCATCAGTTCGAAGGATTGGTCGTGTTCGGAATCGGGCTGGCCCTGACCAGCGGCTCGCTTGCCCTCTTGCACAGTCTGGGCGAGCCGGCGCGTGTCGTCGAACTGATAGTGCTGATCGCGGCGAATCTGATGGCCACCGTCGTGCGCTTCGTGCTGCTGCGCGGCTGGGTGTTCCACCCGCGTCGCACCGGCCAGAGTGTTGGCGGTGCAGAATGACCGTCCTTGCCGAATGCACAGAAAGGCCCGCCGTGGTGGACCCGCAGGACGCGCCGCGCGCGGCGCGACCCCGCTGGGTGCGGCCCGCACTCGCCGCGCTGTTGTTGGGCACGGCCCTGCTCTACCTGTGGGGCCTAGGGGCCGCCGGCTGGGCCAACGACTACTACGCCGCGGCTGTTCAGGCCGGCACTCAGAGCTGGAAGGCGCTGCTGTTCGGTTCACTTGACGCCGGCAACGCGATCACCGTGGACAAGCCACCTGCCTCGTTGTGGGTGATGGCGCTGTCCGGCCGGATGTTCGGTTTCAGCACGCTGTCGATGCTGGTGCCCGAGGCCTTGATGGGCGTGGCATCGGTGGCCCTGGTGTACGCAGCTGTGCGCCGGGTCAGCGGCTACGGTGCCGGCCTGCTGGCCGGCGCGGCACTGGCGCTGACCCCGGTGGCGGCGTTGATGTTTCGCTTCAACAACCCCGATGCGCTACTGGTTCTGCTGATGGTGGTTGCGGGCTACTGCATGATCCGCGCCCTCGACGGCAAGTCCACGCGCTGGATCGCACTGGCCGGTGTTGCCATCGGGTTCGCGTTCCTGGCCAAACTGCTGCAGGCCCTGCTGGTGACTCCGGCGCTGGCCTTGGTGGTACTCGTCGCGATCCCGGGCAGCTTCTGGCAGCGACTGCGTGACTTGGGCGTCGGTTTGATCGCCATCGTGGTCTCCGCGGGCTGGTACCTGGCCCTGGTGAGCCTATGGCCTAGCGGCTCTCGGCCCTACATCGGTGGCTCCACCAACAACAACCTGCTGCAGCTGGCGCTTGGCTACAACGGGCTGGGCCGGGTGTTCGGCGGCGACGGCAATCCCGGTGGCAGCTCGGATTCGGGCGGCGACGGTCCGATGGGTGGTTCGATGTTCGGCGGTTCGACGGGGATCACCCGGATGTTCGGCGAGTCGATGGGAACTGAGATCTCATGGCTGCTGCCCGCCGCCCTGATCGGCTTGTTGGCGGGGCTGTGGTTCACCCGGCGGGCGCCGCGCACTGACCGCACCCGCGCCTCGTTGTTGCTGTGGGGCGGATGGCTGATCGTCACCGTCGTGGTCTTCAGCTTCATGAAGGGGATCATGCATCCCTACTACACGATCGCCCTCGCCCCGGCGATCGCCGCAGTGATCGGCATCAGCGTGCGAGAACTGTGGCGCGGCAAGCAGTTCGTGACTTCGCGGGTCGTGCTGGCGGCCATGCTCATGGCTACCGGGGTCTGGAACTTCATCCTGCTCGATCGCACCCCGGAATGGTTGCCGTGGTTGCGCTGGGTGGTGTTGGTCGGCGCGATCCTGGTTTCGGCGGTGCTGGTCGCAGGGGCGCATCGGCTAGGACGCTGGACGGCGATCCTCGCCGCGGCGGGTCTGCTGTTCGGGCTCGGCGCCGCCGCTGCGTACACGGTGGAGACGATCGCCGGTAACCACGGCGGCGGCATCCCGACCTCCGGCCCGACCCGTGCAGGCGGTGGCTTCGGGTTCGGCGGACCGGGTGGCCCCGGCGGACCGGGCGGCCAACGCGCATCCGACAACGCCGAGCTGAAGTCCATGATCAGCCAGGCCGACAATCGTTGGGCTGCAGCCACTATCGGGTCCATGAGTGCGAGTCCGCTGGAGCTGAGCACCGGCGCCTCGATCATGTCGATCGGTGGGTTCAGCGGTGGTGACAACTCGCCGACGCTGGAGCAGTTCCAGGCCTATGTCGCCGCGGGACAGGTGCACTACTTCATCGCCGGTGACGGACACCACGGACCCGGCGGCGACTCGGGCCCAGGTACTCAGATCACCAAGTGGGTGCAACAGCACTTCACCGCAACCGATATCGGCGGTACCGAGGTCTACGACCTGACCGCACCGAACTGATCGAGGTAAAGGTCGGCTAAGCGCGGCCTCGTGCGGAAGGATCGGCGGCATGGAACACAAGCCGCCGACCACCGTCATCGAGGCCGCGCACGCCGAACATCTGACATCGCTTCCGTTCGAGGACACCGCCGATTTCGCCGATGCCGATCGTGGTTTCATCGCCGCACTGACGCCGTGCGTGATCACAGCCGCCGACGGGCGGGTGGTGTGGGACAACGACGCCTACGGATTCCTCACCGGTGACGCGCCGGCGTCGGTCCACCCGAGTTTGTGGCGACAGAGCACGCTGGCTGCCAAACAGGGCCTCTACGAGGTGGTCGAAGGCATTTACCAAGTGCGCGGACTGGACCTGTCCAACATCAGCTTCATCGAAGGTGACACCGGCATCGTCGTCATCGACCCGCTGGTCTCCACCGAGACCGCCGCGGCCGCATTGGCGCTCTACCGCGCCCACCGCGGAAATCGCGCCGTGAGCGCCGTCATTTATACCCATTCCCACGTCGACCACTTCGGCGGGGTGCTGGGGGTGACCACCCAGGCCGACGTCGACGCCGGAAAGGTCGCGATATTGGCGCCCGAGGGGTTCACCGAGCACGCCGTGCAGGAGAACGTCTACGCCGGAACCGCGATGGCCCGCCGCGCCGGCTACATGTACGGGGCCGTCCTGGAGCGTGGACCGCAGGGCCAGGTGGGCTGCGGATTGGGTCAGACGCCATCGACGGGCGAGGTCGCGATCATCGTGCCCACCATCGACATCACGACCACCGGCGAAAAGCACACCATCGACGGTATCGAGATCGAGTTCCAGATGGCGCCTGGCACCGAGGCTCCCGCCGAAATGCATTTCTACTTCCCGAAATTCCGCGCACTGTGCATGGCCGAGAACGCCACCCACAACCTGCACAACCTACTGACTCTGCGCGGCGCGCTGGTCCGCGATCCGCACGGCTGGGCGGGGTACCTGACCGAGGCCATCGACACCTTCGCCGACCGCGCCGACGTGGTGTTCGCCTCGCACCACTGGCCGACATGGGGCCAGGACAACATCGTGGAATTCCTGTCCCTGCAACGGGATCTCTATGCCTACCTGCACGACCAGACGCTGCGGCAACTCAACCAGGGCTATACCGGGATCGAGATCGCCGAGACCTTCCAGATGCCGCCCGCGCTCCACAAGGCGTGGCACGCGCACGGGTACTACGGCTCGGTCAGCCATAACGTGAAAGCCGTCTATCAGCGCTACATGGGCTGGTTCGACGGCAATCCCGCGCGGCTGTGGGCGTACCCGCCGGAGTCGATCGGACCGCGGTATGTCGAGGCCATGGGTGGTGCCGACCGAGTGGTCGAGCTCGCCAAGTCGGCGTTCGACACAGGTGATTACCGTTGGGCGGTAACGCTACTCGACCACGTGATCTTCACCGACGAGAACCACGCCGGCGCCAGGGAGCTCTACGCAGACACCCTGGAGCAGCTGGCCTACGGTGCGGAATGCGCGACGTGGCGCAACTTCTTCCTCTCCGGCGCGACCGAGCTGCGCGACGGCAACTTCGGCACTCCCACGCAGGTGTCGCCCGGCACTCTTCTGGCTCAGCTCACCCCCGAGCAGATGTTCGACGTGCTCGCGATCAGTGTGAACGGGCCGCGGGCATGGGATTTGGACATCGCTATCGACATGACGTTCGCCGACCTGGGCACCAATTATCGGCTCACCCTGCGCAACGGTGTACTGGTCTATCGCAAAAGCCCGGCGGACGAGGCGACGGCGACCGTCACTGTCCGGCTGGCCAGCAAGCTGCGGCTGTTGGCCGTCGCGGGAGGCGATTTCACCTCACCGGGCATGGACATCAGCGGTGATGGCTCGGCGTTGCAGTCGCTGCTCGGCGCGCTGGATCAGCCCGACCCGAGCTTTGACATCATCACGCCCTAAGCGACGTCGATGACGACCTTGCCGATGGCCTTGCGGTCGGCGACGTAACGCAGCGCGGCAGACGCCTGCTCCAGCGGGAACCGTGCACCCAGGTAGGGGCGCAGGCGTCCGTCGGCGAACAGCTGCGCAAGCTCGGCGTCGTCGCGGGGCATTTCCTCCGGGTAATCGGTCGCGAAGGTGCGGATCTCCATGCCCTGCACAGTGATTCCCTTGAGCATTACCAAGTTCAACGGAATGGCGGGAATCGAGCCGGCCGCATAGCCCAGCGTGACGAACTTTCCGCCACGGCCGAGGCTGCGCAGCGCCGGCTCGGAGTAAGGACCGCCGACGGGGTCCACCACGATCTGAGCGCCGCCCTCCCCGGTGATCTCCTTGAGCCGGGTCTTCAGGTCCTCTTTGTCGTAGTCGACGACAGCCACCGCACCGCGCTGGCGGCACACCTCGAGCTTCTCGGGACTTGACGCCGCGGCAATCACCTTGGCGCCCATCAGGACCGCGACGTCGACGGCAGCCAGCCCGACTCCGCCGCCTGCCCCGAGTACAACGACCCAGTCCCCGGGCTTCACCGGAACGACAGTGCGCAGGGTGTAGTAGGCCGTCTTGTTGGTGACCCCGAACGCCGCGGCGTCGGCATAGTCGACACCGTCTGGGACGCGGGTCAGGCCGCGGGCATCCACCAACGCCTGTTCGGCGAAGCCACCGACGAACGTGGTGGTCGACACCCGGTCACCGGGCCGGTAGTCCACGCCGTCACCGACGGCCAGCACATCGCCCGCCATCTCGCTGCCCGGGGTGAACGGTGGCGGCACCTTGATCTGGTACTTGCCGGCGATCAGCAGCACGTCGGGGTAGTTGACTGCGGCCGCGCGAACTTTGACGACCACCTGGCCCGGACCCGGTGTGGGATCAGGCAGTTCGTCCAGGACGAGATCCTCCGGGGTGCCGTACTCGCGGCAGACGATGGCGCGCATCAGCGCTCTCCTTCTCCTACGCCCAGCCCGCGCAGGCAGAACGCGACGAGGTGGTTGATGTCCTTGCGCCCCGGTTGGTCGGTGGAATCGACATAGCGGCGCATCGTGCCGACGGTACACACGAACACCGCGTCGGCGTCACGCCGGGGATCAGTACTGCCCAGATCGCGGATCGGTTCGACCAACAGCTCGCGCATGGCGGCCATCGTCTCTTCCTCGCCGAGTCGCCGTTTGTCCGAGTCCGACATCTGCCCGACCAGCGCCCGGCTCATGCCGATCAGTTCCGGATCGGCCACCTGCGCCAGCGACCCACTGATCCAGCGGGTGATCTTGCCCTGTGGTGTGCTCTCCTTGGCCATCTGGTGCTGAAGATAGGAGACCACCAGGGCCACACCGCGTTCCATGACGGCAAGCATCAGGTCGTCCTTACCGGCGAAGTATCGGTAGAACGCCTTGTTGGACACTCCGGCCGCGGTGACGATGTCGCTGACCCGTGGCGCATCGGGGGACACCCGCTGCATCACTTGGATCGCGGCGGACAGGATGCGCTCCACCTCCTCGGTGGCCTCCCGTTGCCGATCGTCGAGGGCCCGCACCACGGCGGCCGCGGCGCGGTTGGTCACGGCGAAACGGGGAGCGCGGGAATGCGATCGATCAGGTGGCCGTACTTTTCGCGGGCCCGCTCGATGCGATTGCCCAGGAACTCGCTGGGCCATACCGGATCCTCGGCGTCGTAGCCTTTGAGAACCTGGCGGGCCAGGTTGACCTTGTGCGCCTCGGTGGGACCGTCGGCCAGGCCCAGCGTGATCCCGCCGAGCAGGACGTTGGTCAGTGGCATCTGGTCAGTCAGGCCAAGGCCGCCGTGTACCTGAATGGCACGCAGGCCGATGGATTTGAGCACGTTGGCGGTCTGGATCTTGCAGGCGGCGATCTCCTCCCTTGCGGCGCGATCACCTCCGGTGTCGACCAGCCAAGCGGCGTGCAACACCATCAGCCGGAACTGAGTGAGCTCGACGAAGGAGTCGGCGACGAACTCCTGGATCATCTGCTTGTCCGCCAGCAGACTGCCTTGTGTAAAGCGGCTTTTCGCGCGCCGGGCCATCATGTCGATGGCGCGCTGAGCGACCCCGATCGAACGCATCGCGTGATGCAGCCGCCCGCCGGCCAGCCGGGACTGCGCGACGTGGAAGCCCTGGCCCTCGCCGCCCAGCATCGCCGAGGCGGGTACTCGGACGTTGTCGTAGTGCACCAGTGAATGGCCCGGGTCGTGGGAATGTGAGCCGAACAGGTGATGTGTCGCTTCGATGTTGACGCCGGGGGTGTCGGCCGGCACCAGGAACGTCGACGCGCCCGTGTGCACCGGCACGTCGGGGTCGGTGATCGCCACGACGATGAAGAACGACGCCACGGACGCATTCGACGACCAGTACTTGCGGCCGTTGAGCACCCAGTCCGCGTCTTCTCCCGAGCCGTCGCGCACCGCGCGGGTGGTGAACACCCGCGGGTCCGAGCCACCCTGCGGCTCGGTCATCGAAAATGTGGAGAAGATCTCCCCGGACAGCAACCCCGTCAGGTAGCGGTCCTTCTGCTCCTGAGTGCCGAACCGGGCCAGAATCTCGGCATTGCCGGTATCGGGGGCCTGGGTACCGAAGATGATCGACGACCACGTTGCGCGGCCGAGGATTTCGTTGATAAGCGTGAGTTTCACCGCGCCGAAACCCTGGCCGCCCAGTTCGGGACCGAGGTGCGGTGCCCACAGGCCCTTATCGCGCACCTTCTGCTTCAGCGGGTCGACGATCCTGCGCCGCTCCTCATTGAGCGGCAGGAATTCGCAACTGGGGAAGATCACTTCGAGCGGCTCGATCTCGTCGCGTACGAAGGTCCGGATCCACTCGAGCTTCTCCTCGAACTCCGGTTCGGTGGAAAAATCCCATGCCATGGTTTGACTCCTTAGGGAATGCCACCGTCGGCCCGAAGGATCGAGCCGGTGGTGAAACTGGATGCGTCCGACATCAAGAACAATGCGGCGCCGATGATTTCGGCGGGCTCGCCGGCGCGCTGCAGGGCATGCGCGCCGAACGGGTTGTCGGTGCCACCGGGCTGATCCGTCGGACCGAGAGGGCCTAGGTTCCAAGCCTTGCTGATATCGGTGAGGAACGGGCCGGGCATCAGGGTGTTGACCCGCACCGTCGGCCCGAACGCCGCGGCCAGCCCCTCGGTCATCGCGTTCAGCCCGGCCTTGGACGCGGCGTAGGGGATAAACGACGGATGCGGCCGCAACGAACCGTGGGTGCTGACGTTGATGATCACCCCGCCGCCGTCGGCGACCATCCGTTCACCGACCAGCGCCGAAAGTCGGAACGGCCCTTTGAGATTGAGGTTGACCACCGCGTCGAACAACTTTTCGCTGACGTTGGTCAGCTTGTCGTACGTGGGTGACATGCCCGCGTTGTTCACCAGGACGTCGATCTTGCCGAAGCGCTCGTAGGCCGCGGCCACCAGGCCGTCCAGCTCATCCCAGCGGCCGACGTGAACACCGTATGGCATTGCGGTGCGGCCGGTTTCGTCTTCGATCTCCGTGGCCGTCTCGACGCAGGAGTCATACTTGCGGCTGGCGATGATCACGTCGGCACCGCAGCGTGCGGCGGCCAGCGCCATCTCCCGGCCGAGGCCGCGGCTGCCGCCGGTCACCAGCACCACGCGGTCGGTCAGGTCGAAAAGATTATCTGCGTAGCCCATTTACGCCTCACCGGACTGTGCCAGCTCGGCAGCGGTCGCGATCAGGCCGGGCACCATGGCGCCGAATGCCTCGGTCATCGTCGGGTCACCCTTGCCGCTGGTGACGGCGGCCGCGTATGTCTTCTCCAGCACGATGCCCAGCTTCCAGTTCGCGAGCACCAGGTAGTAGTGGATGTTCTCCGTCGACAGGCCGCTGACCTTCTCGTAGTGCGCCAGCAGTTCACTGCGAGTCGGCATGCCCTCCATCGGCAGATAGAAGCCGCCCTCCTTGGGCTCCTCACCGTCGTAGCCCAATAGCGCCCATGCGACGTCGAGCAGCGGGTCGCCGATGGTGGTCATCTCCCAGTCCACGATCGCAGCCAGCCGCCCTGGTGCCCCGTGGGCGTACATGACGTTGGCGAACTGGTAGTCGCCGTGCATGATCCCCGGCGTGAAGTGTGCAGGCCGGTTGTTGCGCAACCACTCCGATGCGACGTCCAGTCCGGGTAGTTCGCGAACTTGGAACGCCGCCAGGAAGGCCAGCCAGCGGTCCACCTGCCGTTCGTGGAAGTTGTCGGGCTTGCCGAACCCCTCCAGCCCTTGGGCTTTCCAATCCAGCCTGCCGAGTTTGGCCGCGCCCTCGACCAACTGGAAGGCGAGGTCGCGCCGCGCGTCGAGGTCGGTGTCGAACGGAGTTTCCCAGCCGCCGTCCATCGGACTCCAGCCGTCGACTTCCTTCATCAGGTAGAAGGGCTTGCCCAGCACCTCACCGCTCTCGTCGGCGGCGATCAGTTCGGCATGCGGCACGTCGGTGCCCTTGAGCGCGCGTTCCAGGCGGATCTCGCGGAGCAGTTCGTTCAGCCGGCGCTCGTCGGCGCGGGGGCCGGGCATCCGCAGCACCATGCCCTGGCCGCCGCGGTTGACCCGGAACAGCATGTTCTGCGAGCCGCCCTTGAGGACCTCGGCGAGAGGCTGCTCGCCGGCGCCCGGGGCGTCCTGGGTGTCGAGCCAGCGCCCGAGTGTCACGGTGTCCAGGTCTGCCGGGTTTTCCGTTCTCGTCATGGAACTCCTCACTCTCCATACAGAGAATAACATTCTCCGCACGCCCAGCCGCTAGCCTTTGGCGGACACCGAGCGAAAGGGACGACGATGGCCGGACCACTGGAGGGCATCAAGGTTGTCGAGCTTGGCGTGTGGGTCGCCGGACCCGCAGCCGGCGGGATCCTGGCCGACTGGGGCGCCGACGTCGTGAAGATCGAACCGCCGACCGGCGATCCCGCCCGGCTGTTCGGCCGCATGCTCGGCCTCGACGACGGCTCCAATCCGCCGTTCGAGATGGACAACCGGTCCAAGCGCAGCATCGTGCTGGATCTGACAACTGACGGCGGTCTGGCGACGGCACGCCAATTGCTCGCAGGCGCAGACGTTTTCATCACCAACGTGCGCCCCGATGCGCTGGCGCGCCTGGACCTGGACTATCCGGCGGTGGCCGCGCTCAACCCGGGCCTGGTGTACGGGCTGATCACCGGATACGGCGAGAAAGGCCCGGAGGCGAACCGGCCGGCCTACGACGTCGCCGCGTTCTGGGCTCGCTCCGGGGTGGCCGACCTGCTCACCCGTCCGGGTGACAGCCCGCCGTTTCAGCGCGGGGGGATGGGTGACCACATGACCGGGATGACGCTGGCCGGGGCCATCAACGCCGCACTGGTCGCCCGTGCGCGCACCGGCGAGGGGCAGTTGGTCACCACCTCGCTGTACCGCCAGGGCACCTACGCGGTGAGCTTCGACCTCAACACCTTCCTGCTGAGCGGCAACTCGATCATGATCGGCCAGCGCGAGACGATGTTCAACCCGTGCATGAACAACTACCTCGCGGGGGATGGCAAGCGACTCTGGATCGTCGGCCTGGAAGCCGACCGGCACTGGCCGTCGCTTTGCCGGGCCGTCGGCCATCCAGAATGGTTGGACGACAGCAGGTTTACCACCGCGCGCGACCGGGCGATCAACTCCCGTGAGCTCATCGCGACCCTCGACCAGATCTTCGCGACCAAGACGAGGGATGAGTGGGCGCAGGCGTTCGAGACCGAGCCCGAACTGTTCTGGTCGCCGGTGAACTCGATGGAGGACGTCCTGGGCGACGAGCAGTTCCACGCCGCGGGCGGTCTGGTCGACGTTCCCGACGACAGCGGATCGCTGCCGATGATCGCCACGCCGGCAGATTTCCACGGCACCCCGTGGGCGCCGCGCTCGGCAGCACCAAAGCTGGGCGAGCACACCGAGGAGATCCTGGCGGAGTTACAACAAAGCTGAGTAATGTAACGGCCATGGATTTCTCCCGGGTCGAGCTGTCCACCGAAGACGAGGAATTCCAGCGCCAGGTGCGCGCGGATCTGGACCGTCTGGTGACCGAGGACGTCATCGCCCATGACCGGGAGACGGGCGAGAACTTCCATGAGGGCCTGCATCTGGCATTGGGTGATCTCGGGTATCTGGCCAGGGACTTCAACCGCGAAGCCGACGGCGGCTTCAGCGCGGTGCAACGCAGGATCTTCGACCTGGAGATCGGGCGCGCGCATGCACCGTGGTTCCACTGGCCGACCACCATGATGGTGGCCAGGACACTGCTCAAGTTCGCCGACCCGGACCTGCTCGCCGAGATCATGCCGTCGGTGCTCGCCGGCCGCACCCGGCTCTGCCTGGGCTACACCGAGCCCGAGGGCGGGTCGGACGTGGCGACGGTGAAGACCAAGGCGGTGCGCGACGGCGACGCGTGGATCATTAACGGCGCCAAGATGTTCACCTCGAACGCCCACAACGCCCAGTACGTCTTCCTGATCACCAACTCCGATCCCGAAGCGCCCAAACACAAGAACCTCACGATGTTCCTCGTCCCGATGGACTCCCCAGGCGTGGAGGTGCAAGGCATCCGCACGGTCGACGGGGACCGCACGAACATCACCTATTACAGCGACGTCCGCGTCGATGACAAATACCGCATCGGTGAGGTCAACGGCGGCTGGGCAGTCTTGCGTGATGCGCTGAACTCCGAACACGGCACCGTCGAACGCAATGCCGAGGGGCTGGAGAAGCTGGCCACGATGACCGAACACATCCTGCTGATGGCCGAGGCGGTCGACGGGGTCGCGGCCGTGGCGCCGGTCGACGACGACGCTGTCGCCTACCGGCTTGGGCGCGCGGCTGCCCGCCTGGAGGCGGCGTTGAGCGCGCCGGCGATGTCGGGGCGGGTATTGATCGCCCAGACGATGCGCGATACCGCTCCCGAACTGATGGACATCCTCGGTGCCGCCGCCAGCCTGCCGGTCGCCACCAAGGGTGCTGCCGATGACGGGGGAGCGGAGTACATCTTCCGATTGGCTTCCCCGGTGGGCATTTACGGCGGAACGCTGGAGATCTTCCGCAACATGATCGCCCAGCAGATCCTCGGCCTCGGCCGGCCGAACTATTCGCCGCCGATCAAGCGGTAGCGCGCACCACGGTGTGGACGAACCCGAGCTTGTCGGCCACCGGCTGACTGATCTGGAACGGGTACAGCGGGCCCTTGCCCATCGCGGTGTTCACTCGGTTGAAGAACAGTGAGATCCACTTCCAGTCATCGAGCAGCTGGTCGATCGGCGCCTCTGTGTAGGACTCCAGCGGCACGACGTCGCGCGGCGCGGCGAAGCGCACCCGGTCGGCGTGCAGCACCATGCCCGCCTCGCGGCTGGTGTCGATGGTGTCGGTGATGTGCAGGTAGTGCGCGAAGCACTCGGCGAAATCCTCCCAGGGGTGCATGGTGGCGTATTCCGAGATGAACGACGCCTGCCAGCCGGCCGGTGCGCCGCGCTCGTAGTGGCGGGCCAGGGCGTCGGCGTAGCTGGCCCGTTCGTCGCCGAATAACTCCCGGCAGCGCGCCAGGTGGCGACGCGCGCCGTCACCGGTCTCGACGAGGATGTTCTGGTAGTAGTGGCCCGCCTCGTGGCGGAAGTGACCCAGCACCGTGCGGTACGGCTCGCCGAGCCGCACCCGCAGCGATTCCCGGTATGCGTCAAGGGATTCCACCAGATCAATGGTGATCACACCGTTGGCGTGGCCGATCGTGATCCGCTCACCGGTGCTGAAGCTGGACAGCAGGTCGAACGCCAGGCCGCCGACGCGGCGCCAGTACGGGTCGACCGGAAGGCCGAGTTCGGCGAGTTGGTAGACCAGCCGGCGCAGGGCGAGGGTGGCCGGCAGCATCTTCTCTCGGGCGATGGTGTCGTCGGGGGCGGGTTCGCGCCGGATCAGCGAGTGGGCCAGGCACCGTCCGCGGGCCGCGACGTCGGTGGCTTCCGAGGCCAGCCAGTTGCAGGCCAGCGGTCCGGACTGGGTGCATCGGGTCCACCGGACGCCGTCGAGCACCGCAGCCCTGTCGGCCAGCGCCACCATCGACCGACTTGGCAGATGCAAACCCAGCGCGGTGCCGCAGGACAGACACTCGGCGCGCTCGAACGGGACGAAGTTGTGGCACACCGGACAGACGAAGGCGCGCATGGGCTTTATCGTTGCACGGGCGTCAGTCGGAGAAAGGACGATCGCACTCATGCAGTTGCTGCTGGTCAGGCACGCGTTACCGCATCGGACCGAGGCCGGTGAAGGAGCCGACCCCGAACTGTCCGAGGAGGGCTGGCGGCAGGCTCGGCGGTTGCCCGACGCGCTGGCCCGGTTCCCGCTGACGCGGCTGGTCAGCAGCCCGCAACGACGCGCCATCCAGACGGGCGAGCCCGCCGCACAGGCCCTCGGGCTCGGAATCGACATCGACGAGCGGCTCGCCGAGTACGACCGTGGCCTGTCGCACTACGTGCCGATCGAACAGGTCCGCATTGAGAAACCGGAGGAGTGGGCGCGGATGGCGGAGGGCCGACTGCCCAGCAGCGTCGACGAAGTCGAGTTCCGCGGCCGGGTGGGGGCGGCGCTGTCCGACATCGTGGAGACGGCCGGGCATGACGACACCGTGGCCGTCTTCAGCCACGGCGGGGTCATCAACGTGATCCTGCACGAGCTATTGGGCACCCGGCGGCTGCTGTCGTTCCCGATCGACTACGTGTCGATCACCCGCCTGCTGTATGCCCGCAGCGGGCAGGGCACCGTGGCCGCGGTGAACACCACCGAACATGTTTGGGATCTCTTGCCGCGCAACCAGCGCTATTAGCTATACATAACCGGTGGCATCACTGGACGGGCTCGACCTGCCGGCACTCGACCGGCATCTGCGTGCGGTCGGTATCCCGCGCACCGGGGAGCTGCGGGCGGAGTTCATCTCCGGCGGCCGCTCCAACCTGACCTTCCTGGTCTTCGACGACGTCTCCCAGTGGGCTCTGCGCCGGCCGCCACTGCACGGACTCACCCCGTCGGCTCACGACATGGGGCGCGAATACCGCGTGGTGGCCGCGCTCGCGGACAGCCCGGTGCCGGTGGCGCGAGCTGTCACGATGCGCGACGACGACGCGGTGTCGGGCGCTCCGTTTCAGATGGTGGAATTCGTGGCGGGCAACGTGGTTCGGACTCGTTCCGATCTGGATGCGCTCGGTGGCGCAGACGTGGTCAGTGCATGCGTCGACACCCTGATCCGAGTGCTCGTCGACCTGCACGAGGTCGATCCGGACGCCGTCGGGCTCGGCGATTTCGGCAAGCCGACGGGCTATCTCGAACGCCAGGTACGGCGCTGGGGTTCGCAGTGGCAACACGTCCGGCTGTCCGACGACCCGCGCGACGCTGATGTCGAGCGATTGCACGCGAAACTCGCTAACGGCGTACCCGAGCAGAGCCGCACCTCGATCGTGCACGGCGACTACCGCATCGACAACACCATCCTGGCCGACGACGACCCGACTGTTGTTCGGGCCGTGCTCGATTGGGAGATGTCCACCCTCGGCGATCCGTTGTCTGACGTTGCGGTGATGTGCGTGCAGCGAGATCCGATGCTGGACCTGATCTCCCAAGAGCAGAAGTCGTGGACGGCACCACAGATGCCCTCGGCTGAGGATCTTGCGCACCGCTACTCGCTCGCCTCGGGAAACCAGTTGGCGCACTGGGACTTCCACATGGCGCTGGGGTATTTCAAGCTGGCGATCATCGTGGCGGGCATCGACTTCCGTCGACGCATGGCCGACGGCGACGACAGCGACGACAGCGACGACCGCGCGGGCGAGGCCGTCGCGGTCCTGATCAGTCGCGGCCTGGAGACGTTGCGCTAGTTGTTCCGGGCTGCCTTGAGGTTCTTCTTCGCGGCGCGGCGCAGCTGGAAGATCCGTGCGGCCCCGGCCAGCACTGTCACCAGCCCACCGCTCACGGCCGCCATGAGGATCGCCACGCCCAACGGCAGCGACCAACGCCACCCGAGGAACGCGAACGGCGTCGAGTCGGTGTTCTGCGCGATGAAGATCAGCAGGATGGTCAGGATCAAAAATCCGACGATCAGCGAGGACCACAGTGCCGCCGCACGGGTGAACTTGACTTCGGATACCGGAGATACTGGGCCGGAAGGTGCAGGGGGTGACGGCGCCGGCGGAACCGGCGGCGTGGACTCGTGGGGAGGGCCCGGCGGTTCGGTGGTCATCATCCTATCTTTGCCCCTTCTGAGCCATAAGGAAACAACCCGGGTTTAAACCTGGGCGGCTGAGGGTCACTGCCGTTACTGTCGGTGAAACTGGTCGGGGCGAAAGGACGCTCATGAACGCGTCGCGGGGTGGGAAGCGACTGTGGTTGGTGGCGGCCGTATTCGCGCTTGTCCTCCCGCTGGTGGCGGCGTGCGGGAGTGCCAATCCACTGGGCGGCGGAGCGGCGTCGGGTGACTTGAAAAACCTTGTTGTCGGCTCGGCCGACTTCCCGGAATCGAAGATCATCGCCGAGATCTACGCCCAGGCTTTGGAGGCGAACGGATTCACGGTCGGACGGCAGTTCGGTATCGGCAGCCGCGAAACCTACATCCCTGCCGTGCGTGATCATTCGATCGACCTGGTGCCTGAATACACCGGAAACCTGCTGCAGTACTTCGATCCCAAAACCACCGTGACAACACCTGATGAGGTGGAGTTGGCGTTGTTCCGGGCGCTGCCCGGGGATCTGTCCATCCTGAACCCGTCGCCGGCCAACGACACCGACACCGTCGCCGTCTCCGAATCCACCGCGCAGAAGTGGAATCTCAAGACCATCGGCGATTTGGCGGCGCATTCCGCGGAGGTCAAGTTCGGTGCGCCGTCGGAGTTTCTGAACCGCACCGAGGGACTACCGGGCCTGAAAGCCAAGTACGGCTTGGACATCAAGCCGGACAACTTCATCGCGATCAGCGACGGCGGCGGCCCGGCGACGGTGCGCGCACTGGTGGACGGCACGGTCACCGCGGCCGACATCTTCAGCACCTCGCCGGCGATCCCGCAGAACAAGCTCGTGGTGCTGGAGGATCCGAAGAACAACTTCCTGGCCGCCAACGTCGTGCCGGTGGTCAGTTCGCAGAAGAAGTCCGATGAACTCAAGAAGGTGCTGGATGCGGTGTCGGCCAAGCTGAGCACGCAGGCCCTCATCGAACTCAACACCGCCGTGTCCGGCAACTCCGGGGTCGACCCCGACCAGGCGGCACGAAAGTGGATACGCGACAACGGTTTCGACAAGCCGATCGGGAAATAGATGATCACTTTCGACGCGGTCACCAAGACCTACCCGGATGGCACCGTCGCCGTCGACAACCTGAGCATGGAGGTGCCGACCGGCACGCTGACGGTCTTCGTCGGGCCGTCGGGCTGCGGCAAGACCACCTCGATGCGGATGATCAACCGGATGATCGAGCCCACGTCGGGCACCATCACTGTGGATGGTCGCGACATCGCCGCCGGCAACCCGGTCAAGCTGCGACTCGGGATCGGCTACGTCATCCAGAGCGGTGGCCTGATGCCCCATCAGCGGGTGATCGACAACGTCGCGACGGTGCCGGTGCTCAAGGGCGAGTCGCGGCGGACGGCTCGCAAGGCCGCCTACGAGGTGCTGGAGCGGGTCGGCCTGGATCCGAAACTGGGCGATCGCTATCCGGCGCAACTGTCCGGCGGCCAGCAGCAACGCGTCGGCGTGGCTCGGGCGCTGGCGGCTGATCCGCCGGTTCTGCTGATGGACGAACCGTTCTCGGCCGTTGACCCGGTGGTGCGCGACGAGCTGCAGATCGAAATCCTGCGTCTACAAGGCGAATTGCAGAAGACGATCGTGTTCGTCACCCACGACATCGACGAGGCCATCAAACTCGGCGACCGCGTCGCGGTGTTCGGGCCGGGCGGCACGTTGCAGCAATACGACGCACCGGCACGGCTGTTGTCCAATCCTGCCAACGAATTCGTCTCGGGATTCATCGGCGCCGATCGCGGTTACCGCGGCCTGCAGTTCAAGCAGGCAAACGGGTTGCCGCTGCACGACATTCAGACGGTCAAAGAGGGCGAAATCGACGCACTGTCGCTGGTGCCCGGCGACTGGCGGCTGGTGACCAGGGACGACGGCCGGCCCTATGCATGGCTCAACGCAGAGGGTGTCGAGCTGCATCGAGGCGGAAGTTCGTTGTACGACAGCACGATCGCGGGCGGATCGCTGTTCGCGACGGGCGGCACGCTGCGGCTGGCCCTCGATGCGGCGTTGTCGTCGCCGGCCGGTCTCGGGGTGGCTGTCGACGACGCGGGGCAGGTGATCGGCGGCGTGCGGGCTGACGATGTGGTGAAAGCGCTGGAAAGGCAGCGGCGCTCCACATGAACTATCTGCTGACCCATCTCGACAAGGCGTGGGTGCTGACGGTCATCCACCTTCGGCTGTCCCTGGTTCCGGTCGTGCTGGGTCTGATCATCGCGGTGCCGCTGGGCGCCTTTGTATGGCGGACCACCGCGTTGCGGCGGCTTACCACCGTCACGGCCAGCATCATCTTCACGATCCCGTCGCTCGCGTTGTTCGTCGCACTCCCGCTGATCATTCCGACCCGCATCCTCGACGAGACCAACGTCATCGTCGCACTCACCCTGTACACCACCGCGCTGCTGGTGCGGGCGGTGCCCGAGGCACTGGACGCTGTGCCTGCCCCTGTGCGCGACGCCGCCACCGCCGTCGGCTACACCAGAGTCTCCCGCATGCTCAAAGTCGAACTGCCACTGTCGATTCCGGTGCTAATCGCCGGCCTGAGAGTGGTCGCGGTGACCAACATCTCGATGGTGTCGGTGGGTTCGGTCATCGGGATCGGCGGGCTGGGTACCTGGTTCACCGAGGGTTATCAGGCCGACAAGAGTGACCAGATCGTCGCGGGCATCATCGCGATCTTCCTGCTGGCGGTCGTCGTCGACGTGCTGATCCTGCTGGCCGGCCGGCTCATCACGCCGTGGGCCCGGGTGAAGGCGTCGTCATGAACTTCCTGCACCAGGCGCTCGCCTACATCTTCACCTCCGCCAATTGGGCGGGCCGGGCCGGTCTCGGCGTGCGGATCCTGGAGCATCTGCAGTACACCGCCGTCGCCGTCGTCTTCTCCGCACTGATCGCCATCCCGATCGGAATGCTGATCGGGCACACCGGGCGAGGCACCTTCCTGGTGGTCACCGGAGTCAACGCGCTGCGTGCGCTGCCGACGCTGGGTGTGCTGCTGCTCGGGGTCCTGCTGTGGGGGTTGGGGCTGTTGCCACCGACCGTCGCGCTGATGCTGCTCGGTATCCCGCCATTGCTGGCCGGCACCTACGCCGGCATCGCCAACGTCGACCCGGCAGTGGTCGACGCCGCCCGGTCCATGGGGATGACCGAGACGCGGGTTTTGCTGCGCGTCGAAGTGCCCAATGCGCTGCCGCTCATCCTCGGCGGGTTACGCACCGCCACCCTGCAGGTCGTCGCCACTGCGACGGTCGCGGCCTACGCCAGCCTGGGCGGGCTCGGGCGGTATCTGATCGACGGCATCAAGGTGCGCCAGTTCTACCTGGCCCTGGTGGGTGCGCTGCTGGTGACGGTGCTGGCCCTGCTGCTCGACGGACTGCTTGCGCTGGCGGTGTGGGCATCGGTGCCCGGCTCCGGGCGATTCCGCCGCATGCCGCAACCGTTGCTCGACGACGAGGTGAGTTTCGATGCGCAGGCACCCGGATCACGGAAGAGCCGCACTTCGCGACCTGGTTACGAACGGGGCAGCCCGTCGCATACGGTAGACGGGTGAGTGCAGCCAATGAATCGACAGAAAGCGCCTGGCCGGCGATCCTGACCTGGCGCGCACACGACGATTCGCGGATGGAATCCGCCCGAGTCCAGCTATCGGGGAACCGCATCAAGGCGTACGGCCGCATCGTGGCCGCGGCCGCCGCGACGAACCCCTCGTTCAGCGCGTCCTACGACCTGGTGACCGACGAGTCCGGTGCCACCAAGCGGCTGTCCTTGAGCGTCACCCTCGCAGAGCGGGATCGGCAACTGTCGATCGCCCGCGACGAGGAAAACATGTGGCTCATCACCGACCACCAGGGCCAGACGCGCGCCTCCTACGAGGGCGCACTCGACGTCGACGTCGTCTTCAGCCCGTTCTTCAACGCGCTGCCGATCCGGCGCACCGGCCTCTACCGGCGAACCGATTCGGTGAATCTGCCTGTGGTGTACGTGAGTTTGCCGGACCTGACCGTCAAGCAGGCGTCGATCAGCTACAGCAGCCTCGGCCCGGACTCCGGCGACGGCATCAAGCTGCACTCGCCGGTCGCCCAGACCACGATCACGGTCGATGACGACGGCTTCATCCTCGACTACCCAGGCTTGGCAAAGCGGATCTGATCACCCCGCCGGCGCGGCCGGCGGCGGCCAGCTCTTCACGCCAGTTCTCTTCGCCGATGGCGATGGTGACGATCTGCGGTCGCGAGAAGCTGTCGTAGCGGACTCGGGCGGCGTGACCGTCCTCGACCAGTTCGGCCACCGACGTCTTCTCGGCCAGCGACGCGCGAGCCTGGTTCAGCAGCTCCAGGGCGCGATCAAGGGCTGGCAGCAGTTGGTCGGCGTTGGCCTCGCACATCGCCCGCACCAGATCCGGAGCAGTGGCCGCGACCCGGGTGCCGTCGCGGAACGAGCCGGCCGCCAGGGCGAACGCCAACGGCACCTCGCCGGCTGTCACGGCCAGGGCTTCGGCCAGCAAGTGCGGCAGGTGCGAGATGCTCGCGGCGGCGGCGTCGTGCTCGTCGGACTTGGCGGGCACCACCACGGCACGGCAGTCCAGCGCCAGGTCCATTACCTGCGCCCAGACATGCGCGTCGACGTGCTCGTCGACGCCGAGCACCCAGGGCGCTCCGGTGAACAGCCGCGCGTCGCCGGCGCTCCAGCCCGAGTGTGCGGTGCCCGCCATCGGGTGACCGCCGACGTAGCGGTCGAGGAGTCCTGCCTTGCGTACCTCGTCGAGCACCGCACTCTTGACGCTGATGACGTCGGTTAGCGGGCAGTCGGGGGCGACGTCCTTGATGTGGCCGAGCAGCAAGGACACCGCGGGCATGGGGACGGCCAGGACGATCAGTGCGTCGCGGTCGGCGGCCCACTGGAGTGCCTCGGTGAGGTCGGTGGTGGCGGCGAAGCCGTCGAATCGGGCGGCTTGCGCGCCCTCGACAGAGCGGTTGTAGCCGAACACCTCACGGTCGGCGGCCACTGCCGCGCGCATGAGCGAACCACCGATCAGCCCGAGCCCGAGCACACACACGGGTGTCTTCGTCACCTGTCCAGGTTGACACATCAACGCGCCGCGGCCGCTAGGTACCTGGTCAAAAGGCCTGATCAGCGACTAGCGTATGCGGCCATGGAGGCACAGCGAGCCCAGAACAACCCCGGGTCGGACAACCCGGATGGGTTCGGGGTGGCGGTGGTCCGCGAGGATGGCAAGTGGCGTTGCTCGCCCATGAGTAAAACGGTGCTGACCAGCTTGAGCGCCGCGGAGACTGAATTGCGGGAGTTACGCAGTGCCGGTGCGGTATTCGGCCTGTTGGACATCGACGACGAGTTCTTCCTGATCGTGCGCCCTGCCCCGTCGGGCACTCGGCTGCTCCTCTCGGATGCCACTGCGGCGCTGGATTACGACATCGCCGCCGAGGCATTGGAGACGTTGGACGCCGATATTTCCGCCGAGGACCTCGAGGACGCCGACCCGTTCGAAGAGGGTGATCTGGGCGTGCTGGCCGACATCGGCCTGCCCGAGCCGGTGCTGAGCGTGATTCTCGACGAGACTGATCTGTACGCCGATGAACAGCTCGGCCGGATCGCGCGGGAGATGGGCTTCGCCGACGAGCTGGCAGCAGTGCTCGACCGACTCGATCGGTGACGTCCGATTCTGAGTTCGTTCAGGCGGCGATCGATGCTGCCGGGTTAGCCGGCGCCGACGACGTCCCGATCGGGGCGGTGGTGTTCGCGCCAGACGGCACCGAACTGGCCCGTGCGGCCAACGCCCGTGAGCAGCTCGGTGACCCGACGGCCCATGCCGAGATCCTGGCGTTGCGGGCGGCGGCCCGGGTGTACGGCGACGGGTGGCGGCTGGAGGGGACGACGCTGGCGGTCACCGTGGAGCCGTGCACGATGTGCGCCGGTGCGCTGGTGATGGCGCGCGTGGCGCGGGTGGTGTTCGGGGCGTGGGAACCGAAAACCGGTGCAGCAGGATCGCTTTGGGATGTGGTACGAGACCGGCGGCTGACGCACCGGCCGGAGGTCCGCGGGGGAGTGCTGGCGCAGGAATGCGCCGCGCTGCTGGAGGAGTTTTTCGCCCGCCAGCGCGATTTGGGTTAGCCCGGCCGCGACACGTAAGCTCTTCGACGGTGGCGTGTCCGAGCGGCCTAAGGAGCACGCCTCGAAAGCGTGTGACGGGTAACCCCCGTCCGAGGGTTCAAATCCCTCCGCCACCGCCATGAAGACCCCCGCTGGGCAAAGATCCGACGGGGGTTCTTTTGTACGGATTCGCCCGTGCGCCTCCTGAAGCCTTTGGCCGTTGCCGGGGCATCGTCTCCGGGGCGTCACTGACGGTTTTGCACCCATTGCAATCCGTCGGCGTATTAGCGTTGTAGCCGTGGGGGTTTCGTAACTCTGGTCGAAGGGGGATTGGTCGATGACAATACGCATGGTGGGGGAACGTTTGCGGATGCGGAGGCTGCCGGTTCTTGCCGCAGCAATTGCCATTGTGGTCGCAGGCTTGATAAACGACATGCCGCGCGCCGTGGCCGACGATTCGATGTGTACGTCGGCAGGCCAGTACTGCGGGTTCTACTCCCCGTCGCACAACATCAGCTGCGAAATCAATACGGGCGGTCGCGTTGGTCCGGACTCGGCGTACTGCCAAACGAACGAACCACCCCAGTCTGTGCATATGGACAATACGGGCGCATTCCAGTCCTGCAATGGGGTGAGTTGTCTGGGCAATGCAGCGCAGGGGACTCCCGTGCTTGCCTACGGCCAGACGATCGCCCTGGGGCCGTTCGCATGCCTTTCTGAGGAGAACGGTGTCACCTGCACCGCAGCGGGCGGTCGGGGTTTCACGATCTCGAGAAACGGCATAGCCCCGGCGGCCTGATCAACCGCGGATCAAGCAGTTCTGCCCGCTGTAGGCAGCAGGCTGCGCAGGGTGCTCGTGACGAATGCCTCGAGCACCTCGTCGCGCGCGGGCCCCAACTCACGGTTGGTCGACAGCAGCGCGTAGAGGCCAGTCAGGAAGAACGCGGCGCTGTGATAGGCGTTGACGTCGGAGTACAGCTCGCCGCGATGGCGGGCGCGCTCGATCTCAGCGGCCAGGAGCACGAAGGTCGGGTGCCGGGTCCACTGTTCGTCGGGCCGCGACGATGAGAACAGCATGCCGGTGACGTCGCGGAACAACCCTGCGCCCCATTGCTTTTCAAGTGCGAGGACGAGACTGACCAGGGTGTCGAGCACCGCGGGCAAGTCGTGCGGGGTGTCGAGGAAGCGACTGAGTTCTTCGGCGAGGTGATCTTCGTCGAGCCGAATCAACTCCAGCAGAACGTGTTCCTTGGTCGGGAAGTGGAAGTAGAAGGTACTGCGTGAGACGCCGGCCGCTTCGACGATGGCGTTGATGTCCGCCGAGCTCGTCCCGGACCGCTGGAACTCCTCGATGGCGGCGTCGAGCACGCGGGCGCGCGTCCGGCGGCGCTGGGCTTCGCGTCCCGTCGAGGTGTCTGGCACCCGCTCATTATGCAGTCCGCCCGCAGTTTCGCTGACATATATCTGCCAGATCAAAACCCGCCAGCGATAAAGCCCTCGTAAATCCGGGATTTCATTGTCATCTGTCAGTGAGCGTGTTAGACCTAGGGAACCCGAGAGGCGAGGACGGTGTCGATGAATACCCGAGGTCAGCGCATCCTGCTGTGGACGGCGCCACCGGCGATGGCCCTGTTCGTCCTGGCCTACCTGGTGTTTCCGGTGTTCTGGCCACCGCTGTCACCGACGATGACCCCCGAAGAGGTCGCGGCGTTCTTCCACGACAACACCACCGGCATCCTCGGCGTCGTGATTCTCTGCAATCTCATCGCCGCGACACTGGTTCCGCTGTTCGCCGTCACCGCCGTCCAGATATCCCGCGTCGCCACCTCGAGCAGCGTCTTCACCTACGCGTACATCATCTGCGTCGGTGTCGGCCTGACGGCGTTCATCCTGGCCGACTACTGCTGGGGGGTGGCCGCGTACCGGCCCGATCGCGACCCGCAGCTGATCAGTCTGCTCAACGACATGGCCTGGTTCTTCTTCATCGCGCCGGTTGGCACCATCATCGTGCAGAATCTGTGCTTCGCGCTGAGCGTCTACCTCGACGAGCGTCCAGACCCGATCTTCCCGCGCTGGGTGGCCCACTTCAACATCGCGGTCGCCGCGCTGCTGATCCCCAGCGCCTTCACCGTCCTCTACAAATCCGGGCCACTTGCCTGGAACGGTGCGGTGTCATTCACGTTGCGGCTCATCGTCTTTGCGGGCTACATCGTGGTGATGTTCTTGGTCCTGCTGCGCACGGTGAATCGGCAGGGCAGCGACCGGGCGGTTCTCGCGTGAAGAGCAAGAAGCGCGATCAGTGGATCGCCTTCTGGATGGTTCCCGCGTTCTTCAACATCTTCGGCGTGGTGTTCGTCCCGCTGAGCTGGATGATGCCGCCCCGCTCGCCGAGTGCTCCCGAACCCCAGATCGTCGCGTTCATGCAGTCCCACAACCTGTTGATCGCATGCGCAATTCTGACGCTGTTCTTCGGCTTCGCCGCGGTGGGAAACGCGGTGTACCTCATGCAGATCAAGCGGATGTCGGTCAGCCCCGTGTTCCGGTACGCCCTGATGGTGGGCTCGATCACCGGTGCGATCGTCGGCATGCTGTTCCCGATGTTCTGCTTCGGCCTCGGCGCGTTTCGGCCGGGATATCGCCCCTCGATCTTGGTGATGCTGTACGACTTCGGCTATCTGGCCTACATCGGCTCGCTGGGCTGCTTCTGCATCATGTGGATGTCCTTCGCACTGGCCATCATTCTTGATCAGAACAACGTCCTGCCAAAGTGGTTGGGCTACTACACAATCTGGCAGTACGTCACCGAGCTGATGGCGGCGCCGGTCTGGATCGCAAGATCGGGGCCGTTCGCCTGGAACGGCCTGATGACGTTCTGGTTCGCGATGGTGCTCTACGTGCCGTGGCAGATCATCGTCTATGTCTGCATCTACCGGTCCATCAAGAATCAACCCGAGGACGAGCTGGAGAACGCGTGGCTGCATCAGCTGCCGAGCGCGTCTGATGTGCGCCCGAAGGCGACCGCATGACGGCCGTGGCTCCCGTTGCCCGGCGCCTGCCCGGGGCGCCGAGCATGTGGTTCTTCGTCATTGGTGACTTGCTGATCTTCGGCGCCTATTTCGTGGCCTACATGTTCTATCGCGGGCAAGACCACGCCCTGTTCCTGCACAGCCAGGCGCGCCTGAATCTCGATATCGGCGCGATCAATACGATCGTGCTGATCACCAGCTCGTTGTTCGTTGCGTTGGGCACCTCGGCGGCACGGGCGGGAAAATCGGCGGAGGCCGTCCGATTGTTCGGTGTGGGACTGGCTTTCGGTGCGGCCTTCCCGGTCTTCAAATTGTTCGAATACGTGCCCGAGATTCTCGGGGGCGTGACGCCGGGAACCAATCTGTTCTTCATGTTCTACTTCGTGATGACGGGCCTGCACCTCTGTCATGTCCTGCTGGGCCTGGTGATCATCAGCTTTGTCATTCGCAATCTGCGCACCTCCGCGGCAAATATCGCGTTGGCAGAGACCGGCGCCACGTATTGGCACATGGTCGACGTGTTGTGGCTTGTCCTTTTCGCATTGCTCTACTTGATGAGGTGACGGCGTTGACGACCTATCTGCGCAACCCTCTGACAATCGTGTGGGCGTTGCTCACTGCCGTCACGATCGTGTCGTGGTTGACCGCGCGTGACGGCGGTGCGGCGCATCTGGTCAACACGACGGTCACCGTCGTCGTCCTTGCGATCGCCGCGGTGAAGACGCAGATGGTCATCTGGCACTTCATGGAGGTGCGGTGCGCCCCGATGTGGCTGCGGGCGACCACCGGTGGGTGGCTGGTGGTGCTCTTCGGGCTCTTGTTGGGCATCTACTTCTGGGGCCTCTAACGTCCTCGCCAGGTTTGGCGTCTGCGGTGCTGCTGTGAATCGGCAAGCTCGCGTCGCCATTCCCAGCAAGCTGACCTACGCTGGCGTTTTAGAGACGTCGTGCTGCCGGCCAGACGTCGGTGAAGACCGCTTGGGGGTATGTGAACATGACGAACGCGTCGAGTCGTAGTCGACAGTTGCTTTATGCCGCAATCGGATTAGTGATCGCGGCGGCCCCGGCGGTCGCCTTTTTCGCCGGTGCCGGGAGCCCCGCGCCGCGGCTGGCGGCCGAGTGCTCGAGCTCCGATACCGAGGACAGCTTCTCCTTGAACTGCTCGCCGACGGTCATTCCGGACACCAGCGACCAACTCACCGAGGCCGAGGTGGCCGAGCCTGGCTTCAACTCCCATCCAGGTGGTGGGGGCGGCGGCGGTAGCCACTGATCTTCCCGGGGCGCATATTCCTGCGCCAGGATTCGGGTTGTGTGACGAACCGGTGTAATGGGCACACGGGGTAGAACCAACTCGGAGGACATCGATGGAGCTCATTTCACCGGCCGACTCGATGTTCCTGCTTGCCGAATCCCGCGAGCACCCCATGCATGTCGGCGGTCTGCAACTGTTTGAGTTGCCCGAGGGGGCCGGCCCGGAATTCTTGGCCGATATCTACGCTGAGATGCTGGCGCACACTGACGTGCAGCCGACGTTCCAAAAGCATCCCGGTGAACTGCTCGGCGGCATCGCAAATCTCACCTGGTCTTTCGACCGGGACATCGACCTCGAGTACCACCTGCGTCGCTCGGCGCTTCCCGCGCCGGGCCGCATCCGCGAACTACTCGAGCTCACCTCCCGGATGCACGGCACCCTGCTCGACCGGCACCGACCGCTGTGGGAAACCCACCTGGTCGAGGGGCTCAATGACGGCCGTGTCGCCGTCTACACCAAGGTGCACCACGCGCTGCTCGACGGCGTCTCGGCGATGAAGCTGATGCGCCGCTCGCTGTCCCTGGACCCGCAGGACACGGAAGTGCGGGCGCCGTGGAGTCTCGGGCCGCGTCCTCGTCCCAACGAAAGTCGAAGCTTGTCGCGGCTCGGGGAGCTGAGGAGTGTGGCCGGATCGATCGCGGGTCTGGCCCCTTCGGCGCTCACGGTTGTCCGCGCCGCCCTTTTGGAACAGCAGCTGACCCTGCCGTTCGCCGCGCCCAAAACGATGTTCAACGTCGCCATCGGCGGAGCTCGCCGTGTCGCGGCGCAGTCCTGGCCGCTCAAGCGCATCGTCGCGATCAAGGAAGCATCCGGCGTCACCGTCAACGACGTGATCCTCGCGATGTGCGCAGGCGCGCTGCGGGCCTACCTCCTCGAGCAGGACGCACTGCCCGACCGGCCGTTGATCGCCATGGTCCCGGTCAATCTGCGCTCGGAGAATGACCAGTCCAGTGGCGGCAACCAGGTCGGCAGCATCCTGTGCAGCCTGGCCACCGACCTCACGGACCCGGCGGACCGCCTGGCCACCATCCACGCCTCGATCAGCAGCAACAAGGCAGTGTTCGCGCAGCTGCCCAGGCTTGAGCAGCTGGCGCTTTCGGCGTTCAACGTCGCGCCTCTGGCGCTGACCCTGATCCCCGCGCTTGCGGCCGCCGCTCAGCCGCCGTTCAACATCGTGATCTCCAACGTGCCCGGTGCTCGCGAGCCGCTGTACTGGCGCGGGGCGCGCCTCGACGGCAATTACCCCCTGTCGATCGCGCTGGACGGCCAGGCGCTCAACATCACGCTGTCCAACAACGCCGACAATCTCGATTTCGGGTTGGTGGGCTGCCGGCGCAGCATCCCGCATCTGCAGCGCCTGCTGGGTCACCTCGAAGACTCGCTGACCGGGCTCGAAGAGGCGGTCGGGGTCTAGCCGCAAGGCGTGTCCGACACCAAGAAGCGGCGGCGACCCCTCAGGGCGCCGCCGCTCCAGTTGTCCCCCGACCTAGGGGCAGGTGACCTGGATTTCGAAGGGCTTCGTCACCGGCTGCATCGGGTTGGCCATGTCCACACCCGTTGCGGTTCCGCTGATCTTGTAAGTGTTGCCGTCCTTGGTGGCGGTGGCGTTGGCGCCACCAGGCACGCCGGCCGTGTAGCCGAGCGTCACGCCGTTGACGTTGCCCAGCCCGACGGACTGCACCGTGGAGGCATCCGCTGACAGCACGGCGGCGATACCAGTCATCGCCTCACCGATCGCGATGTTGAGGTTGCCGCCTGCGGTCGCGCAGACGACCTGACCCTGGATGTTCTGCGGCTGGCCATCGATCGTGACCTTGGCACTGCCGGCGCCTGAAGTTGCGCTGGGGGCGGCTGCGCTGGTTGACGCGGATGCCGAAGTCGTAGCTTGCGCGGTCGACGTCGATGACGCCGTCGAATTGTTGTTGCTCTTGGAACACCCGGCCAAGCCGGCCACCACGATTGCGGCGCCGGCTACAGTGACCACCAATCCACGCTTCACCGATGTCTCCTTTGGTAGACGTGATCCGTCGTTGACGGATCTTCGAATGAAGTATGTGTCGCGAAATGTCGCTGGTGGCAGTAATGGGAGAAATATTTCCCGCCCAGCCATTTAGAAGAAATCTACGCTGGTAGCGGGCAAATCCCGGCCAGCGCAGTCGAAATCGGTGTGTTCACCGCTATGCAGGCGTCGCGCACACCGGACGAGCGATTTAGTGAAATCCCGAATTTTCCTTATTCGCCGCATTATTGCGAGCTCGACGACGGCGAGGGTGGTCGTCTCCGGGTTGCCCGGGTCGAAGACGGCCCCGCTCATGCCGAGCCGATTCTGCTGCTGCACGGCGAACCGTCGTGGTCGTTTTTGTACCGCACGATGATTCCGGTTGTGGTCGCCGCCGGGCATCCTCGATCTGCGTCACGTGACCCTGTTCGGTGGAGCTCGCCGGTCACATGGTGCGGTTCCTGGACGAGAGCGCTGGTTAGATACGTCCGTGCCCTTCTTCACCGTCGACGCCGAACTGCCCGGCCGTCGTGGGCGCACCGGGGTGATCCGCACCCCGCACGGCGACATCCACACCCCGGCGTTCGTCGCGGTGGGCACCAAGGCTTCGGTCAAGGCTGTCCTTCCCGAAACGATGCGTGAGCTCGGCGCGCAGGCGGTGCTCGCCAATGCCTACCACCTCTATCTGCAGCCCGGCCCCGACATCGTCGACGAGGCCGGGGGCCTGGGCGTGTTCATGAACTGGCCGGGGCCGACGTTCACCGATAGCGGTGGCTTCCAGGTGCTCTCGTTGGGTGCGGGATTCCGCAAGGTGCTGTCGATGGACGCCAACCGGGTGCAGGCCGACGACGTCATCGCCGAGGGCAAGCAGCGGCTGGCTCATGTCGACGACGACGGGGTGACCTTCATCTCGCATCTCGACGGGTCCACGCACCGGTTCACCCCCGAGGTGTCGATGCAGATACAGCACAAGATCGGCGCCGACATCATCTTCGCCTTCGACGAGCTGACGACGTTGGTGAATACCCGTGGCTACCAAGAGGAATCGGTGGCTCGCACGCAGGCGTGGGCGGTGCGCTGCCTGACCGAGCACCGCCGGCTCACCGCCGAGCGCCCGGAGCGGCCCGCGCAGGCGCTGTTCGGTGTGGTGCAGGGCGCGCAGTACGAGGACCTGCGCCGCCAGGCGTCGCGGGACCTGGCGGGCATTGTCGACGCCGAGGGGCGCGGCTTCGACGGGTACGGCATCGGGGGAGCGCTGGAGAAGCAGAACCTGGCCACGATCGTCGGCTGGTGCACCGACGAGCTGCCCGACGACAAACCGCGCCACCTGCTCGGGATCAGCGAGCCCGACGACCTGTTCGCCGCCGTCGCCGCCGGAGCCGACACGTTCGACTGCGTATCGCCGTCGCGGGTGGCGCGCAATGCGGCGGTGTACTCCCCGGCGGGCCGGTTCAATATCACCGGCGCGCGTTACCGCCGTGACTTCACCCCGATCGACGCCGACTGCGACTGCTATACCTGCGGCCACTACACCCGGGCCTACCTGCACCATCTGTTCAAGGCCAAGGAGATCCTGTCCGCGACGTTGTGCACGATCCACAACGAGCGGTTCGTCATCCGCCTGGTCGATCAGATCCGCGCCGCGATCGTCGCCGGCGAGTTCGACGAACTGCGCGAGCACGTCCTCGGCAACTACTACGGCTCTTCGACGCGTGCACAATAGGGAGATGACTGCTCCAGCGGAGCCGCAAGAGCTGCTGTTGAAACTGCTCGATCCCGCGAGCCGGGCCAACCCGTACCCGGTGTACCGGCAGATTCTCGACAGCGGCCCGATGCAGATGCCCGAATCCACATTGCACGTGCTGTCCGGCTTCACCGAGTGCGACGAGGTGCTGCGCCACCCCGACTCGTGCAGCGACCGGATGAAGTCGACTTCGGCCCAGCAGGCCGTCGCTGCCGGGGAAGCAGTCAGACCCTTCGGGCCTCCCGGCTTCCTGTTTCTCGACCCGCCGGACCACACCCGGCTGCGCAAGCTGGTCAGCAAGGCGTTCTCACCCAAGGTGGTCAAGGCGCTGGAGCCCGACATCAGCGGCTTGGTCGACGGTCTGCTGGACAACATTCCCGAGACCGGCCAGTTCGACGTCATCGAGAGTTTGGCCCACCCGCTGCCGGTGGCGGTGATCTGCCGGTTGCTGGGCGTGCCGATCGAAGACGAGCCTCAATTCAGTTCGGCATCAACGGTTCTGGCCCAAGGACTGGACCCTTTCGTCACCTTTACCGGCGAAACGCAGGGTCTGGAGGAACGAATGCGGGCCGGGCTGTGGCTGCGGGGGTATCTGCGCGAGCTGCTCGAGCGCAGGCGCGCGCAGCCGGCCGACGATCTGATGTCGGCCCTGATCTCCGTCGAGGAATCCGGTGACCAGCTGACCGAAGACGAGATCGTCGCCACCTGCAATCTGCTACTGATCGCCGGCCACGAGACGACGGTGAACCTGATTGCCAACGGCATCCTGGCCATGCTGCGCAACCACGAGCACTGGACGGCGCTGAGCGCTGATCCCGGCCTGGCACCCGCCATCATCGAGGAGACGCTGCGCTACGACCCGCCCGTGCAGTTGGCCAGTCGGGTCGCCGGCGCGGACATGACGATCGGGGACCTGCGAATCCCGAAGGGCGACATCATGATGCTGCTGCTGGCTGCCGCGCACCGCGATCCCGCGACCACCGAACGGCCCGATGTCTTCGACCCGACCCGCGGCCAGATCCGTCACCTGGCGTTCGGGCATGGTCCACACTTCTGCCTTGGCGCCCCGCTGGCGCGGATGGAGGCCATGGTGGCGTTATCCGCGGTGACCAAACGCTTTCCGAATGCCCGGCTGGCCGGGGAACCGGTCTACAAGCCGCACGTCACGCTGCGGGGGATGGCCCGCCTCGACGTCGCTGTGTGAGCCGAGCTCCTTCCGCGCGATCGTGAACGGGTCGCTGAATTCTCGCTGAAACTGCCGCTGAGATAGCCGCGAGCAAAGCTCGCGCGTGCTAGAACTGGGCTGAAATTGGCGTGGGCCAGGGTGTACGGCGGGTTGAGGATACATGTCGCGTACAAAGCACGGCAGGAAAAGTAGAGGCCGACAGATTCGCCGGCGTAGCGTGCCCGTGGTTCGTTGGCTGCAGATGTCCGCCGCGGCGGCGGGCATCGGGCTCGCGTTGGTCGCGGCGCCGGGAACCGCCATCGCCGATGACGGCACCGGCGGATCGGCCTCGGCGGGTTCGGCGGGTTCGGGGCGGGGCCATGCCAACGCGGTTCACTCCCTGCAGCCGAAGCAAAGCGATCGAGCTGTCCTGTCTCCGACGGTGCGCGCCCTAGAAGTGTCAAAAGCCCGCACCGCGGCGGTATCCGCGCTCTCCGCCGCGCAGAGCGGCCGACAGCTGAGCCTTCCGGTTGCGCGTGCGACAGCGGCAACCATTACAGCTCCGGCCACGCTCGCCACGTCGCCGATCGGCGTCGGCCTCCAACTGTTCCTGGAGAGCGCAGCCAACTTCCTGGCCGGCTTTCCCGCCAACCCGATCACCGACGCGCTTCAGGGAGCGGTGTGGGCAGTTCGCCGCACGCTGTTCCCGGCCACCGTCGGCGTGGTCACCGCGCCCATCATGGTTCCGCTCACGCTCGTCAACGTCTGCTTCGGCACCGTGACCGACGGGAGCTGTTCAGGGACGACCGTCCAACGGCTCGGAATCTGGGCCACGCTGGGTTCCGGGAACCCGATCCCGCAGTTCTTCGAGTTCGACACCGGGGCAGCCGGTTTCCACGCCGCCTATGCGTCCAATGACCCGACCGCCTCACCGTGGTGGGGGACATCCGGCGTCACTACCGGTGCCCCCATCAGTAAGTCGTTCGACAGCGGGCTGAATTACGGAGGTGTTGAGGCGACCACCACGGTGTCGTTCTACTCGTCGGCGGCCAGCACCACCGCCCTGCTGACCACCGGCCGGGTCGAGGTCGGTCAGATGAACAGCATCACCGACGGCAAAGACACGCTCTGGAACGCGGACGGGCCCGTCGATGGCACTGCGCCCGTCGACGGCCAGTTCTACGGTGATTTCGGCGCAGCCCCGAGCTACGAGGCGAACGGGATCTCCAACGTGCTCAACGAATTGACCTTCGCCAAGGGCCTGACGGCCGGCTACCGCATCGATGTCGACGCCGGCGGGCAGTCATGGCTCCAGATCGGCCTGACCGACGCCGACACCGAGGACCCGGCCGGCCAGTACTTCGCGATGGTGCCTGATCCATCCGCCCCGGGTGGTGCCACCAACCCCCACAGCGGCACTCGCTACTTCGCGCCCCAGCTGTTCCTCGCCGCGATCAATATCACCGTTGGTGCAGATACGTTGATTTCGAACAGCGAAGTCGGGATCACACCCGATACGGGTGCCGACACGACGCTGCACAACACGGATCGGAGCTCACAGTCCGATGCCATCACCTACGCGGGCATCACCGACGGCCATGTGCTCGACAGCGGCCTGAACTTCTCGTTGACGGGCACCACCACCAGCGGATCATCGGTGAGCTTCCTTAACTTGACCACCAACGACGACAAACAACACGCCAGCAACGGCGTGGTGGGGGTCCAGAACGGCACTTCGGACAAGGAGGTCTACTACCTCAACAGCGGGATCGCGCTGTTCGTCCAGAACAATGTCGTCTACAACATGGCCGACGGCACGCTGGGCCTGATCCCGTGACCGCAGGTGGCATAACCCGGCGGCGCCTTCAGCCCTACGCTTGGCTCGGCGCGGGCGTCCTGGCATTGTCCTTTGGTGCGGCGCTTGTGAATTCAGCTCCGGCACAGGCAGATACTGGGTCGTCGGGGACGCAACATTCAAGTTCGATCGGCAAGTCCAGCCCGAAGACGCCGAAGCCGTCAGTGCCGACTGTGCGCCCCGCGTCCAAGTCTGCGATCACGACGTGGACCCCGGGCGGTGTGCTCTCCGCGCTCATCTCCAACGGCACCGCTGAGCATCCCAATGGCGGCATTTTGATCGGCAATGGCTACAGCTACAACGCTGATCGTTGCACCGGGACGGCGGCATGCAACGGCGGGACCGCTGGTCTGCTTCTCGGATCAGGCGGTAACGGGTGGAACGGTGGGAGTGGCGGGAGCGCAGGGCTTTTCGGGGGCACCGCGGGTGCTGGCGGCGATGCGCCCACCGACTGCTCATCGAACTGTGCCGGCGGCGATGGCGGCAACGCCGGGCTGGTCGGCACCGGTGGTGCTGGTGGTGCGGGACACGGAGTGGCCGCGGGAGGCCAAGGTGGCCAGGGCGGTCTGTTGTACGGCGACGGCGGTGTGGGTGGCAAGGGTGGTGATACCGAGGGTGCGGGAGGCAACGGTGGCGCGGCAGTTCTTCTCGGGACCGGCGGCGCGGGCGGCAAGGGCGGTTCCGGTGGGGTAGGCGGCGACGGTGGGCGCGGAGGCCTCCTCGCCGGTGACGGTGGCGCCGGCGGCAAAGGTGGCAAAGGGACCGACGCGGCCGGCAACAAAGGTGCGGGTGGCGCCGGCGGGAACGGCGGCGACGCCTCGCGATTTGCCCTGTGGGGCAACGGCGGTGCCGGTGGCCAGGGTGGCGACGGCAAGGACGGGAAAAAGGGCAAAGACGGAAAAGATATCGGCCCGGGCCAGGATGGCGGCGGCGGAGACGACGGCGGGCTCGGCGGTGCCGGGGGTATCGGCGGTAACGGCAGCTGGATCCTGGGCCTCGGTGGTGTGGGCGGCAACGGCGGCGACGGAGGCGCGGGCGGTGCCGGCGGCAAGGGCGCTGATGGAGCGGACGCCACCATTGCCGGCGCGGATGGCACAAATGGCACCAATGGCGGCAGCGGTGGGATGGGCGGTGGCGGGGGTGTCGG